>CAWHRC010000001.1:0-81026 GCA_963831755.1 uncultured Acidobacteriota bacterium
CCGCGAACTTCAATGAGGTTCGCGGTTAACACGCACCCCGCGCTTCACGTCGCGGGGTTTCGCGTCGCACCGGCCAGTTCGAGCGTCAGGCGGACGCGCCCCCCGGTGGAGCCGGTGACGGCGCGCGGCGACGTCAGCTCAATCCGGGACGCGTCGAGGCCCGAGGTGTCGACGAAGGCCTTCCGGACCGCGTCGGCGCGCGCCCGCCCCAGCGACTCGAGGCCGCCTTCGGGTATCGGCAGTGCCGCCTCTTTCAGCGCCGCCCCGTCGGCGGCATTGTCCCAGGCGCCCGGCACCACGATCCGCAGTTCCGGGCGCTCCTTCAGGGCGTTCGCCAGAGTCCGGAGCCGCTCGGCGAAGGCCGGCTCGAGCACCGCGCTCCCGGCCGGAAACTCGACGAAGCCGAGATCTTCCCCCTCTTTCCCGCCGCCGATTTTCCCGAGCAGACGGAACGGAGACTTGATCAGCCCGGAGACGACACCCCCGATCGCTGTGCCGACCCCGAACTTCGGGTCGTCGAGGCGGCCTCGACCGGAACGTCGAGCGTGATGCGGCCTTCCTTGTCGGTGAGGATGGAGACGCCCAGCTTGATCGGGAGATTCACCTTCCCTTCGCCGGCGACCTTGTCGCCGAGCGTGAGGTCCTGGGTCACGATGTGATTCGTGCCCTTCAGGTGCTGGTCGTTGACCTTGTAGTCGAGGCCGACGTTGCTGTGACCTTTGGTGACCGGATGGCCGAAGATAACTAACCGAGAGGCATACAGCCGTGTGATCTCGACCCTTTGCACGTCGAGCCGCAGGTCGGTCGCACGGCCGGGATCGAAAGAGATCGATCGCTCCCTTGATCGTCACCGCCCCGCCACCGCGCACGACCGCGCCGATCTCGATCGGCGCCGGAGCCTTCGTGGTGGATGAGACTCCCTTGACCGTGCCCTGGATGCGATCGACGGCCACCGTATAAGGAGGACGCAGCCGGTGATCCGTCAGGGCGATGGATCCGTCGGTGAGGGCGATCGAATCGACGCGGATCGGAATCGGGTGCCCTTCGGTTGGCTTCGGGCCCGCCGCCGGCGCTGCGCGAGGGGGTTGCGAATCCCTCGGCGATCTCGCATCCAGCCGTTTCTTGACCTCGGAAACGCTGAGCTCGCCTTTCTCCGACATCACCAGGTCGATTCTCGCGCCGCGAATGTCGACCGACTTGACGCCGAGGGCCGTGGGCCCGTATCCGGCCTCGACGCCCCGGACCTCGACGGCGTCCCACTTCAGGGGCGTCGTGCCCGTGACCGTCTCCTTCAGCGCCATCGTCCGGGCCTCGAGATCGCCGGCGAACTTCACCCAGAAGCTCTTCTTCGCGTCGATACCGCCCGCGACTTTTCCCTTCGAGCCCGCCCGTCCGGAGAGAATCTCGAAGGGAAGGAGGCGGCCCAGGTACGGCTGCCCTACGGTCAGGTCGACACCGGCGAGCGCGAAGTCCGCCTCGAATTGAACGGGCTTCATGCCGACCTTGGCGGTCGATTTCATCGTCCCGCCCTTGGGAAGCGACGACGAGGACACGACGCCGAAGACCGCGCCCGGGCGGGTCGTAAGGCCCGTGACCGCAAACTGGATGTCGCCCGCCTCGAGCGCGACGGGCGGGTTGAGGTGTGGTCCACGAAGCGGCCGCGCGAACCGACGACCTCGAAGCGGCCGACCTCGACGGTCCAGCGCGCGGCCTTCTCGATCTCCTGGTACGTCTGGGCCACCGCCTCTCGGGTCGGCGGGGGGACCATTCGCTCGTAGCTCATCTTCCCGTCGGCATCCCGCCCGACCAGCACGCTCGGCCGCTCGACCCGCAGCTTTTCCACGACGAGCTCGGCTTCCGGCCAGCGGAAACTGCCTTTCGTGATCGTGGCGGCCGGGACTTCGAGAATCCGATCGCCCTCGTTCACGACGGTCAGGTTCTTCAGGGCGTTCTCGAAATCGGTGATTCGGGCATTTACCGCGCCGTCCACGGCAGCGACCGTGTAGTGAAAGCGGCCCGACAGCTCACCGCCCGTGACCGTGAATTGGAAGTGGGGTTCCAGCAGGGGCCAGAGGTCCTTCAGGTGCAGCTCCTCGAGCTTCACGTCCCCTTCGATCCCGAGAGGCTGCACGGTGACGTTCCCGGTGACTCGCACGACACCCGATCCTGGCAGGCGGATGCTGATCTCCTTGGTTCCCTGGCGTTTGGGGATCGTGCTGATTTCGGAGAGCTCGAACACGGACGGCCCGAAGGCCATCTTCAGAGGCTTGGCGCGCGCCTGGTCCTCGACGTTGATCGTGGCCCCGCTGACTTTGATGTGCTGAAGGAGGACGCGGGGCAGGCTCGATTTCGGATCGGGCGGGCGCACCTCAGGGGGCTGCCGCCGTTTGACCTCCTCGACCACCTCCGCCAGATTGATCTTGCCGTCGGCGAAGCGCCGCGCGCCGATGACGGGATTCACCATGCGGAGCTCGCTCAGGGTCGCCGCCCAGCGAAAGACGCTTGAGAGCTGGGCGTTGACGTAGATCTCGTCGGCGGAGAAGAGTACGGACCGCGGGCGGCGATCGGCGATGGACAGGCCCTCGACGGTGAGCGAAAGAGCGAAGGGGTTAAATCGGACCGATCGGACGGTGGCCTCGAGGCCCGCCCGCTCCCGGAGGTTTTCGATCAGCAGTTTGCGGACGATGGGTGGGATGACCAGGAATCCGACGATCAACCAGGCGATCCAGAGGCCGAGCAGGGCCGTGCGCCAGCTCCGCAGTCGCCAGTTTCGCAGTCCGTCGCGAAGCCTGCGCGGCAAGCGGCCGATCCCTCCGGGTTTCTCGTCCTCGGGCACTTCCATGTCCTCGCTTTGGCCCCAGTTCTTTCCTGCTTAGTCGCTTCGGTTACGAGGCCACCTTGTGCGCGTGGGCCTTCGCGAGAAGTGCCGGGTCCCACGGAGCCTTGTGGCACTTCTGGCAGAACGCGGCGTCCGGAAGGACGAGGCCCGCGGCCTTCGCCTTCGCCGGGTCCTTCATCACGGTGATCGTCTTGTACTCGCTCCCGGGGCCGTGGCAGCTCTCGCAGTCGAGGGGCGGCGTCCGCTTGGCGTGCGCCGAGGCGGCCCACGAGGCGTGCTGGACCTTGTGGCAGAGCCTGCACTTGTCAGCGCCGATCCGAGTGAGGCCGGCCTTCGTGCCGGGACGGCGATCTCCCCGCCCGGATCGATGACGCCGGACGCGATCTTTGGCGCGGGCGGCGGAGCCGCCTTCGGGGCCTCCGCGGGAGGCGCGGCCGGGGCGGCGGTCGGCGGGAGGCGCCGCCGCGGCCGGCGGCGGAGGCGACACCTGCCCTCCCGCTCCTGCCTGAGCCGGCTTCTGCGGTACGGACGCCGTCTCGGTCCGGGGAGAGCGCGGAGCGGGGCGCGTCATGCGCTGCGTGCCCGGGGCAATCTCGACCGGGCCGTGCTCCGGCGCGATCCGGACCAGGCCGAAACTGACGACGACCGCATACGGAGGCAGCGCGAGGTCCGGAGCCTCTGGGAAGAGCGGGCGCTGATAGTCCACGTGCGCGGCCTGATACTCCGATCCGCGCAGGGTCACGTCGCAGCCCCATTGGTCGGCGACGACCCGGTCGTCCATGAGGCCACGCACGATGGCCAGCACGGCAGGATCGAAGAAGAACTGCGCTGTGAAACACGGTGGCTCGAAGGGCATGGGGAGATAATGGCGACGTGGGCCACGGTTCGACGCCAGGCCGCTGTCGAGATACGCGAGCAGGCGCGGCCAGAACGCGTGACGGCACGCGTCCACCAGAGGCGCCGGGAAATGGCCCCGCAGGACGCAGTAGCCCTGGTCCCGGACCTCGCGGATCGCCCTCCGAACCGACTCGCCGGACGCCATGCCACGCCAAGCATGGCATGCAGTCGCGTGCAGGCGCCCCAGTGCGGCGAGCTCGTAGCGGCGGGGAGGCCCTTCGAGCGCGTGTCGTCAGAAGCGAGGTGGACCAAAATGTCGAAGGCACCGATCGTCTACAGGACGACGCACCGGATCAAGTTCTCCGAGCTCGATCCCTACGATCACGTGAGCACGGGGAGGTACGCGACCTACTACACCGATCACCGGATGGAGGGCCTGCGTGACCACTTGGGCTGGGATCTGAGGACCCTGGCGACGTTGCCGTTCATGGTCTGGGTCCGGAGAATGGAGATCGACTTCATCCGGCCTGCCCGGGGGGATCAGGAGATCGCCATCACGTCGTTCGTGCGCGAGTTCCGCGGCCCCGATGCGCTCATCGAGTGCACCATGGTCGATGCCGCAGGCAAGAACGTGTCGCGCTGTCTCATGACCGTCGCCCACGTCGACAAGGAAACGAACCGCGCGACGGACTGGCCGCCCGACGTCATGGCGCTCTTCTTCGAAAGGGGAACGACCTGAGCCGCCCCCAGATCGCCCCTCGGGAGCGGGTAAGATCCGCCAACGTGCACGGCAAGCGGATCCCGCAACCGGTACCCGGCCGGCTGGACGTTCCCGGCATCACCGAGGCCTTCGCCCACCGGATGATGTACTCGGTCGCCAAGGACCAGTACACCGCCCGCGACTTCGACGCCTACCAGGGACTCGCCTACGCCGTTCGGGACCGTCTGATGGAACGATGGTTCCGCACGCAGGACGCCTACTACCACGCCGACGCCAAGAGGGTCTACTACCTCTCTCTCGAGTTCCTGCTGGGCAGGGCCCTCCTCAACAACGTGCTGAGCCTCGGGGCGCAAGACGCCTACCGCGAGGCGCTGGAGCGGCTGGGCTACGACCTCGAGGAGCTGCAGGAGCAGGAGTGGGATGCCGGCCTGGGCAACGGCGGCCTGGGCCGCCTGGCGGCGTGCTTGCTCGAGTCGGCCGCCACCCTCGGGCTGCCCTTGTACGGCTACGGCATCCGTTACGAGTACGGGATCTTCCGGCAGCGCATCCAGGACGGCTTCCAGATCGAGACTCCCGACAACTGGCTTCGCTACGGCAACCCTTGGGAGATCCCGCGTCCGCACGTGCTGTTCCCGGTGCAGTTCTACGGGCGCAGCGAGCACGTCCGTGACGACAAGGGCCAGCTCCGCGCCCGCTGGGTCGACACCCAGAGCGTCTACGCCATGGCCTACGACACCCTGGTCGCGGGCTTTCGCACCAACAACGTGAACACCCTCCGGCTGTGGGCGGCGAAGTCGAGCCGCGAGTTCGACCTCCTGCGCTTCAACGCCGGCGAGTACGTGCGGGCGGTGGAGGACAAGAACCAGTCCGAGAACATCTCCAAGGTCCTCTATCCTCCGGACGACCAGTACGCGGGCAAGGAGCTGCGCCTCAAGCAGCAGTACTTCTTCGTCTCCGCGACCCTGCAGGACGTGCTCCGGCGCTTCCGCAAGCGGCCGCGGCGCTGGGAGGAGCTCCCGGCGAAGGTCGCGATCCAGCTCAACGACACCCATCCCGCCCTGGCGATTCCCGAGCTGATGCGCTTGCTCGTGGACGCGGAGCGGGTCGACTGGGACCAGGCCTGGGCGCTCACCCAGCAGGTCTTCGCGTACACCAACCACACGATCCTGCCGGAGGCCCTGGAGCGCTGGCCGTCGGAGCTGCTGCGCCGCCTGCTGCCTCGCCACTTCGAGATCATCGAGGAGATCGACCGCCGCTTCCGCCTGGCGGTGGCCGCGCGCCGTTCCGAAGGTGAAGACGCCGGGCGGAAGATGGCCATCCTGGACGACAGCGGCCACGTCCGCATGGCCCACCTGGCCATCGTGGGCAGCCACTCCGTCAACGGCGTGGCCCGGCTCCACACGGAGATCCTCACCCGGCGGACCTTCGCAGGCTTTCATGCGCACTTCCCCGGCCGCTTCAACAACAAGACGAACGGCATCACGCCCCGCCGCTGGCTCCTGAAGTGCAACCCGCCTCTCGCCCGCCTCGTCACCGACGCCATCGGCGACGGCTGGCTGAAGGACCTCGACGAGCTGCGCGGGCTCGATGCATTCGCCGGGGACCCGGCCTATTGCCAGCAGTGGTCGGCCGTGAAGCGGCGGGGCAAGGCCGCCCTCTCCCAGTGGGTTCGTCGCGGCCAGGGCCTCGACCTGGACCCCGACGCGCTCTTCGATTGCCACGTGAAGAGAATCCACGAGTACAAGCGCCAGCTCCTGAACGTGCTGCATGCGATCGCGCTCCACCAGCGGATCCGCGAGGGCAGAGACGACGGCGTGCCCCGCGTGGTCATCTTCGCCGGCAAGGCCGCTCCCGGCTACGCCATGGCCAAGCTCATCATCAAGCTCATCCACGCGGTGGGCCAGATGGTGAACGGCGACCCGGCGACGCGAGGAAGGCTGCGCGTGGCGTTCCTGCCGAACTACTCGGTCTCGCTGGCCGAGCGGATCTTCCCGGCCTGCGAGCTCTCCGAGCAGATCTCGACGGCGGGCAGCGAGGCCTCGGGAACGGGAAACATGAAGGCTGGGCTCAACGGCGCCTTGACCCTGGGGACGCTCGACGGGGCGAACGTGGAGATCCGGGACGAGGTGGGCGCGGAGAACGTCTTCATCTTCGGTCACACCGCCGCGCAGATCGAGGCCTTGCGGGCCTCGGGGTACGACCCACGCGCCTGGGTCGAGAAGAGCGCCGAGCTCGGACGAGCCGTGGACGCCATCGCCCGGGGTCCCCTCGAAGAAGCCAACCCGGGCTTGTTCCGGCCCGTGGTGGAGGAGCTTCTGGGATCCGACCGGTACTTCCTCTGCGCCGACTTCGACGCCTACGTGGAATGCCAGTCCCGCGCCGCCTGCACGTACCGGCGCGCCGAGGACTGGGCCCGGATGTCCATCCTCAACGTGGCGGGGATGGGCCGCTTCTCCTCCGACCGCACGGTGCGGGAGTACGCGACCGAGATCTGGTCGGCGGCGCCGATCAGGGTGGAGCTCGAGGGCGCATAGGCCAGGTCGGCTCTTGCCGCAGTTGCCGACACCGACCTCGTCGACCGGGTGCGCGGCGGACAGGGATCCTCGACGAGGACCCCCGTCGCCGCGCGGGCAGGCGCGACCGGGCGCTCAGCCCTCTGGGCCGTGCCGGGCTATTGGAGGCCGGTGGGAATCGGCATGCCGAGCGCGTTCAGCGCCTCGACGGCCTTGCCCTTGACCGCGTTCGCCTTCGACACGGCTTCTGCCATGTCCCCGACGCCGGCCGCCGCCGTGGCGGCAGCCCAGGCCTCGGTGATGGCTGCGAGTCCGCTCTTTGCAGAGTCGAGCTTCGCCTGGTCCAGACCCGCCGGGAGCTTCTTCGCCTTGGAGAGGATGTCCACTCGGCTCTGGATGGCCTGGACGACCTGCGGCAGGCCCGTGCTCAGGGTCGCCCAGGTCTGCGTCAGCTCCGTCTTCTTCGCCGCCGCTGCAGTCTGGAGCTCGCCGATCTGGGCGGGCAACGCCTGCGCAGCCGTGAGAGCGGCCTGGTAGTCACCCTTTGCGAGCGAGGCCTTTGCGGCATCGAGCGAGGTCTGCACGGCGTTCACCTGGTCAGGCACGTACTTGACGGCTTCGGCCTTCGCGGCAGCAAAGGCCTGCTCGGCGGCCGCCACCGCCGCTTCCGCGGGAGCCTTCTGGCTGGCGCACGCGACGGCGAGCGACGCTGCCAGCAGGACGACCGTCAGGCAAGTCCAACGCTTCGACATGTGTCCTCCTGTTTCAACGCCCGGCGGCGGGGGTGCCGCCGAGACCGATGTCCGTCACGAAACGTGCGGCCCCGGGGTTCAGGGGATGCGAAGCTTCTGGCCGACCCGAACCATGTTGGGGTCCTTGAGGACGTCCTTGTTCGCCTCGAAGATCTTCGTGTACAGGCTGGCATCGCCGTAGTACTTGACGGCGATCTTCGAAAGGCTCTCGCCCGCCTCGACCTCGTGCCACTGCGTGGCGTCGAATGCGTTGGCAGGCTTCTTCTCATCAGCCATCGGCGTCTCCTTCGGGGATCACTTTGCGTACGGCGGCCGCGGGCTCGACCTCGACGGACGTTGCCGTCCCGACATCCAGATGACGGCGTCATCTTCGTCGAGGCGTCGCACGTGAACTCACCCGCCCTCGGCTGTGCGCCGAAGCCTCAGGAGCAGGACGAGAGGGAGTCATTCTCCCTGGCCCCCAGGGTGAAGACTAATCGATTGTTCGTCGGCGACAGATAGCCGCGGCCCGATGTGTCACGTAGCGGAGGTGGAACGCGCCTGCGCCGTGATACCCGCCGCTCGCAAGCTCGTCCAGGAGACCGGGCTGGGCTGAGGCACGAGCGACCCTTGGGCCGGGGGCGAGGCAGGGCTAGACTCGAAGCGTGGGCACACCCCCGCTGAGCCGGCTGAGGAGCCGGTCGCTCCGCACCCAGCTGCAGCTCATGATGCTCTCGCTGCTCGTGCTCTCGATCGGCAGCCTCTTCGTGCTGCACTTCTTCAGCGAGCGTGCCCTGCTCGCCCGCGTGCGCGACTACACGGAGGAGCTCTCCACCGCCATCGAGATCACGCAGAAGCAGCCCGGGAGCGGGGCGGACCCCCAGACGGACCCCCAGAAGGCCGTGCAGGCCTACGCGGAGAAGCTGAAGCAGCTCGGGGTGAGGGACGTCTCCATCGCCGACGCCTCGGCCGAGGTGGTGCAGGCCTCGACCGATCCCCGTATCGTCGGCAAGAAGCTCGCGCGCCGCCGCGGGCCGTCGGAGTTCGTGATCCGCGGCGTGCTCGGCGACGAGACCTCGCTCGGCCACCCCACCACGTCGAACCTCACCGTCCCCATCGTGGTCGGCGACCGGCGAGTCGGCTACGTGGTCATCACGCGGATCCTCGACGACTTCTCCGCGCTTTCCCAGACTGCCCTCGCGAGCCGCGTCGCGGCGACGCTGGCCGTCTTCGCTCTCGGCATGCTCCTGTCGATCGTCCTCGCCTCCGCCGTCTCGCGGCCGGTGCGGGCCTTGACCGACGCGGCGCGACGCGTCGCCGCGGGCGATCTCCTCGCCCGGGTACACGCCTCCGGCAGCAACGAGCTCGGCGCGCTCGCCCGCACGTTCAACCAGATGGTGGAACGGCTCGGGGAGAGCCGGCTCCTCGAGGAGCGACTCCGCGTCGCCGAGCGCTCGACCGCGATGGGCCGCTTCGCCTCGGCCCTGGCCCACGAGATCCGCAACCCCCTCAACTCCATCAGCCTCACCATCGACCACGTGCGGACCCGCCTCGGCCCCGAGGACGAGGCGCGGCGCGGCGAGTTCCAGTCCCTGATGGCGACCTTGAAGTCGGAGGTGGCGCGCCTCAACCGCCTCGTCGGCGACTTCCTCTCCTCTGGCCAGCCGGCGCGGCTCGATCCCCGCCCGTGCGACGTGGGGGCCGTCGTGCGCGAGACGGCCGTCCTCGTGCAGCACAAGGCCCGCGACCAGGCCATCGAGGTCGTGGTGGACGCTGCCCCGGGCCTCCCGGCGACCGTCGCCGACCCCGAGCTGCTCAAGACCTGCTTCCTCAACCTCGTGCTCAACGCTTTCGAGTCCATGCCCGGCGGTGGCCGGCTCTCCCTCACGGTTCGGCCCGAAGGCCCGCCGGACGCGCCGGCGATCGCCGTCCTCGTGTCCGACACCGGCATCGGCATGTCCCAGGAGGCCGCGGCCACCGCCTTCGAGCCGTACTTCTCGACGAAGGAGACCGGGGTCGGCCTCGGCCTCGCACTCGTGAGCCGGATCGTAGAGGGCCACGGGGGAAGAGTCGCGCTCGACTCGACGCCCGGCCAGGGGACGACCGTGCGCCTCGTCCTCCCCGTCCGTGCCCCGACCGCGCTCGAGCCGGCCGCCGCACAGGAAGCCCGCGCGTGAAGCCCCGCATCCTCGTGGTCGACGACGAGGCTCCCCAGCTGGAGATCCTCCGTCTGATCCTCGGCTCGGAGGGGTACGACGTGGTCACCGCGGCGAGCGGCCGGGGCGCCCTCACCGCCCTGCGACGGCAGGGCTTCGACCTGGTGCTCACCGACCTGAAGATGCCGGACCTCTCGGGCATCGCGCTCCTCGAGGAGATCCTGCGTGAGCAGCCCGGCGCCTGTGTCGTGATCATGACCGCGCACGGCAGCATCGACTCCGCGGTCGAGGCCATGCGCAAGGGCGCATTCGACTACCTCACCAAGCCCGTCGACCGCGAGGTGCTGCTGCTCGGCGTCTCGCGGGCGGTCGAGCGCACGCGTCTGGTGAGCGAGAACCGACGGCTGCGAGAGGAGCTGCGCGGGCGCTTCCGGGTCGAGAACCTGGTGGGCGCCCACGGGAGCATGCAGGAGGTGTTCCGCGTCGTGCACAAGGTCGCCCGCTCCACCTCCACCGTCCTCATCTACGGGGAGAGCGGCACCGGCAAGGAGCTCGTGGCCCGGGCCATCCACGTCACCAGCGACCGGCGTGACCGCCCTTTCCTCGCGGTCAACGTGGCCGCGCTCCCGGAGACGATCCTCGAGGCGGAGCTGTTCGGCTACGAGAAGGGGGCCTTCACCGGGGCCGACGTGCGCAAGATCGGTCTGTTCGAGCACGCCTCGGGCTCGACGCTCTTCCTCGACGAGGTCGGCGAGCTGAAGCGCGACCTGCAGGTGAAGCTGCTGCGCACGCTGCAGGAGCGGGAGGTGTTGCGCGTCGGGGGCACCGAGCCCGTGCCGGTGGACGTCCGCGTCGTGGCGGCCACGAACCGCGACCTCGAGCGGGAGGTCCGCGAAGGCCGCTTCCGCGAGGACCTCTTCTACCGGCTCAACGTCATTCCGATCGCGCTCCCGCCGCTGCGCGAGCGGCGCACCGACATCCCGCTTCTCGTCGAGCACTTCCTCGCCAAGCACGGCGAGCCCGGGCGAACGCGGGGGATCGCCCCCGAGGCGCTCGAGGCCCTCGTCGCCTACTCCTGGCCGGGGAACGTGCGGGAGCTCGAGTCGGTGGTCGAGAGGACCCTGCTGCTCGCGGATGGCGACATCGTCCGCATCGACGAACTCCCGCCGGCGGTCCGGATGCGGAGCCGGGCGCTCGCAGGAGGGCTGCCGATCGAGATCCCGGACGAAGGTCTGGACCTCGACGGCCTCGAGCGCAGCCTCATCCTCCGTGCCCTCGACAAATGCGGGGGCAACGTGACGCAGGCGGCCCGCCTGCTGGGGCTCAGCCGTCGGACGCTGCAGTACCGCTTGGAGAAGATCCAGGGTGCCCCAGATGGGGCAGTGGCTGCCCCGAATGGGGCTTCCGACGACGGGGATTGAGGTTCTCCCCCGCGAGACGCTCATCGACAACGCTCTCGATAAGGGCCACTTCCACGAATTGACGCCCTGAGCCTGCCCCCTGGCACTGCGGTTGCAGGTGCGGAGTATGACGGGTGGCCGCAATGGCCCGCCTCAACCAAGGAGCCGTGAAGCAAATGAAGAAACTCACACTGTTGGTGTGTGCCCTGTTTGTCGTCGCCGGCGTCGCCTCCGCCTCGCAGGAGCCCGCCGCGGCGAAGCCGGCCCCCACGAAGGCCACCGCCGTGAAGACCCACGTGATCGAGGCCGAGGTCGTCTCGGCGGACGCCACCGCGAAGACGCTCACGATCAAGGGCGAGCCGGACAAGACGGTGCCTGTCGAGGGCGCGGCCGTGGCGCATCTCAAGATGCTCAAGGCGGGCGAGAAGGTCAAGCTCACTTGCCGCGACAACGACAAAGGCGAGCACCAGGCGATCACCCACATCGCCATGGAGAAGGCCCCGGTCAAGAAGTAGGAGAGAAAAGCGAGCCCCGAACGGGGTCGAGTCTCTCGAAGGGCGCCGGGTCGGTCCGGCGCCCTTTCCTTTCTTGCTGGTGCCGTCGTCGAGGCGATCGTCCGGTCGGCGTGGGGTGACACCAGTCCACCCGGACGGCTACGTAGCGAGCGGGTAGCCCGAGCGCCCGCTCGACGTCAGCGAGGCAGGTGCTCGTTCTCGGGGCCGCGGGACGCCCCGGCGACCGAGGTGGCGACGGTCGGCGTGGAGCCACTCCCCGTCACGGTGATCAGATCCTGGGATCGGTCGCTCAGCACCTGGTAGCGGGCGAGAATGGCGGGGCCCTCACGCAGCGCACGCTCGCGATCGAGGACGACCTGCTTGCCCTCGTGCGTCTTGAGGACCAGGAGACCCGTGTCCCGGGACTCGACGATCTGGATCAGGTGACGCAGGCTACGGACCGCCTGGCCGTCGGCCTCCACGATGAGGTCCTCCGCGATCTCCTCGTAGCCCGAGTTCAGCTCCGCCCGCAGAACGCTGCACACCACGACGGCCTGCTCGTCCTCGAAGCGGGTGCTCCGGTCGAGGAGCGCGAGCAGGTGCCGGGGCGCGCGGTTCCACCAGTCCTCGCCCCAGGCCCGCGCGTAGTTCACGGTCACGGGGCAGAACGCCAGGCCTCCGAAGATGTAGTAGCGTGGACGCGCGCCGTAGAGCGGTCCGGGGACGAGGGACCCGGCCCCGACGCGGCGGTCCAGCCGCAGCGCGGTGCGAATCGTCCGGCCTTCCCTCAGCAGCTCCAGCGCCACCTGGTCGCCGATCTGTCGCCGCTGCAGCAGGAAGGTGAAGGCGGTGCGCTCGCGCGGGCGGAGCTCGATCGTGCCGTCGGTGCCGATCGGCTTGCCGTCGATGGAGAGGATGATGTCCCCGGCCCGGAGAACCCCCGCCGCCGCGCTCCCTACCATGGTGTCGAGGATCAGCACGCCGGCCTCGGAGGGGGGCAGCGCGTACTTGCGGCGGAGATCGGCAGCCTCCAGCCGCTGCCAGCGGAAGGCGGCCTGCGGCACGCCGTCGTAGCGCCCGTCCGCCACGTCCGCGAGGAAGTGCTCCACCACGGGTGTCGGAACCATGTAAGCGACCTTGTCGGCGTTCTTCGACACCTGCATGACGACGCCGACCACCTTGCCGTCTCCGAGCACGGGCCCCCCGCTGTTGCCCGGGTTGACCGCGCTGTCGATCTGGCCGGCGAGCAACTCCACGTTGGCGTGGACGTAGGCCTGGCTCTCGATGCGGGACACGACGCCGCGCGTCACGCTCAGGGTGTCGCCGCCCAGCGGGAAGCCGAGGACCAGGATCTCCTGTCGCAGTTCGGGAAGACCGCCGAGGTGGAGCGGGGGAATGCGGTCGAAGAAGCCCGGCTCGTCGACGGTCAGCAGGGCGAGGTCGGCCTCGTCGGACACGAAGAGGACACGGGCGGCAACCCGCTCGGACTCGCCGTAACGTCGCACCTGGATGAAGGTCGCGTCGCTCACCACGTGCGCGTTCGTGAGGATGCGATGACCGGCGATCACGAACCCCGAGCCCGAGACCGAGCGCGAGGAGCCGGCCTTCCAGGGCGTCCCGTAGTCCGAGCTCAGCTGGGTCGAGTAGATCTTCAGGACGGCGTCCGCGGGCTCGGCCGCGTACGCCGGGGAGAGAGTCCCCGGCAGCAGAAGAGCCGGGAGAAGGAAAAGGACGGCGACGACGACCTCCCCTGCGTGCCTCATCCCCGCGACTCCCCCCTCCACCGCGGGCCCGGTGACCCGCGAAGCGGTCTTTATCGATGTGAGCAATCCCGATGCCGACCCGTCGGGAGGCCGCCCAAGGGGCTGAGGCGCAGGCTCTTGGCGCTTCGTCCGGAGAGCGCCGGTGGGTATCGACTCCGCCGCTCCGGCCGGAAAGCAGACGGCCCGGCCACCCCACCGCTGTCAGGAGCGCGGCGTCCACGCCCCGGCCGCCAGGTTCCGTCTTGAACCCGCCATCCTTCCCCGCCGACTGTTAGTATCAGGGCGCCGGTCAGAGCCGGCGAAGGAGGCTTCATGCTCTGGACCATCGTCGTGATCCTCTTGATACTGTGGCTGCTCGGGGCGCTCGGCACCGTCTCGATTCCCGTTTTGTCGGGGAACACGGTGCACGTCCTGCTGGTCATCGTGATCGTCATCGTGGTCCTTCAACTGCTCCGAGGGCGAAGGTAGGCGACCCTCTGCCGCAGAGCGACGACCGCGAGCTCATTCGGCGGATCCTGGCCGGGGACGCCGAGGCGGGCGAGGAACTCTGCGGGCGGCTCTACCGGTCCGTGCGCGGTCCCGTCGCCCGGATCCTCGGACGAAGCGAGCCCTCCGCAATCGAAGAGGCCGTTCAGAGCGCCTTCCTGAGGCTTTACGCGAACGACATGCGCGAGCTTCGCGCATTCGAAGGCGAGGACCTGGGCCCCAACCTACGTGCGATCGCCAGGAACATGGCCCTGTTGGTGTGGAGGGGCGAGGCTCCCACGGTGCCGATCGACGCCCCTGAAGACCAAGCCACCGAGCCGAACCCCGTTCCTGACGCGCGGCCGGGCCCGGAGGAGGTCGCCCTCGTTCGCGAGAGGCGCGAGTCGATCGAGCGCGCGATGGCACGTCTTGCCGAGCGGGACAGCAGGGTCGTCCGTCGGCTCTACCTCGAGGAGGCCGACCGGAAGAACGTCGCCGCGGAAGAGAGAGTGACGGTGAACGACCTCGAGCGGATCGTGTACCACGTTCGCCTCAGGCTGCGCGACGAGCTCAACCCGGGCCCTTTCCGGGGGAGATAGCCGTGGCCAACGTCACAGGACCGCACCTCTCCGAAATGGACCTCACTGCGGTCGCGGAAGGCAGGGTGAGCGGTCCGCACCTTCGCGACCACCTCGCGGTCTGCGAGCAGTGTCGTCGAAGCGTCGAGAGCGAGATGCGGGTGGGCTTCTATCTTCCCGCGCCCAAGAAGACGGCAGCCGCCCGCAACCAGCAGCACATCCCCGGCGAAGTCCTGGCGGTGCTCTTCAACGGAGGGCTGGCCCCCGCTCGGGTCGAGGCCGTCTCGCGTCACCTGCGCGGCTGCGACGAGTGCCTGGCGCACTACGAGAAGATCCGTGCGAGCGAGTTCGCATCGCCGTTGCCGTTCGAGGACGCCGACCGCGCGGCCCTCAGCCTCGCGCAACTGAAGCGGAAGCTGCGGGAGCGAATGCCGGCCCGCTCGTTCCTCGGAACGCTCACGGCGAAACTGCGCGCGCGTGACCTCGAGCTGATGTTCCAACCCGCTGATGCGGACGCACCAAGAGTGTGGCCGGCCGCAGGCTCGCGGACGCTCCGCGTCGCGTCGCCGACGGTCGAGCTCGAGATCGAGCCGGCCGGAGGGAACGCAGGCTGCCTGAGGCTGCGGGCCTTGGACCGAGGCACGCCCATGAGTGCCTGCAGACTGCGCGTCCACGGCGACGGTCTCGAGATGACCCTCGTGGCGGGTGCCGACGGATGGACCCGACTGCCGGCCTGCCCGGGCCAACTGCACCTCGAGTTGCCCGATCTGGCTGGGCACCTCCTCCACGTCGCGCTCGTCATCGAGGAGTAGCCGGCTCGACGCGACGCCCGTCGCGGCCAGGAACAGCCCCTGCGAGCGGGAGCCCTCGCGCAATCAGCGTCCAACTTGTTGATTCGTCGGCTTCTGGGGGAACACGAGGGCCACCGTCCTCGTACGTCTTCAGCGATCCAACCCGACGACATGCCGGTCGTCCAGGTGATTGGGTGGCAAGGAGCCGAAGCATGACGAGAAGACTGTCGCTGACGCTGGCCGCTCTTTCTCTCGCTCTTGCGGCGCACGCCTCCGCCGCCGAGCCCTCGGGCAAGTTCGAATGGAGCACGAAGTCGGCCGAGGCGCAGCAGCGCCTGACCGACCTCCAGGCCCGCATCGAGAGCTTCCAGTTCGGGGTCGACACGGTCGAGACCGCCAAGAAGCTGGTGGCTGCGGACCCCGAGTGGGCGATGGGCGAGTACTACCTCTCAGCGGTCACGCCGGCTCCCGACAACCAGGCCCACCTCGACAAGGCAGTGAAGCTCTACGTGCACGCCTCCGACGGCGAGCGGCGCTTCATCGAAGCGATGGTCATCGCGCGCGCCAACCAGGGAGCCAACTTCCAGGACGCCGTGCCGCTGCTCGAGAAGCTGGCCAGCGACTACCCGAAGGAGCGTCTCGTTCCCGTCATCCTGGGCCAGGTCTACCAGGGCATGAACGAGCCGGCGAAGGCGCGCGCCGCGTTCGAGCGGGCCCTCGCCATCGGTCCGTCCAGCAACCGCATCCGCGCGTTCCTGGCCAACGACGACCTCTTGGCTGGCAACTACGAACAGGCCCTCGCCACCCTGCAGGAGATCGAGAGCGCGCTCCCCAGGGGCAGCGCTCCGTTCGCCGTCCGTTACGGCATGACGTTCGGCTATCTGTACGAGGGGAATGTCGACGCGGCCATCGACTCGCTCAAGGCCTACCTGGCCGAGTACAAGGACAGCGGGACCGCTCAGGGCTTCCCGGAGGTCTTCATCTGGAACTCGATCGCCCGCATCAACCTCGAGAACGGCCGCCTGAAGGCGGCCATGGAAGCCTATGAGAACGGCTACAAGAGCGTGCCGGGCAGCAGCCTGCCCGACGACCAGAAGAAGGTCTGGCTGGGCCGCTTGATCCACGGCCGCTGCCGCACTCTCGCCAAGATGGGCAGGCACGAGGAGGCGTGGGCCGAGGCCCAGAAGGTGAAGAAGATGATCGACGACGGCGGCGAGGACGGCAAGCAGTACCTGCCGGCCTGGCACTACCTCGCGGGCTACCTCGAGCTCGAGGCGGGCGACGCCAAGGCTGCCGTCGAAGAGCTGAAGCAGGCGAACGGCCAGGATCCCTTCCACACGCTGCTGCTCGCGCGCGCCTACGAAAAGGCCGGCCTCCGCCAGGAGGCGCAGAAAGCGTACCGCGCGGTCGTGGACTCGCGGCAGAACGGCCTGGAGCGCGCGCTGGCGTACCCGGAGGCGAAGCGCAAGGTGGCCGGCTGAGCTGGGGCCCAATCGTCCAAGGCCGTCATCATGTACTGGCTGATCCGCGGGAGCGGCGTCAGCGGTGACTGTACTCGTCCTTGTACACGACGCCGCCCTTCATGACGAACTTGACGTGCTCCAGGATCCTGACGTCCCGGGTGGGATCGCCGTCCACGGCGATCATGTCCGCCCACTTGGACGGCTCCAGTGCTCCGAGGCGGTCGGTCCAACCCAAGAGGTCGGCTGCGTTGAGGGTGGCCGTCTGGATCGCCGCCAGCGGCGTCATGCCCAGCTCCACGTAGACGTGGAACTCACCCGCGTTCAGCCCGTGGGGATACACCGCCGCGTCCGTGCCGAACGCCACCTTCACGCCCGCGGCGACCGCCTTCCCGACGTTCCGCTTCATGGCCGCGGAGACGTCGCGCATCTTCTGCCGAGAGTACTCGGGGACGTCGTTCAGGTGCTTCTCCATGTACTCGCCGAGGAAGAGCGTCGGCACGAGGTAGGTTCCGTTCTTCTTCAGGGTGGCGATCGCGGCGTCGTCCATCAGGTGCCCGTGCTCGATCGAGTCGACACCCGCTTCCGAGGCCCAGCGCACGCCCTGGGCGCCGTGCGCGTGCGCCGCCACCCGCCGGCCGAGCCGGTGGGCGTCCGCCACGATCGCCTTCATCTCCTCCAGCGTGTACTGCGAGGCGCTCGGATCGTCTCCCTCTCGAGAGCACCCCGCCGGTCGCGCAGACCTTGATCACGTCCGCGCCGTACTTGATCACCTCGCGAACCTTGTGCTGCACGGCCTCGACACCGTCCGCCACCCCGTCTGCCTGGAAGTGGAACGCGGGTGGCAGCAGGTTCTCGTCGCAGTGCCCGCCGGTGATGCCCAGAGCGGGGCCCGACACCATCATGCGGGGCCCGACGACGTCGCCGTCGTTGATGGCGTCGCGCAGCGCGACGTCCGCGTAGTCGCTGGCGCCGAGGTTGCGCACCGTCGTGAACCCTGCCTCGAGCGTCCGCCGCGCGTTGCGGGCGCCGTGCAGCGCCTCGCGCGCCGTCGAGATCCCCAGCCCCTCGTACCCGAGCGAGCCCAGATCGAACGTCAGGTGAGTGTGCATGTCGATCAGGCCGGGGAGCAGAGTGGCCTCCGGCAGCTCGATCGTCGTGTCCCCCGCCAGGGCCTTGACGTCGCCGGAGGCCACGACCTGCGTGATCTTGTCGCCCTCGACGACCACGGCCTGGCCGCTGCGCAGCTCACCCGTGCGCACGTCGAGCACGCGCCCGGGGTGGATCACCGTCCTCTTTGGCGCCGGCGTCTGGGCGGTGGCCGTGCCGACGGTCCCGGCCAGCATCGCCAGAAGCGCCATGGCAACGGTCACCAGGCGCTCCGCTCGCCGGCTCCGGCCGGATGATCGTCGAGGTCGCGCGGACGAACGACAGGGCTCGACCGGCGGGGATGGCAGTCGCACAGCGCTCATTCTCGGCACCTCAGTCTGGATTGACGGCAGGGGTTCGCCGAGTATAGCAGGGCCCGAATCGGCGTCTTCGCCCGATCAGCGCTTGGGCGACGCGCGCTGGTCCTGCGGCGGCCGGCCCGCCAGCCTGCTGATCAGCCAGTCGTAGGAGGCGCCGGGCAGGTTGTGGACGACGTACCTCATGAGATACGAGAGCTGCCAGGGGAAGTGGACGACGCGCTTCTTCCGGTCGATGCCCGCCAGGATGTGTCGGACGCCGTCCTCGAGCTCCAGCAGGAACAGTTTGCCGTCGTCGTCGGCCGGCCTCGAGCTGCCGTTCCTGATGAAGCCGGGGCACACGGTCACCACGTCGACGCCGGTGCCGCGCAGGTCGACCCGGGTGGACTCGAGCAGGGTGGACAGGGCGGCCTTGCTGGCCGAGTAGGCCCCCGCCCCGGGGAGGCCGCGCGAGGCGGCCAGGCTCGAGATCCCCGCGATCGTCCCACTGCCCGCCTCGATCATCCCCGGCAGAACGGCCTCGAGCCAGTTGACGGCGCCGCCCACGTTGGTGGCGAAGACGCGATGGTAGGTTGCCGCGAGGAACCTTCGCGCGTCGACCGAGTCGCCGACGCCGGCGTTCAGGATCGCCCAGTCGAGCCCCTCCCAGCGCTCCCGGATCGCGACGTACTGGCGCTTGACGACCTCAGGCTCCGTGACGCTCCCGACGAGGGGCAGGCATTCCCCGCCGGCCGACCTCACCTGTCGTGCCGTCTCCTCGAGCTGCTCCTCGCGGCGGCCGGTGATTGCGACGCGCCAGCCACGGCCGGCGAGCTGCTTCGCCATCTCGCGCCCGAGGCCGGAGCTGGCCCCGGTGATCAACACCCTCGGAACGGATCTCAAGCGCCAGCCACCGTGCCCGGCCGTGGCCGAAGCCGGGCGCGAAGCAGCCGTCGCTCGCGGGCCCTGCAGGCTTCGATCTCGAGCTCGATCCCCTGCGGAAAGGCAGGTTCCGGAAAGGGCCCGACCTGGGACTTGAGCAGCGTGTGCACGGGACAGCCTACCCCTCGAAGACACTGCGTGGCCGTTCCCCGCTGTCGCCGTCCCAAGGCTCGGCCGTCGTCCCTGAGCCGCCAGGTGGATGCGTCCGCGGAGATCCTGGCCGACATCATAACCCTGGCGCGGCGACCGACGAGAGAGACCCGGGCCGTCAGCGCAGCAACGCGGAGGCGGTCCACAGGATCGGCGCCTGCCCGTGCAGGTCGCCGACGTTGCGCGGGCGGTCGAGGTAGTACTGGACGGAGGTGCCCTTGTTGGTCCCGGCGCACACCTCCCTGACGTTGCCTCGCTCGTCGATCTGCCTCACGAGCCCCAGCCAGGCCCGACGCGCCGCCCGGCCGTAGCTCTTGCCCTCCAGCCAGCCGTTCTTCACACCTGTGACCATCGCGAACGTGAACATCCCCGTGCCCGAGGTCTCCGGCCAGGCCTCGGGATGGTCGAGGAGCTGGCGCCACAGTCCGTCCTCGCCCTGGTACCTGAGCAGCGACGCCATCATTCGCCGGTAGCCCTCCAGGATGCGGGCGCGTCGCGGGTGCTTCTTCGGCAGCGCGCGCAGCAGCTCGGCCGTGCCGGCGGCCATCCACCCGTTGCCCCGGCTCCAGTAGTAGGGCGAGTCGGGAGCGTGGAAGAAGAGGCCGTTCGGCTGCTGGAGCTTGTCCAGGTAGGCCACCATCGCCAGGGCAGCGCGATCGAGGTACTTGACGTCGCCGGTCGCGCGGTAGGCCTGCACCTGCACCGCCGTGATCATGTACATGTCGTCGATCCAGTAGCGCGCCTCGCTGGTGATTCCGTCCGGCGTCGTGGTCTCCCACTGCTTGTCGGCGAAGCCCCGGCCCAGCTCGAGAAACCTCGGGTCTCTCGTCTGCAGGTAGATCTCCAGGGGCACCGCGCCGAACACCCGGTAGTCCACGTGGGCGTCTGGTGAGATGTTCTTCGAGCCCTCGGGAGTCAGCAGCGGATCGAACTTGTGGACCAGCCGGTCTCGCAGGTCGGTGTCGCCGATCAGCTGCGCGAGCGTCAGCGAGCCGTACCAGGCGCAGACCTCGGGGTAGATGACGTAGCGCGTGGGCCGCTCGAACGGCCGCGCCACGAAGTTCTCGGCGACGCGCTTGCCGATCTCGCGCGGCGACGTCCCCGCCGGCCAGTCGCGGAACTCCTTGCGCTCGGCGGAAGCGCCGGCGGCGGCGAGCACGACGAGACCGGCTGTGAGTACCGCAGACGTCCACCGTGTGCTGCGCATGCGAGGCCTCCTGGTTGTGCCAACCAGTACGGATTCTATCCGCGCCGGGAAATCGCGCGGACGTGAGGCACGAGCCAGCGCTTGGCCCTTCATTCCGGCCTGGCTGGTCCGGCGTCGTGCTCCTGAGCGTGGCGGGAGGCGGAGACCGACAGCCATCCATTCACGTCGATTTCCAGCGCCACTTCGACCTTGCCGGCGAGCGGACTGGCAGGTGTGCCGCCGGCAAGGGCGAACCTGCCCAGGCTGGCGTTCTCGGCAGCAGTCCTGCCCTCGCCCTCGAGCACGTGAACGTCGGACAGGGTCAGGTCGAGCGCATCCGGCAAGAACACGCGGCTCATGCGCGTGGGGATGGTGCTGTTCCGTCCGACGATCGGCGCGAACGTTCCGTCCCTCGCTTCGATGCCGAGGGTGTGGGGGGTCACGTCGAGCAGCACGCAGTCCTTGATCTCGCCGTGGATCATCCCGCCCTGGATGGCGGCGCCCATCGCCACGACGCCCTCGTGGGCCTGGCGCTGCGGCACCCGGCCGAGGAGGCCCCGGGCCGTCTGCCTGACCCTCGGCTCGCGGCAGCGCCCGCCAATGAGCAGGAGCTCGTCGATGTGCTCACGTCGCAGCTCGAGAAGGCCACTCCTCATCCTTTTCCCGGATGCGTCGGCCATGCAGCGTCGCCAGCCCTCGACGGCGCGGGCCAGCGAGTCGTCGGTCCATGCAGCGAAACCCCTGCCGAGGCCCCTTGCCCCGAGTCCTCCGCCGGCGGCCGCTGCCTCCACCTGGAACAACCCGTCCGACATCTCGACAATGGCGACGTCGAAGAAATCGGCGCCAACCCCGAACACCGCCACGAACCGACCCTCCTTTGCCTGGGTCTCCAGGCCACGAACCAGAGCGGCTGCCGTCGCCACTCCAACGAGGCGCGGGATCGTCAGGCCGGCCACGCGCCCGGCTGCCCTGATCGCTTCTCTTTGCACGTAGCCGAAGCATGAAGGGACGGCAACGACGGCCTCGGCGACCGTCTCTGCGAGATCTGCCTCCGCGGATGCCCTTAGACGCTGGAGACTGCGGGACGCGATTGCGGTCGTCGAGTGGATCGGAGTGTCGACCCGGACCTAGGCCTCGCCTTCGGCGGCATCGTCCCGCGGGATCATCCGCGGGCACCCATGGTCCATGACGGCAGCGCGCGCGCTCGTGAGGTCGATGCCGATCACTCTGGCCACTGCTCGCTCTCTGAGACCCGGACGGCTGATCGTACAATGCTCTCCCATGAGACATTCCTGGTGCGGTCTGCTGCTGTTCGTCCTGCTCGCGCCGGCGTGCAAGACGGGCGGTCCCAAGGTGCCGCCGGCCGGGCCCGCAGCCCCTCCCGATCTCCTCCGCTCCTACGAGGGCGCGGGACGGCTGCTGCTCGCGAGGGGCGACGCGCGGGTGCTCACGCTGAAGGCCGGCGAGCGCCTGACCGGCGGCTGCGACGTCGCCGTGCGCGTGCGAAGCGTCGGCTTCGACAAGGGGACGGCGCGATTCACGCTCGACACGCTGGGCACGCCCAAGCTGGGCGAGCGAAGCGTGAAGTGCAGGCGCGTCGAGCCGGAGATCCAGCTCGCCCTCACGGGCTTCCCCACCGGGCCGGTGACGCCCGAGGTGACCGCGCGCATCGACGAGCTGCTGCTGACGCCCGAGGCTTACCTGCGGGCGAAGGGCGCCGCTTTCGAGCATCCGCCGGGCGCGGCGCCGTCCGAGGTGGCGAGCCAGATACCGGACGCGGACGCCGGCGAGCGCAGGCTGGCCCGGGCGGTCGCGGCTTGGCCGAAGGTACTCTTGTCCGTCGACCCCTCGTACCGCGATCCCTCGCGGCACGTGCGCTACCAGGGGTTGGTCGAGGTCGAGGCTGTTGTCGGCACCGACGGCAGGCTCTACCGGCCGCGAGTCAAGACGTCGCTCGGCGCGGCACACGAGGGCGCGGTCCTGAGCGCACTGTCCTTCTGGCGCTTCGAGCCCGCGCGGCGCGCCGACTCGCCGGTCGGGGCCCGAATCCCGTTGAGTCTCGTGTATCGCGTCTACTAGGAAGCCTTAGGCAGCCTGGACCCCGACCCTGCATCCGAGGTCGTTCAGGCGCGGCACGAGACGGTGGAGACGCGGCCCGTGGCCCCTCTCCCGCCTCACAGTTGCGGTGGCGGCGGCTCGACGGGTTCCCGCCACGAGAGCACGCCCTTCGTCCTCATCTTGCGCCGGTAGACGGAGCCACCGCACGTGATGTAGAGCTCGTCGAGGCCGGGGCCGCCGAACGCCACGTTCGACAGCCACGCGCGCTCGGGCCCGGGCAGGATGGCGATCACCCGTCCCATCTGGTCGAGGACCTGCACGCCGAGCGCCGTGGCCACGTAGAGCCGACCCTCCACGTCCACCGTCATGCCGTCGGCGTCCGACCGGAAGCTCCCGTCCTCGACGTGCAGGAAGAAGAAGGGCTCGCGCCGGCCGAGGCTCCCGTCCGGCTGGATCTGGAACGAGAAGGCGCGCTGGCCGTGGGTGTCGGACACGAAGAGCAGGCTCTGATCGGCGGAGAGCACGACGCCGTTCGGGCTCCCGATCCCCTCGTCGACCACCCTGGGTCTGCCGTCCCTGGGGAGGAAGTAGACCCGCTTGCCCGGCTCGTCCGTGAAGTAGATGTCGCCGCGACGGGTGACGGCGAGATCGTTGCACTCGACTCCGCTCGCGAGCACGGACGCCTTGCCCGCCTCCTCGTAGGCGACGACCTCCTTGCGGCCACCCGCGCACGCGTAGAGTCGCCCGTCCGCGCCGAACATGAGCCCGGCGGCGCCTCCGCTGTTCTCCGCGAACACCGACACCCTGCCGTCGAGCCCGACCTTGTGGATCCGGCGGTTCCGGACGTCGGTGAAGAAGACCTCTCCCCTCGCGTTGACCGCGGGACCCTCGGTGAAGCCATCGCCCTTGCTCACGAGCGTCCAGCCCTCGTCCGGCGCCAGGAGCTCGAGGAAAGGCTGCCTCGACGCGCCGCCCGGGTTCGCCACGACCGGCCTGGGCCAGTCGCGCCACAGCCAGCGCAGGACGTCCGGGAAGATGGCGGTGGCGTGGCGCGAGTTGTGGTCGCCCTCGCCCCACTCGTGGCGCACGTCGTAGCCCGCGTACTCGAGCGCGGACAGCATGCTCTGGTTGGCGAGCCACCAGCTGCCGTGGGGAAGGTCGAGGTCCCTGCGTCCGTCCTGCAGGAACACGCGGATGGGCTTTGGCTCCGTCTTGCGGATCATCACCGGGTAGCTGTCGGCGCCGCGGATCCCCACGAAGGTCCCGATCGCGCTGAAGACGCGGCGGAACGCGTCGGGCCGCTGCCAGGCCGCGGTGAACGCACAGGCGGCGCCGCTGCTGTTGCCTGCGATGGCACGGTCGTTCGGGTCGCTGGAGAGCTTGAGCCCGTGCTCGGCGGCGACGAAGGGCAGGAGCTCCTCGATCAGGAACCGCGCGTAGTCGTCGCTGAGGCTGTCGTACTCGAAGCTGCGGTTCATGCGGTCGCGCGCGCCCTCGGTCAGGGCCTTCATCCGGCCGTGCATGACGAAGACGCCCACGATCGGCGGAATCTCCCTGCGTCCGATCAGGTTGTCGAAGACGACCGGCGCCTCGTACTGGAGGCCGTCCTGGAACACCATCACCGGCGCCGGACGCGAGGCGTCGAGCTGCTTCGGCACGTAGACCCAGTAGTCGCGAACGGTGCCCGGGAAGATCGCGCTCTTGTCGAAGGTCCCGTGGAGAAGCTCGCCCTTCGGAGCGCCCGGCTGCGGCTTCGAGTCGGGGCCGGGCAGCGGGTCCTCGGGGAGGGCCGGGTTCGCCAGGGCGAGCGCCAGCAAGACGGTTCTGGAAACGAGACGAGCGCTTGCGGGCAGGACGCCACTCATCATGGGCGGACCTCGATTCGGGGACGATGGCGCGAGGAAGCGGCCCGCGCGCAATCGATCGCCGGACTGACAGGGATCGGGCAAGAGCTTAGCCGACGGACGCCAGCCGGGGCGAATCGGTCCAGAATGGAGGAGCCATGGACGACAAGGTTCTGCGCCAGGCCCTCGTGAACCTGCTCCGCGAGGGACACGCCCACGTCACGGTCGAGCAGGCCCTTCGCGGACTCTCGCCGGGCAACCGCGGGAAGCGACCCTCGGCGAAGCTCCACTCGGTCTTCGAGGAGCTCGAGCACATGCGGATCACCCAGGAGGACATCCTGCGCTACACGCTCGACGCGTCCTGGAAGTCGCCCGAGTTCCCAGGAGGCTACTGGCCCGACCCGGGCCTACGCTTCACCGGCGCCCGTTGGACCCGCACCGTGGAAGGCTTCCGCAGCGATCTCGAGGGAGTCTGTGCCCTGGCACGGGACGCCGACCGTGACCTCACCGCGCTCATCCCCCACGGGGAAGGCCGCACGTATCTCCGTCAGGTCCTGCTCGTGGCCGACCACAACGCATACCACACGGCCCAGATCCTGACGATTCGCAAGCTGCTGGGCGACTGGAAGGGCTGAGCGGCGGCAGCCGTGTCGCGCTGGGGTGATCCGCAGATCGTCGCGGGGTTCAGCCGCTCGGCGCCCAATGCCACGCTGATGAGCTTCGTCGAAGGCGAGCGTGCGCGCACGCGCCGGCCGGCGGTCCTGGACCTGGGCTGCGGCGCCGGGCGAAACGCGGTGCCGATTGCGGCCCTCGGCTGCGGCGTCCTCGGGACGGACGTCGAACTGCCGATGCTCGAGGCCGCGGCGCGGCGAGCGCAGGCTCACGGTGTCGCCTCGCGCACGCTGTGGGCGCTCGCCCCGATGGATCGGCTTCCCGCCCCGGACCGCACCTTCGACGTGATCGTCGCCCACGGGATCTGGAACCTCGCCCGCTCCGGCGACGAGTTTCGCCGCGGCCTGGCCGAAGCGGAGCGCGCGGCGCGACCGGGCGCGGGTCTCTTCGTGTTCACCTTCTCGCGCCGCACGCTCGCGCCGGACGCCGAGCCGGTCGCAGGCGAGACCTTCGTCTTCACGCAGTTCTCCGGCGAGCCGCAGTGCTTCCTGACCGAGGAAGAGCTGCTCCGCGAGCTGGCCGCCGCGGGATTCTCCCCGCTCGGGCCGCTCGCCGAGCACAATCTCCCGCTGCCCGGACAGCTCAACCGCGGGGGCCCCGTGACCTACGAGGGGACGTTCCGTCTGCGGAGCTGACCACCCGGGCTTTGTCGAACGATTCGTGTCGGGGGACCTCAGCTGGCGGGAGCCGGCTTCCCTGGCTGCGCAGCCTGCGCCCGCTGCAGCAGCGAGTACATCCCGCCCTGAGCGAGGAGCTGGTCGTGCGTGCCGCGCTCGACGATTCGACCCTCGTCCAGGACGAGGATCACGTCGGCGCTCCTGACCATGGAGAGACGGTGGGCGATCAGGAAGGTGGTCTTGCCTTCGAGGAGACGAGCGAGCCCCTCGAACACGAGCCGCTCCGACTCCGGGTCGAGGCCCGAGCTCGGCTCGTCGAGGATCAGGATCGACGCGTTGCGGACCAGGGCCCGCGCGATGCCCAGGCGTTGACGCTGGCCCCCGGAGAGTGTCTGGCCGCCCTGCCCGACGATGGTCTCGTAGCCCTCGGGCAGCGCCTCGACGAACTCGTGCGCGTGCGCCAGCTTCGCCGCGGCGACGATCTCGTCCCGGCTGGCGTCCGGCCTGCCGTAGGCGATGTTCTGCCAGAGGGGCGCGTGGAAGAGCTGCGTGTCCTGGAGCACGAACCCGACCTGCCGGCGCAGCGAGCGGATCGTGAAGTCTCGGACGTCGTGGCCGTCGATGGCGACGACGCCCGACGTCGGGTCGTAGAAACGGGGGATGAGCCCGACGAGCGTCGACTTGCCGCTGCCGCTCGGCCCGACGAGGCCGACCCGCTGGCCGGGCCGGACCGTGAAGGAGACCTCCTTCAGCACCGGGCGCTGCGGAGAGTAGCCGAAGGTCACGTTGCGGAACTCGACGCTGCCCTCGACCTGGCCCAGAGCGCGCGCGTGCGGCGAACGGGGCAGGCGCTCGTCGGTGTCGAGCACGGCCATCACGCGCTCGAGGCCGACCGCGGCCTGAGCCACGTTCGTGCTCGCACGCGCGAGGTCCTGGATCGGCTTGAACAGCTTTCCCAGGTAGGTCAGGAACACGACCAGCGCACCGGCGGTCATGGCGCCTTCGATGACGAGCCGCGAGCCGAACCAGAGCACGGCGCCGGTGCCCGCGGCCACGAGCGCTGTCACCACCGGGCCCAGCAGCGAGCGCACCCGGCGCGCGCGCAGCGCCGCCTCGACGCTCTCCAGGCTCTTGCTGTCGAGCCGCCGGCGCTCGAAGGCGCCCTGCGCGAAAGCCTTCACCACGCGGATCGATCCCAGCCCTTCCTCCACGATCGAGACGATCTCGCTCTGCTTGCGTCGCACGTCGTGCGTCGCCCGCTTCAGCACGTAGCGCAGCCGGTACACGAAGAGCGCCAGCAGCGGCGTCACGGACAGCGCCACCAGCGTGAAGTTCCAGTTGAGCGAGAACATCACGACCAGCATGCCGCTGATGGTGACGAGGTCGATCAGGATCGTGAGCAACGTCGAGGAAGCGAACTCCTGGACGGCGTCGATGTCGTCCGTGATCGTGCTGACGAGCGGGCCGACTTGCTGGCGGTCGTAGTAGGAGAGCGACAGCCGTTGCAGGTGCCCGTACACCGTCTGCCGCAGGTCGTGCCCGATCCACTGGCCGATGCTGGCCGAATAGTAGGCGTCGACGTAGGCGAAGGCGGCCTGGAGCAGGGCGAAGGCGATCGTGGCGAACACGGCCAGGTTCAGGATCGCGAGCCGGTCGTGAGCCGAGCCGGCCAACCAGGCGAGCGACGCTGGCAGCGGACGCGGCCCCAGCACCGAGTCGAGCACGATCTTCAGCGGCCACGGCGAGGCCAGGCTGGCCGCGGCCTCGACGAGCATCGCGACCACGACGAGGGCCACCCACTTCCAGTACGGCCGCACGAACCTGAACGCGAAGCTCGGCATCTGCGGCAGATCGTACTTCGCTTCACGCCGCGCCGGGCGGCCGCTCGGCTCCAGGGAAGGTGGCAGAATGGGGGCGGGGCGAGGTCTCCTTCGTGTCCTACGAGGGCAAGCTCTACCGCCTCCTGGGCTACGCGCCGGCGGCGAGATTCCCGGCGTACGAGGGCGCGTTCGACGCGGCGATCCGCAGCTTCGCCCGCCTCACGGACCAGAGGTTCCTGGGAGTCCAGCCCAAGCGCATCGAGCTCGTGAACCTCGACCGCCAGATGGCGCTGCCGGAGTTCACCCGCGCCTACCCGTCGACTGTCGGGGTGGAGACGATCGGTCTCATCAACGGCCTCGACTCGAGCCAGTCGTTCCCGCGCGGGGAGCTGGCCAAGCGCGTCGTCGGGGGGCGGCTGCCGGACTGAGCGGCGCTCAGAGCCGCGACGCCTTGAACGTGTCGCAGGTCGCGGGGTCCCCGCTCTCGAGGCCCTGTCGCAGCCAGCGCACGCGCATCTCGGCCGACCCGTGCGTCCACGACTCGGGGGCGGTGTAGCCCTGGGTCTGCTTCTGGATCATGTCGTCGCCGATCGCCGCCGCCGCGCGCAGCCCCTCCTCGACGTCGCCCGGCTCGAGGTGCTGCTGGTCGAAGTGACCGTAGACGCCGGCGAAGCAGTCGGCCTGCAGCTCGAGCCGGACCGAGAGGGCGTTGGCCTGCTCCTGCGACCGCGCCCGCTGCTGCATCGCCGTGACCCGGTCCGAGAGGCCCATCAGGTTCTGCACGTGGTGGCCCACCTCGTGGGCGACGACGTAGGCCTGGGCGAAGTCGCCCGGCGCCCCGAAGCGCTGCGACAGCTCGCGGAGGAAGGCGAGGTCGAGATAGAGCTTGTGGTCGGCCGGGCAGTAGAACGGCCCGACCGCCGCAGACGCGAGCCCGCAGGCCGAGTCCACCCGCCCGTCGAACAGGACCAGCGTCGGCTTCTGGTACGAGTCCCCTCCCCGCGAGAAGACCTGCCCCCACGCCTCCTCGGTGCCCTTCAGGACCTGTTTCACGAAGTGCGCTTGTGGGTCGTCCGGCCGCGGCTGCCCCGTGGGCACCTGTTGCTCGACGGCGGGCGGCGACATCTGCTGGACCATGCCGAGCAGCCCGAGCAGCTTCTGCGGATCGGCCCCGGTCAGCATCGAGATCACGATCACCGCCAGCAGGCCCAGGCAGCCGACGCCGGCCCCCGTCCTCCCGCCGGGGAAACGCATCCCTCGGCGATCCTCGACGTTCTCGCTTTCCTCGCGGCCTTCCATGCGCATGACGTCCTCCGCTGATCTTCGGCTTCGAGACCCCTTCCCTCGGCCGAGGCCGACCAGCTGCTCACGCTACTCCTCGGACGGAAGGGCTCCCTGGTGTCCCCCTCGTGACGCACTACGACGTCCGCCCGGACGGACCTCTTCTCGCACCGAAGAGGGACGCCGCGACCGACCCCTGCCAGGCTCCTGTCGGTCGGACCCGAGACGCCGGCGACTTCTACTTGAAGACGCCGAGGGCCTTCAGGATGACGATCAGCAGGGCGGCGCCGACCACCGCCACGATCCAGCGCACGATCGAGCCGTAGGTCGCGAGCCCGAGGACGCCGGCCACCCAGAACCCGAGCATCGAACCGACGATGCCGACCACGACGTTGGCCACGATGCCCATCTGTGCGTTGGTCTTCATCATGATGCTGGCCAGCCAGCCGACGATCCCACCGACGACGAGCGTGATGATCCAATCCATTTGCCTGCCTCCAGTCTCGAGTGTGGGCAATGACCGCGACACCGCACCGGCCGTGTCGCGGCTGAAGTCTCCCTCCGCGGCCCGGGAGACGCATGAATCATTCGTCTCAGGCCTGACCGGGCCCGGCGAGCACCCGGTCCGGGGCAGGCCAGGCCGCTCAGCGCGCCCGTGTCGCCCCGGGCCTCAACGCTCGATCTCGCAGCGGCTCTCCATCCGCCACTCGCGGCCGAGCGTGCGGGTCGCTCCCGTCAGGGTGACGACGGTGCGCAGGCGGACGTCCGCGCTGGAGGCGCCCACCTGCAGCTCGAGCTCCCCGGGCTCGACGATGCGCCGGCCCTCCAGGCCCGTGAAGCAGAGCATGTCCGTCGGCACCACGAAGCTGACCCGTGCCGACTCGCCGGCCTTCAGCCCGACCCGTCCGAAGGCCTTCAGCTCCTTCACCGGCCGCACGACCGAGGCGAGCAGGTCGCGCACATAGAGCTGCGGCACCGCCACCCCGGCGCGCGCTCCGGTGTTGCGCAAGGTGAAGCGCACCCGGATCTCGCCGACGCCGGCGTCTACCTCCGTTGCGTCCAGTGCGAGGTCGGCGAACTCGAAGCGGGTGTAGGAGAGGCCGTGGCCGAACGGGTAACGGGTGCCGAAGTGCAGCGCGATCGGCGTCCCCGCGCTCTTCATCTTGTGGTTGTAGTAGTAGGGGACGGCGCCCACGTTCTTCGGAACCGAGACGTCGAGGCGGCCCGAGGGCTCCACCTTCCCGGTCAGGACGTCGACCAGGGCGGTGCCCCCTTCCTGGCCGCCGGCGAAGGCCATCACGAACGCCGCCAGCTTGTCCTCGAGCCCTCCGAGGTTGTAGGGCCGGCCGCTCGTGAGGACCACGACGACCGGCTTGCCGGTCGCGACCACGGCCTCGAGCAGCTGCTGCTGGACGCCCGGCAGGTCGAGCGAGTCGGCATCGGATCCCTCGCCCACCGTTCCGGTCTGGAAGAGACCCGCCAGGTCCCCGACGCACACCACCGCCACGTCTGCCGCCGCCGCGCACTCGACGGCCGCCGGAATGAGGTCCGTCCGCTGCGAGACCGGCGAGCGGAGCGACAGCGTGGTGCTCTTCTCGATGTCGCCCGGGAACACCGGCGAGCCGTACTTGCGCTGCTCGATGATGGGGCAACCCTGGGCGTAGCTGACGCGCTCCGCGCCGAAAGTCTTCGCGAACGCCGCCCTGGGCGTGACGACCTGGGCTGCGCTCTCGCCCGCGTCGTTCAGGATGAGGTGGACCGGGAAGCTGTACCCGCACAAGAGCGCGAGCGGGTCGTCCGCAGTGGGGCCGATGAGCGCGATGCGCTGGCGCTGCGGGTCCAGCGGCAGCACGCCCCGGTTCTCCAGCACCACGACGGCCTGGCGGGCGACCTCGCGGGCCAGCTCGATCGTCGCAGGCAGCTGCAGGGCGATGGCGCCCTCGTCCGCGTACGGCCTCTCGAAGAGCCCCAGGAGCATCTTCTCGGCCAGGATGCGGCGCACGATCTCGTCGATCGTCTCCGCCGAGATCAGGCCGCGCTCGAGCGCCTGCTTCAGGTGCGAGGCGCAGTCGTCGGCAGGCAGCTCGATGTCCAGACCCGCGTTGAAGGCGATGGCGGCCGCCTCGGCCTGGTCCCGGGCGAGGTTGTGGTGCTGGTAGAGCAGGCTGATGCCGATGTAGTCGGCCACGATCAGGCCGTCGAAGCCCCACTCGCCGCGCAGCACCTCGCTGAGCAGGTGCCGCGAGGCGTGGCAGGACTCGTTGTCGACGTCGTGGTACGCCGGCATCACGGCGCCGGCGTGCGCCTGTTTCACGGCCATCTCGAACGGGAGCAGGAAGGTGTCGTTCAGCTCGCGCCAACCCAGGTGGACCGGGCCGTGGTTGCGCGCGCCCTCGCTGAACGAGTGGCCCGCGTAGTGCTTCAGCGTGGCCAGCAGGTCGCGCCGCTCGCCCTGCAGGCCGCGCACGAAGCGCGTGCCGAGGACGCCCACCAGGTAGGGGTCCTCGCCCAGGGTCTCCTCGGTGCGGCCCCAGCGCACGTCGCGCGAGACGTCGAGCACGGGCGCCAGGCCTTCGTGACAGCCGACGCTGCGGGCCTCGCGCCCGATGGCCTGCGCCGCGCGTTCGATGAGGTCCGGGTTCCAGGTGGCGCCGTAGGCGAGCGCCGACGGGAACATGGTGGCGCCGCGCGCCATCAGGCCCACCAGGCACTCCTCGTGCGACATCGCCGGGATGCCCAGCCGGGTCTCCTCGCGCAGGAACTTCTGCAGGCGGTTCAGCGCGCGCACGCCGCGGCGAGGGTCGACCCCGTGGCTGCCCAGGGGGCGCGAGATCTGCCCCAGGCCCCGGCCCAGCGCCTTCTTCACTGCGGCGGGATCGGTCCCGCCCGTGAAGTCGTCCTGGCGCGGCCGGTGCTGGCCGTCCTCGGAGAGGATCAGCCACAGCGCGTGCATCTGGGCGATCTTCTCGTCGATCGTCATGCGCGAGAGCAGGTCGCTCACGCGCTCCGGAATGGGCCGGCTGCTCTCCTCGTACGGGTGGGTCATCGGCCGGCTCCCTTCCGGAGCACCTCGACGACCGCATCGAAGGCGGGCTTCTCGTGTCCGTCGCGATCCCAGAGCAGCGGGTAGTTGACACGGCCCGGGATCGGGAAGTTGTGCAGCCACGACGTCGCGTCGGTGACGCCCCAGAAGGTCACGCGCCCGACGCCGTGCTTCAGGAACAGCGCGAACACGTCCGCGTAGCGGCGCGCCAGCTTCTCCTGCATCGCGGGCGGGCAGCCCGTCCGGGTAGATGTTCGTCCTGGCGCTGATCTTCGCCTTCTTCGAGAGGTCGGCGCCCCACATGTCGGGATCGCGCGGCAGGACGTCCATGTCGAGCTCGGTGATCAGCGGCGTCGTACCGGAGGCGCGCGATCGCCGCGAGGCACGCGTCGATCGCGCCGAGCGGCGGGTCCTCGAGGCCCCAGTGCGCCTGCTCGCCGATGCCGTCGACGCGCAGGCCCTTCGCCTTCAGGCCCTGGACCAGCCGCACGGCGGCGTCCCGCTTGGCCGGCTTCCAGAGGTTGTAGTCGTTGTAGTAGAGCTCGGCCCCCGGGTCCGCCGCGTGCGCGTACTCGAACGCCTTCGCGACGTAGTCCTCGCCGATCGCCTCGAGCCAGGGCGTCTTGCGCAGCGTCCCGTCCTCGTCGAGCGCCTCGTTCACGACGTCCCAGCCGCCGATGCGTCCGCGGTAGCGGCCGACGACCGCGTCGATGTGGCCTTCAGCCGCGCGAGCGCCGTCTCGCGGTCCAGCTTCCTTCCGCCCTCGCCGGCGAACACCCACGCCGGCGTCTGCTGGTGCCAGAGCGAGCACGTGGCCCACCACGAACATCCCGTGCTTCGTCCCGAAGTCGACGTAGCGGTCCGCCGGCTCGAAGTCGTAGCGGTCGGGCTCGGGGTGCACCCTCTCCCACTTGAGCAGGTTCTCGGGGCTGACCGTCGTGAACTGGCGCGTGACGATCGCGAGGGCCTTCCGTCGTCGCGGCCGTCGCTCTGGTGCGGTTGATCGCGGCGCCGATCCGCAGCCCCTTCGGCGCGACGTCCTTGAGCGCCGGCGCCTCCGCGGCGGCGGACACCGCCGCGAGCGCCATCGCGGCGCACAGCAGCAGACCGGGCGACGACATCACGGTGCGGCGCATTTCCATGGTCCTCTCACTCCATCCACAGCGCGCTGGTGATGATGCGCGGATAGTACCGGCTCGCCTTGCCTTCGCCCGAGACGATCTGGTCGGAGCAGGCCCAGTAGGCGCTGCCCTCGACCTGCCACTTCACGTGCGCGGCGTCGGCCTTGCGGAAGACCTCGACGACGCCCGGATCCTGGTCCAGATGGAAGACGCGCCGCGTCACGTGCATGAAGATGGCGATCTTGCTCATCCACGAGTTGTTGCTGGTCGACGACAGCTTGATGCCGCCATCCGCGAACACGTTGCGCCGCTGCGGGTCGAGCAGCAGCTTGCGGGTGTGCTCCTTGAGCACGTCGTACATCTTCTTCTCGGCCGGCGTCCCGAACACCTGCTCGAGCGTCTGCCGTTGATAGCCCGTCTTCACGAAGTAGAGCGGATAGGCGCAGCCCTCCACGGCCGGCAGGATGCGCGAGGCGTAGCCGGGGTTCGACTTCTCGAAGATCGCGGGAAGCACACCGTCCACCGCCTGCTCGGCGACGACGCCGGCGACCTTCTCGGCCAGCTTCCGGCACTTCTGCTGCGTCGCCTTGTCGCCGAGGTCGCGGAACATCAGCGCCAGGGCGTGGTAGGTCGCCCAGCTCTTGACGGCCATGTAGACGTTGTTGCGCGTCTGTGCCAGCGAGTGGTCGAGCGAGTCGTAGGTCGTGATCTCCTGGCCGCCCGCCGTCCGGGTCGAGTCGTACTGCGCGAAGCCGACCTCGCCCCCGCGGTTGACCATGCTCGTCAGGCAGTCCTTGATGACCTTCTTGTTCTTCTTCAGCCACTCCGTGTCGCGCGTCTTCGCCAGGTAGCACGCGGCGGTGAGCGTCCAGTTGCAGAGCTGCTCCACCGTCATGTAGCTGAACGTGGAGGTCAGGTTGGCGAGCTCGTAGCTCGAGCGCCCCCTGGGCGCGAAGTTGTTGTGCGCGCCCATGTCGTGGCAGAAGCTGATGCCGCCCGGCTTCCTGTCGTAGGGCCGCGCCAGCTGCGCCGCGTCGGGCGGAGGCGGAGGCTGCGAGGGATCGTGGTCCATGGCGTGCGACGACAGCTCCGCCTCGGCCTTGTAGATCTTGATCTCGTCCGTGTAGCTGTAGAGCCGCACGAAGCTGTCGAGCAGGTTCTTCACCAGCCACGGGTTGCGGTCGAGCTCCCAGAACACGTGGTCGACCGCGAGGTCGAGCGTGTTCATCATGCAGTACTCGCCCTCGTTCACCACCCAGAAGGGCTTCCTGTCGATCTCGAGCAGCTGCGTCGAGCCGTAGTAGCTGTGGGTGGCGTGCGCGATCATGAAGCGCTGGTCGTCGGACAGAGGCGCCGCGTCGAGCTTCGCGTCGAGCGCCTCCGCGGCGGCCATCAGCGCGTCGGCCTTGTCGAGCGTCGAGCGCAGGACGTCCGTTCAGGTCCTCGTAGTAGCGGGTGTAGAGGTAGCGCCCGTCGAGCCCGGTGGTCACCGGGCACTCGAGATAGGAGCCGATGGCCAGCACCATGCCGTAGCGCTTGCCGGGCGGCACCTCGAAGCCGACCCCCGGGCACGATCCCAGCAGGTGCACCGGGTTGTGGCGCTCCCGGATGCCGTCGGTCGCCGACCAGCGCATGAAGCCGAACGGCTGCGGTCCCGCGGCCTTCTTCGGCGACGTGAGGTCGAACACCTCGGCAGCGACGCCGGCCTCGCGGCGGAAGGCGAAGCCGACGCGGTTCTTGCGTCCCAGGTCGTCGCGTGATCATCCGCGGGCCGGTCCGCGAGTGGTTGAGCGCGAAGATGCCGGTCTTGGGCCTGGTCCCCTTGGTGTTGTCGACGACGAGCTGCGCCACGACGGCCGGCCGCAGGGCGTCGCGCATCTTCTGGGCGCTCGCCTTCTTCGGATCGGGGATCGAGCCGAAGGGCGTGTAGACCGTGAAGGTCATGTCCCCGGCGTGCCAGCTGTCGGTGCACCAGCCGTAGCGCCGCTCGATCTCCTCGAGCTTGAACGGCACCGCGTCGGGCCTGACGTTCGCCTCCGACGGTCCGGCCTGCTCCACCGTGAACGCCTCGGCGGCCTTGCTGACCGCCCCGATGTAGAAGGGCAGGCTCTGGAGCGGCGCGTCGGCGTAGCGGTCGCCGTCGATCACGCCGATGAACACCTCCTGGTCGGCCGGCTGCCCGATCTGCAGCCCGATGCCGCCCTTGGTCCCGGGATTGCCGCAGGTGAAGCTCATGAAGGCGCCCATCGGGGAATGCTGGGCGTTGAACCCGATGGGGCAGGACAGGCGTTTCGACATCGTTTCCTCCGTCCGTCTTGTTCTTGCTTCCCGAGGCGAACGACTAGCTCTTCGCGAAGGACTTGCGGCGCTCCGTCAGCTCGTCGGCGATCGACCGGGTCTTCTCGGCCGACAGCGGATAGAGGAACAGGAAGGCGGCCGCCGCGAGGAAGGCCAGACCCGCGTAGACGCTGCCGGTGAGCACGATGCCGGCCTGTGCCGTCGCCGTCTGCGTCGCGGCGTCGGAGACGACTCCGTAGGCCCCGAGCAGCCAGCCGGCGACGGCGCCGCCGAGCGCCAGCCCCGCCCACAGCGCGAACACCACGGCCGAGGTGACGGTGCCGCTGGCGCGCCGGCCCGTCTTCCACTCGCCGTAGTCGGCGACGTCGCCCATCATGGCCCACAGGATCGGGCCGGACAGGCCGAACGAGAACTGGCGCAGCGACTCCGCGGCGATGATCGCGATCGTGCCCGTCGGCGGCAGGACGTAGAGCGCCATCGAGAAGACACCCGTGAGGATCATGCTGGCCTTGAAGAGGTTCAGCTTGCCCATGCGGATCGAGACGGGCGTGGAGCAGGCGACGCCCAGGAGCAGCGAACCGAGGCCGAACCCGTTGAACCAGGAGAAGACGTTCACCTGGCCCGAGACGAACCGGAAGTACGGCAGCATCACGTTGCCGCGGATGACGATCGCGGTGAAGTAGAAGAGCGTCACCATGAACAGCATGACGAAGGCCTGGTTGCTGAACAGGTCCGACATGTCCTGGCCGAGCGAGGTCTTCTGCTGCGGGTCGGGCTGGATGCGCTCCTTGGTGACGAAGAAGGTGACGACGAAGAAGACGACGCTCACGACCGAGAGCAGCCCCATCGTGAGCTGGTAGCCGCGCGCGTCGTTGCCCTGGCCGAGGATGCCGACGAGCGGGATGACGAAGCTGGCGATGATGAGGCCCGCGGTGTTCGCCGCGATCTGGCGGTACGAGGAGATGCTGGTGCGCTCGTCCGGGTCCTCCGTCATCACGGCGGTCAGCGAGGCATACGGCACGTTGTTGATGATGTAGACCACGCGCAGCGCGGTGTAGGTCACCCAGGCGTAGATCACCTTGGCGCCGAGGCTGAGGTCGGGCGTCGTGAAGGTGAGGACGCCGATGATGCCGAAGGGCAAAGCGCTCCACAGGATCCAGGGCCGGAACTTGCCCCACCTGCTGTTGGTCCGGTCGGCGATCACGCCCATCACCGGGTTCAGCACGGCCACACCCAGGCCGACGACGCCCAGCATGGTCCCCGCCTGCGCCGGCGTGAGGCCGAAGGTGTGGGTGTAGAAGTCGAGCTGCAGGGCGATCATGAACTGGAACACGAAGTTGGCGGCCATGTCGCCGAGTGCGTAGCCGACCTTCTCTTTGACTGGGAGTCTCTGGGCCATCGTTTCCTCTTTCCAGGTCGTGCCGGCTTGCTGCCGGGCTGCTCGATCGCGTCGCGCCGCGTCCCTCCAGGCCGCCATCCCTCCTCAGGGCACACAAGGCCGTCATTGGTCCCATCGAGGGACAAAAGGCCGCCCTATTTGAGTCGCGAGAGGCGGGCCGAGTCAACGCCAACGGCGCTTCACTTCAGCAGCCGGCGCTTGTCGCCGCGCGGTGGCGCCGCCGTCGGCAGCGGGTAGGCGCCGGGCGTCCGCGGCTGGGCCGCCGGCCAGCCGAGCAGCCTCGCCACCTCGGCCGGCAGGTCGTCCAGCGGCTGGAGGTTCGGCAGCGGCTGGGCCAGCTCGTAGTTCGAGAGCTCGGGGCTCCGGAAGAGGGCTCCCGCGTAGTCGGCGTAGACGCGGCCGTGCGCCTCGAGCGCCGGCTGCAGCTGCCGGAGCTCGTCGAGCGAAGCGAGCTCGAGCTGGCAGGCGTCGCCAGCCACCGGGCTCCAGACGAGGAGCGGCGCCTTCGCCTGGCCGTAGCGGACGTAGACGTTGCCATCCACCTGCGTCGACTGCGGCCGCGTCAGCCGCTGGCAGAGCGCCTGCGGCTGCTCGAAGCGCAGAAGCGGCTTGCGGAAGGAGGCGCTCGCCACCAGCAGGTTGCCGACGAAGGCGTGGCCCTCGCGCTCGTCGACGTCGGGACCGGTTCTCGGGTGCCAGCCGAAGTGGTCGCCCACGGCGCTCCTCTCGTTGCGCTCGAAGGAGGCCACGGTGTCGACGAAGGTGTTGTGATAGGCGCGCACGTTCGAGCTGTTGAGCGCGCGCAGGCCCTTGTCGCAGCGGACAAAGACGTTGCCGGCGACCGTCGCGCCCTTCGAGATCTCGAAGAAGAAGCCGTCGAGTGCGCCCTCGATCCAGTTGTCCACGAAGACGGCGTCGCGGTTCCCGACGTCGTACCAGATGCCGTTCGAATTCGGGTTGTCGAGCACCAGGTTGTCGCGGCAGGTGACGCGGTGGGACTGGTTGAAGATCTTGACCGCGGCCGGGTAGTAGCCGGTGAGCTGCTCGACGTTGTTGCGGCGGATGATGTTGCGCTCGAGCAGCACGTCGGAGGAGCCGATCACGTAGATTCCCTCGGTGCTGGTGTCGCTGACCAGCGAGTTGCGGATCACCAGGCCGTCGCCGCGGAAGTAGCCGGCCACGCGCGAGCAGAAGGAGATGGTCACGTTCTCGAGCAGGGTGCCCGTGACCTCCTTGCCGTAGGTCGCGGGATCGGCCGGGCCGAGCGGCTCGTCCGTCGGCTCCTCGGTGGGGCCGAAGCTCCTCTTGCCCTCGATCTCGATCGCCCGCCAGGCGTACTGGGTGAAGGTGATGCCGCGGATCGCCGGTCCCTTGCGGTCGTTGGTCTTGCCGTGAACCGGCTGGGTGGTGCGGACGAGGGCGCTGTCGAACGCCGTGATCTCCACGACGTGGGTCGCCGGGTCGGTGCCGATGTAGACCTGGCCCTTCTCGTAGTCGATGTAGTACGAGCCCTTCTCGACCTCTCCCTCCCAGCCGGCGGACTTCAGCAGCTCGCCGTCGACGAACACCATGTCGTTGTTGAAGCGGTGGAGCGGCGTGCGCATGCCCTCGCGGTCGCGCTGCCACCAGCCGAGCGGGGCGGCGGGGAAGAGGGTCTTCCAGGAGGTGCGCCAGAGGTTGCCGCGCAGCGCCTTCCAGTCGGTCGCGACCTTCGTGCCCTTGAGCACCGGATGCTCGTCGCGGTAGGGCTGCAGGGTGATGCCTTGGTTGAGGCGCAGTCCGCCGGTGCGGTAGACGCCGCCGCGCAGGATGACCGCGTCGCCGGTGACGACCCGGGCGATCGCCGACTCGAGGGTCGTCGGCTCGGCGAGGGTGGCGCCTGTGGCCTCGGCCTTCCCGTCCGGGGCCACGTAGTAGAGGTGCGCCGCCTTCTCGGGAAGCCGGTAGGTCTGCGGGATCGGACCGTACGGCCCGCCCGAGGGTTGGGCCCGGCCGGGCAAGGGAACGAGGACCACGAGAAGCGGGAGCGACCGGGTGAGGGCGAGACGCAGGTTCATGGCGGGCCCCTTCGAGGATCGATGGTCAGAGAGCGCAGGCCGCGATCGGATGACGACGGCGCGACAGGCTACGCCGCGGGCGGGGACGATTTCAAGTCTCGGGCTCGCGAGGAGGCTTAGGGTCGGCCGAGCTCCGCGAGTCGCCTCAGGGGCGACTGGAGCGCAGGAAAGAGGTGACGATAGACCTCGTCGTACAACCGGCCGTATCGCTCGTGACGGCGTCCGTCGGGCAGGAGCGGATCGGGCTGGAGGCGGGCCATCGCCCGCGCGGCCCGCGGCACGTCGGCGTGCAGGCCCACCGCCGCGGACGCCAGGACTCCCGCACCCAGCGCCGCGGCCTCGGTCGTGCTCGACCGCACGACGGGCTTGCCCGTGACGTCGGCGATCGTCCGGACCCACAGGTCGCTGCGCGCCCCTCCCCCGACTGCCACGAGTGACTCGACGGGCCGTCCGCTCGCCGTCTCGACGCCGGCGATGTCGAGCCGCAGCTCGAAGGCGATCCCTTCCAGGATCGCCCGGTAGAGGTGCACCGGCCGGTGGAACCCGCGCCAGCCCACGACGATCCCGCTGGCGGTGTCGTCCCAGTACGGGCCGAGCACGCCGTTCCAATAGGGGACCAGCACCAGGCCCTCGCTCCCGGGCGGAAGCTCGCTCGCCTCGCGCTCGAGGGCCTCCTGATCGCTCGTGCCCGCGAATCTCTCCATGAACCACTGGAGCGTGTACCCGCCCCCGAGCAGGGGCGCCTCGAGCACGAAGCTGCCCGCGAGCCCGCCGACCATCGTGCGGAACGCCGCGCCGACCACGTAGTCCGCGCTGAAGGTACCGGCGATCACCGACGTGCCGAGCGCGAGGTACGCAAGGCCCGGCCGGGTGATGTCGACACCCAGGCCGCTGCTCTGGCCGTCGCCGACCCCGGCCACGAGCGGCAGTCCCTCGGGCAGGCCGGTCGCTCGAGCCGCCGTCGCCGTCACGTTCCCCAGGATCGCCCCCGGCGGAAAGACCTCGGGCAGCTGCCCCGCTCGCACGCCGATCGTCTCCAGGAGCGTCTCGGCCCAGGCGTTGCGCGTCATGTCGAACATGCCGGTCGGGTCGGCGCTGCCCCACCCCGTGCGAACGAGCCCGCTGAGCCTATGAACCAGGAAGGCGCCCACGTCCAGGTACCTGAAGGCGCGTGCGAAGACCTCGGGCTCGTGCTCGCGCAGCCAGGCGATCTTGGCGATCGTCAGGTTGGCCGACAGGGGCTTGCCGGTCAGGCGATGGAAGCTGTTCTCGCCCCAAAGGCGAGAGAGAGATGGCAGAAGGGGCCCGGCGCGCTCGTCCATCCAGAGGATGCCCGGACGCAGGGGCGCGCCGTCCTCGCCCACGGGCACGAACGTCTCGCGCTGGTGCGTGACGCACAGGGCGGCCAGGCGGCGGGCGTCCACCACGCGAGTCGCTTCCTGGAGTGCCAGGCAGGTGGCCCCCCACCACGACTCGGCCGGCTGCTCGTGCCAGCCCGGCTGCGGCGTCATCACGCCGAGCGGGCTGCGCCCCTCGGCCACGGCGCGGCCCCCGGCGTCCCACACGATCGCCTTGCTCGCCGTGGTGCTGCAATCGAGGCCGACGACGAGATCGCGGCTCAAGATCGGCCTCGCTTCACGTCCCTCAGCGCGGAAGCACGCGCTCGCCCGTGATCGTGAAGTCGGCCTCGGCGAAAGGCGCCGCTCGTCCGGGCTGCCCGCCGCCGACGCTGATGCCGTACGCGCCCGCGCCGACCTTTCGCGCCCCGGCCTCGTCGACGAAGCTGAGATCCCGGTCGCCGAGGTCGAAGCGGACGCTCCGGCTCTCGCCGGCCCGCAGGTGGACCCGCGAGAAGCCACGCAAGGCGTGGCGCGGGGCGCCGGCCAGCTTCGGGAACCGGAGGTACACCTGCACGACCTCGTCGCCGTCCCGGGCGCTCGTGTTCATCACGTCGACCTTCAGCTGCAGGGGCTCGCCCGCGGCGATCGTCCGGCTCGACAGCTCGAGGCCGGAGTAGGCGAACGTCGAGTAGCTCAGGCCGAAGCCGAACGGATAGAGCGGCTCGCCGGAGAAGTAGCGGTAGGTCCGGTTCGCCATCGAGTAGTCGGTGAAGTCGGGGAGCTGCTCGACGCCCTTGTAGAAGGTGACCGGCAGCCGGCCAGCGGGGTTGTTCTCTCCCGCGAGCGTCTGCGCGATCGCGACGCCCCCCTCCTCGCCGGGGTACCAAGCCTGCAGGATGGCATTCGCATGCTCGCTCGCCCAGCTCACGGCGAGCGGGCTGCCGCTCATCAAGACCACGACCAGCGGCTTGCCGGTGGCCTTCACGGCCTCGAGCAGCCCCTGCTCGGGCTGCGGCAGGTCCAGGCTCGTCCGATCGCCGCCCTTGAAGCCGGGCTGGTCGACGCCGTTCTCCTCGCCCTCGAGGTCGGAGGTGATGCCGACGACGGCCACCACCACGTCGGCGTCGCGAGTGGCGGCCACGGCACGGTCCAGGAGGTCGGTCATTGGCGGCATCCAGACGAGGCGCGCGGTGGCGAAGAACCGCGGCACCATCTCCACGGTGAGTGCGTAGCGGCGGCCCTTCTCGAGCTGCACGTCCACGACGCTGGGCGGCGGCGGGAAACCTCCGGTCGTGTCCACGAGCTTCTTGCCGTCGAGGAAGAGGCGGTTGCCCCAGCCCTGCACCCCGATGCGGTACGGGCCGGACTCGGTGGGCGTCAGGAAACCCGTCCAGCGCGTCGGCCGCGGCGGCGTCTTCGGCGACGCGAAGTCGATCGGCCCGCCCGGTTCGCGGCCGAGAGCCAGCTGCGCGTCGGCCCGCGTCTCGACGGGAGCGCCGCTGAAGTCCGGCTTCTCGAACACCTCGGCCTTCAGGCCGGGCTCCCCGCCCTCGTGGGTCAGCACCGACGCCGGCACCAGCGGCTCCGGCCGCAGGTACTTCGTGCCCGATTCGAACACGACGCGCGCCTGCGGGAACTGCCTGCGGATGCCGTCGAGGGCCGTCGTCGAGCGGGACGGGAAGCCGTTGTAGTTGCCGAGCAGCACGCGGCTCGAGTCGGCGAGCGGGCCGACGACGGCGATCCGCGCCGGCTGCTTGGCGAAGGGCAACAGGCCGTCGTTCTTCAGCAGCACCATCGACTCGCGCGCGAGCTGCAGGGCGATCTGCCGGTGCTGCGGGCTGTCGAGCTCGGAGTCCTCTACCTGCGCGGCCTTGACCGAGCCCGGCGGGTCGAACAGGCCGAGCTGGAAGCGCGTGCGCAGCATCCGCTTCAGCGCGACGTCGACGTCCGCCTCGGGCAGCAGCCCTTGCTTCACGGCGTCGACGTAGCGCTGGTAGTCGGGAGACGCCGACTGCTGAATGAAGCCGGCGGTCGTGCAGTCGTTGTCGAGACCGGCCTTGATCGCGGCGGCACCGGCCTCGGCCGCGGTCTTCACGTACTTGTGGCCGGTCTCGATGTCGCGCACGGCATCGCAGTCGCCGGTGACGAAGCCGCCGAACTTCCACTGCTCGCGCAGCGTGCCGTCGAGCAGGAACTCGTTGGCGCAACCCGGGACGCCGTTGATCGCGTTGTAGACGCACATCACCGACTTGACCCCGGCCTCGACCACGGCGTCGCGGAAGGCCGGCAGGTACGTGTCCTCGATGTCGTGGAGGGAGGCCTTCGCGTCGAACCCGTGGCGCAGCGGCTCGGGCCCGCTGTGGACCGCGTAGTGCTTGGCGGTGGCGGTGACCACCGGGTGCTCGGGGTCTCTGCCCTGCAGGCCCGTGATGAACGCGACACCGAGCCTGCCCGTGAGGTACGGGTCTTCGCCGTAAGTCTCCTGGCCGCGGCCCCAGCGCGGGTCGCGGAAGATGTTGATGTTCGGCGAGAAGAACGTGAGCCCCTGGAAGATCCGCCCGCCGCGGCCGGCCCGGGCCGCCTGGTTGAACTTCACCCGTGCCTCGACGGCCGTCGCCTCGGCCATCCGCTTCACGAGCGGCGCATCGAAGGTCGCGGCGAGACCGATTGCCTGTGGGAAGACGGTCGCGATCCCGTTGTTGGCGACGCCGTGGAGCCCCTCGGACCACAGGTTGTACTCCGGGACGCCCAGCCGAGGGATGGCGCGTGTGCGGTTGACGAGCTGCGAGGCCTTCTCCTCGAGGGTCATGCGGCCGACCAGGTCGTCGACGCGACGCTCGATCGGCTGCGCCGGGTCCAGGTAGACGGCGCGTTCCTGGGCCCATGCGGTGCTGCACGAGCCTGAGAGGACGACCAGGCCGAAGATGGCGACGGGCTTGGCTCTCATCATGGCCTCGAACCCCCTCGGTGATTTCCGCGGTCGCGGAAGCGAGCGGCAGACTACCACGAGCCGTCAGCCCCTCCCCTCCCGCCGCCCAGCCGGCCACCCGCCCACGCGCACGGGAGCGCAATGGCAGCGATCGCGATCGGGTACCAGTGCGGCCCGAACTCGGGCCCCCGGCTCCACGTCACCGCAGCGCCCGCGATGCCGACGGCGAGGCCCACGACGCCGAGCACGATCGCGTGCGCCATCGGTCGCCGGGGCGCGAGCCTTGCCGTGAGGTAGCCGCCGAGGACGCCATAGGCGACCCGATACGCCGTCGCCAGCACGAAGAGCCCGGCGGCCATCGGCTGTCCGAGCGGCGGGTAGACACCGCTCGCGTGCAACGCCACGTCGGTGGCGATCGAAAGCACGACGATCGCGAGCACTCCGGCGAACACTGCGCCGACGCTCTGGAGCCTCGAGCGCGGACGGCGGCCCTGGCTATGGTCGGTCGGGCTGCTCACGGTCGAGGTCGCGAGGTTCTGCATCGGGGTTTCTCCCCTCACCCGTCGTCCGGCGGGCAGTGAGCCGGGCGGCCCGGCTGATGAGGTAACTCCGCTCCGGAAGGCTCGCCGTCCGTTCCGCAGCGGTCCGATAGCGCTCGATGGCGGCCTGGTCGTCTCCTGCCATCTCGAGCAGGTGGGCACGAACCGCGTCCAGGCGGTAGTGGCCCGCCAGCCGCCCGTCGGCGTCGACCGCGGGCGCGCCGCCCTTCGTCGCCCGCACCACCCTCGCCTCGGCCGGCCCCGCGAGGCCTTCGGCGCCCACCAGCTCCCCCGACTCGGTGAGGTCCTTGTTGAGGCGCAACATGAAGTCGATGTGCGCCTTGAGGTCCTGTGGCGCCCAGTCGAGGACCCCCCAGTCACCCTTCCCGCGCCCGGCGTGCATCATCAGCATGTACTTCATGTCTGGCTCCTCTCGATCCTGGCGCCTACCATCGCGCGCTTCACAAGGAAGTCGGAGCGGACGGCGAGTTCTCGACATGCTGCGGTGAATCGCTGAGGCGATTCTAACGATGGTGGCCCCTCGGACGGAGCCTGCGGCAGGGCCCCCCCTAGTCGGTCCGCGGCGCCGGCCGGATGTCGAAGACGATCCGCCGATAGGACGTCAGCGAAGGCGACCCGTCGTCCTCGACGGCCAGGATGACGTGAGCGATCCCCGCGACCTTCGGGACCACGGTCGCCTTCTGCGCCGCGTCGTCCTGGACGGTGACGCGTGGCGTGGGCGGTCGCGGTCCGCCTGCGGGAGCCGGAGGGATTCCGCCGGCGGGTGTGTTGGCTCGCGCCCACGGCGATCCGGCATAGACCGGCCGGCCGGGAATGCCTTCGCCCGCCTCCGGATAGTAGAACCAGTGGTAGCGGAGCCCGTTGCCGTCCGGGTCTCGCGTGCCCGCCGCGTCGAGGGTGACGGGCGTCCCGACCCGGGCGTCGAGCATCAGGAGCGCTTGGCCCGCGCTCCCGTTCACGACGACCTCGGGGTTGTGGTTCGCCTCGTGCACGTCCTTGATCGTCCAGTCCATGCGCGCCGCGAAGTCGTGCTGGAACGCCGTGCGCCAGCGCCAGATCGTGGCCTGGTCGGACGTGTACGTGCCGCCGTCGCTGCCCACCACCGAGTCCTTGGAGTTGTCCCTTCCCGGGTAGGAGTCGCCGCCCTGCGTCCACAGCGGCCGTGTCTCGCCGTAGAACTGCCGCCACACGTAGCGACCGCCCCAGCCGCCGAAGGCCGGGCTCATGGCGCCGGCGAGCCCGTTGCCGAGGAGGCCGAGGAACGACGGCGTGTCGCCCTCGTGGATGCAGCAGGGACGCAGGTAGAGCTTGCCCAGAGGCCCCTTGGCGCGAATGTTCGCGTCCACCCAGGCGTCGGAGAAGGTGGTGAAGTCGGCTCCGGCGCAGTTGCGGTAGAAGCGGTCCCCGCTGATGCCGGTCCAGGTCGCGTAGTAGTACTGCTCGCCGTCCGGCGGCGAGGGCATCGCGATGTAGTGCAGGCCCGGGAACTCGCGGCGCAGCCAGGGGCCCGCGTCGTCCTGGTCGGAGATCGAGTACACGCGCAGCTTCGAGACGAAGCGCTCGACTTCGTCGGAGGTGCGCGACGCGCGCACGTCGAGGAGCGCCTGCGCCAGCGTGTTCGCCCCACCCCAGATCGTGATCCACAGCGGCCGCGGGTCGGCCCGGTCCACGGCGCGCACGATCAGCTCCGACCCGGGCGACGCCTTGCCGGGGCCGACTGCCGCCATCCCGTACGCCGGCTGGCCGGACGTCACGACGCTCCGGAGCGCGGCCGCGGTCGGGAAGCCCGGCTGGTGCTCCAGCAGCCTTGGCTGGACCTGCTCGTAGGCATCGAGCACCGTGCGGATGACGTCGGGCCGGACCGCCTTCTTCATCCAGGTCGACGTCGTCGCGACGAGCCCCTCGACGTCGAGCTGGTTCGAGTAGACGAGCAGCCGCACCATCGACATCTGGTCGTCCGGCTCGTTCGCGATGTCGGTCAGCACCACCAGCCGCTGCCTGGCCACGTACGGGTCGATGCGCGCGCCGAGGGATCCTTGACCAGCGCCGGCGTCCCGGGCCGTGGCGGCCGGCACCGGCGCCAGGCTGGTGGCCCCGGGCAGCAGGACGAGCACGGCGATGGCGCGGCAGATGACGCGACGACGTCCAGCTCGGCGCACGCCTTCGGCGTTCAGAGTCTCAGGCCTCGCCATTCCGTGCCTCCTCTGCAACCTTCTTGTCTTGACGGCCGCGCAGGCCTTTGTCTTGACCACCGTGCGCGCCGGGGCGTAGTGTGACTCCCGGCCGTTGCCGAAGGCAAAGAGGTGCGCTGCGGGCCATGCCACTTCCGTCGGCCTGCGGTTCGGGCGCTACGAGCTCCTCTCTTCCTGCCCGAGCGCTTCGCCGCCGACACCAATCGCCTGGGCCGCTTCGCGCAGGAGGCGCGCGCCGCCTCCTCGCTCGACCATCCCAACATCGTCACGATCCACGAGATCGGCCAGACGTCGGGCCTGCCCTACATCGTCATGGAGCTGGTCTCGGGGCAGACGCTGCGCGAGATGATCCAGGACCCGGAGGCTCGCCCCTTCCCCGTCCGCCGGCTGCTCGAGCTCGCCACGCAGCTCGCGGACGGGCTCGCCAAGGCGCACGCCGCCGACATCGTCCACCGGGACCTGAAGCCCGAGAACGTAATGGTGACGCGCGACGGATTCGTCAAGATTCTCGACTTCGGCCTGGCCAAGCTGCGCGGCGACGGCTCGGGCGCCAGCGAGCAGTGGTTCGACTCGGCCGCGCCCACCTGGCCCGGCCTGCCCTCGCCGCAGACGGCTGCGGGCGCGGTGCTGGGGACGGCCGGCTACATGTCCCCCGAGCAGGCACGCGGGAAGGCGGTGGACTACCGCTCCGATCAGTTCGCGCTCGGAGCGATCCTCTACGAGATGGCGAGCGGACGCCAGGCCTTCCGCCGCGAGACGCCCGCCCAGACGATCGCCGCGATCATCGAGGCGACGCCGGAGTCGCTCGCCACGCTGAACCCGGCCCTGCCCTCCCCGGCGCGCTGGGTCATCGAGCGCTGCCTGGCGAAGGAGCCGGCCGAGCGCTACGCCTCGACGCTCGACCTCGCCCGCGAGCTGCGCAACGTGCGCGAGAGGCTCCCCGAGGTCGACTCCTCGGGCTCCTCGCCCCACCGGATCCCGGCGCCGTACGTCCGGGCGGCCGTGAGGCGCAGCATGCGGATCGGCCTCGCCGGCCTGGCGGTGCTGGCACTCGCCTGGGGCGCGCGGCACTCGTGGCAGGGCCGTGCCCCGTCCACCAGCAGCCCCAGCCTCGCGCCGGTGGTCGCCGTGTTGCCCCTGACGAACCTGACCGGGCAGCCGGAGCACGACGCCACTGCGGTGGGCATCGCCGAGGTCGTGGTCGGCTCGCTCGCCGCGATCGACGGGGTCCAGGTGCTCTCCCGCCCGGCCACGCTCGCCTACCACGATCGCAAGGGCGATCTGCCCGGCGTGGCCCGCGCCCTCGACGCGAGCTACCTGCTGGACGGCGTCCTCCAGCGTTCGCAGGACAAGCTGCGCGTGAACCTCAGCCTCGTGCGCAGCCCGTCGAACGTCGTCGCGTGGAGCGGGACCTTCGACGGCGCCTTCCCGCAACTCTTCGAGCTGCAGTCGCGCGTCGCGGAGGGCGTCGCCAGCGCGCTCCGCCTCAGCATCAATCCACAGCAGCGCGCGCTGATCGCCGCGCGGCCGACCGCCAGCCCCTCCGCCTGGCAGGACTACGCCAGCGCGCTCGCGCTGCTCGACCGCCCCGACAAGCCCGGGAACTCGAAGGCCGCGGTGGCGCGCCTCGAGTCGGCGCTTGGCGCCGATCCTCGCTTCGCGATGGCCCACGCCGCCCTGGCCCGCGCCTGCCTCGAGGTCTACCGAGAGACGCGCGACGCCTCTTGGGCCGATCGCGGCCGCGACGAGGCGCAGGAGGCCCTGCGGCTCGACCCGGGCGCAGCCGAGGTCCGGGCCTCGCTCGCGCGCATCCTGTCGAGCCGGGGCCGCTCGTCCGAGGCGCTCGAAGAGCTGAGGCTGGCCCTGACGCTGAGGCCGCGCTCGGATGAGATCCGCCGGCTCTACTCGAGGCTGCTGCTCGACGCCGGACAACCCGAGGCCGCTCTGGAGCAGGCCCGTCAAGCGGTCGCGCTGCGGCCGGGCTTCGTCCCCAACCATCGCGTCCTTGGCTGGCTGCACTACTCGACCGGCCGCTGGGCCGACGCAGCCGCCGCCTACCGGCGCATCATCGAGCTGCAGCCCGACAATGCCTGGGCGCATCAGATGCTCGGGACGTCGGCGGCCGTCTTCGCCGGGCATGTCGGCTACGGCGAGGATGAGCAGGCTGCCGCGAGAGGGAGGCTCCCGGGCCACCGGCACCAAAGGATCACCGTCGCGGCGGACACCTTCTCCGGCTGCGTCTACGGTGCGCAGTTGGTCAAGGTGGTCATCGAGCTGCAACCGAACAAGGAGGGCCGTTGCGTCCCCGAAGTGACTCCCGCTTCGGTTTGCGTGGTGCCGGGTGGCATGGCGCGCTTCAAGGTCGAGAACGGCTGTCCGGCCATCGACTCGCGCCGTCCGCCCGTGGAGATCGGGCAGGCCAGGTTCAAGCGGCGGCTCGATGGCCGAACGGACGACAAGGAGCGACCGCCCCTCTTCCAGGGCTGTTCGCACCAGGTCCTGTCACCCGGGGAGAAGGCGCGCCACGTCATCCACTGCGAGGTGAACGAGGACGCCGCCCCGGGCTTCTACAAGTACGGGCTCACGGGCGTCGTGACACTCGACCCGGACGTCGAGGTCCACCCGGACAACCCCTGACCGCCCGGCGTGGAGCGGCTGCGGCACCCCTTGGCTCGGGATCTGAGAGAATCCCCCGCCATGAGACTGATCGCCGCCTCGCTTCTCCTTTCGTGTGCCGCGACCGCCGCCGCGGCGGCCGAGCCGCCCGCGGGCCTGCCCCGCAGCACGCCCGAGGCGCAGGGCATCGCACCCTCCGGCATCCTCGCCTTGGTCCTCGACGCCGAGAAGAAGATCGACGCCCTGCACAGCGTGATGGTGCTGCGCCACGGCCACGTCGTGGCCGAGGGCTGGTGGGGGCCCTATCGGCGCGACGACCCGCACGTGCTCTTCTCGCTCAGCAAGAGCTTCACCTCGACGGGCGTCGGCCTCGCGATCGCCGAGGGAAAGCTGAGCCTGGACGACAGCGTCCTTTCCTTCTTCCCCGAGGACGCGCCGGAGAACCCGAGCGACAACTTGAAGGCGATGCGCGTGCGGGACCTGCTGTCCATGTCGACCGGCCACCACGCGGACGTGATCGAGAAGTTCCCCTTCACCGACCCCGGGGTGTCCCAGACACGCGCCTTCCTCGCCCTGCCGGTGGCCCACAAGCCCGGCACGCACTTCGTCTACAACACGCCGGCCAGCTTCATGCTTTCCGCGATCGTCCAGAAGGTGACCGGCATGCCGCTCGTCGACTACCTGCGGCCGCGCCTGTTCGAGCCCCTGGGCATCCGCAGCCCGAAGTGGGACGCGAGCCCGAAGGGCGTCAGCCTCGGCGGCTTCGGTCTCTCGCTCACGACGGAGGACATCGCGCGTTTCGGCCAGCTGTACCTGCGGCGCGGCGAGTGGAACGGGCGTCGCCTGCTGCCCGCCGAGTGGGTGGACGCCGCGACCGGCCGAGAGGTGTCGAACGGGAGCAACCCGGCGAGCGACTGGGAGCAGGGCTACGGCTACCAGTTCTGGCGCTGCCGCCACGGCATCTACCGCGGCGACGGCGCGTTCGGCCAGTACTGCATCGTGATGCCCGAGCAGGACGCGGTGGTCGCGATCACCAGCGGCGTGCGCGACATGCAGGCCGTCCTCAACCTCGCGTGGGAGCACCTGCTCCCGGCGATGAAGCCGGCGCCCCTGCCGGAGGACCCCGCGGTCCGGGAGCGCCTGGCGCAGAAGCTGGCCAGCCTGTCGCTGCGGCCGCAGCCGGGACGCCCGACGTCCCCGATCGCCCGCGAGATCTCCGGCCGCCGCTACGAGCTGCCGAAGAACGACGACGGGATCGAGGCGATCGGCCTCGAGACGGGGCTCCAGACCACGCTCCTTGTCCGCGCCGGCGGCGTCGACAGCCGCGTGCCCTGCGGCAGCGGCGAGTGGCGGCGCGGCGGCACGCTTCCGAGCCAGGTGCGTGTCAGCACGGGTGCGCTCACGGGCGGCGCCGAGCAGCCCGTGGCCGCCACCGGCGCCTGGACGGCCGACGACACCTACACGGTCAAGGTCTGCCAGTACGAGACACCGTTCTGCTCGACACTGAGCCTGTGGTTCACCGGCCGCGCGCTCGTCCTCGACCAGGAGATGAACGTCGGCTTCGGCCCGACGAAACGCCCGCAGCTCGTGGGCCGGCCGATCGCCGTACCCCGCGCCGTGATGGCGCGCCCGAAGCGGTGAAGTACCGGTGGGCGTGACGCCCACCTCACCGAGCGGCTGCGAACCGGGTCCGCGCAGCGTCGGGGGCACCATCTTCAGGCTTGAGGCGACGTCGGCGAACCGCGGGCCGGCCAGGGTGACGCAAAGCACGGCCCCGTCGCTGGTGCTCACCCAGTGGAGCACGTCGCTCCTTGTCGCCGTGCGCCACGCTTCCCGCCCGGGGCCCCACACCGGTTCGATCTCGAGGTGATGCAGTCCCTGCTCGGGACCGGTGAAGCTGAGGGAGGCGAAGCGTCCACTGTCGAACTGGACCACGTGGGGCGGCTGCCCCGAGACGACGAGAGGCACCCCGGAGCTGCGTGCCAGGCGATCGGCCCATCGCACCTCCTGCAGCACGCAGTTGCCCCAGTAGTCGAGGTCGAAGCGCCCGAAGGCGCCACGCGGACCTCCGACGAGGCGGTTGAAGTAGACGATCTCGTTGGGGTGGTTGCGCAGGCAGAAGAAAGCCGGCTCGGCCAGGCCGAGGGCGAGCGCGGCGGCGGCGGCGGGTCTCGTCCAGCCGCGCGTGCGAGCCAGCACCGCGGCCCAGCCGGCGGCGGCCAGCACCGCGAGCGTGGGGACGACGAACAGCAGATGCCGGATCCCGTTGTAGAGCGTCGAGTGGCGCACAATGACGAAGGCGAGGGGAAAGACCGTGGCGCTCCACAGGCCGACGAGCGGCCAAAGCTCATCTCGCCGCCTCAATCGGGCCCACGAGAGCGCGGCGCCGAGGAGCAGCACCGGCGGCGTCGTGATCGCCAGCCACGTGGGAACGTACTCCCAGGGGAGTGCCTTGGCGCGGATCATGCGTCCGGCGAACAGGACGGAGCCGTTCCAGAAGAAGGTCGAGAATTGGGACAGCGCGATCAGCGGACCGACCAGCGGTCTCTGAAAGGCCCACGGCCAGAAGAGCGTCCCCAGCAGGAGCACGGCCACGGTCACCACGGCCCAGCGCCAGGCGACGTTCGAGAGGGACGCGAGCGACGTGTCCCGCGCGCGGACGGCGGCGACCGCGAGCGCGACTGCGAGGTAGACGACGAGCAGCACGCCGCCCGCGCGGACGTCGAGCGCCATCGCCGCGGCCATGGCGAACCAGGCCAGTGAGCGCCAGCCGAGATAGGGCCGCCGGGCTTCGATGCCGGCCAGGTGGTACAAAGCCACCATCGTGAGCGCCGCGAAGGGGACGTCCTTGGCGTTGTTCGGGGCGTCGCCGAAGTATCGCGGAGTCAGGGCCAGCAGGACCATCGCCAGCAGCCCGGTGCCACGGCCGAAAAGACGCGCCCCGAGGCGGCCGGCGTACAGGATTCCGAGCCATCCGAAGGCGGCGTTGACGTAGTGGCGCGTCGTCCAGATGTCGCCGGGAATCACGCGCTGCGCGGCGACGCAGATCACGTCGAACAGGGCCCCGTAGAGATGGGACGCGCGGTCCGGGGGGTGCTCGGGCAGCGGCACGTCCCTCCAGAAGTCCCACGCGATCTCCCCCTCGATCTGGTGGATCTTCTCGTCCCACGTGTTCCCGAAGTCCCTCGAGACGAAGAGCATCAGCGGGAGCAGGAGCCACGGGAACAAGAGGTACGAGCAGTCCAGGAGTCGTGCTGTGCGGCTCGACCGCGCTGACGAAGCCTCGGACACGGCCGCCATGGTAGACGCTCCGCGGAACAGCGTCAGATGGACCGACGGCACGCCGTCACGGCACGGCGGCGGGCGGTGCGACCCGGCCGAGCCGCCCCAGCGCCCGCGCCAGTGCGTATTGGGACTTATCGTACTCGCCGATGGCGCGCACGTAGTCCTGGCGCGTCCGGGTCTGGTCCTGCTCGGCGAGGATGTTCTCGAGGACGACACCCACCTCGAACTGCTTCCGGCCCCTGGCCAGCTCCAGGCCCTGCTCGGCCACAGCGAGCGCCTCCTTGGCCGTCGCCACCTGCTCCTGCCGCGAGAGCACGCGCGCGTGCGCCTCGACGACCTCGCGCGCGACGCCGTCCTTCAGCTTCTCGGCGTTCCACTGCGCCTCTCCCAGCCGGGCGCGTGACGCGCGGATGCGGCCGAGGTCGAACAGGCCGCCGGGGCCGATCCGCCAGCCGACCGCCGCCAGGTAGTCCCGCGACGACCCGGAGACCACGAGACCGCCGTCTCTGCCCCCGCCGAGGTTGCCAACGGCCGCCTGGCCGGCGACGGTTGGGATGAGCGGGCCGTAGACGGCTCCCTTGCGGGTCTCGTCGGCGAGGCGCACGAGCGCGAGCGACTCCTTCACCTCCGGCCGCGCCGCGACCGCTTCGGCGACCAGGGACTCGAGCGACTCCGTCGCCGGGACGAGGACGAGCGGGGCGAGCTCGACGTCCTGGCCGACCAGCTCGGTCGTGGGGTCCAGCCGCAGCGCCTCGGCGAGCCGCGCAGCGAGCACCCTGCGCTCTTCCTGGGCCTGCTGGAGAGCGAGCTGGTTGCGGTGGGTCTGGACGCTCACCCGCAGCTCGTCGCCCTTGAGCGCGATGCCGGCGTCCACGGCCCGGTGGAGCTGCGACTCGTAGTCCCGCGAGATGCCGAGCGCGTCCGCTGCCACCCGGACGGCCGCCTGTGCCTCCAGCAGGTCGAAGTAGGCCTGCGCCGCGCGGACGAGCGTCTCCTGTCGCCGGGCCTCGAGCTGCTGCTCCGCTGCGGCGCGCGCCTGGTGCGCGGCCAGCGTCCGGTACACGGCGTCACCCACGTCGACCTGCAGACTGAGGGCCACGCCGACGGTGTGCGCGTCCTTGTCGGCCTCGATCACGTCCCCCGCCACGTCCTGGACGAGGCCGCCGTGCGCCCGATAGGTCGCTCCCGCGGACAGCCAGGGTAGGAACTGCGTGACGGCGCTCGTGGCGCCGGCTTTCGCCGCCTCGAGCCGCTCGCGGGCGATCCGGATCTCGACACCGTTGGCCCCGGCCAGGCGCAGGGTCGTCGCGAGGTCGATGGGAGACGGGGCCGCGCCTGCCGCGAGGACCCCGGCGAGGACGAGCGACGTGGGCGCCACGGTCATCGCGCCTCCGCCACGACCAGGGGCTGGCCGTCGGCGGGCGGATTCGCCCCGAACAGCACGACGCCCTGGTCAGGGGCGAGGCCGTCCAGGATCTCGACGTCGTCGCCGTCGCGGAAGCCCAGCTTCACCGGCACTCGCCGGGCCTTCCCCTCCGACACCGTGAACACGTAGTCCTGCCCCTTCCCGCCGGTGAGCGCCGCGGCCGGGACCAGGAGGGCCTCCGCCCTGTGCTCCATGGCAACCCGTGCCCGCGCGTACATCCCCGGCCGCAGCTCGCCCTTCGGGTTCGGGATCTCCGCCTCGGCGGTCATCGTCTTCGACGCTTCGTCGAGCGCGTAGGCAAAGCGGGTCACGGCGCCCCTGAACGACCGCCCCGCGAGCTCGTCCACGGTGACCTCGACCGGCAGCCCGACCTTCACGAACGGCACTTCGGGCTCCGGAACGGGGATCTCGACCCGCACGGAACGGATGTCCATCACCGTCAGCAGGGCACCCTGGGCCACGCTGCCGCCTGTGGCCGCGGCGATGAACGCCCCGGGATCGACCGAGCGCTTGGTGACGATGCCCGACAACGGCGACCGGATCTTCGTGTAGGCGAGCAGTGTTTCCGTCCGGGCCAGGGTCGCCTGGGCCACCTCGAGCTTCCCTTTCGCGTCGTCCACGGTCTGGGGCATCACGAGGTCCGGGGCCTTCTTCTGCGCTTCGCTCGCCCTGCGGAACGCCACGTCGGCGACGGCCACCTCGGCCTTCTGCCGCGTGAGGTCCGCCGCCAGCTCCGGCGACTCGATCTCCGCGAGCAGGTCGCCTTCGCGGACCCGGTCGCCCTTGTCGACACGGATCGTCTTGAGGTAGCCGGCGACCTTGGCGTAGAGCACGGCCTGCTCGTGCGGCCGGATGATCGCGGGCAGCGAGATCCTCCGGCTGATCGGGCCCTTCCGGGCCCGGGCCAGGCTCACCGTCACCGCCGACAGGGCCGGTGCCGTGCCGGCGGGTGCAGGAGGCGCGGGCCGACACGCCGCGCTGATCAAGAGGATCCCTGCAATCGGCGAGAGGATCGCTCCTCTCGGCCGCAGGACGGCCCTTGCGGAAGCTCTCATGATCGCTTCGACTCCCTCCGGGTCAGGGTTCGGGGTTCTCCCGCGGCTCGAGAGAGCCCGAGCCGACGGGACGGTTCGACTGGAGGACGGAATAGACGGACGGCAGGATGACCACCGTCGCGAGCGTGGCCGCGACCAGCCCCCCGATGACGGCTCGGCCCAGAGGTGCGGTCTGCTCGCCTCCCTCGCCCAGCCCGATCGCCATCGGGACCATGCCCGCGATCATCGCGGCGCTCGTCATCAGGATCGGCCGCAGCCGCTCGCGGGCGGCGTGGACCGCCGCGGAAGCCGCCGGTTGGCCGGCCTGGCGCGCCCTCTCGGCGAACGTGACGAGCAGGATCGAGTTCGCGGTCGCCACGCCGATCGCCATGATCGCTCCCATGAACGACTGGATGTTGATGGTCGTCCCGCTGATCCAGAGCGCCAGCACGACTCCGGCGATCACCGCCGGCACGCTGGACATCACCGCGAGCGACAGACGCAGGGACTGGAAGCTGGCTGCGAGCAGCAGGAACACCACCACGACCGTCAGCGCCAGGCCGGTGCGCAGGCCGTCGAGCATCTGGCGCAGCGCGGCGATTTGCCCCCGCACCGCGACCGTCACCTTCGCGGGTAGAGCCCCGAGCTGCGCCAGGGCGAGCGAGACGCGCCGGTCGAGCCGCCCGGTGTCTTCCCCGAAGACGTTCGCCGAGAGCGTGATCGTGCGCTGCATGTTGTAGCGGTCGTACTCCCCCACCGTCGCCCTCTCGGCGACGCTCGCCACGTTCTGCAGCAGCAGCGGCCGGCCTGCCGTGCCGCTCAGGGGGACGTTCTTCAGGTCCTCGAGCGAGCTCATCTCGGCGTCGGGGACCTCCACCTGCACCTGGTAGGCGACACCGCTCGTCGGGTCGGCCCAGTACACGGGCGCCGTGAAGCGGCTCGAGGAGGTCGCGGCGGTCAAGGCGCGCGACACGTCGATCGCCTTGAGCCCGAGGATGCCGGCCTTCTCGCGATCCAGGCTCACCTGCAGCGCGGGATAGTCGAGCGACTGGCCGTACTGGAGGTCGCGCAGGGAGGGGATGGCGGCCAGCCGCTGGCGCAGCTTCTCCGCGATCTCGCGCGTGAGGGGCAGGCTAGGGCTGCTGACCGCTACCTCGAGCGGCGTCGGCGCGCCCATGTTCAGGATCCGGCTGACGATGTCGCTCGGCTCGAACGAGACGCTGACGCCCGGCAGGCCGTGCGCCAGCTTCTGCCTCAGCCGTTCCTGGAGCGGCTCCAGCGCCACCGACCCGGGCCGCAGCTGGACCTGCATCACGCTCTCCTCGGGGCCGCCGGTCCACAGGTAGATCGTGTTGATCGGGTAGCTGGCGGGCTGGACGCCGACGAAGCCGAGCGTGCTTTCGACGTTTGACGGCCCGACCTCGTCGGCCACGAGCCGCAGCGCCGCGAGCGTGATCTTCTCCGTCTGCTCGATCCGGGTCCCGGCAGGCGCGCGCAGGCGAAGCTGGAACTGCCCCACGTCGACGCGCGGGAAGATCTCGACGCCGAGCCGCGACGTCGGCACGAGGATGGCGAGGAGGGCGACAGCCAGGTAGGCGGCGACCACCCAACCCGACCGCCGCGTCAGCCTCGCCACGACGCCGGCCACGCGCTCGCGGAAGGCCTCGAACGCCGACGGGCGCCCCGGCTGCCGGTCGTGGCCGCGAAGCAGCCATACCGACAGCACCGGCACCAGGCTGGTGGAGAGCAGGTACGACGCGAGCATCGAGAAGCCCACGGCGAGCGAGATGGGGACGAACAGGGCTCGAGCCGCGCCGACCATGAACAGCGAGGGGATGAAGACCGCCAGGATGCTGAGCATGGCCAGCAGCCTGGGCCCGGCGGTCTCCTCGGTGCCCGTCAGGGCGGCCTGTGCGACGCGCTCGCCGCGGACCAGGCGCGCGTGGATGTTCTCGATCGTGACCGTGGCCTCGTCGACCAGCACGCCGACGGCGAGCGCGAGCCCCCCCAGCGTCATGATGTTGATCGTCTGTCCGGCCGCCCACAGCCCGACCGAGGCGACCAGGATCGAGAGGGGAATGGTCAGCACGACGACCAGGGCGCTCCGCCAGTCGCGCAGGAAGAGCAGCACCATGAGGCCGGTCAGGCACGCGCCCAGCAGGCCCTCGAGAGCCAGGCCGTCGATGGCGCGCACGACGTAGGGTGACTGGTCGAACTGGTAGCTGATGCGGACGTCGTCCGGGAGCACCGCCTGGAACTTCGAGAGGTTCGCCTTCACCAGGCGCACGACCTCGAGCGTCGAGGCGTCGGCGCGCTTCGTGACGGGGATGTAGACGGTGCGCTTGCCGTTGACCAGGGCGTAGCCCGTCGCGATGTCCGTGCCGTCCTCGACCGAGGCGACGTCGCGCACGAACACGGTCGGGTAGCCCGGACGGATCGGCACGCGCTCGAGCTCGGCCACCCGGCCGACGACGGAGTTGAGCGGCACCATCGGGATCATGCTGCCGATGCGGACGTTGCCGGACGGGCTGATCGTGTTGGCGCCGGCCACCGCGGCCACCACCTCGTCCGGCGACATGCCGTAGGCGCGCAGGCGCTCCGGGTCGACCCGCACGACCACGCTGCGCTGGCTGGCGCCGAAAGGCGGGGGCGCCGAGACGCCGGGCAGCGTGGCGAAGAGCGGCCGCACGCGGTTGAGCGCCAGGTCCTGGATCTCGCCAACCGCCCGCGTGTCGCTGGCGAAGACCAGGTCGCCGACGGGCACGCTGCCCGCATCGAAGCGCATGATGAAGGGCGGCACGGTGCCCGGCGGCATGAAGGCGCGCGCGCGGTTGGCGTAGTTGATCGTCTCCGCCATCGCCTGGGCCATGTTGACGCCGGGATGGAACTGGAGCTTCAGCAGCGCCACCCCCTGGATCGACTTCGACTCGACGTGCTCGATGCCGGTCACGTAGAGGAAGTGGTACTCGTAGTAGTAGGTCAGGAAGCCTTCCATCTGCGCGGGGTCCATCCCCCCGTAGGGCTGGGCCACGTAGATGATCGGGATCCCGAGGTTCGGGAGGATGTCGCGGGGCATCTGGCGCAGCGCGGACACGCCGGCCAGCACCACGGCCGCCACGGCGACCAGGACCGTGATCGGCCGCCTCATCGCGGCCCGTGACAGGCTCATGGCGCGGGCTGCACGGCGACGGAATCACGCATATGGCGCGACGCCTCCTCCTGGCCCGGAGATGTTGTTACAGGTGTTCCACCAGCATAGTGCCTGACGCGGCCCGCTGCACGCGCCCGACTCCGACCGCCCGCCGGCGCCCTACTGGACGGCCTTGACGACGAGCCGCTGCGCCTGGGCGTCGTAGAACCAGGCACTCACCTTCGAGCCGTCGACCGCCGCCTCGCTCGACAGCTGCGGGACGCTCCCCTCCTGGTTGACGGTGACCTGCAGCCCGTCCACACCGACGGACGCCGGCGGATCGGTCCAGCGCGCGATGCGGTAGAGGATCGGATCGGCAGGCGCCGAGTCGGCCGTGAGGGTGAGCTGCGTGCCCGTGAGAGTCGAGGTGAAGGTGATCCACGGCTCGCGCGCGTCGCTCCGGTAGCGGAAGCTCGAGGTGGCGCGCGGGTAGACGAGCATCGTGAGCGAGCCGCGCGACTCCCGGGTGCCGTGGCCCGTGTAAGCCCGTTGCACGTCCATGGGGATCAGTGACCCGGCACGGATGAAGATCGGCTCCCGCCCGAGCGGGACAGCGTAGTCGGCGAGGGTCCCGGAGAGGGTGCGCGACTCGTCCCAGTAGTCGACCCACTGCCCCGGCGGGAGCTGGATGGTCATCGAGCGCGTGGGCTCCGTGACGACAGGCACGAAGAGCTCGCTGCCTACTCGCAGGGAGTTGGTCATCGGCCCTCGGCGCACCACGAGCCGGCCCGGTGTCTCGTACATCCGGTAGGCGTAGCTGTAGAAGTAGGGCACGAGCTCCTTGTGCAGCCAGGCCCAGTAGCGGTAGGCCTGCAGCAGGCTCGCGCTGTACTCCGGCCGCCACGGGTCGCTGTTCGCGTAGGGCGTGTGCGCCATCACCGGCTGCAGGGCGCCGAACTGCAGGCGGCGGAAGTAGACCTCCTCGTCCGGGCTCCCGGTGTCGAGGTAGGCGTAGCCGGTGAGCTCCGCGTACGGTGCCGGAATGTAGCGCCACTTTCGCCACGATGCGGTCGATCGCGTCCTGCAGCCCCGAGAACTCGAAGCTCAGGTCGCCGACGTAGGCGGAGTTGGCCCACTTGCTGAGGCCGCCGTTGGTCGTCGAGGGCTCCCGGTTCTGGTACGCCTTCGCGACGTTCTCCCAGTCTCCCGGGATCGCCGACTGCATGAACTCGGAGACCTGCTGCAGCTCCTCGTCGGAGGACCCGTCGTCGAGGTAGAAGCCGAGCAGGTTGCGGCCGAGCCGGCTGTAAGCGCGCTGGTACTGCTCGGGTGTGTGGCAGCCGCCCCAGTAGTGGAGGAGGCCGCGCACGTCGTCCCGCGCGAGGAGCTGGATCGGCTCGTCTCCCAGCTTCCACGAGCAGCAGTCGGGACCGCTGCACTGGCTGTCCGCGGCCGAGCTGCGCTGCGACCAGGCGCTGCCGTCGAACAGGTACGCCGTGATCGGGACGTCGCTCGCCTCGAGGTGCTCGATCTGGCAGGTGAACTCCTGCGAGAGGTTGGTCGCGCCCCCGCAGCCGCAAGGCCCGAAGTCCGGGCAGCCGCTGCCGTAGATCGGCCCGAAGGCGGCGTGGTGGATCGGGTGGTAGTGCGTGGCGCTGGCGTCGGCCGGGAAGTCCTCTTCGTCCGTCACGTCCACGGCGTCAGAGGCCGCGGGCGCCGGCGTGCTCTTCGACCCGCCACCGCCGCAGCCGGCCGTGACGAGCAAAAGCGACAACGCGACGGGCACCGCGAGGGCGGGGCGTGCGATCTTCGAGGCGTGGGTCTCCCGGCTGGCGGCCATCGCTTCCGTAGAAGATACGGATCACGGCCACCGAAGTATTCAACGTTCCGTGAGCAAACTGTAAACGACGTAAGACGCGCAGCGCCTGAGGTCACGGCCCCGGACGCGTTCTGGCAGGATGAAGAAGCGGAGGCGCCGGATTGAGCCGACACGACCAGCTCGAGACGACGAGAATCCTCACTCGCTACAGGCGGCTCGTGCTCCTCGGGCGGGCGAGGCTTCCGCTCGACGCCGCGCGCAGGCTCGTGGGGCCGGACTGCGCGTTCCACCTGTACTTCCGACACGCGGAGGACGACCAGCGGCGTCGACGCAGACGCCGCTCGGAGCGGCGCTAGGCGCGGTCGAAGAAGCGGAAGAACAGGGCCTGCTTCGAGACCGGCTCCGCCTTCGCCTCGAGCGCGGCCATCTGCGCCGGGCTCAGCGGCGTGAACTCGCGTGCGAGGCGCAGGTTCTCCTCGAGCTGCGCGGCCGAGTCGCAGCCGATGATCACGGTGCTGACCGGCAGCGTCAGCGTGTAGGAGAGCGCCTCGCGCATGCCGAGCGTGCCGGGCCCGTTGGCGATCACGACGCCCTCCCAGGAGCGCTTCTGCGCCTCGAGCGACGGCGGCGTCCAGCTCGAGAGGATGCGGCCGCGGCCCGTCACCTTCATGCCGATGATGCCCATCTGCTTCTCGAGCGCGAGCGACAGCAGCTCGCTCTTGAAGCTGAAGTGGTGGGCGTCGGCGGCGTTGACGGCCATCAGGATCGTGTCGAAGGGGAAGCGCTCGATCGCCTTCATCAGCGAGTCGGGCCGGTGATGGCCGGTCAGACCCAGGAAGCGCACCATCTTCTGCTCGCGCGCCTCGACGAGAGCCTCCAGCGCGCCGCCCTTCGCGAACACCTGGTCGACGTCGCCGAGCGTGCCGATGTCGTGGAGCTGCCACAGGTCGAGGTGGTCGGTGTTCAGCAGCTTCAGCGACTGCTCCAGCATGCGCAGCGAGCCGTCGCGCGTCCGCTCCTTCGTCTTGCTGGCGAGAAACGCCTCCTGCCGCCGGCGCTTCATCACCTGGCCGATGTAGCGCTCGCTCCAGCGCTCCGGTCCGCCGTAGATCGACGAGGTGTCGATGTAGTTCACGCCGAGGTCGAGCGCCCGCTCGACGAGCGGCACGGCCGCCGCCTCGTTGCCGCCGCGCTCGATCGCGGCCTGGCCGCCGAGGCTGAAGACGCCGACCCGGTAGCCCGTCCTGCCGAGGTTGCGCGTCGGCATCGCGCCCGAGGTCCTCGGGTTGAAGGGCAGCTCGGGAAGGGAGGCTGGGGCGGCAGCGGCGCCTCGGCCTCGTGCGAGAAGCGCCGCCGTGGCGACGCTGCCTGTCTTCATGAACGTGCGCCGGTCGTGCGCAGAGGCCAGCTGCGGCTCGCTATTCGCCATGGGACCCTCCCGCCGTGGAGCGACCTCGAGAGTCTAACCCGCGCGAGCCGCCTTCGGCGGCTGGCTAGCGTCCGAATCGGTACACCGCTCCCAGCGACAGCCGCGGGTCCGTGTCCCACGCCCCCCCGCCGTGCAGCAGCCGCAGCTGCACCAGGCCGCGCGCCGCCCAGCGATCCGACAGCGGGTAGTCGGCCCCGGCGCCGAGGGCGAGGCCCCAGGCGGTGGCGCTGTCGCTGAGCCCGGCGACGCTCGTGCTCGTGCGCGCGAGCCCGGCCAGCCCCTCGACGAACGGTTCGATCCTCCCCCGAGGCCACGTCTGGCGGACCCCGGCCATGAACGCGGTCTGGCCAAGGTCCGCACCGGCGAAAGAGCCGTAGTGGCCGGTGAGGTCGGCCACGAGGCGCAGGTCTCCCTGCAGCGGGTACGCGCCGGCCAGCGCCCAGCCGTTAAGGCTGGCCTGCCCGGCGTGCGTGTACGAGTAGCCGCCGTAGAGGTCCGGCCCCTGTCGGCTGACGGTCGGCTTCTTCGCTCGAGCGTTGCGGCGCGGCGCCGCGGTGACGGCCGTGGCCGCCGTCAGCAGGGCGACGGCCGCGATCAGTGATCGGGAGGCGCGCAAGCTAGTTCTCCCCTTCCGAGTCGTCCGAGCCCTTCTCGACCATCACCTGCCTCCCGGGTTGCCGTAGACCCTACAGTCCAGGCGGCCGTCCATCTGTGCGTCGGCTCACCGGCGAGCACTCGGGTGTGCGCGGGCCGTGACGGCAATCACCCGATGCGGTGCCTTGACCGTGCCTCCGCCCCGGGCGTAGTGTGCCCGCGACGTCCGCCCGGCGGAGCCGGGGACGTCGTCCCCGATCGAGGTGAGACAGATGAAGCCAGGGATCAACCGGCGGCAGTTCATGCAGAGAAGCCTGGTCGGCGCGGTCGCGACACCCCTCGTGCTGCACACCATCGGCCACGAGGCCGGGGCCGCGACGCAGGCCGTGTCGGCCAACGACCGCATCCAGGTGGGCATCATCGGCGTCGGCGCCCGCGTGCAGTCGGGCCTGCTCGACGCCACCACGGCCGTGCCCGGCGTCGAGGTGATCGGCGTCTGCGACGCGTACAAGGGCCGCGTGACGCGGGCGCTGGAGCGGCTGGGCGACAAGGCGAAGGACTACGGCGACTACCGCACGCTGCTCGCCGACCGGGCGATCGACGCGGTGATCATCGCCACGCCCGACCACTGGCACAAGCAGCAGACGCTCGAGGCGCTGGCGGCCGGCAAGCACGTGTACCTCGAGAAGCCGATGACGCTGACGATCGACGAGGGCCCCGAGATGTACGGGGCCGCCGAGAAGGCCGGCCGCGTGCTCCAGATCGGCAGCAACGGCATGAGCTCGAAGCTGCAGGAGACCGCCCGCGACATCATCAGGTCGGGCAAGCTCGGCGAGATCAACCTGATCCGCGCCTCCTACGACCGCAACACCGACTCGGGCGCCTGGCTCTACCCGATCCCTCCCGACGCCGACCCGAAGAGCGTCAACTGGGACATGTTCCTCGGCCCGGCGCCGAAGAAGCCGTTCAGCCTGGAGCGCTTCTTCCGCTGGCGCTGCTACTGGGACTACTCCGGCGGCATCGCGACCGACCTCTTCGTGCACCTGATGACGACGATCCACTTCGTGATGGGCGCCAAGGTCCCGGAGCTGGTCGTGGCGACGGGCGCGAACTACAGGCACCAGAAGACGCACGAGGTGCCGGACACGCTCAACGCCTCCGTCGTCTACGGCAAGGAGAACTTCTGCGTGTCGCTGTCCGGCACGTTCAACAGCGCCTCGGCCGGCGAGAGCGGCTTCGCGATCATGGGCCACGAGGGCTCGCTCACCTTCCGCGACGACCGGCTGATCTTCAAGCCCGAGCACCCGGTCGAGGGCAACGGCTGGATCGTCTCCTCCTGGCCTTCGCCGCTGGAGAAGGCCTACTGGGCCGACCCGGCGGTGCAGAAGCGCGAGAAGCCCGAGACCTGGCCGACGCAGATGCAGGACCAGGGCGAGTCGTGGAGCGAGGTGGGCCCGGACTCGACCGTCATCCACGTGGCGCGCTTCTTCGAGTCGATCCGCACGCACAAGCCGTCGGTGGAGGACGGGCGGGCCGGCCACCACGCCGCGGCGGTCGCACACATGGTCAACGAGTCGATCAAGCGCAAGGCCCCGGTCGCCTGGGACTTCGAGAAGGACGTGCTGAAGAGGGCGTGATCTGAAGCGCCGAGGTTTCCTCTCCGCGCTCGTCGTCGGCGCCGCGGCCCCGCTGTCGGCGCTCGACACACGTGGGGCGGCGCGCACGGGGCCCGCGCCGCGCGTCGAGACGGTTCGCGGCCCGATCGGCCCCGGCGAGATGGGCATGAGCCTGGTCCACGAGCACGTGCTCGTGGACTTCGCCGGGGCCGATCGCGTCAGCCGCTCGCGCTACGACGCGGAGCAGGTCTTCCGCTGCGTGCTGCCGCAGCTCGAGGCCTTGAGGGCGCGCGGCTGCCGCACGCTCGTCGAGTGCACGCCCGCGTACCTCGGCCGCGACCCCCTGCTGTTGCGCCGGCTGTCGGAGGCGAGCGGGCTGCACATCCTGACGAACACCGGCTACTACGGCGCCGGGCAGGACCGCTACCTGCCGGCCCACGCGCTGCGCGAGACGCCGCGCCAGCTCGCCGACCGCTGGACGGCGGAGGCCCGCGACGGCATCGAGGGCACGGCCATCCGTCCGGGCTTCCTGAAGATCGGCGTGGATCCGGGGCCGCTGTCGGACGTCGACCGCAGGCTGGTGGACGCGGCGGCGCTCTGCCACCGCGACACCGGCCTCACGATCGCCGTGCACACCGGGGACGGGGCGGCGGCGCTCGACATCCTGGCGGCCCTCGCGCGCGAGGGCGTCTCGCCGGAGGCGTGGATCTGGGTCCACGCCGGCAACGCTCGCGATCGCACGACGCACGACCGGGCCGCCCGGCAGGGCGCCTGGCTCGAGCTCGACGCGCTCAGCCCGGCGACGCTCGACGAGCACGTCGAGGCGGTTCTGGACATCGTCCGCCGCGCCCACCTCGACCGGCTGCTCGTCTCGCAGGACGCGGGCTGGTACCACGTGGGCGAGAAAGGCGGCGGCGAGTACCGGCCGCACACGTTCCTGTTCGACACCTTCCTCCCCGCGCTGCGCGGCCGCGGCATCGGCGCGGCCGAGGTCCGGACGCTGCTCGTCGACAACCCGGCCCGCGCCTTCACGATCGGCCGACGGCTGCTCGCCCGCGGCTGAGCCATCCTCAGCGCGCGGGCAGACCGACGACCGTCAGCCCGACCTCCGGCGGCAGCGAGCGGTAGAGCGACGCCGCGTCGTCGGCCTCGAGGGTGACGCGCAGCCGCACGCGCTCCCTCGAGCGCGGCGAGAGCGCGGTCGCGAGGTCGGAGAAGCGCAGGCTCAGCGCGTCGCCGAGGCGCTGGAAGAGCGAGCGGTTGCGGGACCCCGCTCCCTTCGAGCGCACCTCCAGCGAGACCCCCTCGGCGAACACGATGCGGTACGGCGACGGCACCGAGTAGGTCTCCTCCGCGCTCTTCGGAATCGGCGGTGGCGACGGCGTCGCGTCAGCGGCGGGCGAGCCCGGCGGCGGCGAGGCGCTCGGCGGCGGAGCGACCACCTCGATCCGGTCACGCTCCCGCTCCGGGTCGAGGCGCCCCTTCGAGAACGAGCGCGCGTCCCAGCCCGGCGCGGGGCGGCGGTCGATGAAGGCGACCCGGGGCACTCCCCACGCGAGGTCGGCCGTCGCGTAGTCGTCGAGCTCCACGCCCTGCAGCATCAGGGCGAGGCGGCGGCTACCGGCGTCGAGCCGCAGGTAGAAGCCCGTGCCGGCGGCGAGGTCGCGCTCGGCGCGCAGCTGCTCGACACGGCGGCGCAGCACCGCCACGACCGGAGCGTCCGCCTTCCTGGAGGCCGGCGCCGAGAACGCGTCCGGGAGTGTCGTCGCCACGAGCGCGACGAGGGCGAGCTGGCCGAAGAGTCGGCGGCGCGTGGCGCGCATCAGTAGATGTACACCGGCGTGCCGAGCGGGGCCTGGCGGAAGACCTCGCGCAGCGGCTCCTTTCCCAGGCGGATGCAGCCGTGGCTGACCGGCCGGCCGAGCAGCCGCTCGTACAGCGTGCCGTGGATCATGTAGCCGTTGCCGAAGTACAGGGCGTACTCGCCGAGCGAGCCGTACTCGAGGCGGTCCGCCGGGTCCCTCGGGACGAGCTCGCCCTCCTCGACGAACGCCCAGTCCGGCTTGCGCCAGATCGGGTTCTCCGCCTTCGAGAGCACCTGGAAGCGGCCGCGCGGCGTGTCGAAGACCCAGACCCGGCGGCCGCCGGAGCCTTCCTTCAGGATCATCCCTGAGCCGGCGGAGCACGGCGCCTCGAGCAGCATCTGCTCGCCGCGCATCAGGCGGAGCCGGTTGTGCGTCTGGTCGATGACGATCCACGTCCCGTGCGGGACCTTGTGCCGCAGGGCGGTCGCGAGACGCTCCTGCTCCGCGCGCAGCCGAGCGAGCTCGTGCGAGGCGGGACGCCCGGCGAGCGCGGTGGAGCCTGCGTCCCCGGCGGGCACGGCGCGGTAGTCCCAACCGGTGCCCTCGAGCGCCAGGAGCACGAGCAGCAGGATACCGGCCGCGACCTGCACCCGCCGCCGCCTGAAGACCGCTGCTGCCGTCACCAGCCGAGGCAGCGCGCCGCCCAGCGCCGCGCGCGCGGCCCGTCCGACCCCGGCCGCCGCTGTCGTCCTCGAAGCCTCGCCGCTCATGGTCTCGTGCGCTCGCGGTCCGCTCCGACGCGCGCGAGCAGGTCGGAGAACGCCCCGTCGCGGCCGTCTCCGCCGACGATCGTCACGAGCGTGCCGATGCCCACGCGGCGGTAGAGGTCGTCCATGTCGGCGTTGGAGAGGGCGACGCAGCCGTCGGTCCAGTTCTGCCCGCGGCCGCCCTCCCCGTGGATCTCGATCAGGCCGCCGATGCGCGCGTCCTTCGGGATCTCGCCCCGGCGCTGCGCCGCCGCGAAGCGCGCGCGGTCCTCGGCGTTCGGGTAGTCGAGCAGCAGCGCACGGTGGTAGCGGCTGTACTCCTTTCTGCCGACGATTCTGTAGCGGCCCTCGGGCGTGGCGCGGTCGCCCTGGCGCCGCTTGAGGCCGAGCGCGTTGGCGCCCACCTCGGCGTCGTAGCTTCGCGCCGGGGCTCCCCTGGCCAGCAGCACGAGGGCGTTCTTCTCCTTCAGCACCAGCAGCGCCGGCCGCCCGGTGGAGCGTGACCAGGCGCGGGTCTCCGCGATCCAGCGCCGCCAGGTCGCGACCTGCTTTCGTGCCGTGAAGCGGCCGGCCGCCTCCAGAGCGGGGCCCACGGCGTCGCGCAGCTCCGCCTCTGCGCGCGCGGCGCGCTCGCCGGCGCCCACGACGTCGTCGTCGCGCAGCAGCAGGTCGGCCTCGCGCACGAGCAGCCGCGCGCGCTGCAGGTGCGCGCGCTCGCCGGGCGGCAGCGTGGTCACCGCCACCAGCGTCCGCGCCTGCTCCTCGACCTCGAGCGCGTCGCTCACGGCCTGCTCGGCCGCAGCCCTCGCCTCCGCGTGCGCCGCCACGCCGCGGCGCGCGGCTTCGCGGGCCAGGGCCTCCGCCCGGGCGAACGCGGAAGCGCCGGCCCGGAAGTCACGCCACGGATACGTGCGCACCTCCTGCCGGCTCCACTCGAAGAGCGCCGCGCGCCGGGCGGCGTCCGCCACACGCAGGGCCTCAGGCGCCCAGCGGGCGGCCGGACCGCGGCTGGCCTGCTCGAAGGCGGCCAGCGCCTGCGCGCGCACGGCGAGGGGCGGCCGCGCCCTCCCGGTCCGGACGAGGTCGAGCGTCACCCCCGCGACGGCGACGAGCGTCGCCGCCAGGCAGCCTCCCGCCAGGGCCCGGGTGCGATGGGTCCGAGGGACGAGTCTCAAGAGCCGAGCTTGGCGCAGCGAGGAAGGGCGGGGCGCGGCCTGCGGCCGCCGCGCCCCGCTGGGTGTCTAGTGCTTCGCGCCCTTCTTCGCGGCGATCGCGGCCTCCACGTCAGCCACGATCTTGTCCAGCGTGCCCTTGGCCGCCTCGGCCTTCACCTTGGCGTCCTTGTACTTGCCCGCTGCCACGGCCGCGTCGATGTCGGTGAGCGAGGTCTCGACGCCGGCGACATCCGACTTCATGGCCTCGAGGTCGGCCGCGCTGCCCTTGCCCTTCGGCGCCGTGGCGAGGGCCTTCTTGGCGGCCTCGAGGGCCGTGCGCACGCCGGCCACGAGCGTCGTGGCCTCGGCCTTCATCTGCTCCTTGCCGGTAGCGGCCTCGGCCGCCGCCGTGTCGGCCGCGGCCTTCGCCGCCGCCGCGAGCTCGGCCGCCTTCGTATAGGAGCGCGTGAGCGAGAACTTCTCGTCTTGCGCCTTGAGCTCGGCCTCCAGAGCGGCCTGCGCCGTTTCGGCGGCGGCCATCGCGGCCGGGGCGTAGTCGGCGGCCTCGGCGGTCTTGGCGGCCTCGAGCGCGCTCTTGGCGGCGTTCAGGGCGTCGGTGGGTTCCTTCGCGCAGGCGACGGACATCAGGGCAACGCCCGCGACGACACTCAGCAGGGACAGCCTCTTCATGGGTTGTGATTGCGCCGGAGCCACGGATCCGGGCTCCGGCCTCCAGCGTCCGCGTAAGGGATCCCCCGGCGGCTGCCGCGGACGTAGCGGCGGCCGGGGGCGCAGGACGAGCCTGCACGAGACGTCAACTTTCATTCTATCAGGCGGCGCAAGGCGCCCCCGGCAGGCAGGCGGCCGCCCCGCCCGTCGGCTATCATCCGGCGGCCACGGGAGGGCTTCATGCCCGAGATCTTCGGTCGCTCGTTCTCGCGCGGCGAGCTGCGACGCCTCGTCGGCTCCGAGTCCAGCTGGCCGGCATCCGGCTCGTCGAGCTGGCCGACGGCCGCGTGCGCGGGATGCGCGCGGCCGAGGTCTTCACCGGGTCGGGCTTCCGCTTCACGGTCCTGGTCGACCGCGGCCTCGACATCGGCAGCGCCGAGCACGCCGGCCGGCCGCTCGCGTGGCTGCACGACGCGCTCGCCTCGCCCGCGCACTACGAGCCGCAGGGCGCGGGCTGGCTGCGCAGCGTTCGGCGGCGGGCTCGTCACCACGTGCGGGCTCAGCCACTACGGCCCGCCCGACCCCGAGGGCGAGGGCTTCGGCCTGCACGGCCGCGCGTCGCATCTGCCCGCGGCGAACGTGCGCGTCCGCCAGGAGTGGCAGGGCGAGGACTACGTGCTCGAGGTCGAGGGCGAGACGCGCGAGGCGCGGATCTTCGGCGAGAACCTCAGCCTCGTGCGCCGGCTCTCGACCCGCCTCGGCGCGACGAGCGTCGTGATCGAGGACCGCGTCACGCAACACGGGGTTCCGGCCGTCGCCGGTCGCGGTGCTCTACCACTGCAACTTCGGCTTCCCGGTCGTGAGCCCCGACTCCGAGCTGCTGCTCGCGGACCGTGCCGTGCGGCCGCGGGACGAGGCGGCACGCGCGGGGATCACCGCAGCACGGCCGCTTCGGGCCCCCCGACCCGGCCTTCGCGGAGCAGGTGTTCTTCCACGACCCGCTCCAGGACGCGCACGGCGAGGCGAGCGCCGCGATCGTCAACCACTCGCTCGGCTTCGGCGCGTTCCTGCGCTGGCGCGCAGCCGAGCTGCCGCTGCTCGCGCAGTGGAAGATGAACGGCGCCGGCGAGTACGTGTGCGGCCTCGAGCCGTCGATGCACGAGATGCGGCCGAGCCGGCGGCAGCTGCGCGACGAGGGCCTGCTGCGGACGCTCGCGCCCGGCGAGTCGATCGCGTTCCGCCTCGAGCTGGGCGCGCTGCCGGACGCCGAGGCGGTTCGCGGTTTCGAGGCGGTGCTCGACTAGCCCGCGCGCGGCGGCTACGGCTTGAGGATCAGCCCCTCGTTCTTCTTGCCGTTCATCAGCACCAGCAGCGGCTGCGTCGAGGCGGATGTGCCGCACGTGCTCGACGCTCGAGAGCGCGGGCTGCGCGTCGAGCCAGTCCCAGTCGACCGTGCCGTCGCCGGTGTCGGGGTTCACCGTGAAGTAGCCGACGTTGAACGACGTCAGGTTCTGGAAGAAGTGGGTGCCCTGCGAGGGCGTCACCTTGAGGTCGCGCAGCCCCGCCTCGACGATCACCTGCGCGCCCGAGACCTGGTCCCAGGCGACGGGGATGCCGAGCCAGGGATCGCGCGAGCCCCAGCGGCCCACGCCGACGAGCAGTACGGCGTGCGGCTCGTCGAGCAGCAGGCCGTTGAGCCGCGCCGACCTCGGCCGCGGCCTCGCGGCTGCGGGAGCGCTCGAAGCGCTGGAAGTCCACGACCACGAGGTCGCGCAGGCCCTCGATCGCGGCCGTTGCCGAGCACGCGCTGGCTGCGGCACAGGACGCGCGCCGCGTCGACCTCGCCGAGCTCGAGCGCCTCGGTCTCGCGCATCAGCGCCAGCGGGCGCATCTGCACGAAGCCGAACTCCCGCGGCTGCCCGGGCGGCGGCGAACAGGTTCACCGCGAACTCGATCTCGACCGGCGTGCCCATCCCGCGCTGGCCCTGCCTCCATCAGCGTCGCCGACGATCTCGGCGAGCGGGAACAGCCCCTGCTTGAGCATCGGCGCGAACGTCACCAGCCGCGGCCCGGGCCGCGACAGGCCGTCGTAGACGGCGTCGTTCTCGGGCGAGTAGGTCGAGGCCATCGCCGCGAGCGCGCCGTCCGCCTCGGCCAGCTGACGAGGTCGAAGGCCGACTCGCGCATCGTCCCGTCGCTCGGGCCCTCGCCGCCGAGCGGCAGCGCCCAGAACTCGCGCTGCGTCGTCTCGAGCACGTCCGCGACACACGAGAACTGCAGCACGTTGCGCGGGTAGCGGGGGCAGAAGCGCAGGCACGACCCCGCCCTCGACGATCGCCCGCCCCATGCCGAGCGCGACGGCGACGATGCCGTCGCTCGCCGACGTCGGCGGCGACGGGTAGAAGTTGTGCGAGCGCGCCACGCCCGAGAAGTCGGGGTAGAAGCGGGAGTCCCGGCGCGCGCCCACGATGCGCTGGAGGATCACGGCCATCTTCTCCTCCTCCAGCCGGTAGGGAGTCGCCCGCAGGTAGCCCTTCGCGTGCCGCGAGAAGGTGGACGCGTAGACGCGCTTGATCGCCGACGAGCGCGCGCTCGACGCGCTCGCCGTGGCTCGGCGAGTCGTTCGCCAGCATCAGCGTGTCGTAGACGCCGGTGAAGGGCTGGTGCTGCGAGTCCTCGAGCAGGCTCGACGAGCGCACGGCGAGCGGCCAGCTGCGCCCGCTCGAGGAAGGCCGCGACGTCCTGCGCCGCCTCGTCCGGGAACGGCGCGTGCGTCGAAGCGGCGGCTGGATCTCGTCGTCGTCCTCGCACTCGATCGCGAAGTAGCGCAGGTCGTTGTCGTCGAGGAAGCGGTCGAAGACGTCGGTGCCCAGCACCGCCGAGATCGGCACCGCCACTTCGACACCCGGGAAGCGCTCGCGCAGGCCCTGCTCGGCGAGCATCCGCCGCACGAACGCGAGGCCGCGCGCCTTGCCGCCGAGCGAGCCACCGCCCATCCGGTAGAAGTCGCCCGACAGGTCGAAGTCGTCGCGGTCGAAGTCCGTGACCAGCGTGCGCGCCTGCTCGCTGCCGGTAGTCCGCGATCACGCGGATCAGGCTCTCGCGCAGGACCGCGCGGGCTCGCGTAGTCGTGAGCCGCCGCGGCCGCAGCTCGTGCGCGAGCGCGAACTCGGTGCGCGCCTTGAGCCAGCGCGAGAAGTGGTTGCGCCCGGCGTGGTAGACGAGCGAGCTCCTCCGGGACCGTGGCCAGCGCCTCCTCGAGCCCGCGCAGGTCGGCCGCGCGCGCCCGACCTCCGTGCCGTCCGGCGTGCGGAACACGAAGTCGCCGAAGCCGAAGTGCTCGAGCATGACGTCGCGCAGCTCCTGCAGCAGCAGCGGCGAGCCCTTCAGCAGGAAGTCGGCCCCGACGCTGCTGCGCGAGCGCCTCGTTCTCCGGCCGGGACGAGTGCAGCACGATCGGCACGTCGGGGTAGGCGCCGCGCACCTGGCGGGCGAAGTCGGCGCCCGCCTGCGGGTACTTCTGGCCCTCGCGCGGGAACTCGACGTCCGAGATGATCCCCAGCACCTCGTCGGCGTAGGTGGCGAACGCCTCCTCGGCCTCCTCCCAGGTCGTGCACAGCAGGATCTTCGGCCGCGCCCGCATGCGCAGGATCTTCTGCGAGAGGTTCAGGCCCTCCGCGATCACGCGCTGCGAGTGGTGCAGCAGCTCGGTGTACATCACCGGCAGGAAGGACGAGTAGTAGCGGACGTTGTCCTCGACCAGCAGGATCACCTGCACGCCCACGGAGCGCGTGTCGTGCGCCGCGTTGCTCCGGTCCTCGACCGACTTGACGATGCCGACCAGGATGCGCGCGTCGCCCTGCCACAGGAAGGTCCGCTCGATGGCCGAGGTGTCGGCTGCGCGCGTGGAACTCGCGACAGCTCGCGCGTGTCCCAGGCGAGCAGCACCACGGGCACGTCGAGCCCCTCGCGCTTCACCCGCAGGGCCAGCTCGGCCGCGTTCATGTCGGCGAGGTGCGGCGTCGTGACGATCAGGTTGATCCGCGACTGCTCGCGCGCGATGCGCAGCGCCTCCTCGCCCGAGGAGACGCCGGTCAGCCCCGGCGCGTAGTGCAGGTCGAGGTTGCGGAACTCGCCGAGCATGCGCTCGGACAGCTCGCCGGCCTCGTCGAGGATGAACGTGTCGTAGGGGGTCGAGACGAGCAGGATGTCCATGATGCGGTGGCGCATCAGGTCCTGGTACTCGTGGAAGCGGTGCCGTCCCGGCGGGCTGCTCGTCACGGGGTCCCTGCCTGACCGGGCGAGCCTAGCACGCGGACCAACGTCGACCGCCGGGGTGGATGGCGGCCGTATACCTTTTGGGCGGATCGGCGCCTGTCCGGATTCGCCGTATTCCCTTGACAGGGAACGACCTCCGGGGGTAGAACCTTCGCACTAGATCATTTGGTCTAGTCCCGATCCCAGCCCAAACCGGACCGTCGCGCTGCCCTCCGGCCGCGGGGTTGCCGCACCACCGGTGGTCTGCGCCTCCAGCGCGGGCCGAAACTGAGGAAAGACACCGCATGCTCGATGCCGGACGCCGGCCGTGGACCTCGTCCCGCCCTCGCGAGCGTCGCGGCACTCGCGACACTCGCGCTCGCACGCCGCCGTCTCCCCCGTGCAGGCGCAGGTCGCCGGACCGAACGTCAACATGGTCTCGGGAACCGGCTGGCCTGGCGGCGACCCGTTCCTGCAGCGGCAGAACGAGCCCTCGGTGGCGGTGTCCACGCGCAACCCGGCGCACCTGCTCGCGGGCGCGAACGACTACCGGACCGTTGACCTGCCCGGCCTGCCGGTGGGCGAGACGGGCGACGCCTGGCTCGGGGCTCTTCAAGTCCTTCGACGGCGGGCAGACGTGGCAGAGCACGCTCGTCCCCGGCTACCCGCAGGACCAGTCTGCCGACGGGCTCGCCTCGCCGCTGAAGGGCTTCGGCGCCGCGGCCGATCCCGTCGTGCGCGCGGGCACGGACGGGCTCTTCTACTACAGCGGGATCACGTTCAACCGCGGCAGCAACGTCGGCCAGGTGTTCGTCAGCCGCTTCATCGACCTCAACAACAAGGAGAACGGCGACGCGACGCAGTCGAAGGATCCCATCAGGTACCTCGACACCGTCGTCGTGGACACCGGCACCTCCGGCCAGTTCCTCGACAAGCCCTGGCTGGCGGTCGACATCCCGCGCGCGGGAGCCCGCTCGTGCACGATCCCCGTCACGCCCAGCGCAGACCGTCCAGGCGGGCGCCGTCTACGTGGCCTACGCCCGCTTCCTCGGCTCGAAGCAGGGCCACAGCCAGATCCTGTTCGCGCGATCGCTCGACTGCGGTGCGACCTGGAGCCATCCCATCAAGATCAGCGCGGAGAACCACCTCAACCAGGGCGCGGCGATCGCAGTGGACCCGGTCACGGGAGCCGTATACGTGGCCTGGCGGCAGTTCGCGAACAAGGGCGAGAACGACGCGATCGTCGTCACCAGGTCGGGCGACTTCGGGCAGAGCTTCTGCGACCCGGTCGAGGCGGCCGCGCTCACGCCCTTCGACCAGGCCGTGACCCCGACCGCAGTTCCGCACGAACGCCCTGCCCACGCTCGCGGTCTCGGTGGACGGGGCCGGCGTCAGCCGCGTGCACCTGGCGTGGACGCAGCGCTCGGCGCCCCTCGGCCGACGCGCGGATCGTGCGTCAGACGTCTCCCGACGGCATCCACTGGTCGACGCCGCCGGTTTACGTCGACTCGACGCCCCTGAAGGACGACTTCGGCAGCGACCTTCGGCGCGGGCCACCAGTTCATGCCCTCGCTGACGTTCTCGGCGGGAGGCTGATGGTGCTCTACTACGACCAGCGGCTCGATCACACGCTCGGGTACTTCACGCCCAACACCGGCAACCCATCCTACCCGGAGTTCGGGCCTGACCCGGTGACCGGCAGCTTCTACAAGGAGAGGCGAGGGACCGCTCGGCGAGCTGCAGCTCGACCCGTCCCTCGTCTTCACGCCGAACATCGACGAGGCCGGTCTGACGCAGATCCGGCACGTGATCGACCTGCGCGTCGCCCAGGCCGATCCTGCGGCCACCCCGCAGCTTCACCTCCGCGCGCGTCTCGCGCTACAAGTTCGGCGCCGACAGTGCAGCCAACTCCGCCTACGACGGAGCTGGATCAGCTCGAGGTGAACCCGCCGAACCTGCCGATGTTCAAGCAGGGGACGCTGCCGTTCATCGGCGACTACATCGAGATCGCCGGGCTGAGCTTCGTGCCGAAGCCCGGCGGCGGCTGGCAGTTCAACACCGCCCCGACGGCAGCCCCCGTTCACTACGCGGTCTGGACCTCGAACCAGGACGTCGTGCCGCCGCCCGACGGCGACTGGACGAGGTACACGCCGGTCGGCAACGGTGGGACGAGCCTCTTCGACCCGACCCAGCAGCGGCCCGCCTGCGTCACCGGTTACGAGGGCACTCGCAACCAGAACATCTACTCGGCCCGCATCACGCAGGGCCTGCTCGTGTACTCGCCGCAGAACGCCAAGCCGCTGAACGTGCCGCGCGCCTTCGTGGTGATCGTGCAGAACACGACCCTGCTGCAGAAGGCCTTCCGCTTGACGCTGAGCTCCCGACAGCGGCGTCTACGCGTCGTTCCAGAACGCCGCGAGCGGCGTCGACCAGCCTCTCGGATCGATCGACGTCGCGGTGCCGCCCGCGTCGAGCATCGCGCGCTCGGTGTTCGTGCACCTGACGACGGGCTCCACGAACCTGACCGCGGGAGCCACGGTGAACGTCGCCGAGCTGGCCGACGACGGCACCTGCCTGAGTGTTCCCCTGAGCTGCCCAGCGGTGCCCGGGGGACTCTCGTCGGCCGTGGCGCTCAACCCCCCAGGCTCGTTCCCGCCCGGCAGTCTGCCGTCGCTCGTCCAGCCAGACGGCTCGGGCGACCCCGATCGCCACGAGCGAGGTGTACCTGCCGACGATTTCCGCGGCAAGCGTGACGAGCCCCAACCTCGCCTCCGTGACCAGCGCTTCGGTCACCAGCGCCTCGGTCACGAGCGCGTCGTGACCAGCGCCTCCGTCACCAGCTCGCACATCGCGGTGCCCCAGCTCGCGAGCGTGACGAGCGCCAGCGTCACCAGCGCCTAGCGTCACCAGCTACAACATCTCGAACGCCAGCGTCACGTCCGCTCCCCTGGCGGCCAGCGTCACGAGCGGCAACATCTTCGCCGTCCGTCACCAGCGCCTCGATCTCCGACGCGAACTACACCGTGACGAACACCGGCAACACGACACACTCCTACCACGTCAAGCTCGTGGGCGGGCGCCGGCAAACACACCGATTCAGCTGATCGTGAGCAAGCCCTACGCCACGCCGTTCGCCGTGGGCTGCCAGCTGGTCCAGGACTATCGCCCGGTGACCGTCGTGAACGTGGACGACGTGAGCCCGGACGTGGTGTCGGACGCGTCGCAGATCCCGAACCCGGACATCCCGGACCCGAGGGTCACGAACGCGACCCTCACGCTGGCGCCCGGCGAGTCGGGGGTGATCACGATCCGCGGGCCGCTCGGCATCGACCAGCATGAAGACGCTCACCAGCGCAGATCACACCGGCGGTCGTGCCCGCACGCCGGCGGGAGCTTCGCAGCGGCGCTGCTCGTGACGTCGGACGGCAGCAACCTGCCCGGCCATCCAGGTCGGCGTACCGTACTCGGCAGTGCTGCAGGCGGTCGGCGGCACCGCGCCCAACACCTGGACGCTTGGTCTCCGGGTCACTTGCCGCCCGGCCTCAGCCTCTGCCCGACGGCACGACTCTCCGGCACGCCGCAGCAGGCAGGGGGCTCGGTTGCTACTCGTGCCGGTCACGGACTCGAAGAACGCCACTGCGACGAAGGGCGTCGACGTTCACGGCCCTCCCGGGACCGTCCACGACCACCGTGACGGCCACTCCGGCGCAGCCCGTCTACGGCAGCCCGACCAACCTGACGGTCACGGTCAGTGCGATGGCCGCCGGCGACGGGCGTTCCCCGCCGGGGGGGAGCGGTCACGTTCCAGGACGGCGGCACGACGCTTGGCACCGTGGCACCCGCGGGCAGCAACGGCGTCTCGACCGCCACGCTGCCGCCGCTCTCGCTATCGGCCGGCACCCACAACCTCACCGCCGCGTACTCCGGCGATTCGAACTACGCCGCCTCGGTCAGCACCCTTCTCGCTGGTCGTCGGTCAGGCGACGCCTCTCGTCACGGTCACCGGCGGACCCTTCGTCTACGATGGCAGCCCCCATCCGGCGATCGCTGCGGCCACGGGCATCGGCGGGGTCGCCGTCAACGGCGTGCTCGCCGTCACGTACTCGCCGGGTAGTACCGTGCCCCCGGTGGACGCGGGAACCTACGTCGTGACGGCCGCCTTCACGAGCGCCGATCCGAACTACGGCCCCGCTCAGGGGACAGGCACCCTCATCATCAACAAGGCGACGCCCACCGTCATGGTCACGGGTGGCACGTTCGCGTACGACGGCACGCCCCACAGCGCGTCGGCCCTGGCCACGGGTGTCGGCGGCGCAGCTGTCTCCGGCACCTTCGCGTGAACTACACTCCGGGCGGTTGTCAGCGCCTGTCGCCGTCGGGACCTACGGCGTGACCGCGATCTTCAGCAGCACGGACCCGAACTACGGCAGACACCACTGGAACGGGCTCGATCACGGTCACGAAGGCGAACAGCAAGGTCACGCTGGCCTCGTCGCTGAACCCCTCGAGGTACAAGAAGACCGTGACGTTCACGGCGACGGTCGCCGCCCTGGCGCCGGGGAGTGGGATGCCCACGGGCACGGTGCCTTCAAGGATGGGAGCACCACCTTGAGCACGGCCGCGCTCAATGCCAGCGGCGTGGCGACGTACACCACCTCGGCGCTCGCGAAGGGCGCCCACACGATCACCGCGGTCTACGGGGGTGACGCGAACTTCAACGGGGCCAGCTCCGCCCCGCTGACGCAGAAGGTGGTCTACGACTGCGACGACTTCCTGGCCCCCTGGAGCAGGAGCGGCAGCTTGCAGGAACCAACCAGCTCCGGCAACGCCCCCTACGGAAGCCCCGTGCCGATCAAGTGGCACGTGAAGGACGGTACGGGAACCAACCTCCGGACTCTCTCGACGACCCAGACCCTGATGGCCGTCTACGCGGGGCGACCTGTCCTGGCGCGATGTCCGGAGCGCCGGTCACCCTCTACTCGTCGACGCAGGGCGTCGCGGCAGGCAGCTCGTTCAGCTACGACAGCTCAGCGAACCAGTTCGTTTTCAACTGGAACGCGACGAAGAATGCACGGAAGGGCTGCTACTGGATCCGGCACCAGCTCGACGACGGCAGCGCCGAGAGGGTCACGACGATCCTGCTGAAGTAGCCGGGTGAGGCCGAGCGGGGCAGCGTATCCCGCAGAGGGCCGTCGGCGCGCCTGGTGCCGACGGCCCTCGGAGCTCCCGCTCCTCCAGACTCGTTCCGGAACGAGTTCGACCTTGGGCGTTGCCCGGACGGCTCCCAACCGCCCCGAAAACACCGGCCCACGACCAACCGGTTCGTCCCCTGGCGTTGTCGGGCGATCTGGTGTATGATTCGTCCATCATCGAGACTGACACCTTGACCTACAGCATGGACGAACAGCCTGAGCGACAGCCCGAGCACACAGCCTGAAACAACCCGATCCGCAGCCTAGATACCGGGGCCCCGTCGCAAGACGAGGCCCCACTTCTTTTCCGGCCGAGGGCGGCACCGCTGCCTGGTCCGTGGCAGGAATCGCGGGCGGTGTGCCGGGGCCCCGGGTCGGATGGATGTCGGCCGGATCGCCGCCTAGCGTCCCGCCAGCCTTCTGCGGGCGTCCTCGACCAGCCGATCTCCGGCGTCGGCTCTGGCCTTCGTCTCGAGGAAAGCCTTGTACGCGTCGGCCGCCTCCGGGCTCTTCAGCCCTTCGTGCGCCCGGCCGAGGTAGTACTGCACCGGCGCGTACAGACGGTACGTCGGCACCGCGTCCAGGAACACGTCCGTCGCCTCGCCGCGGCGCTTCGCGCAGGCCTCGAGCTCGGCGTGGGCCTCGGTGAAAGCGTCGGCCTCCACGTACGCGCGGCCCAGCGCGAAACGGGCGAGCCACGAATCGGTCTGCTTCAGGCCCTCGCGGAAGTGGCCGATGGCCTCGCGCAGGTTGTGTCGATGGCGCTCCACCTCGCCGCGCACGAGCGCCGCGTACATCTGCGGCTCGGCGGCGAGCGCGCGCTCGAGCTCGGCGGCCAGCGCCTGCGCGCGCTTCTCGTCACCGGCCGCAGCGAAGACGCTGCCGGCGCCGAAGGCGATCATCTCCTCCTGGCTCAGGCCCCGTGCACGCTCGGCGAGCGCCGCGGCGCGAGCCGTCTGCCCCGCCGCCATCTCCCCCTCGGCCAGCATCAGCAGCTTGCGGGCGGCTCCTTCAGAGTCCTTGGCCGCGACGTCGGCCTCGATGGCCTTCTCGAGGATCGCGCGCGCGTCCGCGAGCCGCCCGTCGTAGAGCGCGATGTCCGCGAGGCCCTCGGCCGACGACGAGGAGTCGGTCGCCTCGAGCTTCTTCCAGGTCGCGAGCGCGGCGTCCCTCTGGCCGGCTGCGAACTGCGCGAGGGCCAGGCCCTTGGCCGCCTGCACGAAGCCGGGGTTCAGCTCGAGCGAGGCCTGCTGCTCCCGGATGGCCGCGTCGAAGTCCCCCGCGTACATCGCGAACAGCCCGACGTTGCTCCGCTGCGGGACGTTCTTCGGGTAGATCTGGATCGCGCGCCTCCCGAACTCGAGCGCCTTCGGAAAGTCGCGCTTGAGCTGGTAGGCGACGCCCAGGTTGGCGAGCGCCGCGTTGTCGGCCGGGAACTGCTTGACCAGCGCGCCCAGCTCCTCGATCGCCTTGTCGGCGTCGCGCGTCACGACCAGGTAGTAGGCGCCGCGCGTGCGGTACTTCTCACGCTCGCTCATGCGGCCGACGTGGGCCATCGCCTGCTGGAAGTACTGGTCGGCCTCCTGGTGGCGGCCGCGGTTGTTCTCGATCACGCCCATGCCCGCGTACGCGCGCCCGAGGTCCGGGTCCAGCTTCAGCGCCTTCTGGTACTGCGCGATCGCGTCGTCCCACTTCCCCGCGAACTGCAGGTCCATGCCGACGGCGTACTCGTGCGCGGCCTCGAGCGAGGACGCGGTGAAGGTCTCGCCCGCGGCGATCTGGACCGACTCCGGCGTCGTGTCGCCCAGCGCCTTGCGCAGGCGGGCGGAGAGCTTGGTCACGCTCGCCAGGACGTCGGCCTTGCCGGCGACGCGGTCCTGCTCCGTGGCGACGGGCTTGCCGGTGCGGGAGTCGATCGCGCGGATGGTCAGCGCGTAGCCGCTGCCCTCGGGCCGGATCTCGCCCGCGGTGATCACGTCGATCCCCTCGCGCCCGGCGACCAGCCGGGCCAGGGCCTCGTCGATGCGCGTGGCGCCGGGCTGCAGGCGCGCGGCCACGCGCTTCGCGCTCGCGCGGTTGAAGGACGTGATGAACGGCGCGCCCTCGAGGGCCACGCCCAGCGCCGATTCCAGCGTGCCGTCGAACACCGCGTCCCCGGTCAGGTTCTGGAAGTCGGAGATCAGGACCGACCGCGGCTCCGGCGGCTTGGGCGGCGCGCCGGGCCGCAGCGAGCGTCCCCACCAGACACCGGCGACGACGAGGCCCGCCACCGCCACGCCGCCGAGCACGAGGGCCCGGAGGGACGGGCGGCCGTGGACGACGTGCGGGCGCGCGGGCTGCCCCTCGGCGTCGAGGTCGGCGAGGATCTCCTGGACCGACTGGTAGCGCAGCTTGAGCTCTACCGCCAGGCACTTGTCGAGGATGCGATGGAGGTACGGCGGGATGTCGGGGTTGATCTCGGCGGCCGGCGGCGGCTGCTTCTGCAGGCGCCGCATCATCACCTCGAACGCCGAGCCGCCGCTGAAGGGCAGCTTCCCCGTGGCCATCTCGTAGAGGATCACGCCGAGCGAGTAGATGTCGGAGCGGGCGTCCACCGCCTCGGCCCGCACCTGCTCGGGCGACATGTAGTGGGGCGTCCCCATCAGCATGCCGGTTTCGGTGAAGCCGGTGTCGCCGAGCGACTTGGCGAGGCCGAAGTCCGTCAGCGACACCGTGCCGGACGCGTCCAGCATGATGTTCTGCGGCTTGAGGTCGCGGTGCACGACACCCTGCTCGTGCGCGGCCGCGAGGCCCTGGCAGATCTGTCGGAACAAGTCGACGATGCGTGCGAGAGGCAGGCGGCCCTCGCGCCGGATGAGGTGCGCGAGGTCTTCGCCCTCGACGAACTGCATCGTGACGAACCTGAGCCCGTCGGCCTCGCCCAGGTCGTAGACGCGCAGGACGTTCTTGTGCGTGACCTTGCTGGCGAGCATGATCTCGCGCTTGAAGCGCTCGAGCGTCGTGGGGCTGTCCGCGATGTCCGGCCGGATCACCTTCAGCGCGACGTCGCGGTCGAGCTCGCGGTCGTGGACCCGGTAGACGGCGCCCATCCCACCGCGCCCGACGACCGACAGCACGCGGTAGCGGGAGCCGATCTCGTAGCCTTCGGGCAGCACGTTGAGGTCGGTGGCGGTGAACCGCCCTCCCTCGTTGCGCGTGCCCGAGGCCGGCGAACGGCCCGACGCGGACGAGTCGCGCACGGTCCGCCGCTGCAGGTCGGTCTGCTCCAGGCCGGTCTCCTGCAGGCCGGCGAGCGTCAGGTCTTCCGACCCGTGCGCCGGGCCGCCCTCGACGGCGCCGGCGGGGCCGCTGGCGGGGAGCTCGGCCGAGCAGTGGGAGCAGCGAGAGACACCGTCGGGGTTCGGTGTGCTGCAGTGGACGCAGATCATTTGAGGTGAAGCCGCCCCTCCGCGCGAGCCGGCAGCGCGCTCGAAAGCGTAACACAACGCCGCAGCTCCGCATGGCTCCAGCGAGGGGGCGCCACGCGAGGCGCCCCCTGTCGGATCCGTCCTCGGAGGGCGTGCGGCGCTACACCACGCCCTGGTCCATCATCGCGTCGGCGACCTTGAGGAAGCCCGCGATGTTGGCGCCGTTCACGTAGTTGCCCGACGTGCCGAAGCGCTCGGCGGTCTCGTAGCAGGCGTGGTGGATGTTCCTCATGATGGTGTGCAGCCGGGTGTCGACCTCCTCGCGGCTCCACGACAGGCGCATGCTGTTCTGCGACATCTCGAGGCCCGAGGTCGCGACGCCGCCGGCGTTCGCAGCCTTGCCCGGGCCGTAGAGGATCCTTCGCGTCCAGGAAGCGGTTCACCGCGTCGATCGTGCTGGGCATGTTCGCGCCCTCGCCCACCACGTAGACGCCGTTTTTCAGCAGGTTCTCGGCGTCCTTGCCGTTGACCTCGTTTTGCGTCGCGCTGGGGAACGCGCAGTCGGCCTTGTGGTTCCAGAGCGGGTTGTAGTCGAGCTTCGGGTCGACCGGCGTGTAGACGGCGGTCTTGAACTTGTCGGCGAACTCCTTGATCCGGCCGCGGCGGAGGTTCTTCAGGTCCATCGCGAACTTCAGCTTGTCGCGGTCGATCCCCGCCTCGTCGTAGACGTAGCCGGACGAGTCCGACAGCGTGACCACCTTGCCGCCGAGCTCGAGGATCTTTTCGACCGTGTACTGCGACACGTTGCCGCTGCCCGAGACGAGGCAGGTCTTGCCCTGAAGCGACTGCTTCCGCGTCCCGAGCATCTCCTGGCAGAAGTAGACGCAGCCGTAGCCCGTGGCCTGGGCCGGACGAGCGAGCCGCCCCAGTTGAGGCCCTTGCCTGTGAGCACGCCCGTGAACTCGTTGCGCAGCTTCTTGTACATGCCGAACAGGTAGCCGATCTCGCGGCCGCCCACGCCGATGTCGCCCGCCGGCACGTCGGTGTCGGGCCCGATGTGGCGGAACAGCTCCGACATGAAGGCCTGGCAGAAGGCCATCACCTCGTTGTCGCTCTTGCCCTTC
>CAWHRC010000002.1:0-538117 GCA_963831755.1 uncultured Acidobacteriota bacterium
GCAGGACTTCCGGAGCAAAGCCTCCACCGACGTCCTGCTCCCATTGCAGTTCTCCGAAGCAAAGACCACCAATCCCTCCTTAAAATAAATCTCGACGGCGTTTCCCGGACGACTGATGACCACCCGGCCGGTCTGGCACTGAAGTCCGAGCATCTGCATCAATTCCGCGATCCGGACGCTCGCCAGGTTGCCCTGAATGCCCGCGGTGACCGCTCCATGCTGTGCTTTGGCCAGCTCCTGCTGGATAATCTCGGGAAGCTTCGTTTTTACAAATGCGTCAAACACCTGCTCAACCAGTGAGCGCACCATGGCCTCAATACCAGCCCTTGACGGCGCCATGCCCGATAACGGTGACAACACAGCGGGCCTGCTCTCTCTCCGGGGTTCGGGGGGAGGCGGTGGCGGAGGCGGTGCCTCTCTTCGCTTGTCGATGACGTCCCGGATCTTGGCGAGAAGTTCATCAGGCTGGAACGGCTTCGAAAAAAAATCGGTAATACCTAGGGCATCGACGAACTTGCTGCCGACCTTGTCGCCCTTGGAAGTCACAAGGATAATGGGGGTATCCTTGAAATCCGGATCTTCCTTCAGGATCTTGCAGACCTGGAACCCGTTCATCTTCGGCATGACGAAGTCAACGAGGATCACGGCGGGCCGTTCGGACCGCGCCTTTGCAATGCCCTCCTCGCCGTCTGACGCGAGGATGACCTCGTAGCCCTGCGATGCCAGGATCATTTCGATAAGCCGCTGTACGGTCGGGCTGTCGTCGATATCGAGTATTTTTTCCCCTGCCATAAATAACCCCGTGCTTTCTTGCGAATATTAGCACGCTGGAAAAGCTATTGTCAACAGCTTAAACCCCAAGGGCAAATAGGCATTTGTTAATGGGCAGGGATTTCAGAAGCACGGGGAGATTGATCTCGGATCTCTTCGAGAAGGGGCATATTTTGGGGAATATCGAGAGGTGGTTGAATTGCCGGAACGAATGCATCCTTCATCCAACAGAGCAGACAGATGACGCTATTAGAATAACGATTCAACATTTGAGACCTGATACCATTGACCCTTTACCTGAGCCGGAAAAACCGGAAAGACTTATTGACAGGATTATGACACCCTCGGACCCTGAAGACAATCGGCCGGAAGAGGTCACGTGACCGAACGTACACAAGACCTCTTCTCCCGATGTCTTTTCTTTCGTCCTAACCCAGCTGGGTGCCGTCCTTGAGGTCTTCGTAAAACCGCCTGAGGTCGGGGAGTTTCTCCGCGGACATGGCCTTCATCCCGCTTCTGGGGTGTTCGTTCAGGATGCCGGTGATCATGTACGGAATATGGTATCCCCACTCCACCTTTGCTTTCATAGGGATGAAGATCTCCTGAATGATGGCGATGATCGGCCGAATGTCGAACTTCGGGTTCTTGAGGAACGAGAGCAGGAGCTCCGTGGGACAGTTGCCCGCGCCCCGACCCATTCCATAGATGGTCGAATCGAGGCGGTTGATCCCCGCGACGATCCCGTCTATCGTGTTCGAAAAGGCGAGCTGCTGGTTGTTGTGGGTATGGATGCCAAGCTCCTTGCCCGGAAGCGCTTCGCGGTATTTCTTCGCGAAGAAGTGGACCTGCTCCGAATACATGGCGCCGAAGCTGTCAACGAGATAGATGACCGGCACCTCGCTTTTTGCAAGGTCCTCGAGCGCCTCATCGAGCTCCTTTTCGAGGACCTTCGAGACCGCCATGAGGTTGATCGTGGTCTCGTAGCCCTTCTCCATGCAGTGGTGGGCAAGGCTGATAGCCTTGTCGACCTCTTTTGCATAGCAGGCCACCCGGATCATATCAAGGGCGCTCTCGCTCTTGCGGAGGATGTCCTCGTGTTCAATGCGGCCGATGTCCGCCATGGCGGACAATTTCATTGTCGTGTCCAGGCCGCCGACAACCCGTTTCAGGTCATCTTCGGAGCAGAACTTCCATGCGCCGTTCTCGGCCCGGGAGAAACATTTCTCCGAGGACTTGTAGCCTATCTCCATATAATCAACGCCGGCCTGCGACAGAGCAACATAGACCTTCCGGACAAAATCATCGTTGAACTGCCACTGGTTGATCAAGCCGCCGTCACGGACCGTACAATCAAGGACCTTTATCTGTGGACGAAACACTGTGGATACCTCCCAAAGTATGAATATTTCCTGCGCCCCGCATGATCAGGGACGCTTCATTATACACAATTCCCCCGAGAATGTGAAGTCAGGTTTTAGTCCGCGACCCTTCGACCTTCCCCACAAAACTCCTCGCCAGCCCGGCAATGGAAGCCCAGTCCTTCGCTGCCACGAGATCGCGCCTGATAATGGCCGCGCCGATGAGTATCGCCGCAGCGTCAGCAGCGAGGTATTTGGAGATGTTCTCAAGGGTCGCCCCGCCGCAGAGCATATAACGGACAAAGGGCAGCGGCCCCCTGATCGCCTTGAGAAAATCGAGGCCGCCGATCTCTACAAAGGGGAAGAGCTTGATGATATCTCCACCAGCTTTGTAGGCCCGGTAGATCTCGGTCGGCGTGCACGCGCCGGGGATCGAGATAACGCCTTCCTTTTTTGCAAACGTCACCACCTCTTCGTCAAAGGCGGGGCTCACCAGGTACGAAGCCCCGGCCTTCAGGGCCTTTCTCGCATCATCCGTGGTCAGGACCGTACCGGCCCCGACCACGACCCGTTCGTCTCCGCTCATGCGACTGATCACCTCGTCCGCCCCCGGCACCGAAAAGGTGATCTCGATGAACCTGACACCCCCTTCCACGCAGGCCATTGCCGCATGATAGGCGTCTTCGGCTGATCCGGTGCGGATCGCTACCATAAGCTGATTTCTCTTCAGGTCTTCTATGAAACGCTCTTGCTGTGTCATTAGGTCCTCGTTCTGCTGTGCTCAAGGATTATCGGGAGCAATAGTTCCTGTATGCCTTAACTTGACGGGATATACGAGAAGCCCTCAATTAAAAATGAGAAATAACGTCCCGTTCCCACGCTCTACTCATTGCTACACTCTCGATACGGTTATGCACTATAAGAAACCGGCGTTGTTTTGGCCTGAACCCCATTGACTCCCCATGCCACCGATCTCCTCGGGCCGAAGCATCAGTTGGCCGACACCGCCATTAAAGCGAAACCGTATATTGTTTGTGCCTGTCAGGGATTTATAGTGCGAAGAGACGGATCCAGTAGAAAATCAGGTGCATGGTTAAGGGAGGGTTGGTTAACGTGCCGCAGGAACAAGAAAGGCGACCTTATCCCATGATGCAAACTGAACGATTCTATTGGTCGTCACTTCCGGACAACCTTTTTACCAGTAGCGATGTCCCAGAAGTTAATTGTGGCGTCCTCACTGCCTGATAATGCAATTTTTCCGTCAGGGCTGAAAGCGACTGAGTGAACGGCGTTGGAATGACCGGAGAATGACTCGATCTTTTTACCAGTGGCGACATCCCAGAGTATAACCGTGGTATCCATACTGCCCGACAAGGCCTTTTTTCCATCAGGGCTGAAGGCAACCGAATGGACTGGTCCCGTGTGGCCGGTAAACGACCTGATCATCTTACCAGTATCGATTTGCCAAAGTCTGAGGGTGGTGTCTTCTCCGCCCGTCATTACATATTTTCCGTCAGGGCTGAAGGTTACCGCATCAATCGAATTCGAGGGTCCATTGAAAGATTTTATCTTTTGGCCGGTAGCAACGTCCCAGAGTATGACAGTAGCATCGCCGCTGCCCGAAAGCGCAAGGGTGCCATCGGGACTGAAGGCCACTGAGTGGACCGTTTCCGTGTGGCCGGAGAAAGACCTGATTTCCTTGCCCGATGCCAGGTCCCAGAGGATGCAGGTATGGTCCCCTCCGCCCGACAAGGCTTTTTTGCCGTCAGGGCTGAAGGTCACCGAGTGGATCGATGACGCCTTTCCGGGAAAGGACCTCGTGATCCAGTTGACCTCTTTACCGGTAGCGACTTCCCAGAGTCTCATGGTGTTATCCGAGCTGCCGGACAAGGCAAATTTCCCGTCGGGGCTGAAGGCAACCGAAGAAACCGCGCCCGCATGGCCGGAAAAAGACCGGATCGCATTGCCGGTAGCAACGTCCCAGAGTTTGAGCGTTTTGTCCCTGCTGCCGGACAAGGCAAACTTCCCGTCAGTGCTGAAAGCAACGGAAGAAACCGGTCCTGCATGGCTTTTAGAGGAAGGTGCGGTCTTCGTTCTGCGGTCAGCCGGTTTTGTTGTTTTTTTCTCGCTGCTTTTTATCACCGCTCCTTTTGTCTTTTTCACGTGCGTCTTGCTTGTTACTCTCTCGCCCTTTGTCTTTTTCACCGGCGCGCTGCTTATGTCTGACGCGTCTTTTGTTTTCTGGACCATTGGCGAAGATGAGGTGCTCACGGGAGCCGCGCTCCAGTTATTGAGATCATGCGCCGTATTGTGGCAACTGCTGCATTTCGGGAACTTGGCCATGATGCCTTTCGGATGCTTTTCTCCATGGCAGTCCACGCAGTTCGGGATCAGCCTATGTTGCTCCTTATGGCAGAACGCGCAGGTCTTTTGACTGTGAATCGCCTTGGATGTGGCCAGCAGTCCGTACTGTTTTTTATGGCATGCGGCGCAGAAATTCGAGGGTGTATCTGCGGCATAGGTAACGACCTTGGGCATGTGCGCCTTGTGGCAGACCTTGCAGTCATCCGCTTTGATGTCTGTAGAATGTGATGCATGGCACTCGATGCACTTGGGCACCTTGCGGTGTCCATCATGACAGTTGGTACAGTTCTGGGGCGAATGCTTGCTCCGGTTTTCGAGCAGCTGCTTGATCTGCGGCGTATGGCAGACGAGGCAGGGTTCGGTCATCGGTGTCCTGAACACGATCTTGAGCGGCGAGTGCGGGTTCACGTGACAGGACAGACAATTTTTCTCTTCGTAATGCCGCTTGCCCTGGTGGCATTGGTTGCAAGACGGGATGTTGTTCTTCGATGCGGGACGATGGCCGGGATGACAATCCTGGCAGCTCACCGAGGTCTTGTGCTTGGTGGCATTCATCTCAATGTCTGCGGTCTGCGTTTCATGGCATTTAACGCAGTCGCCTGAGCTCAAAGACGATTTTGACTGTTGTTGGGTCTCACCGGCAGCACATACCGGGGTTACATACAAAAAAGCAATCATTGCATAAATGAGCAGCAGAAAAACCCCCGTGCTTTTCTTCATCGGCCCTCCTTGACTATACTAAGAAAATGATATATGAGAATGTTCGATAAAATACGGACAAATACTACCATAAATGATTCGATAAGGAAAGAATAATTGCGCAGCCGATTTGACTCGCCATAACTGTTGCCTAACTGCATTTTTGAGGGACAGAGAGCACAGAATGTCCCCATGTTCCTCTCCAGGGCTGATGCCATAACAAGGACGTTTCATCGTAAGTTGTTGACGCGAGAGCGCGTTCACGATATACTGAATCATGCTGTGATGACATAATAAACGAGGGGTCACACTGTGGAAAATAAACCGCCCGGTCCATCCAAGGGATATCAAAAACAAATCAAGAAAGATGATCCGAAGGCCCGGCCGTTGTCTAAGGCAAAGGGAAGCCCCCATCCCGACTATAGCTCACCCGCCGCAAAGAAATGGCCCCTCTTTATTGAGGCAGTGGAGAGCGGAAATGTCGATGTGGTGAATAAGTTGATCGAAGAGGGCTTGAATATAAATGTAAGCCGCGACGGGACCACACCGTTGATGCTTGCTGCTTCACAAGGGCGCGTTGATATTGCCGAGGTGATCATTCAGGCGGGGGCGAACGTCAATGCAAGAAGTGATGCAGGTTGGACAGCCTTGCACAAGGCGGCATCTGATCAATCAAAAGGCGATGTCATTGACCTTCTGATGCAATCAGGCGTTGATATTGAGGCGCGGAACAAGGCCGGCAAGACCGCCCTGCAATTAGCTGAAGAAAAAGGTCATCGTGATATTGTTCGCGTTATGAAGGCGCATCTGCAGAAACTGCGGGTCGATGCGCAAGAATGGGAAGCGTTCTTGACCACACCTGAGGGCAGACCCTATCAACAAAAAAGACGATATGATTCCATGGCGTTACTGTTCAAGCTGTGGTGGTTGCCTCCTCTTGTACTGGCTGGTGCCAGTCTACTGCTTGGCTATCTCGTCGGCGTTGCCGTCCTCGCCGGCATCATCGGTCTGGCCTCCGGGCTTCTTTTCGGCCTCTCCATTCTCTTCATGGAAAAAAAGATGCGCAATTATTTGGATGATATCGGACCATTGCCCTATCTCGACGTCCATATAATACGGGAAAAAAGGAAGGCCGGGGAACCGATATTACTTGAGAAAACGAGCAAACCTCCCTCTGCCGATGAAGCTGGCGAACAATCCGAAGATACTGCTTCGGCTGATCAGGCAGTTGACCGTGTGCCGATGGAACAATGGCGTGCTGAAAGAGCCTCTTCGTTGAAAAAAAAGATGCGTCTGACCATCGTTCTCTATGCAGTTGTTGCGTTTGTCGTGGTGCTTCTCATCGGCGCAATAATTATCAAGAGAACATCTCTTACGCAATGGTATTTTGCAACGCGATTGGAGCGGAGCGGCATCCGGTTTTCCAGCCAGGAATTCCTGAATGAGGTGTCGAAGAACAATGAGGAGGCTGTGGACCTCTTTGTTAAAGCGGGAGTTGGTTTAGATGCCATGAATGAAAAGGGACAAACAGCGCTCATGCTCGCTGCTGAAAAAGGAAACGTGAAGATTCTCCGGACGCTTGCTAAGCTGAATGCACCGTCGTTGAATCATGCCGACAAGAGCGGGAATACGGCATTAATGACGGCCGCTCGACAGGGACAGGAGCATATCGTTAAAGCGCTCGTTGAAAGTGGCGCAGACGTGAACTATATGGTCCCTTCCAATGACGGTGCTGCTTCAGCTTTGCAGGCGGCCCTGGACACAGCCGATTTCAAGGAAGAACATATGCGCGTCATACAATACCTCCTGCAAAAGGGCGCTGATGTGAAAGGCCGGAATAAAGCGGGGCAATTCCCCTTACAGTTCGCCGTTGATCATGGCAAGCGGCAGCAGCGTCTACTTCCAGCTCTACGTCTACAACGTGCTCGCGGACGAGAAGGGCGCCAGCGACGTCGTGCTGCAGGCGCAGATCCGCTCGGGCGACAAGCTGCTGGCGGCCTCGAAGCCGCAACCGCTGTCCTTCCAGCAGAAGGACGGCGTGCCCCTGCCGCAGACCAACGGCATGAGCCTCGAAGGCCTCGATCCGGGCCGCTACGACCTGCGCGTCGTCGTGGTGGACCGCCGGGCGAACGCGACCGCCTACCGGTCCGTGGACTTCACCGTGGAGTGAGCCGGCTCGAGCGATGCCCTCCGCCCGCCAACCCGCGACGCACGCGAGCGCCGAGATCCGGGGCGGCCACACCGGCCACCTGCGGCGGGCGAACCTCGAGCGGGTGCAGGCCTTCGTCATGGACCACCCGGGGCCGTTCGCCTGCGCCGAGCTGATGAAGGCCACCGGGCTCTCGGCCCCGACGGTCGGAAAGCTGGTCAAGCAGCTGGTCCAGCGCGGGCTCGTGCGCGACCTCGGCGTCGGGCCGTCCCGCGGCGGGAGGCGGCCGTCGCTCATGGAGTTCAACGCGCGCTACGGTTTCGTCGCGGCGATCTCGCTCGGTGTGGCGAAGACGCAGCTGGCGGTCGCCGACCTGCGCGGGGACACGTCTCGCGCACCGCGTGCTGGCGACGCCCGCGGAGCTGGAGCCCGCGGCCGTGCTGGAGTGCCTCGGCGGCTGCGCTGCGCGGCCTGGCCCGCGACTTCGAGATCCCCTGGGACAGGCTGCTCGCCGTGAGTGTCGCGACGCCAGGGCTCGTCGACCGCGACAGCGGGACCGTGGTGGCGCTCGCCCCCGGGCTCCACTGGTCGAACGTGCCGGTCGCGGAGTGGCTCGGCCAGGCGCTCGGCGTGCCGGTGCTGGTCGAGAACGACGTCAACATGGCCATCCTCGGAGAGCACCGGTGGGGCGCGGCGCGCGGGCACGACACCTGCGCGTACATCGAGGTGGGAGCGGGGATCGGCGCCGGCATCCTCGTCGAGGGCCGACTGCACCGCGGGCAGAACAGGATGGCCGGGGAGATCGGCTTCATGTGCGTGGCCCCCGACCACGCGCACCGGGACCCCGGTGACCGCGGGTGCCTCGAGACCCGGGCGGGCCTCGCCGCGCTGGCCGCGCGCTGGCCGCGCCGGGCGCGCGGCGACGCCGAGCTCTGGGTGCCGGAGCTGTACGCGGCGGCACGAGCCGGGGACCGCGAGGCGGACCGGGCCGTACGGGAGGTGGCGACGCTGGTCGGCGTCGCGGTGGCCAACCTGAGCCTGGTGATCGACCCGTCGCTGGTCGTCGTCGGCGGTGTGCTGTCCGTGCCGGGGAGCCCGTTCGTCGAGCAGCTGCAGAGCACGGTGGCCGGGATCGTGCCGACGCCGGTCTCGATCGTCCCGTCGCTGCTGGGAGAGGAAGCGCCGCTCTGGGGCGCGCTGCTCGACCGCGACGGCCCACGCGCGCCACCAGCTGCGCCCGCGGCTGAGACAAGTCACCTCGCGCTGACAACCGCCGGCCGGGCGCGATCCCGGCGCTCAGGGCTGCTTGACGACGAGGACGCGATTGGCCGCGACCTTCGAAAGCCGCGTGACCGACTGGTCGGGCCAGCGCACCTCGACGAGGTCGGCCTGGGACTGGGCGCCGAGGCCGAAGTGCTGGCGCATGTCGTCCTGGGAGAGGTAGCTGGTGCCGCTGCGCACGTAGCGCGTCATCGACAGCGGGCCCGCCTTGACGGTGACGACGGCCCCGAGAGCCAGGGTGTTCCCGGGCTTTCCCTCGAGCCGCACGGTGAGCCAGCCACCCGTCCCGGCCAGCTCGTTGCGCAGGACCTGGGCCGGCCCGTCGAGGTCGTTGACCACCACGTCCAGGCGACCGTCGTCGTCGAGGTCGCCCACGGCGAGCCCGCGGCTGACCCGCTTCTCCGTCAGCACCGGCCCGAACTGGCGGCTCACCTCGTCGAACGTGCCGTCGTGCCGGTTGTGGTAGAGCAGCTTGGGCTGGCGGTAGCCCGCGGAGGCGCCGGTCTTCACCTGGTCCATCTGCGGGTAGACGTGGCCGGCGACCGCGATCAGGTCCTCCCAGCCGTCGTTGTCGTAGTCGAGGAAGGCCGTGCCCCACATCACCAGCGGCAGGCTGGCCGGCGCCGTCTTCGACCGGAACGACACGTCGGTGAAGTGCTCGCCGTCGTTGCGGAAGAGGGCGTTGTACTCCTCGCCGAAGTTCGTGACGAACAGGCTGGGCCGGCCGGAGTTCGTGTAGTCGCCGAGCGCGACGCCCATGCTGCCCTGCTCGGAGCCGTCCTCGCTGACGGCGACGCCGGCGGGGAAGCCGACCTCCTTGAACGTCCCGTCGCCCTGGTTGTGGTAGAGGTAGTTCGGCTGCGAGTCGTTCGTCACGTAGAGGTCCGGCCAGCCGTCCCCGTCGTAGTCGAACCAGGCGATGCCGAGCCCGTAGTACTCGTGCGTGTCGCGCACTCCCGCCCGCTCGCTCACCTCGCTGAAGTGCGCGTTGCCGTCGTTGTGGAACAGCAGGTCCGACTCGCCGGGCAGCCCGCGCGGCCCGCACTGCACGGCGACGCCGCGGTACTGGCAGGTCGCGCCGCGGCCCTCGCCCTTGCCGGTTCCCTTGCCGAACTCCGGCAGGTTGTCGAGGTCCACGTGCACGTAGCGGCTGACGAACAGGTCGAGCCGTCCGTCCCGGTCGTAGTCGGCGAAGCCGCAGCCCGTCGACCAGCCGCTCGCCGCGACGCCGGCCTGCAGCGCGATCTCCGAGAACGTGCCGTCGCGGTTGTTCCGGTACAGGTAGTTGCGCCCGAGGCCCGTCACGTAGATGTCCGGCGCGCCGTCGCCGTCGACGTCGCCGATGCAGACGCCCATCGCCCAGCCGGGGTGCCCCACCCCCGCCTTGTCCGTCACGTCCTCGAAGCGGAAGCCGCCGAGGTTCCGGTAGAGCACGCTCCGGGCCGCCTTGGGGTCGTTCCGGCTGTCGACCGTCAGCGAGTTCGTGAGGTAGATGTCGACGAGGCCGTCGCCGTCGTAGTCGAGGAGCGCCACGCCGCCGCTCATCGACTCCATGATGTACTTCTTCTCCGGCGAGGCCTGGTGCTGGAAGACGACGCCCGCCTCGCCGGCGACGTCGCGGAAGAGGACCGACGGGGACGGGGGGGCCTGGGCGAGGGCGAGCCCGACGGCGCCGAGGAGCGCGCTGGCGAGGACGGCGAGCGTCGCCCTCACCGCTGCATCCCTCCTCCGGAGATCCCCGTCTTCGCGCGCACCTCCGCGAGGCGCGTGTCGATCGACAGCACCCGCTGGCGGTAGATCTCGAGGTACTTCTTCGACTGCGCTTCGTCACCCCGCCGCGCCCAGGCGAGGGACAGCTGGTAGGGCGCCTTCGGCGAGGCCGGGTCGGCGGCGAGGGCCTTCTCGAGCGCCGCGCAGGCCTCCTCGTAGCGCTCCTGCTTCATGCGCACCATCCCCAGCGCGAGGTTGCCGATCGCGTGGTCGCTCGCCCGGGCGAGCGCGCGCAGGGCGTGCGTCTCCGCGGGCTCCAGCTCGCCGAGCCCCTCCTCCGACTCCGCGAGGGCGGCCACCCCGTCCACGTTGTCGGGCTCGAGGTCGAGCGCGCGCAGGAGGTAGGGCTTGGCGTCGCCGTACAGCCTCTGGGTGTTCAGCACGAGGCCGAGCGCGATCAGCGTGGACGGCCGGTCGGGCTCGAGCCGGTCGGCCTCGCGCAGCGGGGCGACGGAGGACTGTATGTCGCCGGCCTGCATCAGGCCGACCCCGAGCATGTACTGGTACTGCGCGGTCGTCGGGCAGATCCGGGCGAGGGGCTCGAGGACCTGGAGGGCGGGGACCGGCGCCCGCACGGAGAGCGAGACCTGGGCGAAGGCGTTCAGGACGTCCTCCGAGTTGGGGGCGAGCGCCCGCGCCTCGCGCAGCGTGACGAGGGCCGCCGCCGCGTTCTTCTGGCGCGTCTGCAGCCGGGCGAGCTCCAACAGGGCCTGCACGGACTTGTAGCGCGTTGCGACGGCGCGCAGCTGCTGCTCGGCGAGCGCGGGGTGGCCGTCCGCGATCTCGGCGGTGGCGAGCCGCAGCCCGAGGTCCCGAGGCAGCGGACCCGCGAGCGCCGCCTTGCGCAGCTCGACGATCGCCTCCGCGTCGCGCTGCTGGTCGAAGAACAGCCGGGCGAGCAACTGGCGCGCAGCCGGGTTGCCGCTCGACGCGACCATTCGCCGCAGCTGCCTCTCGGCCCCGGCCGTGTCGCCTCTTTCGATCTGGGCGACGATGGCCCCGAGGGCGGGCGGGCGCCGGGCGGCCTGCGGCGCCGCGAGGGCCGGAAGGAGCAGGAGAGCGAGTGCCGTGGCCCCGGTCCTCACGGCGTCCCCCGGCTCTTGACCTTGAGCTGGCGGAACGTCTCGAACTCGCGCTCGGCGTCGGCGCTCCGGCCCAGCGCCTGGTACGCCCGCCCGAGCTGGTAGTGGATGTTGGGGTCCTCGGGCGCGACGTGCGCGGCCGCCTCGAGGTGCTCGACCGCCTCCGTCGCGGAGCCCTTGGCCAGGAGGAGCCGGCCGAGCAGGTAGCGCGCGTCGGCGTAGTCGGGCTTCTTCTTGAGGGCGGCGCGCAGGATCGGGATCGCCTCCTCGGGCCTCCCCGACAGGTCCAGCACCGTCGCCAGCGTGTTCGCCGACTTCACGTCGTTCGGGTGCGCCGCAAGCTCCGCCCGCAGCACTCGCTCCGCCTCGTCCAGCCGGCCCTGCTTGAGGTAGATGACCCCCAGCGTGGCGTTGGCCTCGGCGACGTCGGGCTTGAGCTGCAGCACGCGCGTCAGCGTCTGGATCGCCGCGTCGTAGTCGCCCTCCTGCGCCCGCGCCTGGCCCAGCATCACGCCGATCTCCGCCGACTCGCCATGACCCGCCAGGAGACGGGAGAAGATCTGCTCGCCCTCCGCCGGCCGCCCGCTGCGCATCAGCGCGAGGCCGTAGGCGAACTGCAGCGAGGGGTCGTCCACCCGCCCCGGGTCCGCGGCGAGCAGCTCGGCCGCGCGGTCGTACGCCTCCGTCTCGATCAGGGCCGTGGCGAGCATCCGGCGCAGCTCCATGTCGTCGGGCGCCTCGGCGCGGGCGAGGGAAAGCGGGCCGATCGCCTTGTCGTACCGTTGCGCGTTGAACTCCGCCACCCCGAGCGAGCGCTGCACCTGGGGGAAGGCGGGATCGACGGCGGCCGCGCGCTCCAGGTGCTCGGCCGCCCGCTCGAAGCGCTTCGCGCGCACCTGCATGACGCCGAGGTTCAGGTAGGCGCGTGCCAGCTCCGCCTTTGCGCGGCGCTCGAGCGACTTCCTGTCGGCAGGCTTGAGGTCGGCGAGGGGCGACGCCTGGAAGAGGAGGCTCGTCGCCGCCGGTCCGGTCTCGGGGTCGGGGGTGGCCGCCATGTAGCGCGCCAGCTGCTCGCGCGAGCTCTCGGCGCGCTCGCCCGCGATGCGGGAGGCCTCGGCGAAATGCGCGGCGGACTCCTCGGCCGCACCGATCGCCCGCAGGGCGAGGCCGAGCTGGTTGTGGATGCCGCCGAGCTGCACGGCCCCCGCTCCCTGCTGCGTCGCGAGATCGAGCGCCTTTCGCAGCGAGGCCACGGCCTCCTGGGCCCGGTCGAGGCCGAGCTGGCAGCGACCGAGGTAGTAGAAGGCCCGGGCCTGAGGCGGCTCGGTTCCGGCGGCGAGCCCGAGCAGCGGTGCCGCCTCCTCGTAGCGCCGGCCCTCGACGTAGGCCATCCCGAGCTGGAGGCTCGCGAGCGGATCCTTCGGGGCGAGGGCGAGCTCCTCGCGGAACTCGGCGATCGCCTCGTCGAGCCGGCTCACACCGCCCTCCGTCACGTGGACCATGCCCAGGTAGTAGTGGGCGCGGCGCGCCTTCGGGTCGATCTTCAGCGCGGTCCGGAGCTCCGCCCGTGCGCGGTCGTACTGGCCGAAGTCGCGCCAGGTGCGGCCGATGAGCACGTGGGTCGCGGCGCCGGGGCGGGCGGCGGCGATCTTCGCGAAGAGGTGCTCGGCCGGCTCCGTCCTCCCCACCCGCAGGTAACCGCCCGCCAGCGAGAACGCGATCTCGAGGTCGTTGGGCGCCGCCGCGAAGGCCTCCTCGAGCTCCAGCACGGCCTGCTGGGGCTGGCCGTTCGCGACGAGCGCCTGCGCGAGCAGCTGCCTCAGCCCGCCGGTCGGACGGGTTCTTTCCGATGAGGCGGGTCAGGGTCGCCACCGCCTCCGCGGCCTGCCCCAGCTGCATCTGCGTGAGCACGAGCGCCTGGAGGGCGAGGCGGTTCTCCACGGCGGAGGAGGAGGCGGCGAGGAACGCTTCGCGGGCCTCGCGCGGGCGGCCGTCGACGCCGGCGACGGCCCCCACCAGGAGCCAGCCCGCCATGAGCGCGTCGCGATAGTGGCTCTCCGCGCTCTCGATCTCGCCCTGCTGCAGCTCGGCCTCGGCCGCCGCGATCGACTGCAGGACCGGCGCCAGCGGGTCGGGAGGGCCGGCCGGCGGGGCGGCGAGCGCCGCGTTCGCGGTGAACGCGACCGCGAGCGCCGCGATGGAGACGCGCATCCTCGTGATTCTATCCTCGGCCGCCGTGCGCCCGGCGGGTCAGCGCGGGGAGCGTCCCTCGAGCCACTCGCGGGCCGAGCCTTCCCTCGCCGCACACGGCGTGCGCGCGGCCGACTCGACGAACAGCTCGAGGTACGGGCGCGCCGCGGCCGCTCCTTCCCGGCGGGAGGCGAGCGACGCGAGCGCGAGCAGGGTCTCGCACTCGCGGGGGTCGAGGGCGAGGGCCTTCCTCATGTGCTCGAGCGCGGGCCCGACGGCGGCGGCCTGCGCGTCGATGAACCCGAGCGAGCTGTGGGCCCGCGCGACGCCGGGGTTCTGGGCCAGGGCCGCCTCGAATGCCTCCCGGGCGGGCCCGGTCTCGCCCGCCATGAGACGAATCGTACCGAGATCGACGAGCAGCTGGACGTTCTGCGGGTCGACCTCGCGCGCGCGGGTGAGCGTCGCGACCGCCTCCTTCCCGCGGCCGAGCCGGCCCAGGGCGAGGGCGAGCGATCGCAGCACCTCCGGGTCGGGCTCCGGCCGCTGCGCGGGGCCGGCGAGGAGGGCGACGGCGTCGCCGGCCCGGCCCGCCTGGGTCAGGTAGGCGCCGAGCAGCGAGAGCGTCGTCGTGTCCCCGGGGTTGACGGCGAGGGCCTGCTCGAGCGCCGAGACGCCCGCCGGCAGGTTCCCGGCCTCCCGCTCGATGTGGGCGAGGTAGAGCAGGGAGACCGCCATCTGCGGCCGCCGCCGCACGAGCTCGCGGCAGCGCTCGAGGGCCGCCTTGACGTTTCCCTCGAGATACAGGCCCCGCACCTCGCGCAACAGGGTGTCGAGCTCGATGAGGCGCTTCGGATCGTCGTCCTCGGTGTAGCGCTCCTTTGCCGGGCTCGGGCCCGCGGACACGTAGCCGAGGCTGCGCAGCCGATCGAGGACGTCGGCGCTCTCGCGCTCCGGCGCGATCCCGCGGTCCGCCGCACGCAAAGGCACGAGTCGCGCCCGCATCGCCTCGAGCTCCTGGGGCCGCGTCGCCGCGAGGTTGCGGGTCTCGGCCGGGTCGCGGTCCAGTCCGTACAGCTCGGGGATCGGGAGCTCGACGTACTTCGTCCGATCCCGGAGGACACCGTAGAGCGGCGCCCAGCCGCGATCCAGCTGGCCGGCCAGCGCCTCGAAGTAGCTCGTGTGCGAGCTCGAGGACGTGCCGGTCGCGAGGGGCAGGAGGCTCGTGCCGGGCAGGCCCTCGGGAATCGGCAGCGCGAGAGCGTCGAGAATCGTGGGCAGCAGGTCCACGTGCCGCACCGGGTCGGGCACGACCCGCGGCCGGAACAGCCGCGGCTGATAGAGGACGAGGGGGACGTGCAGCGTGGCCTCGTAGGCGAAGATCCCGTGGGTCGCCTCGCCGTGTTCCCCGAGCGACTCCCCGTGGTCCGCCGTGAGCACGACGAGCGTGCGGCCGGCCTTCCCCGCGGCCAGGATCGCCTCCAGGAGGGGGCCGAGCGCGGCGTCGGCCGCGGCGACCTCGCCGTGGTAGGGGTCCCCGCGGAAGCGAGAGGCGAAGGGCTCGGGCGGGTCATAGGGATAGTGCGGCTCGTAGAGGTGCACCCAGCAGAAGAAGGGCCGCCCGGGCGCCGCTTCGAGCCACCGGCGCGCGAGCGCCACCGTGTCGGTGCCCCGTCGCTCCTCGAGCTGGAAGGCCGGCCGGGCGAGGGTCCCGACGAAGCCGTCGTCGTAGACCTCGAAGCCGCGCCGCAGGCCGAACCGCGACGCGAGGGGGAAGGCGCTGACGAAGGCCCCCGTTCGGTAGCCGTGAGCGGCGAGAAGTGTCGCGATCGTCTCCATCCCTGGCGGGAAGCGAAAGCTCATGTTGTCGCGCACGCCGTGGTCGAAGGGATAGCGGCCGGAGAGGATGTTGGCGTGCGAGGGCAGCGTCGTCACGTTGTGGGCGTGGGCCGTCTCGAAGCGCACGCCGGCCGCGGCGAGGCGGTCCGTCCAGGGCGTGGCGGCGTCGCGGTTCCCGTAGGCCCCGAGGGCGTCGGCCCGCAGCGTGTCGATGGTGATCAGGAGGACGCTCAGCCCCGCTTCGCGGCGCACCCCGTGGCGGACCCGTGACCACCACGCGGCCGCGGCGAGGAGGAGGCAGACGCCGACCAGGGCCGCGAGCACCAGGCGCCCGTTCCGTCCTCGTAAGCCCAAGGCGGTCTTCACTCTACAGCTGTCTCCCGAGGGTCCCGGAAATGCGACCTCTCCTGGCGCCCATATAGTTTATTCACGTCGTTAAAAATCTATTGACATCGCGGTGACCGCGATGATGTCATTTGGCCATTCTCCGGCGAAGGGGCAGGAGTTCGGCTGCAGCCCGTTCTTTGAGGGAGGAGAGCCAATGCTATTGCATCGCTTGACAGCGGGAGGAAACCGATGAGGTGGACGCGATTGTACCTCGTCGCGGCGCTCCTCGCCGCGGCCGCACCTGTCTTCGCCCAGCGGACGGCCGCCACGATCCGTGGCACCGTCATGGACCCGACCGGGGGCGTGATCCCCGGGGTGACGATGACGGCCAAGAACCAGGTGACCGGGTTCACGCGCACGGTGACCACGAACACGGCCGGGATCTACGCGTTCTCGGACCTGCCCGTCGGCACCTACACCGTGACGGCCGAGCTCACCGGCTTCAAGACACTCACGAAGACCGGGATGGAGCTCAACGTCGCCGACGTGCGCGTCTCCGACTTCCACCTCGAGACGGGCGCGATCAGCGAGACCGTGAACGTTTCGGCCGACACCCTCGTGGTGAAGACGTCGGGCGGCGAGGTGGCCGGCCTCATCACCGGCCAGCAGGTCCGCGAGCTGCCGCTCAACGGCCGCAACTTCCTCCAGCTCGCGATGCTCATGCCGGGCGTGAGCGCCCCCGACGGCCTGAACACCAAGGACAAGGGGCTCATGAGCGGCTCCGACCTGTCCGTGAGCGGCGCCGCCAGCACCGCCAACCTGTGGACCGTCGACGGCGCCAACAACAACGACGTCGGGTCCAACCGCACGATCCTGGTCTACCCGTCCGTCGACGCGATCGACGAGTTCAAGATCCACCGCAACAGCTACGGCGCGGAGTACGGCCAGGCCGGCGGAGCCCAGATCAACATCGTGACCCGCGGCGGCACGAACGAGTTCCACGGCAGCGCCTACTACTTCGGCCGCCGCGACGCCCTGAACGCCACGAACTACTTCCTGGAGCAGGCGGGCCAGCCCAAGGACAAGCTGAAGAGGAACGACTTCGGGTGGACCCTCGGCGGCCCGATCATCAAGGACAAGCTGCACTTCTTCGCGTCGCAGGAGTGGAACCGGGAGATGCGCGGCACCGTCCGCACGGCCCTCGTGCCCACGGCGGCCGAGCGCGCGGGCGACTTCAGCCAGCCCGTCTTCAACGCCGGCGGGGACCGGTGCTCGCCTCCCACGCCGACCGATCCGCTGACCGGGGAGGCGTTCCCCGGGGACAAGATCCCCGCCAACCGCCTGAACCCGGCGGGGGCCCTGTACATGCAGCTCTACCCGCTGCCGAACGTGACGCCGGGCGCGGGGAGCTGCAACAACTGGGTGGCGTCGCTCAACACGCCGATCAACTACCGGCAGGAGAACATCCGGATGGACTGGACGCTCAGCAACACGGTCCGCCTGATGGCGCGCTACACGCAGGACAGCTGGACGAACGACGCGCCCAGCGCGCAGGCCCAGCTCTGGGGCGACGATCCCTTCCCCGCCGTGGACTCGAACTGGAACCAGCCGGCCAAGTCGTTCATGGTGCAGCTCACCCACAACATCGGCACGAAGGGCGTCAACACCCTGGCCTTCTCGTACTCGGCCAACAAGATCGAGATCACCCGCGGCGGCGACTCCGCGCTGAACAGCCAGATCGTCGCCGCCATGCCCTCGCTCTACCCGCTGAGCGGCAAGGAGTACGCCAACGACGTCGGCCACCCCGTGTTCTGGGGCGCCCAGGGGTATCAGTCGCTCTGGAACGAGGCGCCCTTCAACAACAACCAGGACCTGTTCGTCCTCAAGGACGACTACTCGGCCGTCTTCGGGAAGCACTTCTTCAAGGCCGGTGTCCTCGTCAGCACCAACAAGAAGAACGAGGACACCACCGGCAACGGCTCCTCGGAGAACTGGAACTTCTACGGGCCCGGCGCCGGCATCGGCGGCTGGAACGGGAGCACCGGGAACATCCTGTCCGACTTCCTGTTGAAGGACATGACCTTCGGCTTCACCGAGTACTCCGGCTCCCGGAACGTGCCCCAGCGCTGGCACGACCTCGAGTTCTACGCCGCCGACTCCTGGAAGGTCTCGCCGCGCGTGACCGTCGACTACGGCCTGCGCTACTCCCTGCTCTTCAACTACTACCTGAAGGACAACTCGCTCACGAGCTTCGTCCCGTCGCTCTTCAACCCGGCCCTCGGCAACGACCCGTGCAACGGCCTGCTCGTGGTGCCGGGAACGAACCCGTGCCAGGACAAGGGCTTCCTTGGCGGGACGGCCGGGCCGAACCGCTCGCTGCAGGACCAGAAGTACGACGCGATCGCCCCGCGCCTCGGTGTGGCCTGGGACGTCTTCGGGAACGGAAAGACCGCCTTGCGCGCCGGCCTCGGACGGTTCTACCTGCGCGAGCGCCTGAGCGGCGGCCTGAGCTACGCGGCGAACCCGCCCTTCGTCGCGACGCAGACCGGACTGCGCTACCTCGACTCGACCACGCAGCCCTATGCCGGCGCGTTCGGCGTGGGCGCCGGCTCACCCCACGTCGGGCGCGACCTGAACGCGATCTACCCGAACTCCTGGACGTGGAACCTCACCCTCGAGCGTGAGCTCTTCCGCAACACGACGCTCGAGCTGAGCTACGTGGGCACCAAGCAACTCGACCAGCTGCACTTCTACGACGCCAACCAGGTCGCTCACGGGGACATCAACGGGAACGGCATCGACGACCGGCTGGACTTCACGCATGCCGGCAGCGACACCGGCATCCAGGCCTCGGTCCGACCCTACGGGGTCTTCGGCAACACGAACATCTGGATCTGGGGCCACGACGGCAAGTCGAACTACCACGCGCTCCAGACGCAGTTCGTCAGCCGGTTCGGGCGCGGCTCGCAGTTCCAGGCCTCGTACACCTGGTCGAAGTCGACCGGTACCGTCCCCCTGGACGACAGCGGCGGCAACAGCGCCGACAACAGCATCAGCGACCTCTCGAACCGGGGCCTGGACTGGGGGCCGACGAAGATGAACCGGCCGCACATCTTCAACGCGAGCCTCGTCCTGATGCTTCCCAGCTTCGAGAACAAGTCGGGCTTCGTGAAGCACGTGCTCGGGGACTGGGAGATCGCGTCGATCGCCGCCGCCTCCTCGGGCCAGTCGATCACGGTGTACGCCAACGCCCCGCCGGGCCTTTCCTCGCTCAACGGCACCGGCTACACCGGCAACGCGCGGCCGATGCGCGTGCCCGGCGTGTCGTGCCAGGCGAGCGGAGGCAACAAGGAGCAGATCCTCAACCCCGACGCCTTCACGCTCGTCGGCTACGAGCTCGGGACCACGGGCGACTCGGGCCGCGGCGTCTGCGAAGGGCCGCGGTACTTCCAGGTGGACCTCTCGCTCTACAAGAACATCAACCTCAGCAAGAGGGTGAAGGCCCAGCTGCGGTTCGAGATGTTCAACGTCTTCAACCACGTCAACTTCCTGCAGTCCTCGGGCTTCAACTCCACGCTGGCGCCGCTCGACGCCACCTACGACACCGGCGACCCCCAGACGGCGACCAAGATCATCGGCTACACGCCGCAGGTCGGCTTTGGCCAGGCGACGGCCACACGCGACGCGAGGCAGGCGCAGTTCGGCATCAAGCTGCAGTTCTGAGGCCGCCTCTCGGTTGAAACAGGCTGCGGGCCTCCGGGCCCGCAGCCTGTTCGGTTTTTTCGTGCAGACTTGGGCATGAGATCGAGCCGCCGCCCCGCCCGTCCCGTCGGCCGCCTGCTCCCGATGGTCGCGGCCTCGTCCTCGTGACCGCGCCCTCGCGCGCGCAGGCCCCGCCCCGCGCTCCCGCGCCGCCGACCTTCCGCTCGGGTGTCGAGCTGATCACGGTCGACGCGGTGGTCCTCGACAAGGACGGCCGGCCGGTGCCCGGGCTCGCGCGCGAGGACTTCGTCGTCAAGGAGGAGGGTCGGCCCCGCGAGATCGTCAGCTTCGAGGCCTTCGTCGCGGGGGCGCCGGAGGAGGCCGCGGAGGAGACGCCGGCCGCGGTGGCGAGCAACGAGCCCGGTGCGCGGGGCGCCGGCCGTGCGTTCGCCCTGGTGATCGACGACCTGAGCCTGGCCCCCGACCAGGTCGCCTCGGCGCGGGCCGCCGCAGCGACCTTCGTCGAGCGCTTCGCCCGCGACGCCGACCTCGTGACCGTCGCGACCACGAGCGGGGACGCCTGGTGGAGCGCACGCATCCCGGAGGGGCGGGCGGACCTGCTGGCGATCCTCGACCGGGTCCGTGGCCGCCGCGTCGACGTGCCGATCGTCGAGCGCATGACGGAGTACGAGGCGTTCTGGGTCGCGCGGTACGAGGACTCCCCGTCGGTGTCGTCCCTGGCGCCGGGCTCTAGCGTTCCGCTGCCCGGCCGCGCCTCGAGCAGCGGCGCCGAGCCCGCGCCGGCGGGCAGCATCAAGGAGCGCGTCAAGCAGCGCTGGCAGCAGGCCGACGTCTGCGTGCCGCTCTACTGCGACAGCCTGGTCCGCTCGCGCGCGGCCGAGATCGATTCGGCGCGGCGTGCCCGCGTGCGATTCGGCCTCGCCTGCGTGCGCCGGGCGCTCGAGGCGCTCGCGACCGTGCGCGGCCGCAAGTCGCTGCTCTTCTTCTCGCCGGGATTCCTGCAGGACCCGGGCAGCGACGCCCGCGCGGTCGCGGCCGCGTCGCGCGAGGCGAACACCGCGATCTACTTCGTCGACACCCGGGGCCTCGTCGCGCTGCCCGGCTACGGCTCGGCGGCCGAGCCCGGCGACCTGCTCGACCCGCGCGAGCGCACGGCCATCGCCTTCGAGGAGGCCACGGTCGAGTCCGCGGGCGCCGGGGCGCTGGCGAGCGACACGGGCGGCTTCTCGGTGCGCAACACGAACGACCTCTCGGCGGGCGCCTGGCGCGTCGCGGCCGAGTCGCGCGTCTTCTACCTGCTCGGCTTCTACCCGGGCGAGGACGGGGCCGGTCGCAGCTGGCGCAACCTGCGCGTCGAGGTCTCCCGGCCGGGCCTGACCGTGCGCGCGCGCCGCGGCTACTCCCTGCGCTCGGAGCTCGCGTCGGCCGCTGCAGCCGCGGGCCGGAAGGGAGGACCCGCGCGCCGGCAGTGATCCGGCAGTCGCACGCGCCCTCGACTCGGCGCACGACGAGGCCGGCATACCGCTGCGTGCCATCGTTTATCTGCTCGAGCCGCGGGCGACGGGGCGCGTGCACGTGCTCGTTGCCGCGGAGCTCGACGCCGCCGCCGTCGCGCGCGGCGCGAACGGCGTCGCCCGTCTCGAGGTCAGCGTCGCCGCCGAGATGCGCGACGGCTCTCCCGGTGTCCGCCAGGACGCCGCCGTCTCCATCGCCCCGGCCGCGAGCGCGGGAAAGACGTGGCGCGAGTTCACCCGCGAGTTCGACCTGGCACCCGGCGTCAGCCAGGTCCGCGTGGTGGTGCGTGACACTGCAAGCGGCGCGATCGGCTCCGTCCTGCAACGGGTGGAGGTCCCGTTCCCGGGCGAGCTGCGCGTGTCGACGCCGATCCTCACCGACCGGGTCGAGACGGGCCAGGGCGCGGGGGAGCGTCCCCGGCCCGCGCTGGCGGCCCACCGCTCGTTCCCCGCGGGCGGCGGGCTGTACTGCCAGTACGAGGTCTTTGGCGCGGCGCGTCCGGGCGGTGCGCCGCCGCGCGTCGTGGCGAGCTTCTCGCTGCGGTCGGCCGACGGCGGGGTCGTGCGCGAGGCGCCGTCCACGCCGATCGTCGCGGACGCCGACGGCCGTCTCGTGCGACTGGTGGGTGCCTCGCTCGAGGGTCTCCCGGCGGGGCCGTACGAGCTGGTCATCGAGGGTCGCGACGAGACGACGGGCGAGCGCTTCACGCGGCGGGAAGGCTTCCGGGTCGAGCCCGCCGCCGCGCGTTGAAGTGGCCTGCGCCCGGGCGTCGCGCACGGGCCTGCCGTCCGCGAATCGCAGCGGATCGGGCAGTGCGTGCGCCAGCACGTCGAGACCAGACACGGGGTTGGTGGCGCTGTGGCCGGGGACGCGGCCGGTCAGAGTCGGAGGGTGAGCGCCGGCGAACGCAGCCGAGGCTGCGAAGCCTCGTCTGGTATCCTGAGCGGGTAACGCCGCCATGCGCAAACGGAGAATCCTCCGGAGCCTGCTGTGGGTAACCGGCGTCGCAATGACCGTGGTCGTTGCTGCCGACGGCCCAGGGCCCGTCGAGCGGCCACCATCAGCCGGTTCCGAGGACACGCCGGCGCTGCTGCTGAAGGGGCGGATCGCCAGGGACCTGCCGCGGCTGACCACGACTGCGCTCGACGGTCGGGACAGGCTGACTCTCTTGCGCCAGTGGGCGTACGAGAACACCGATTGGTCCACACCGGGGGCCAATCTGGACGACGACCGCGCCAATCGCTTCTACGAGATGGATGCGCCCGAGCTGTTCGTCGCCTTCGCGAGCGACAGGGGTGGCGTCATGTGCGGTGGGACCGCCTATGCCTTCATGCGCCTCTGTCGGCTCTACGGCTATGACGCCCTGACCCTCGACTTCGGTGTCCCGCGCGCGTCGACTCACGTCGTCACCCTCGTGAGGTTGACACGGGGCGGCCGCGACGTATGGTCCGTGCAGGATCCCACCTACGATGTGACCTACGTGCACCGGGACGGCACGCCGTTCGACTACCTCGACCTGCTGAGCGCGCTGCGCGACCGTCAGCATCGCCAGATCCTCGTCGAGCAGGGCCGTGGCCGGTCGCGGGACTTCATCGTCGCTCCCGAGGACGCCGAGTCGATGCCCGAAATGCCCGGCACAGACGATGAATCGATCGACCGGTTCGTGGGCCCCCTGCCCCATGGAGCGCTGAAGTACCGACGGCACTACTCGATCCACGGGTTCAACGACATCGCGGGGTCGTCCACTGCGGCCTTCCTGACGCGCGAGGGACACCCGGCGGAGGCGGTCTATTTGTTTCTCTATCCCATCCGGATCTCGGGCGGGTGGGACTTCGATCGGGAGCAGCACTCGGTGCCTCGACGGGCCCGGCCCCGCTTCATGATGAAGCGCGTGCGTGCAGTCCTGGGGCCTGGCGCTCTCGACGACTGATCCGCGGGTCGGCTTCCTACTGCGACGAAACCATGTACTGCTCGAGCTTCCCGCCCGGCATCGTGAAGGTGGTGATGCGCAGCGTGTGTTTCGCCAGGACCACGGAGTAGCGCCGGAGCGTCATCCCGCCGCGCAGCGATTGGCCGGCCGCCGTGAACTCCTTCGGGGTGCCGAGCGGGCCGAGGCTCGCCGCGAAATCCCGGAGCGCCTGCTCGCTGAAGTAGGCATTTGCGTTGGCGGTGAAGAGCGAGCGGTCGATCCGGCCCTTCTGGAGCTCGCCGAAGATCTGCTTCGCCTGCTCGAGCGCCGGGCCCGTGCCCGTGGCCGTGAACAGCAGGGAGGCGATCTTCTGGGCCGCCTGGGTGGAGGCGTCCGTGGCGTCGAGGTTCGTGAGCACGGCCACCGCGGCCTTGTCGTCGGGATAGACGACGTTGCGCGCCGTGAACCCTGACACCTCTCCGCCGTGAGCGACGAGGCGGCGGCCGTCCGACAGCGAGACGCCGACGCCGAGCCCGTAGCCCGTCCCGACGCCGCTCTGCAGGCGTGTCTCGGTCTCGAGCGCCCGATACGACGCCGGCTTCAACAGGCTCTGGTCGATCAGCGAGACGTCCCAGCGCGCCAGGTCGGCGGCGGTCATGGCCAGCTCGCCGGCCGCGAACATCCAGCCGCGGCCCTCCTTGGGCGCGGGTCGCAGGGGCCCCACGGCGTAGCGCAGATAGCGTACCGGGTCCTCGGGGCCCAGCCCGGCCTCGTCCGTGTCGACGACGCTCGTCATGTGGAGCGGCTCGAACACCTGCCTGCGCAGGAAGTCGAGCAGCGGCATGCCCGCGACCTTCTCGACGACGAGTCCGGCGATCACGTAGTTCGTGTTGCTGTACTGCCAGCGGGTGCCGGGCTCGAAGTCGAGCGGAATGCGCCCCCAGCGCTCGAGGATCGCCCGCGGCGTGACGGGCTGCAGCATGCCCGGCATCACGTAGTCCTGCGGCCAGAAGTCCTGGTAGCCCGAGGTCATCGACAGCACCTGGCGCAGGCTGACGTCCTGCGCGCGCGTCAGATCGGGCAGGTAGCGCACGAGCCTGTCGTCCAGCGACAGTCGTTGCTGCTCCGCCAGCAGCAGCAGGGCGCTGGCCGTGAACTGCTTGCTGATCGAGCCGACGCTGTAGCGCATCGACGGCGTCGCGGGCGCTCTGGTCTCCAGGTTGGCGGTGCCGTAGGCGTGGACGTAGGCGAGCGCGGCGTCCTGGACCACCGCGATCGAGGCGCTGGGCGCACCCGTGCGTGCCAGCACCTCGGTGACCGCCGCGTCGATCTTGCCGCGCAGCTCGGGGGAAAGCGCGTCCTGCGCGACGGCAGACGATCCTGTAAGGGCGACCAGCAGAAAGGCCGGAAGCAGTCTCATGGAACGCATCCTAGCGCGGCTGCGATGGACCCGCGGTACGACGCCGTCTCAGACTTGGCGGCCGAGCAGCGCCCTGCCGATCCGCTTCGCCGTCCCCAGCACGCCGAAGCGCTCGGCCATGATCCTGCCGTAGAGCGCCCGGAGGTCCTTGGGCGGCACCGTCGCCCGCGGCTTGGCCCGCAGGGTCACCGCCCCCTCCGGGCACGTGCCGACGCACGCCCCGCAGCCGATACAGCGGTCGAGATCCACCGAGGTGGCTCCGTCCAGCGAGCGGAGCGCCTCCATCGGGCAGCGCGAGCGACAGGTCTCGCACTCCGTGCACAGCACCGGATCCACCACCGCCTGGTAGTTGGAGTGCAGGTACTCGGCCGGGCGGGGGAACTGCTTGGCTGCCTGCAGCATCCCGCAGCAGCAGCCGCAGCAGAAGCAGATGAAGACGGGATCCCGGGCGTTCGAGGGCTGGAGCACCATGCCCTCGCGCTCCGCCTGGTCCAGGAGGGCCAGCGTTTCCTCCCGCGTGAGGCCCTGCCCCTCCCCCGAGGCCATCGCCCCCTGCGCGACGCGGCCGATCAGCAGGCAGACCCTGCGGGCCCCGGTCTGCCGGCACGGCTCGCCGAGCAGGTCCTTGCCCTGCCGGCAGACGCAGTTCCGTGTGGCCCAGGGGCCCGGGCCCTCCGCGATCAGCCTGCGTGCGTCGTCGTAGCGCCCCACCAGGCGGTCGGGAACGAAGCGCGCGTTCAGCGGGATCGTCCGCATCTGAACGGTCTTCCCCGTCAGCAGGGCCGCGGCGAAGCCCTCGCGGGCGTACTGCTCGAAATCCTGCTGCAGCTCCCTGGTCAGCCGGTCCACCTGCGCCTCGTACATCCCGATGGCGAGCGGGGCCCGCGAGTAGCACTTTTTCCCGCCCCGCGCCACGAGAGGGCCGCCGAAGATGGCGCCCTTCGCGACCATGCGGTCGAGACAAGGCTCCAGCTCGTCCCTGGTGCGGCCCGGCAGGCGCCGCTCGATCTTCTCGATCGGCTCCGGCAGGGCGCTCAGGCCGAGCGCCACCGCGGCCTCCTCCTCGGTGAAGAGGCGCCTCAGGATGCGCAGCTCGACGCCGGAGGGGGTCGCCGGGTAGGCGATCGGCAGGGCGTCGAGGTGCTTCTGCAGGCGGCGATAGACGTCACCCTCGTCGGTCATGGCCAGCCCTCGCGCTGGCCAGGAGTCTGGTCCCCGCGCCCGGCGCGGTCAACTGCTTCGTGGTCGTCGCCGCGGCCCGTCGAGGCCCGTGCCGAGGCCCGTGCCGACTTGACCGTGGCTTTCGCTCGAGGGTATCCTCGCCGCCACAGTCTCAGCCAACCTTCGGGGGGAGCTCCTGGTCTTCGCGGAGATCAGCAGGGCGTCGTCCACTGTGGACGCCGACCCGGTGCCACACCGTCGCGCGGGCGCCAGGGCGCGCCCGCGCTGGTGAGCCGGGGTGGCCCAGATCTTCCCGAAGTCGTTCAACCGCCTGCCGCTGCTGCTCGCAGCCGGCGCGGTCCTGCTGCCCTCGGCGGCGACCGCCTTCGTCTGGTACTACTTCTCGCCCCGCTTCACCGACGTCGGCTACCAGCCCGTGCAGCCGGTGCCCTACAGCCATCGGCTGCACGCGGGCGAGCTGCAGATCGACTGCCGCTACTGCCACGCCTCCGTCGAGCTCTCGGCGGTCGCGAACGTGCCGCCGACGCAGACCTGCATGAACTGCCACCGGACGGTGGCGCGCTCGAGCGAGCTGCTGCAGCCCATCCGTGACAGCGCCGCCAGCGGCCGGCCCATGCGCTGGGTCCGGGTGCACAAGCTGCCCGAGTACGCCTACTTCGACCACCACGCGCACGTGCGCGCCGGGATCGGCTGCGTGAGCTGTCACGGGCACGTCGAGCAGATGGAGGTGGTGCGCCAGGTGGAGCCGCTCAGCATGAGCTGGTGCCTGGACTGCCACCGCAACCCGCAGCCGCAGCGGCGGCCGCTCTCGGAGATCACGAACATGTCGTGGAAGCCTGCCCGGGACGCCGCCGCGCGCGCGCGCCAGCTGGCCGCCCTGCCACCCGTCGCGCCTCCCGTCGTCTGCTCGGGGTGTCACCGGTGAGCCGGCCGCACTGGCGCAGCCTCGACGCGCTCGAGGGCGGTCCCGAGTCGCGCGCCTTCCGCGAGCGCGAGTTCCCGGAGGGCGCCGCCCTTGCGCCCGACGCGATCAGCCGCCGTCACGTGCTCACGCTGCTCGGCGCCTCGGCCTCGCTCGCGGGCCTCGCCGCCTGCCGCCGGCCCGAGGAGCACATCGTGCCGTACGTGGAGGCGCCCGAGCAGGTGATCCCAGGCGTGCCGAAGCGCTACGCCACCACGCTGCCGGCCGGGACGAGCGCCTACGGGCTGGTGGTCGAGAGCCACGAGGGTCGGCCCACCAAGATCGAGGGCAACGAGCTGCACCCGGCCAGCCTCGGCAGCTCGAGTGCCCGCGTGCAGGCGGCGATGCTCGACCTCTACGACCCCGATCGCTCGGCGGCGGTGCTGCGGCGGGGCAAACCGGCGAGCTGGGCCGGGTTCGTCGCGTCCTGGGCCGAGCGTGCCAAGACCCACGCCGCGGACTCGGGCGAGGGCCTGGCGCTCCTCGTCCCGCCGTTCTCGTCCCCTACCCTGTCGCGCCTGCTGGGAACCTTGCGGCAGGCGTACCCGCGTGCGGCGGTCGTGGTGCACGCGCCGGTCGACGAGCGCAATGCCCACGAGGGCATCGCGCGGGCGGCAGGCCGGGCGCTGCTGCCGACCTGCCGCTTCGAGCGCGCCAAGGCGATCCTGGCGATCGACGCCGACTTCCTGAACGCCGACCCCGAGATGGTCCGCCACACGCGGGCCTACGCGGCCGGGCGGCGCGTGGCGACCCCGCAGGACGAGATGAGCCGTCTGTGGGCCGTCGAAGCGCTGCTCTCGGTGACCGGGGCCAACGCCGACCACCGGCAGCGCCTGCGCGCGCGCCTGCTGCCCGCCTTCACGCTGCAGCTGCTGGCCGAGCTGCGGCGCGCGGGCCTGGAGGTCGAAGCGCCCGGCGACGCACCGCCGGTGCCCGGCCTCGACGAGCGCTTCCTGCGCGCGCTGGCGCAGGACCTCCTCGCCCACCGGGGGCAGTCGCTCGTGCTGGCCGGACCGCGGCAGCCCGCTTCGCTGCACGCCGCGGTGCTGGCCGTGAACGCCGCGCTCGGCAACCTGGGCCGGACCGTCGAGTACCACGAGCCGAAGGACGCCGAGCTGCCCTCGCGCGACGGGCTCGCCACGCTCGTGGCGCGGATGCGCGCCGGGCGCGTGAAGACGCTGGTCGTCCTCGGCGGCAACCCCGCCTACGACGCCCCGGTCGACCTGGCGTTCGCCGAGGCCGCAGGAAAGGTCGAGGAGCTGGTCCACCTCGGCAGCCACGTCGACGAGACGGCGGCCCTCGCCTCGTGGCACGTCCCGCTCGCCCACTGCCTCGAGTCGTGGGACGACGCGCGCGCGAGCTGCGGGACGCTCAGCGTGGTGCAGCCGCTGATCCTCCCGCTCCTCGGAGGCAAGACCCGGATCGAGCTCGTCTCGCTGCTGGCGAGCGGGCAGGACCGCCCCGGCTACGACCTGGTGCAGAAGACCTGGCGGCCGCTGCTCGGCGAGCCGTTCGAGAAGCGCTGGCGGCGCGTGCTGCACGACGGCCTGCTGCCGGACAGCGCGCTGCCCGCTGCCACCGTGCAGGTGGCTTCCGGGCTCGCGGCCGAGCTGCAGAAGGACGCCGCCGCGCTGGCCGGGCGTCTTGGAGACGCCGATCTCGTGTTCGTGGCTTGCCCCAAGCTGCACGACGGCGCGAGCGCGAACAACGCCTGGCTCCAGGAGCTGCCCGACGCGATCACGAAGGTCACCTGGGACAACCCGCTGCTGCTGAGCCCGGCCGAGGCACAGGCCCGCGGCCTGCGCGACCAGGACGTCGTGCGCGTCGAGGCCGGCGGCCGGGCGCTCGAGTTGCCGGTGCTGCGCGTGCCCGGGATGGCGAACGGTACGCTCGCGGTCCTGCTCGGCTACGGGCGGCGGGCCGCGGGCCGGGTGGGCACCGGCGTCGGCTACGACACCTATGGCCTGCGCGGCACGGAGGCGCTCGACCTCGCCACCGGCGTCGGCATCACGCCCACCGGCCGGCGCGCGCTGCTGGCGCAGACGCAGGAGCACGGCAGCATGGAGGGCCGGGCGATCGTGCGCGAGGCGACGCTCGAGCGCTACCGCCGCGAGCCGAAGTTCGCCGAGGAAGGCGGCCAGCCGCTCTTCCAGCTGTGGCAGGCGCACGAGTACAAGACGCGGCCCCAGTGGGGCATGGTGATCGACCTCAACGCCTGCACCGGCTGCAACGCCTGCGCGGTGGCCTGCCAGAGCGAGAACAACGTGCCGGTGGTCGGCAAGGACCAGGTGCGGCGCGGCCGGCAGATGGCGTGGCTGCGCGTCGACCGCTACTTCACGGGCGAGCCCGCGGAGGCGTCGGCCGTGTTCCAGCCGGTGCCCTGCATGCAGTGCGAGAACGCCCCCTGCGAGCAGGTCTGCCCGGTCGGCGCCACCGTGCACGACGGCGAAGGCCTGAACGTCATGGTCTACAACCGCTGCATCGGCACGCGCTACTGCTCGAACAACTGCCCCTACAAGGTGCGCCGCTTCAACTTCTTCAACTACACGAAGGACACGCCGGAGCTGGTCAAGCTCGGCAACAACCCGAACGTGACGGTGCGCGCGCGGGGCGTGATGGAGAAGTGCACCTACTGCGTGCAGCGCCTCAACACGGCGAAGATCGACGCGCGGCTGGCCGGGCGCGCGCTCGCGGACGGCGACGTGCGCACCGCCTGCCAGCAGGCGTGCCCGGCGGAGGCGATCCGCTTCGGCGACCTGCTCGAGCCCGGCAGCCGCGTCGCCCAGGCGCGCAGCGACCCGCGCACGTACGCGCTGCTCGAGGAGCTGAACTCCCGGCCGCGCACCACCTACCAGGCCCGGCTGAGCAACCCGCACCCGGACCTCGTGCCGCCCGCGGCGGCCGGACCCCGGGAGAGTGAACGTGGCTGACCGGCTCCGGCGCACCGCCCTGCTCGCGCTCGCCTCGGCCGCGATGACAGGCGCCGGCTGCCGGGGCTGGACCTCCAGCCGGCCGCCGATCCACATCAACCCGAGCATGTACTCCCAGCCCAAGTACCGGCCGCAGGCCGAGAGCCGCTTCTTCTACGACGGGGCGACGATGCAGAAGCCCGTGCCCGGCACCGTGGCCCGCGGCGAGCTGCGCGAGGACCGCGCCCTCTACGAGGGCAAGGACGAGTCGGGCAAGGACCTCGCCGTCTCGCCCGTGCCGGCCACCGAGGCGCTGCTCGCGCGCGGGGCCGAGCGCTACCGCATCTACTGCCAGCCCTGCCACGACGCGCGCGGCGACGGCAAGGGGATCCTGTTCCAGCGCGGCAACGTGCCGACCACGTCGCTGCATGCCGACAAGGTGCGCACGGCGCCGGACGGCCACCTGTTCGACGTGATCACGAACGGGCTGGGGCTGATGCCGGCCTACCGCTGGCCGATCCCGCCCGAGGACCGCTGGGCGATCATCGCCCGCGTGCGCGAGATGGAGCGGCAGCGGCTCGAGGAAGGAGCCGGCCGGTGAAGCTGAAGATCGCGATCGTCTCGGCGCTCGTGGTGGCCCTGGCCTTCGCCGGCACGGTCGGCATCGTGCGCTTCGTGCTGCGCGGCGAGTACCGCTCGCCGCTGCGTTCGGACGCACCCCAGCCGGCCCCGCGCACGCAGGCCCTGGCCGACCAGGCCGCCGCGAAGGCGAAGGCGGACCGCGAGAAGCCCTACCAGGAGGCGACCTATCGCCGCTTCCCGGTGGTCGGCAGCCGCGTCGCGGTGTGGGTGCTGGCGCAGCTGCACCTGCTGTTCGCCGCCTTCGTGCTGGCGGTGCCGATCTTCGCGCTGATCATCGAGTTCATCGGCTGGCTGAACGGCGACCCGCGCTACGACCGCCTGGCCTACGAGTTCACGCGCCTGCTGTCGGTCTCCTTCTCGCTGACCGCGACCTTCGGGGCCTTCCTGCTGTTCATGCTGGTGCTGCTGTACCCGAAGTTCATGAACTACCTGATGCAGGTGTTCTCGCCGACCTTCGCGCCCTACGTGCTGCTCTTCTTCTTCGAGGCGTTCTTCCTCTACACCTACTACTACGGCTGGGGGAAGTTCCGGCCGGTCGTCCACCTGCTGCTGGGGCTCGGCCTCAACATGGTCGGCACCGCGATCATGCTGATCGCGAACGCCTGGCTCACGTTCATGATGACGCCGGCCGGGGTCTCCGAGTCGGGGGCCGTGATCAGCACCTGGCAGGCAGTGAACAACTACACCTGGATGCCGATCAACATCCACCGCCTGATCGCCAACGTCGCCTTCGGCGGCTCGATCGCGGCCGCCTACGCGGCCTTCAAGTTCCTGGGGGCGACGAGCGACGAGGAGCGCGCGCACTACGACTGGATGGGCTACATCGGGAACTTCGTGGCGATCTGCGCCTTCCTGCCGCTGCCTTTCGCCGGCTACTACCTGGCCTCCGAGATCTACGCCTACTCGCAGGCGCTGGGCATCCAGATGATGGGTGGCGCCTTCTCCTGGCTGTTCATCATCCAGGCGGTGCTGATCGGCAACCTGTTCCTGGGCGCGAACTACTACCTGTGGCTGGGCATGGGGCGGGTCGAGGCGGCCGACCGCTTCCAGGGCTACATCAAGTACCTGCTGATCCTGGTCGCGCTCTGCTTCGCCGTGTGGGCGACGCCGCGCTCGATCATCGCGACCGTCTCGGAGACGCGGGCCATGGGCGGCGCATCGCACCCGCAGCTCGGCTACCTGGGCGTGATGTCCGCCAAGAACACGGCGGTCAACATGCTGATCCTCACCACCTACGTGAGCTTCCTGCTCTACCGCCGCTCCGGCCGCACGCCGACGGTCTCCTGGGCGAAGCTCGGCAACCGTCCTGCAGGTCGCGATCGCCGTCGCTCGCCGCGGGGGTCGTGATCTTCCTGGGCGTGCTCGGCTACTTCGTCGAGGCCAAGGTGCGCATCGGGCTGTCGGTGCCGCAGGTGGATCGCGTGCTGTTCGCGATGGTCTCGGTGACCGTGATCGACGTGCTCATGTACCGCAACGCGAAGAGCCTGGGCGAGACGCGCTGGGGCCACATCCACCCCGTCTCGCAGTACGTGCTGATCTTCCTGGCGGTGACCTTCACCTGGCTGATGGGCCTGATGGGCTACGTGCGCTCCGGCCTGCGCCAGCACTGGCACGTCTACGGCGTCATCCGCGACACCTCGGTCGACGCCTTCACGCCGACGCTCGGCTTCGCGACGCGGGTCGTCTCGGTCACGGTGCTGCTCTTCTTCCTGCTGATCGGCTTCGTGTTCTGGCTCGCGAGCCTAGCCGACAAGCCGGCCCACGGCCACGGGGAGCCGTCGTGAAGGTGCCGCTGCCGCTGAAGATCGGCGCCCTCACGCTCGCCACCACGGCGTTCTACACGCTCGTCGGCCAGCTCGTGCCGCAGAAGGAGATCTACCCGCCCAAGGAGTCGGCGCTCAAGAAGGAGATGACGTCGGACGAGATGGTCAAGGCGGGCCGCGAGATCATGGAGAACAAGGGGATCTGCTTCACCTGCCACACGATCGGCAAGCGGGCGCCTCGCGCTTCCCGGACCTCGCGGGCGTCGGCGCGCGCGCGGGCAACAGGGTGCCCGGCCTGAGCGACGTCGACTACCTGGCCCAGTCGCTCTACGAGCCGAGCGCCTTCATCGTGCCCGGCTTCAACCCGGGCATGCCCGTGATCAACAAGCCGCCGATCGGTCTCACGGACGAGGAGATCCTCGCGGTGATCGCCTATCTCCAGAGCCTGGGCGGCAAGGTCACGGTCACCATGAGCTCGAAGGTCTGGCCGCTCGACGCCCAGGCCGCAGGTCCGGCCGCCGGCGCGCAGGCGCCCGCCGCCGCCTCGGCCGCGGCCCCCGGATCGGCCGCCGGCGCGGCGCCCGCCGGGGAAAGGAGACGAGCGGCCGGTGACGAGCCTCGTCCACGCGCTCGACTTCCTGCGCTGGCCGGTCGTGCTCCGGTCGTGGCGGCGCTCTTCGTCGCGCTCGGCCTGCGCCGCGTCCGCGGACGTTCACCTGGGCCGGTGGCTGCTGGCTCGGCCTCTACGTGCTGCTGCGCTTCGCCTTCGTGACGCCGATCCCCTCGTCCGTCGTCCGGCTCTACATGGGGATCGTCACGCTGTCGCTCGCCGCCTACGTCAGCTCGAGCGAGGCGCGCCGCCAGGAGTTCCTGGCGCCGCTGGTGGCGCTGGTCGATGGAGCCGCGCTGGCGCTCGCTGCTTGCGGCGCCGTGCTCGTGCTGCTGCCGGCTCGCCGCCGCTGCCAACGCCTACCTCGGCACGCGCGCGAAGCTCTGGAGCCGCCGGCCTTCGCTCGCACCGTGCACCCGGCGCCGCCGGAGACGATCACCTTCAAGGACAGGACGTCGACCTCGTGCACGGAAAGCAACCCGTTCCGCGAGCTGGAGCAGACGGGATCCAGCGCAGTTCCGCGCGCACGTCGAGAACGGGCGCCGCACCTACTACCGCAACTGCGTCTTCTGCCACGGCGACGCGCTGGCCGGCGACGGCCTGTACGCCCACGGCCTCAACCCGATCCCGACGAACTTCACCGAGGGCACGATCGAGCAGCTCCAGGAGAGCGTATCTGTTCTGGCGCATCGCCAAGGGCGGCCCGGGACTGCCGGCGGAGGGCGGGCCGTGGGACTCGGCGATGCCGGCCTGGGAACGCTTCCTGAGCGAGGACGAGATCTGGGAGGTGATCCTGTTCCTGTACGACTTCACGGGCAAGCGGCCGCGCGCGGCCGGCGAGGCTCATCAGTGAGGCCGACCGTCGCTCGAGGCCTGGTCGGGTGCGGCCCGCGCCCGTGGGCGGCGCCCTTGCCGCGTCCCGCTCTGCGCAGCCGCCTCCACGCCGCGCCGAGCGCGCGGCAGTCGCGGCCGGGAAGAAGACGTACGACAAGTACTGCGTCGCAGTGCCACGGCGACAAGGGCGACGGACAGGGGCCCGCCGCCGCGCACCTGCAGCCCAGACCGCGCGACTTCACGACCGGCAAGTTCAAGCTGCGCACGACGCCGAGCGGGGCGCTGCCGACGGACGACGACATCCGGCGGGTGATCCGAAACGGCATGCCCTACACGTCGATGCCCGCGTGGCCCAGGCTGAGCGACGACGAGGTGACGGACCTCGTCCAGTACGTCAAGAGCTTCTACCCCGGCTTCGCCGACCCGAGCCAGGCGCCCAAGCCGATCGAGCTGCCGAAGGCGCCGCCCGTCTCGAAAGCGACACGGTCGAGAAGGGCACGCAGCTCTACGCCACGCTCGGCTGCGTGCGCTGCCACGGCGAGGCTGGGCGGGGCGAAGGGCCCTCGGCGCCGACGCTGAAGGACGACAAGGGCGACCCGATCCGCGCGGCGGACCTGACGCAGCGCTGGACCTTCCGCGGCGGCCCGCGGCGCGAGGACATCTTCCGGACCTTCAGCACCGGGCTCAACGGCACGCCGATGCCGTCCTTCTTCGACTCGCTGAAGCCGGAGGAGCGCTGGGCGCTCACCGACTACGTCTACTCGCTCGGGCGACGGCGACGCGCCCGGCTACGCGTCGGTCGTCGTCGCCGCGCCGCTCGACGAGGACCTCGACCTCTCGCGGGCGGACGCGCTGTTCGAGGCGGCGCAGCCGGCGCGCTTCCCGGTCGTGGGCCAGATCGATGGAGCCGGGCCGCGACTTCGCGCCCTCGGCACAGCTCGCTCCAGGTGCGGGCCGTCTACGACCAGCAGCGGATCGCCTTCCTGGTGCGCTGGCACGACGCGCGCAAGGCCGACACCGGCGGACAGAACGGGCCGTCGCTCGAGGTTCCGCTCTCGGAGGAGGAGCCGGCGTAGCCGACCGCGCCGGCCGCCGGTGGGTCGGACTTCTGGGGCGAGGAGCAGGCGGGCGCTGCCCCCGCCGCGGCCGCGCCGGCCGCCGCGAAGCCGGCCGCGGGCGGCGACCAGGACTTCTGGGGCGAGGGCGGCGCGCAGCCGACGACGAGCGCGCCGGCCGCCGAGTTCTCGGACGCGGTCGCGATCCAGCTCCCGTGCGAGCTGTCCGAGGGCATCGCCCGCCCTACTTCCTCTTCGGGGACGGCCAGCTGCGCCGTCGACCTGTGGTTCCTCGACCTCTCCGGCCACCGCGTGCGCCAGTTCGTGGGCCACGGCAGCGACGGCCCTGACGCCGCTCGAGGGCAGCGAGGTCGAGGGCAGGGCGCCTCCTACGCCGCGGGCGCGTGGTCGGCGGTCTTCGCACGCGAGCCTGCGCTCGACGAGCGGCGTCTCGTTCACGCGAGGGCTCGTACGTCCCGATCGCGTTCTCGGTGTGGGACGGCACGGCGCGCGAGCGGGGCAATCGCCGCGGGCTGACGCAGTGGTGTCTACGTCTACCTCGAACCCCGCGAGAAGCCGTCCGCTGTCGGGCCGATGCTCGCGGCGGCGCTCGGCGTGCTCGCCCTGGAGCTGCTGGCCGTCTGGTGGATCCGCCGGCGCTTCGGCCGGGAGGCGCCGGCCGCCTGACCGGGCGTCGAACGCTCGTGTATCATCCGCCACGCTGACACCTGATCGGACGTACACACGTGCGCCCGGCCAACGCCGGGCCGCTGCTCCGAGGAGGGCCCTGATGCAGGCCTTGGAGGTGCTGTTCCGCTGGATCCACGTGCTGGCCGGGGTGATCTGGATCGGCCATCTCTACTTCTTCAACTTCGTCAACATCCCCACCCAGGGCAAGCTCGACGCGCCGACGAAGAAGTCGGTCAACCCCGAGCTGCTGCCGCGCGCTCTCTTCTGGTTCCGCTGGGGCGCGGCCTGGACCTGGGTGACGGGCGTGCTGCTGCTGCGGCCTCGTGTACTACCACGGGCGCGCCGCGATCGAGACGGAGAGCTTCACGGTCGGCAGCTGGGTGATGCTGGCGGTCACCTGCTCGCGCCCTTCGCCTACGACGCCCTCTACAAGAGCCCGCTCGGCGCCAACGTGCGCGGCGCCTTCGTCGTGGCTTACGCCCTGCTGGCCCTCTTCGTCTACCTCAACGTCAGCTTCGCCGGCTTCTCCTACCGCGGCACCCTGATCCACACCGGCGCGATGTTCGGGACGATCATGGCCTTCAACGTCTGGTACCGGATCTGGCCGGCGCAGCAGAAGATCATCCGCGCGGTGAAGGAGGGCACGGCGCCCGACGCCGGGCTGGTCAAGCTCGCCGGGCTGCGCTCGCGCCACAACACCTACCTGTCGGTGCCGCTGCTCTACACGATGATCGGCCAGCACACGACGTTCTTCGCCGGCGGCAACTGGGGCATCCCCAGCGGCGCGTGGTGGGTCGTCTTCCTGGCCATCATCGGCCTCGGCTGGCACGTCGTCTTCCACCTCTACAAGCGCAGCGGCAAGGTCGAGGGCTTCTAGCAACCTGCGCCTGGCAACCTGCGCCGGAGTCCGCCCATGAAGAGGGTCCTGAAGTGGTTCGCTGTCGTGCTCGGGGCCGTTCTCGCCCTGATCGCCGGGGCCGCGGCGTACGTCGCCCGCTCGCCGATCCCCCACTACCCGGTCGGCAAGGTCGACTTCCCGGTGGACGTCACGCCCGAGCGCGTGGCCCGGGGCAAGCGCAGCGTCGAGATGCTCTGCGCCGGCTGCCACCTGGACTCGGCGACCGGCGGCCTGACAGGCAAGCGGATGCCCGACCTGCCGCCGCAGTTCGGCGAGAGCTGGTCGCGGAACATCACAGCCGATCCCGTCCGGGGGATCGGGTCGTGGACGAACGGCGAGATCGCGTACCTCGTCCGCACCGGCGTCGCCCGGGACGGCCGCTACACGCCGCCCTGGATGGTCAAGATGCCCAACGTGTCCGACGAGGACCTGCGCGACATCATCGCGTTCCTGCGCTCGGACGACCCGCTCGTCCAGGCGCGCGGCGTGGCCAACCACGACTCCCGGCCGAGCTTCCTGACCAAGCTGCTGTGCCGCGTCGCGTTCGGGCCGTTCCCGTATCCGGACCGGCCGGTGGTGGCGCCGCCGCAGGCCGACAAGGCCGCCTACGGCCGCTACCTCGTGAACTCGCGCCTGCTGTGCTACGGCTGTCACTCCGCCGACTTCGCGAGCAACGACGACCTGGTTCCGGAGAAGTCGAAGGGCTATCTCGCCGGCGGCAACGCCATGCCCGACATCGGGGGCAAGCTGGTGCGCACGGCCAACCTCACCCCCGATCCCGAGACCGGCATCGGCCGCTGGAGCGCCGCCGAGTTCGAGCGCGCGCTGCGCGACGGGATCCGCCCCGACAACCGGCCGCTGCGCTACCCGATGGTTCCCTACCGCCCGCTGAGCGACGCCGAGGCGGACGCGATCTTCGCCTATCTGCGCAGCGTGCCGCCCGTCCGCAACCAGGTGCCGCCGCCGGAGCCGTACGTCGTGACGGGCGAGCGCGGCAGGCAGGCCTACTACGCCTACGGCTGCAACGGCTGCCACGGCGACACCGGCCGCGGCCAGTACGACCTGCGCAAGGGGCCGGCGAAGTACCCGACCGACGACGAGCTGATCGCCTGGATCCGGCACCCCGAGCGGTTCCGTCCGGGCATCGTGATGCCCACCTGGGACGGCGTCATCAAGGAGGACGAGTACGCCCCGCTCGCGAGCTACGTGCGCTCGCTGGCGGCGGCATCCCCACCCGGCGCGCGCTGATCAGCCGCGGGCGCCTCGAAAGTCAGTCGGTTTCGCCGAGCGCTTCGAGGTCTGCCCGGTCCTTGGTTCGCCCACTGGCCCGCTTGTTCCGGACGAGGTCCGAACGCCCCAGAAAGGGCACGGACAGGCCGCCGACGTCGTGCGTCGCGCGACCCGGCCACGCCTCGTCGAACCCGACGCCGCTGATCGAGGTCAGGACGTCGATTCGGCGAGGGGGAAGGCCGATCTGGACGACCACGTCGGGGCGGCTGAGGTCGTCCCGGCTGACGCCCATGGCCGCGACCGGTGCGCCGAAGCGCAGGAGTGCGGACCGCACTCGTTCGGCGTTCGCGGGATCACGGGCGATCCAGACGTCGAGGTCGCCGGTGGCCCTTGGCACCCCGTGCACCGCCATCGCGTACGCACCGACGACCAGGAAGCGTGCGTCGGCGCCGAGGAGCGCGGCGAGCAGGTCCCGGAAGTCCTCGTTCACTCGCCCAGGCGTCGGACAGCGACGGGTGATTCCGCACGACGGTAGCTCGGCAGCGGCTGCCCGGAGAGCGCGCAGGCCTCGAGTGCCAGGGGCTCCATCATCGCCAGGCGTTCCTCGGGAGTGCTCGTTGCGCTGAGGTCGTCCGAGGGCTCGGCACCCAGGCGGTAGACCCGCACGGGCCACGCCCTGCGGTCTGCGACGGCCGGCGCCGGGGGATCCGGGCGCTCGTTCACGAGTCGATTATAGGAGAACGCCTCGCAGGCTGGGGGCGCGATGCGGGGTGACGAGGCGTCGGATCAGGCGCTGTTCAGACACAAGCCCGGCGCAGCGGATTCCCCAGGATCATCCGTTGCGCGCGATCCGGAAGATGGCAGTGGATCAAGGCTTCTGCCGGGCTGTGGCAGGTCGATCATAGAAGCCGAGCGAAGGTCGACAGGAACTTCACGCTGGCGATGGCGGCGTACAACCCGACAAGGATGCGCAGACTGCTGCTGGGTCGCCGAAGCGACTAGGCTGTCGAGTCTCGAAAGGGTGTTGACACTCTCCGTGCCGAGAGGTGGTGATGAGGTGTACCGCCGATACGCGTCCGTCCTAGCAGGTGCTTACCGGGTCGAAAGCGCGGATCGGCGACCGCCGCGGTGATGGCGTCCTCAACGACAAACGCCCGAGGTCGGCCACGGAGACCCCGGTCAACACCACGCCCTCGACGGCACCGGGGATGCGATCCCCCACCGGGTCGGCGTCGCGGAACCGCGCGCGCGACCACGCCAGGTGGGCGTCGGCGCTCAGCCAGCGAGTCGCGGCGAAGACGTTCGACCACTCCCAGCCGATCCGCCGACTGGGTCGGCTCGGTTCGGTCGTGCCCGCGTCGCCTGCGAAGACGAGCTCGGAGGCGATGTCCAAACCCCACACCGCGACGCCGCTCTGCCAGCGCCTGAACCGCAGCGTGCGCGCCCCGAGCTCCGCGCCTCGCGCTCGTACTATGGGGTCGACTGGCTGTACTGGCTCCCCCGTCGACGGGTCGCGCCGTTGCACGGCCCCGCGCGCGTCGTTGCTGTGGAAGGCCCAGCCCCAGTTCGCGTACAGCTCGGTGTCTTGCGAGGGCTCGAGCACGAGACCCAGCTTGGGGCTCGCGATCGTGGCGTCCCGCTGCCCTGAGGTCACGGGGTCGTCGCTGCGGACCCTGAACCCGTAGAGATCGGCACGCAGCCCCGCCGTCGTGCGCAGGTGGCTCGTCCACTGGATGCTCGTCTGGAAGAAGGCCGCACCACTCCCCTGGCTCACGTCGTCCTGCCGGACCGTCGAGAGCCTCTGCGTCGCCCGCGTCCGGTAGAGGCCAGAGTGGGGATCGCGTCGTAGCGCCCCTGCAGCCCCACGACGCTTCCTACGTCGCGACCGAGCCAGCTCGAGAGGAAACGCTGGTTGACGCTCGCGCCGACGACCCGTCGCACGTCCCGCTGCTAGAACTGATGCCCGTTCACGGAGTCGTTCAGGAAGTAGGTGAAGTTGGAGAAGAGGTCGAGGTTGTAGTCGATGCCGTACGCCTTCACCTGCGTGAGGCCGAGTCGCGTCGTGCGTCGCCACTCGCCAGAGAGGCTGTAGCGGTGCGTCTCGCCGCGGTCCGTCGGGTCCATAGTGCCGAAGCGGTCGATCAAGCCGCTCGTCACGGCGCGCTCAGGCACCTGGTCCGTCGAGTGCCAGCGGGCGGAGTACGCCATCGCCGTCACGCTCAGACCTGCCTGCTGGTTGCCCTGCGAGTAGCGCAGCACGCCCTTGAGTCTGCGATAGGCGTCGGGGACCACCCGCAGGCCGTCGTTCTGGTACGCCTCGCCTGCGTAGAGCAGCTGGCCGTCGCCGACGCGGGTCGAGGCGGCCACCAGGGCGCGCCGGAACCCGAGTTCGCCGCCTTCCAGCTTCAGTAGCGGTCGGTCGAGCAAGTTCAGGTAGTTGACGTTGACCAGGCCCGCTGCCGAGAAATCGCCCTCTTCCGCCGAGTACGTACCTTTCTGGTACTGGACGCCGCTCACCAGCTCGGGGATCAGGAAGTTGTTGTCGGAGTACCCCTGGCCGTGCGCGTGGGTCGGCATGTTCACAGGCACGCCCGCGACGAACGACGCGAGATCGGTGCCGTGGTCGATGTCGAACCCGCGCACGTAGTACTGGTTCGCCTTGCCCTCACCGCTGTGCTGGCTGACGACGACGCCGGGCACGGACTCGAAGACCTCGCCCGAGCGGTACACGGGGCGCGCCGCGATCTTGCTGCGCGCAGGCCGGTCAGGCGTCCCATAGATTCGGCGTGGGCTGACGCCGCCACGACCAGCAGTGCCAGCCCCAATCGCCGGCGAAACTTCATTGGCTGCTCCACCGCGGGAGGACCCTTGCGTATGAAATCCTATGCGGCCGTAACACTCCAGCACTCGATGAAGATCGAACGCATCAGCCTGGCGATCGACAAGCCGCTGCTGGGCCGCTTCGACCGGCCACTGGCGAAGCGGCGCCTGGGCAACCGCTCGGAGGCGGTGCGCGACCTCATCCGCCGCCGCCTGGTGGAGGAAGGGGCCGCACAGGGCACGACCGAGGCGGTGGCAGCCTGACCCTCCTCTACGACCACGCGCAGCGCGAGATCAGCGACCGCCTGGTCGAGGCTGGCCACTACAGCCATGCCCACGTGCTGTCGACGACGCACGTCCACCTCGACGAGCGGCTCCGCCTCGAAGTGATGGCACTGCGCGGCCGGCCGGCCGCGCTGCGGCACTTCGCCGAACACCTGATCGGCCTGAAGGGCGTCAAGCACGGCGAGCTGGTCATGAGTTCGGCCAAGTTAGCAGACAGCTCTGTGCGTGGCGGGTCCTCGCCCTCCGCTGCTATACTGAGTTTAGACCCACCGCTACGACGAAACGGCTCCGGCGGACGTTCTTTCGAACGTCCGGAGAAGGAGGAATCGTGCAGGTGCGAACCGATCGCTCGCGCGGCTGGGGCGTCACGTTCTGGCTCTGCGGCGCCCTGACCCTGGCCTTGCTTCTTCCAAGACCCGCGGCGGCCTGCGACTCCAACTGCTGCCTGATGCTGACCCGCGGAGGGTCCGGGCTCCTGCGGCGCGGCGGCTTCCAGATCGACTTGTCGTACCGCTCGACCGACATGTCGGCCAAGCGCGCCGGCAGCAGCTCGACCTCCCAGGTCATCCGGCCGAAGGTGCTGCTCGAGGAGGGGCGGCTCATCCCGGGCTATCACGAGGACCTGCGGGGGACGGACGCCTTCCTGCAGGTCGATGTTGCCTACGGGCTCCTGGCATCGACGACGGTCTTCGCCTCGCTGCCGGTCCTCAGCCAGCACCGTTACGACATCGGACACGGCGGGTACCAGACGTCATACGACGTGCGAGGAATCGGAGACCTCCTCATCGGCGCCCGGCAGAGCCTGGTCCATTCGCCACAACACTCGCTCGTCGCGAGCATGGGCTTCCAGCTGCACACCGGCAAGAACGACACGATCGACCAGTACGACAACACGATCCTCGACCCGACCCTGAAGTCGGGCACCGGCGCGAACGACTTCATCGGGACTCTGACCTGGAGCACGGTCGCGCCCGGCAAGACGGAGTTCGGGCTGTCGGCCTCCTACCAGATCAACACGACGAACAGCTATGACTACCGCTTCGGGAACCTCGCGATCGCGGCTGCCACGCTGAGCCGACCGATCGGCGGCTTCGTGCCCTCGCTGCAACTCAAGCTCGTCGATCAGGCGCGCAACGTCTTCGTCGGAGGAGGCGTGCCCTCGACGGGCGCGACCACCCTGTACGTCAACGCCGGCTTGCGCTACCGCACGCCCGATGGCATCGCGTTGTACGTGCACGTGCTCGTGCCGGTCTACCGGTACGTGAACGACGCGCAGCTCGCTCCGAAGTACTCGATTCTCGTGGGCATCGCGAAGACATTCTGACGCGAGGCGCCCCGCGCGGCGTTCAGCGCGACGAGGGGAACTTCGCGAGCTTCCTCTGCAGGGAGCGGCGGTGGATGCCGAGGGCGCGCGCTGCCCGCGAGACATTGCCGCCGCAGTCGGAGAGCACGCGGTTGATGTGCTCCCACTCGACACGGGCGAGCGTCGGGACCCCGGACGGAGGAGGTACGGCCCCTGATCGCTCCCGCGCGAAGGCGGACATGATCTCGTCGACATCCGCCGGTTTCGTGAGGTAGTGGCGGGCACCCAGCCGGACCGCCTCGAGCGCGGTCGCGATGCTGCCGTAGCCCGTGAGCACCACCACCGAGACATCTGGACGAGCGGCGACGAGCGCGCGTACGACGTCCAGGCCCGAAGCATCCTTGAGCCTCAAGTCCACGAGGGCACAGTCGGGAGGCGCGGCCAGCGCTTCGCGCTCCGCGGCGGCCACGCTGTCCGCCTCGTGCACCTCGAATCCCCGCTCGCGGAACGCCCGTGCGAGCCGCCCGCGCAGGACATCGTCGTCCTCCACGACCAGCAGCCGTCGCCCGTTTCGCGCTTCAGCCACCCTGGCGCTCCGTGCCGGAGGTTCGCACTTGCGGGATCTCCAGACGGGCTGTTGTGCCGAGGCCGGGGCTCGACTCCAGCGTCAGGCGGCCGCCCATCTGCTCACAGAGCGAGCGGGCGATGAAGACCCCGAGGCCCAGGCCCGCCCCTGGCCGTTTCGTCGTGAAGAAAGGCTCCCCCACGCGAGCGAGCACGTCTGGCGGCATCCCCGGTCCGTCATCCTGCAGCAGCACGACGAAGCCCGCGGTAGTCGCCTGGATGCTCAGGCTGACTCGGCCTGCGCCCGCATCGAGAGCGTTGCGGAGCAGGTTCTGGACAGCTTGCACGACGGCGCCGCGCGGCGCGCAGGCGCGTTCTTCGCCGGAAACCGAGGTGGCAACGCGCGATCGCTGCGCGGCGGGGACGGCAGCGACGACATCGGCCACCAGCCCGGCCACGGCGAACACGCTGGGCGCCTCGCCCGGCGCCTGGCCGGCATCACCCGCCATGCGGTCGAGGATCGCGCGGCAGCGGTCGAGCTCCGAGCGGATGAGGGCGGCGTCTTCGGCGAGCGGGTGGGCTCGCGCGTCGGGCAGGGCTCGGATGGAGTGCTCCAGCTCTTTCGCGGTGACCGCGATCGTCGCGAGCGGCGTGCCGAGCTCGTGCGCCGCCCCGGCGGCGAGCGTGGTGAGCGAGGCCAGGCGCTCGTAGCGCGCGGCCCGATCGCGCATCGCGGCCATCTCGGCGTCGCGACGCTCGATCGAGGTCGACATCTGCACCACGAAGTACGCCGTGAGCACGGCGGCCACGCAGAAGGCCAGCCACATGCCCTGCAGGTGCAGGCGCATCCCGGCATCCAGGTGACCGAGATGCTCGAGGGGCACGTGCGTCACGAAGAGCAGGCCGTAGCAGGCAACGCACAGCGCGGCCAGGAACCACGTCCAGCGGCCCCCGAGCACGACGGCGGCGAGCGTGATGTAGACGAGGTAGAGGACGCTGAACGGGTTCGCGGCCCCGCCCGTCGCCCACAGGAGTCCCGTGAGCTGCAGCGCGTCGAGCGTCAGCGCCGAGCCGCAGAGAAGGCGTGGCGCCTTCGCCAGGCGCTGGGCCAGGACCAGCAGGAGGTTGCTCGCGAACAGCGCCAGCACGAGGACGAGGAGCCGCTCGAGCGGGAGCGGTGCTTGGAACACGCTGAGGGCGAGCCCGATCGTCACGGTCTGGCCCGCCACGGCGCCCCAGCGCAGGCGGATCAGCCAGCCGAGGCTGATCTCGGCCCTGTGGTCGGCCGCCGCCACTGACCTCACCGGGGTATTCTCGCCTGCCCCGGTCGCTGCTCCAGCTTTCGTCAGCGGCCGAAGAGGTAGGTCACTCCGAGATTCGCGACGGCCCTCTCCTTCTGGAAACCGTTGAGGCTCTTGAAGAGCGGGACCTGCGCGCCGGCTCGCAGCACGACGCCACGGCCGAGGCTGACGAGGAGCCGGGGCGTGATGTACAGCAGCGACCCCCCGGTGTCCTCGTCCAGGGTGCCGCCCGCGTCGACGCGGTCCTTCTTCGCGTGGCGGAAATTGAGCTCGACGACGCCGTCGAACCGGCTCCCAAGCTTGTGCTCGTAGGCGGCGTTGCTCGTGAAGCTGCTGCCGTAGCGATAGCCGTAGTCGTTGCTTCCCGTGCCGCGATACCCGCTGGAGACGAACAGCGCCGACTGGCGGTCGATCAGGTACAGGAACACCAGGCTGCCGAAGGCGTCCGTGGAGCCGGTGCCCGGCTGCGCGTGTTCGTCGACCCGCGCTCCGTCCTGCTGGACGTTGTTCTGACCCCACGGGGTCTTCACTCCAGCGACGAGCGAGAGCGACGCCCGGCGGCCCACCGCGCCGTTCAGGGGTGAGGCCCACAGCCGCAGCTGACTGTAGATCTCTGGATCCGACAGGCCGCTCGTGCGCGTCGTCTCGGGTTCCGAGCCCGGGGCGGTCGCCTCGAGGTGGCGCCAGCTCACGGGGACGCGCATCGTCAGGCTGAACGCGTCATTGAACCCGTACGAGGCCAGGGCGGTGAGTCGGTTTTCCACCTGCGACTCGCTTCCCACGGCCGGGTCGCCCTCGTCCTTGTCGAAACGCTCCCAATCGAGCGCCACTCGAAACCCGCGCGCGTTGAAGCCGTCCTTGCCGAGGGCGTTGAACGTGGGGTCGCCGCACCGGCAGATCGAGCAGGCTGCGGCTGAGGGGGGTTCGTAGGCCATAGCGAGGATCAGGACGGCGACAGAGAGGTGGCAGGCAGAACGCGGCGAATGGGCCAAGAGACGCTCCTTGTCCGTTAGTGCCGAAGGCGTTATGGCAGCTTAGCCGAGACGCTGATCGGACCAACGCTGGGGAGGTGCGGCGTGTTGTCGCACCCCTCCGCCCCTTTGGCGCTTCGTCGGGACGATCCCGACTCTCTAGTCGAGGAGCGAGCGCAAGCGCTACTCCGCTCGGACCCGCAACAGCACGAAGCAGCAGCCGAACACGAGTCTGTTCAGCAGCCCGCTAGGCTGAGTCGTCGGGCACCAACTCCGTCGTGCTGGCCCTCGACTTTCCGCGTGCCATGTCCCGCGCGAAGCGGATCTCGCCCGGCCCGCGGTACTTCGCGAGGTACGCGCGGTCCACTGCGGCCACGAGGCGCGTGCTCCTCGTGTGCGCGGCCCGGAAGCGGGCGGAGCGATCACCGACGCGGATCGTGCCACGCGGCTCCTCGAGCAGCGCGCGGTACCAGCTCCGCGGCTTCAGGCTCCACGAGCGGACGAAGATCCGCCGCTCGACCACGACGGCCCAGATCGGTGTGAAGCGATGCGGGCGCGAGCCGGCCCGGATGGCGATCCGTCTCGCCTCGCGGACGGCGTCGACGAGATCGACCGCCCCCCGATCTGCGGACCTCACGGCCCTACTGCCAGACGGAGTCGCCCGCCTCCTTGAGCTGCGCCTGCTGCTCGTCCATCCACTTCTGGTAGGCCTCGGGCGTCTCGACGTGGAGATAGCCGCGCATGCGGTAGTGGCCGAGGCCGCAGAGCTGGGCGCACGAGATCTGGTACTCGAACTGCGGGTCGCCCGTGCGCTGGCGCATCTCGTCGGTCGTCACCGTCGGCACGAACCAGACCGGGATCGTCATGCCCGGGATCACGTCCTGCTTGATCCGCATCTCCTGCAGCGCGAACGAGTGGATCACGTCCTTGCTCGTGAGCTGGATGAGCGCGGGGCGGCCGGCCGGCAGGTAGAGGTGGTTGAGCGTCACCACGTCGTCCTTGGCCGCCGGGTCGCTGCGGTCGAGGCCGAGCGGGTTCGTCTGCACGTCGACCAGCGACGGGTCGCTGCGGCCGAAGACGCCGTCCGGGCCGGGGTAGTGGACGTTCCAGGCGAACTGCTCGGCCACCACCCGCACGCGCGTCGACTGGGCCGGCGGCGGGAAGCGGTCGACGCGGTCGGCCCACAGCGGGATCGAGAAGCCGACCAGCAGCACGGCCTCGGCCACCGCCACCGCCACCTCGACCCAGGTCGTGGCGTGGCCGCTGATGCCGGCGTGGTCGGCGTGCGGGTGCCGGCCGCTGCGGAAGCGGAACAGCACGTAGACGAAGAACGCGCCCCAGCCCACGAACAGCGCGAGCATCAGCAGGTGCACGAGCCCGATCGTGTGGTCGAGCGCCGTCCCGTGTTGCGAGCCGAGCTGCGGCAGCCCCAGCCAGCCGGTCATCGCGTTCCGCTCCTTCCCCCGCCGTCCCACTCGGCCTGCAGGCGCGACCACTCCGCGTCGAGCGCACGGTCGGCGCTGCGGGCGGCGTGCCGGCGCAGGTAGAGGAAGAAGGCCACGAAGGCGCCCTGCAGGCCGATCGTCACGGCGAGCAGCAGCCACATCCCGACGCGCGCGGCGTCGGCCATCGGGCCGTCCGCCTGGCCGAAGCACGACGGGCAGGCCGAGGCGACGAGGGGGTCGGCGAGCCAGACCGCAGCCCCGGCCGCGAGGGCCGCAGCGACACCGTAGCCCTTGCCCGGCCGGCGGCTCACGGCAGCCTCCGTATCTTCCTCACGAACCAGGCCTCGTAGACGGCGAGGCCGAGGCCCGCCGCCACGGAGCCGACACCGGCGGCTGTCCGCCCCGCGTCCGCCCCCTCGCCCTCGCCGAAGCACCAGGCCGCGAGCGCGAAGGCGAGCAGCGTCGAGGCCGAGATGAAGACGACGTGAAACGCCTTGAGCGACATGGCTACCTCAGGGAGACGGCGTCCAGCATGCCGAAGGTCGGCAGCAGCAGCAGCGGGATGAAGAAGGCCGCCGCCAGCAGCAGCATCCAGTAGATGAGCTTCTTCTCCGAGATGAGGTGCATGAACCAGGCGGCCACCAGCGTGCCCTTGACGGTGGCGATCGCCAGCGCGAGGGCGATCGCCGTGCGCAACGGCAGGTGCAGGAAGTAGGCCCCCACGGTAAAGCCCGTCAGCACCAGCAGCGAGCCGAACACGTAAAGGGCGGCCCTGACCTGCCGATCGACGTCGGGATGCTCGCCCGCTCCCGGGTCGTGGGTCAGCGAGGGGGTCGACCCTGCGCCGGCGACCGCGTCGATCTCGTGCTCCGACATCACGCGCCTCCGCTCACAACAGGTACAGGACCGGGAACAGGAAGATCCAGACCAGGTCCACCAGGTGCCAGAAGAGCCCCGCGTTCTCGACGCGGTTGGTGAAGTGCCGCCGGTCCGTCTTCCACAGCGCAGCACCCGGCCCCCAGAGCCAGGAGTTCACGGCCATGCCGCCGATCACGTGCAGGCCGTGCAGCCCGGTCAGCGTGAAGTAGATGGCGAGGAAGGTGTTGGTGCTGGGCAGGTAGCCGTGGTGGAACTTGGCCTCGTACTCGAAGTACTTGATCACCAGGAAGCCGAGGCCGCACAGGATGGTAATGCCCAGGAACAGCCGGAAGCGGCCGAACTGGCCCTTTACCAGCGAGGCCCAGGCCAGCACCATGGTGACGCTGGAGCTGATCAGGATCGCGGTGTTGAGCGTCGCCAGCGGGATGTTGAGGTAGGTCGAGCCGCGCGGCCACTCGGTCGCCCCGACGCGCAGCATCACGTACGAGGCGAACAGCGAGCCGAACAGCATCACCTCCGAGGCGAGGAACAGCCAGATGGCGATCTTGCCGTTGTTGAGGCCGGTGTCCGGCCGCAGCTCTACGGTGTAGGGGATCTCTGCGCTCATGCCGGCTCCCACTGCGGAAGGTGGTCCCGGGCGGCGCCGGGGACGCTGTACTCGTAGGGCCCGCGGTAGGCCCGCGGAGGCGTCGCGAAGTTGCCGTGGGGCGGCGGCGAGGGGGCCGCCCACTCGAGCGTCGTCGCCTGCCAGGGGTTCTGCGAGGCGCGCGGGCCGCGGAAGGCGCTCCAGAAGAAGTTGACGATGAACGGCACCTGCGCCAGCGCGAGGCACCAGGCGCCCCAGGAGGAGACCACGTTCCAGTGCAGCACGTGCTGCGCGTGCGCGTAGGAGGCGCCGCCGTCGTAGAGCCGGCGCGACACGCCGGCCAGCCCCAGCAGGAAGAACGGCATGAAGACCACGTTCATGAACACGAGCGAGCCCCAGAAGTGCAGCTTGCCCAGCCGCTCGTTCATGGCGCGGCCGGTCGCCTTCGGGAACCAGTAGTAGACGCCGGCGAACAGGCCGAAGATCGTGCCGGGCGCCACCACGTAGTGGAAGTGGCCGATCACGTAGTAGGTGTCGTGGAGCTGGATGTCCGCGGCGGAGAGCCCGAGCGGCAGGCCGGTCAGGCCGCCGATCCCGAACATCGGCAGGAAGCCGAGCGCGAACAGCATCGGCGTCGTGAAGCGGATCGAGCCGCCCCACAGCGAGAGGATGAGCGCGCTCAGGATCACGACCGAGGGGATCGAGATGATCATGGTGGTGGCCTGGAAGAAGGTCGCCATCGTGGTCCCCATCCCGGTGATGAACATGTGGTGCGCCCAGACCATGAACGACATGAAGCCCAGGAACACCACCGCGTACACCATCGAGCGGTAGCCGAACAGCGGCCGCCTCGTGTTGTTGGCGATCACCTCGGCCACGATGCCCATCGCCGGCAGGATCAGCACGTAGACCTCGGGGTGCGCCAGGAACCAGAACAGGTGCTGCCACAGAAGCGGGTTGCCGCCGCCCGAGGCGTGCAGCACCTGGCCGCTCACGACCAGGCCGGAGGGCAGGAAGAAGCTCGTCTTCGCCAGGCGGTCCATGAGCTGCAGCACCGCCGCGCCCTCGAGCGGCGGGAAGGCCAGCAGCAGCAGGAACGAGGTCACGAACTGGGCCCAGACGAAGAAGGGCAGCCGGAAGAAGCCGAGGCCCGGCGCCCGCAGCTGGATCGTGGTGACGATGAAGTTGATCGAGCCGAGCAGCGACGACGTGATCAGGAACACCATGCCGAACAGCCACCAGGTCTGGCCGGAGCTGGCGATGACCGACAGCGGCGCGTAGGAGGTCCAGCCCGACTGGGCGGACCCGCCCGGTGCGAAGAAGCTGGCCAGCATCACGACGCCGCCCGCGAAGTAGCACCAGTAGCTCGCCATGTTGATGCGCGGGAAGGCCATGTCCGGGGCGCCGATCTGCAGCGGCAGCACGAAGTTGCCGAAGCCGCCCACCGCGAGCGGCACGACGCCGAGAAACACCATGATCGTGCCGTGCATGGCGCCGAGCTGGTTGTAGAACTCGGGCAGCATGGTGCCGCCCGGCATGCGCTGCTCGCCGAGGAGGGCACCGAGCCACGGCAGCGCGCGGCCGGGATACGCGAGCTGCCAGCGCATCAGCATCATCAGCGAGAAGCCGAACAGCAGGAACAGCAGGCCGGTCACCGCGTACTGGATGCCGATCACCTTGTGGTCGGTGGAGAAGACGTAGCGCCACCAGAAGCTGCCCGCCGTGTGCGGGGCGTGCGCGTCGCCGGCGTGGCGATCGACGTGGGTCTCTGTGCTCATCTGGCCCTCGGCCGGGGTTCGTGGCCCGCGCCGCGCGCGCGGCGCGGACCGGCTGCTACTTGCCGGCGGGCGGGGCGAACTTGAAGGCGATCGTCTTCGAGTCCGCGGCGCCCACGGTGACGGAGGCCTTCTGCGTGCCCAGCCGCTCGTGCCACGCCTCGATCTGGTAGGTGCCCGGGGGCAGGTTGGCGATCTGGAACTTGCCGTCCGCCAGCGTGACCGCGAAGAACGGGTTCGACATCACGCCGATGTAGGAGCGCATCCACGGGTGCACGTCGCACTTGATCACGAACATGCCCTCCGCCTTGCCGAAGCTGGCGCTCGCCTCCTTGCGCGTGGGCGGCATGGCCATGTTGAACTGCTGGTTCACGTTCGGCAGCGCGTGCACGTTGTGCAGCACGCCGTCGCTGTTGAGGACCTTGAACGGCTGGCCCACCATGATGCCCATCACGTGCGGCTTGTACTGGCAGCCCTGCTGGTCCATGACCACGGGCGTCGTCGGCGCCGGCCAGGTCTTGCCCGCGGGCAGGCCGCTCACCACGCGCACCATCACGTTCGCCATCGTGTTGCCCGCGCCGAGCACCAGCATCTCGTTCGGGACGGTCGCGTGCTTCTTGGCGCAGATCGGCTCTGCCGCCACGTCCAGCGGCTTGAGCACCGGGACCTTCCCCTCGTAGGTGACGGTGCCGGTGACCGTGCCCGCGACCGCCACCCGGCCGCACAAGGCCAGCATCGATCCCAGCGCCAGTACTCTCGTCAACGAGCTCATCTCGCCTCCTCGGCCGGCCCCCGCCGGCCTGCACGTCCTGCTCCTCGAGGCGAAGCCGCCACCGGGCGCGCCCCGCCTCACACGTTCTCGAACGCCAGCGACTCGGGCAGACGCGGGTCGCCCAGCGGCACCAGCGGGTGCCGGACGAGCAGCGAACCGAAGACCGCCAGAAAGGCCCCGGCAACGGCCAGCAGCGCCCCCGCGCAGGCCAGCGCGAAGAGCGGGCCGCGCGCCGGAACGGAAGGAACCACGAGCCAGACGACGTCGACCAGGTGCATCAGCAGCAGCCAGGCCGCCGCGGCCGTGAGCGCCGCCGCGTTGCGCTTGACGCCGCGCGGCAGCAGGAAGAAGAAGGGCAGCGCGAAGTGCCCCAGCGCGAGCACGACCGACACCCAGAGCCAGGGCCCGAGCATGCGCTCGCGGACCCAGGCGGTCTCCTCCGGGATGTTGCCGTACCAGATCAGGAAGTACTGCGAGAAGGCGATGTAGGCCCAGAACGCGGTGAAGGCGAACAGCAGCTTGCCCAGGTCGTGGAAGTGCTCGATGCCGACCGCCCCCGGCGCGATCCCGGAGCGGCGCAGCGCGACCGCCGCCAGCGCCAGGAACGCGAAGCCCGCGAGCAGCGAGCCGGAGAACAGGTAGACGCCGAAGATCGTCGAGTACCAGTGCGGGTCGAGCGACATCAGCCAGTCGAACGCGGCGAACGTGTTCGCCAGCGCGACCGGCACCAGCAGCGGGCCGCTCCAGCGGCGCAGGCGGGCGGCGATCGCCGGGTCGGGCCGGTCGTCCTGCCGGCGCGACAGGCGCAGGAACCAGACCGCCACCGCCGACCAGACGACGAGGTACGCGGCCGAGCGCGCGAGGAAGAAGCCCTGGTTGAGGTAGGGGCGCTTCCAGCGCAGGAGCGCGTCCGTCGGCGCCTGCGGCTCCGCCCAGGGATAGAGCTGCGAGAGGCCGAGGGCGAGCGGCAGGAACAGCAGCAGGAACAGGGGCAGCGTGGCGGCCGCCGTCTCGGCCAGCCGGCGCACCACGACTCCCCACGAGCCCGACATCGCGGTGTGGATCAGGGTGAAGTACAGGCAGCCGAGCGCGATCGTGAGCAGGAAGACGAAGGCGACCAGCCAGGCGGCGAGCAGCGCCCTCGGCCCGGCGCCCGAGGCGGCCGCCAGCAGCAGCAGGCCGAGGACGCCGATGCCGCCGCCGAGAAGCGGCAGGCGAGACCAGGGGTGGCCGGCCGGGACGAGCGCCTGCTCGTACGGGATCGCGGCCAGGTCGTGGCTCATGCCCTGCCCCTCACGCGCTCAGCCACTCGAGGCGCGTGGCGTTCGCCCGGCGCAGCAACTCCGGCGTCGCGCTCGCGTCGAAGCGCGGGTCGTCCGCCTCGATCGAGACGAAGAAGCGGTCGTCGCTCGCGCGCTCGAAGGCCGCGGAGTCGAACACCGGGTGGTGGTGCATCGGCAGACGGTTGAGCGCCAGCATGCCCACCACCGCGCCGAGCGCACCACCGAGCACCGACAGCTCGAACGTCACCGGCACGTAGGCCTGCCAGGCGAAGAACGGCTTGCCGCTGATCACGAGCGGGTAGGCCAGCGAGTGCACCCACGCCTGCAGCGCGAAGCCAGAGGCGGCGCCCGCCAGCGCGGTGACCAGGATGAACCAGGGCAGCCGCGAGCGGCCCAGGCCCATGGCGCGCTCGAGCCCGTGCACGGGGAAAGGCGAGTGCGCGTCCCAGCGCGTCGAAGCCCGCGTCGCGCAGCTGCTCGCAGGCGTGGAAGAGCGCGCCGGGGCTGTCGAACTCGCCCAGCAGCCCCACGCGGCCGGCCGCCGCGGGCGGGGGCGGCAGCGGTGCAGGGGGCCGCGCCGCCGTCGGGCCGTGGTGCGGCGAGGCCTCGGGCAGCACCGTCTTCACCTCGGCAGCCGCGACCATCGGGGCGAAGCGCACGAACAGGCAGAACAGCGTGAAGAACAGTCCGAAGCCGCCGACCAGGCAGGCGACGTCCCAGATCGTCGGCCGGAAGTAGCCCCAGGACGAGGGCAGGAAGTCGTGGTGCAGGCCGGTCACGATGATCACGAAGCGCTCGAACCACATGCCGACGTTGACCAGGATCGAGATCACGAACAGCACCGGCAGGCTGCGCCGCGCGCGGGCGAACCACAGCACCTGCGGCGCCAGGACGTTGCAGGTCAGCATCGTCCAGTAGGCCCAGGCGTAGTCCCCGAAGGCGCGGTTGCGCGAACAGGGCGATCTCGAAGGGGTTGCCGCTGTACCAGGCAGGTGAAGAACTCGACGCCGTAGGCGTAGCCGACCATCCAGCCGGTGACGATGATGATCTTGGCCATGTAGTCGAGGTGGCGCATGGTGATGATGTCCTGCAGGCCGAAGGCCCAGCGGCAGATCACCATCAGCGTGACCACCATCGCGAAGCCCGAGAAGATCGCGCCGGCCACGAAGTAGGGCGGGAAGATCGTGGTGTGCCAGCCGGGCAGCTGCGAGACCGCGAAGTCCATCGAGACGATCGAGTGCACGGAGAGCACGAGCGGCGTCGCCAGGCCCGGCGAGGATCAGGTAGGCGACCTCGTAGTGCTGCCAGTGGCGCTGCGAGCCGCGCCAGCCGAGCGCGAGCGCCCCGTAGATCCAGCTGCCGCAGCTTCGTGCGCGAGCGGTCGCGCTGGGTCGCCAGGTCCGGGATCAGGCCGACGTACCAGAACAGCGCCGAGACCGTGCCGTAGATGCTGACCGCGAACACGTCCCACAGCAGGGGGCTGCGGAAGTTGGGCCAGGTGCCCATCTGGTTCGGCAGCGGCGCCAGCCAGTAGGCGAGCCAGACCCGGCCGACGTGGATGCCGGGGTAGGTGAGCGCGCACAGCACGGCGAAGATCGTCATCGCCTCGGCGGCGCGGTTGATCGAGGTGCGCCAGCGCTGGCGGAACAGCAGCAGGATCGCCGAGATCAGCGTCCCGGCGTGGCCGATGCCGACCCAGAACACGAAGTTCGTGATGTCCCAGGCCCAGCCCACCGGGACGTTGAGCCCCCAGACGCCGATGCCCTCCCAGAACAGCCAGGGCACGCCGATCGCGAGGCCGCCGAGCGCGGCGAGCGACACGGCGAGCGCCGCCCACCAGCCGAGCGGCGCCGGGCGCTCGATCACCCCGGACACGACCTCCGTCACGGAGTGGAAGTCGTGGCCTCCGAGGATCAGGGTCGGACGGCCGCCAGCGGGGTAGCTGTCAAGACGAGAAGCCATCGACCTCCGGGCCATCCGCCTCCGTAGCGGGCACGACGCCGTCGCCTGTTCGCTCTGCTTTGCGTCCGGGGTGAGTTGTGGAACGAGATACCATCTTCGCGGCGGCCGGTCAAATGGCTTGAGCGCTCGCCGGCTCGGGCGATCGCGACGTCAGGCGCGCTCGGCGACTAGGCCGAGCCGGCCGGCGAGCCCGTCCAGCTCCACGCCGGTCGCCGGGAGGGACGACAGCAGCTGGCCGGCGTGGCGCGCGACGAACGCGGGCGCGTCGGGGCCGGGACGCAGCCGTCCCTCGCGCCCGAGCAGGAAGCGCCAGGCCGCGGCGCGCTCGCGGCCGTACTCCTCCAGCAGCTCGAGGCCGCCCTCGCCCCGCCCGACACGGTCCACGCGGGCGGCCAGGTCGGAGGCCTCATCCAGGCCCGCGTTCATGCTCTGCATGCCGGCGGGCCCGGTGAGGTGCGCTGCGTCGCCCGCCAGCCACACGCGCCCGCTGCCGAAAGACGCCGCCAGCCGGCGCTCGAAGCGAACCTCGATCGACCAGCCGAGCTCGTCCGGCTCCACGGCGAACCAGGGAGCCCGCCTCTGCAGCAGGGCGCTCAGCGCGGGCTCGTCCAGGTGGTGGAAGAAGTGCTCCCCGAGCTGGGTCGTGAGTCGGCTCTTGTAGCGCTCCGTCGCCGCGACCTCGGGCGCCTCGAGCTCGAGGCTCCAGCGCGCCCGCGCGCGCGGCAGCGGCCACAGCGCGCTGGTCGTCCCGGCGCCGAGCACCAGGCGCAGCTCGTCGGCAGGCGAGCTCGCCGCGCACTCGAGCACGGCGAACACCTGCGAGGGCCCGGCCTCGTCGAACGGCACGCCGAGCGCCCGCCGCACGAGCGAGGCGTGGCCGTCCGCGCCGATCACGAACGACGCCTCGAGCTCGAGCACCTTGGCGACCGCCCACTCCGTGTGGGCGACCGCGTAGCCGGTCGACACCTTCTCGAGCCGCTCGACCCTCGCCACGACGCCGTCAGCGTGGGGCTTCAGGCCCGCCAGGCGGTGGCTCCAGCGCACCGTCACGCCCTGCGCCTTCAGGCGGCGCGCGAGCAGCTCCTCGAGGGCGCTCTGCGGCAGCGCCAGCACGAAGGGAAAGCGCGCCCCCGGCGACGCGAGCGGCAGCTTCGCACGCGGCTGCTCGCCCTCGAACAGCGTGAGCGTGTCGAGCCTCTGGCCGGCCGCGATCGTCTCCTCGGCCAGGCCCAGCTCGGCGAGCCGCTCCAGCGAGCGCGGGTGCAGGGCGAGCGCGTAGCTGTGGCCCGCGGCGCGCCACTCCTCCTCGATCAGCTCGACGCGCAGCCCGCGCCGGGCGAGCTGCAGCGCGGCCAGCAGCCCCGTCGGGCCGGCGCCGACGACGAGCACTTCCGTTCTCGAAGGACCGGGCACGGGCGGCCTCCCGTCGACAAAAGGTTGATTCGGGGACTCTCGCGCGGAGTATAGCCTGCCGGGTCGGCAGGCGCCGCCGGGCCCGACTGTGGCAAGCTAGGGCGGTCCTTCCGGACAGGAGATCGTTCCCGATGAGCGAGGCCGTGCCGCGCGAGCGGCGGCAGGGACGGGCGTGAAGCGCGTCCGCACGTACCACGAGGTCCCGGACGAGGAGCGCGCCTCGCTGCCGGCGCAGGTCGCGGCGCAGCGCGAGCGGGTCGTGGCGCGCCTGGCGTCGGTCCGCCACGTGGTGGCGGTGATGAGCGGGAAGGGCGGCGTCGGCAAGAGCCTCGTCTCGGCCGGCCTGGCGGCGGCCCTCGCGCGCGCGGGACGCCGTGTGGGCGTCGTCGACGGCGACCTTCACGCGCCGACCGCCGCTCGCATGCTGGGCGCCGGCCGCGGCCGGCTCGAGGTGGGCGCCCTGGGCGTCGCTCCCGCGACCACCCCCTGCGGGGCGCTCGTGATGTCGAGCGACCTGCTGCTGCCCGAGGGCGCGCCGCTGCGCTGGCGGGAGCCGGCCGAGGCCGCCTTCGTCTGGCGTGGCGCGCTCGAGGCCGGCATGCTGCGCGAGTTCCTGGCGGACGTCGGCTGGGGAGCGCTCGACGAGCTGCTGGTCGACCTGCCGCCCGGCACCGAGCGGCTGTCGGCCCTCGTCGAGCTGGTGCCGCGGCTCGCGGGGGCCGTGGTCGTGACGATCCCGTCCGAGGCCTCCTACCAGGCGGTGCGCCGCGCCGTGGCGGCGGCTCGCGCCGCCGGCGTGCGCCTGCTGGGCGTCGTCGAGAACATGGCGGGAGCGAGCTGCGCCGCCTGCGGCGCCGCGTCCGTGCCGTTCGCGGGCGCGGCCGGCGAGCGGCTGGCGCGCGAGACGGGCGTCGAGCTCCTGGCGCGCATCGGTTTCGAGCCACTGCTGCAGGCGACAGACAGCGGCGCGCCGGCCGCCGCCGCGGAGGCGCTCGCGCCCGCAGCCGCGGCCCTCGTCGAGCGGCTGGAGGCCGCGTGAAGTTCCTCTGCGTCGAGTGCGACCGGCCGATGGGCTTCGCCGAGCGCGAGCTGCCGGGCGACGGCACGCTCGCCGCCGTCTTCAGCTGTCCGGCCTGCGGGCGCTCGGTCGCCATGCTCACGAACCCGATGGAGACGCAGCTCGTCGCCTCGCTCGGCGTGAAGATCGGCGGCCGCGCGCTGCCGGAGCAGCCGTTCGAGCTCACGCGCTCGACGCTCGCGGGCGGCCGCGACGACGCCTTCGCCGACGCCGCGCCGCCGGCCGCCCCCGGGGCGGCGCCGGGCCCGGGCCGACCGCGCTTCGACGACGCCGCCCGCGAGCGGCTGGAGCGCGTGCCGGCCTTCGTGCGCGGCATGGTGCTGCGCATCTACGCCGACTACGCGCTCGAGCACGGCATCGCGACCATCACGCCCGAGGTGATGGACACGGCCCGCCGGGAGCTCGGCCTGGAGGGGATGTGACGGCTGACGAGGCGCAGGAGCGAAGCGTGGCGGGGCTGCGCATCCGCATCGACCGCGGGCTGTGCGTCGGCTTCGCCGACTGCATCGAGGCGGCGCCGCAAGCGTTCGCGCTCGACGCCGAGGGCGTGGTCGTCTTCACGGCCCCCGGGACGGTGGCGCGCGAGACGCTCCTGGCCGCCTGCGACGCCTGCCCCGTCGACGCGCTCACGGCCTGGGACGACGCGGGCCGGCAGCTCGCGCCGAAGCCGAAGCCCTGAGCGGGTCCCCCCCGGGCGGCTGCTTGACGTCCGCGGGCCCGACTCACATACTCTCTGCAACCGCTCCCCAGCACACAGGCGCAACCTTCGCGCGAGGTGTCATGTACACGGAAATCTTCGTGCCCGTGGACAATTCGCGGCACTCGGACTGGGCCGTCGATCGCGCGATCGAGCTCGCGCGCCTCGCCGGCGGCAGGATCACCGCCAACCACGTGTACGCGGCGCGGCTGCACGACGTGCGCTTCCGCCAGCTCGAGACCGGCCTGCCGGCGCAGTTCCAGACGCCCGAGGAGATCAAGAAGCAGCGCAAGATCCACGACAAGCTGATCGAGAAGGGGCTGCAGCTGATCGCGGACAGCTTCCTCGACCAGGTCGGCGCGCGCTGCGAGAAGGCGGGCGTTCCCCTGACCCGGCAGCTGCTCGAGGGCATCAACTACGAGGAGATCGTGCGCGAGGTGAACCGCGGCGAGGGCCGGCTGCCCGGGCTGATCGGCTTCGACCCGAATCGCGCCGCGGGCTACGACGGCAGCGAGAAGCGGCGCGGCGACGTGCAGGTCGACGCCGAGGGACGGATGGTCGCCGAGGAGGAGGACGAGGCGGCCCGGCTCGCCGGCAGCTCCGGCCGCCGCTACGACCTGGTGGCGATCGGCGCCCACGGCCTCGGCCGCCAGCGCTACTCGCAGCTCGGGGGTGTGGTCAGCCGCGCGCTGCGCGGCATCGAGAAGGACGCTCTCGTCGTGCGCGACGAGCGGCCGCTCGGCGGCGGGCGGATCCTGGTCTGCGTCGACGGCTCCTCGTACTCCTACGCCGGCATGCGCCGCGCGCTCGAGCTGGCGCGCGAGCTTCTCGGTCGCGCTCTACGTGTGCAGCGCCTTCGACGTCGAGTACCACCACGTGGTGTTCCACAACATCAAGGACGTGCTCTCGGCCCAGGCCTCGAAGGTGTTCAAGTTCGAGGAGCAGGAGGAGCTGCACAACAACATCATCGACAAGGGCCTGCTGAAGCTCTGCCAGGCCAACCTCAAGCGCGCCTGCGTGATGGCGCAGGAGTTCCCGGGCGTCGAGCTGCACACCCAGATCCTGATCGGCAAGCCCTTCCAGGTGGTGCTGCAGTGGGCGGAGGAGGTCCAGCCCTCGCTGATCGTGGCCGCGCGGCACGGCGCCCACCGCATCGAGGGCACCGAGCTCGGCTCGCAGGCCGAGAACCTGCTGCGGCTCGCGCCCTGCAACCTGCTGCTCGTCGGGACGACCGGCATCCGGCCCGAGGACATCCCCTGGATCGAGGAGGACGGCAAGGCGGGGCTGCCCTGGGCGCCGGACGCCGAGGTGCGCATCCTGCGCGTGCCGCCCTTCGCGCAGGGCATCGCGCGCCGCGCGGTCGAGGAGTACGTGCTCGAGCAGGCGGGCGCCGCCACCACCGTCACCAACAAGTGGCTCGACGAGGCGATCCGCAAGCTGCTGCCGACGCACATGCAGCTGATCATGGGCATCGGCTCGGCCGAGGAGGTGGCGCTCGCCGAGGTGAAGGCCGAGGAGCAGCTGCGGACCACGACGGTCGAAGGCCACGACGACGAACCCGAGCCGGCGCTCGCCGAGGTCGAGACCCGCTGCCCGATCACCGGGCGCGTCGGCCGTCGGCCGCGCACGGCCAGCGACCCGATCGTGTGGACCGAGGAGGCCTGGGGCCGGCTGCGCGTGGTGCCGCTGATCGCGCGTCCGCTGGCCCGCAGCACCGTGGAGCGCTTCGCGCGCGGCCACGGCATCTGGCGCGTGACGACGCGGGTGATGGACGAGAACAAGCAGGCGATGATCGAGGCCGACGAGTTCGACGCCGAGACCATGATGTCGATGTTCAACGAGCTGCGCGCGCGGCAGATCCGCGCCGAGGCCGAGGGCAAGGACGCCCTCTCGCCCGAGCTGCGGGCCTTCGTCGAGGAGGCCAAGGCCGCCGGCGTCACGCGCTGTCCGATCCGCGACATCGAGTCGAAGATGGACAAGTGCCCCGTCGACTTCGCGCGGCTGACGCCGGCCGAGGCGAAGCAGGCGGTCGAGGCCCTGCTGCAGAAGGAGCTGGCCGAGAAGGCCGGCGACGCCTGAGGCCGTGGCCACGGCGCCGAGCGCGTTCCTGACCGCGGAGCGCGAGCCGTCGCAGTCGTTCCTGCCGCACGTCGTCGCCTGGAACCTGACCCGGCGCTGCAACCTCAGCTGCACGCACTGCTACATCTCCGCCGGGCCGTGGCAGTCGGCCGAGGGCGAGCTGTCGTTGGACGAGTGCCGGCGGGTGGTGGACGACCTGGTCGCGCTCAACCCGTCGCCGCTCCTGATCCTGAGCGGCGGCGAGCCGCTGGTGCGCGAGGACCTGCCGGAGCTGGCCGCCTACGCCACGGGAGCGCGGCGCCACCGTGGTGGTCGGCACGAACGGCACGACGCTCAGCGACGCCCGGGTGGCGCTGCTGAAGGCCGCGGGCGTCTCGGGCGTCGCCGTGAGCGTCGACTCGCTCGAGCACGCGCGCCACGACCTGTTCCGCGGCGCCCGCCACGCCCTCGAGCGCACGGTCGAGGCGCTGGCGCGGCTGCGGGAGGCGCGGCTCGACTTCGTCGTGCAGACGACCGCGACGCCCGGCAACGCCGACGAGGTCCCGGCGCTCGTGGACTGGGCGGCGGCGCAGGGCGCCGTCTGCTTCAACCTGTACTTCCTGGTCCCGACCGGCCGCGGCCAGCGAGCTTCCGGACCTCGCGGCCGCGCGGATCGAGGCGCTGCTCGGCGTGCTGGTGGAGGCCGAGCGACGCCACCGCGGGGCGATGATGGTGCGCGCGAAGTGCGCGCCGCACTTCATGCGGCGCGTGCACGAGGCGAGCGCCCGACTCGCCGGTGCTCAGCTACCGCACGCGCTGCCCGTGCGGGATCGACTACTGCCGCATCACCCCGGACGGCAAGCTCACGCCCTGCCCCTACATGCCGAGCGTGGCGGGGGACCTGCGGCGCCAGTCGTTCGGCGAGATCTGGCAGGGCTCGCAGCTGTTCGCGTGCGCTGCGCCGGCGCGAGCTGGGCGGCCGCTGCGGCCGCTGCGAGTACCGCCTGGTGTGCGGCGGCTGCCGCGCGCGTGCCCTGGCGACCACCGGCGACTATCTGGCCGAGGACCCCTCCTGCGTCTACGAGCCGCCGCCCGGGCGTCCGCTCGTGGCGCGCACCTGCGCTGCCGTACGGCGTCGCGCCGGCCGAGCCCGGCCTCGCCTGGAGCCCGGCCGCGCGCGAGCGGATGCAGAGGATCCCCTCGTTCGTGCGCGGCGTCGTGACGCGCCGGGTCGAGGAGTTCGCGCGCGCACGCGGGCTCGCCGCTCGTCACGCCCGAGCTGCTGGGCGAGATCCGGCGGGCGATGCCCGTCGACTTCTCGAAGCGCCGGCCCTTCTTCCTGGACGAGGAGTGAGGGCCGGGCGAACGGTCGGCCTCAGAGCTCGTCGAATCGGCTTGGGCCGGCCGAAGTAGAAGCCCTGTGCGTGGGTGAAGCCGAGGCGGCGGCAGACCTCGGCCTCTTCCTGGGTCTCGACGCCCTCGGCCACCGTGAACACGAGCAGATCGCGCGCCACGGCGAGCAGCGAGCTCAGGATGCGCTGGCGCTGCGGCGACGAGTCGATGCCGCGGATGAACTGCGAGTCGAACTTCAGGTAGTGCGGCGGCACCTCGGCCAGCTCGAGCAGCCGGGCCTCGGTCGCGCCGAAGCCGTCGTAGGCGAGCCCCACGCCGGCCCGGCTGAGGGCCGCCCGCAGCCGCTCGACCGCATCCAGGTCCTCGAGCGCCTGCTCGTGGAGCTCGAGCGTGAGGCGCAGGTCCGGCCGCCTCCGGCGCGTGGCCACGAACGAGGCCGCCAGGCCCTCGTCGCCGAGCTCCGCGGCGTGGACGTTGAGGAAGAGCAGCGGGAAGCTGGGCCGCGCTTCGACGATCTCGACCGCCCGCTCGCGGAACAGCCGGCTCAGCTCCGCCTCGGACCCGATCGCCTCGGCCACCTGGAACAGCTCGAGCGGCGCCTCCGGCAGGCCGCGGGTGGGTCCCGCGGCCGAACGACTCGTAGCCGGTCAACGTGCCGCTCGGCAGGTTGACGATCGCCTGGAACACGGCCGTCACCTGCCGCTCGCGGAGCAGCTGCGGCAGCTCGCGCGCGCCGTCCACGAACTGCTGCGGCAGCGCGAAGTCGCCGGTGCCGAACGCCCTCGACGGCTTCGGCGTCCGGCGCCTCCTCCAGCTCCTCGCGGCCCACTCGGAACTCGACATCGGCGAAGTGCAGGATGTCGCCCTCGCGCACGGCCGACTCCGTGATCCGCCGGCCGTTGACGAACGTGCCGTTGCGGCTGTCGATGTCGCGCACCCACAGCTCGTAGCCGCGGAGCGACAACTCGGCGTGCACCTTGGACACCGAGTCGGAGGTCAGCGTCAGTCCAAGCCCACCGACGCGGCCCACACGGAACGGCAGCGGATAGAGTGAGATCCGGCGCAGCTGGCTGGCACCCTCGACCACGCTTTCGAGGAACCAGCGGGTGCGGCCGGGGGATCCATCGGCCGGGAGAAGACTCATCCGGGTGACGAGATTATCATCCTTTCACTTGCTCATCTCCGCGCGGTCCCGCCCGGTCGTGGCCGCCGTGTCGGCCGTGGCCGCCGCCCTGGCCGTGCTGCCGGCCGCGTCGCCCCCCAGCACGCCCGAAGGCCCGCTCGCCGCTGCGCTGCGCCTTGCCTACGGCGCGGCGCCTGGGCCGCGCTGGCGCCGCGCCAGCGTCCGGCTGCCGGACGGCCGCGAGGTGGCGCGCGAGGCCGCCTACCGGGAGGATCCCCTGTTCGTTCCGGCGGCGGCGCGTCTGCTCGCCAGCCGGGTCGCCGACGACGCGCCGCTCGGCGCGTGGCTGCTCGCCAGCGCAGGCCCCTCGCATCGCGCCGAGGCCAGGCGGGCCCTCGTCGGCGCACTCGCGCACCCCGATCCGAGGGCGGCGTTCGAGGCGGCGCTCGCGCTCGCGCGCGACGTCCCCGCGCAGGACGCCGCCGAGCGCGCGGCCCTGTCCGAGTTGTCCCGCAGTTCCGCCTCCGAGGACGTGCGCACGGCAGCGGCCTGGGCAGCGGGCCGCCTCGCGCCGCGCGTGCCGGGCCTTGCGCCTTCCTTTCGCCGCGGCGTGTCCTGGTGGATGAGCGAAGGCCGGGGCGACGACGGCGCCACCTCGTTCCGCCGTCTCGCCTCGCTCGGCGTGACCTGGGTCTCCATCCACACCTGGGACCCGCTGCAGCGCGGGCCGCACGATCCGCTGCTGGCGGCGAGCGACCGTCACTTCGGCCGCCACGACCTGCGCGCGCTGGTGCGCAGCGCGCACTCCGCGGGCCTAGCCGTGATGGTCAAGCCGCACCTCGAGCTGCGGGGCTACGAGCCGACCGAGGAGGAGAGGCGCATCCTGCGCGGCGGCGACGAGGCCGCGCGCCGCGCGCTCTTCCGGCGGCTCGAGGCCCGCTTCGCCGGCCGGCAGCTCGACCACGGGAAGATCGAGATGCGCAGCGAGCAGGACTGGCGGCGCTGGTTCGCCGGCTACGAGTCGTACCTGCTGCCCTACGTGCGGCAGGCACAGGATGCCGGCGCGGACCTGTTCTGCGTCGGGCGCGAGCTCGACCTCACGGTGCGGCAGCGCGAGGCCGACTGGCGGCGGGTGATCGCGCGCGTGCGCGCCGAGTTCAGCGGGCCGCTCACCTACTCGGCGAACTTCGACGACTGGCAGACGATCGGCTTCTGGGACGCGCTCGACTTCATCGGCGTCTCCGCCTACTTCCCGCTGCTGCGACCGACCCGACCCGCCGCTCGCCGAGATCGAGGCGGGCTGGGACCGTGCCCTGCTTCCGCTGCAGGCGGCACACAGCCGCTGGAGGCGGCCGGTCCTGTTCACCGAGGTGGGCTTCCCGTCGGTGCCCACCGCCGCGCGGGCGCCGTGGAGGGAGGAGCGCATGGCCGCCGACGTCTGGCTCCAGGCCCGCTGCTACGAGGCCACGCTGCGCGCGCTGGCACGCCGGCCGTGGATCGAGGGCGCCTTCTTCTGGCTGTGGGAGCGCACCTCACAGCCGCCGTTCCGGGACCCCTCGTTCGCGATCGTCGACAAGCCGGCGTCGTTCACGATGGCCCGCTGGTACGCGCACTGACGGAGGGGGAGCGGCGAGGCCCGTGGCCTACGCGACCACTTCGAAGCTCGTCGTGAGCTCGATGTCGGGGCGCAGCGAGTGCCAGACCGAGCAGTACTTCTCGCGCGAGAGCAGGAGCGCGCGCGAGACGCGGTCGGGCGGAATGTCCCCGGCGACGGTGAAGTGGAGGTCCACCTTGAGCAGGCGCCGGGGGTCGCCCTCGGCGCGCTCGGCCACCAGCCGGGCGCGCAGTGCCTTCATCTCCAGGCGGCTGCGGCGCATCACGACGGCCACGTCCATGGCCATGCAGCCGGCGAGCGCGAAGGCCAGCGTCTGCACGGGCGTCGGCCCCGCGTCCGGGGGCGAGTCCATCACGAGCCGGGCCTCGCCGGCGCGGGCGAGCATGCGGTTGCCGCCCTGCCATTCGAGCTCGGCCACGAGCGGAGGAGCCGAGCCGGGCGCGGCCGGCCCCGACGCGCTCAGTCCGGCGCCCCCACCGTCTCGGGCAGCTCGTCGACGCCCACCTGCAGCCCGAGGCGCGGCGCATCTCGGCCTGCACCACGTCGGGCGGCGGGAGTGCCGTCGACGCGCGACGATCAGTTCCTTCTCCCGAAGCAGGTCGAGGATCGGCTGCGTCTTCTCGCGGTAGTCCTTGAGCCGCGCGCGGATCGCCTCCGGCGTGTCGTCGGGCCGCTGCACCAGCCGGCCGCCGCAGTTGTCGCACACGTCGGGGACCTTCGGCCGCAGCTGGATCAGGTTGTAGTCGAGGCCGCAGCTCGAGCAGAGCCGGCGGCTCTGCATGCGCATGATCGCCGTCTCCTCGGGCAGCTCGATCGCGATCACGGCGTCGATGTCGTAGTTCTCGAGGAAGAACTCGGTCTGCGCGGCGTTGCGCGGGAAGCCGTCCAGCACGAAGCCGCAGCGCCAGTCGTGGATCTCGAGCCGCCACTTCACGACCTCGGACACCATCTCGTCCGGGACCAGCCGGCCCTCCTTCATGTAGCGCTGCACCTTCGTCCCCAGCTTGGTGCGGTTCTGGACGTGCCAGCGGAAGATGTCGCCGACGCTGATGTGGACGAGGTCGAAGTCACGGGCCAGCATCTTCGCCTGCGTGCCCTTGCCGCTGCCCTGCGGCCCCATGATGATGTACTTCCGCACGCGCTCCTCCCTGCCAAACCAAAGTATGCCGGTTTCCCGGCCGCGCTCCAATGAGCCGCCGGGATCACCCCGGACCCCACTGCCCCTGCGGATCCTGAAGTACCATGAATCGACGGTTTGCGCAGCAGGGGGAGACCGAGATGAGCTCCGCCACCCGCTCGACTGTATTGGCCGTGGTCGCCTGCCTCGTACCGGCGCTGGCCGCCGCCGGTGTTCCCGAGAGCGTCGAAGCCGGCCGCATCCCGGCCTACCGGCTGGTCCGGCCGGACCTGGCGACCGCCGGCCAGCCCTCGCCCGAGGCGCTGGCGCAGCTCGAGGCCATGGGCTTCAGGACCGTGGTGAGCCTGCGCACGGCGCCGGAAGGCCCGGCCGACGAGCGCCCGCTCGTCGAGTCGCAAGGCCTGCGCTACGTCCAGGTGCCGATCACGCCGGAGACGTTCAGCCTGGCCGACGTGGAGGCGGTCCAGAAGGTGCTGGACGACCCCGCCGCAGGGCCGATCCTCCTCCACTGCGCGTCGTCCAACCGCGTCGGCGCCGTCTGGGCCGTCATCCAGGCACGCCAGGGAGAGCCCTTCGAGGAGGCCGAGGCCGCCGGAAGGGCGGCCGGGCTGCACAGCGCGTCCATGGTCGCGGCCGTCCGGCGCGTGCTGGGGCTGCCGCCCGATCCCGCGGCGGCCTCTCCCGCTTCGGCCCCGCCCGCTGCGGCCCCGCCCGTGAAACCCTGAGTCCGCTTCTCCGTCCAAGCTTCATGATGGACTGGCTGACCCTGCTGCTCATCCTCGCCGGCTGGACACTGCTCCAGACCTGGCTCTTGCCCCGCCTGGGCGTCCCGACCTGAGCCGTGCCGCAGCCGCGCCGGTCGGCGCGCGCGGGCAAACCACCGGCGACGGGCGAAACCGGGGACGAAACGTCCAATTCGTGCAGGTGAACCAGAGGCCGCGTATGTCCTTCGGCATCCAGAAGACGCTCGACCGTGACTTCGACGTCGTGCTCGCACAGCTGCCGGACGCCCTGAAGGCCGAGGGCTTCGGGGTGCTGACCGAGATCGACGTGCAGGCGACGCTCAAGAGGAAGCTCGACGTCGACTTCCGCCGCTACCGGATCCTCGGCGCCTGCAACCCGCCCTTCGCGCACCGCGCCCTGCAGCACTCGCTCGAGATCGGGATGCTGCTGCCGTGCAACGTCATCGTCTACGAGGCCGACGACCACCGGACGGTGGTCTCGGCGGTCGACCCGATGCAGACGCTGGCGGCGCAGGGCGACGAGGCGGTGCGGCCGCTCGCCGCCGAGGTGCAGCAGAAGCTGCAGCGCGTCATCGACTCGCTCTGAAGGGCACGGGGCCGGCCTGCGTCCGGACCGGCGGCAGGTCCCGTCGGCTTGACACCCGCCGCCGCGTCGTCGAAAATCCCCGGTCTGGACGGCCACTGCCACATGACACCGCGTGCGAGCACGGCGCTGCGCATCGATCGCGGCGGAGCCGTGTGTCGCTGGCGTCCCGTGTTCCACTACTGGCACCCGTAGCGGCGGTCCCCTCGGGGCCCGTCGCGACGAACCGGGTTACCTGGGGACGCGGACGCCGCTTCAGAAAGCCTCTTCAGGAAACCCTGGAGAGGCTTTCGTGCTCCTGGTTTCGCTCGAGCGGACGTCGTGAGAGTCTGCGTCGTCATCGCCGAGGAGACGACTGCGGCGGCGCTCGCCCGCATGGCGGAGCTGCTGCCGCACGCCGACCTCTTCGAGCTGCGTGCCGACTTCGTCCGTGACCTCGACCTGCGCGCCCTCGTCTCGGCGCGCGGCCGCCCGCTGATCCTGACCTGTCGTCCCGAGAGCGAGGGCGGCCGCTGGCCCGACGCGGATCCGGCCGGCCGGCGCCGCGTTCTCGCGCAGGCCGTGGAGCTGGGCTTCGACCTCGTGGACGTGGAGGCGCGGGCCGGCTTCGACGAGGTCGTCGCGGCCAAGGCCGGCCACGGCCTCGTCCTGTCGTGGCACGACTTCCAGACGACACCGGACGACCTCGACTCCATCTTCGAGCGCATGGCCACCGCCCGTCCGGACGTCGTGAAGATCGCCGTCCGGGCACGCTCGGTCGGCGACCTCGGACGGCTGCTCGCCTTCGCGCAGCGACGCGCCGCGAGGGCGGGCCAGGGCGGCGCGCTGCTGGCGATCGCGATGGGCCCCGAGGGCACTGCCTCACGGGTGCTCGGCGGGCGCTACGGGGCGCCCTTCACCTACGCCGCGCCGGCCAGCGGGCGCGAAGCAGCGCCGGGGCAGCTCACGGCGCGAGCGCTGGTCGACACGTACCGCGTCCACGCGCTCTCGCCGGCGACGCGCGTCTACGGTCTGCTTGGCCGCGACGTCCTGCGCAGCCTCTCGCCCGCGATCCACAACCGCGCCTTCGCGGCGCTCGGCGTGGACGCGGTGTACGTCCCGCTGCAGGCGGAGTCGCTCGAGGCGTTCCTGGGCGCGCTGCCGGCCTTGGGCCTCTCGGGCTTCAGCGTCACCCGCCCCTACAAGCAGGAGATCCTGCCGCACCTGTCCTCGCTGGCGCCTTCGGCGGCGCGCGCGGGCTCGGTGAACACCGTCACGGTGCGGGGCAGCACGCTCGAAGGCAGCAGCACCGACGGTGAGGGCATCCTGGGCCCGCTCCGCCGGCTGGTCGAGCCGGCCGGCCGCAGCGTCGTGATCCTCGGCTGCGGCGGGGCGGCACGGGCCGCGGCGTTCGCCCTGTGCGAGGCCGGGGCCGCCGTGTCGATCGCGGCCCGCAACGCGGCACAAGCCGCCGAGCTGGCGGCCGCCGTCGGGGGGCGGGCGCTGGCGTCCCTCGAGTCGGTCGCCACGGCCGACTGGGACGTGCTGCTGAACGCGACGCCGGTCGGGTCCGGCGCGTGTCCGGACGCGATGCCGGTCCCGGCCTCCGCGCTGCGGCCGGGCGCCATCGTGTTCGACATGGTCTACGAGCCGCGCGAGACCCCGCTGCTGCGGGCGGCGCGCGCGCGCGGCTGCCCGACGATCGACGGCGTCGAGATGCTGGCCGCGCAGGCCTTGGGACAACTCGAGGCCTGGCTCGGCGAGGCGCCTCCGCCCGAGCTGCTGAGGGCCGCGGCGCTCGAGGCGATCGCGGAGGCGAGGGCATGAACGGGACGCACCGCCTGAGCCAGGTCCCACCCGGGGTCCAGTGCTTCGTCGGGGACGAGGCGCGGCGGCGGCGTCGCATCGAGGAGGCGGTGGTCTCGGTCTTCGAGGGCTGGGACTACGAGGAGATCATCCCGCCGATCTTCGACTACGCGGACGTCTTCACGGGCGGAGCGCTCGCGCCGAAGACCTACTCCTTCATCGGGCGCGACGGCAGCGTGCTCGCGCTGCGGCCCGACTTCACGAGCCTGCTGGCGAAGATCGCCGCCGGCCGGCTGCGGGACCGGCCGGTGCCGATGCGCCTGTACTACTCGGGCGAGGTCGTACGCTTCGAGCCGCCGAAGGCCGGCGCCCAGAGCGAGCTGCACCAGATGGGCCTCGAGCACCTCGGGGGCGACGCGCGCGCGGCCGACGCCGAGGTGCTGGCGATCGCAGCCGAGTGCCTCGAGCGCGCGGGGGCGGCCGACTGGGCGCTCGCTCTCGGCCACGTCGGTGTCTTCAACGGCCTGGTCGAGGGCGCCGGCCTGTCTCCCGCGCGCGTGGAGCTGCTGCGCGAGCGCGTGGAGGCCAAGGACGCGGCCGGCGTGCGCGAGGCGCTCTCCGGCTCGGACCTGCGCGCCTCGACGGCCGAGGCGATCGAGGGGCTCACCTCGCTCGCCGGCGGGCCCGACGTGGTGCCGGCGGCCGAGCGCGTGCTGGCCGCGTCCTCCGCCGCCACCTCCGCGCTGGGCGAGCTGCGCGCCGTGATCGCCGCGCTCGACGTGGCGGGGCTCGGCGAGCGGGTCGCCGTCGACCTCGGCGAGGTGCGCGGCCTCGACTACTACACGGGCCTCGTCTTCCGCGTGTTCGCACCGGGCCTCGGCTTCGAGGTCGGCGGCGGAGGACGCTACGACGGGCTGCTGGCCCGCTTCGGCCGCCCGCTGCCGGCGGTCGGCTTCATGCTCGGGCTCGACCGCCTGGCCGTCCTGCTCGACCGCCAGGGCAAAGCCGCGGCGCCGCCGCCGGCCGCGGCCGAGGCCGTGGGCGGGAAGGACCTGGGCCGTGCCCTCAAGTTCGCCCGGGAGCGGCGCAGCGCGGGGGCCCGCGTGCGCTTCGGGAACGGGGAAGCCCCGTGAGCACGATCACGGTCGCGCTCTCCAAGGGCAAGCTGCTGACCGGGACCGAGGCCCTGTTCCGGCGCTTCGGCCTGCCCTTCCCGATGGGCGACAGCCGGCGCCTGGTCGTGCCCGCGCGGAACTTCCGCTTCCTGTTCGTGAAGGACGCCGACGTGCCGACCTACGTGGAGTACGGCGTCGCCGACTGCGGCATCGCGGGTCGCGACGTGCTGCTCGAGTCGGGCAGCGACGTGCTCGAGCCCGTCGACCTCGGCTTCGGCCGCTGCCGGCTGGTGGTCGCCGCGCCGTCGGGCTCGGGCTTCGCGCCGGACAGGGTCTCGAGCGCGCGCGTCGCCACGAAGTACCCGCGCGTCACCGCCTCGCACTTCCTCGGGCGCGGGCTGGCGGTCGAGGTCGTCAAGCTCGCGGGCTCGGTCGAGATCGCGCCCGGGCTGGGGCTGGCCGACTGCATCGTGGACGTCGTCGAGACCGGCCGCACGCTGCAGGAGAACGGGCTCGAGGTGATCGAGACGGTGGCCGAGTCCTCGGCGCGGCTGATCGTGAACCGCGCCAGCTTCCACGCGCGGCGGGACGACGTGCAGCAGCTGATCCGCACCCTGCAGGGGGGGGCGTCGTGAGAACGTTCGCCTTCGGCAGCCGCACGCACGCGCGCTGGCTGGCCTCGCTGCCGCGCTCGAGCGCGCCCCGCAGCGACGTCCTGCTCGCGGCCGAGGCGATCGTGCGCGCCGTCGAGCGGCGCGGCGACGCGGCGCTCGTCCGGCTCACGGCCCGGTTCGACGGCGTGCGCCTGACGCGCGCCCGGCTGCACGTGCGGCCCGCGGAGATCCGCGCGCTCGCCGGCCGCGCCGATCCCGAGTTGGTCGCCGCCCTGCGCCGGATGGCGGGGCAGATCGAGCGCTTCCACGCGCGCCAGCTCGCGCCCGGCTTCTGCGTGAGGCTCGCGGACGGCTCGCGGCTCGAGGAGGCCGTGCGCCCGCTGGCCTCGGCCGGCCTGTACGTGCCGGGCGGGGCCGGGGCCTACCCGTCGTCCGTGCTGATGAACGCGATCCCGGCGAAGGTGGCGGGCGTCGGGCGGCTGGCGCTCGTGACGCCGCCGCGGACGCTCGAGAGCAGCCCGGCCGTGGCCGCCGCCATCCTCGTGGCCGGCGTCGAGCAGCACGTCTACCGCGTCGGCGGCGCGCAGGCGATCGCGGCGCTGGCCTTCGGCACGAACACCGTGCCCGCCGTCGACAAGATCGTCGGTCCCGGAAACGCCTACGTGGCGGCGGCGAAGCGCCTGGTGCGCGGCCGGGTGGAGATCGACGGCGAGGCCGGGCCGAGCGAGGTGGCGATCCTGGCGGACGGCTCGGCCGACGCCGGCCTGGTCGCCGCCGACCTGCTGGCACAGGCCGAGCACGGCAGCGGCGACGAGACCGTGGTCCTGGTCACGCCCTCGCGAGCGCTCGCGGACGAGGTCGTACGGCTGGTGGCGGCGGGCACGGCCTCGGTGGCGAACGCCGGGCGCGCCCGCCGCGCGCTCGCCCGCAACGGGGCCGTGATCCTGGTCGAGGACCTGGCCCAGGGCGTCTTGGCCGTGAACGCGCTGGCGCCCGAGCACGTCGAGCTGATGGCGCGCGGGGCGGCGGGCCTGGCCCGCCAGATCGTGGCCGGCGCCGTCTTCGTCGGGCCCTGGTCGCCCGTCGCCGTCGGCGATTACGGGGTCGGGCCCAACCACGTGCTGCCGACCGGCGGCGCGGCTCGCTTCGCGTCGCCTTTGTCCGTGCGCGACTTTCAGCGGCGGCAAAGCGTCGCCACGCTCACGCGCGAGGGGCTGGCGCGGGTCAGCGAGGACGTGGTGCGCGTCGCGCTGGCGGAAGGCTTCCGCGGGCATGCGCAGAGCGTGCTCGCCCGTTTCGAGGGGGAGTGATGGACCGGCCGGCGACGGGCGGCGATCCGCTGCGCCACGTGAAGCCGAAGGTGCGCGCGCTGGCGGCCTACACGCTGAAGCTGCGCGAGGCGGCGGTCAAGCTCAACCAGAACGAGAACCCTTGGGACCTGCCGGAGCCGGTCAAGCGACGCGTGCTCGAGCGCGCGCTCGGGCGGCCCTGGTCGCGCTACCCCGACTTCGACCCGCGCGAGCTGCTCTCGGCGCTGGGGCGCTTCTCCGGCTGGCGCGCCGACGGCATCCTGGCCGGTAACGGCTCGAACGAGATGATCGAGGCGCTGCTGCTGGTCACCGTGGGCGAGGGCACGCGCGTCGTGATCCCCGAGCCGACCTTCACGCTGTACGCGCTCTTGACCACCATCCTCGGAGGCGAGCCGGTGCGGGTGCGGCTGACGCCGCAGCTGTGCTACGACACGGACGCGCTGATCGAGGCGCGCCGGAGAAGCGGCGCCACGCTGACGATCGTCTGCTCGCCGAACAACCCCACCGGCAGCCCGCTCTCGCCGACCGAGGTCGAGCGGCTGTGCGACGACTCCGACGCGCTGGTCGTGATCGACGAGGCGTACCACGAGTTCTCCGGCGGCAGCGTCGTCCCGCTGCTCGAACGGCACGAGAACCTGGTGGTGCTGCGCACCTTCTCGAAGGCGATGGCGCTGGCGGGCCTGCGCGTGGGCTACCTGCTCGCCTCGCCCGAGCTGGTGTGCGAGGTCAACAAGGCACGCCTGCCGTACAACGTCAACTTCTTCTCGCAGGCCGCTGCGATCGCGGCGCTGGAGGAGCAGGACGCGCTCGCGCTGAGCGTGCGCCGGCTGGTGCGCGAGCGCGAGCGCCTGCTGGAACGCCTGGCCGACCTGCCCGGCGTGCGCGCCTGGCCGTCGAGCGCCAACTTCTTCCTGCTCGAGCTCGTCTCCGCCGACGCGCAGGCGGTCTTCGCCTCCCTGGCGCGGCGCGGCGTGCTGGTGCGCGACGTGACCTCGTACCCCATGCTTTCGCGCTGCCTGCGCGTGAGCGTGGGCAGCGAGGAGGAGAACGAGGCCTTCCTGCGCGCGCTCGGCACGGCGCTGGGCGAGGCGGGCGTGGATCTCGCGCTGGGGAGGGCATGATGCGGCGAAGAAGGGTCGCGAGACGGGCCGGGACGGCGGGGCCGGCGCGCGCGACCACCGCCGGGGGCACGACCGTGGCGGCCCGCCGGGCCCGCGTCGAGCGCAGGACGCGCGAGACCGAGATCGTGCTCGCGCTCGACCTCGACGGCCAGGGGCGCTCGAAGGTGGCGAGCGGCATCGGCTTCCTCGACCACATGCTGAGCTCGCTCGCCACCCACTCCCGCTTCGATCTCGACCTGCGCTGCAAGGGCGACCTGCACGTGGACGCCCACCACTCGGTCGAGGACGTCGGCATCGCGCTCGGCCAGGCCCTGAAGCAGGCGCTCGGCGACAAGCAGGGGATCGTGCGCTTCGGCCACGCCTACTGCCCGCTCGACGAGGCGCTGAGCCGCGCGGTGGTCGACCTCTCGGGCCGGCCCTGGCTGCACTTCGGCGTCGAGTGGAAGGCCCGGCGCATCGGCGACCTGCCGACGGAGCTGTTCGAGGACTTCTTCTGGGCGCTGGCGGACCACGGGCGCTTCAACCTGCACCTCGACCTCGTCCGCGGGCGCAACGCGCACCACGTCGCGGAGACGCTGTTCAAGGCCACCGCTCGTGCGCTGGCGATGGCGGTGGCGCGGGACCCGCGCGTCGTCGGCGTGCCGTCGACGAAGGGCTCGCTGTGAGCGCGCGCATCGCGATCGCCGACTACGGCATCGGCAACCTGGGCAGCGTCACCAAGGCCTTCCGCGGCGCGGGGGCGCAGGTGCAGCTGACCGGCGACCCCGACGCGCTGCGCCGCGCGGACGCGCTGGTCTTGCCCGGCGACGGCGCCTTCGGCGCCACGATGGAGGAGGTCACGCGGCGGGGGCTGGTGCCCGTGCTGAACGAGGCGGCGGCCTCCGGCAAGCCGCTGCTCGGCATCTGCATCGGCATGCAGCTGCTGTTCGAGGAGAGCGAGGAGCACGGCCTGCACCGCGGGCTCGGCCTGCTGCCGGGCCGGGTGCGCCGCTTCGGCGGCGAGCTGCCGGTGCCCCACATGGGCTGGAACGCGCTGAAGGCCCGGCGGCCGCACGCTCTGCTCGACGGCGTGCCGGACAGGTCCTACGTCTACTTCGTGCACAGCTACTACTGCGACGCCCCCGGGCCGGTGGTGATCGCCTCGTCCGACTACGGCCGCGAGTTCGCGGCGGTCGTCGGGCGCGGCAGCGTGCTCGGCGTGCAGTTCCACCCGGAGAAGAGCCAGCAGGTCGGCCTGCGCATGGTGGAGAGCTTCGTCGCGATCGCGGAGGCGGCGCGGAGGGCGGCATGATCGTGGTCCCGGCGATCGACGTGCGCAGGGGGCGGGTGGTGCGCCTGAAGCAGGGGCGTGCGGCCGACGAGACGACGTACGGCGCCGATCCCGCCGAGGTCGCGCAGCGCTGGGAGCGGGAAGGTGCCGAGCGCATCCACCTCGTCGACCTCGACGCCGCGATCGACGGCATAGCCCAGCACGAGGCCGTGGCGGCGGTGATCGCCGCGGTGAAGGTGCCGGTCGAGGTCGGCGGCGGCATCCGCTCGCTGGAGGACGCGCAGCGCTATCGTGAGGCCGGCGCCGAGCGGGTGATCTTCGGCACGGCCGCCGTGTCACGGCCGGACGTGGTGCAGGCTGCCGTCTCGCGCTGGCCGAACGCGGTCGCGGTCGCGATCGACGCGCGCGACGGCCGGGTGGCGGTCGAGGGCTGGAACGAGCTGACGGCGGTCGACGCGCTGGAGCTGGCCGCGGCCGTCGAGAGCTGGGGTGTGGTGCGCGTGCAGTTCACGGACGTGCGGCGCGACGGGACGCTGGTCGGGCCGAACCTCGACGCGATCCGCGAGCTGGGGCGCAGCACCGGGCTGCGCATCACGGCCGCCGGCGGCGTGTCGGACGCGCAGGACCTGGTCCGGCTGCGCGAGCTGGCGCCGTTCGGGGTCGACGAGGTGATCGTCGGCAAGGCCCTCTACGAGGGGCGCGTCACGCTCGCCGAGGCACGCGCGGCGCTGGCGGGCGGTGCGGGTGACAGTTCGGCGCGCGTCACCCGCGAGCGTCTCGGGGGCGCGCGCTGATGCTCGCCAAGCGGCTGGTTCCCTGCCTCGACGTCGACCGCGGCCGCGTGGTCAAGGGCGTGCGCTTCGTGTCGCTGCGCGACGCGGGCGACCCCGTCGAAGCCGCCGTGCGCTACGACGCGGAGGGGGCCGACGAGCTGGTGTTCCTCGACATCACCGCATCCTCCGACGCGCGCCCGATCGTGATCGAGATGGTGCGCCGGGTGGCCGACGCCGTCTACCTGCCTTTCACGGTCGGCGGGGGCGTGCGCTCGATCGACGACGCCGAGGCGCTGCTGCGGGCGGGCGCGGACAAGGTGGCCGTGAACACGAAGGCGGTGCAGCAGCCGGCGCTGCTCGAGCAGCTGTCGCGCCGCTTCGGGTCGCAGGCCGTGGTGCTCGCGATCGACGCGCGCGCGACCGGCCGTGGCGGCTTCGAGGTGTACGTGCACGGGGGGCGGACGCCGACGGGCATGGACGCGGTCGAGTGGGCCCGCCAGGGGGCCGAGCGCGGCGCCGGCGAGATCCTGCTCACCAGCATGGACCGCGACGGGACGAAGGACGGCTTCGACCTGCTGCTCACGCGTGCCGTGTCGGACGCCGTGCGCGTGCCGGTGGTGGCCTCGGGCGGCTGCGGCACGGTCGCCCACATGAGGGACGCGCTGACCGAGGGCCACGCCAGCGCGGCGCTGGCGGCCTCGGTCTTCCACTTCGGCGAGATCCGCATCCCGGACGCGCGCGCCTTTCTCCTGCGCGCCGGCGTGCCGGTGCGCCCGCAGGCGGGTGTGGTCCTGGAGCCCGGCCCGGCGGCGAGCGGGGGAGAGGCGCGATGAGCGTGCGCCTGCCGCCCGACCTGGTCGTGAACGACGCCGGCCTCGTGCCCGTCGTGGTCCAGGACCGCGCCAGCGGCGACGTGCTGATGCTGGCCTGGGCGAACGCCGAGGCGCTGGCCAGGACGGCGCAGACGGGCCTCGCACACTTCTGGAGCCGCAGCCGCGGGACGCTGTGGCGCAAGGGCGAGACCTCCGGCCATAGCCTGCGCGTGGTCGAGGCGCGCGCGGACTGCGACCGCGACACGCTGCTGCTGGTCGTCGAGCCCCAGGGCCCGGCCTGCCACGAGGGGACGCGCACCTGCTTCGGCGACGACTCGCCGACCGCCGCGGGCATGCTGGAGGAGCTGGCGCGCGTCGTGGCCGAACGCGCGCAGGCCTCGCCCGAGTCCTCGTACACGGCGCGCCTGCTCGCCCGGGGGCCGGACCAGGTGCTGAAGAAGGTCGGCGAGGAGGCGACCGAGGTGGTGCTGGCCGCGCGCGTCCAGAGCGACGAGCGGCTCGTGGAGGAGACGGCCGACCTCCTCTACCACCTGCTGGTGGCGCTCCACCAGCGCCGCCTGCCGCTCGCGCGGGTGATGGACGAGCTGAGGAAGCGACGGAAGTGAGGCTGAGGTGAAGACCAGTCGATCAGCGAGCGAGGACGCACCCCGCCGCGGCCCACGTCCGCCGGCGAGACGGTGGCCGGGGATGCCATGAACGCGCTGGGCTACGAGGACTACCAGCGCCTGTCCGAGGGCGGGCGTCCCGTCCCGGTGTTCCGCGAGCTGCCGGGCGACCTGCGCACGCCGGTCTCGGCCTTCCTCTCGCTCGCCTCGCGCTCGGAGCGCGCGTTCCTGCTCGAGAGCGTGCTGGGCGGCGAGCGGCTGGCGCGCTACTCCTTCCTCGGCCGCGAGCCGGTGGCCCGGCTCGAGGTGCGCGCCGGGCACGTGCTCGTCCACGACGCGGCCGGGGAGCACGAGCAGAGAGGGGGCGTCCTCGACGCGCTGCGCGCGCGCCTGGGCTCGCAGCCGGCGGAGGTCCCGGGCCTGCCGCGCTTCACCGGCGGCGCCGTCGGCTACCTGACCTGGGACGCGGCGCGCCTCTTCGAGCGGCTGCCGGACCGGCACGGCGCGGCCGCGGGCAGCGTGGCCTCGTTCGCCTTCTACGAGTCGCTGGTGGCGTTCGACCACGTCCGGCAGCGGCTGGTGCTGATCGCGCTCGCCGCACCGGGCAGCCGTGCGGCCTTCGAGCGCGCGCGGCAGGTGCTCGACGGCTTCGAGGAGGACCTCGGCTGGGAGCGGCGCCCGGCGACCAGCCGCAAGGCCGAGCCGCCCGCGGCCCTCCCGCTCACCGACGGCGCCGCGTTCCGCGAGGCGGTGCTCGCGGCGAAGGAACACATCGCCAAGGGCGACATCTTCCAGGTGGTGCTGTCGCGCCAGCACGCGGTCGACTGCGGGATCGACCCCTTCACCGTCTACCGCGCGCTGCGCATGGTGAACCCGTCGCCCTACATGTACTTCCTGAAGGACGGCGAGTCGGCCATCGCCGGCGCCTCGCCCGAGATGCTCGTGCGCGTGGAGGGCCGGCGGGTCGAGACGCGGCCGATCGCGGGCACGCGCCCGCGACAGGACGGGCGGTCCGACGACGCGATCGCGCGCGAGCTCCTGGCCGACGAGAAGGAGCGGGCCGAGCACCTGATGCTGGTCGACCTGGGGCGCAACGACCTCGGCCGCGTCTGCCGCTTCGGCAGCGTGCAGGTGGTCGAGCTGATGAAGGTCGAGCACTACAGCCACGTGGCGCACATCGTGAGCTCGGTGGTCGGTCAGCTGGACGAGGGGAAGGACGCGCTCGACGCGCTGGCGGCCACTTTCCCGGCGGGCACGCTCTCGGGAGCGCCGAAGATCCGGGCCATGCAGATCATCGACGAGCTCGAGCCTCGCGCGCGCGGCCTCTACGGCGGAGCGCTCGGCTACATCGACCAGCGGGGCAACCTGGACTTCTGCATCGCGATCCGCACGCTGCTGCTGAAGGGGGGCAAGGCCACGCTGCAGGCCGGCGCCGGGATCGTCGCCGACTCGGACCCCGGCTACGAGGAGCGCGAGACCGAGGCCAAGGCGCAGGCGCTGTTCGAGGCGCTGCGCGTCGCGGGAGGGCTCTCGTGATCCTGCTCGTCGACAACTACGACTCGTTCACCTTCAACCTCTACCAGTACCTGGGCGAGCTGGGCGCCCAGGTGAAGGTGGTGCGCAACGACGCGCTGAGCGTGGAGCAGGCGCTGGCGCTCTCTCCCGAGCGGATCGTGGTCTCGCCTGGACCGGGCACGCCGGACGAGGCCGGCATCAGCCTGGAGCTGATCCGGCGCTCGCCCGTGCCCGTGCTCGGCGTCTGCCTGGGCCACCAGGCACTGGGCCAGACCTTCGGCGGCCGGGTGGTGCGGGCGCCGAAGCTGATGCACGGCAAGACGTCGGAGATCCGGCACGACGGCCGGACGATCTTCGCTGGCCTGCCGGACGTCTTCACCGCGACCCGCTACCACTCGCTGGTGGTCGCGCCCGAGAGCGTGCCGGACTGCCTCGAGGTGTCGGCGTGGACGGACGGCGGGGTGGTGATGGGCCTGCGCCACAAGGAGCGGCCGCTCGAGGGCGTGCAGTTCCACCCCGAGAGCATCCTGACCACCGCTGGCAAGGACCTGCTGCGCAACTTCCTCGGGCTGGGGGCCAGGGTGAGCATCAAGCGCCACCTGGCGCGGCTCGCGCGCGGCGAGCGCCTGAGCGAGGAGGAGGCCGCCACCGCCATGGGCGCGATCATGGACGGCGAGGCGACGCCCGCCCAGATCGGCGGGCTGCTGGCGGCGATGGCGGCCCGCGGCGAGACGGAGGACGAGGTCGTCGGCTTCGCGCGCACCATGCGCGCGCGGGCGGTGCCGCTCACGTCCAGCGGGGCCGTCGACACCTGCGGCACCGGCGGGGACGGGGCCGGCACCTTCAACATCTCGACCGTGGCCTCGTTCGTGGTCGCGGCCTGCGGCGTGCCGGTGGCCAAACACGGCAACCGCTCCGCGAGCGGCACCTGCGGCAGCGCCGACGTGCTCGAGGCGCTCGGCGTGCGCATCGACGCGCCGCCCGCCGTGGTGCAGGCGACTCTCGACACGGCCGGCTGGACCTTCCTGTTCGCGCCGAAGTTCCACGCCTCGACCCGCCACGCGCTCGGCCCGCGCCGCGAGCTGGGCGTGCGCACCGCCTTCAACCTGCTCGGCCCGCTCACCAATCCCGCGCGGCCCTTTGGCCAGGTGGTCGGCGTGCCGAGGCCGGAGCTGACGTCGTTCGTCGCGCGCTGCCTGCAGCGGCTGGGCACGCAGCGGGCCTGGGTCGTGAACGGCAGCGGCCTCGACGAGCTCACGCTCGCCGGCGAGACGCTGGTGGCCGAGCTGGACGGCTCGCAGGTGCGCAGCTTCACCCTGACGCCGCGCGACGCCGGGCTCGACCCCGCCCCGGGGGAAGCGCTGCGCGGCGGCGACCCGCAGGCGAACGCGGCGATCGCGCGCGAGGTCCTGGCGGGCGTGCCGGGGCCGAGGCGCGACGTGGTGCTGCTGAACGCCGCCGCCGCCCTGGTCGTGGCGGGCCGGGCCGCCGGCCTGCGCGAGGGCGTGCGCCAGGCCGCCGCGGCCATCGACGACGGCCGCGCGCGGGCGCTGCTCGACCGCGTGCGCGAGGCGCTGGCGTGAGCGGGGAAAGGACGGGATCGGTGCTCGACGCGATCCTGGCGCGCACGCGAGAGCGCGTGGAACAGGAGCGGCGGCTGCGCCCGCTGGCGCAGCTGCGGGCGGCCGCGCGCGACGCCCCGCCGGTGCGCCCGTTCGCGGCGGCGCTGTCGCGGCCGGGACGGGTGAACGTGATCGCGGAGCACAAGCGCCGCTCGCCCTCGCGCGGCGCGATCCGCGAGGACCTCGAGCCCGGCGACGTGGCACGCCGCTACCAGCAGGCGGGCGCCGCGGCGCTCTCGTTCCTGACGGACGAGGCGTTCTTCGGCGGGCGGCTGTCGCACCTGGCGGAGGCCCGCGCCAGCGCGAGCCTGCCCTTGCTGCGCAAGGACTTCGTGATCGATCGCTGGCAGGTGTGGGAGGCGCGCGCCGCCGGGGCGGACGCCGTGCTGCTGATCGTGGCGGCGCTCACGGACGGCGAGCTGCGCGGCCTGCTGGCGGAGGCGGGCGAGGCCGGCGTCGAGGCGCTGGTGGAGGTGCACGACGCCGCGGAGCTGGCGCGCGCGCTCGGGGCCGGCGCCCGCGTGGTGGGCGTGAACAACCGCGACCTGCGCACGCTCGCGGTGTCGCTCGCGACCTCGCTCGCGCTCGCCCCCGCGATTCCCGACGACGTGCTGGCGGTGGCGGAGAGCGGCATCCGCGCGGGCCGGGACGTGTGCGCCCTGCGCGCGGCGGGGTTCGACGCGTTCCTCGTGGGCGAGCACCTGATGAGCGCGCCCGACCCGGGGGCGGCACTCCTCCGGCTGATCCAGGAAGCGGAGGCGGCGTGAAGCGACTGTTCGTCAAGATCTGCGGCATCACCTCCACGGAGGACGCGCGCGTCGCGGTCGAGGCGGGCGCCGACGCGCTCGGCTTCGTGTTCTTCCCGATGAGCCCGCGCAAGGTGGCGCCGGAGCGGGCGGCGGCGATCACGCGCGAGCTGCCGCCGTTCGTGCTGCGCGTGGGCGTCTTCGTGAACGCGCCGCGCGAGGAGATGGCGCGCGTCGCCGACGCGGTCGGGCTCGACCTGCTGCAGCTGCACGGCGAGGAGCCGCCCGAGGCGCTGGCGGGCCTGCCTCGGCGCGCGATCAAGGCGGTGCGCGTGGACAGGGGCTTCCGCAGCGAGGAGGCGACCCGCTTCGCCGGCCACGCCGCCGGGCTGCTGGTCGACACCCGCCTGCCGGGGGAGACGCAGATGCCGGGCGGAAGCGGCGTCTCGTTCGACTGGCGGCTGGTGAAGGGCCTCGCCGAGCAGGTCCCCTTCCTCGTGCTGGCGGGCGGGCTGGGGCCCGCGAACGTGGCCGAGGCGGTGCGCGCGGTGCGGCCGCACGCGGTCGATGTGTCGAGCGGCGTCGAGACGCTGCCGGGGCGCAAGGACGCGGCCAAGATCCGCGCGTTCGTGGCGGCGGCGCGCGCCGCCGAGGGAGACGCGGCATGACGGGCGCGACGGTGCGCCACGCCGGCCTGTGGCCCGACGCCGACGGGCACTTCGGGCCGTACGGTGGGCGTTACGTTCCGGAGACGCTGATGGAGCCGCTGCGCGAGCTGGAGGCCGTACGCGAGGCGGCGCGCCGCTCCCGGCCTTCGAGCTGGAGCTACCGGCGTCTGCTGCGCGACTACGTCGGCCGCCCGACGCCGCTCGAGCTTCGCCTCCCGCCTCTCGGAGCGGCTCGGTTGCCGCGTCTACCTCAAGCGCGAGGACCTCTGCCACACCGGCGCCCACAAGATCAACAACGCCCTCGGCCAGGCGCTGCTCGGTGCGGCGCATGGGCAAGACGCGCGTGGTGGCCGAGACCGGGGCCGGCCAGCACGGCGTGGCCACCGCCACCGTCTGCGCCCTGCTGGGCCTCGAGTGCGTCGTCTACATGGGCACCGAGGACATGGCCCGCCAGGCGCCCAACGTCTTGCGCATGCGGCTGCTCGGCGCGGAGGTGCGCGGCGTCGACTCCGGCTCGCGCACGCTCAAGGACGCGATCAACGAGGCCATGCGCGACTGGGTGACGAACGTGCGCACCACCCACTACCTGCTCGGCTCGGTGCTCGGGCGCGCACCCCTACCCGACGATGGTGCGCGACTTCCAGTCGGTGATCGGCCGCGAGGCGCGCGCGCAGATGCTCGGGCGCAGACGGGCGGCTTGCCGGACCTGCTGGTGGCCTGCGTCGGCGGCGGCTCCAACGCCATCGGCCTGTTCTATCGCCTTTCCTCGAGGACCCGGGTGCGGATGGTCGGGGTCGAGGCGGGTGGCCGCTCGGACCGGCCCGGCGAGCACGCCGCCCGCTTCCTGGGCTCCGCGGCCAGCGTCGGCGTGCTGCAGGGCACCCGCACCTACCTGCTGCAGGACGACGCCGGCAACGTGCTGCCCACGCACTCGGTCTCCGCCGGCCTCGACTACCCGGCGGTCGGCCCCGAGCACGCGCTGCTGCGAGACCGAGGGCCGCGTGCGGTACGTGTCCGTGAGCGACGAGCAGGCGCTCGCCGGCCTTCCACCTGCTGGCCGAGATCGAAGGCATGCTGCCGGCGCTCGAGTCCTCCCACGCCCTGGCCTGGCTGCTGCGGCGATGCGGCCGGGCTGCGGGGCCGGCTGGTGGTCCTCAACCTCAGCGGCCGCGGCGACAAGGACCTGGGCATCGTCCAGGACGAAATGGACCGGTCGAGGCAAGGGGGCGAGCATGAGCAGGCAGAACATCAGCGGCAACAGCCCCTGGGAGCCGATCGTCGGCTTCTCGCGCGCGGTGCGCGTGCGGCGCGCACGTTCACGTGTCCGGAACCACCGCCACCGGCGACGACGGCAGCTGGTCGGGAAGGGAGACGCCCTACGCGCAGACGGTGCAGGCGCTGGCGCAACATCGAGCGCGCCTTGGCACGGGCCGGCGCGGCCTCGGTCAAGGACGTCGTGCGCACACGCATCTACGTCACGGACATCACGGAGTGGGAGGCGGTCGCGCGCGCCCATGGCGAGGTCTTTCGCGACATCCGCCCGGCCACCACCATGGTGGAGGTGAGCGGCCTGATCGATCCCGACATGCTGGTCGAGATCGAGGTGGACGCCCTGCTGCCCGAGCCCGCGGCGAGAGGCCCGGATCGCGGAAGCCGCTAGGGTCGCATCGGCGACCTTCGCGCGCGGCCGAAGGCCGCACGGCCTTCGTGGGCTTCGTCACGGCCGGCGACCCCTCCCCCGAGCGCACGCCGGAGATCGCCTGGCAGATGGAGGCCGGAGGCACGGACGTGCTCGAGCTGGGTGTGCCCTTCTCGGACCCGTTGGCCGACGGGCCGGTGATCCAGCGCGCCAGCGATCGCGCCCTCAAGAAGGGCGATGACGCTGGCCGGCGTGCTGGAGGCCGTGCGGACCATCCGGACCCGCAGCCAGCTGCCGCTGCTGCTCTTCAGCTACTTCAACCCGCTGCTTCGCTACGGCCTCGACCGTTTGGCGCGCGAGGCGAAGGAGGCGGGCGTCGACGGCGTCCTGGTCACCGACCTGCCTCCCGAGGAGGCGGGCGACTGGCTGGCCCTGGCCGCGCAGAGACCATCTCGACACCGTGTTCCTGGCCGCCCCCACCAGCCCGCCGGAGCGTCTGGCGCGGGTGGCGGAGGCGAGCCGCGGCTTCATCTACGCGGTGAGCCGCACCGGCGTGACCGGCGAGCAGGCATCGCTTCTCCGGCGACGCGGGGCCGCTGGTGGAGCGCCTCCAGGGCCTGAGCGACGACGCCGGTGGCGCTCGGCTTCGGCATCTCGACGCCGGAGCAGGTCGGCGAGGCGGCGGCGCTGGCGGACGGGGTGGTGGTGGGCAGCGCGCTGGTGCGCTTCCTGGAGGAGCACCCGGAGGGCGGACCTCGGGGCTCAGGTGCGATGGCTGACGAGCACGACATAGGCGGCAAGCCGGATCGCCTGCCGGCACCGCCGGCACGGCCGCAGCCCGCGGCGGCAGCGGGCGAGCGCGCGGACGCCGACGCCGGCGAGCGGCTGATCGACGACTACCGGCGGCGGATCGACCAGATCGACGAGCAGCTGATGCAGCTGCTGAACAGCCGCTCGGCCTGCGCGGTCGAGATCGGCCGGATCAAGCGCGCACGTGGGCCTGCCGGTCTACTCGCCGGAGCGCGAGACGTGGATCCTCGAGCGCGTGCCCGCGACAACCCGGGTCCGCTCGAACCGCGGCGCCGTGCAGACGCGTCTTCGAGCGCGTCATCGACGAGAGCCGGCGGCTCGAGCGCCTGGCGGGCCAGGCCGAGGGCCGCCCCGCCGGAGTCAAGCAGGAGTCGGAAGGAGCCTAGGTGTCCATGGTCATCGTGATGGAGCACACGGCCAGCGAGGAGCAGGTCCAGAAGGTCATCGAGACGCTGGTGCGAGGTGGGCTACGACGTGCACCGCTCGACCGGCGTCGACACACACGGTCCTGGGCGCGGTCGGCGTGCCGCGACAGACCCGATCGACCCGCGGCGCTCGAGGTGCTGCCCGGCGTGCGCGAGGTGATCCGCGTCTCGGAGCCGTACAAGCTCGCGGGCCGCACCTTCAAGCCCGAGGACACCGTGGTCGACCTCGCCGGCGTGCCGCTCGGCGGGCCGGAGGTGATCGCGATGGCCGGCCCGTGCTCGGTCGAGAGTCCGCGAGCAGATCGGCCTGGTGGCGCACGCGGTTGCGGCCTCCGGCGCGCGCGTGCTGCGCGGTGGCGCCTTCAAGCCGCGGACCTCGCCCTACTCGTTCCAGGGGCACGGCGAGACGGCCCTCGAGTGGATGCGCGCGGCGGCGGACGAGGCGGGCCTGGCCGTGATCAGCGAGGTGATGGACCCGCGCCAGATCGAGATGATGATGCGCTACGTCGACTGCCTGCAGGTGGGCGCGCGCAACGTGCAGAACTTCGACCTGCTGAAGGAGCTGGGGCGGGTGCGCAAGCCGGTGCTGCTCAAGCGCGGCCTGTCCTCGACGATCGAGGAGTGGCTGCTGGCGGCCGAGTACGTCCTGTGCGGCGGCAACGGCCAGGTGATCCTGTGCGAGCGGGGCATCCGCACCTTCGAGAGCTACACCCGCAACACGCTCGACATCTCGGCGATCCCGGTGGTCAAGAAGCGCAGCCACCTGCCGATCGTGGTCGACCCGAGCCACGGCACGGGCCGGCGCGACAAGGTGATCCCGATGGCGCGCGCGGCGGTGGCGGCGGGCGCGGACGGCGTGATCATCGAGGTGCACAACAACCCGGAGAAGGCGCTCTCCGACGGGCCGCAGAGCCTCTACCCGGAGCAGTTCGACCGGCTGATGGGCGAGCTGCGCATCATCGCGCCCGTGCTCGGCAGGACCCTGCCGCTCGCCAGGGCGAAGGCCTGAGAGGGGGCGCCGGGCCCGCCCCTGGCGGGGGAGCCGTCAGCGGACGGCGGGCAGTCGCAGCTCGACGCGGAACGACGAGCTCTGCGGCACGACGCGCAGGCTGGCGGCGTCGGAGTGCAGCGCCGCCAGGCGCCGCTTGACGTTCTGCAGGCCGATGCCGGCGCCCTTGCGGCCGGGCGAGTCGGGGTCGCGCGGGTTCTCCACCACGAGCAGCAGCTCGCCCTCCCGGCGCTCGGCCGTGATGCTGATGCGGCCGCCCTCGAGCAGCTGGGCGACCCCGTGCGTGACCGCGTTCTCCACCAGCGGCTGCAGCAGCAGCGGCGGCACCGCGCAGGCGCGCGCCGCGTCGTCGGCGCGGACCTCGTGGCAGAGCCGGTCCCCGAAGCGCACCTTCTCGATCGCCAGCAGCTGCTCCGCGAGCTCCAGCTCCTCGGCCAGCGGGATCGTCTCGCGCGAGCCCACGGTGAGGCTGCGGCGGAGGAAGTCCGCCAGCCGCACGCACAGCCGCCGCGCCTCCTCCGGCCTGGCCGCGATCAGGGCGTTGATCGAGTTCAGGCTGTTGAACAGGAAGTGCGGGTGGATCTGCGCGCGCAGCGCCCGCAGCTCCGCCTCGCGCGAGGCGATCTCGAACTGCAGCGCCCGCCGCTCGGCGTCCTGCGAGGTGGCGAGAGCGCCGAGCAGGTAGTGCAGCGCGCTCGTCAGCAGGAAGAGGGCGCCGCCCAGGCCGAGCAGCAGCGGCGCCGCCTGCCCTTGCTTCGCGACCAGCCCCGGGAAGACGTCCATCCGCTCGAGCGCGTAGGCCCAGCCGCGGGCCGCCGCCAGCCACAGCGCGCTCGAGAGGAGCGCCGCCAGCAGCTGGGTGCCGAGCGAGCGGAACAACTGCCTGATCGTCAAGGGCGCCGCTCGGCAGACCCAGAACGACCCGAGGCCGGCGAAGCCCAGCAGCAGCGCCAGGGGGACGGCGAAGACGAGCGCCTCGACCCAGCCGAACGGGGCGGCCAGCACGAGCTGGCCGGCCACCAAGGTGCCCACCAGCGCCCAGGCGCCGAGGTAGGCGCCCAGCCGGCTCCACTCGGCCAGGATCGGGTGCATGGCCTAGTTCTTGACCTCGACCCCTCCCATGATCGCGGTGCCCGTCACGATCAGGCGCCGGCTGGCGCCGGGCAGCGGCCGCGTCTTGTTCTCGAACCCGCCGAGGAAGGCGCTGCCGTTGTTGACGACCTCCCAGTCCTCCGGCACCTTGATCTCGATCCCGCCCCACATCACGAACACGTCGACCACCGCCTCGCTGCCGTCGGCGATCGTGGCCCGGCGCAGGTCGATCTCGCAGCCGCCCATCACGGCCATCGCGCGGCCGCCCTTGAAGTCGCGGTGCGCGGCGCCGCTGCGCAGGTCCGGCGGCGCGCTGCCGGTCTTGGCACCCCCGAGCACCGCCACCATGTCGAAGGACTCGCTGGCGTCGCCGGACGCGGCTCGCGGCAGCGGCGGCCGCAGCGCGCGCCAGACGATGTTCGCGCCGACGAACAGCAGCAGCATGGCCCAGACGCCGAGGAAGGACATGCGGCCGAGCGTGACCAGCAGGAACCCGAGACCCACGGCGATCCAGACGAGGCCCCGCTGGCGCTCGCGGGTCGTCGAGCTCAGCTTGACCACGCCGACCGCCACGATCACGAGCGGCCAGTAGCGGAGCACGACGCCGGCATCGAGGATCCCGAGGCTGTCGAGCGCGAGCGCGAGCCCCACCGTCATGATGGACAGCCCGATCACCAGGCGCGGCAGGGCCCGCTGGTTGCGGTCGGCCGCCCCGGTCCAGCCGCCGCACGCCGCCCTGGCATCCCGGACGATCCGGTCTCTCAGGGCCTTGCCGTATTCGTCGCCCGGTTCGCCCGGGTTCGGCTCGGGGTCCATGCTGTGCCTCCGCACCATAACTTACGGTCTCCGAGCCATTTCCGGAAGCCGCCAATCGGCGAAACGCCGGCCCGGGCCGGTGGGCGCCGGCCCTTTCCGCCTAGAATGGCCCGGAGAAGCGACCCGATGATCGGCCGCACGTTGTCGCACTACCGGATCCTCGACGAGCTCGGCCGTGGCGGCATGGGCGTCGTGTACCGCGCGCTCGACACCAGCCTGGGCCGCGAGGTCGCGCTGAAGGTGCTGGGTCCCGCCACCAGCCCGGGCGGGGAGCAGGAGCGAAGGCTGCGCGTGGAGGCCCGAGCCGCGGCGGCGCTCGTGCACCCCTCCGTGTCGGTCATCTACGAGATCGACCAGGCCGAGGGCGCGACCTTCATCGCGATGGAGCTGGTCCGGGGCCGGCCGCTCGCCAGCCTGATCGCGGAGACGCCCCTCGGGCCCGGGCGCGCGCTCGACCTGGCGCTGGAGGTGGCGGAGGGGCTCGCCGAGGCCCACGCCCGCGGCATCGTGCACCGGGACCTCAAGCCGAAGAACGTGATGCTGACCGACTCCGGCCACGCGAAGATCATCGACTTCGGCCTGGCGAAGCTGCTGAAGCCCCGCTCGCCGTTCGAGAGCGGCAGCGACACGCCCTCCTGGGGCGAGACGGACCCCGGGCGGATCCTGGGCACGGCCGCGTACATGTCGCCCGAGCAGGTGCGCGGCGGCGAGCTGGACGCGCGCAGCGACCTGTTCGCCTTCGGCGCGCTGCTCTACGAGATGCTCTCGGGGGAGCCGGCCTTCCGGCGCGAGACCGGCGTCGAGACGCTGCACGCCGTGCTCAAGGAGCCCGCGCCGCGGCTGCGGGAGGAAGGGCTGGCCGCCGCCGGCCCGGTCCTGCAGCGCGTGCTCGACCTGTGCCTCGCCAAGTCGCCCGACGACCGCTACGCCTCGGTCGGCGAGCTGGTCGCCGACCTGCGCGAGGCACGCCGCCGCCTCGACGCGGGCCTGCCAACGACCGAGCCCGTTCTCGAGCGGGCGGGCGTACCGCGGCCCGCCCGTCCCGCCGAGGCCGGCGCGCCCCTGCGGGTGCTGATCGTGGACGACGAGGAGCCGGCCCGGACGCTGCTGCGCGAGTACCTGGGCGCCGCGGGCGGCGTCGAGATCGTCGGCGAGTGCCGCAACGGCTTCGAGGCCGTCAAGGCCGTGAACGACCTCGCGCCGGACCTCTTGTTCCTCGACATCCAGATGCCCCGGCTGAACGGCTTCGAGGTGCTGGAGCTGCTGGGGCGCGACGTGGCCGTCGTGTTCGCGACCGCCTTCGACGAGCATGCGATCCGGGCCTTCGAGGTGAACGCGGTCGACTACATCCTGAAGCCCGTCTCGCCCGAGCGCGTGAAGGGCGCGCTCGAGCGCGCGCGTCAGCGCCTCGTGGCGCGCGTCCCGCTGCCGGTCGAGAAGATCACCGCCGCGGCGCGCCCGGCCGACGCGACCCTGACGCGGATCGTCGTGCGCCAGGGCGCGCGCGTGCACGTGATCCCGGTGGACCGGCTCGACTTCGCGGAGGCGCAGGACGACTACGTGAGCCTGCACGCCGAGGGCAAGAGCTACCTCAAGCAGCAGACCCTCGCCGACCTCGAGGCCTCGCTCGACAAGGCGCGCTTCGTGCGCATCCACCGCTCGTACCTGCTGAACCTCGACCGGCTCGCCCGCATCGAGACCGAGGGCGGCGAGCCGAAGGGGGTCGTGCTGGCGGACGGCTCGCGGCTGCCGCTCAGCCGCTCGGGCTACGGCCGGCTGAAGGGCCTGCTGTAGCGCTCCGACTCGGGCTAATCTTGCCCCGTGCAGGACGAAGCCCGCGCTGCAGGGGACGCGATCGTCGTCGAGGGCCTGACCAAGGTCTTCCGCCGGCAGACCGCGGTGGACCACGTCAGCTTCCGCGTGCGTCGCGGGCGTTTCTTCGGCTTCCTGGGGCCGAACGGGGCCGGCAAGAGCACGACCATCCGCATGCTCACGGGCCTGCTGCGGCCGACGGCCGGCGACGCGCTGGTCGAGGGCGTGCGCCTGAGCCAGGACCTGCTCGGCGTCAAGCGCAGGATCGGCGTGCTGACCGAGGAGTTGCCGCTGTACGAGCGGCTGAGCGGCGAGGAGCACCTGCTGTTCGCCGCGCGCATGCACGGCCTGCCCAACGCGGAGGCCCGCCGCCGCTGCGAGGAGCTGCTTTCGTTCCTGTCGCTGGCGGACGAGCGCGGCAAGCTGGTGGTCGACTACTCGCAGGGCATGCGCAAGAAGCTGGCGCTGGCCTGCGCGCTCGTCCACGGCCCGTCGCTGCTGTTCCTCGACGAGCCCCTGAACGGCATCGACCCGGTGTCCGGCCGCGTGGTGAGCGACCTGCTGCGCCGGCTCACGGCGCGCGGGGTGACGCTGTTCTTCACCTCGCACGTGCTCGACGTGGTCGAGCGCCTGTGCGACGAGGTCGCGATCATCGACCGCGGCCGGATCGTGGCGCAGGGCACGCTCGACGAGATCCGCGCCCAGCGCGCGCTCGGGGGCGGCGCGTCGCTCGAGGACGTCTTCCTGAAGCTGGTCGACGCGGACGTCCGGCGCGAGGACCTGTCTTGGATCGGCTGATCGCGCTGGTCGTGCTGCGCTGGCGGCTGGAGCTGCGCGCCGTGCTGGTGGCGCGCTCGCGGCTGGCCGCGCTGCTGGTCGGGCTGCCGGCGCTGGCGCTGCTGTCCCTGGCGGCCAGCTTCGTGGTCTTCTCGCTGGCGCGGGTGGTCGAAGGCGCGCGGCCCGAGCTGATGCTGCCCGGCCTGTCGGCGGTCTCGGGAGTGCTCGGGCTCGCCTGGGTGCTCTCGCCGCTGCTCGCGGGCGTCGCCGCCACCGAGACGCACGACCTCGGCCGGCTGCTGCACTACCCGGTGCCGCTGCCCACGCTGGTCGCCTCGTCGCTGCTCGCCAACCTGCTGCAGCCCGTGGTGCTGGCCCAGCTGCCGCCGCTCGGCGCGCTGGCCTTTGCCCTGGCGGGCGCCGGCCCGCGCTGGCCGATCGCGCTCGCCGGCCTGCTGCTCGCGCTCGGCCTCGCGCTCGCGGCCGGGCAGGCGGTCGGCCTCGCGCTGCACGCCCTCTCGCGCAACCGGCTCTGGCACGACCGGGCGCTGTTCGCCGGCATCGGCCTCGGGCTGCTGCTGAGCCTGGTGCCGCTGCTGCTGCTGAGCGCCGCCGGCAGCGGCGCCCGGCGCCTCGCGCTCGAGCTGGTCGCGCGCGACGCGTTCGTGCTGCTGCCGTTCTCCTGGGGCGCTCGGGCGGCCGTGCACGCCGCGCGCGGCGAGCCGCTCGCGTTCCTCGGCTGGGCGGCCGGCGCCACGGTGGCGATCGCGGCGACCGTGGCCGTCTCGACGGCGCTGGCCCAGCGCCTGTACCGCGGCGAGCTCGACCTGGGGGACACGGGCGGCGCCAGCGGGCGGCGCGCGCGGGTCTTCCTGCCGGGGGCGATCGGGGCGCTCGTCGAGAAGGACCTGCGCGTCACCTGGCGCGACCCGAGGCTGAAGGCGCTGGTGTTCACCGGCGTCGTCGGGCCGGTGATCGTGCTGGTCGCGCTGTGGCAGGGGACGGCGGGCCGCGTGCCGGCCGGGTTCATGCTGTCGCTCGCCTCCTTCGCCGGCCTCGGCGTCCTGGGCTCCAACGTGTTCGGCCAGGAGCGGCAGGCGGTCGCGCTGCTGCTCGGCTTCCCGGTCGAGCGGCTGTCGATCCTGGTCGCCAAGAACCTGGGCACCATGGTCCTGCGCCTGCCGGCGCTCGCGCTGGTCGCCGTGGCGGCGCTGTTCGTCAGCGGGCCGCTGCTGGTCCCGGCCGTGGTCACGATCGTGCTGCTCACGGAGCTGGTCGCGCTGGCGCTCGACAACTTCGTCTCGCTGCTCCACCCGCTGGCCGTGCCGGGCGCTGGCCGCGACCCGAGCTCGGCCATCTCCGGCACGCGCGGCCTGGCCGCGGCCGTCGTCGCCTTCGGCGCGATGCTGGCCAGCCTGCTCGTCTCCGCGCCCTTCGTGTTCCTCGCCTGGCTGCCGCACCTGCTCGCGCTGCCCTGGCTGTGGGCGCTCGCGCTGCCGCTGGCTCTGGGCGGGGCGGCCGGCGTCTACTTCATGCTGACGGCGTGGGCGGCCCGGCTGCTCGCGCGCCGCGAGCCCGACCTGGTCGGGCTGGCATTCGGCGAGCCGTGAGCGTGGCCCGCCGCCGGCCGACCGTCGCGGTGATCGGGCTGGGGCTGGTGGGCGGCTCGCTGGCCCGTGCGCTCAGCGCCGCGGGCTACCGCGTCACCGGCATCGACTGGCCGTTCGTCGTTCGGCGCGCGCTCGCCACGCGCGCGATCGCCGTCGGCAGGATGCGCGCGGAGGCGGCGGCCGCCTGCGAGGTCGTGCTGCTCGCCGCGCCGCCGGCCACGAACCTGCGGCTGCTGCGCCGGCTGGCGAAGGTCGCGCGCCCGGGGCTGGTGCTGAGCGACGTGTCGAGCGTCAAGGGCGAGATCGCCCGCGAGGCGAGGCGCCTGCGCCTGCGGGGCTTCGTCGGCGGGCACCCGATGGCGGGCAGCGAGAAGCGCGGCTTCGCCGCCTCCTCGGCCAGGCTGTTCGAGGGCCGGCCCTGGTGGATCGTGCCGGGCCGCGACGCGCGCGCGACGCGCACGGTGCGTGCGCTGGTGCGGGCCGCAGGCGCGCGGCCGATCACGATCGACCCCGCCACCCACGACCGCGCGATGGCGTTCCTCAGCCACGCCCCGCAGGTCGTCTCGTGGGCGATCCTCGACGCGGCGCGCCGAGACCCGGTGGCCCGCCGCCAGCTGCGCCGGGCGGGGCCCGGCTTCCGCGACATGACGCGCCTCGCGCGCAGCCCGCGCCAACTGTGGCGCCAGATCCTGGACTCCAACCGGGACGAGGTCGCGCGGGCGCTGGCCGCCGTCGTCCGCGAGCTGAGGCAGGGCCGGAGGCGGCGCCCCCGCTGACGTAACATCGGCTCGTATGCCGTGCCCGAGACGCCCGCGCCTGGCGCTCGTCCTGCTCGTCCCGGCCCTCGCCGTGGCCTGCAACCAGGGGCCGGCCCGCGACGCCCTCGACGAGGCCGACCAGGCGATCGCGGCCGCGAAGCCCGAGCTCGAGGCCTACGCGCCGCAGGAGCTGGCCGCCCTGCGTGCCGAGCTGGCGCAGGCCCGGGTGCAGCTCGCCGCCGGGCACTACACCGAGGCCCTCCGCCTCGGGCAGCGGCTGCCCGGCCCGATCCGCGACGCCGTCGAGAGGGCGGCTCGCCGCAAGGCCGGGCTGGCCGCGGAATGGTCGAAGCTGGCTGCCGTGCTCCCGCTCGAGCAGCGGGGCATCGAGGCGAGACTGGACCAGCTCTCGTCGGCGACACCGCCGCTCATCGACGTGGCCGCGCGCGGCGCCGCGCGCGGCGATCTCGCCGACCTGTCGGCCGCCTGGTCGCGCGCCGAGGCTGCGTTCGCGTCCGGGCAGGTCGCGCAGGCCCTCGCCGCGGCGCACGAGCTGCAGCCTCGCACGGATGCGCTCGCCGCGCGGCTCGGCCTCTCGCCGGCGGCGGCGGCCTCTGCCGGGGCGGCACCGCTGCGTCCGCCCTCGCCTGCGGCAGCGCTTCCGCATTCGCCGCCGGCCGTGCCTCCACCCTCGCCGTCGCCGGTGCCTTCGCCGTCGCCCCTGTCGCCGCCCCCCTGAAGCGGCCCTGCTATCATCGGGGCGAGTCCGGGGCCTTTCACGCCGAGGCCCGAGGAGCACCCCATGCAGAAGGTCGTGGCGAGCGCCGCGGAGGCGGTTCGCGACATCCCAGACGGCTCGAGCGTCATGATCTCGGGCTTCGGCCTGTGCGGCATCCCCGAGAACCTGATCCTGGCGCTGCGCGACCAGGGCGCCAGGGGCCTGACGGTGCTCTCGAACAACGCGGGCGTCACCGACTTCGGCATCAGCTTCCTGCTGAAGACGGGCCAGGTGCGCAAGATGGTCTCGACCTACGTCGGCGAGAACAAGGTGTTCGAGACCATGTTCCTCGACGGCTCGCTCGAGGTGGAGCTCAACCCGCAGGGCACCTTCGCCGAGCGCATCCGCGCCGGCGGCGCCGGGATCCCGGCGTTCTTCACGCCCGCCGGCTACGGCACCGTGGTGGCCGAGGGCAAGGAGGTGCGCTGGTTCGAGGGCAAGCCGTACGTGATGGAGAGCGCGCTGCGCGCCGACTACGCCCTGGTGAAGGCGTGGAAGGGCGACACGGCCGGCAACCTGGTCTTCCGCAGGACGACCCGCAACTTCGCGCCCATGATGTGCGCGGCCTCGCGCACCACGATCGCGGAGGTGGAGCAGCTCCTGCCCGCCGGCGCGATCGACCCCGACCAGGTGCACACCCCCGGCATCTTCGTGCGCCGGCTGTTCCAGGGCAGCGCCTACGAGAAGCGCATCGAGAGGCGCACGCTGCGCGGGCAGGGGGCCGCCGAGAGCGACCCCCGGCGCCTGCGCATCGTCCGGCGCGCGGCGCTCGAGATGAAGGACGGCGACTACGTGAACCTCGGCATCGGCATGCCGACGCTGGCCGCGAACTGCGTCCCGCCCGGCGTCTCGATCGTGCTGCACTCCGAGAACGGGATGCTGGGCGTGGGCCCCTACCCGGAGCCGGGGCAGGAGGACGCCGACCTGATCAACGCCGGCAAGGAGACCGTGACCGAGCTGCCGGGCGCCGCCTACTTCTCGAGCGCCGAGTCGTTCGCCATGGTGCGCGGCGGCCACGTCGACCTCACGATCCTGGGCGCGCTGCAGGTCGACGTCGAGGGCAACCTCGCCAACTGGATGATCCCGGGCAAGATGGTGAAGGGGATGGGCGGCGCGATGGACCTCGTGGCGGGCGCGCGCCGGGTGGTCGTGACCATGGAGCACGCCGCGCGCGACGGCAGCCCGAAGATCCTGACCCAGTGCACGCTGCCGCTCACCGGCCGCCGCTGCGTCAGCCTGATCGTGACGGAGCTGGGCGTGATCGAGGTCGTGGCGCAGGGCCTGCTGCTGAAGGAGATCGCGCCCGACACCACGCTCGAGGCGGTGAAGGCGGCGACGGGCGCGCCCCTGCTGGTGGCGCCCGACCTCAAGACGATGACCTTCTGAGCCCCGGCGCGCGGCCGCAGCGGCGGGCCGCGGGGAGGCGGACACGGCGAGGCAGGTCGCAATCGACTGGGACGCCCTGGAGCGCGCGCTGGTGCGCCGCTCCGCCGACTCCGAGGCCTTCCTCGACACGCGCTCGGGCGACGTGGTCTACGTCACCCGCGGCTGGAGCGACGACCACGACCTGAACGACCGCGAGCTGGACGAGGGGCTGGCCGCGGGCCGGATGATCTCGATCCAGCCGCTGCCGCGCGAGACGCAGCTGGGCTGGATGCGCGGGTTCGTGGCCACGCTCGACGACGACTGGCCGCGCGACGCGCTGGCGGCGGCGCTCGTCGGCCCCGCGCCGCTGCACGACTTCGAGGAGGCGCTCGGCCGCTTCCCGTCCGAGCGGGTGAGCTGGCTCGCCTGCAGGCGCGGGCGCCTGGCGGCCGTGCTGCGCGCCTGGCTCGAGGCGAACGACGTCGAGCCGCCGGCGACGCCGGATCAGATGGAGGGTTGACACGCGCTCGCGCTCTCCACTATCGTTCGTCATCCGGCCCATTTGAGCTGTCTGTCGCCCTCTTTCTCCATCCCGCTTCGCCTCCACAGGTAGTGCCGCATGGCTAACGACGATCCGACCTCCCCTCCGCCCGCCCCCGCCGGCAACGGCGGCGGCAACGACCACCGCCGCAGCCGCGGCCCCCGTGGCGAGCACGCCCCGCGCAAGCCGCGCCTGCCCCAGCGCGACGTGGCCGACGAGGAGGTGGCGGTCGCGGTCGCGACCAGCGACGGCGACGGCAGCCCCGAGCCCGAGCCCGGCGCGGCCGCTCCGGTGGCCCCGGGCGAGGAGGGCCGCGGCCGGCTCGACCTGGCCGTGCTCAAGGAGATGAGCATCCAGAAGCTCATCGAGGTCGCGAAGGCGCTGGAGATCCCGGGCGCCACCTCGATGAAGAAGCAGGAGCTGGTGTTCCAGATCCTGCGCGCGCAGGCCGAGAAGGAAGGCCTGATCTTCTCCGAGGGCGTGCTGGAGATCCTGCCGGACGGCTTCGGCTTCCTGCGTGCCCCCGAGTACTGCTACCTGCCGGGGCCCGACGACATCTACGTCTCGCCCTCGCAGATCCGCAAGTTCGACCTGCGCACCGGCGACACCATCAGCGGCCAGATCCGTCCCCCCAAGGAGGACGAGCGTTACTTCGCGCTGATCAAGGTCGACGCGGTGAACTTCGAGCCGCCCGACCGCGCGAAGGAGAAGATCTTCTTCGACAACCTGACGCCGCTCTACCCCCAGGACCGCATCCGGCTCGAGACGACGCCCGACCAGCTCACCACGCGCGTGATGGACCTGCTGAACCCGCTCGGCAAGGGGCAGCGCGCGTTGATCGTGGCCGCGCCGCGCACGGGCAAGACCATGATCCTGCAGGCGATCGCGAACGCGGTCACCACGAACCACCCGGAGATCGTGCTGATCGTGCTGCTGATCGACGAGCGGCCCGAGGAAGTCACCGACATGCAGCGCTCGGTGCACGGCGAGGTGATCTCGTCGACCTTCGACGAGCCGGCCGACCGCCACGTGCAGGTGGCGGAGATGGTGCTGGAGAAGGCGAAGCGCCTGGTCGAGCACAAGAAGGACGTGGTCATCCTGCTCGACTCGATCACCCGCCTGGCGCGCGCCTACAACACGATCGTGCCGCCCTCGGGCAAGGTGCTGTCGGGCGGCGTCGACTCGAACGCGCTGCAGCGGCCCAAGCGCTTCTTCGGCGCTGCGCGCAACGTGGAGGAGGGCGGCAGCCTGACGATCATCGCGACCGCGCTGGTCGAGACCGGCTCGCGCATGGACGAGGTGATCTTCGAGGAGTTCAAGGGCACCGGCAACGCCGAGATCGTGCTCGACCGCAAGCTCACCGACAAGCGCATCTTCCCCTCGATCGACATCAACCGCTCGGGCACGCGCAAGGAAGAGCTGCTGGTGCCCGCGGCCGAGCTCAACCGCGCCTGGATCCTGCGCAAGGTGCTCTCGGCCCTCTCCCCGGTCGAGGCCATGGAGCTGTTGATCGAGCGCCTGTCGAAGACCAAGAGCAACAAGGAATTCCTGGACAGCATGTCGGCGGGCGGGTAGCAGCGGTCAGCGCCAAAGCGGCGCGCGGACCGCGATTCCGACCCCTGCTAGTCCCCCGGGTCCGGGCTCGGGTCCCCCAGCCCGGCGCGCACCGTGATGTTCATCGTCTGCGTCATGATGGCCTTGCCGGACTTGCGCAGGGTCACCCGCACCGGGAAGACCCCCGCCTGCGGGTACACGTGGTTGCCCGTGAAGCGCCGCTCGATCTTGGCGCCCGCCGCCCAGGGGTCGCAGTCGCTCTCCTCGACGCTGCGTCCGCCGTCGCCCCACTCCCACTCCACCTCGGGGCAGTAGAGCTCCTCGACGTCGTCACCGCCCTTCAGCTCGGCAGTGAACATGATGCGCGCAGGCGAGAACGAGTAGCGGGGTGTCGCCCGCAGCTCGAGGCCGGGCCGCTTCAGCTTGCGGTCCTTGTCCTTCTCGTCGTCCCCGCCGAATGCCGGGACGGCGAGGCTCGCAGCCGTGACCAGGACGGCGGCCTTCCAGACCACGTCGGCCTCCAGTCGGAAACCCCGGCCCTCATTCTAGTCAATCCGGCCCCCCGTGGCACGGCCCGCCGCCCGGCGCACCGCAGGCATGGCAACGCCGCGGTGGAGCGTGTACCTTGGAGACGTGTGGTCCTCGCGCCTCCCGTCGGCCGCCTGCCTGCTTGCGCTGCTCGGCAGCGGTGCCTGCGGCGCCGGCTCGCCCGCGCGTCCGGACCCGACCCTCGTCGTCGAGCCGATCCAGGTCGACTCGGTTTCCGTCAGCGTCAGCGGGTCGCCGCCGGTGCAGGTCCTGGCCCACGTCACCGGTGTCGTCGGGGACGGCTGCGCCACGCTGCTGCCGATCGAGCAGCGGCGAGCGGGGGCAGAGGTGACCGTCGAGATCAGGCGCCAGCGGCCGCGCGCCGCAGTCTGCACCCAGATCGCGCGGCTGTTCGACGAGACGATCCGGCTCGAGGGCGAGTTCCCGCCCGGGAGCTACTCGCTGCAGGTCAACACCGTCAAGCGCTCGTTCGTGGTCGAGTGAGGCGGACGCGACGTGGCTGACGAGCCGCAGCCACCCGTGCTGCGACTCCAACCGTCCGTCGCCGCGAAGGAGCGGCGTCTGGCGGCGTTGCTGGCCGCCGCTCGTCGAGAGGCGGGGGACCGGCGGCTGGCCGAGGTGGTGGAGGACGCTCAGCTGCTCGGCAGCCTCGAGCTCACCGGCGTCCGTGCCTCCTGGTCGGAGCTGAGGGCGTCGCGCGCCGGCGCGAGCGGACCGCCCGAGGTAACGGCGTTGCGCCGGGCACGGTCGGCGGTGGCGGCCGATGCACCGCTCACAGTCGTGGCGATCTGCGCCTGGCACGCTGCAATCGCCGGCCCGGTCGGCCTTCGCAGGAGCGAGCGCGAGCGCGAGGGCGCCCCGACCGCGCCGCCGGAGCTGATCGAGGGTCGCCTGCGCACGCTGGAGGAGTGGCTCGCGACGGCGGGCATCCGCGACCTGAAGCCCGAGCAGGCCGCCGGCCTCGCCTACGCGCGGATCGTCGAGGTGGCCCCGTTCGACGACGGGAACGGCCGCGTGGCCCGCCTGGCAGCCTCACACCTGATGGTGCGCGCCGGCCGCCGGCCGCCGATTCTCGTCGGCGCCGACGGGCCCTACCTGCTCGCCTGCCTGCGCGCCGCCTTCCGTCTCGACACCGAGCCGCTCGTGTCGCTGATCGCGGAGGCCTCGGACCGCGCGCTCGACGTCATGATCCAGGCGCTCGAGCGCGGGGAGGCCTGAGCGGATTCACGCGGTTTCCGGCTGGAGGAGCTGCATGCCGAGCGTTTCCCGTCGTGAGCTGTTCCTCGGTGCGATTCCCGCCGCTGCCGCGCTCGCGGCGCCGTCACGCGACGCGTCGAACGCCGCCGTGCGCAGGGCACGGATGGTGGTCGGCTGCCAGCGCGCTCCGACCGACGAGCAGGCCCTGATGTTCTTCAAGCGCCACGCGGTGGACCACATCTGCGGCTACCCGCCCCGCGGGGACTCGAGGGAGAGCTGGAGCGCCGAGGCGCTGTCGCGGCTGCGCGAGCGTTGTGAGAGCCACGGCGTGGCCCTCGCCATGGTCGAGTTCCCCTTCATGGGCTCGAACCCGATCACGCCCACCGCGCGCAAGGCGATCATGCTGGGGCGCGAGCCGGACCGGCAGCGGGAGATCGACGAGGTCTGCGAGATCGTCCGCAGCTGCGCCAGGGCCGGCATCCCCGCCGCGAAGTACAACCTCAATCTGCTCGGGGTCCTGCGCACGGCCCCGACTGCGGGACGGGGCGGATCCAGCTACAGCACCTGGCGCTTGTCGGAAGCACGTCAGGAACCGCCGCTGACCGAGGCCGGGCGCGTTCCGGAGGACGTCGCCTGGGAGCGCATCACCTGGTTTCTCGAGCGCGTGGTGCCGGTGGCCGAGGAGTACCGCGTGCGCCTGGCGTGTCACCCCCACGACCCGGGCGTGCCGCCTTCGGGCTTCCGCGGGGTCGCGCGCGTGCTGGGGACGGTCGAGGGCCTGCGGCGTTTCGTGTCGATCCGCGAGAGCCCGTACCACGGGCTGAACTTCTGCCTGGGCACGGTCTCGGAGATGCTGCAGGACCCCGCCCGCGAGGCCTGTGACGTCGTCCGCGAGTTCGGCGCGCGCGGCAAGATCTTCAACTTTCACTTCCGCAACATCCGCGGGAGGCGCGACGCGTTCCAGGAGGTCTTCCCGGACGAGGGCGACGTAGACCTGGTGCGGGTGATGAGGGTGCTCAAGCAGGTGGATTACGCCTACATGGTGATGCCCGACCACATGCCCCGCCACCCCGACGACCCGGGCGGCTACCAGGCCTTTGCCTTCGGCTACGGCTATATCAAGGCGATGATCCAGGCCGTCGACGCGCTGGCGTAGCGCTGCGGCAGCGCCGGCTCGCGCACTACCTGGCCGCGACTCCCTTCGCGAAGCACGCCGCCGCGTCGCCGTCGATCGTGCGCGGCACGTTGGTCTCGTCCGTGCACACCGTCAGCGAGGCGCCTTTGGCCTTCTTCAGCGGGACGGCCGAAGCGCGGAAGCGCGTCTGTGGCGTGCCCTTCTTGTCGCACCAGACTTTGAACGTGTAACCGTCGACCCTCTTCCCGGTCAGCCACGTGTCGAGCAGCATCTGCGTTTCGACGAGCCGCTCCAGGCTGCAGGCATAGCCGAGCTCGGGGAACTGCTTCTTGTGCACGGCCTGGGCGGAGAGGATCTCGCGGATGGCTCCCCCGGCGAGCTGCTCGGGCGAGTAGGACGGGCCGGCGGCGGCCGGCGGTTGCTGGGCGAGAGCGGAGACGAGAACGAGAGCCTGCAGCATCGCGCACCTCCACAATGAGACGACAGTTCCTGTCAGCGGCCGTGCCGATGTGGCGGGCCGCCCGCGTTCACCAGCGAACGCCGAGCCGTTCGCCGCGCGGCGCGCCAGGCCCGGTGACGATCGCCCGTGAACCGCTCGCGAGGTCGACGCGCACGACGTGGCCCGCCGCGTCCCTGAAGAACTGCACGGGCGCGGGACGGGCGCCGGCAGCGGTCGTCGACAGACCCGTAAAGAAGCCCATGGTGGGCCTGAGACCCGCCAATCGCCCGACGACCCCGCCTCCGGCCAGGTCGACGACCAGCGTGTCCTCCGAAAGGGCCGGGCTCCTGAACGAAGAGACGAGGATCCTCCCCGGCGTCACCTCGGGACCGATGTTCAGTCCCCACGACCGCAGCTCGAGCGTCGTCTCCCGCAGCGGCGCACCGTTGCGGTCGAACGTGCGAAGCGTCGCCCGCGCCTCCGAGGGCGCGGCGGCGAGCCCGAGCACGACGCGACCGTCGGACAGGAACACCGTCGCCGGGCGGTACGACCCCAGCTCGGCGCCGGCGACGAGCGTCGCGAGCGCGGCGCCTGTCTCTCCGTCGCGCAGGTGAGCGCCCGCGTCGAGCGTCACGATCCGCCGACCGTCGGCGTCCGGGACCACGACCCCCCACTTGCGCGGCAGCTCGGCGCCCGTCGCGAGCGGGAACGTGAGCGTGCCCGTTCGCCCGTCCAACGCGAGGTCCAGCACGCGCATTTCGGCCCTTGCCAGACGGTCCCCTCCGGCTTCGAAGGTGGGCACGAGCCAGGCGCGAGCGTGGCCTTCGTCCAGGAAGCGGACTGCGGCCGCTTGCCAGCCCGGCGTGATGGTGGCGGTGGCCACGCGGCGGCCGGACGGCAGCTCGTAGATCGAGGCGCCGGACGGGTGGGCCAGGAAGACCGATCCGCCCGCTGGCGACAAGGCGATGGCGGTTCCCCACCCGAAGGCCAGGGGAGGGCTCGATTCGAGGGAGACCCGGGTGACGCGCGGGCTCGCGGCAAGCTCGACCCACGCGATCGCGGTGCCTCGCCCGTCGGCGACAGGAAGGGCGCCGTGGCGGCCGTCAGACGAGAAGAGCATCCCGCTCGGGACGTGACCCCAGACGGGGTCCGGCTCCGGCGACGGCACGTACCGGCCGCTGGCCGTGTCGATCAGATAGCCGTACGGGTACCAGCCGCCGCGACTTCCCGAGCCCTCGACGTAGATCCAGCGCCCGGCGGCATCGCGAGTCACGGCGTGGATGGTCACGTCGGCGGGTCCGGCCGAGAGGACCCACCGCCAGTACCCTGCGGCACCGGCGAGGGTGAGCGCCACCAGGGCCCAGAAGGCGAGCGACAGCGCGCGGTGCGCTCGTCGCGGGTCCGTGCGGCCGACGGCCACCTGCGCCGCGCTGCCGACAAGCAGGGCGAGGACGAGCGGCACGAGTGCGAGAGGGGGGCTCCACTCGCCCCGGCCCAGGATGCCGAAGCGCCACAGGGGCGCCACGTACCGCCGTGCGGCCCACAGGGTGGTCGCCACCAGCAGCAGGTCGAGGACGACCCAGGACGAGCGCGAGCGATAGGCCGTCGCGTTGAAGTTCGCGATGCCGACCGCCAGCACGAGCAGGCAGACGAAGAGCGTCCAGGCCGGCCCGTCCGCGAGGGCCCGGAGCCAGGAGCCGCCGTGAGACTCCGGCGGGTAGACGGCCATGAACGGGGTCGCCGCCAGAGCGGCGCTGCTCGTGACGAGCACGACCGCGGCCAGCCACTTGCCGCCCCAGATCGTCGGCCAGGAGAGCGGCCGCGAGAACAGGAAGCCCAGCCGGCCGTTCGCGGCGTCGCGGGCCAGCATGGTCGAGCCGATGAGGACGGCTGCGGCCGTGCCGAGCCCGACGGCGGTCATCAGGCCGAGGATTGGCGTAGCCCGCCGGTCCACGCCGAAGGCCGGGAGCACGAAGGGAATGAGGCCGAGCACGAGGGCGGCCGGGAACAGCAGCCAGCGCTCGCGCAGCTCTCGCGCCGCGACGGCCAGGAGCCGGCTCATGAGCGAACCTCCGTCCGGGCGTCCTCGGCCCTCGTGCCGGCGACCGTGGCGAAGATCTGCTCGAGGGTGAGCCCGCGCTCGGCCTTCATCGCCTCGAGCGGACCGGACAGGACCAGGCGACCGCCGTGCAGGATCGCGACCTGGTCGGCGATGCCCTCGATCGCCCGCAGGTCGTGCGTGGTCACGAAGACGCTCGTGCCGCGGTCGGCCAGCTCGCCGATCACCTCGCCGAACACGGCGTCGCGCGCGACGACGTCGAGGCCGAGCGTCGGGTCGTCGAGCAGCAGCAGCTCCGGCGAGTGCCCGAGCGCCAGCGCGAGCATGACCGCGCCCTTCTGGCCCTTCGAGAGGCGGCCGAACGGGCGGTCCTGCGGCACCTCGAAGCGTCGCAGTCGTTCCGAGACCGCGACCTGGTCCCAGCGGCGGTGGAGCCGCGCGCAGAAGGCGGAGAGCTGCGAGGGCGTCATCTCCGGCGGCGCGTCGGGCTCCTCGGGCACGACGCCGATGCGGTCCATCAGGCTCGTCCGCCGGGACCAGGGGTCCTCGCCCAGCAGGCGCACGCGGCCGGCGGCGGCCGGCCGCTGTCCGAGCAGCACCCGCAGCAGCGACGACTTGCCGGCGCCGTTGCGGCCGAGGAGCGCGAAGACGGAGCCGCGGGTGACGGCGAGCGTCAGGGCGTCGATCACCGTCGTGCGGCCGTAACGCACCGCGAGCCCCTCGGTGTCGAGTGCCGGACCTGCGGCGGCGGCCGCGGCCGTCGTCTGCGCGCTCATCGCTTGCCTCCCTTCGTCGCGGGCTCGTGCTCGGGCCAGGCCGATTGCAGCGCCGCCGTGGCCTCCGCCCGGCTCGCGCCGAGGTTGACCGCCAGCGTCGCCAGCCGCGTCGCGCCCTCGCGCAGCACGCGGGCGCGCTCGCCGGACGGCATCGCGGGCGGCTTCTCCGCCACGAACGTGCCCTCGCCGCGGCGCGTCTCCAGGACGCCCGCCTCGACCAGCCGCTGGTAGGCCTTCGCCACCGTGTTGGGGTTGATGCGCTGCTCGCGGGCCAGGTCCCGCACCGAGGGCACCAGGTCGCCCGGCGCCAGCGCGCCGGAGGCCACCAGGTAGCGGACCGCCTCCTCGATCTGGCTCCAGATCGGCGTCGGCAGCGTCGGATCGACCCGTATCCGCGTCGCGCTCATGAAGTTCCCTCGCCCACCCTGAGGGCCACCACCGAAACGACCTACCGCCATTACTGTACTAGTGTACTACTACAGCAATACTCTGTCAACAGCTGCTGCAACACGGGGGGTTTGGGGGGCGGAGCCCCCCAAGGACAAAGGAAGCTGGTACGAGCTGTTGGCCCTGGCGCCGGAATCCCCGAGTGCGTCTCGCACACGCAGGGACGGACGGCATTCCCCGCCCTGCTCCCTGGCGGCGCACGCAGGGGGTTGGCAGAGGGCGGAGCCCCCCAAGGACAAAGGAAGCCAGGCTGCACGCCGTCAGCCCCGGCGCTCACATCCTCGGTGCTAGGCTGGGGCCGGTTTCACACGCCATGCGCCTCGACATTCCCCACGGCCTTCGCGACGTGATGGCCGAGCTGCGGGCCGCAGGCGGCCGGCCGTACGTGGTCGGCGGCGCCGTGCGCGACACGCTGCTGGGCCTGCCCGTCAAGGACTGGGACGTCGAGGTCTTCGCCCTGCCCGACGGGCGCCTCGAGCAGGTGCTGCGGCACGCGGGGAAGGTCGACGCCGTCGGCCAGTCGTTCCGGGTCTACAAGCTCTCGGGCGTCGCCGGCGTCGCCGGGGCGGTCGACGTGACGCTGCCCAGGCGCGACTCGAAGGTCGGCCCCGGTCACAGGGGGATCGCTGTCGTCGCCGATCCGGACCTCTCCGTCGCCGAGGCGACGCGCCGGCGCGACTTCACGATGAACGCGATCCTCGTCGACCCGGCGACGGGCGAGATCGTCGATCCCTGGGGAGGGCGGCGTGACCTCGAAGCGCACCTGCTGCGGGCCGTGGACGCGCGCACTTTCGGCGAGGACCCCCTGCGCGCGCTGCGGGCCGTCCAGTTCGCCGCCCGCTTCGAGCTGGAAATCGAGCCGGCGACGGCGGCCCTGTGCTCCGGGATGCCGCTCGGGGAGTTGCCTGCCGACCGCGTCTTCGGCGAGGTCGAGAAGCTGCTCCTGAGGGCGACGCGCCCCTCGCGGGGCCTCGCCCTGATGAAGGAGTGGGGGATGCCGCCGGCGATCGCGCCGGAGCTCGTGCCCCTGGCGGACACGCCGCAGGATCCCGCCTGGCACCCCGAGGGCGACGTCTGGACGCACACGCTGCAGGTGGTCGACGAGGCCGCCAACCTCCTCGGCGAGCTCGCCGCGGACCGGCCGCGGCAGCTCGCCGTGATGCTGGGGGCGCTGTGCCACGACCTCGGCAAGCCGGCCACCACGCGCTTCGAGGACGGGCGCGTGCGCTCGCGCGGCCACGAGGAGGCGGGACTGCCGCCCACGGAGGCGCTGCTCGACCGCTGGAACGTCCACTCGCTTCAGGGCTACGACGTCCGCGGGCAGGTGCTGCAGCTCGTCGCGCAGCACCTCAAGCCCGGCCAGCTCTTCGACGACCGCGAGCGAGTCTCGGACGGCGCGATCCGCCGGCTCGCCCGCAGGTGCGAGCCGGACCTGCTGTACCGGGTCGCCCGTGCCGACTGCCTGGGCCGGCGACCGGGTCGCTTCGAGCCGGTGGCGATGGAGTGGTTCCGCGAGCGCGTGCAGGCACTCGACGTCGCCGTGCGCGCGCCCGAGCCGCTGCTGCGCGGCCGCGACCTGCTCGCCCTCGGCCTGCGGCCCGGGCCGCAGGTGGGCCGGGTGCTGCAAGCGGTGTACGAGCGCCAGCTCGACGGCGCGGTCACCTCGCTCGAGGAGGCGCGGGCAGAGGCGCGTCGCATCCTGGGGATCCAGGGCGCGGACTGAAGCGATCAGGCCACGGCGAAGTCGGCGAATACGAAGCCGTCGCGCGCGACGACCTCGCCGGCGCGCAGGGACACTGGCCGTCGGAACATCGGTCCGTCGTAGGCCAGCGTGTGGAACTCGCCCCGTTCGCCGCACGGGTCGACGGCAGCGGGCAGCTCACTGAGCAGCGCGGCGTCGAACTCGCGCCCGACGAACGCCGGATCGAGCTGCTTCGGATCGACGCAGGTCAGTCGGGCCCGCAGCCCGGAGCCGATCATCCGGTCCGCGAGCGTCCGCGTTGGGACACCCCAGATCGGAAACAACGGCTCGATGCCCGTCCCGTGCAGGCGCTCCTCCCGGTAGCGACGGACGTCCTCGAGGAACAGGTCCCCGAACGCGACCTTCTCGATCCCGGCCTGCCGCGCTCGCGCCAGGACCGCAGTCATCGCCGCGTCGTACTGCTCGTTGCTGCAAGGCCACGGGATCGGCACCGGCCAGACCGGCAGCCCGACGGCCTCCGCCTGGGCCTGCAACAGCTCTCGGCGCACGGCGTGCATCGCCACGCGATCGAAGGCCTCGTTGATCGTGGTGAGCAGGCCCACGACCTCCACCTCGTCCCCCTCGCGCAGCACCTGCAGCGACCAGGCGCTGTCCTTGCCGCTGCTCCAGGCGAGAAGGGCTCGAGGCCTGCTGCGGGTGGGAGATCCCACGCGCTACCTGCCGAACGAGGTCTCGCGGTCGAGCACCTCGAGCGTGTGGGCGTACAGCTCGTCCACCTGCGCCGGGCTGTTGGCGATCGCCGTCAGCCCCAGCTTGCCGAACTCCGACAGCGCGCCGATCAGGTGGAACAGCACGCCCGACTCGCTGCCGTGGCTGTAGTGCAGCTTGTTGACCGTGAGGATGTCGACCAGGTCCTCGGGCAGCAGCCCGCGGTACTGCTCGGAGTAGAGGTTGTCGGTCGCCTTGTAGTACTTCGCGTGCCCTCCCGGCGAGAGGAAGAGGCCGCTCTCGCGGTCGAGGCGCCCACCGGTCAGGAACTGCAGGGCGAGGTAGGGGTGGGTGGTGCCGCCCATGCGCAGGTTGATCTCGAGAGCGGTCACCTTCCACTCCTGGGCCGGGTCGTCGCGGTACACGAGGAAGTCGACGCCGAAGCGGCTGACCACGCCCTGGGCGGCCAGCACCGCACCGATGCGCAGGCCGAGGTCCTGGACGCAGCGGCGGTAGTCGTCACGGGCGGGGAAGCGGCAGCCGAGGAACACCTGCCCGCTCGGCCCGCCCAGGATCTGGTCGTGCGTGGAGATCGGCTCGGCCTCCCCGCGCGGGCTGATCCGCAGCTGGGCGCTCGGCGAGAGCTTCTGCTCCGCCTCCACGAACTCCTCGACGATCCCGCCCATCCCCGCGAACTTGTCGAAGTAGGCCTCCGGCGTCTCGCTCGGCACCGAGAACTCCACCTGCCGCAGCGCCTCCCGCAGCGCCTCGCGCGAGCGCGACTCGGGATAGCGTACGAGCGCGTTGCCTTCGCCCGAGAAGCTCTCGTCGAGCTTGATCACGGCCCGCCGCAGCCCCGGCCGCCGGGCGCGCAGCTCAGAGAGCGCCTCCTCCAGCTCGCGGGGCGTGTGCAGGCCCTCGAAGCCCAGCGGCAGCTCGACGCCCGCCTCGCGGAAGGTCTTGCGGCTGCCGGACTTCGTGCCCAGGTGCGAGAGCTGTGGGTCGCAGCCGTTCAGCGGGATGCCGAGCAGCACCGCCAGCTTGCGCTCGTGTGGCGTCGAGTTGAAGACCGTGAGGTAGGCCTTCGAAGGGTCGACGATGCCGGCGCGGATCCGCTCGACGAGCCGCGGCCGCTCGAGCACCTTCTCGGTGAGCGAGCGCGGCGAGGCGTCATCCGCGCACAGCAGCGTCAGCCGCGAGCGCGCGTGGCTGGCGGGGATGCCGGCCAGGAACTGCAGGTAGTACTCGAGGATGATCGGGTGGACGGGCTGGGACGTGACGTACACCATGCGCGCCCGCGGGTTGCGCAGGCGGATCAGCAGGAACAGCAGCCGCTCCTCGTAGAAGCTGGCGCCCGAGATCTTGCGCAGCTCGCTCTGGTCGAGCGTGAGCGACGGCACGACCACCGAGGTGTGCGGCTCCTCCTCGCGCATGGTCAGCGAGTCCCACACCTGCGCCAGCCGCGGCTTCAGGCGCTGGAACTCGGAGATCTCCTGCTCCGGCGTCAGGTCCCTGAGGAAGGGCGGCTTGGGGATCATCGCCCCCGCCTCAGAGCGGCTCGGCGCGCCTCGCGCCCACCGGCTCGCCCAGCACGGCCTGCAGGACCTGGTCCTCGTGGAAGCCGCGCGCGCCGCCTCTCGCCTCGGCCCGCAGGCGGATCTGCCGGAACAGCTGGAAGCGCAGCGGCCCGAGGAGAGTGAAGTCGGAGGTGAGCTGCAGCCGCTGGTCGACGTCCTCGTCCGGGAGCGCCCGCGTCAGGATCTCGAGCCGCTCGCGGTACCACTGGTCGTCGACCTCGCCGCGCGCCCGCTTGCGGTCGAGGATCGTGAGCTGCCGCGAGCGGTCGACGATCTCGGGGTGGTGGTTGACGGCGAACACGCGCGGGACGACGCCCGCGCGGTCGCGCGCGAGCTCGATCATGGTGAGCGCCTCGCCGGGCGGTCCGCCCACGCCCCGCGTCTCGAAGCCGATCGGCACGGCCCACGGCGGCCAGCGGTTCGGGTCGGGCAACAGGTCGAACAGGCGGTTCTCCACGACCCGCAGCCGCCCTCCCGGCCCGAGCAGCGCGCCGAAGCGCGAGAACCACGGGTGGTCCCGGGCCTGAGCGGAGAGCACGTTCTCGAGCACGCCCGTGCACTTGCCTTTCGCGCCGCGCAGGACGGCGCGCGCCGCGCCCGACCAGCGGCACAGCACGCCGAACGTGTGGCAGACCGCCAGCAGCGCGGCGTCGGGGTGAGCCCGGATCGCATCGAACAGCTCGAAGGCCGGCGCCTCCCAGGCGGCGTTCTCCTTGATCCCCTGCGCCTCGGGGGCGAGGCCGTCGTTCGCCGCGGGGTCGATGTGGCCGGGGCCGCCGGTCCCCAGGTAAAGCAGATGCCTGCCGCCGGGCGCCTCGGGCAGGACGCCCGAGCGGCGCACGTCGTAGGAGACGACCCGCACCCGCAGCCCGGCGCCCTCCAGGGTGTCGAACGCCTCGCAGCAGGCGTCGAGCACCGCGTGGACGAGCGAGTCGTGCCCCAGGTTCGGCCAGCCGTGGTTCATGTCCAGCACGGCCACGTCGATCACGCGCGGGTCGGGCGGCGGCACGTCCTCCTGCCGCTCGACCCGGGCGTACTCGAAGACCCCGCAGGGCGCGCTGGCGGGACAGTCGCTGACGCAGAACTCACGGCCGTGGCGCTGCCTGTAGCCGCAGACGAGGGACATGGTGACGCCCAGTCTAGCGGCGGCCGCACGATGGCGTCCACCCGCTCTCGCCGGGCCGTCCGTCCCCGGTCCGTCGGCCGGCCCGTTGACCGGGCTTGCCCGCCGGGCCGCCGCGGAGCGAGACTCTGGACACCATGGAGCTCGAGCTGAAGCTGGTCGCCGTCGACAAGCCGGCCGACGTCAACCTCATTCTCGGCCAGTCGCACTTCATCAAGACGGTCGAGGACCTCTACGAGGCCGTCGCCGGCTCCGTGCCCGGCGTCAAGTTCGGACTGGCGTTCTGCGAGGCCTCCGGCGCCTGCCTCGTGCGCGTCGACGGCACGGACGACGAGATGAAGGCCCTCGCCGTGGCGGCCGCACAGGCGATCGGCGCCGGCCACAGCTTCGTGATCATGCTCAAGAACGCCTTCCCGGTGAACGTGCTGAACGCCGTCAAGGCGTGCCCCGAGGTGTGTCGGATCTACTGCGCCACCGCGAACGCGCTGCAGGTCGTCGTGGCCCAGACCGATCAGGGCCGCGGGATCCTCGGCGTCGTCGACGGCTCCGTACCGCTGGGGGTCGAGGACGCGGCGGGCGTCGCGTGGCGCCAGGAGCTGCTGCAGAAGTTCGGCTACAAGAGGTAGAGCGGAGGGTCGCATGGCACTCTCGTTGAGCTCACCTGCGTTCGTCTCCGGGGGAGAGATCCCGGAGCAGTTCACGTGCGAGGGGCGCGACCTCTCGCCGGCCCTGGAGTGGACGGGCGTCCCCGAGGCCGCGAAGAGCCTCGTGCTGATCGTCGACGATCCCGACGCACCGGACCCGAAGGCGCCGAAGATGACCTGGGTCCACTGGGTGCTCTACAACCTGCCGCCGACCGCGCAGGGCCTGGTCCAGGCGGTCGGCCGCCGCGACCTGCCGGCCGGCACGCGCGAGGGCACGAACGACTGGAAGCGCACGGGCTACGGCGGCCCCTGCCCGCCGATCGGCCGCCACCGCTACTTCCACAAGCTCTACGCGCTCGACACGGTCCTGCCCGACCTGGGTCCCGCGAAGAAGCCCGAGGTCGAGGCCGCGATGAAGGGCCACGTGATCGCGCAGGCCGAGCTGATGGGGACGTACCAGAAGAAGCGCTGACTCTCGTCGCATCGGGTCGCTTCACGTCGTCTCGGTTGTCAGGCTCGCAGGGCAACGCTAGCTGAGGCCGCCCAGGCCGCGCCGCTTCGGCCGAGTTCTCCGTCCGGACAGCTCTGCTCGCTCTTGCGGACGTTCTTCAGCCGATACAGCACGCCGGAGGATGGGCGGGAGGGCTACCTCAAGCCGTCGAAGACATAGAGATCGCCGACGCGCCGGTTGTAGGTGTACGCGTATGAGCTTCCGTCGGGCGTGATGCGGACCGGATGAATTCGCCAGATCCCCGCCGGATCGGCAGGCAACAACTCGCGATGGACCTTCAGCTCTCCCGTCGCGAGATCGAGGCGGTAGATGCGGCCCGGGAGGTCAGCCATTCGATAGGAATAGAGTGCCCGCCCATCCGAGGTCCAGCCGATCAGCATGTGCCCTTCGAAATCGCCCGGCACCGTCCGCAGTGCCGTGCCTTCGGCCGAGAAGAGCCGCAAGGTGCCGTCGCTCATCAAGGCCAGACTTCGCCCATCGGGTGAAAGAACGAGCCCGTCGGCGCCCTGGGAGGGGCTCGTCATCTCCGCCGTGATGGGCCGCGGACCCTTCTCGGAGAGACTCTGCCGGTAGATGCGCGCGCCATGCCCTTTTTGCCAGCCCAGGAGAAAGATCGACTTCGAGTCGTGCATCCAGAGTACCGCGCTGACACCCTCGAAACCCTCGAGCGCGAGCTCCCGGGAGGCGCCAGCTCCCGTCGGCACAAGGGTCATCCGGGGGTGCGATTCCAGCATCGTGGCGGCTACCCACGCTCCGTCGGGTGAGAGCGCCATAGGATCAAGGGAGGCCGTCCCGAGGCGCACGGCCGAGGAGCCGTCGGTCTTCCTCAGATAGAGGGTTCCGTATCCGTCTTTGAACACGGCGAACCTGCCGTCCTGGGACAGATCCCCCAGAATCGACACGGCCAGCCAGGAGATATCGAGCTCCGCCGAGGCGCCGGGCGCGCGAGCGACCACCCCGGGGCCTGCCGCGAAGATGCCCATCAGCACTCGTCCGTCCCGGGCTACGTCGAACAGATCGAGAAACCCGGGCATTCTGGCGACGAGTCGCACTCGCGCGGAAAGATCGACGGCATAGACCTCGGATCGCGCCTGGTCTCGAACGGCCGTGAACCAGACCTCCCGCCCGCTCGGCGACCACGCGAGGCCGCGAGAAGGGGGTCTCCAACCGTCGGACAAGACCCTCCGTCCGCTTCCATCCCTGGAGACGACGACGACTCGCGCGCCAGACGGAACGTACTCCCAGAACGCAATCAGGCGGCCATCCGGCGAGAAGCGGAGACTGCCGAGGGCTCCCTCCGCTTCATGGATGGTCTTCCCGGGAGGCAGCTCGAGCAGGGACTTTCCATTGACACTGTGCGCAACGGCAAGCTCCTTCCCGTCCGGACTCCAGTCCGCCGCGTTGACCTCCGCGAGAAGGTCGCGCGCCGCACCTCCGGCGAGGGACGCACGCGAGAGGGTACCCGGATGATTGGAGGTGGTGAGGAAGTGGGGGCGGAGCGCAATCGCCATCTCCCCCGCCCGCGAGACCGCGAGAATGTTTCCGGGGTCGAATCCGAGGGATCGCGACTCGGTACTTCCAACACGCGTCTCGAACAGTTCGACCGGTCTGCCTTCCCACGCGGCTCCAAAGACGACCGTGTTGCCGTCCGGCGCGAAACGCGCCGACCACACGACGCCTCGACGGAACGTCAGACGCTCGAAGTTCATCGGTGGAGGCGCTTCGGCCCGCTTCGTGAGAAGCCAGGCTGCGGTCACGAGAAGGACGGCAGCGGCAGACGAGGCAATCCACCGTCATGCGGGATTGCCGTCTCGCCAGCGAGGAACTCGTACGTGGCGCGAGACCTCCCGATGGGTGCCCTGTCGAGAGCGTCTCGAGGGCGAACGCGAGGTCTTCCGTCGACTGAAAGCGCCGTTCCTTTCTCTTTTCGAGGCAGCGCGCGGCGATCAACGAGAGCGACGGCGTCTCCGCGAATGGCGACGGCTCCTCCTTCAGGATGGCCGTCATCGTCTCCGGCGACGTCTCGCGGCGGAAGGGATTCTGTCCAGAGATCATCTCGTAGACGATCGTGCCAAAGCTGAAGATGTCCGAGCGGTGGTCTACGGACTCGCCCCGCACCTGCTCGGGCGACATGTACGAGACCGTACCGAGGATCACTCCTGCCTTCGTCATTCGCGACAGGGTCCCGGCCTCGGACCCGGACTCGCCAGCCCGGAGGGCAGGCGCCAGCTTCGCCAGGCCGAAGTCGAGGAGCTTGACCCGCCCCTCCTTCGTCAAGAACACGTTCTCGGGCTTCAGGTCGCGGTGGACTACGCCCTTCTCGTGCGCCGCGGCGAGGCCGCGAGCCATCTGGACGGCGACGTCGAGTGTCCTCCGGGCCGGGAGCGGCCCGCCCGCCAGACTCTCCCTCAGCGTCTCACCCTCGAGGAGCTCCATGACGAGAAGGTGGCGGCCGGAGGAGCCAGGAGAACCCGGGGAACCGGGGATTTCCTCGAATGAGTAGATGGCCGCGATGCCCGGGTGATTCAGCGCCGCAAGCAGCTTCGCTTCCCTCCCGAAGCGCGCCACCCTCTCCTTGTCTTCGAAGAACTCGTCCGGCAGGACCTTCAGGGCAACCGTTCGTTCGAGACGCGAGTCCCTCGCCCGGTAGACCTCCCCCATCCCGCCCGCGCCTAGCGGGCCGATGATCTCGTAGGCACCCAGACGGGTTCCGGTCGGGAGAGTCAATCTCCCTCCAGTCTAACGTCCTCCTGAGGCTCCAGGAGGACGTGCTCGCCCTCGACCCGGCGGCGCTCGTCCTGCTCATCGGGCAAGGTCTCAGACAAACGGTTCTCAGACAAACGGTATTATGGAGCCCAAAGAAGTACAGCAGGGATTCCGGGACCCTTCGCCCGTAGCCGCCTGGGTGGGCACGGGACTCTACGTCAGCCGGGAGGCGATCGATGAAGGTATTCCTGATCTACGTGCGGGACGAGGACTTCTACCGCCTGTTGCCTCCCGAACTCGGCGACGGGCGCTTCGCGCCCGATCGCGTGCAAGTGATGGCATTCCCCCCGCTCGGCATCGAGACCCTGGCCCCCGCGGTGCGCCAACACGGCCATGAGGTCCGGATGTTCGACACCTGCCACCCTCGGATGAGACAGGAGGACATCGCCGCCGCCGTCGAGGAGGAGCGGCCCGACGTGATCGCCCTCTCCTTCCTGTCCACGACCTCGTATCCCGCCACGCGCGCGATGGCGCGCCGGCTGAAGGCGTCGGCCCCGCACACGCCGGTCATCCTCGGCGGCGTTTTCGCGACGATGAACGGGCGCCAGATCCTCGAGGACTGCGGCGACGCCGACTGCGTTGGCCGCGGAGAGGGCGAGGAGCTGTTGCCCGACTACCTCGACAACCTCGACACACCCGGGCGGGTGGCGGGGCTCGTCTGGCGCTCCGGAGGCCGGGTCGTCGAGAACCCGCCACGGCCGATCCTCAAGGACCTCGACCGCTTCCCGTACCCCGACCGTGACACCCTGCCGATCGACTACATCGAGTCGATGCCGCTCGACGTGCCCGCGGTGCTGTCGCTGGACCGCTTCTGCACCATGCAGACCTCGCGCGGCTGCCCCTACCCGTGCGTCTACTGCGACATCCCGGCGCTCGCCGACGGCAAGTGGCGCCACCGCTCCGCCGCGCACGTGCTCGGCGAGATGCAGCAGCTGCACGACAATGGCTATCGCTCGATCTATCTCACCGACGACCACTTCCTGCTGAAGCGCACCCGCATCAACGAGATCTGCCAGGGCATCATCGACCGCAAGCTGGCTTTCCGCTGGGGCTGCGAAGGCCGCGTCGACTCGGTGGCGGTGGACCAGTTCCCGATCATGGCGAAGGCCAACTGCGGCTTCCTGGCTTTCGGGGTCGAGTCGGGCGCGCAGAAGGTCCTCGACCGCCTCAAGAAGACGCAGACGCTCGCGCAGATCGAGAACGCCGTGCGCCAGGCCAAGCGCCACGGCATCGCCACGGCCCACGGTTTCTTCCTGGTCGGCTCGCCGGGCGAGACCGAGCAGGACATCCTGCAGAGCTTCCGCTTCGCGGCCCGGCTCGAGCTCGACACGTTCGGCTTCAATCGGCTGTGCGTCTACCGCGGCACGCCGCTGTGGCAGGAGTATGTCGAGCGCGGCATCATCGACGACGCCCGCGACTGGTACAAGTGGTTCAAGTGCTCGGACATCGATCCGGAGGTCCTGCCGGGCGAGGTGGTGAACCGCGCGCGCCAGAAGGGCTACCTGCTGCTGTTCGCCCATCGGTTCCTGCTGCGCCCGCTGCAAACCCTGAAGCTGCTGCGCAACTTCTCGCGGCACATGAAGCTGAGCGACATCCTCACCCTGCTCTGGAGCCCCTTCCGCAAGCGCGCACTCACGCGCCAGCCGGAGCTGCCGGCGCGGATGATCGATCAGGGGCTGTCGGCGCCTGTCCGCGAGACGGTCCCGGCCGCCTGAGACACGACCCGCTCCCGGGCGTCGAATCCTTCCCATGAGACTGCGCAAGCATCGGCCCGGTCTGATGGATTGCCGCCGAACAATCGATTGGTTGGCGCGCTCCCCGGACCCGCACAATAGGTTTGAGCGCGCGGCCGGCGGTGGCGGGTCGCAGTAGAACACGACCCCTCCAGCAGCTTGCAGCGGGTGGTCCCCCGCCGGAACGCATCAGAGAGGATGTCAAGATGCCGGAGTATCGAATGAAGGTTTCTCCCGATACAGTCGCGTACAGCGACGCCGAGACCCGCAAGCTAGTGGTGGAGTTCGCAATCCCAGGAGCGCCAGTGGATACCGTCGATGTGAAGATTCTGCAGGACAGCGTCCACCTGACAGCGCCCGCGCGGGACATCGAATATGTCGCATCACTGGCCTTGGCTTGGCCGGTGAAGCCTGACAAGGCCGAAGCGACCTACCAGCACGGCCTGCTCCGAATAGAGGTGCCCTTCAAGGATCCGATGGAAGATGCTGTGAAGGTCGCTGTCAAGGAAGGTGGCGTGGAAGCCAAGGCAAAGAGAATCAAGGCCTAAGCGAAGACGTGCCGCGCGGCGGCTCGACCAGCGTGAGCGCCACGAGGCCCGACAGCCCATCGGCGCGGCCTGCAGCAGCATCGGAGAGGCGCGGCATTCGCGCGGCCCGTGGCCGCCGCCGGCAGCCGACAGGCGCCGCGGTACAATCGCGGCTCGTCGCGCACCGCCGGCCCCGAAGCCACCCACCGGTGCCCCCTGCAGCGAGGATCCACGATGACCTGCGACCGTCCCTTGCTCCGAACGGCCGTGCCGGCAGCCCTTGCGTTCGCCCTCGCCTCTGGCTGGGCCTCTGCTGCGGAACCGCCGGCGCCGGCGCTCGCGCTCAACGAGCTCGAGTACCTGGAGATGCCGGGCCTCAACGTCATGCTCGCGCACGACTACTACCCCGAGGGCCACCAGGGCGGTGTCGGCGTCATCCAGAACGGCCTGCGCGTCGCGACCAACGGCGACATCCGGCTCGACCGCACGCCGGGGCAGTGGCAGCCGGTGCCGAAGGTGATCGGCAAGCGCGTCGTCGACCGTGCTACGGGCGAGATCAGCGTGCGCCTCGCGTACCCGGACGAGTCGAAGGACCGCAAGGGCTTCAACCCGGTGGTCTACCCCGATCTCCACTTCGCCTACACCGTGCGCGTGCGGCCCGCGGGACAGTCGTTCCGGATCCAGGTCGACCTCGACGCGCCGCTGCCCGAGGCCTGGATCGGGAAGGTCGGCTTCAACCTCGAGCTGTTCCCGGGTCTCCTGTTCGGCAAGACCTACGCGAGCGAGACGCAGTCCGGGGTCTTCCCGCGCCAGGCCAACGGCCCGGGCACGCTCGACGCGACGGGCGACTACCAGGTCGCGCCGCTGGCGACGGGCCGGCGGCTGGCGATCGCGCCGGAGTCGGAGGCGCAGCGGCTGGTGATCGAGGACGCGACCGGCGGCGGCCTCGAGCTGGTCGACGGCCGCGCCCAGCACAACAACGGCTGGTTCGTGGTGCGCTCGCTGGTCGCGCGCGGCGCCGCCAGGGGCGCCGTCGACTGGCTCGTGAGCCCGCACGCCATCCCCGGCTGGAGGTCCGAGCCGGTGGTGCAGGTCTCGCAGGTCGGCTATCACCCGAAGCAGACGAAGCTGGCCGTGATCGAGCTCGACCGCGGCGACGCGCGCCGGCCGAAGGCCGTGCTCTCGCGGATCTCCGAGAACGGCGGGCTCGAGCCGGTGCTCGAGCAGGCGCCGCAGGAGTGGGGCCGCTTCCTGCGCTACCAGTACCTGCGCTTCGACTTCAGCACCGTCGAGCGGCCGGGGATGTACGTGGTGCGCTACGGCGAGGCGCGCTCCAGCCCGTTCCGCATCGGCAGAGACGTCTTCGCCCGCGACGTGTGGCAGCCGACGCTCGAGTACTTCCTGCCGATCCAGATGTGCCACGTGCGCGTGAACGAGCGCTACCGCGTGTGGCACGGCGCCTGCCACCTCGACGACGCGCGCATGGCGCCGGTCTCGTACAACCACTTCGACGGCTACCTGCAGGGCCCGGAGACGCTGACCCGGTTCGCGCCGGGCGAGCCCGTGCCGGGCCTCGACCAAGGCGGCTGGCACGACGCGGGCGACGACGACCTGCGCGTCGAGTCGCAGGCGGACACGATGCGCGGCCTCGCCCTGGCCTGGGAGGCCTTCCACCCGGAGTACGACCAGACGAGCATCGACGAGGCCAACCGGGTGGTCGAGATCCACCAGCCGGACGGCAAGCCGGACCTGCTGCAGCAGATCCAGCACGGCGCGCTGACGGTGGTCGGGGGCTACCGCGCGCTCGGCCGCTTCTACCGCGGGATCATCAGCCCGACGCTGCGGCAGTACACCCACCTGGGCGACTTCTCGACACAGACGGACGGCGTGGTGTTCGACCCGAAGACGGCACCCGCCAGCCCGCCACCCGTGGGGGCGGGCGTCCGCGGCTCGGCCGACGACCGCTGGGTCTTCACCGAGAAGAACCCGCAGCGCGAGCTGCAGGTCGCGGCCGATCTCGCCGCCTCGGCCCGCGCCCTCACGGGCTACGACGACGCGCTCGCGGCCGAGTGCCTCGGCATCGCCCGCCGAATCTGGGACACGACGGACGAGGACCAGGCGCCGGTCCCGGCCTGGCAGAGGGGGCGGCCGAGCGCGCGGATCGGCCTCGCGGTCGAGCTGCTGCTCGCGACGGGGGAGCGGCGCTACGCGGACTACCTGGTCTCGCAGCGCGACGAGATCGTGTCGCAGATCCGCGCGACCGGCTGGATCGTGGGCCGGGCGCTCGCCGCCGTGAACGATCCCGCCTTCACGAAGGCCGTGACCGACGCCGTCGCGGCCCACCGCGACGAGGTGCTGCGCCTCGAGAAGAAGACGCCCTACGGCGTGCCCTACGAGCCCAACATCTGGGGCGCCGGCTGGGCGATCCAGGCCTTCGGCATGGAGCAGTACTTCCTGCACGCCGCGTTCCCGCAGCTGTTCTCGAGCGACCTCATGCTGAACGCGCTCGACTTCGTGCTGGGCTGTCACCCGGGGCCAAACAACGCCTCCTTCGTCTCGGGTGTGGGCGCGCGCTCGACGCTCGTGGCGTACGGCTTCAACCGGGCGGACTGGAGCTACCTGCCGGGCGGCAGCGTCTCGGGGACCGCGCTCATCCGCCCGGACTACCCGGAGCTGCTGGAGTGGCCCTACCTCTGGCAGCAGACGGAGTACGTGCTCGGCGGCGGCACGACGGACTACCTGTTCCTCGTGCTGGCGGCCGACCACCTGCTGAACGCCCCCGGGGCGCCCTGAGGAAGGGAACGGCCTTCAGGCGCCGTAGACCTCGGCGCGGACGCCTGCCGCGCGGGCACGCCCGGCGATCGCCCGCAGGCGCGCGGTCGGGAGCGCGCCGACCCGCGGGTCGGAGGGCTTGCGGGCCACGGTGTAGACCTGGACGTGGTCGATGCGGCCTCCCTCGGTGGTGATCCAACGCAGGCGGCCGGCCCAGGCCTCGATCTCGGCCTCGTCCGGACCCGCGCCGTCCAGCGCCAGGAACAGGCTCTGCACGACGATCGGCCGCTCGCGCGCGACGAGGAGCAGGTTGTCGAGCACGCGCTCGAACGGCAGCCGCGTGCCGTCGACGAGCTGGAAGTAGCGCTCGCTCCCGGCGTCGAGCTTGCACCACAGCTCGTCGAACTCAGGGAGGGCCGCGCGCACCATCGGGGCGTGGAAGAGAGCGGCGTTCGTGAGCAGCCTCAGCGGCACGCCCGGAGCCAGAGTGTCGCGTGCCTCGCGGGCCGCGGCAGCCGCCAGCGGGAACTCCGCCGCGAGCGTCGGCTCGCCGTCGCCGGCGAAGGCGATGTCGGCGACGCGCCGCAGCTCGGGCGCCGCGGTGTCGAAGGGCGCCTCGTCCCACAGCTCGCCGCCGGCCACGCGGCGCAGCAGGCCCTCCAGCTCGCCGCGCAGCACCGCCACGTCCACCTGCGCGGCGCCGCCCGGCGTCGTGCGGTCCACCTGGCAGTACGGGCAGTCGAAGTTGCAGGCCTTGTCGGGGTTCAGGTTCACGCCGATCGAGAGGCCGCGCGCCCGGCGCGACACCACGGCGTAGACGAAGCGGTTGCGGTCGAGCTCGCGGCGGTGGTCGTGGAAGTCGAGCCGGCGCTTCACGCTCAAGGCAGCGTGGCCGGCACGTCCGTGCGCAGCTCCTTGAACAGCCGCCCGCGCATGTCGCCGAGCCAGGGGTCGAGGTAGCGCCGGTTGAGGTCGATCGTCGCCACCGCGACGGTACCGTCGGTCACGGCGCGAGCCAGCACCTGGCCGTCCGGGTCGGTGACCTGCGTCGGGTAGTCGTAGCCGGAGCTCGCCAGGAACACGCGGTTCTCGATCGCGCGCGCCCGCACGAGCGTCTCGTTGCCGCCGGCGATCGGCACCAGCAGCAGCTCCGCCCCGCCGAGCGCCAGCGCGCGGGCGGGGTCGGCGAACTGCGTGTCCCAGCAGATCATCAGCCCGACCCTGCCGAAGTCGGTCGCGAACACGGGGTAGGCCGACCCGGCCGTGAGCCCGCCCTCGACCTCCTCGCGCGGCAGGTAGACCTTGCGGTAGGTCCCGGCGAGGGCGCCGGCGCGGTCGATCAGGACCGCCGTGTTGTAGACGGCGCTCCCCGAGCGCTCGTACAGGCCCGCCACCACCCACGCGTGCTCGCGCCGCGCGAGCTCGGAGAGCGCTTTGGTCGTCGGTCCCGGCACCGGCTCCGCCACGTCCACGTAGGAACGACCCGTGCCGACCATGGGGATGCCCTCGGAGAGCAGGATCACGTCGGTCCCGGCCGGAACCGACGCCCCCGCCAGCGCGACCCAGGCGCGTACGCTGTCGGCGGCCGAGGTCGTGTGGCGCGGCCTCAGGTTCAGCGCGGCGATCGTCACCCGGCGGGGGCCGGGAGCGGCAATCTCCTCGAGGCGCAGGTCGTCCCAGTAGACGACGCCCGGCCCCCCGTCGCGGAGCTGGAGCTGCACCTGGACGGCCGCGGCGCCCGCGGGGGCGGGCGCCTCGAGCGTGAGCTTCCGCCAGTCGCCCGCGCGCTCGCCGCGCCAGGCGTAGTCGGGCTGTCCGACACGGGCGCCGTCCGCACCCGACCAGTCGAGCCGCGCGACGACCTGCCAGCTCTCGTGGGCCACCTGCTCGGTGCGGTAGTGCGCGGTGAGCCGGTACCAGCGGTCGGGGACGACGCCTTCGACCCGCCGTTCCCAGCCGCCGGCCGCGGCGGCGTTGCCCTCGCCCGAGAGGGCCAGCGCACCCGGCTTGCCCAGGCTGGGGGCGGAGGCGACGAAGGCGCGGGGCGCGATCTCGGGCCGCGCAGCGCGCGCGCGCCAGGCCGGGTCGCCCGGGCTGAAGCCGGACTGCGCGAACGGCAGCGCGGCGAGCAGGAGGAGGGCCGGCGCGCTCATGGCCGCTCAGGCCGGGAGCGGCTCGAAGACCGCGGTGAAGTGCCGCAGGACTGCGGGGGCCTCGACGATCCGGTAGCCATGCAGGCTCTCCTTCATCTGCGCCACGGCGATCACCGCCTCGGCGACGTAGTCGACGTGCGACTGCGTGTAGACCCGCCGCGGGACCGCCAGCCGCACCAGGTCCATCGCGCCCGGCTGCTCGCTGCCGTCGGGCCGGCGGCCGAACATCACGGTCCCGATCTCGACACCGCGGATCCCAGCTTCGACGTAGAGCGCATTCGCCAGGGCGATGCCGGGGTAGGCGAGCGGCGGCACGTGCGGCAGGAGCGCCCGCGCGTCGAGGTAGACCGCGTGGCCGCCGGCGGGCCGCAGCACGGGCACGCCCGCGGCCGCCACCCGTTCGTGCAGGTACTCGATGGAGCGCAGCCGGTAGCGCAGGTAGGGCTCCTCGACCACCTCCTCGAGCCCGCGCGCCACGGCCTCGAGGTCGTAGCCCGCGAGGCCGCCGTAGGTCGGGAAGCCCTCGGTGAGGATCAGCAGGTTGCGGCAGCGCTCCGCCCAGGTCGCGTCGTTCATCGCCAGGAAGCCGCCGATGTTCGCGAGGCCGTCCTTCTTGGCGGACATCGTGCAGCCGTCGGCCAGCGAGAACATCTCGCGCGCGATCTCCTTCGGCGTGCGCGAGGCCTGGCCCGGCTCGCGCTGCTTGACGAAGTACGCGTTCTCGGCGAAGCGGCAGGCGTCGAGGAAGAAGGGCGTGCGGTAGCGGTCGCACAGCGCGCGCACGCCGCGCAAGTTCTCGAGCGAGACGGGCTGTCCGCCGCCCGCGTTGTTCGTGACCGTCACCATCACCAGCGGCACGTGCTCGCCGTCCCGCTCCAGCGTGCGCTCGAGGGCCGCCAGGTCCATGTTCCCCTTGAACGGGTGGACCAGCGACGGCACGCGTCCCTCGGCGATCACCAGGTCGCGCGCCTCGGCCTGCTCCACCTCGACGTTCGCGCGCGTCGTGTCGAAGTGGTTGTTGTTCGGCACCACGTCGCCCGGCTGGAGCACGCTGTGGAACAGGATGCGCTCGGCCGCGCGGCCCTGGTGCGTGGGGATGACGTGGCGGAAGCCGGTCAGGTCCTGCACCACGTCGCGGAAGCGATAGAAGGACCGGCTGCCCGCGTAGGACTCGTCGCCCTGCATGATCGCGCCCCACTGCGCCGCCGACATCGCCCCGGTCCCCGAGTCGGTGAGCAGGTCGATCAGCACGTCCTCGGCGTGCAGCTGGAACAGGTTGTAGCCCGCCTCCGCCAGCGCCTTCACGCGGTCCTCGCGGCTCGTGAACTTGATCGACTCGACCGACTTGATCCGGAACGGCTCGATGATCGTCCGGAAGTGGATCATGCCGCCGCCTCCCGGGCCAGTATAGTCCGCGCCCTGCGCGCGACCGCGCTCGTCAGGCCCGGCGGCGCGCGAGAGCGAGCAGCAACAGGCCGACGAGCACCGTCGCGGCCGCCACCAGGCCTTCCCGGGCCGTGGCCCCGAAGGCCACGAGAGCGAACGCGACCAGCAGCGTGGGCAGTGCCGGCCAGGCGTCCCGCGGCTGCAGGCCGAGGCTCCGGTGACGGGCGAGCACGACCAGCGCGGCGGCGCTGACGCCGTACTGGGCCAGCACGGCGATGCTCGACAGCGCGAACAGCTCTGCCAGCTCGCCCGAGCCGACGACCAGTGCCACCACCGCCGCCGTCACCACCAGGGCGGGCAGCGGCACGCCCTTCTCCGTCACGCGGTCGAGCCCGAGCAGGTGGTGCTGGCCGGCCGCCAGCGAGGAGAGGTAGCGCGGCGTCGTCACCATCATGCCGAAGGCGATGCCCAGCGCCGAGACGCTGGTGCCGGCGGCGACCAGCTGCGCGAGCCCGTGCCCGCCGAGGACGCCCGCCGCGTCAGCCAGCGGCGCCGCCGAGGACGAGAGGGCGGGCAGCGCGACCACGCAGGCGAGCGCGAGAGCCGAGTAGAGGAGGATCGCGAACAGCAGCGAGCCCACGGTCGCGAGCGGCACCGCGCGCGAGGACGAGCGTACCTGGCCGGCGACCACCGGCACGATCTCGAAGCCCTGGAAGGCGAACATCACGATGAGGCCGGCGGCGAGCCACGAGGCCGACGGCGCACCGGCCTGGGGGCCCGGCAGGCCCCGGCCGAAGGCGGCGAAGAAGACGACGAGGAGCAGCAGGGGCAGCAGCTTCAGCGCCGTGAGGCCCGTCCACACGCGCGCCGACAGCCGCAGGCCCGAGCCGACGACCAGCGCCAGGGCGAGCGTCAGCAGCACCGCCGCCGCGTGCCGGCCGGCGGCACCCTCGATGCCGAACGCCGGCGCGGTCGCCCGCGTCAGGCCGGCGATCACCGCGGCGGCCGAGAAGAAGGCGCTGACGTAGGCGACCCAGCCCACGAGGAACGAGACGCGCGGGCCGAAGGCGGCGCGAGCGAAGACGACCGGGCCGCCGTCCTCGTCGAAGCGCCGGCCGAGCGCGGCGAAGGTCAGGGCCGCAGGCACGAGGGCGAGGCCGGTCGCGACGAACACGGCGACCGTGCCGAGGCCGGGCGCGCGGGCAGCGACCGCCGAGGGCGCGAAGAAGATCCCGACGCCGACGATGCCGTTCACGCCCAGCGCGAGCAGCTGGAGCGGCCCGATCGCACGGGCCTCACGCGCGTCCGCCTCGGCCATGAGGACGTGAGTTGACCACAGCCCCGGGGCCGGGGCAATGCACCGTTGTCGGGCTCGAGCCGCGGGGCATATGATTCCCTGCATCCATCGGGTGGTTCGGGCGGGGCGTTGGCGCTGCCCTCGAGGGGCGCCCCGGCCCCAGGGGAGGCGAGCATGCGCGGAATCGGCTGGGTGGCGCTGCCGCTGCTGGTGACGCTAGCTGCGGGCACACGGGCGTCCGACATGCCGCTGCCGGAGGCAGGCCTCTCGCAGCCGCCCGCCACCGGCGGACAGGCGAAGGAGCCGGCGATCGACGGCATCTCCGGGGCCTACACGTTCCGCACGCACTGCGCGAGCTGTCACGGCACGGATGGCAGGGGCGAAGGGCCGCTCGCGGACAGCCTGCGCTTCCACCCGGCCGACCTGACGCTGCTCGCGAAGCGCCACGGCGGCAGCTTTCCGACGGAGATGGTGGTCCGGATCGTCGACGGGCGCCAACCCCTCAAGGGCCACGGCGCGCCCGACATGCCGATCTGGGGCGACGCGTTCAAGAACGCCGACACCAACTACGACGACAAGCGGGTGAGCGAGAAGATCCACTCCGTCGTCGAGTACCTGAAGACGCTGCAGGTGAAGTAGCGCCTCAACGCCTCGGCTCGACCACGAACGACGGGACCTGCCCGGCGCCCGAGGTGACGTTGGCGAGCGAGGTGGCGGAGAGGCGCGTGAGAAAGCCAAAGGCCTCGCCGTCGAAGAGGTAGGGGTCGAGGTCCACGACGAAGTCGCGGAACTGCAGCGAGCCGCGCCCGACGCCCGCCTCCGGCACGATCACCGGGAACTCCTGGCGCAGCAGTTCCACCCTCTCCTGCACGACGTACGGCGTGGCCAGCGCCTGCTCGAGGGCCTGCACCCAGTCGGCGTCCGAGGTCTCCCAGCCGATGAAGACGCCCTTGCCCCCGTACTCGTCGTTGGGCTTCATCACCAGCTGCTCGCGGTTCGCGAGGATGAAGGCCGGCAGGTCGACCGGCTCGCCGAAGCGGGTCGTCCCGCCCTCGGCCACGCGCCGCGTCCAGGGCACGTGCGAGCGGATGGCGGCGCGCTCCTCGCTCGTGAACAGGCCCTGCAGCGCGTCGTCCGTGAGCGCCGCGAAGATCGCCTTCTTGTGGATGGGCTTGCAGCGGAAGGGGTTGACGAGCACGACCGCGCGCTCGCGGACGGCCTGGATCAGCGGCCGCACCTCCGCGGCGCGCTGCAGCAGCTCGTTGACGAGCAGCCGCTTGTAGACGACGTCGATCTCGCGCCCGGCGTGGCGCAGCCGGCCGCCCTCGAAGTCGAGCTGGCGAGGGTCGCACACGAAGGAGGGGCAGCCCCGCGACTCGAAGTGCCGCCGCACCAGCTGGTGCTCGACGCGGGTCGGCACGTCCTCGTAGTCGACGACCGCGATCGTCGGCTGCTCGCGACGGCCGCCCGCCTCGCGGTAGCAGCCGAGGATCGTCTGCAGCAGCCGCTCGCCGGTGTGGAAGCGGCGCAGCCGCCAGCGCTGCTCGAAGCGCCGCACGAGCGGCAGCTCCAGGAACAGCTCGGCGAGCGCGTCGGCGTAGGAGCTCCCCGCGGGCGTCTCGGCGTTGAGCTCCACGTACTGGTAGCTCGCGGGCGTGAGGAACGAGTCGAGCCGCGCGAGCGGCGCGGAGCGGCGGTAGCCCGGGTCGATCGCGGCCAGCTCCTGCTCCTCCGGCAGCAGCCCGACGCGCTGCCACAGCTCGCGGCCGAGCGCCGCCTCCAGCCTCTCGACGGCGCCGAAGATCCCGCGACAAGCGCCGCGGACCTCCTCGTAGAGCGGCAGCGAGACCAGGTTCGGCCGCGGGAAGGGGCACAGCACCCGGCCGCCGAACGTCAGCTCGCGCTCGCGCATCCGCTCCAGGAAGCGCTCCTCGAGCTCCTGCGCCAGCGCCTGCTCGTCGCGCAGCAGGGCGTGGTAGTCCGCGATCGCGCGCTCGCTGGTCGGGTCCATTCCGGTCTTCGGCGAAGGGCAAGCTTGTAGCACGCGCCGACTGCTGCGGTCCACCCGCACGATTCAAGACCTGACCCCGCGGCTGCTATCATCGCCGCGGAGGCCGCCCGCCTCCGTAATGGCCGAACCCCTTCCTCCCACCGACCCGGTGCTCGACATCCGCGTGCGCTGGCGCGCCGGCCGGGTGTTCTTCGGCCTCGCCTGCGTGCTGACGCTGGTGGCGCTCGTCCGGCCGCTGGCCCCGGCCTCCCCCGGGTGGCTGAAGGGCGCTTACGCGCTGCTGCTCGGCCTGGGCGTCACCGGCTCCGCGCTGCTGGCGAGCCTGCGCGGGAGCAAACGGCCCGAGGCGCTGGCGCTGCAGGGCTGCCTCGTGCTCTCGATCGACGCCCTGGGCCAGCTGATCGCCCCCGTCGGAGTGCCCGCCTGGCCGCTGATGACGCTCTTGATCGCCTCGCAGGCGGTGGCCGAGGGCCTGTGGCTGGCGCTCGCGTTCGCCGGCCAGGCGACGCTGCTCGCCGCCGCGGAGGCGGCCTGGGCACACCCGTTCGACGCGCGCCACGCGGTGGCCGCGGCCGTCGGCTACTTCGCGCTCGCGCTCGCCGTGAACCGGGCACTGGCCGGCGAGAAGCGCCGCCTCAGCACGACGCTCGCCGAGCTGGCGCGCGTGCGGCACGGCATCGACCAGCTGGAGGACGAGCCCGCCGGCCGCGGCGCCGGCCCGGCCGCCAGCGCGGCCGAGGCGCTGCACCAGGTCACCGGCGAGGGCCGGCGCGCGCGTCAGCTCGACCGCGCGAACGAGCTGGACGAGGCCCTGCGCCGGATCGTCGACGTCGCCAAGGAGGCGGTCGGCGCGCACGCCGTCCTCTACTTCGACCTCGACCGCCAGCGCGAGCAGGCGCTGCTGCGCGTGGCGCACGGGCCCGAGTCGCTGCTGCCCGACTGCGCGGTGCCGCTCGGCTCGGACCCGTTCTCGTTCCTCGTCCAGCGCGACCAGCCGTTCTACGCGACCGACTTCAAGCGCCTGCTGTGGGAGCTGCCGTGGTACCGCGGGCAGGTGAAGATCGGCTCGCTGCTGGCGCTGCCGGTGAAGGTCGGCAGCGGGACCGTGGGCGTGCTCGTGGCCGATCGCCTGGAGATCCAGACGTTCACCGGCCGCGAGCCGCAGCTGCTCGCCGGGTTCGCCGGCCTCGCGGGCGAGGCGGTCCGGCACGTGCGCGCCTCGCTCGGCCGCGAGGAGCTCGACGTCGAGTTCAAGGCCGTCTACCCGATCTCGCAGCGGCTGGCGACGCTGTCGCACGAGCCGGAGGTGTTCGAGCTGCTGGTGCGCTCGGCGCGCCACGTCGCCGGCCTCGACGGCGCGGCCGTGGTCGTGACGGACGACCTCGGCACGCGCTACGTGGTCGAGGCGGCCTTCGGCTGGCCCACCGAGTACGCCAAGCGGGCGGTCGGGCTCGACGAGCGCACCTGGGCGGCCTGGGTGCTGCGCAGCGCCGAGGAGGCGTACCTGCTCGACCACGTGGCCGGCCACGAGACGCGAATGCCGGTGCTGGTGCTCGACGAGGGCGCCGGCCGCGCCGGCTCGCTGCTGGCGGTGCCGCTGCGCGCGCGCAACCGCACGCTCGGCGCGCTGCTGCTGACCGGCCCGCAGCGGGCCTTCGACGCCTCGTCGCGGCGGGTGCTGGAGATCCTGGCGAACCAGGCCGCGGCCACGCTCTCGCTGATCAAGGACCGCGAGCGCCAGCGCGAGCTGGCCGTGCGCGACGGCCTCACCGGCCTCTACAACCGGCGCGCCTTCAACGAGCTGCTGGCCGCGGCCATCGCCAACGAGGACCGCCGCGACGCGGGGCGGCTCGGCCTCGTGATGCTCGACGTCGACCGCTTCAAGAAGCTCAACGACACCTACGGCCACCCCACGGGCGACGCCGCGCTGCGCTCGGTCGCCCGCCTGCTCGCCCAGCACCTGCGCAAGGGCGACCACGCGGCGCGCTTCGGCGGCGAGGAGTTCGTGGTGATCCTGCCGGGCTCGGAGGAGGAGCGCGCGCTGCAGGCCGCGGAGCGGCTGCGCCTGGCGCTGGAGAAGCACCGCTTCGTCCACGAGGGGGCGCGCATCCCCCTCACGGCCAGCTTCGGCGTCGCCGTCTGGCCGGCGGACGGTAAGGAGCCGGAGGCCTTGCTGGCAGCCGCCGACCGTGGGCTCTACTCCGCCAAGCAGTCCGGCCGCAACCGCGTGGTCGCCGCCTCGCGGCTGCCGGCAGCGTCCCCCACGGGAGCGCCGTGAGCCCCGGCCAGGAGCCGCGGCTCGACTACGCCGCCGTCGGCCTCGTCTGCGGCCTCGAGGTCCACCAGCAGCTGCTCACCGAGCGCAAGCTGTTCTGCCACTGCCCGGCCGGCCGCTACACGCGCAGCCACGACGGGACCGTGCTGCGCCACATGCGGCCGACGCTCTCGGAGCTGGGGGTGTACGACGGCACCGCGCTCATGGAGTTCAAGACCCGCAAGCACATCGTCTACCTGCTCAACCGCGAGAACACCTGCACCTACGAGATGGACGACACGCCGCCGTTCCCGGTGAACCAGCCTGCGGTCGACGTCGCGATCGAGCAGTGCCTGATGCTGGGCTGCGACATCGTGGACGAGGTGCACATCGCCCGCAAGCAGTACCTCGACGGCTCGATCCCGACCGGCTTTCAGCGCACGGCGATCGTGGGCGTGAACGGCAGGCTGCCCTTCCGCGGCCGCACGCTCTCGATCACGCAGGTGAGCGTCGAGGAGGATTCCTGCCGCGAGGTCTCCGACCGCGGCCACCTGATCGTCTGGCGCACCGACCGCCTCGGCATGCCGCTGATCGAGACGGTCACCGGCCCCGACCTGCGCACGCCGGACGAGGCCGTCGAGGCGATCCTGCTGGTCGGCCGCGTGTGCCGCTCGACCGGCCACGTGCGGGTGGGCATGGGCGCGAGCCGGCAGGACGTGAACGTCTCGGTGCGCGGCGGCCGGCGCGTGGAGATCAAGGGCGTGCCGCAGGCGGGCTGGGCCAGGCGGCTCGTCCACGGCGAGGCCTGGCGCCAGGTGAACCTGCTGGGCCTGCGCGACGAGCTGCACAGGCGCGGGTTCCGTGCGGCCGCGGACGTGCGTGTGGCGACGCTGGACGTGAGCGGGCGGCGGGGGCTGGAGGTGTTCGAGCCGCTGCGGCCGGGCGCGTGGGAGCGGCTCGTGGCAGCGGAGGGACGGCGGCCCGGGTTCGAGCTGGGCCAGGGGCCCTTCCGCGCGCTGGCCGTGCTGCTGCCGGGGCTCGCGGGTACCTTGTCCTGGCCGACGCAGCCGGGACGCCGCTTCGCGCACGAGCTGGCCGGGCGCGTGCGGGTGATCGCCGGCCTCGACCAGCCGCCGGTCCTGTTCCACTCCGAGGACGGGCCGCAGGAGTCGCGGAAAGAGCTCGGCCTGCTGCGCCGGGCGATGGGCGGCGGGGACGGCGACGGCCTGGTGCTCGTCTGGGGGCCCGAGCGCGACGTCCGGACGGCGGCCGAGGAGATCCGCCTGCGCTACGTCGACGCCGTGGACGGCGTGCCGAACGAGACGCGCCAGCCCTTCGCCGACGGCTCGACGGATTTCGAGCGCATCCTGCCGGGGCCCGACCGCATGTACCCGGACACCGACTCGCCGCCGACGCGCGTCACGCGCGAGCGCGTCGCCTTGCTGCGCGCGACCCTGCCCGAGCCGCCCTGGCAGCGCGAGGCGCGCTACGTCGCCGCGGGCCTGCCGCGCCCGCTCGTCCACTACCTCGTGCGCCGCGGGGGGGCGGCGCTCGTGGACCGCGTGGTCGCCGAGGCCGGGGCCGACCTGCGCTTCGCGGCGTTCTTCTTCGGGGAGCGGTTGAAGGGGCTGCGCCGCGCCGGGGTCGTGGTCGACCGTGTCGCGCCCGAGCGCTGGCTGGAGCTATTCCGCGCGTTCGCCGCGCGGCCGGTGCGGCGCGACGCCTGGCACCTGCTCGTGCGCCGCATGGTGGAGTGGCCCGGCGAGCCCCTGGCGGGGCTGCTCGGCGAGCTGGGCCTGGACGGCGAGCCGCCCGGCTGGCGCGCGATGGTCGCGCGCTGGCTGGCGGCGGCGGCCGACGAGGCGTACGACGGCGACCCGGAGCGCCTGCTGCGCCACGCGACCGGACGCGCGATGGACGCTCTCCGCGGCCGCGTTCCTGCGCCCGAGGTGGTGGCGGCGCTGCGCGCGTCGGTGGAGCTGCCGCGATGAGCGCCGCGGACCCGCTCGAGGGCTACCGGGGCCGCGCCCGCGCTCTCCTCGAGGGCCACCGCGTGCGCGTGTGGAGCGACGTGCGGCTGGCGAACGACGCGGGCAGCCTGTTCGAGGGAGTGATCCTGCCGCGCAGCGAGACGCTCGACGACGAGCACGTCGTGATCAAGCTCAAGACGGGCTACAACGTGGGCGTCCACGTCGAGCGGGTCCGTTCGATCGAGGAGGTCGGCTACCGCGAGGCCGTCTACAAGATCCCCGAGAAGGAGTTCCCCTCCCGGCCCGACCTGCCGCGCGTCACGCTGCTGGGGACCGGCGGCACGATCGCCTCGCGCCTCGACTACCGGACCGGGGCGGTGATCCCGGCCTTCACGCCGGGTGAGCTGTACGGCGCGGTTCCCGAGCTGGCCGACCTCGCGAACCTGACCACGAAGAAGCTGTTCGGCGTCTTCTCCGAGAACATGGCGAAGGAGCAGTACGTCGCCCTGGCCGAGGCGGTCGGCCGCGAGATCGAGGCCGGCGTCGACGGGATCGTGATCGGCCACGGCACCGACACCATGGGCCACACCGCCGCGATCCTGTCGTTCATGGTGCAGGACCCGCCGGTGCCGATCGTGATGGTGGGCTCGCAGCGCTCGTCCGACAGGCCCTCGTCGGACGCCGCGCTCAACCTGATCCACGCGGTGCGCGCGGCCGGCCGCGGGGAGATCGCGGAGGTGGTGATCTGCATGTTCGGGCCGACCTCCGACCGCTACGCGCTCCTGCACCGCGGCACGCGCTGCCGCAAGATGCACAGCTCCTACCGCTCGACGTTCCGCACCGTCGGCGGCGTGCCGCTGGCGATGGTGGGCGAGGAATTCCGCTATCTGACCAGCGACTACCGCCGGCGCGACCGCTCGCGGCGGGCCCGCGTCGACACGGCCTACGACGACCGCACGACGATCCTCTACTACTACCCGGGGATGAAGCCCGACCTCGTCGACGCGCTGATCGAGAAGGGCTACCGGGGCATCGTGATCGCGGGCACCGGCCTCGGCCACGTGAACAAGCCGCTCTACCCGGCGCTGCGGCGGGCGCGGGACGCCGGCGTGCACGTGGTGATGACCGTGCAGACCCTGTGGGGCTACGCGCAGATGTACGTCTATGACACGGGCCGCGACCTGCTCGAGCTGGGTGTCGTGCCGCTCGACAACATGCTGCCGGAGACGGCCCTGATGAAGCTGTCCTGGGTGCTCGGCCACACCACGGACCACGCGGAGGTGCTGCGCATGATGCGCCAGCCCGTCAACCGCGAGACGACCGAGCGCGAGCCGCCCGACGGCTACCTGATCCTGCAGGGCGGCCTGCCCGAGACCGAGGAGTTCGTCTCCAGCCACTGGAAGTAGGCTCGCGGGGAGCGAGCTGGGCGGGTCGACGGGGATCGTCGGCTCGAACTAGAATCGAAGGCTGGGTCCCCGAGCGAGACGAGCATAGCGAGCAGAGCATGGAAGCGCCCCGCGGCAGTGTCCTGAAGTCCGTCCACGGCATCCCGTTCCCGAGCTACCCGCAGGGAATCGACCTGCGCAAGGAGGCGCGCACGGCCCGGCGGCGCTTCTATCCCGTGACGGTCCTCTACACGGTTTACATGCTCGTCGTGCTGCCTCTGGCGCTCCGGCAGCGCCTTTGGCAGACGCTGGCGTTCGTCGCTCTGGGCGTCGCCGTGTGGACGTGGCTCGAGTACACGGTCCACCGCCACGTCCTGCACGGCCGCTTCCCCGACGGGCCAGGCCGGCTGCAGCACGCCCTGCACCGCTTCTTCGACACGATGCACGGCGACCACCACCGGCGGCCATGGGACGGCATGTACATCAACGGCTTCCTCGACTCGCTGCCTTTCGCCTTGCTGATGGGCGGGCTCAGCTACATCGCGCCGCTGCCGACCGCGCCCGTCTTCGTGGCGACGCTCCTGCAGTGCTACGTGATCGAGGAGTGGGTCCACTACTCGGTGCACTTCCACGTGATCCGCTCCCGCTACTTCGACTACATCCGGCGCCACCACCAGTACCACCACAGCCCGCGCGGGACGGAGATCGCCTTCGGCCTGACGAACGGGACCTGGGACGTGATCCTGGGCACGCGGATCCCGGCGGCCGACCGCCGGCTGCTGTACCGCCGCACGCCGGCCGCCCCGCCGCCGCGGGCCCGGCCCACGGCCGCCTGAGCGCCGACCGTCCACGATCGGCCCGCGCCGTTCAGCCGCGGGCCGGCAGAGAGAGCGCGTCGCGCTCCGCGTCCCGGTGAGCGTGGTAGGCGATTCGCTCGGGCCGCAGGACGTCCGAGGGCAGCAGGCCGCGCAGCAGGCTCGGCGCGTAGCGCCCGGCCCGGGCGGCCCGGATCCGCAGGCCCGCGTCGAGGAGCAGGAGCAGGCTGGCGAGCGCCACGACGGGCGCCAGCGGATCGCCTGGCGGCCCGGGCAGGTAGCTCAGCAGGTAGACGGCCAGGAGGGCGCTCGCGGCCGCGGTCGCCAGGGTCGCACGGCGCACGGCCGGCGGGCCGCCGCGGTGGTCGAAGGCCCGGGCCTGCAGGTCGCTTCCGAGCAGGCTCGTCAGCCACGCGAAGCCCGAGTTGAAGGCGTCCCACTCGCAGCGGACACCGCCCAGCACCTCGTCGGCGTAGGCCGTGGCGTCCGGCGGAGTCGGCTCGCTCGAAGGCGGCGGGTCGCCGAGCGGGACGAGGCGGTAGGCGTAGACGAGGCGGCCGCCCTCCCACTCCGGCAGCCGCGGCTCGACCTGCCAGTAGTCGGCCCGGGCGGCCTCGCCGGCCTCGAGCCGCCGCATGGAGTCCCAGCCGACGTGGGGCAGCGCGCCCCGCACGACGAGCGTGCCGTCGGCGCACGCCCGCAGCTCGTCCGGCTGCCGCAGGCGGGCCCAGAACGTCTCGCGCGTGAGCGGCGCGAAGCCGGCGGGCGGACGCCGCGGCGCGGCGCCCAGGGCCCGAAGCGCCGCGACCACGGCCAGCACGAACGGCGAGCCGCCGGTCTCCCGCAGGAACGCCGCGCCGAACGCGCGCCCCAGGCCCGGCAGCACGAGCAGGACCAGGGCGGGCGCCGCGAGCAGCAGGGCGACCGATCGGCCGACGTCGGCCGTGCGGCCCAGGCCCGCCAGCAGGGCCAGCACGGCCGCGCTCTCGACGAGGCCGGAGACGAGCGTCGCCGTCACCGCGTAGAGCCCCAGGCGATCGCACAGCCACTCCTGCTGGTCCTCGGGCAGCAGGCCCACCAGCGGGTACAGCACGAACCGCCATGGCCGTGCGCGCGCCCGCAGGCGGGCGCGCTGCCTCTGGATCCCGACCGTCTGCACCAGCCCGCGGTCGTACACCACGCGGCCGCGCGGCACCTCGCCCTCGGGCCAGGCGCGCAGGCGGTACACGAAGCCGCCTTCGGCGGCCTCCTCCTCCTCGACGACCTCGTAGGCGGCCTCGCCGAGCACGACGGCCGTGCCTGGAAACGCGGGCCGTGCGTGGTGCAGCGCCTCGCGGCGCGTTCGCAGCGGCAGCGGCCCGCGGCTGCGGATCTCGGCGGCGGAGGCCGCCCCGGGGGTCAGGCGAGCCTCCTCGCCGTCTGCCAGGTGCCAGCGGCCCGTCGTGCCGGCCGAGCTCGCCACGTGTCTCCCGCGCGCGGCGATGTTACGCCGGTTCGGTCGTGGGAACCCTCAGCGCTTCTTCGGGAACAGCGAGTCGAAGGCGTCGCGCGCGCGGCGGGTCTCCGACTGCGCGCCCGCCATGCCCGGCTGCGTCAGCGGCGAGGTCTCGAGGAACTCGAAGAACTCGCAGAAGTTCGCCTTGTCCTTGTCGGTGACCCACTCGGCCTGCGGCTCGCGGCACTGGTTGTTCGCCCCGGGGTCGTGCAGCCGGCAGTTGAGGCAGCACTTGAGATCGGAGTGGCAGTACGGGCAGCCGTCGGTGCGCGCGACCTTCGCCAGCAGCGAGAGCTCGCGGCCGCAGCGGTGACAGGACTTCATGCGCCCAACTCTAGCCCAGCACGGGGGCCGGCCGGGAGGCCGTGACGCGCAGCGCCCGTCCGCGCACGAGGGCCGCGGCGAGCACGAGGTACAGCAGCCCGTCGATCCAGTAGATCCCGCGCAGCGAGACGTGGGCGACGAGGCCGGCGACCGACGGGCGAGACCGCGCCGCCGAAGAGGGCGGCGCCGGAGAAGAAGCCGAAGGCCGTGGTGCGCACCTGCTCCGGCACCATCAGGCCGCCGATCGTGTAGCACAGCGTGAGCGAGCCGCCCGCCACGAGGCCCAGCAGGGCCGCCAGGGCCAGCAGCAGCTCGAAGCGGGGGACGAGGGCCATCGGCAGCACGGCCGCCGCGCCGCCGACCAGGGTCAGCACGAGCAGGCCGAGGGGCGAGCGGCTGCGGCTCAGCCGGCCGAGCAGCGTGGCGGAGGCTGCGGCCGCCACCGAGTAGGAGGAGATCAGGAGGCCGGTCGCGGAGGCCAGCCGGGCCGGGGACACCCCGAGGAGCGCGAGGTGCAGCGGCAGGATCGGCGTGAACGAGCGGCCGATGAAGTTCACCAGGAACAGCACGACCAGCAGCGCGACGACGCCCGGCACCGCCGTGACGGCGCCGAAGGAGACGGACGGCTCGCCCGGCCTCGGCCCGCCCGGCCGGCCTTCGCGGTAGAAGGCGAGCACCAGGGCGAGTGTCGCCGCGCACAGGACGGCCGTGGCCAGGAAGGTGCGCCTTATGCCGATCGCGTCGGCGAGCAGGCCGCCGGCCAGCGGCCCGATCGCCGCCGCCAGAATCTGCGCCGCCTGGATCAGGCCCACGGCGTGCCCCGTCTCCTCGCGGGGCGACTGCGCGGTGGCCATCGCCAGCCCCAGCGGTCCCAGGCCGCCGACGAGGCCGATGCCGACGCGCAGCGCGAGCAGCTGCTCGACACGCGTGACCGCCGCGGAGAGCGCCAGCATCACCGCGTAGGAGACGAGCGCCGTCGCGGCGACGACCTTGTGGCCGTAGCGGTCCGCCAGCCGTCCCCAGACGGGCGCCAGCAGGCCGGCCAGGAGCGGCGAGACGCCGATCAGCAGGCCCGCCCACGAGGCGGCGGCGCCAGGATCGCTCACGCCGAGCTCGGCGACGTAGAGCGGCAGGAACGGCAGCACGAAGGCGAAGCCCGTGAACACCGCGAACACCATCGCCACCGTCACGAGCAGGTTCCGGCGCGCCCCAGTCGCGGTCGACGTCACGACAGCAGCCAGACCTCGGCCACCACGAGCGGGCCCCGCAGCTCGAGTCGGATCCGGGTGCGGCCGCTCGAGCCGCGCGCGCGGGCCACCTGCGCGGCGCGGCCGTCGAGCCGGACCGCCGCGGCCGGCGCGAGGGAGACCACGACGTCCCGCCAGCGCACGCCCTGGCTCCAGCCGGTGCCGAGGGCCTTGCTGGCGGCCTCCTTGGCGGCGACCGCGAGGGCGACGGCGCGAGCGCGCTCGTCCTGGGGCTGTGGCAGCGACTCCGCCTCGGCGGGGTCCATCAGCTTGCCCACGAAGCGCTCGCCGAAGCGCGCCAGCGCCCGCTCGACCCGTCCCGTCTCGACGAGGTCGAGACCGATCCCGATCACCACGCGCGCCGCCTGGCCACCGCTCCGCACGATAACACGCCCCCCGAAACGGCCCGTGGCCAGGGTCCGGCGACGCCGCGTACCACGGTTGTATAATCGACGGGAAGTCCAGAAGGAGGTCACGATGCGAGTGGTCCACGCCGCGGCTGTCACTGCGGCCGCGTTGCTGCTGGCCTCGATCGCGTCCGCCCAGGGCATCGGCGACGCCGCCGCCCGGGAGAGGGAGAGGAAGAAGACGGAGGCCAAGCACGCGAAGCCGGTCAAGGTCTTCACCGACGCGGACCTGCCCACGCCCTCTACGCCCGAGGTGCCGGTCGGGTCGGCGACCGCGCCCGCCGACGCGAAGGCAACCGGCCAGGCCGGCGACGCCAAGTCGGCGGAGGCCAAGGCGGCCGAGTCCGACCCCGAGAAGGAGCGGGAGAAGGCCGTCCAGGCGTGGCGGACCAAGCTCGAGGACGCGCGCAAGGAAGAGCAGGCGTACAAGGACCTGGCGGACAGGATCCAGCTCGACCTCAACGACACGAGCAGCCTCTACACGCCCGGCCGGGCGCGCAAGATGACGACGCTCGACGAGACCAAGCAGAAGCTCGCCGACGTGCAGGCGCGCATCGCCGCGCTGGAGGAGGAAGGCCGCCGGGCCGGCTATCGCTGAGCCGGCGGGGGCAGCCGCCCGACGCGCTTGAACCGCGCGAGCAGCCCGCGGTCCTCGTTGAGCGCGATCCCGTGCGGCCGCGTGCGCGTTTCGACGCTCCACGACCCGCCGCCCACGTCGAGCACGACGCGCTTCGTCTCACGGCCGGCGCCGCCCTCCACCGCGATCTCGAGCGGCACGGGGCCCGGCAGCGACCGCGCGCGCGCCTCCACGGTGGTGTGGAAGCCTCCGCGGCCCGCCTCGGTCTGGGCGGACCACTCGACGAGGGGCAGGCCTGTGTCGTAGACCCAGCGCTCGAAGTAGGGGCGCAGGTCGCGCCCGCTGGCCGCCTCGAGCGCGCCGCGCAGGTCCTCGGAGGTCGCCTTGGCGAAGCGATGCTCCTCCAGGAAGCGGCGGGACCCGCGGAAGAACGCCTCGTCGCCGACGATCCCGCGCAGCATGTGGATGACCCAGGCGCCCTTGTCGTAGACCACGGCCCGGAAGATGCGCGGGTCGCCCCGCAGGCTGCCCAGGCGCTGGCCGAGGGAGATCGGCCCCAGCGCGTCGTCGCGGAACGCCCAGCGCGCCATGCGGTCCATCATGCTGCGGAAGGCGTCCTCCCCGAGCCGCTGCCGGAGCCACAGCGCCGCGGCGTACTGCGCCCAAGCCTCGGACAGCCAGCGCTCGCGGTAGCTCCCCGGCGCCGTGCCCTGCCCCCACCACTGGTGCGCCAGCTCGTGGGCGAGGAAGAAGCCGGGCAGGTCGGAGAAGTTCGCGGGATCGTCGCCGAGGTGGCCGTGCAGCACCAACGGCCGGCGCTGCAGGTAGACGAGGCCGGGCGGGCTGTGGCCCCCGGGCGTCTCGCCCTCGGCCAGCACCAGGCCGACCGACGGGTAGGGGCAGGGGCCGAAGCGCGTGGCGTAGAACGCGAGCATCTCCTGCGCCAGCTGGGCGCTCGCGGCCGCCTCGGAGCGCAGGCGCGGCGTCGCGTAGCCACGCACCGACTGGCCGTCCTCCTGCCGCAGGCCCATGTCGGAGAGCCGCCCCACCACGGCGGTCAGGAACTTGCCCGGCTGCGACAGCCGGAACTCGGCTCGCGTGCGCCGCGCTTCGGTGTGCAGCGAGCGGAGCTCGCCCCCGGTCACGGCCAGCCAGCCTTCGGGAGTGTCGAGGTTGAGCGTGGCCGGGGCGAATTCCTCGGTCGGGGGCCGCGGGTACCACGACGTGCGGTTGCTGTACACGATCGGCGGGCGCTCCACGAAGGCCTCGTCGACGTCGTGCTCTGGCGCCAGCTGCAGCAGCTCCTGGTCGACGGGCGCCGGGTCGTGGCGGCCGCTGTAGCGCGTCACCAGAGTGATCGGCTCGTCCCGCTCGGCGAGCCCGCCCAGCGAGACCACCAGGCTGTCCTGGTCGCGGACCCTGAAGAACAGCAGGTTCGCGCCGTCGCCGGTCTGGACCGACGTGACGTGCAGGTCGTCGTCCAGCCGCAGCCGCAGCGTGCCGCCGGCGCCGAGCGGGCGCACGCGCATCACGTGCACGGCCGACAGCTCGAAGCGCTCCGGCTCGAAGCGCACCGACAGCTCCTGGTCGAGCACGTCGACGGCGCGCCGCGCGTCCTCGTTGTAGTGGACCGGCCGCCCCTGCGAGGGGTACACGCAGATCTGCAGGCGGCGGTCGCGGTCGAAGAAGTTGACGTCCTCCGCCTCGCCCGTGGAGAGCGCGTAGGTGAGGGTGCGCCGCTTGCGCCAGGGGAACTCCGCCAGCGCGTCGCCGTACCCCGGCAGCAGCCACCAGGGCGAACGCGGCAGCGGCGTGTCGAGCAGGAAGCTGCGCGGCGCCCGCTCCCGGAAGACCCGCTCCGCCTCGGCCCGGCGGGCCTCGGGATCGGGCTCCGGCTCCAGGCGGTCCGCATCCACGACGCGCCGGAAGTCGGCCGGGTGCAGGCGCACGAACAGCCAGCGGACCGCCGCGTCCAGCGCCGGCTTTCCCGAGAACTGGCGCAACTGCTCGCGCTCCGCCGCCGGCCGGGGCTGGAACAGCACCCGCGCGCGTCCCACGAAGACGAGCGCCGTGGGACCGACCGCGGCCGGGCTGGCGTAGAGCGTGCCGTTCTCGAGCTTCAGCTCGAGGTCCTCCAGGTGGAGCGAGACGCCGCGCGCGTGCCAGGCCTCGCGCCCGAGAGACAGGTGCACGAGGCCGTCCACCTGCCCCGCCTCGCGCCGCGAGACGAGCGCCCAGCCGCCCCGGCGGCGCTCGGCGGTGAGGCGCCAGTAGGCGACGCGGGCCCGTGGCTCGTGCGCCACGAAGGCCTGCAGGTCGTCGACGAGCTGCGTGCCGTCGGCCGACAGGGCGGGTGCGCGCAGCGCGACCAGCGAGGTCTCGCTGGCCTGGAACGCGAGGCGCGCGTCGTTCTCCTCGTCGGAACGGGCCTCCGGGGTCGCGAAGTCCCACAGGCCGAGCCAGGCGTCGAGGTCGCGCGCGGACCACGCCGCGGCCACGCGCTCGAAGAACGCCCGGCCCTCCGCTTCGTCGGCGGGCCGGACCGGCGACGCGGGGCTGAGCCCGAGCAGAAAGGCGGCGAGCGCCGTCGCGGCGAGCCGATGCAGTCGTGGGAGCCAGGCGCTCGTCATGTCCTGACGGGATGACCGTCCGCGACAGTAGACCACAACGGCGGCGAGCCGCACCACGCCCGTCGCTATAATCGAGCTACGATGCGCCTGCCGCCGAGGTTCCCCCGATGAACTCGTCCGTGTCGCTGGCCGCGGCCTTCCTGGCCGGCCTGTTCTCCTTCATCTCGCCCTGCGTGCTGCCGATCGTGCCGGGCTATCTGTCGTTCATCAGCGGCGTGAACGTGGCGCAGTACAAGGCCGGCGGCGCGCCGCGCGAGCTGGTGCGGCGCGTCGTGGTCACCAGCCTCGTGTTCGTGCTGGGCTTCTCGACCGTGTTCGTGGCGCTCGGGGCGGCGGCGACGCTGGTCGGCTCGCTGCTGCAGGAGCACAAGCGCACGCTGGGCATGATCGGCGGCGTCGTCGTGATCGTGCTCGGCCTGCACACCGCGGGCGTGTTCAAGATCCAGTGGCTGCTGGCCGAGAAGCGCGCCAGCGTCCAGTCGAAGCCGCTGGGCCTGATCGGGGCCTACGTGGTGGGCCTCGCGTTCGCCTTCGGCTGGACGCCCTGCATCGGCCCGATCCTCGGCGCGATCCTGCTCTACGCCTCGCAGCAGGAGACCGTGACCCAGGGCGTCGTCCTGCTCGCCGCCTACTCGGCGGGCCTCGGCATCCCGTTCCTGCTCTCGGCGCTGGCGGTCAACTGGTTCTTCAAGGCCTCGGGCGGGCTGCGCCGCTCGATGCGCGCGGTCGAGGTGGCCTCCGGCGTGCTGCTGGTGGGCGTCGGCCTGCTGCTGGTCACGGACCGCCTGACGCTGATCGCGGCCTGGTTCTCGCGGCTGTTCCCCGCGCTCACGCGCATCGGGTAGCAGGGGTCGGGTCTTGCCTGGTGACGTCGTCACGACGCACGACCCGACCCCGGATATACTTGCCTGATGAACAGGCGTAGCGCACTCGCGGCGTCCGCGGTGGCCCTGGCCCTTGCGGCCTGCGGCCCCGCCAGGAAGACGGCGGAGGCGAAGCCGGCGCCTCCCTTCGACCTGCCCGACCTCAACGGCGGCCGGACGTCGCTCGACTCGCTCAAGGGCAAGATCGTGATCGTGGACTTCTGGGCGACCTGGTGCGGGCCGTGCATCCAGGAGATCCCGGAGTACGCCGAGTTCTGGCGCAAGAACCAGCCGCGCGGGATCGAGGTGATCGGGGTGGTGATGGACTCCGGCTCGCCGCAGGAGATCAACGACTTCGTGCGCGAGAACCGGATCCCCTACCGCCAGCTGCTCGGCGACGACAAGACCGCCGAGTCCTTCGGCGTCAACCAGGGCTACCCGACGACGTTCGTGATCGACGGCAAGGGCATCATCCGCACGAAGATGCTCGGCTCCCCGCCGACCAAGTTCGAGAAGCTGCAGGAAGCGGTGGACGCGGCTCTCGCGTCCTAGCCCCACTCGAGGTGACGCCGTGAGCGTGACGAAGGAAGAGGTGCTCTCCGCCCTGCGCGCCGTGCAGGACCCCGACCTCCACAAGGACATCGTGAGCCTGGGCTTCGTGAAGGACGTCCAGGTGAGGGGCGGCGAGGTCGACTTCACGATCGAGCTGACGACTCCCGCCTGCCCGGTCAAGGACGACATGAAGGCGCAGGCCGAGCAGCTGGTGGGCGCGCTGCCGGGCGTCGTCGCCGCCCGCGCGAAGATGACCGCGAACGTCAGCACGCGCGGCGGCATGGGCCGCCAGCAGGTGCCGGGCATCCGCAACATCGTGGCGGTCGGCGCGGGCAAGGGCGGCGTCGGCAAGTCGACCACCTCGGTCAACCTGGCCGTGGGGCTCGCGAGCAAGGGCGCGCGCGTGGGGCTGCTCGACGGCGACGTCTACGGCCCGAACATCCCGCAGATGCTCGGCATCGACAAGACGCCGGAGGTCTCCAAGGACAAGCGGATCCTGCCCCCCGAGGCGCACGGCATCAGGGTCATCTCGATGGGCATGCTGGTGCCGAAGGACCAGCCGATCATCTGGCGCGGGCCGATGCTGCACGGCGCCGTGCAGCAGTTCATGCGCGACGTGGCCTGGGGCGAGCTCGACTACCTGGTGGTCGACCTGCCGCCGGGCACCGGCGACGTGGCGCTGTCGATGGCGCAGAGCGTGCCGATGGCGGGTGCGGTCGTGGTGACGACGCCGCAGGGCGTCTCCGTCTCCGACGTGAGGAAGGCGGTCGGCATGTTCCGCCAGCTCAGCATCCCGGTGCTCGGCGTGATCGAGAACATGAGCTACTTCGTGTGCGGCCACTGCCAGGAGCGGACCGACATCTTCGGCAACGGCGGCGGGCGCCGGATGGCCGAGGAGATGGACATCCCGTTCCTGGGCGAGGTGCCGATCGACACGCGCGTGCGCGCGGGCGGCGACGAGGGCCGGCCGATCGTGGTCGAGGCGCCCGACGCGCCGGCGGCGAAGGCCTTCCTCGACCTCGCGAGCCGCGTGGCCGCGCAGGTCTCGATCCAGAACGCGCGCGTGCTGCGGGTGATCCAGACCGCGTAGCCGCCCTCGGCGAGGGTGACTGCCCGGCCAGGCTACTTGATCTGCTCCAGGGCCTTGCGGGACAGCGAGGCCATCTCGCCATCCGGTTGCAGCTCGAGCACCTTCCGGAAGTCGGCGCGGGCCTCGGCTGTCTTGCCCTGGCCCAGGTACCCCAGCGCGCGGCGGTAGTAGCCGTCGACGTACTTCGGATCGAGGGCGATCGCCTTGCCGAAGTAGGCGAGCGCATCGTCCGTCGCCCCCGCGTTGAGGAAGTTCACGCCCATGTTGAAGAAGACGTCCGGGCTGCTGATCTTCGATTCGTCGAGGCCGGCCAGCAGCTGACGGGCCTTGTCCATCATCCGTCCCTCGAGCGCGGCCTGGGCGGCGATGGCGCGGATCTGGGCGTTCGCGGGATCGGCACCGAGCACCTTCTCCAGCTGCTCGACCGCCTGGCCGTACTGCTTCTCCTGGATGAAGGAGAAGCCGATCTGCTGGTGGATGGTCGTGGCCAGCTCGGGACTCACCGCCAGCAGCTTCTCGTACTCGGCCCGGGCCTCGGCGAAACGGCCGGCCTTGTAGTCTTCGTCGGCCCTCCGTGCCGCGGCTCGCAGCTCCCGCGGCGGGCCGGCCAGCTTCAGGGCGACTGTCAACGGCCTGATTCGCGCCGTCTCCGCCGGCAGTTTGACGCTGACCTTCCTGGTCTCGTAGCCGTCGGCCGCGAAGTCGAGGTTCCAGTTGCAGGCCACGACGCCGCCGAGGACCCAGTGCCCCTTCCGGTCGGACTCGAGGGTCGTGCCACCGCCGCGCTCGGGGCAGTCGGCCTTGACCGAGACGCCGGCGAGAGGCTTCCCGCTCTCGTCGGTGACGAGGCCTTCGAATCGGCCGTTGCCTCGCCAGTCCTGGGCGCGAGCGGGCGCGCAGATGAGGACGAGCGCGACCGCGCTCGCGGCGAGCGGATGGGCGCCGAGTCGCGAAGCCATGGAGCCTCCGCGAGTCAGGGTAGCAGACGTTCCGGGACTTCGAGACTCCAAGACGTTGGACGCCGCACGCGCCAACGCGTGGTCGTGCGGAGGCTAGAATCGATCTCTCGCCGTAATGCCCTCTCTGCCCGAGCGCGCCCGGACGCGGACGTCAGCGACACGGCAGCTCGTCCGCTTCCTCTTCGGCGTTCTCGCCGTGGCCGCAGCGGGCGTGCTGGCCTGGGTGGCATGCACGAAGGGCGCGCGAATTCCCCCGAGAGACCCCGGTCTCTCGGTCCTGCTCGTCTCGATCGACACGCTGCGCGCCGACGCGCTCGGCTGCTACGGCAACTCCCGCGCGCAGACGCCCTGGATCGACCGCCTCGCGCGAGAGGGCGTGCGCTTCGCCAGCGCCCACGCCCACAACGTGGTCACGCTGCCCTCGCACGCCAACCTGCTCTCGGGCCGCTATCCCCTCGAGCACGGCGTGCGCGACAACACCGGGTTCCGCTTCCCGGCGGACACCCCCACGCTCGCCACACTGCTGCGCGCGCGCGGCCTCCGCACGGGCGCCTTCGTGAGCGCTTTCCCGCTCGACGCCCGCTTCGGCCTCGCGCGCGGCTTCGACGTCTACGACGACCGGGTCTCCGGCGGCGAGCGGCACGGCAGCTTCGTGATGCCCGAGCGGCCCGGCGCCCGCACGGTCGCCGAGGCCGTCCGCTGGCTCGGACCGCCCGGCGGGAAGCAGTCGCTCACCTTCGTCCACCTCTACGAGCCGCATTTTCCCTACACGCCTCCCGAGCCCTTCGCGTCGCGCTTCAGCGACGCGCCCTACCAGGGGGAGGTCGCGGCCGCGGACGCGGCGCTCGGGCCGCTGCTGCAGCCGCTGCTCGAGGCGGGCCAGGCGGCGCGCACTCTCGTCGTCCTCACCTCCGATCACGGGGAAGCCCTGGGCGACCACGGGGAAGCGACCCACGGCGTCTTTGCCTACGAGGCGACGCTGCACGTGCCGCTGGTCCTGTGGGCCCCGGGCCTGCTGCGCCCGAGGGTCGTGGCCGAGCCGGTCCGCCACATCGACGTGCTCCCCACGGTGCTCGACCTCCTCGGCATCGAGCCGCCGCGGGATCTGCCTGGCCGGAGCCTGCGGCCGCTCGTCGCGGGCGGGAGCGACGGCGCCCAGCCCAGCTACTTCGAGGCCCTGTCGAGCTCGCTCGACAGGGGCTGGGCCCCGCTCCGCGGCGTGCGCGAGGGCGGCCTCAAGTACGTCGAGCTTCCGATCCCGGAGCTCTACGATCTCGCCTCCGACCCGGGAGAGACCCGCAACCTGGCCGCGGCGCGGCCGGGCGACCTCGACCGGCTGCGCGCGCGGCTGGGTCGGCTTCGAGAGCACGAACGCGATGTCGCGCGCAGCGCCGAGAGCCGCGAGACGTTGGAGCGCCTGCGCACTCTCGGCTACGTCGGCGGCGGCGGGACGACGGCGAAGGAGCGCTACGGCGAGGAGGACGACCCCAAACGGCTCGTCCGTCTCGACGCGATGATGAGCGAGATGCTGAGCCTCCACGACGCGGGCGACGACGCGCGCGCCCTCGAGATCGGCAGGGAGGTGCTCCGCCGCCGCCCGGGCATGGCCGTCGCCCACCTCCAGATCGCCTACCTGGAGCGCTCGCGAGGGGACCTGGCCGCCGCCGTCGCCGCGCTGCGGCAGGCCGTGGCGCTGCGGCCGAGCGACCCCGAGACGGTCTCGCTGCTCGGGGCGTACCTGACGGAGGCCGGCCGCGCCGGCGAGGCCGTGGCCCTGCTCGGGCCTTTCGCGAAGCGGCCGGAGCCGGATCTCGACGTGACGACCGCCTACGGCATGGCCCTGGCCGCGACCGGCAAGCGTGCGGAAGCGCTGGCGGTCTTCGTGCGCGCGCGGGCAGAGCACCCGACGAACGCGATGGTCCTCGTCAACGTGGGCACCGTGTTTCTCATGGATGGCGACGTCGCCGGCGCCCGGCAGGCCTTCGAAGCCGCCCTCGACATCGACCCGGACGTGGCGCGCGCCCACAACAGCCTGGGCGTCATCGCCGCCCGCGAGGGCCGCATGCCGGAGGCGATCGAGCGCTGGAAGCGCGCGGCCGCCCTCGATCCCGGGGACTACCAGACCCTCTTCAACCTCGGTTCGGTGCTGTGGCGCGCCGGGCGTCGCGGCGAGGCGCGGCCCTTCCTCGAGGCCTACCTGCGCGCGGCGCCGCCCGCGCTCGAGTCCCGGGACATCGGCCGCGTCCGCCGCCTGCTCGGCCCTTCAGGCGGCGAGCCCCGCGGCGCTCAGGGAACCTCTGGCAGCCAGCGATAGAAGACGACGTGCTCCCCGTCCTCCGGGCGATCGGAGTAGACGACGGTCTTGGTCCAACCCCTTGAAGGCGAGAGAGTGCGCCGGCGCCGAGACACGGACTCACTATGGCTGGTCTTGACCTGGCCGCGCGGACAACAGGATGTCGACCTTGCTGGCGTACCTGCGCTTCAGCGCGTCGGTGGCGGCCACCTGCTCTGCGCGGGACAGCCAGCGCCGGGCGACCTGCTCCTCTCCCTTCTTCAAGTGGCAGAGACCCAGCAGGTAGTAGAACTGGTCCTCGTTCTTCTTCCTGCGGATGGCGTAGGTGAGATGGCCGATGGCCGCGTCATAGTCCCGGGCCAGGAACGCTTCCCGCGCGAGCTGGAACCGATAGTAGGGGTTGCGCTGGCGATGATCCCTCACCCTGCTCCGATACCGGACCGCCCGCACCTCGTCCCCCTGCCGCTCGTAGAGGCTGGCCAGGTTGCTCATGGCCACCAGGTCCCCTTCGTCCGCCCTCAAGGCCTGCAGGTAGGCCGCCTCGGCATGGTGGGGATGGCCCTTTCGCAGGTAGAGGATGCCCAGGTTCGTCCACGCGGGCGAGAACGAGGGGTCGTGACCGGTGGCCCTGCGGAAGTACAGCAGGGCGGACGCGGTGTCACCCGCCTGCATGCGCTCGACGGCCAGGTTGTTGTAGAAGTGCGCCAGCGCCCGCGCGTCCGAGATCCGCCGCCGGTCGTAGGTGGTCCTGAAGTCGTCCATGTTGAAGTCGACCACGTGCTCGCCGTCCTTCCCCAGGTCCACGACCACGTCGACGTGCCGGTTCAGCACGAAGGTGTCGTTCTCGAAAGACCAGTCGGGGGGGACGTCCACCTCCTGGAAGGCCACGTCCAGACCCGCACGGCGGGCCATGGCCACGAACATGTTGGAGAACGACAGACAGTTGCCCCGCCTCGTCCGGAAGGTCTCCGAGGCCGTGCGCGTCGTCTCGTCGTACTTCAGCCCGAAGCGGCTCTCGTCCACGATCGCGTAGGCCAGCTGTCGGAGCCGAACGGCTCTGTCGGCGCCGCGGGCCACGTGCGCGTTCAGGAAGTCCTGCATCTCGGCGCTCACGGCGAGCACCGCCCCCTCGTCGACGAGCGCGGCTTAGCCCTGCTCCACGCCGAGAGGGGCTCCCGGCCCGCAGCTCGTCGAGCGTGATCCCGGTGCCGTCGCGATTCGACGGTGCGCTGGCACAGCCGAGGGCCATCATGGTCAGGCCAGCGAGTGCAGCACGGACGACGCCTGACACCGACGCCCGAGCCGGGCGAGGGATGCTCACCCTCTCAGTATCCCGCACGGGGTGTGTCGTGACACAAGAAAAGGCGGTCCCCGGAGGGACCGCCTCTTCCATTCGTCGGACGTCTATGCGGAGCTCGGACGACCTAGAACCCGAACTGCAGGTTCGCGTAGAGCGCGCGGCCCAGATAGTCGTACGTGCCGTACATGCCCGGCCCGTAGTCGTTCGGGGACACGCCCGATCCCAGCGGAGGCTCCTTGTCGAGGAGGTTGTTGCAGCCGACCGTCAGGCTGATCTTGTCCCGGAACCTGTAGCTCGCCGCGAGGTCCAGCCAGTTGTAGCTCGGGTTCTCGTAGGAGCCGTTGGCCTTCCAGCGCGCGATGAGCCCCGGGTCCCCGAGATCCGTGTTGGGGCTGGCGTCGTCGATCAGGACCTTGTTGATGTAGCGCCAGCCGAGCGGAGAACGTCGCGTTGAACTTGGTGTTCCAGGTGGCCCGGACGCGATGACGCCACTTGGGGCTGGGGATCGCCGCACTGGTTGCCGTAGTAGCCGACGCAGTCGTAGTCGACCAGGGGGGTCGTCAGCCGGTTCTCCAGCATCGTCGTGCCGAGGAGCGAGAAGGCGATGAACCCGTGGCGACCCAGGTTCCAGGGGTAGCTGAAGGTGACGTCGATGCCCCGCGACTTGAGCGTGCCGATGTTCTGGTTCGTGCTGACGGTGTAGCCGTCGTTCGTGAGCCACAGCGTCCCGCGCGCGTCGCGGTGGATCAGGCCGCAGACGGCGGGATTGCCGGTGTTCGCACACGACTGGATGATGTCGTCCGCGTAGAGGTTGGCGATCTCGTTGTCGATCTTGATGTCGTAGTAGTCGAGCGTGAACGTGAGGCCGGTGATCGCCTTCGGGGTGAGCACCAGGCCGGCGGTGATCGTGTCCGCCGTCTCGACGTCCAGGTGCGGGTTGCCGCCGAGGAGGCTGTTGTACTGCGAGGCCGGGTTCTCCAGGATGTGGCCGTACTGCGCCGCGCCCACGCCGGTCCTCGCGCACTGCTCCGGGGTGGCCGTGGGGCTGGTGCCCGCACAGATGTCCTCGGCTGCCACTCAGACCCACCGACTGCGGCGCGAACAGCTCCTGAACGTTGGGCGCCCGGACGGCGCGACTGAAGCCGCCGCGGAACCGGAGGCCGGCGACCGGCGCGTAGGACAGGATCGCCTTGTAGCTGGAGTTGTTCTTGGCGCTCTCGCCCAGGGCCTTGTAGTTGGCGAGGCGGTAGCCCAGCTCCAGGCTCAGGTCCTGGATCCCGCTCTTGTCCTGGACGAAGGGGACCCGGGCTTCCCCGTAGATCTCGTTCGTCTTGTAGCTGCCGTCGACGGCATTCGTGGGACCGCCGGAGCCGGCGCCGAGGCCCTGTGCCCGAATGTAGTCGGGCGACACGAACAGGGACTCCTTGCGGATCTCGCCGCCGAGGGCCAGCTGGATGCCCTCGGTCGCGGAAGGGAACTTGACGCCGGAGCGCCCGAGGTCCCCCCTCAGGGTCGCCCCGAGCATCTTCGTATTGGTCCCCGAATTGTAGAGGTAGGGCACGTTCAGGTAGTCGGTGGCCGCCTTCGTCACTCCTCCGATCGCGAAGACGTTCCAGGGAGCGCAGCCCGCGTTGCCGGAGCGGCAATGCCACGTGCTCGGATCGCCCGGGGTGCCGTCGACGATGAGGGAGTCCTGGATGCGAGTGGACAGGAAGTCGTTGATGTACACGTCCGGGGCGTTGACCTGCGCGTTCATGCCGAAGACGTCGTAGTTCCAGGCGGGGCTCAGGTCGCCGCGAGCGCCGCCGAGCAGGCGCCAGTTCGTGTGCGTGAGCTGGTCGATCCGGTTGCCACCCTCGACGTTGCGCCGTCCGATGTTGAGGTACGCGATGTCGTTAGGTCCGTACCCGTTCTGCGTGCAGATGAGATCGCGCTGCTGGGCGCTGAGCATCGGGTTGTCGCAGTTGATCTCGGTCGTGCTGAAGAAGTCGCCCGACGGCGCGATCTGGGCGTCCGAGTAGTCGTTCATGACCATGACTTCTGCGTAGGGCTCGAACTTCTCGTTCACGGTGTACCGCGAAAAGCCGCCGCCGCTCCAACGCGTGTCATTGCGCTGCATGAAGTTGAAGGGAGCGTAGTTGAAGACGTCGGCCGACTTGCGGTCCCTGAACGTGTCCAGGTTGCCCGTGCCCGGGTCCAGGACGAAGTCGCCGGTATCGGTGAAGAAGCGACCGTACTGCCACGTGCTCGAGCCGCCGCAGGAGGGACCGGAGGTGCCGCCGAGCGCAGACACGGAGCAGTTGGTGTAGTCGCGCTGGTCCTTCCAGATCGCGGCGGTGTCCCGGTAGTCGACGTAGGCGGAGGCGTGGCCCTTGCCGCCGTCGAACTTCCCGCCGACGGCCAGGTTGACGTTGTAGCCCCCGTGGTTCCAGGTGCTGCCGGTGGGCACGGTGAAGCCAACGGCCTTGTTGATCTGCTGCTGCGATCGCGTTGCTGTTGTTGTGCTGGAAGCCGTTCCACTGGACCTCGCCACGCAGTCCTGTGAACTCCGTGTCCAGGACGAAGTTGACGACGCCCGCCACGGCGTCGGCGCCGTAGACGGACGAGGCGCCTCCGGTGAGGATGTCGACCCGCTTCACGAGCGCCGACGGGATGAAGTTCAGGTCGGCGGCGGTCTCGAAGGCGTCGCCGGACGCCATCCGGCGCCCGTTGAGCAGGGAGAGGGTGCGGACCGAGCCCAGCTGGCGCAACGCCACGGTCGCCGTGCCCGACGCGCCGTTGGAGATCGTGGAGTTCTGGGCCGCGAAGACCTGCGGCAGCTGCTGGATCAGGTCCTCGACGCGGCCCGTGCCCTGGTAGGTGACTTCCTCGGGCGTGACGACCGCAACCGGGCTCAGCGCTTCGAGGTCCTTGCGAGGAATGAGCGTGCCGGTGACGGTGACCTCTTCCTTGACCCGGACTACGCCCTCGGCCTGCGTGGGCTTGGCCTGGTCTGGCTTGGCTTGCTCTGGTTGGGCCTGTGCCGGTTTGGCCGGCTCCTGCCCCGCGGCCTGTGACGCCAGGCCGGGGAGCAGCGGCAGGACCAGCACCAGGACTGGGACCAGTCGTCCGAACCATCGACATCGACGTGTCATATTGCTATGTCCCCCTTGGAGCCGGCATGGGGCTTGCCGGACTCCTCCACGCAGAGCTCAGCTGCGGTGCTCAGCTGCAAAGCCGCCGAGACGATGCCCAGGCTCATCCTTGGCTGCGCTCACCCCTGGAGTTCCGTCTTGCGAAGCGCGATTGGGCGAGGTGGTTCAGGACCGTGCCCCGGCTGGGCGGAGCGGAAGATCACTCAAGCCCCTCGTCGTGAAATCTTGTGCTGCAAGCGGAAGGCCACCGCCGGGGCCGCGTCGTACAGACCGCGAGAAGCCCTTAGAATCAGGCTCTTACGAGCTTGGGACCCGCAAGCTGGCGCCCCGCGCTCGCTGCAGTCGTCCAGAATTTTGATCTCAGTCCAACAGTTTGAACGCGCGCGCGGAGCCGGCCTGCCTCAGTGCCCCTTCAGGTACTTGAGGGCGTCTTTGGCCGTGGCCGCGTCCGGATCGCCGGGAGCCAGCGCGAGAAAGCGCTCGAGGTGGTTCCTGGCTTCCTGGTTGGCGCCTTCACGCATCAGGATGAGGCCCAGCAGATAGTGCGACCGCGCATGGTTGGGATCCAGCTCGAGGACCTTGCCGAGTCTCTTCTTGGCGTTGACGGTATCGTCTGAGTCGTAAGCCGCGGTGGCCAGCTTGAAGAGGCCGTCGCGAGCCGTGGCCGGGTCGACGGCAGCGAGGCCCACCAGCGAGTCGACGACCATCCCCGGCTCCCCCAGCTTCAGGGAGGCGTTGTAGCGGATCCGCAGCGCCTGCTCGTTCTGGGGATCGGACTTCAGGACCGTCTCCGCGGCTGCAGCCGCTTCTGCGGCGTGGCCGAGCTTGAGGCCCGTGGTGGCCAGCCCGAGCAGCGCCGCCCGAAGGCCGGGATCGATCGCGAGAGCCTCCTTGTATTTCGCGAAAGCGCCCGCATCGTCGCCGCTCTTCGACAAGGCGACGCCCTCGTTGTGGATCCGCTTGGCTTCCTCGGTCAGGCGGCTGACCTTCTCGAGGTCTTCGCGCGCCTTGGCTGTCTTGGTCTCATCTCCGAGGTTGCGGTAGGCCTCCCACCGCGAGCGCAGGACCCGCTCGTCCTTGGCGCCGAGCGCCATCGCCTTGTCAGCGGCATCGGCGGCTTCCCGGTAGCGCTTCTGCTCGACGAGGACCTCGCTCAGAGCCGTCCAGGCCTGGTGCAGCTTGGGGTCGTGCGACACCGCCTCCTCGAACTTGGCCGCGGCCGCCGGGTAGTCCTTGGCCTTCAGGGCGCTGACGCCGGCGTTGAAGGCCTCGATCGCCGCACTCGAAGTCGACGCCGGGGGCCCGGACGGTCCCGCCATCGCTTCAGCCGGGTACATCTTGAACTCGATGCGCTCCGTGCCCTCGAGCGTCCACTTCTGCTCGACCTTGAGGGTCACGTACCCCTGCTTCTCGAACTCGTAGTGGTAGACCACGTCGATCTTCCTGAAGTCCACCACGAAGATGCCCTTGTTGTTGGTGGACGTGACGTCGCTGAAGTCGGGGATCTCCCTGCAAGTCGTAGCCACCTTCACGCCGGGGATCGGGTGGCCCTCGGGGTCGACGACCTTGCCGATGAGCCTGCCCTCCGCGACGGCGGAGGCCAGGCTGGGGACCGTCAGGATCAAGACCAGCGGCCAGGCGATCGTGCGGTGCATCGTCGTTGCCTCTCTTCGCAGGCGCCAGTATATCGCTCGTGACAACTCTGCCCCGGCCGGGGAATCGCGTTGACGCCGACCGGAGAAGCATCTCAGAATCGACGTGTCGGCTTTCGATCCAGTCCGGGAGGAGGCGTGATGAGATCCGGTCACGCGCCGTTACTCGCCCTCGCGGTCGCCGCCGCCGTGCTCGGCGGCTGCGCCACCCTTGCCGCGGAAGAAGGTTCGAAGACCAAGAGGGTCTGCATCAACAGGAGCGAGATCAACGCGATCAGCGCACTGGACGACCACCATGCCTTGGCCAGGCTCAGGGCCAGCCGCCTCTACGTGTTCACGGTGGACAAGGCGTGCCACGGCTTCAAGCTGGCCAGGCAGATCGCCCTCTCCGAGGGACCGCGCGTCTGTGGAGACGGGCTCACCCTTCTCTCGTTCGAATACCCTGCGCTCGGCCCGATGCGCTGTCGTATCGAGAGAATCGACTCCGTCCCGACCGAGGACGCGGCCTGGGAGCTGATCAAGTCGCGAGCCGCTCCCGAGTAGAGAGGATCTCGAGCAGCTGCCTAGTCGGTCTCGAAGCAGCCGCGGTGTGTCTGGCAGGACTCCGGGCTGCAGGGCAGCGAGTCGGGGCCCATCACGGTCGTGGTGAGCGAGCACCAGTACTGCGCGGTCGGGGAGGAGACCCGCAGGTTCACGTGCTCGCGGCCGACGACGTAGTACATCTTGGTCCGCAGCCGGCTGCAGACCGGGACGTTGCCGGGATCCTGAGCGTCCATCGGGCTCCTCACGCGAGAGAACGGACCATGCGCCGCACGAGCGTCGTCACCAGCTCCACCTTGTAGCCGTTGTCGCTCATCGGCTCGGCGCCCTCGACCGCGGCCTTGCCGGCCGCCTCGGCACTCGCGGCGCTCACCGGCTTGCCGACCAGCGCCTTCTCGGCCGCGGCCGAGCGCCAGGGGATCGTCGCCACCTGGCCGAGCACGACCCGGGCCTCCCGGACGACGCCGCCCTCGGCCTTGAGCGCGATCGCCGCCGCGACGAGCGGCCAGTCGAACGCCGCGCGCTCGCGGATCTCGTGGTAGGCCGACTTCCAGCCCGTGGCCGCGGGCACGCGGATCTCCGTCAGGATCTCGCCGGCGGCGAGCACGTTCTCGCGCGTCGGGTCCTTGGCGGGCAGCACGAAGAACTCCGCCGCGGGCACCGTGCGCGGCCCCTTGGGGCCGTCGAGCACGAAGCTCGCGCCGTACGCGACGAGTGGCACCGCCGCGTTCGACGGGTGCGGCGGGTAGGCCGGGCCCCCGCCGAACAGCACGTGGTAGCGGTTCTCGCCCGCCACTGCGTAGCAGACGTCGCCGCCCTTCTTCAGGCACTTGTACGACTCGAGGCGGTAGTACCAGCAGCGCGGGCGCTGCAGCAGGTTGCCGCCGATCGTCGCCACGTTGCGGACCTGGGGCGAGGCGGCCTCGCCGCAGGCACGGGCGAGCGCAGGGTGGGTCCTGCGCACGCCCTCGTGCGCGGCCACCCTGGCGAGCGTGGCGAGGGCGCCGATGCGCAGCGACCCGTCGGGCGCGGCGTGGATCGCGTCGAGGCCGGGGATGCGCTTGATGTCGACGACCCGCGGCGGCTCGACCAGGTGCTCCTTCAGGTGGTCGAGGAGGTCGATGCCCCCGGCCTTGAACACGCTGCCGGGCTTCTCGGAGGCGAGCTGCCGGGCCTCGGCCACGCTCGTCGCACGGGCCAGCTCGAAGCGGTTCATGGCTATGCCCTCCCTCTTCGCGCTTCGGACAGGGCCGCGAGGACCCGGTCGGGTGTGATCGGCAGCTCGCGGATGCGCACGCCGATCGCGTTGTAGACGGCGTTGGCGACCGCGGCCAGCGACGGCACGATCGGGGGCTCGCCGATGCCGGCGGCCGACGTGTTGTTCCCCAGGTTCGCGACCGGCGTGAGGATCGAGTGCGCCTCGAACATGTCGGCCGGCGTGAAGATCTTGTACCACTCGAGGTTGGGGTTGACCATCGTGCCCACGTTGCGGTCGAGGATCCGGTTCTCGAGCAGAGCCCACGAGGCGCCCTGGATCATCGCGCCGATCACCTGGCTCTGCGCGGTCAGCGGGTTGACCGGCAGCCCGCAGTCGTTGACCGAGACCATCTTCAAGACGCGCACCTCGCCGGTATCGGTGTCCACCTCGACCTCGGCGAACTGCGTGCCGGCGAGGTCGTGCCGAACCGTCTCGTACTGCTTCGGCCGCTGCGCCGTCACGTCGATCAGCTCGCCCGGCATCTTCGCGGCGACCTGCTTGAACGGAACGGACCTCGCCGGGGCCGCGGCGACGAAGACCTTGCCGTTGGCCGCGTCGAGCTCCTCGGGCTTCACCCCCAGGAGGGGCGCCGCGATCTCGAACAGCTGCGCCCGGGCCTTGTTCGCAGCGAGCCGCACGACGGGCGCGACCGAGTTGGTGGTGACGCTGCCGCCGGAGCCCGGGCCCTGGGGGTACTGCGTGTCGCCGATGCGCATCGTGATGTCCTTCGTCCCGAGGCCCAGCTCCTCGGCCGCCACGATCGCCATCGCGGTGCGGTAGCCGCTGCCGATGTCCTGACAGCCGGTGATCACCTCGACCGAGCCGTCGCGGTGCACCTTGACCTGCGCGCCGACGTTCTCCGCCGCGAACACGTACCAGTTGCCGTTCGCGACGCCGATCCCCCGCTTGCGGCCCGGCTTGAGCGGTCCCCAGCGGCCGGTCGCCATCTCGCCGGGCGTCTTGTTGCGCCGCTCCCAGCCGATCGCCTTTGCGCCGGGGTCGTACTGCGAGAGGCGCACCGGGCTCGACTCGTTCTTCTTGCGCAGCTCGAGCGGGTCCATCCCGAGCTTCCCGGCCAGCTCGTCCATCGCCGACTCGATCCCGAACGCGCCCTGCGAGTGGCCCGGGGCGCGCAGCGGGGCGGCGGGGCCGGCGTTCGTGAAGACGTCGTACTCCTCGGCCTTGAAGTTGGGGTTGTTCGCGTACAGCGCGCCGGCCGGGCCGGCGGTGCCCGCGCCCGGCGCGATGCCGGCCGAGCCGTGCGACGTGTAGTGCACCGCGGTGAGGGTACCGTCCTTCTTCGCGCCGGCCTTGACCGTGATCAGCGCGCTCGGCGCGTTGCCGGTGCACAGGTGCTCCTGCCTGCGGTCGAGCATCAGCTTGACGGGTGCGCCGGCCTGCTTCGCCAGCCGGCAGGCGACCACCGCCACGGCGCTGCCGGTCGCCGACGGGCCGAGCTTGCTGCCGAAACCGCCGCCCATGTGCTCGCAGATCACGCGCACGTTCTTGCGGTCGATCTTGAGCGCCTCGGCCAGGCCTTCGCGCACCGCGAAGATCCCCTGGGTGGAGGAGTGGACCGTGAGCTGGTCGCCCTCCCAGGACGCCACGACGCCGTGCGTCTCGAGCGGCGAGTGGGTGTGGACGGGGCAGTAGTAGGTCGCCTCGATCGTGACCTCGGCCTCGGCGAAGCCCTTCTCGACGTCTCCGCGGCTGCCACCGCGCCGGCCGCTGGTCGGGCCGACCACGTTGCCCTTGTGCGGCACGTCCTTGCCGCCCGGGGCCTGGGCGTCGCCGTACACGAGCGGCGCACCGTCCTTCATCGCCTCGCGCAGCTCGTGCGTGAAAGGCTTCTCGCTGTAGGTCACCTTCACCAGGCGGGCCGCGTCCTCGGCGATCTCGGCTGACACCGCCGCGACCGCCGCCACGTCCTGGCCCGCGAAGCGCACGGTCTTCTGCTCGGCCGTCCACACGGCCTTGACGCCGGGCAGCGCCTCCGCCTTCGAGGTGTCGATCGAGACGACCTCGCCTGCTGGTATCGCGGCGCCGATCATGCGCCCGTACAGCATCCCCGGCAGCTTCACGTCGTACGTGTACTTCGCCCGGCCCGTGACCTTGAGCGGGCCCTCCATGCGCGGGTGGCCCTTGCCGACCTGCTCGAACGACTTGAGGCTGTCGAGGTCCCACGGCTTGATGTCGCCCTGCGGGACCTCGATCTCCCTGACCTCCGGCGCGGACGGCAGCCCGGCCTTGACGCTGAACCGGACGCCGGGCTCCTTGGCCTTCTGCTCAGGTGCCTGTGCCATGGCTCACCCCCTCTTCGCCCGGGCGGCGGCCGGCGCCGCCATGGCCGCGGCCTGCACCGCCTCGAAGATCCGGCCGTACGTGCCGCAGCGGCACAGGTTGCCGGAGAGGCCGTGCTTGATCTCGTCGAGCGACGGGTGGGGGTGCTTGGCCAGCAGCGCCGTGCCCGCCACCACGAAGCCCGGCGTGCAGAAGCCGCACTGCAGCGCGTCCTTCTCGACGAAGGCCCGTTGCAGCGGGCTCATGTGCTCGGGCGTGCCGATGCCCTCCACGGTCGTGAGCTCGTGGCCCTCGGCGTCGGCCGCCAGCATCATGCAGGACTTCACCGCATTGCCGTCGACGAGCACCGTGCAGGCGCCGCAGCCGCCGCGGTCGCACACCGGCTTCGCCCCGGTGAGGTCGAGCTGGTTGCGCAGCGCGTCGAGCAGCGTCACCCGCGGCTCGACCGTCACCTGTCGCAGCGCGCCGTTCACCTTGAGGCCGAGGGTGACGGCGTCGGGCCCGAGGACCTGGGGGGCGCTGATCGCCCTGGCGCCGACGCCCACGACCGTGGACGCCGCCGCCCCGACGCCAGCCGTCTTCAGGAAGCTGCGCCGCGAGAAGGCGGGCTGGGCAGCCCCGTCCTCGGAACGCGAGCGTTGCTTGGCCATGGCAGCACCTCGATCCGCAAAATGAGCCGGGGGCGGAGCGGGCCGCCGGCGCCGGCTGGGAACGCAGGGATTTGAACCCCGATTGTGTTTCCCGCGGGGCGGCGCGTCAAGGGTGTCGGCGGGGTTCAACCCGCTGAACCTCCGCCGGCGCGGTGTGAAGTGTTGTCAGGGTGTCGTCGGACGGGGATCCGGGCGCGTCCCGGCGGCGTCATAATCTCCGTCATGCCCCAAGTCCAGCCCGACGACGGCCTCGTGGGCCGCACGCTCGGGTCCTTCCGAGTGATCGCTTCGCTCGGCTCGGGAGGCATGGGCGAGGTGTACCTGGCCGAGGACGTGCGGCTGGGGCGGCGCGTGGCGCTCAAGGTGCTGCCGCCGGACATGGCCGTGCACCCGGAGAAGCTGCAGCGGTTCGAGCGCGAGGCGAAGGCGGTCGCGTCGCTGACCCACCCCTCGATCGTGGTGCTGCACTCGATCGAGGAGGCCGACGGCCTGCGCTTCCTGACGATGGAGCACGTCGAGGGCGAGACGCTCGGCCGTGCGATCCCGGCGCACGGCTTCCCGACGGACCGCTTCCTCGCGATCGCGATCGCGCTCACCGACGCCGTGGCGGCGGCGCACCGGCAGGGGATCCTGCACCGCGACCTCAAGCCGGAGAATGTGATGCTGACGGCCGAGGGCCGGGTCAAGGTGCTGGACTTCGGCCTCGCCAAGCTGCGCTCCGACGTTCCCGAGGGCGACCACACCACCCGCGAGACGCAGTCCGTCACCCAGGACGGGCGGATCGTGGGCACGGTCGCGTACATGTCGCCCGAGCAGGCGCAGGGGCTGCCCGTCGATCACCGCTCGGACATCTTCTCGCTGGGCATCCTGCTCTACGAGATGGCGAGCGGGGAGCGCCCGTTCAAGGGCAACACCAACCTCTCGGTGCTCTCCGCGATCCTCAAGGACACGCCGCGGCCGGTCAGCGAGCTGCGCGACGACGCGCCGCGCCCGCTCGCGCGCATGATCCAGCGCTGCCTCGAGAAGCTGCCGGAGGACCGCTACCAGTCGGCGAGCGACCTGCGGCGGGACCTCGAGGACCTCAAGCGCGACCTCGACTCGGGCGAGCTGCTGATGTCGACCACCGCGGGCCGGCGCCTCTCGAGCGGCACCCGCCGCGGCCTGCTCGCCTCGCCCGCCGCGCACAGGCGCTGGGCGCTGCCCGCGGCGCTGGCGGGCGCGCTCGTCGTGCTAGGCGCGCTGGCGCTGCTGGTGCGCGGCCGTGCACCGGCGCCGGCCGGCGACGCCAAGCGCTCGCTGGCCGTCTTCTACTTCGACAACCTCTCCGGCGACCCGCGGCTCGACTGGCTGCGCTCCGGGCTGACCGACATGCTGGTCACCAACCTGTCGCAGGCCTCCGGGCTGCGCGTGCTCTCCAGCTCGCGCCTCTACCAGCTGCTGGAGGAGAGCGGCCACCGCGACGAGCGGGCCGTCTCGGCCCAGGCGGTACAGGTGGTGTCGCGCCGCGCGCAGGCGGCGACCGCGCTCGTCGGCAGCTTCGTGCGCGCGGGCTCGCAGCTGCGGATCCAGGCGAGCCTGCAGGACCCGGCCACGGGCGAGGTGCTGGCCTCGGAGCGCGTCGAGGGCGACGCGGAGACCGGCCTGTTCGGCATGGTCGACGACCTGACCGGCAAGCTGCGCGACCGCCTCGAGAAGCGCACGGCCCGCCTGCTCGACTACGGCCGCGACCACGGCCGCAAGATCGAGGACGTGACGACCCCCTCGATCGAGGCGTTCAAGGCCTACAGCGAGGGCAGCCGCCTGCACGACCGGCTGCAGGAGCGCGAGGCGCAGGCCTACTTCGAGAGGGCCGTCGCGGCCGACCCGAACTTCGCGATGGCGCTCGCCAAGCTTTCGGTGGTCCACGCCAACCTCGACAACCTCGACCAGGCGCGCTCGTACGCCGCGCGCGCCGTCGAGAAGGCGGGCCACCTGCCGCCGGCCGAGCGCTACTACATCGAGGGCCGGCGCTACTCGCTCGACCCGGCCACGTTGCCGCAGGCGGTCGAGAGCTACCGCAAGGCGGTCGACGCCGCCCCCGATCACACCGCGGCGCGCAACAACCTGGCGCAGGCGCTGATCGAGCTGCAGCGCTACCCGGAGGCGCTCGCGCACCTCGAGGAGCTGCGCCGGCGCGGCATGACGTTTCCCGGGACGTTCATGAGCCTGGCCGAGGTCTACGTCCAGACGGGCCAGCCGGACAAGGCCCGGGAGGCCCTCACGGCCTACGTCACGGACCACCCGGACCGCGCCGCGGGCTACGAGAACCTCGGCCTGTTCGAGATCATGCAGGGTCGCCTCGATGCGGCCCTCTCCGCCTTCGACCGCGCGGCCGCACTCTCGCCCGACCAGCTCGCGATGATCGAGCAGGGGCGCTTCGTCGTTCGAGCCCTGCAGGAACGCTGGCCCGAGGCGGAGGCCGCAGGTCAGCGTCTGCTGAAGCGGGACGATCCGCGCGACCGCTGGGCGGGCGGGGCGACGGTCGCGATCGCGAGCCTCTATCACGGCGACGTCGCGGCGGCGCGCCGGATGGCCGACGAGGGCGTGGCGCGCGGGACGACCACCGAGGAGCGGGCCGGCGCCTGCCTGTTCCGGGCACGCCTCGAGAAGGAGCTCGGCCGTCCACGCGAGGCGCTCGCGCACGCCGACCGGGCGCTGAAGGAGGCGGGAGCGCAGGCCAAGCTGAAGGCGGAGGGCCAGGCCGTGCGCGCCGTGTGCCTCGCGCAGCTCGGCCGGCGGCCCGAGGCCGAGGCGAGCGCGTCCGCCGTCGAGGCCTGGCTGGCGACCGTCCCGAAGGCCGTGGGCGAGCTGAGCCGGCTGCACCTGCGCGGCTCGCTCGCGCTCGCGAGCGGCGACCACGCGGGGGCTCGCCGCACGCTCGAGAAGGCCGCGGCGCTCGCGTCCCCGAAGAAGCTCGGCATCGACACGGAGCCGATCGAGGTGCAGTTCGACCTGGCGCGGGCGGCGCTGGCCACGGGCGACGCGACCGCGGCCCGCCAGGCGCTGGCGCGTGTCGTCGACGGCGGGGCGAACCGGGTGATGACGCCGATCGCGTACGTGCGCAGCCTGGCGCTGCTCGCCTCGCTCGAGGAGAAGCAGGGCCGCACGGCCGACGCCCGCCGGCTGTACGAGCGCTACCTCGGCTACTGGAAGGACGGCCAGATCGACCGCGCCGAGGTGAGCAGGGCCGGCCAGCGCCTGGCGGCGTTGCGCTCGCTGCCGGCGGCCTGAGCCCTCGAGCGCCGCAGCGGCCGGGCCGCTGTCGCTCGTGGCGCCCGTGACCCCGGCCGCGGCGTCCTCCACGTCGGCTTCCCCGGGACGCTAGACTCTCGCGATGTCGGAGAAGGCCGCTTCCCGCCGACGGCTGCTGCCGTGGGTCTCGCTGCTCGTGGTGTGGATCGTCTGGGGATCCACGTACCTCGCGATGCGCGTGGTGGTGAGCGAGATGCCGCCGCTGGTGGCTGCCGGCACGCGCTTCCTGACGGCGGGCACGCTGATGGGGGCGGTGGCCCTGCTGCTCGACCGCGGCCACGGCTGGCCGTCGCGGCGCCAGTGGCTCGACTACGGGCTGGTCGGCGTGCTGCTGCTCTCGATTGGCAACTCGCTCGTGATGTGGTCCGAGCGGACGGTGCCGAGCGGGATCGCCGCGCTGATCGTCGCCACGGTGCCGGTCTGGCTGCTGCTGCTCGACGGCCTGCGCCCGAACGGCCGGCCGTGGACGCTGCGGCTGTGGATCGGCGCCGCGATCGGCCTCGCGGGCGTCGCGCTCGTGGCGCGGCCGCAGGGCCAGCTCGACTCGCAGCACGGGCTCGCGATCGTCGCGTTGCAGGTCGCCTGCCTGTCGTGGGCCGTGGGCTCGCTCTACGCGCAGCAGGTGCCCTCGCGGCTGCCGCTGGCGTCGGCCGCCGCCGTCGAGATGCTGGCGGGCGGGGCGGTGACCCTGCTCGTCTCGCGGCTGCTGGGCGAGGACTGGTCGCGCATGGCCGCCGCCTCGCCGCGCGCCTGGGGCGGGGTCTCGTACCTGGTGGCATTCGGCTCGCTCGTCGGCTTCACGGCCTTCGCCTACTGCCTCAACGAGCTGCCGCCGAGCACGGTCGGCACCTACGCGTACGTGAACCCGATGGTGGCCGTCGTGCTCGGCTCGGCTGGTGCTGGGCGAGGCGCTGACGCCGGGGCTCTTGGTCGGCGGCGCTCTCATCGTGCTCTCGGTCGTGCTGACGACGCTGCGACGGCCCTGATCTGCCCCGGCGGCGCGGACCGCCGAAGAGGCTTCCTAGTAGAGCAGGTACTTCGAGCGCCGCCTTCGGAAGGCGGCGGCCTCCTTGGCCCAGCCGCCCGCGAGCTTCTTCGGCGAGACGCCGTCCTCGATCGCGCGGCGGATGCGGTCGCTGCCGCACAGGATGTCGATCGGCCGCTTCACGTACTCGTACTCGTACGGGGGATCGCGCCAGGCGAAGCGCCGGGGGTCCTGGAGCCGCGCGTGGTGGATCAGCAGCAGGTAGGCGAGGAAGGCGGGGAAGCGGCGGCGGTCCGTCACGTGCACCTGCACGCCGTGGCAGAGCCTCTCGGCGTGCTTGTGGAACGTCGGGGTGAAGGAAGCGGCGCGGAAGCCGGCGCCGGGGATGCGCTCCCGCTCGAGCGCGTGCGCCAGCGCCGTGCCGTCGAGCCAGGGAGCGCCCACCAGCTCGAACGGCCGCGTGGTGCCGCGCCCCTCCGAGAGGTTCGTGCCCTCGACCAGGCAGCCGCCCGGGTAGACGAAGGCCGTGTCGACCGTCGGGATGTTGGGAGAGGGCAGCACCCAGGGCAGGCCGGTGTCCTCGAACGCCATCGCGCGGCGCCAGCCCCGCATCGGCACCACGCGCAGCTCGACGTCGAGCGCCAGCTCGTCGCGGAACAAGAGCGCCAGCTCGCCCACCGTCATGCCGTGGCGCACGGCGAGCGTGTGCAGGCCGACGAAGGAGCGGAACTCGGGCTCGAGCACGTTGCCCTCGACGACCTCGCCGCCGATCGGGTTCGGCCGGTCGAGCACCACCACCCGCTTGCGCGCCCGCGCGCAGGCCTCGAGCACGTGCAGCAGCGTGTAGACGAAGGTGTAGTAGCGCGCGCCGACGTCCTGCAGGTCGAACACCATCGCGTCCAGGCCCTCGAGCATGGCCGGCGTGGGCACGCGCGTGTCGCCGTACAGGCTGAAGACCGGCAGGCCCGTGGCGCGGTCGCGAGAGTGGCCGACCTCGACCAGGTCCTGCGCGTCCGCGGCGATGCCGTGCTCCGGACCGAACAGCGAGACCAGGCGCACGCCCCGCCTCCGCGCGAGCGCCAGCGAGCCGTGCACCAGGTCGGGAGTGATCGTCGACGGGTTGCACACCAGGCCGACGCGCAGCCCGTGGATCGGCTCGGGCCGTTCGAGCAGGCGCTCGAGCCCGCTGCGGACGCGGCGGGCCACCGCCCTAGTCCTGGTACTGCATGGTGAACGGCAGGGCGGGCTTGCCCGGCCGTTCGACGGTGCCGGTCACAGTGTTGCCGTCGAGCGCGCCCTTGAACCGGTGCGGCGCGCCCTGCAGGTCGGCCGTGAAGCGCACGCTGCCCCGCTCGAAGGCCACCTCGCGCAGCGGCGTGCGCACCTCGATCGAGCCCGAGCGGGTCGTGATGGTGCCGCTGAGGCGGCCCGAGTCGGCGCGCAGCTGCGCCTGGAACGACTGCGTGCCGTGATCCGGGTCCTCGATCGAGCCTTGCCAGCGTCCCTCGATGGCCACCACGGCCCGCGGCGCCTCCGCGGAGACGACGAGCGCCATCTGCCGCAGCGCCGTCGCCATCGACGCCGAGGTCGGGTACACGACCGAGGTCGGCACGGAGCGCTCGCCCGGCGCGCGCCGGCTCGCCTCCGCGTAGATGTCGCTCAGCACGCGCCCGCGCGGCGACAGCGCCAGCACCTGGATCGGCCGCCGCCGCTCGAGGAACAGGCCGAGGTAGTCCTGGAGCAGCGCCGTCCAGTAGCGGGCCACGGCGGACGCGGAGACCCGCCGGCCGGCGCCGCGCCCGGTCTCCCAGGGCTTCGAGTAGGCCGCCACGTCCTGCGGCGTGGGCGCGAGCAGCGGCCGGGCGTCGCCCGCGACGCCGACGGCGTTCTCCCGCTCGCGCAGCTCGAACGTCACAGGCTTGTCGGGGGTGGCGTCCACGATCGCGTTGAGCGCGGACGACACGGCGAGCGCGCGCTCCGGCGCGGCCGGCCCTCCCGGCCGCCCCGCCAGCAGCAGCACCGGGCCGATCTCGGTCGAGACGAACGCCAGGTCCTCGCCCGGGTACTCCGCCACGGGCGCGGGGAAGAACCTGGGTCGGAAGCCCGACGTCGCGCCGCGCGCGAGCTGGTAGAAGACACGGCTCGAGGACACGCGGTCCGCGGTCTTGACGACGACAGCGAGCTCCGGCTGGAGGTCGCCGGAGGGTGGCGTGGGCACGATCACCTTCAGCTCGTTCGCGGCGGCGGAGACGACGAGAGCCGGCTGCCCGGCGAAGGAGACCTGGTTGGCACGCCGGTCGGGGTCGAAGCCACGCCCCTCGATCGCCACCAGCTGGCCGGCCGGCCCGCCCTCGGGCTTGACGCCGAGCACGAGCGGGAGGCGGCCGATGATGAAGTCGAACGTGCGCACGGGCGCCGAGCCGGCCTGGACGGTGACCGTGGTCTTGGCGCCCTCGGGCAGGCCGACGTCCGGGACGACCGCGCGCACGCCCTCGGGTGTCGTCTCGACACCCGTCGCCGGCATCCCGGCCACGCGCACCGAGACCTGGCCCGTGAGGCCCTCGCCGCGCACCAGGATCCTCTGACCGGGCAGGGCCACGTCGGGCTGGACCATCCTGGCCTCGCCGCGCGCGAGGACGGTGACGGTCACCGGCGCCGACGTGCCACCCTTCGTCTCCACCGACACCGGCATGGCGGCCTTCGCCCCCGCCGGCACGACGACCGTCAGCTCCGACGGGGTCGCCGCCGAGACCACGGCCCGCAGCGTGCCGAAGCGCACGGTGTTGCCCGCCGGCTCCTTCGCGAAGTTCTTCCCGGCGATCGTCACCGTCAGCCCTGGCTCGGTCCGTGCCGGCCGGATCGCCGCGACCCGGGGAGGCGTGGCGCGGAACAGCAGCAGCCAGGCGAGCCCAGCCACGATCGCCAGCGCGGCGAGGCCGCCCACGAGCGGGACCACCGGCAGCGTGGGAAGCAGGCTCTTGCGCCGGGCGGACGAGCGGTCCCTCGGGCCGGTCCTGCCGGGGGCGCGATGGGTCGAAGGACGCAGCGTCGGAAACTCGGTCGCCCGCAGCTTCTCCGGCGGCTCGCCGCCGGGCGCGACCGGGATCGACGGCAGGTCGGCGTTGTATTCGGGACGCGCCGGCGCGGCCCGCGGCGGCGGCGGGGGAGGCGGGGCCGCTGCCGGGGCGGGTGGCGGCGGCGCCGCCGGGGCGGGTGGCGGCGGCGGCGCGCTGGGAGACGGTGTCCGCGTGGCACGAGCCGGCTCCGGAGGAGGAGCGGTCGGCAGGGGCGCCGCGAACAGCTCCGGCTCTCCGCTCTCCGGCGCGGCGTCCACGATGGGGCCTTCGTCGAAAGTGGCCCCGTGCCCGCCCGAGAGCGCCGGTGCGGGCTCGCCGCCCAGGGCGGGGGCAGGGCCGTGCTCCGCCAAGGCGGGCGCGTGGTCGTGGCTGCCTATCGCCGGCGCCGCTGCGGCGCTCGAGCCGGCCGGCAGCCGCAGCAGCAGCTTCGCGCTGCCCTTCGCCCCCGGAGGGCCCAGGCAGATGCGATCGCCGTCGCACAGGGCGCGATCGCCCTCGACCTTCTCGCCGTTGACGAAGGTCCCGGTGGCGCTGCCCGCGTCGGAGATCAGGAGCTCCCCCGACGTGAAGGTGATGAACGCGTGCGCGGCCTCGATGTTGCCGAGCAGGATCTGCACGTCCGCGTCCATGCTCGACCCGAGCACGACCGGCTGGCCCGAGAGCGGGAGCGGATACTCCGTCCCGTCGAGCGGGCCGCCGTTCATCACGAGCGTGGGATAGCTCACGGAACCGGGCTGGTCATCCGACACGGGGTCGACCTCTCAAGGGACAGAAAGAAAAGGAGATGCCCCAACCGCGGCCGGATTCAACCACACGCTCTGCAGTGTGTCAACGCGCGTTGACACCCCCTGTGCCTGGTGCTACGGTCCTCTCAGCCCCGATGCCCGAGCTCGATCGAATCGCGGAAGGGCGGCCACCCGACAGCATCCTGCGCCAGCTGAGGATCCCCTTTGTGCGCCGCGCGACGATCGTGCACGAGGGCGCGCACGAGGAGGCGTTCCTGATCGACATCGGGCTCGAGGGCGTGTTCGTGGAGCACAGCGAGCCCCTGCCGGGCGAGCAGCCGATGGAGATCAGCTTCGCCTGGCCCGGCAGCGAGATCCCGTTCCGCGCGCAGTGCCGCGTCGCGTGGTGGCACCCGGAGGGCGCGCCGCTCGCCTCGAAGTCGCTGCCGCCGGGCGCGGGGCTGCAGTTCATCTCGATGTCGGACTCCGATCGCGAGCGGCTGCGGGCGCACCTCGTCGAGTACTGCCGGCAGCACCCGCGAGTGCGGCGCTTCCTGCGCCACTGGCCCGAATCCGCGGGCCGCAGCGACGACCCCACCGCCGGCTGAGCGTGCCGCGCGTCCGCCTGTTGCTCGTCCGCCCCGAGACGGCGGCCAACGTCGGCGCCTGCGCGCGCGTGGCGCGCAACACCGGCGCCGCCGGCCTCGACCTCGTGCGCCCCGGAGACTGGCGCAGCGTCGAGTGCTGGCGCAGCGCCTGGGGCGCGCACGAGCTGCTCGAGCAGGCGCGCGTCTTCGACGACCTCGTCTCCGCGCTGGAGGGCGCGGGGATGGCCGTCGCCTTCACGGCTCGGCGCCGCGCCGGCGGCCCTCCCCTCGAGGACGTGCGCGAGGCGGCGGCCGCGGTCGCCGCGCTCGGGCGGGAGGAGGTGGCGGCGCTCGTGTTCGGCCCGGAGACGAGCGGCCTGTCGAACGACGAGCTCGCGCTGTGCGGGCGGGCGGCGTTCATCCCCGCGGACCCGGCGCAGCCTTCGTACAACCTCTCGCACGCGGTCGCGATCGCCGCCTACGAGGTGCGGCGGGCGGCCCGCCGCTCCGCCGATTCTCAGCCGCGTCGGGCCACGCACGACGAGAAGGAGCGGCTGCTCGCCCTGCTGCGCGAGGGCCTGGGCGCCGTCGGGGCGCTGCCCGAGGCGAACGCGGAGCCCTACTTCGCCGACTGGCGCGCGCTCGTGCAGCGCGCGGACCTCACGGCCCGCGAGCTCAAGCTGCTCGAGCACCTCGCGCGCAGGCTCGCGCTCGTCGGCCCGCGCGGCTGATGGCCGACGAGCTGGCGCCCTTCCTCGACGTGCGTCCTCCTCGACGAGGGCTTCTCGATCCCGGAGCTCAAGTGGCGCGAGCTCGTCTTCGTCGGCGCGCTGCGGCCGCAGGGCGAGCTCTTCGTGCGCGACCCCGCTCGCCCGCTGCCACCCTTCGCCGTCCCCGGCCTGTTCCCGGAGGGCCGGCGCTTCCGTGTCGAGCGCTCGGGAGGCCGCGTGATCGTGCGCCGCGAGCCCGGGCAGGCCTGAGGCCGGTCCCTCCCGGGCTTGCTCGTATAATCGCCGGGTGGAGATCACTCCAGGAAACAAGGCGCCGCGCATCCTCTCGCGGCCCGAGCACATCATCTCCCGCAAGAACATCGACCCCGACGCCCTGCGCGTGCTGTACCGGCTGAAGAACCAGGGCTTCGTCGCCTACCTCGTCGGTGGCGGCGTGCGCGACCTGCTGCTCGAGCGCCAGCCGAAGGACTTCGACATCGGCACCAGCGCCCACCCGCAGCAGGTGCGCAAGCTGTTCCGCAACTGCTTCATCGTCGGCCGGCGCTTCCGTCTGGCGCACGTGCGCTTCGGGCGCAAGGTGGTCGAGGTCAGCACGTTCCGGCGTGCCGCGACCCCCGACGAAGGCGACACGCTGATCCGCCGCGACAACACCTTCGGCACGCCCGAGGAGGACGCGTTCCGGCGCGACTTCACGGTCAACGCGCTCTTCTACGACATCGCGAACTTCTCGGTGATCGACTGGGTAGGCGGGCTCGAGGACCTGAAGGCGCGTCTGATCCGCACGATCGGCGACCCGGTCGTGCGCCTGCGCGAAGACCCGGTGCGCATGCTGCGGGCCGTGGCCCTCGCGGCTCGGCTCGAGTTCACGATCGACCCCGACACCGCGGAAGCGGTGCGCGTCCTGCGCGGCGAGATCGTGCGCAGCAGCCCGGCGCGCATCCTGGAGGAGCTCTACAAGATCCTGCGCCAGGGCCGCTCGCGCGAGACGTTCCGGATGCTGCACGAGTACGGGCTGCTGGCGTACATGCTGCCCGAGGCTGACCGCGCCATCGCCGCCGGCGGCGACGCGCTGCTCGGCAGCCTGTCGCGGCTGGACGAGTACCGTCGCGCCGGGCTGGCGACGGCCGACCAGCTCACGAACCCGCTGCTGATGGGCTCGCTGCTGGTGCCGCTCGGCGTTCCGCTGCGGCGGGTGGCCGTCGCGCCGCCCGCGCGCCACCGCAGGACCGGGGAAGCGGGCGCCCCGCCCGAGCCGCCGGGCGACGACGTCGAGGCCGAGCTGGAAGCGCTCGGGGTGGTCGAGGACGACGAGCCGGGAGAGCTGAGCGCCGCCGCCATGGCGCTGCCCTTCGCGCGCCGCGACCTCGAACGGCTGCGGCTCGCGCTGCTGGCGCAGCGACGCCTGCGCGAAGCGCACGCGCCCGCCTCGGCGCGCCGTGCGCTGGCGGCGCGCAGCTACTACGAGGAGGCCGTGCGCTGGCTCGAGATCCACGGCGGCGCCGAGGGCCGCGAGCTGGCCGCGCAGTGGCGCGGGCTGGGACCAGGGCCGCTGGAAGAGCACGAGGCGCCGCCGGAGCACCCCGAGGGGACGGGCGCCACGCGCGCGGACGGCGAGCGGCCGCGCCGTCGCCGCCGCCGGCGGCGGCGCAAGCGGCCGGGCGAGCCCACGCGCCCGGCCTGAGTTGACGCCGTCTTCTCCGAGGGAACGAGGAGGTACCGTGGCACGCCTGGACGAGACCGAGATCGCCAGCCGGCTCGCAGCGCTCTCCGGCTGGGAGCGCGCGGGCGACGAGATCCGCCGCACCTTCGTGTTCCCGGACTTCAAGGCCGCGCTGGCCTTCGTGAACCGGGTCGGCGCCCTGGCGGAGGCGATGAATCACCACCCCGACATCGACATCCGCTACTCGCGTGTCACGCTCGCGCTCACGACGCACGACGCGGGCGGCCTCACCGCGCGCGACTTCGAGCTGGCGGAGAAGCTCGGCGGGTGAAGGCGCTGGTCGCGGGCTCGGCGGGCCAGCTCGGCCGCGAGCTGGTCGCTCGGCTGGGCAAGGAGTGCGCCTGGGCGGGCGACCGCCCGGAGCTGGACGTCACGGACGCCGCCGCCGTCGCTGCGCTGGTCCGGCGCGTGGCGCCCGACGTCCTGTTCAACGCGTCGGCCTGGAACCGTGTCGACGCGGCCGAGGCAGAGCCGGCCGCGGCCCTCGCGGTGAACGCGCTCGCACCGCACGCGCTCGCGGTCGCGGCGCGCGAGGCGGGCGCCCTGCTGGTACACGTCTCGACGGACTACGTCTTCGACGGCACGAGCACGCGGCCCTACCGCGAGCACGACCTGCCGGCGCCCGTCTGCGCCTACGGCGCCTCGAAGCTGGCCGGCGAGGCGCTGGTGCACGCGAGCGGGGCAGAGCAGCTGGTCGTCCGCACGAGCGGCGTGATCGGCCGCGGCGGCAGCGATCAGAAGGGCGGGTCCTTCGTCGATCGCATCCTCGCGCAGGCGCGGGCCGGCCGGCCGCTGCGCGTGGTCGCGGACCAGGTGTTCGCGCCCACGATCGCGGCGGACCTGGCCGGCGCCCTGATCGCGCTCGCGCGGTCGGGCTCGCGGGGCCTGTTCCACGTCACCAGCGCCGGCTCGTGCAGCTGGCACGAGCTGGCGCTCGCCGCGCTGCAGCTCAGCGGCCTGAAGGCGCCGGTCGAGCCGATCGCGCTCGCCGAGCTACGGCTGCCCGCGCGGCGGCCTCTCTACTCGGTGCTGGACTGCTCTCGCTACCTCGCTCTCGGCCTCGAGCGCCCTCGTCACTGGCGTGAAGCGCTTGCCGACTGCCTGGTCCGGACCGTTCCAGAGGGCCCGGCGACCCGCATTTGACGCCGCTAGCCCTTTTGGGTACCGTTTGCGATTGTCCGCCTGGGCGGTTAGCTCAGCGGTAGAGCACTGGTCTTACACGCCGGGTGTCACAGGTTCGAATCCTGTACCGCCCACCAGGATTCCCGCCAAAGGAGCCCGGCGCCACCCGAGCGGGGTGGTAGTTCAGCTGGTTAGAACGCCGGCCTGTCACGTCGGAGGTCGCGGGTTCGAGTCCCGTCCACCCCGCCAATTTCCCCTTCAGGGATAAGGGTTTCCGGTCCGTCGCCTTTCTCGCCTTCTTCGCCGGGAGGCGGTGTGTCAGTAGGTGTGTCACTGAAGAGCACCTGCGCGATCAGATCGACCGTCTGCGCGCGGAAGAACCGTCTGCGCGCGGAAGAGCGGCGAGAGGTGCTGGTACCGCTCGAGCTCCCGTGAGCGATGGCCGGTGATCTTGCGGACGATGTCACCGGGAATGCCCTGCATCAGGAGCACGGACGGACCGGTGTGGCGGAGGTCGTGGAGGCGCAGGTCCTCGATCCCAAGCGAACGCACGAGCGACGCGGAACGACTTCCCCACGTCCCAGCGATACGGCTTCTTCGGGCTCGGCCACCGCGACGTCGCTCGCGACGGGAACACGTACTCGTCCACTTCGTAGCTCGGCAGGCGCTTCAACGCCTCGACTGCGACCTTCGGGAGCGGGGTCTTCTTCGGCACTCCCGTCTTCGTGTGCGGCACCGAGATGTACGGCGCCGGCCCGTCGAGGTGGACCTCATCCCAACGCCGGTTCAGCAGCTCGCGCAGCCGCAGCGTCGTCATGCACAGCACCAGGATCACCGTCCGCAGCTCCGGGTCCTTGCACCCCGCCAGCAGCAGCCGGAACTCCTCGATGCTCAGGAACCGGTCACGCCCCGGCGGCTCGCGGAACTGGTGCACCGCCCGTACCGGGTTCGCGTCGTACCGGCCGTGCCGGATCGCCTCGTTGAAGATCGAGTTCAGGATCGTGCGGTAGTGGTTCGCCGACGAGGCCGACAGGCCCTCCTCGTCCTTCAGCCGATCCAGGAACGCCTGGACCTTCTCCGTCGTCATCTCGCGCGCCTTCGCCCCGCCGAACGCGTCGCGCACCCGCGGCAGCAGGTAGGTGAAGCTCGGCGTCTTCCTGAGGTGCGTCGGCTCCCACGCCTTCAGCAGCTCGTCGAACGCCGACCTGCTCGAACTTCCGAGTCGGGAAGTGGCTGAGCATCGCCACCTCCGACCGCCGCTTCGCGAGGATCGCCTCCGCCACCTTCACGTCGCGCTGCCCGGTGCTCTCGCGGCTCAGCTTCCCGCCCGCGCTCTTGAACCGGATCCAGAGCACGTCCCCGCGCCGGTAGATCCCACGGGGCAGCTTCCGCGCCCTCATGCCGCCTGGTCTCCGTTACGACTCGCCTTCACGACACGCTGCCTCAGCCACTCCAGGATATCCGCCCGGCGGAACCGCACGGGAGCCCACGCCCCCTGCCTCGGGTACTCCACGTAGGGAATCCGCCGCCGGAGCCGCCACCGCTCCAGCGTCCGCGCCGACACCTTCAGGAGCCTCGCCGCTTCCTCTGTCGTCAGGATATCGTCCTGCTCCGCCACGGCTCGGTCCAACTCGCTTCTGGCCTGTCGTCATCGACACCGATCGATGTGCCGTGCAAATCGAAGGCCGCCCGCCCGGCCAAGCCGGGCCCGCGCAAGTCCTGCACCGTCAACCACTCCAATCGCCGGCACCCTCTCAAGGCTGAGAACTGCTTACCGACACTCGTCATCGCCGCATTGGGATGGCGCGTATGGCAGTCTCATCGCGGAGGGCGAGGAGCGTCGCGCTAGCCGGAGTCCGACCCGCACCCCGGGTTGTATTCTCGGGCGCCGGCCCTGCGCGTTCCGGCGAGATCTGTCACGGCCATGGTAATTATCATGGCCGTGATAGTATGCGCTGAATGGGTCGCCATGAGACGCCGAGCGCTTTCTGATCACGGTGCCCTCGCCGATCGGGAGAAGCCCGGCTCGTCGGTCTTGGCTGCAGCGTTCGAGGAGGCCGGCTGGAAAGTCCAGAGCCAGTCTGGCTCCGATCCGCAACGGCCTGGCCTGCTCGTCCGGCGGGGCAGGACCGCGTACGCGGCCCACGTGAAGGTGGGCTCCGAAGGCCGCAGCGACCGTCTCGTGCCGCTCCTTGCCCAGGCTGTGCTCGAGGCCAGACGCACTGCTAGCCTGGGCGCCGCACCGCTCGCCGTCGTCGCAGCACCCAGGATCCCGCGACGGACCGCTGACCAAGTCCTCAGGTTCGCTGAGGACTTCGCGCCAGACACCGCGGCCGGAGTCATCGACTTCGAGGGGCTCCGGATGTTCCGGGGCCGGCACCTCGAATTCCTCAACGCAGAGGCCGAAGCTCCCGGGCGCACGGCCTCCCAGTCCCTAGGCCTGTCGGGCCATCTGTTCTCCGACCTGAACCAGTGGATGCTGAAGGTGCTCCTGGCGCCGGAGCTGCCGGAGCGCCTACTCTCCGCTTCGCGCGGTCCGTATCGGAATGCGTCGGAGCTGGCGCGCGCGGCAGACGTATCCGTGATGAGCGCCTTTCGGTTCGTCCAGCAGCTCCAGCGGGAGGGCCATCTCGACGAGTCGGCCCCGCACCTGAGCCTAGTGAGGCGCGAGGACCTATTCGGCCGCTGGCAGGCTCTAGCCGCTCGCTCGGCGAAGGAAGTGCCGATGCGTTTCGTGCTCCCGGGCAACCGGGAGGCGCAGCTCCGAAAGGTGTTGAGCAGCGGCAAGGCCTGCCTCGCTCTGTTTGCTGCGGCGCATGCTCTCGAACTTGGCTTCGTGGAGGGTGTGCCGCCGTACGTGTACGTCGATCGCCTGCAGCCTTCGAGGCTGGCCGCCTGGAAGAACCTACGACCCTGCGCGCCTGACGAATCTCCGGATGTCATCGTCCGACAGGCTCCTGCGCCGCAGTCCGTCTTCCGCGGAGCGGTGAACGCAGAGGTTATGGCGGCCTGTGACGTCCTCCAGGTCTGGGTCGACGTCGCGGCGCATCCCTCGCGGGGGCGAGAGCAGGCGGACCTGATCCGAAGACGGGTGCTGCGCCAGATCATCGAGGACCGTCGTTGACCAGCTGCAACCGCACGCCCGGGACGAGCTTTGCGATCGCTCTTGATACGAAGCTCCGGATTGCGAGACCCTAGCGCCAGCGGATCGCGCGCCACCTGAGGGCGGCGCGGACGGGAGCTGCGGCCCTCGCCGGCAGCAGCCTACCGGCCGAGGATGACGTCGATTCCAGCGAGGATTTCGCCGAGCAAAGCGCGGGGCGCCTTCCCGGCGCGCTCGGTCAGCAGGCTTCGGTCCACGGTGAGGATCTGGGAAACGTTCGCCACCGAGTCCTTCGGGAGCCCCGTGAACCGAGCCCTAAGGAGCACGTTCCCCGGCGCGTCAGCCCACTTCAGCTTGCTGGTCAAGGGGACGCAGACCGCTGTCGCGATCTGACTGAAGTTGAGGCCGTCGCCCTGCACGATCACCACGGGACGCCTGAGGCCAGGGCCTGAGCCGGTGGGGTCTGGCAAGTCGGCCCACCAAATCTCGCCCTGGGCGATCACCATTCGGTGCGCTCGAGGGTCCTTCGCGCAGCGCCGGCGACTCCAGGCTCGGTTCGCGTGTCCACGAGTTCTGCTACCCGGTTCATGGCCTGGGTGACGGCTTCGGGATCGTGCCGCGCGACGTACTCGTCGATGGCGTCTCTGAGGACCAGCCGAGGCGCCTTCCTGAGCCGACGCGCGACGCGCACAACCTTGGCTTCGAGGGCCTTCGGAATGGGTGCGGGCTTCACCCTGCGAGTATACGCCACGGGACCTTGTGGCTTGCCGGCTGGGAGGGTGAGGAGTGTGCGCTTCGAGCGTCGGTGGCGGGACTTCGTCAGCCGGAGGTCAGAGGCTGTGCACTACGCGTGTCATTTCCGGTCTTCAGAAGGGGCTGTTTCATGTCGTCGCATGTCGGAGGATGTCGGGCAACTCGTTGGCGAATCGGCGCAAGTGATTGAGCCAAGAGTCATTCCTTTTGCCTGTCACGTCGGAGGTCGCGGGTTCGAGTCCCGTCCACCCCGCCAACACGCACCCGTCCAACGAAGCGCATTGCGGCTCTGCCTGCGAGGCGTTGCACGCACGGCTGCGGCCTGGCTCGACCTTCTTCATGGGGCCTCTGGTCTCCGCCCGCAACGGCAATTGCGGATGAGGCCCGTGTCTCACCGCCTGGCTGCCGGTGTGAGACGACTCGCTACCTACTCCTCCTGCTTCGCCCTCTTGCCAGGGCTGCTTCCAGTCCAGCGCTTGAATGCACGCGAGAACGCACTGGGTTCAGAGAAGCCGACCAGATAGGCCGTTTCGTTGGCGGACACTCTCTTGTCGCCGAGGTAGTTCAAGGCCATCCGGTGGCGGAGGTTGTCCAAGAGCTGGTCGAAGCGCACTCCTTCCGCCCGTAGCCGGCGATAGAGCGTCTGCCGGCTGATGCCCATCTTTGCGGCGATCACTTCGATGGATGCCCCACCCCGATGCAGGACGGGGATCAACAGGCCTTCCACCTGGCCGCGCGTGGTCTTCGCGCTGTCCAGGTGTTCAAGCAGCGCATCGGCACGCTCGCTCAGGATATTGAACGCATAGCGACTCGGCCTGAGGACCCCGTTCAAGGTCCACGAGTCGTCCATCAGCATGGCGTTCTTGTCGCTGCCGAAGAACACTGGCGCCCTGAAGATTCGATCGAACTCTGCGCGGTAAGCGGGCTCGGCATGCGTGAAATGGACTTCCTTCAAGTAGCGCCTGTCAGGATCCTCGAAGGCGCGCGCCCGGACCACCATGCGCGCGAATGTCTGTTCGGTGAGCTCCGGAAAGTCGTTTGGACTGGCGCGCGCGTCCACCAACCATGCGCCGCCGTCGCCTCTCACGCTCTGGAATCGATCCCGGCTCCCTTCCACCGGCACGTCGATCATGACCCGCGCATACCGGTTCAACTGCACGAAGGCATCGTCCAGTGACTCGGCGGCGTAGCAGAGCAACCCGATGAACGACAGTTCCGCCAGGTCGACGGCCTCGCCGAACTTCAAGGCCAAGGCAGGTTCGTTGCACAACTGCGCACCCGCCCGCATCAGCGATGCGTAGCGTTCCAGGGGAATGCGGCGGTCCGGGTCCTCGAGATCTTCGAACGCGATTCCCGACCGCTCGACCAGGAGCTTCCGGGAAGCCCCCTTCGAGACGGCGAAGTCCAGCAGGCCTTTGGCGATCCCCGCCGCAACGCTCGGTCCGCCTGCCGCTCCCTGCGGCCTGTTACGTGCGGTCAAGTTGTTGATCGCTGCGGTCATGGGCATGGAATCGGGTGGTCGCTATCATCCTATCGTGGCCGCCATGTCTACGAAATGAAGCGAACGGGTTGACCGGCCAGGCCCCAGGAGCCGTTCAAGGAAAGGGAACCCACATGCTCGAGCACATTCTTCCCCCGCAGATCGACAACACCTATCGTGGTCACAGCCTCGCGCTGTGGCTGTTCGTCCCGATCCTGATCCTGAAGCTGCTCATGAGCCTGGGCTCCATCTTCATCGGTGAGAGGGTAGCCCGTTCTGCCGACGGGATCCCATTGGACTCCTACACGCCGGCCGGGGCGAACACGGTCGTTACCCTCTTCGCGCAGTGGGGGCTTCTTCATCTCGTGATCGTGCTGCTGTGCGTGTTGGCGTTGTTCCGCTACCGCGCCATGGTCCCCTTCATGTTCGGCTTGCTCCTGGTGGAACACCTGATCAGGAAACAACTCATCCTGGCGTTCCTGCCCATCGTCAGAGTCGCAACCACGCCAAGCGTCGTCGTCAACACGGCGCTTCTCGTTCTGATGATCGCGGGCCTGGCGCTGTCGCTGTGGCGGAGAGGACCTGCCGTGTAGGAGATCGCTTGTCGGCGAGCGCGTACCGGGACGAACTCCATCCGGTGTGCTCGAGTATCCTCTTCGCAGCTCCGGCGACACCAGGATCAGGCCGCGTGTCCACGAGCTCGGCGACGCGGTCCATGGCTTGGGTGACGGCTTCAGGATCGTGGCGCGCGACGTACTCTTCGATGGCCTTTCTGAGGACCAGCCGCGGCGCCTTCCTGAGTCGGCGCGCCACGCGCGCGACCTTTGCTTCCAGGGTCTTCGCGATCGCGGGTGCCGCCCTCACTTGGTGAGCAATGCCCCGCCGGGTGGCCGCCGTGTCGCGGTTGCTGGCGACGCGTCGACCGCTCTCGCCGCTTTGCGGCCATGCCCAGCTGGCTGGTGCCGCACCCTGCCTGGCTGTCAGCGCTGCGTGGATGTCCCAGCAGTCGGTCTCGTAGGAGAGCAGCCCCTGGAAATGGGCGACGGGCTTGCGCGACCACCAGCACGGCGTCGGCCTGGAGGTCCCGCAGGTCGTCGAAGCGGGTCCATGCGCCGCCACGGCCGGTCCACCACCGGCTAGCAGCCGGGTCCCTCGTGCTGCGCTATTGCCGAGGTCCCTCGCGCCCGGCGCGCTCCTCCACGGGGTCGCCCGCCGTCTCCGTCGAGTCCTCCTGGACGCCGCCGCCAACGATGTGTGTCACTGAGTCCCAGGCATTGTGAATGCCAGTCAAGAGCAGAGCGAGCGCCGCAGCTCCGATCACGAAAAGGGGAAGTGGGCTCGTTGCGCGCAGGAAGAGCGCGGCCAGCGTGAGAGCGGCGTACGCGCAAGAAGGGAATGTCGCGTACCAGAGCCAATCCTCCCACACCGGTCTGTAGTCCGTTTGGCGGCGGGCGCGGCGGATCACGATCGCGCCGTAGACCAGGCCGGCGAGACCGCTCACCGCGAGCGCGACGGATGTGGGGAGAAGCGAAGGCCAGGGCATGCTCATGATCGCGGAAACGACAAACGCCGCGACGAAGTGCACCACCGTCGGCGTAGCGAAGGCGCTGATGGCGTCGGACCGGGAGCGCCCGCGGATGCTGGCGATGAGCGCGATCACGACGAACTGGACTCCTACGAGCGCCGCGCCGGACGATCCGACGATGACGTAGAAGTTCTCCCAGGCCGACAACCGCAGGGCTGCAGGATCGGGCACTCGATTCCCCCAGAGTCAGATGGTAAGCGGAACGTTACTCGATGGAAGAGGTCGCTGCGGTCGGTCCGTCGTGCTCCGTCCAATACAGCTAGAATCCCACCTTCAGCATCCAGCTGCGCTGGCCCCGCGTGACCACCGCCGTGCGGCGTCGACAGGAGGATCGATGAACAGACTGCTGACGGGTTTCGTGCTCGGCGTTCTCGCGACCGTGCTGCTCGCCTCCGCCGGGATCTACACGTACTTCAAGCGGGGCATGGCCCCGGTCGCCACGTCGGCCCCGCCGATGCCCTTCGAGAAGAGGCTCGCGCGCATGGCGCTCCACGCGCGACTCGCACGCGAGATGCCGGACAAGCCGCCGATTCCGCCGGACGAGGGCAACCTCGGCGCCGGCGCTCGCGTCTACGTCCAGCACTGCGCCGTCTGCCACGGCCTCCCGGGCGGCAAGCAGACCGCGATCGCGGAGGGCGAGTTCCCGAAGCCCCCGCAGCTGTTCCGTGGCAAGGGCGTCACCGACGACACCGCCGGCGAGACCTACTGGAAGACTGCGAACGGGATCCGCCTGACAGGCATGCCCGGCTTCGAGAAGTCGCTTTCGACCCACCAGATGTGGCAGGTATCGCTGTTGCTGGCGAACGCCGACAAGCTGCCGGCCTCGGTGGCCGCCACGCTGGCGGAAGCGGCCCGGTAGGATGGAAGCGTCTTCGAAGAGCTGAACCTGAAGGACCAACGAGGATCCTGGTCGACGCCACGGCCGCGCAGCTCGCGAAGCTGACAGTAGGGGACGCCATTGTGTGGTTCGCCTACCCGAAGGGCAGCTCCAAGCGGTACAAGTGCGACCTCAACCGAGACACCGGATGGAGGGCGCTGGGCTGAGTTCGTCAAGTCGATGACACGCAAGCGCGCGCCGTCGAAGGCCGGCAAGGCGAAGGCCGGTCTCTAACGTCAGTCTCCCTTCGAGCCGTCCGCCGGCTTCATGCCTGGCGAGCGCCACGCGAGCACGTGGTACGTCGCCGGGGTCGTGCCCGCGTTCCGCAGGCCGTGCGGATCCGTGCCGGTCAGGAAGATGACCGAGCCGGGGCCAGCCGGATGCCACGCGTTCTTGTAGAACACCTCGACGTTGCCCTCGCGCACGATCAGGACTTCCTCGTTCGGATGCACGTGGGGCGGGTGCGACTTGGCCTGGGCCTTGAGCGTCGTGATGTGGCACTCGAGCTCGTCGAGCGTCGCCGTCGGCGTCCGGAACACGTGGCGCACCTCGCCGGCCTCGGTCGGCTCGGCCTTCATCGCGTTCCATTCGAACACCGCCGACGTCAGCACCGGCGGAGCGCTGCGCGCGACGGAGCCGACGGCCAGCACGACGCAGGTCGTCGCCAACGCGACGACCAGATCTCTGCGGGTCAGCGACATGGGCGCCTCTTCTTCTGCGACTGGCTGCAGATTCGCTACTTGCCTCGGATTCTAGGCGCTGGTCCGGCTCGACTCAAGGCTCGCGGGGCTGGGCCGGGCAGGATTGGAGCCGTTCGTCAGATACCAATCGACGAAGACAGGCTCGCGCCCGGGTGAAGCCGCACATCAAACCACCGGCAGATCCCCGTCCGCCTGCCGTGACTTCTTGAACAGGCCGCTTCTTCATGTGACGATCGTCCAGCGAAAAAGGATCTCGACCGCGCAAGGGGAGTCGCGCCCATGTCGAAGGTGCGGGTCAACGCATTTGGAATTGCCGTCGACGGTTACGGCGCTGGTCCCGACCAAGATCTGGCCAATCCGATGGGCGTCGGGGGGATGGCGCTGCACCAGTGGGTCTTCGGCACGAAGACGTTCCAGACGATGCACGCCGACTTCGCTGGATCGCTGATCGGTGACGAGGTCGCCCGAGAAGGCGTCGACGACGACTTCGCCGCGCGCGGCTTCGAGAACCTCGGCGCCTGGGTCATGGGCCGCAACATGTTCGGGCCGGTGCGGGGTCCCTGGCCCGACGACAGTTGGAGGGGATGGTGGGGCAAGAACCCGCCCTACCACGTACCCGTCTTCGTGCTGACGCACCATGCTCGTGCGCCCATCACGATGGAGGGCGGAACGACCTTCCACTTCGTCACCGAAGGCATCCATGCCGCGCTGAACCGCGCGAAGGAAGCGGCTCACGGCAAGGACGTCCGACTCGGCGGGGGAGTTGCCACCATCCGCCAGTACCTCACCGCCGGGCTGATCGACGAGATCCACCTCGTGATCTCCCCCGTGCTTCTGGGCAGGGGCGAGCACCTCCTGGCCGGCATCGATACGGTGAGCCTCGGTTACAGGTGCACGGAGCACGCCTCCACGGACCACGCCACCCATGTCGTCCTGACGAAGTAGGTCCCTCGATCTGAGCCGTCCGGCGTGAGCGCCGAGGCGTTCTGGAGAATCCAGCCGGTCAGGGTCGCGTCACCGCTTCGGGGCCCGCCTGTTGACAGGGCTCACGTCCCGGCCCTAACGTGGCGCGGGCCGAACGCGGTGCGGAGGCGCTGATGGTCGTAAAGAGCCGGCTTCGGATGGCCGTGGTGCTGCTCGCCGTCACCGCCGTGGGTTGCTCCCTCGATGAACCGCCGCCGATCGAGCAGGATTCCCGGACCCCTTCCACGCCATCCGATCCGTCGATCGTGCTGGGAGGCCCCGCGCCCAGCCCAGGCCCCTCGGCGAGTCCCACTGCGACACCCGGACCCGAGACCCCGTCGGCGGGACCCTGCTCGCTGCGGCCATCGAACCCTGACAGCCCGGTCTGCACGGACGATCCGGGTCACCTTCTGGACGCCGTCGAAGCGGCGATCAGGGCGGTTACGCAGAGGCGTCCGGCGCTGTTCGACTTCGCCGACAAGCGCTGCGACGACTGCTACAGGGTCCTGGATGTGAGCGGGTACTACTCCGCGGTCCGGGCGGAGCTCGCATCGCGCGGCATCTGCACGCTCACGGACGGGGAGGAGATCGGCGCCAAGGACAGCAACGACTCGAGCGAGCAGTTCGACATTCTGCTCGCCTCGGGTCACATTCGCCGGGGTCCAGGCGTGTACCGGGGGATCTGCTACCCGGCGATCTTCTGACGGACGATCGAGTCTACGGTACGTCCAAGAGCGACTAGCCTCGGTTCCCGTGGGGACTGGGACCTCTTGTCAGCGGCGATCGGGCACGGGCCCGGACGACTTGGCGACCTCGACGGCGAAGACACACGAAGGGCCGAACATGTTCGAGCGAAAGACGATCCATTTCTGGTCGGGCGTGAAGATGACGTTCGGCTCCAGCCGGTACTGGTGCCGGCTCATGTCCACCAGGCGCTCGGCACGCAGCACTCCCGGCCGAATCAGCGCCGGGTCCTGTACGCCGCGGTTCTCGAGGAGCTCCGGCCGGAAGAGATAGATCCACCTTCCGTGCGGAGCCTGCGCGACCTGGCTCTCGTCGCCGCCGTCGCCCGCGAAGAGCGTGCCGTCCGGAGAGGCGTTGAAGTGGATCGACCACTCGTTGCGCTGCAAGTGGTACCAGGTGCGCACGCCGCTGGCGAGCTCATAGCCGGCCAGCCAGAAGTCCTCGCCGCGTGGCGTCTGCAGGTCGTACCAGATCGTCTTCCCGTCGGCGCTCCAGAACTCGTGGCCGAAGATCTCCATGGCCATGGTCCGAACGTGGATCCTGACCGGCTCGCCGCCGTCGGTGCGAATCGTCCAGATACGCTCGACCGTGTGCCACGGTCCCTCGTGACAGAACAAGAGCAGCGTCGGGTCCGTCGGCGAGAACTGCAGGTGATTGAGCCAGTCCGTGCTCTCGAGGACGGTCCGGCGCGCGCCGCTCTTGACGTCGATCACGAACAGGGCCATCGGCAAGCGCGCTGCCAGTCGCTCCTCCATCATCCGGCCCTTGTTCGCCGGCTGGTCGAGGGAGTGCGTCTGCTGCGATCGGTCGCCGCCGTAGTCTCGGCCGCCGCCTTCGAGGTACGTGCCGGCCAGCAGGCTCTCGTCGGCGTTGACCGTAGCGACCGATCCGCGCGGCGGGAGCTTGGCGATCAGGCGTGTTGCGCCCGAGTCCACGTCCGTGGAGAAGACCGACCCCTCCTTCGTGTAGTAGACGTTCTGGCTGTGCCTGCCGGCCACGATGGCGCGGCCGCCCTCGACGAGCGGCCGCGTCGCCAGAGTCGTCAGGTCGAGCACGGAGATCCCGCGCGGCGTCGTGTAGATCATCTGGCGGTGGTCGCCGGTGACGGCGTTCTGGTGGAAATAGAGGCTGGCACTGCCGGGCTCTGACGTCAGTCGAAGTACGCGATGGCTGGTCGCCGAATCGATCCAGCTCTTGGGCAGATCGCTGGATCGCGTCTCGGTCCGACGCGCCTCCTGGCCGATCGAGATCGCCGGGAGACAGCAGACCAGGACGGTCGCTCGTCGTACCGAGGAACCAAAGCTCATGGCTCGCCTGACGCGCGCGCAGTATCGCACGGTCGCGTCCGGGACTCAGTTGAGGGCGGCGGCCAGCATCCTGGATCTTGAGTGCGACTGAGGCCAGGTGCTGGAAGCTGGATCGCCAAACAGCGCCGATTGCAGAAGAATCGGAGGTGAAAGAGAGGAAGTGAGGTGGCATCATGCTGCTAGCGTTGCTCGTGCTCCAGACGGCGGCCGCGACGCCGCCCTTCCCGCTCGAGCGTGCGAGGCTCGTCCTGGACGAGGCCCGCCTGGCCTGCAGCGAAGACGCCGGCGCGCTCTGGGGCCGGTCCCTCTGCGGGCCGCTCCTGCTCGTGGATCCGCGGAGCCGCTTCGCCGTCGCCAACGAGGCGGACGCCGAGGGCGTGCTGCATGCCGGGGGCGGTGTCTTCGCCGGCCGCCTGCCGGCGAGCCTCATTGTCGCGAACACCGCCACGCGCTGGGGCGGAAAGCTCTGGACCATGGTGATGTGGCAGTCGATCAGCCCGCGCCCGGCGCAGCAGCGGCGTCTCCTGATGCACGAGAGCTTCCATCGCATCCAGGCCGAGCTCGGCCTGCCCGCCGCGAATGCGAACAATCCCCACCTCGACACCCTCGAAGGACGCTACTGGCTGCTGCTGGAGCTGCGGGCGCTCGCCGCGGCGCTCCGCGCCCAGGATCCCAAGACCGCGATCGGCGACGCGCTCGCGTTCCGAGCTCGGCGCCAGTCGCTCTTCGCCGACTCCGTCGCCCTCGAGCGTGCGCTCGAGAACAACGAGGGCCTGGCCGAGTACACCGGCTACGCGCTGCGGGGAACGGTCGACGAGGAGACCCGCCTGGCGCTGGCGCGGCGACTCGATGGCATCGATCGTGAGAGCTCCTTCGTTCGCAGCTTCGCCTACACCACCGGTCCCGCCTACGGGCTCCTCCTGGACGCGGCCGCCGCCGGCTGGAGGGGGACGTATACGGCCTCGTCCGATCTCGCGCAGACGCTGGCCGCCGCGGCCAGGACCTCCGCCGCGGACGACGCGCTCGCGCGTGCGCGTGCCTACGACGACGGCACCCTGCGCGCGAGCGAGGAGGAGCGCGCGCGGACGCAGGCGGCCAGGGTCGCCCGCTATCGCGCACGCCTCGTCGACGGGCCCGTCATCGCGATCCCGCTCGAGGCCGCCAGCTATGGCTTCGACCCCGGCCGCGTCGTGGCCATGGGCGACGCAGGGGCGGTCTACCCCTCGCTCGAAGCTTCCGGCCCCTGGGGGACGATCCGCACCGACGAGGGAGCCCGGGTCGACGTGGCGCGGGGGCTCCTGCTGTTCTCGGTCGGCGATCGCCCGCGCCTCGAGCTCAAACCAGGATGGCAGTTGAAGGCGGGCGACCGACAGGGCGACCTGGCCGTGAGCGCGTCCACGGAGGAGCGACGCTCGCCCTGAGTCCTCCGCGAAGGGACCAGAGTGCCCCCTCGCGCCGTCGTCGCGGCGCGCGGCCGGAGGACTTGAAGACAGCCTGAAACGTCAGCGCGGCAGGGTCTGCGATCCCGTGACCTCGAAGCGTGGCCGTCACCGCGCCGGGGAACTCGGCGGGTTGCGCGCCGCCGACGGCGACGCTGTACGTCCCCGGCAGGACGACCCGTTCACCCTTCTCGTCGACCTGGCCGAGCGTCCGAGGATCGATCTGGATCGCGACGTGCGCGGTCTCGCCCGGCTCGACGTGAACGCGCGTGAAGCCGCCGAGCGTGCGCAGCGGAGTGAGCGCGGCCTTCGGCTGCGTGAGGTAGAGCTGAACGACCTCGTCGCCGGCACGGCTGCTGATGTTCTTCACGTCGACTTCGACGGTGACCGGATCGCCCGCCTTCACCGATGGGCTCGACAGCTTCGGATTGCCGTACTGGAACTGCGAGTAGCTCAATCCGTAGCCGAAGCCGTAGAGCGGCTTGCCGGTGAAGTAGCGGTAGGTACGGTTCGCCATCGAGTACTCCTCGAACGGAGGCAGCTGGTCGGTGGAAGCGTAGAAGGTGAGCGGCAGCCGTCCGGCGGGATTGTTGTCGCCCGCCAGCGTCTCGGCGATGGCGGTGCCTCCTTCTTCGCCGGGATACCAGGCCTCGAGGATGGCGCTGGCGTACTGATGCTCGTCGGGGACGGCGAGCGCGCTGCCGCTGGTGAGGACGATGACCAGCGGCTTGCCGGTGGCCTTCAGCGCCTGGAGCAGGTCGCGCTGGACCCTGGGCAGGCGGATGTCGGTGCGATCGCCGCCCGTTGAAGCCTTCCAGCTCGACGGGCATCTCCTCGCCTTCGAGCTGCGGGGAAAGGCCCACGAACGCGATCACCACGTCGGACTCCTTCGCGGCTGCGACGGCCTCCTGGGCGAGCGCGGCGGCGGGAGGCTGCCAGGTGAGGTCGATGCCGGCCGCGGCCGTGCCGTGCATGTACTCGAGGCGAATGGCGCGCGGCTGGGTGCTGTCGAAGTGGAGGAGGGCCTCCGTCTTCCCCTGCTCGCGTCGTGTCGGCGATCAGCTTCTCGTCGACGATAGAGGCGGAACTGCTCGTGGCTCTCGCAGGCGTAGCAGAAGGCGACGCGTGCACCGAGCTTGTAGTCGCCGGGGGCGGGAGGAGTGAAGGTGCCGGTCCAGCGGACCGAGAAGTCGTTGCGCTGGAGCCCGGGCACGGGGATGGCCTTGTCCCAGTTGAAGTTCACGGTGCGATCGACGCGGACCGCGACGGGCTTGCCGCTGAGATCGGGAGTGCTGAAGTACTCGCCCGTCAGGCCTTCCTTGCCGTCGGCCGTGCGGAGCGCGGTGTGAGCGATGGGCACGGCGAATCCCTCGGCGAGGGTGGAGCCCTGCGCGTAGAGGACCTTCGCGTCCTTGAAGCGGCGCTCGATGCCGGCGACGGGAGAGACCGGATCGGGCGGCGTGCCGTTGTAGTTGCCCTGGAGCGACTGCACCAGCTCCGCGGTGGGTCCGACGACGGCGATCCTGCGGATGCTCGGCGAGAGCGGGAGGAAGCCGCGATCGTTCTTCAACAGCACGATCGCCTCGCGCGCGGCCCGCAGGGCCAGCTTCCGGTGCTCGGCCGAGTTCACTTCGGAGACCGGAATGCGGCCGTAGGCGTACGACTCCGGCGGATCGAACATGCCCAGGCGGAAGCGCGCGGTGAACAGGCGCTTCACGGCGCGGTCGAGCTCGGCCTCGGTGACCAGGCCCTGCTTGACCGCGTCCGACAAGCGCGGGAAAGGCCTGTCCCTGGCCGTACTGGCATTCGAGGTCGGTGCCGGCCTTGACGGCCACGGCCGAGGCGTGCGCGAAGTCCGGCGCGAACTTGTGCCCGGTCGCGACGTCGGCGACCGCGGCGCAGTCGGAGACGACGTAGCCGTCGAAGCGCCAGTCGTCGCGCAGGTGGTCCTGCAGCAGCATCGGGCTGGCGCAGGCAGGGAAGCCGTCGACGGCGTTGTAGGCGCACATCACCGATTGCGCGTGGGCCTCGGTGACCGCCGCGCGGAACGCCGGAAGGTAGGTGTCTTCGAGATCGTGGGGAGAGACGTTCACGTTGAAGCCGTGCCGCAGCGGCTCCGGCCCGCTGTGGACGGCGAAGTGCTTGGGCGTGGAGACGACCTTGAAGTACTTCGGGTCGTCGCCCTGCATGCCGGTGACGAAGGCGACCGCCATGCGCCCGGTGAGGAACGGATCCTCGCCGTAGGTCTCCTGGCCGCGTCCCCAGCGCGGATCGCGGAAGATGTTGACGTTGGGCGCCCAGAAGGTGAGCCCGAAGAACATCTCGTGGTGGTCTTCGCGCATGGCCTGGTGGTACTTGGCGCGCGCCTCGGTGGAGATGGTCTCGGCCATCTGGTGCACGAGATCGGTGTCCCAGGTGGCGGCCATGCCGATCACCTGCGGGAAGTTGGTGGCGTATCCGCCGAAGGCGACGCCGTGCAGGCCCTCGTTCCACCAGTCGTACTTGGGCACGCCGAGCCGAGGAATGGCGGCGGCATGGTCGCGCATCTGCGAGATCTTCTCTTCCAGCGTCATGCGCGAGACGAGGTCGTCGACGCGCTGCTCGATCGGCAGGCTCGGGTCGAGATAGGGCGCGTTCGCGGGCGCCGGCTGACCCGGCGACGAGGTCTGCGCCTGGGCTGGCGAGGTCATCGCGAGTGCCAGGAGCAATCCCAACAGAAGACCGCAATGAGGCACGAGACGAGAAGTGACGAGGCATGTCGTTCCTCCGCGCGAAGCTGTTTCGGAGACAGCTTACTCGAAGGAGGCAGTGGCCGCCGTCGGAAGGGCGGGTTGAGCTAGACTCCGGCAGATGGTGTGTGTCGCGCGCAGCCGGGCTCGCACGGCTCCCAAGGTCTCGGGATGTTCGCGGCGCGGCCCCGCACAGGCGCCGCGTGCGGCCGGCGGAGCCGGGCCGTGAGCGTGTTCGCCCGGCATCCCAGGGCGACGCTGGGCGTCCTCGTGCCGCTGCTGCTGGTCGCGACCGACCTGGGGTTCACTGCCAGCTATCAGTGGATATCCGGCCGCCTGTCCCGGGAGGGGCCACGGCTCCGCGTCCGCTCCGAGATCTTCCATCACGGCTTCGCGCCGAAGATCAGCGTCGTGGCGGAGCACTGGGGGCCGCGTGCCTGCCTGTATCGTACGAACTCGCTGGGCTTCCGCGACGCCGTCGTCCGGGACGTACCGCTCGTCGGGTCGCGCCGGCGCATCCTGTTCATGGGCGACTCGTTCACCGAAGGCGTGGGGGTGCCCTACGAGCGGACGTTCGTGGGCTTGACCGCGGCGGCACTGGAGCCGCGCGGCGTCGAGGTGCTGAACGGCGCCGTCTCGCTCTACTCGCCGACCATCTACGAGCGCAAGACGCGCTGGCTGCTCGAAGACGTGGGGCTGCGCTTCGACGAGCTGGTCGTGTTCATCGACATCTCCGACATCCTGGACGAGACCGCGTACCGCCTCGACCAGGACGACCATGTCGTGCTCGACGGGCTCGTGCGCCGCCACGCCGAGCGCGCGGCGGAGCGCTGGGAACGGGTTCATGCGCCGGGCGCCCTGCAGACACTCGGGCCGGTTTCTGGACGACCACACGCTGCTGCTGGCGCGCGCCTACGACGCGCTCGACGCGCGTCTCGAGGACCCGCTGCACTACGGCGCCGGTTGGACCTTCGACGCCGGATTGCTGGCCGAGTATGGACGGGCGGGGTTGGCCCGCGCGCGCGAGCGCATGGACGCCCTGGCGGCGCTGGTCGCTGCTCGCGGGATCCGGCTGACGGTCGCGGTCTATCCGTGGCCGGACCAGATCCTGATGCGCGACCGCGCGTCGCTGCAGGCGCGGTTCTGGAAGAGCTGGGCCGACGAGCACGGCGTGCCGTTGATCGACTACTTCCCGGTGTTCGTGACGGACGAGCCGCCGCGCGAGACCGTCCGGCGCTACTTCATCTCCGGCGACGTGCACTGGAACGAGGCGGGCCACCGGCTGGTCGCCGAGCAGCTCATCGCGCGTCTCTCGGCCCCGTCGCACTGACTCGCGTCGGATCGGGGCTGCGTGCGCGTTAGCGAACGACGGCCGGCCTCTCGCGAGCCGCTCAGCCGCGCAGCACCGGTGGCGGGACGCACTCGAGCACGAGCCTCCCGCCGGTGGCCGGGTGCGTGAGCGCGAGCCGCCACGCGTGCAGCCAGTAGCCGCCGTCACCCGGAAGGCCGGGCTCGAGAGACGTGCCACCGCCCGCCACGTAGAGCGGGTCGCCCACCAGGGGGTGGCCGGCCGCCGCCATGTGGATCCGGATCTGGTGTGGCCGTCCGGTCACGATCGTCACCGAGACGAGAGTGTCGCTTCCACGCGCCGCGATCACGCGCGCGTGGGACACGGCGGCGCGGCCGCCGGCGCTGGCCGCGTAGACGGCCCCGAGCCTCGGGTGCGGTACCGGTCCGATCGAGACGTCGACCACGAACGCGTCCCGCGCGGGGCGGCCGCTGACGAGAGCGCGGTACTCCTTCTCGACGCGACCGGCGCGCCAGTCGGCGGCGACGGCCCGTCGTGCAGCCTTCGAGAGAGCGAACAGGACGAGCCCGGACGTCCCGCGCCCCAGCCTGTGCAGCGGCACCGCCTCCGGGAAGGGCCGGCGCACCTGGTGCAGCAGCGTGTGCTCCAGGAACCCGCCGTTCGGCACGCACGGCAGCCCGCGGGGCTTCGCGACGGCGAGCAGGTCGCGGTCGCGGAAGAGCACCGCGAACGAGACCGGCACCTCGGGCTCGATCCACGGTGGCCGGTGCCACACGAGCGACTGGCCCGCTGACAGGACGTCGTTGGCCGAGGCTGCCTCGCCGTCGCGCGTGACCTGCCCGCCCGCGATCCGCGTCAGCCAGGTGATGCGGTCCGAGTGAGGGTAGCGCTCGCTCAGCCAGTCGAGGACCGTGCGGCCCGCGGCCCCCGGGCCGAGCCGCTCGCGGTACGCGTAGCCGCCGTTCACTCCTCGATTATCACGGCAGGATCCCCGCCGGATCGCGACGACGCGCCGTGACGGGCCGGCCGGCGATCGTGAGACCATCCGACGAAGACCGTGAGCCGGGAGGAACGAGAGCCTGCCCTTCGTCTACATCCTGCGCTGCCGCGACGGCTCGCTCTACACGGGCGCGGCAAAGGACCTCGCGGCCCGCGTGCGCCGGCACGAGGCCGGCCGCGCCTCGCGCTACACCCGAGCGCGGCGGCCGGTCGTGCTCGTCTGGTCCCGGCGCGTGCGCGGCTGGAGCCGGGCGCTGCGCGAGGAGCACCGCATCAAGCGGCTGACGCGCAGCGAAAAGCTGCGGCTGGTCGCCGGCGCCGCGCCGGAGCGCGTCGCCGCCCAGGCGGTGGCGCGTGCCTGAGGTGCTGGTCTCCTGCCAGGCGGTCTCGAAGGCGTTCGGCGCCGCGCCGCTCTTCGAGGACCTCTCGCTCGGCGTCTTCGAGGGCGACCACGTGGGCCTCGTGGGCCCGAACGGCTCGGGCAAGACGACACTGCTGCGGATCCTGGCCGGGCTGGAGCCGCCCTCGTCGGGTACGCGCTCTGCGCGCAAGCGGCTGCGTGTCGGCTACGTGCCGCAGGACCCCGAGTTCGTCGCCGGCGCGACCGTCGCCTCCGTGCTGACGGACGCGCTGCGCGGGCAGCAGCTCGACGAGCACGAGATCGGCGGCAGGATCTCGGTCGCGCTGGGCCGGGCCGGCTTCGACGAGGGAGTGCAGGCGGTGGACGCGCTCTCGGGCGGCTGGAAGAAGCGGCTGGCGATCGCGCGCGCTCTCGTCGGCGAGCCGGAGCTGCTGCTGCTCGACGAGCCGACCAACCACCTCGACCTGGAGGGCATCCTGTGGCTCGAGGAGCTGCTGCCGCGCGAGCCCGAGGCCTTCGTGGCGGTGAGCCACGACCGCTACTTCCTCGAGGCGGTGGCGGGCCGCCTGATCGAGCTGAACCGCGCCTTCGCCGAGGGCCTGTTCGACGTGCGCGGCCGCTACAGCCGCTACCTGGAGAAGAAGGACGAGCTGCTGGCCGGGCAGGCCGCCTACCAGGAGTCGCTGCGCAACCGCGTGCGCGGCGAGCTGGAGTGGCTCTCACGCAAGGCCCGCGCGCGGACGCGCAAGGCGCAGGCGCGCATCGACGAGGCGCAGCGGCTGCAGGACGAGCTGCTCGATCTCGACACGCGGTCGAAGCCCGCGGCGGTCGATCTCGACTTCGCGGCGACGGGGCGCCGGACGAGGCGGCTGGTGGTGGCGCAGGAGGTCTCGAAGGGCTACGGCACGCGCGCGATCGTGCGTGGCCTCACGCTCGTGCTCTCGCCGGGCATGCGCCTCGGCCTGCTGGGCGCGAACGGCAGCGGCAAGAGCACCCTGCTGCGGCTGCTGGCGCGGCTCGAGCCGCCGGATGGCGGAACGATCGAGCACGCGCCCGGCCTGCGGGTCGTGATGTTCGACCAGCACCGCTCGCGGCTCGACCCGGCCGTTTCCCTCAAGCGAACCCTCGCTCCGTCCGGCGACTCCGTCGTGGTTCGGGGACGCGCAGTCCACGTGGCGGGCTGGGCGAGGCGTTTCCTGTTCCGCCCGGAGCAGCTCGAGACGCCCGTCGGCCGCCTCTCCGGCGGCGAGCAGGCGCGCGCCGTGCTCGCGCGGCTGATGCTCGAGCCCGCCGACGTGCTGCTCCTGGACGAGCCCACGAACGACCTCGACATCGCGACGCTCGAGGTGCTCGAGGAGAGCCTGCTCGAGTTCCCCGGAGCGCTGGTGCTGGTGACGCACGACCGCTACCTGCTCGATCGCGTCTCGACGCGTCTCGTCGCGCTCGACGGCCGCGGCGGCGCCGCCTTCTTCGCCGGCTACGATCAGTGGGAAGCGGGCCGCCGCGCCGCCGAGCAGGCGGCGGCGCCGGCTCCCGCGCGGCCGCGGCCGGTGCCGGGACGAGTCGCGCCGGCGTCGGCGACGCGCAGGCTCGGCTACCTCGAGCAGCGCGAGTGGGACGCCATGGAGGCGCGCATCCTCGAGGCCGAATCGCGCCTGGACGAGTGCCGGGCGGCCGCCGCGGAACCTGCGATCGCGGCCGACTACGCGGCCGTGCAGCGGCGGCTCGACGCGCTGGCGGCGGCGCAGGCCGAGGTCGACCGGCTGTACGCGCGCTGGGCCGAGCTCGAGGCGAAGGTGCGAGGCTAGCCCCCGGCGCTCAGCCCCGCACGGCGTAGCCCTTCGCGAGCAGCAGCGGGCGCAGCCGCTCGCGCTGGTCGCCCTGGACCTCGACCGTGTCCTCGGTGGCCGTGCCGCCCGTACCGCAGGCGCGCTTGAGATCGGCGGCGAGCGTCGCCAGGAAGGCGCGGTTGCGCGGAAGGCCAGCGACGACGGTCACGCTCTTGCCCCCGCGCCCCTTCTTCTCGAGACGCAGCGAGCACGTCGGCCTCGCCGGCACGGGCTCCTGCGCGCGACTCGAGCAGTGGCAGTCGTCGGCCGGCCAGCCGCAGCGGGGGCACAGCCGGCCGCGCCCGGTCTCGTAGGCCGGGCGTGCATTCCTCGCGTTCACGCGCCCAGGACCGCGCCCGGCGCGCTCACTTCGGCGGCGTGAAGGAGTCGAGGTCCGCGATGCCGAGCGAGCGCTCGATGCCGGCCACTTCGTCCACGACCCGCTCGAAGCCCCGCTCGCCCAGGACCTGGGTCTCGCGGCTCTCGAACGCATCGCCCAGCCGCTCGTACTCGTCCTTCGTGACCAGCTCGCGCAGGGCGGGGAACAGCACCGTGTCCTCGCGGGCCTCGTGGGGACGGTACATGCGGACGAAGCGGCGCAGCGGCGTCGCGGTGCCGGCGCGCGCGGCCTCGCTGGCAGTGGGCGCGGCGCCCTCGAGGATCGCCGCGGTCAGCCGCCGGCCGGCCTCGTGCTGCCGGCGCAGGACGCCGACGAGGTCCGTGAGCCGCCCCGCACGCTCGAAGCGGGGGAAGAGGTGCTCCTCCTCCAGCTTCTCGTGATAGCCCTCGAGGAAGCGGCGGATGATGTCGGCCGAGGCCCGGACCGGCTCGGCCGGCAGAGGCTGGTGGGCCTCGAGCCTGCGGATCGCCTCGTCGTAGATCAGCAGGATGCGGTTGAGGACACCGTGCTCGCGCATCAGGTCCTCGGCGGGGCCCACGCCCTCGTCACCGATGGGTCGTGCGGCTGCCTTCGACCCGCCGGAGCCGGGAGGGGCGAAGGCGAGCCCGGTCCCGGCTCCGAGCAGGGTGGTCACGAGCCCGCGTCGCGAGACGCTCATGGTTCCTCTCTTCCTGTCGTCGGGGGAGTCGTCTCCCATCATAGCGCCGCCGACCTTTCCCGACTTCTCCGCCAGCAGGGCGGCTCGGCCGTGGGGAAGTCCGGGGACGGCCCGTTGCGGCTCCGGTCCCGGCCGGTCCCCGGGCTTGGCTATGATGCCCTCCTGATGACGGCGCTCGATCTCGACGGCGGACTCGTACGGCTCGGCTACTCGGAGTTCCGACCGGGGCAGCGCGAGGCCATCGAGACGCTGCTCGAGAAGGGACGCCTGCTGCTGGTGGCCCCGACCGGCGGCGGCAAGAGCCTCACCTACCAGCTTCCCGCCAGCCTCCTGCCCGGCACGACGCTCGTCATCTCGCCGCTCGTGTCGCTGATGCAGGACCAGGTGCAGGCCCTGGAGGCGCGCGGGGTGCCGGCGACCTTCCTGGCGGCGACCCTGTCGGCCGACGAGATGCGCCAGCGGCTGGCGCGGCTGCACGCCGGAGCCTTCCGGCTCGCCTACGTCGCGCCCGAGCGGCTCGCCTACCCGGGCTTCCGCGGGCTGGCGCGCGAGCTGTCGGCGCCGCTCCTGGCCGTGGACGAGGCGCACTGCATCAGCGAGTGGGGCCACGACTTCCGGCCCGACTACCTGCAGATCGGCGCGCTCATCGAGGAGCTGCGGCCGCCGCGGGTGCTCGCCTGCACCGCGACCGCGACGCCCGTCGTGAGGGACGAGATCCTGGCGCGGCTGGGGCTGGGGCCGGACACGCCCCAGCTGCTGCGCGGCTTCGCGCGGCCCAACCTCGCTCTGCGCGCGCGCTTCGTCTCCTCGGAGCGCGAGCGCGAGCGTCAGGCGGACGCGCAGCTCGCCGAGGCGCTCGGTGCGCCGGCGGCCGCGCGTGGGGCGGCCATCGTCTACGCCCCCACGCGGCGCTCGACCGAGGAAGAGGCGCGGCGGCTCGCCGCAGCCGGCTGGCGCGCCCGGGCCTACCACGCCGGCCTCGGCGGAGCGGAGCGCACGGGCGTGCAGCGGGCCTTCTCCTCGGGCGACCTCGACGTGGTGGTGGCCACGAACGCCTTCGGCATGGGCATCGACCGCGCCGACGTGCGCGCCGTGATCCACCTGGCGCCGCCCGGCTCGATCGAGGCCTACTACCAGGAGGTCGGGCGCGCCGGCCGCGACGGCGCCGAGGCCTTCGGCCTGCTGCTGCATTCCCCGGGCGATCTCCCGCTGCGGCGGAGGCTGCTCGAGTCCGGAGGGAGCGGGGCGCCGCCGGACCCGCAGGTCGTCGAGCACAAGTGGGGCCTGTTCCTCGATCTGATGCGCTGGGCGGAGGGAGGCAGCTGCCGCCACGACGCGATCCTGCGCTACTTCGGCGACGAGGCCGAGACGCTGGCCGGGTGCGGCCGCTGCGACGTGTGCCGCGAGCTCGGCGGCGAAGCCGAGACCGACGACGCGGAGACGATCGTGATGGTGCGCAAGGCGCTCTCTGCCGTGGCGCGCGTCGACCGGCGCTACGGGCTGAGTGCCGCGGCCAAGCTGCTGGCCGGCATCCCCGACCCTCGCCTCGTGCGCGCCGGCCTCGACCGCACGCCGACCTTCGGCGTCCTGCGCTCTCACTCCGAGCCCTGGCTCACGCAGCTGCTGCGCCGCTGCGTCACCGCGGGCTGGGTCGACTTCACACCCGGCGAGCGCCCGCTCGTCCGGCTGACGCGCAGCGGACGCGCCGTGATGAAGGGCGAGCGGCCCGCGCGGCTCGTCCTGCCTCGCCAGGGACCGACACCGGGGACACGCGCGCGCCCGGGGGGCGAACCCACCGCTCGGCCGGCCGACGTCGAGCGGCTGCCTCCCGAGGCCGAGCCGGTCTTCGAAGCCCTGCGTCGCCTGCGGCTGGAGCTCGCGCGCGAGCAGTCCGTGCCGGCGTTCGTGGTTGCGAGCGACCGTACGCTGCGCGACCTGGCGCTGCTGCGCCCGCGCACGCTGGGCGAGCTCGAGCTCGCGCACGGGATCGGCCCCGCCAAGGTCGAACGCTACGGGCACAGGCTCCTGGCCGCCGTCGCCGCCGCCGCCACCACCAGCTGAGGCCAGGCGCCCTCGCGGCGGGCCGTTGCAAGAAGATTGGCGCAAAAGGCCGTGGTAGCATGTGCTACAGCTGGTTGCCGTTGGTCTGGCGTTCGCGAGCTGTCCTGCCCAATGGGGGGCGTGGTTGAAGTTCTAGGGCGCACAGCGAGACGAGGCGGCTGGTAGGGCCGAAGGAGGCCTGAACGTAAATGATCGAAGGTACCGTCAAGTGGTTCAACGAGTCGAAGGGCTTCGGCTTCCTCTCCCGCGAGGGTGGTCCGGATGTGTTCGTCCACCACACCGAGATCAAGGCGGAAGGGTTCCGGACCCTCAACGAGGGTGACCGCGTGCGCTTCGAGGTCGTGGACAGCCCGAAGGGGCCCCGCGCCGCGAACGTCAGCAAGATCTAGCCGACTCGACGAGCCGCTGACCACGAGCCCGGAGCCGCAAGGCTCCGGGCTCCTTCATTTGTGGCCCGCGGCGGCTCAGGCCTCGTCGTCGGCCGCTTCGCGCCGCTGGCGCTTGACGGCGCTGCGCTCGCGCTTGTGCCGCAGCCGCCGCTCGACCGCCCCGGGGCTGGGCCGCGTCAGGCGGCGCGGGCGCGGCGCCGAGAGCGCCCGCTCGATCAGCTTCTGCACCTTCGCCCGCGCGTCCTCGAGGTTGCGCAGCTGGTCACGTGTCCTCTGGCTCGTGACCAGCAGGCGGCCGTCGGCATCCAGGCGTGCCGCGGCGAGCCCGCCCAGGCGGGTGCGGGCCGCCGGGCCGAGGCCGGCGATCGCAGCCAGGTCCACGCGCAGCTCCACCTTGGACGCGACCTTGTTGACGTTCTGCCCGCCGGGGCCGGACGAGCGCACGGCTCGCCATTCGAGCGCGGCCGCCGGAACGTGGACGCCTCTCGCGATCCGGATCGGTTCCCCCATGCGCCGAACCTAAGCCCGTGCGCTCGGCGCCGTCAAGCGTGTGTAACGCCCGTAGCGCCCGCGCGCTCCGCAACGCCCGCCCGCGGAATTGGCTGGCCGGCGGAGCGCCGCGGGCCTACAATCGCGCCGCTCGGCGAAGCGATCAGAGGAGGGCGTCGATGGCCCAGCTCGCGATGCTCGGAACCGGCCTGATCGGCCACTTCTACAGCGCGAGCCTCACCGGGAAGCGCAGCCGCGATCAGGTCAGCATCGTCTGTGGCCGTGACGCGGGCAAGACGGAGGCTTTCGCGCAGCGCCGCGGCATACCGCGCTGGACGACGCACCTCGAAGAGGCGGTGTCCGTGCCGGACGTCGACCTGGTCGTCGTGGGACTGCCGAACCACCTGCATCGCGACGCCGTGCTCGCCGCGGCCCGCGCCGGCAAGGGCGTGCTGTGCACGAAGCCGCTGGGGCGCACCGCTTCCGAGGCGCGGGAGATGCTGGAGGCCGTCGAGAAGGCCGGCGTCTTCCACGGCTATCTCGAGGACCTGGTCTACACGCCCAAGACGCTGAAAGCGCTGGCCTCGGTGCGCTCCGGGGCGATCGGCCGCGTGCTGTGGGCGCGCTCGCGCGAGACGCACCCCGGGCCGCACAGCGACTGGTTCTGGACCCGGCCGCTCTCGGGGGGCGGCGCGATCGTGGACATGGGCTGCCACTGCATCGAGATCGGCCGCAGCTTCGTCGGCAAGGAGGTGCGGCCCGTGGAGGTCGTCTGCTGGGGCGCCACCCAGGTGCACCCGATCGAGGCCGAGGACTCGGCCGTCGGGCTGGTGCGCTACGCCTCGGGTGCCTTGGCCCAGTTCGAGGTCGCCTGGACGTTCCGCGGCGGGATGGACCTGCGCGACGAGGTCTCGGGCACCGACGGCACGATCTGGATCAACCACTGGCTGCGCACCGGCTTCGAGATGTACTCGGCCCCGGGCTCCTCCGCCTACGTCGCCGAGAAGAGCGAGAGCGAGGCGGGCTGGCTGTTCCCGGTGGGCGGCGAGGCGGCGGCCCTGGGCTACGAGGACATGTTCGCGGACATGCTCGACGCGTTCGAGCAGAAGCGCGCGCCGGTCGAGACCTTCTACGACGGCTACGTGGTCAACGCGATCATGGACGCCTGCTACCGCTCGATCGGCACGCGGCGCTGGGAGCGCGTGACGCTCGAGGTCTGGCGCGGCGGCACGGAGAACGAGGCGACGCTCGAGCTGCTGCCGTACGACGGGCAGTTCTGGCTGATCAAGCGGGAGCGCATGCCGGACGGGGGCACGAAGCTGATCCTCAAGGACCGGCACACAGGCGAGATCTCGCAGCGCATCGAGTAGCCACGTGAGGGCGATGCTGCTCGACGTGCCGGGCCGGCCGCTGCGCGCGGTCGAGCGGCCCGAGCCCTCGCCGGGCCCGGGCCAGGTGCGCGTGCGCGTGCGGGCGTGCGGCGTGTGCCGGACGGACCTGCACGTCGTCGACGGCGACCTGCCCCCTCTCGGCCGCTCCGTCGTCCCGGGCCACCAGATCGTGGGCGAGGTCGACGCGCTCGGCGCCGGCGTCCATGGCCTCGACCTCGGCCAGCGCATCGGCGTGCCGTGGCTCGGCTGGACCTGCGGCGCCTGCCGCTTCTGCCGCTCGGAGCGCGAGAACCTCTGCCCCGAGGCGCGCTTCACCGGCTACCAGCTGGACGGCGGCTTCTGCGAGCGGGCGATCGCCGACGCCCGCTTCTGCTTCCCGCTACCGGAAGCCTACGGCGACGCGCAGGCCGCGCCGCTGCTGTGCGCCGGGCTGATCGGCTACCGCGCGCTGCGCATGACCGGCTCGGCGCGCACGATCGGGCTCTACGGCTTCGGCGCGGCCGCGCACATCGTGATCCAGGTCGCGCGCCACGAGGGCCGGCGCGTGCTCGCCTTCACGCGCACGGGCGACGCCCAGGCACAGGCGTTCGCGCTCTCGCTCGGCGCCGCGTGGGCGGGAGCCTCCGCGGAGGCGCCGCCCGAGCCGCTGGACGCCGCCATCCTGTTCGCGCCGGCGGGCGAGCTCGTGCCGGCCGCGCTGCGGGCGGTCGACCGCGGCGGGACGGTCGTCTGCGCCGGGATCCACATGAGCGACGTGCCGTCGTTCCCCTACCGGATCCTGTGGGAGGAGCGCGTCGTGCGCTCGGTCGCCAACCTGACGCGCCGGGACGGCGAGGAGTTCCTCTCGCTCGCCCCGCGCGTGCCGGTGCGGACCGAGGTCGAGACCTTTCCGCTCGCCTCGGCGAACGACGCGCTGGCGCGGCTGCGCTCGGGCACGCTGCGCGGAGCGGCCGTGCTCGTCGTCTGACGTCAGTTCCGCTCCCAGCTCCCGTACATCGCGTTCGGCAGGACGAAGAAGCGCCGGCCGAACTCGGCGAACGCCTCGTCGCCCTGCTTGCGCAGGGCCTGGCTCAAGCCGGGGAAGTCGTAGACGTTGTCGCCGAGAAAGGCGACGATCTCCAGCGGCGGCAGGCCCGCGCCCGTCGTGCCGTGCGCCACCGCCTCGAAGCGCGGGTTCTTGTCGCTCGGGCCGGCGTCGGGCTTGCACAGCATCGTGTCGTAGGGCAGCGCGTGCGCCCGGAACACGGCCTCGGTGTCCGGGCACTCCGAGACCGTCCGGTTGGTGACGATCGCGATCCTTCCGCCGAGACCGCGCACGCGCGAGAGAAAGGCGGCCGCTCCCGGGAGCGGTGTCGCCTCGCGCCGCGCGGTCCAGGCGTGCCAGCTCGCGGCGTCGAAGGGCAGGCCGAGCCGTGCCCGTTCGAGCTGGTAGATCGAGTTGTCGAGCACGGTCTCGTCGGCGTCGAGCACGACCGCCCACGTGCCGACCGCCTGAGTCGCCGCCTCCTGCTCGACCCGGCGCGTCGCCATCGCGTAGACCTGCAGGAACAGCGCGCGGTGCTCCGCGGCGCCGCGCGCCCAGCGGATGGCCTCGGGCACGGGCCGCGCGGGCGCTGCCGGCGTGCCCGTGCCGGGCGCGACCGGCGGGGCGGGCGCGACAGGCGGGCCGGGGGTGCCCGTCGGGCCGGCGCTGCGACAGGCGGCAGCGGCGAAGAGGACGGAGGCGAGCACGAATCTGCGTGTGCAATGCAAGGCCTGTCTCCCGGGTCTTCCCGCCCGCCGCCCGGATCAGTCCCGGGCGCGCGCGCCGGCCAGCCTGCCGATGCGCAGCGCCTGGTAGGCGGGGATCGCGTGCGCCAGGACGCGCACCGCGAGCTCCAGGTCCTGCGCCTTGAGCACGTAGGCGATCCGCACCTCGTCGCGGCCGAGGCCCGCCGTCGCGTAGAAGCCGTCGGCCGGCGCGACCATGACGGTGGTGCCGTCGAGCTGGTAGGACTCGAGCAGCCAGGCGGCGAAGTCGCGGCCGTCCTCGACCGGCAGGCGCACGACGAAGTAGAAGGCGCCCTCCGGCTTGCGCAGGAAGACGCCGGGGATGCGGGTCAGGCCCTCGTACAGCAGGTCGCGGCGCGCCCCGTACTCGCGCACGACGGCCTGCGCGTAATCGGCGCCGAGCTCGTCGATGCCGAGCGCCACGATCTGCGCCAGCCCCGGGGGCGACAGGCGGCCCTGCGCCATGCGCAGCGCGGCGCCGTACACGTCGCGGTTGTGCGTCGCGAGGCAGCCCAGCCGGATGCCGCAGGCGCTGTAGCGCTTGGACAGGCTGTCGACGAGGACCGCGTTGTCCTCGCAGCCGGGCAGAGAGAGCACGCTGGTGCAGCTGCGGCCGTCGTACACGAACTCCCGGTAGACCTCGTCCGAGACCAGGAACAGCCCGTGCTCGCGGCAGAAGGCCGCGACGGCCTCGACCTCCGCGCGCGTGTAGACCGTGCCGGTCGGGTTGTTCGGGTTGCACAGCAGGACGAGCCGGGTGCGCGGCGTCAGTGCGGCCTCCCACTCGGCGATCGGGGGCAGGTGGAAGCCGTCCTCGCCCCGTGCCCGCAGGGGAACCAGCTTGACACCCGCCATGGCCGCGAAGGCGAGGTAGTTCGTGTAGAACGGCTCGACCACGAGCGCCTCGTCGCCCACGCCCGCGCAGGCCATCAGCGCGAACAGGATCGCCTCGGAGCCGCCGGTCGTCGCCACGATCTCGTCGGGAGCCAGCGCCAGGCCCTGCCTGCCGTAGTAGCGGCTGAGCGTCGCCAGGCACTCCGGCGTCCCCTGCGAGGGCGAGTAGGCGAAGATAGGCGGGACCTGGGCGAGCCGCCCGCGCATCGCGGGCGGTGTCTCCAGGTCGGGCTGGCCGATGTTGAGGTGCAGCACGCGCACGCCACGCTTCCTGGCGCCGTCGGCGAGCGGCATCAGGGCGCGAATCGGGGAGGCCGGCATCGCCGATCCACGCTCGGAGATCTGGGGCTTCATGGACCGCCCTCCTGCCTCAGCGGGCCCGCAGGCGCGCCGAGATCGTCTCGTTGCGGTCCGAGGTCACGACCGCGTCGAGTGCCCACGAGCCGACGTCGCGCCACACGCCCGAGTACTCGCCCACGACACCGCTCCTCTGCGCCGCCAGCTCGCGCTCCAGCCCGCGCACCGCCGCCGGCGTGCGCTGGCCGTCCGTCATCGTGGCCACCGCGATCGAGCGCACCCGCAGCGTGTGCCGACCCTCGTTCGACAGGTGAATCTTCACGACGAAGGCGTCGCCGGGGCGCACGGTCGCCGGCACCACCTCGAACCGGATCCGGCCGCTGAAGTCCGGCGTGCGCCTGGCGTTGAGGCCGTCGCTGTCGAATCCCGTCGGGCCACCCGCGGCGGGCGTCGCGATCGAGGTGGCGTCGGCCTCGAAGGCGCGCGCGGGGACGAGCGCGGGCCCGGCTGGCGCGGGGGCGGGCGCGCCAGCAGCAGCCGGCAGGCTCGCCGGCGCCGGGCTCGTCGCCGCGGAGGCGTGGGGTGAAGGCGTGCGGGGCGCCGGGCCGGCCTCCGCCCGCCTCGCCTGTCCCGGTCCGGGGGGAGGGCTGGCCTGCGCGCTGGCGGCACGCCGCACGCGATCGAAGCCGTCGCGTGCCTCGAGGAACGTGCGCGTGGCGTCCGCGTACTCGCCGCGCTGCGCGAGCTCGCCGCCGGCGCGGGCCTTCTCCGCGGCGGCCGTGAACTCCGGGCGCCCGCCGGCGCCGGCGGCGGTGGCCTCTGCGCGAGCAGCCCTCATCGACTGAGCTGCTGCGTCGGCTTCGGCCTGGAACGCGCCGTTGAGCCTCGCCGACAGCTCGGCGGCCGCTGGGTGGCGCGGGTCGAGCTCGAGCACGCGCGACAGCTGTTGGCTGGCCGCCAGCATGTCGCCTCGGTCCAGGAGCGCGCGCGCCGTCGCGATCCCCTCGTCGAGCTCCTTCTGGCGGTCACGGGCCTGCGCCAGCACGCGCACGGCGTCGGGCTGGCCGGCGACGAGCTGCAGCGCGTTCTCGGCCTGCTGCGCCGCGACCGCGTAGTTCTTGTTCTCGAGCTCGCGCTGCGCGAGCTGGGCCTGCGTGGTCGCGAGCGCGCGCGTGAGCGCCCCGACCTGCGAGGCGGCGACGCTCGGCGCAGCGCTCGGACCGGGCCGCGCGCGCGCGCGTAGCCAGAGCGCCCCGGCTGCCACCCCGAGCAGCAGGACCAGCAGCCCGGCGGCGGCCACGAGCGGCAGAGCACCCGCCCGGATCCGCCGCACGGTCGTTTCCCGGGCAAAGGGCTGATCGGGCTCGGAGAAGGAGCGTTCGGCCGCCGCGGCCGGGTCGGGGGCCGCGGCCGTCGCCGCGAGCGACGGCTCGACCGCCCTGGCCGCCGAAGATGCCGGCGCCAGCGGCGACGGCGCCGGCGCCGGAGTGACGACACGGGTGGGGCGCAGCGGGGGCAGCGGCGGCGCTCCCGGCAGGCGGACCGAGGGCGGGCTCGCGGCCGCCGGCTGTGCCCTCGGGCGTGATGCGCGTGGCGGCAGCGGCGGCGGCTTGAGCGCCACCGCCGGCGCTGCGCGCGCTTCCCTGCGCGCCGCGGCCAGGGCGGTCCGCATCTCGGTGGCGGTCGCGTAGCGCTGGTCACGGTCCTTGCGCAGCGCCTTCTCGACCACGGCCACCAGCGCGGGCGGCGTCTCGGGCGCCCAGCGATGGACGGGCGGCGGCTCCTTGTGCACGACCTGGAACAACACGCTCGGCGTCGTCTCGGCCTCGAAAGGCTTGTGGCCGGTGAGCAGCTCGTAGAGCACCGCCCCGGTCGAGAACAGGTCGGAGCGGCCGTCCACGCGGTCGCCGAGCGCCTGCTCGGGCGACATGTAGTTCGGCGTTCCGAGGACGATACCCTCCTGCGTCATCTCGGAGCTGCTCACCCGGGCCAGGCCGAAGTCCATGATCTTGACCTGCCCGCCCGGCGCCAGGCGGATGTTGGCGGGCTTGATGTCCCGGTGCACGACGCCCTTCGAGTGCGCGTACTCGAGCGCGGCGAGCAGACGGTCCATGACCTCGAGCTTCTCGTCGAGCGTCTGGAGCGACTGCGCGTCGATCGCCTCGCGCAGGTCCGTTCCCTCGAGCAGCTCCATGGCCATGAACAGCAGGCCGTTCTCCTGCCCGAAGTCGTGGACCGTCACGATGTTCGGGTGGTTCAGCAGAGCGGCTGCCTGCGCCTCACGCTGGAAGCGCTCGAGGGTTTCGTCGCCGGCGCCGACGTGGATGGACAGCGTCTTGAGGGCGACGTGGCGGTTGAGGACGGCGTCGTGCGCCTTGTACACCTCGCCCATCGTGCCGCGGCCGAGCTCGCCCACGATCCTGTACTTGCCAATCCGCTCGTGGTCCATTCGCTCGTGACCCGGCCACGCCTGGCGCGACCCGACCGGCGATGGTAGCACGGCGGCCTCGGGCGATCAGGCCGCGCGCGCCGGGCCGCCCGGCTTGCGGAACGCGAGGATCAGCTCCGCGCCGAAGATCGACCGCGCCGCTTCGAGCACGCCGCCGCGCAGGGCGAGATCGGCGACCAGCTCACGCCTAGTGTAGGCCGCGAGGTGCCGGCTGGCGCCGGCTCCCGGGACCAGCCGCTCGTAGAGGGCGCCCAGAAGGACCCAGTGCCAGCGCCCGTAGTCGGGCGTCGCGAGGATCAGCAGGCCCCCGGGCGCCAGCACGCGCCAGTGCTCGTCGAGCGCCTTTGCGTCGCGCGGCAGGAGCGGCAGCAGCTGGGAGCTGAGGACGCAGCCGAAGGCGCCGTCGCGGAACGGCAGGCCGAGCGCCGAGGCCTGCACGAGCCGCCGGCCGAAGCGCCTGGCGTGCCGCAGCTTCCGCATCAGCAGGTCGACGCCGACGCTGCCGGGAGGCGACGCGGCCAGCAGACGGCTCGAGCCGCAGCCGACGTCGAGCGTCCGCCGTCCCTCTTCGAGCAGGCGGACGACACAGCGCTGCCTGCGCCTCTGCCAGTAGCGCTGGAGCGGGACGACGCTGTCGAAGGCCCGGTCCTCGTAGTCGGCGGCGAGGACCGAGTTCCGGAGCGACCACAGCGTGCGGAACGTCCGCAGGTAGGCCAGGCCGAAGGGGACGATCCGGGCATTCGAGGAGCCGTGAGCGCGGGGCTCGTAGCGAAACGGGATCTCCTTCACCCGCCAGCCCTCCGTGTAGGCCCTCACCACGATCTCCGGAAGGACGTCGAAGTCCCTGGCCACCAGCGACCGCAGGTCGAGCGCGCTGCGGCGGTAGAGCCGAAAACCGCTCGAGAGATCGCGCAGCGGCACGCCCAGGCCGAGCGCGAAGAAGCGGTTGAGCACCCGGCTGAGCCACGCACGGACGAGCGGCATCGTCGCGCCGCCGCCGGGAACGTAGCGGGAGGCGATCAGGACCTCGGCCTCGTCCCGCCGGGCCCAGAGGTCGGCCGCGAACGTCGGCGGGTGCGAGAGGTCCGCGTCCATGGTGAGGACGTGCCGACCTCGCGCCAGGGCGAATCCCGTCCGCAGGGCGCCGCCGTAGCCGGGCTCGCGCTGCTTCACGACGGCGCCCGCCACGGCCGCGACGGCCAGCTCCGTCTCCGGGTCCGTCTCCCGGACGACCACCATGACCTCCGAGGCGACGCCCAGGCTGTCGAGAATGACCCGCAGCTGCGGCAGCAGCAGCCGGAGGTTGGGGCCCTCTTTGTGCGCGGGCACGATCACGCTGAGGTCGAGCTCCACCTCAGCTCTTCGGCGCGGGCGCTGCCAGGCGGTACACCTGATCGCAGACGTCGCCGTTCGGCTTGTGCGTCTCGAGGGCCAGCTCGGCGCGCAGCGGCGCCCAGGCCTGCGCCGACGGCCGTCGCTTCCCGTCGGGCACGGGGGAGACCACGACCAGCGTCGGCCGCTCGCGCACCCACTTCTCGAGCAGCGGTACGGCGTCGCTGCGCTCGAGGGGCAGGTCCTCGAACCTCACCCCGCTGGCCCTGCGCAGCTCGACACCGAGCGCCACCCGGGTCGTCAGGTGCGCGCGGCTGTTCACGACCACCGTCAGGCCCTCGGGATGCCGCGCCAGCTCGTCCTTGACGAACAGCACCGTCTCGCGCACGCCGTAGCCGGACGGCCAGCCCTCCACGAACTGGAAGCGCTCGAGGCCGGGCATCGCTGCGCGGGTCGGGTCCAGCCACAGCCAGCGATCCACGCCCAGGGCGGGCAGCAGGCAGAGCGCGACCGCGGCAACCAGGAGCACGTGCCGCGCGCGTCCCGGCGGAATGCCGAGGCGGGAGGCCGAAAAGCCCACGATCTGCGCGAGCGCCAGCGCGGCGAGCACCACCGCGGGCACGGCCGCGAACAGGATGTAGCGGGGATACCAGAAGGTGGCGGTGACCACGAGGACGGCCATGGGCAGAAGCCCTGCCGTCGCCAGGTAGAGCCCCGGCCGGTCTCGCCGAACGATTGCCAGTGACGCGCCGGCGAGCGCGAGGAGGACGATCGGGAGCGTCCAGCATCCCGGGAACCAGTCCGCGACGAAGGCGAGGTTCCGCGCGACGCGCGCGGCCAATCCCGTCGTGCCGCCGCCGACGTTCCGCTCGGCCATCGACCGGCTGGCCTCCATGAAGCGCCAGAGCGGCCAGGCGACGAGCCCGCCGGCGGCGACGAGCGACGCGAGCAGCGCCGGCGCCCCTCGGCGCAGCGGGCGCGAGAGCGCGAGCCAGGCCGCGATCGGCACGAAGAGCAGGAGGACGCCGCTCGCCTTGCTGAAGACCACCAGGGCGGCCAGCACGCCCGCGACGAGCCCGTCCCGGACGAGCCCGCTCATTGCGGCGCGCGCCGAGGCCAGCAGGGACAGGGCGAAGAAGGTGGACATCACCGGGTCGGCCATGACGAGGCGGTCGTAGAGGAGCGTCATCGGGCACAGCACGTAGAGCAGGCCGGCGACGAGGGCCGTCCGCTCGTCGTACAGGCGGCGGGCGAGCGCGAGGATCGCGAGCAGGGTCAGGGCGCCGAACGTCGCGGTCAGGCAGCGGCTCGCCCACAGGTAGGGGTCGCCGGCCCACGGGAACAAGAGCGAGTTCGTCAGCACCTGGACGGCCCGGCCGTGCGTCCAGGGCTGGGCGAGCCTTTCTCCGTTCGCGATGTGCATGGCCCAGGAGATGTGCAGGCTCTCGTCGAGGAACATCGGCAGGCGCGACAGCCACGCGAGCCGGCTCGCCGTGTAGGCGGCCAGCAGCGCGGCGCTCCAGGCCCTCCACTGCCAGGCGGTCAAGCGCGACTCGCGGCCCGCGCGGCCGCTCTCGGGACGTCGTGACGCGTGGCTGTGACGATGGCGGGACTCACGGGTGACCGGCGGCAAGTCTAGGTCGTCCGCGGCGCGTGAAACAAGCGGCGAGCACGCAACGCATGACGCTCGCGGCGCCAGCCCGGGTGCGTGCCGCGAGCATGGGACAATGGGCGGGCTGCGGGAGGTCACGGGATGAGCCTCGATGGCGCCGGGACGGCTCGCGCCGGCGCAATGGAGACAGCCGTCGAGCGGCCGCGGCTGCGCCCGGCACTGGCGGACGTGCTGCGGGCCGGGACGCTGGCGCTGCTGGCCGCCGGCCTCTGCCTCGCCGCGGGCCGGCGGATCGACGAGCGCCTGGCCTCCCCGCAGGCGGCCAACGTCTGGTTCGGCTCGGACATCCCATATCGGCTCGACGTGATGAAGACGCCGGGCGGCTGGGACAACGGCGGCGCCCACCCATTGTTCCCGTCGATCGGCCACCTGCTGCTCGTCGGGTCCGGGCTCCTGGCACGTCGGGGCGATCCCATGCGGGACGCAGGGCTCGCCGGGTCGTTTGCCGTCGCCCTGTTCGTCGCCGTCCTCTACGCCCTCTTCCGGCGCATGCGGCTGACGCCTCTCGACGCGACGCTGTTCGCCGCCATCGGCGCGACGAGCTCGGGCGCCCTGTTCTGGTTTCCCGTCCCCGAGTCCTTCGGCCTGGCCGGCCTCGGTGTCGCCCTCGCCCTGCTCGTGGCCGCCTCGCCCCGGCCGTCGGTCCTCGCCCTGGGCATGGCGTGCGCCGCGAGCGCGAGCTGCATCCTGACGAACGGGCTGGTGGGCGCCTGCGCGGCGGTCGCGCACAATCGGAGTCCCCGGCGCTGGCCGCGCGCGCTGGTGTGCGGCTTCTTCGGCCTCGGCGTGATGGCGGCCCTGTGGTCGCTGCAGGAGTGGTCGCAGGGCACGCCGTTCTTCCTGAGCTATCGGCTGCTCGAGTACGAGCAGCACCTGTACCCGATGGGCTTCGAGCGGACTGCCCAGGTCGTAGAGGGACTGCTGTCGCACCCGGTCGTCGCCCCGGCCCTTCAGGGAGGCCACCCATCCTTCCGCCGGGTCGCGATCGCGTCGAGCGGGCCGCTCGGGGCGATCGCCACGCTGGCCTGGCTCGCCCTTCTCGGCTTCGGGACCACCCGCAGCCTCCAGCTCGTTCGCCGCGGCGATCGACCGCAGCTCGCCCTGACCGCCGGCGCCAGCCTCGCCCTGATGCTGGCGATGCACCTCACGCTGGGGAAGGAGATGTTCCTCTACGCGATGGACGTGCTCCCGCTGCTGCTGGCGTTGGCCGCCGCCTCCACCTCCCTCCCGCGCGGCCGCCGCCTGGCCCGCGGGCTGGCGTGCGTGCTCCTGCTGGCGGGAGGCGTCAACAACTTCCGCCAGTTCGCACGCGCCGCCGAGCAGGCCCGGGAGCTCGCCGCGCAGCGCGTCCCACCCGCTGCGATCGTCCCGGCCGAGCCGGCTCCGGCCTCACGCTGACCGGCGACGACGCATCCATCCGCGTGGACGGCGCGCGCGACGCGGCGGTCCGGCCCGAGCAGAATAGGAGGACCACGGAGGTGGCATGTCTCCCATCGACCGCAAGCCTGCCCTGGCCCTCGGCGTCTTCGCAGCCCTGGTGTGCGCGGGGGCGGTGGCCACCGCGCCCGGCATCGATCTCGACGGCATCGATGGCTCGGTTCTGCCCGGCGACGACTTCTTCGCCTACGCGAACGGCAACTGGTACAAGAGCACGCCGATCCCGCCGGACCGCGCCGCGTACGGCTCGGGCGCCATCGTGTACGACCGCACGAGCCAGCGCACGGTGGAGCTGATCCAGGAGGCCGCGCGCGAGAAGACGCCCGCGGGTGGCGCAAGACGCAAGGTCGGCGACTACTACGTGAGCTTCATGGACGAGGCCGCGATCGAGGCGAAGGGGCTTCTCCCCGTACGGCCGAAGCTCGACGCCATCGCCGCCATCGCGGACAGGCGCGGACTCGCCCGCGTGCTCGGCACCACGCTGCGCGCGGACGTGGACGCGCTCAACGCCACGAACTTCTACACCGACAACCTGCTCGGGCTGTGGGTCGCCCAGGACCTGGACGAGCCGAGCCGCTACCTCCCCTTCCTGCTCCAGGGCGGCCTCGACATGCCCGAGCGCACCTACTACGTCGATCCCTCGCCGCGGATGGCGGAGATACGGACCAAGTGCCAGGCCCACATCGCGAGGATCCTCGAGCTGGCGCAGGTCGCCGATGCCCAGGGAAAGGCCGCGCGCGTCTTCGACCTGGAGCGGCGCATCGCGGAGGTCCACGGCAGCCGGGAGGATTCCTCCGACGTCAAGAAGTCCGACAATCACTGGAACAGAAAAGCATTCGAGTCCTCCGCGCCCGGCCTGGACTGGACGGAGTTCTTCGCGGCCGCGGGCCTCGGCGGCCAGCAGGAGTTCGTCGTCTGGCACCCGGGGCGGTGACGGGCATCTCGGCCCTCGTCGGCGAGCCGAGCCGCTCGACACGTGGAAGGACTACCTCACCTTCCACGCCCTCGAGCACCACACGGCGGTGATGCCCGAGGCGCTTCGGCGAGGAGAGCTTCGCCTTCCACGGCACGGTGCTCTCCGGGCACGCCCAAGCGGCGCGAGCGCTGGAAGCGCGCGGTGGACGCGACGGGCGCCGCCCTCGGCGAGGCGGTGGGCGAGATGTACGTGCGCAAGTACTTCCCGCCGGCCGACAAGGCGCGAGTCGAGGCGATGGTGCAGAACCTCATCGCGGCGTTCGGCCGCCGCATCGACCGCCTCGACTGGATGGCGCCGGCGACCAGGGCCAGGGCGAAGGCCAAGCTGGCCACGCTGAAGGTGCACGTCGGCTACCCCGAGCGCTTCCTGGATTACTCAGGCCTTTCGGTCGTGCGCGGAGACGCCTACGGCAACGCGGAGCGCGCCGAGCTCTTCGAGTACCGGCGCAACCTCGCCAAGCTCGGCCGGCCCGTCGACCGAGCGGAGTGGGTGATGACGCCACAGACCGTGAACGCGGTCAACCTGCCGGTGATGAACGCGATGAACTTCCCGGCGGCCATCCTGCAGCCGCCGTACTTCGATCCGCGGCGGCCATTGGCCATGGACTACGGCGCCATCGGCGCGGTCATCGGCCACGAGATCAGCCACAGCTTCGACGACCAGGGGGCCCTCTTCGACGAGAGCGGCCGGCTTCGCAACTGGTGGACCGAGGCCGACTTCGCGCACTTCCAGGCGGCGGCGGACCGGCTGGTGAAGCAGTACGACGCGTACGAGCCGCTGCCCGACCTCCACGTCAATGGCAAGCAGACCCTGAGCGAGAACGTGGCCGACGTGGCGGGGCTCTCGGCGGCCTACGACGCCTACCGCCTGTCGCTCGGCGGCAAGCCGGCCCCCGCCGTCGAGGGCCTCACGGGCGACCAGCAGTTCTTCATCAGCTTCGCCCAGAGCTGGCGCCAGAAGGTGCGCGAGGCGGCGCTGCGCCAGCAGATCCTGGGCGACGGCCACGCGCCCGACGAGTACCGGGCCGACGTGGTGCGCAACCTCGATCCCTGGTACGGCGCCTTCGACGTCAGGCCCGGCCAGAGGCTGTACCTGGCTCCCGCCGACCGCGTCCGCGTCTGGTGAGGCGGTCCCGGCGCAGGCCGTCCGCACGTCCTCCCCGCACGCTTGCGGAGCGGGGCGGCGTCGACGTATAAACAACTCCAACGTTTCCAGGAAGATGTCGGTCCCATGCCCGCCGCTCCATTCGTGCGGTCGCCCCTGCCCGTGTCGCGCCGTTCGCCCCCGGTGCAGCAGAGCATGTGCGCCCGTCACGAGAGCACACACCCCTTGGCTACTGATGGGTCTCATCCCGCACAGACGAAGCGTGTATTGCGAGCGCCGGACCGGGCTGGGATGCCACGACTGGCTCGGTTCCCCAAGGACCGATCAGCTCGTCAGCTACCTGATGCAGTTCGTCTCATCGGGTGATGGCACAGCCGCGGTCGCGGGGTCCAAGCCGCACACGCACGGCAAGCCGTCTGCACCTGGACACATGGCGCCGCATTGATCGATCCGTTCGGCCTGCCCACTCGATGCTCCGCCTGGTGTGGGCTAGTCTCGACAACGCGGCAGCATGCGTGCTGGGGCTAACGTTGTAGCCGCCACGACTGTCCGATTTCTGAGAGAAATGCCGGACCTCGGTTAGCATCCGATGTCCGGCATTTCGTTTTGACGCGTTACCGCGCCGGGCGTAACAGGCGGGCCGCTCAGTCGCGTGGTGCTGCGCTTCGAAGCCTCCTTCGCCGAGGACACGCTCTTCCTCGGCGACCACTGGGAGCGCGGCTACGGCGATCTGCAGTGGCGATACCGGCAGCCCGAGCGCGTCATGCCGTGGTACTTCGCGGCGCACCACGCGGCCAGCGGCCGGACGTTCCTGGCGGGCGTCAAGACGCAGCCCGCGGCCCTGTGCTTCTGGACGGTGGACGCCGCCGGTGTCTCTCTGTGGCTGGCCTTCCGCAACGGGGCAGCCCCTGCCTGCCTGGCGACAGGGTGATCGAGACGGCCACGATCGTCTCCACCAGCGCTTCGGGCGAGCGGCCGGCCGCCGCCCTCACGCGCTTCTGCCGCCTGCTCTGCCCCGCGCCGCGTCTGCAGCCGCGCCGATCTGCGGCAGCAACAACTGGTACTACGCCTACGGCCGCGACTTCGACGCGGACGCCATGCGGCGCGACGCGACTCTCCTGGCCGAGCTCGCCTCCGGTCACCCAACCAGCCCTTCTGCGTGATCGATGCCGGCTGGACGCCCGGTCGGTCTGTCCCGGCGGTCCGTGGACGGCGGGCGACCGCAGCGCTTCCCGGACATGCCCGGCTGGCCGCCGACATGAGGCGCATCGGCGTGCGCCCCGGCATCTGGATGCGCCGACGGCGCTGATGAAGGTGACGATCCGCACCGCTGCGCGGCGGCCCGTGCACGCGAGGAGAAGCCGCTCGACCTCACGCTGCCCGAAAATCTGGCGCTGATTCGCGAGACGTCGCCCGCGTGCGTCGTGGGGCTACGACCTGATCAAGCACGACTTCTCGACCTACGACGTCTTCGCAAGATGGGGCTTCGAGATGGGCGCCGAGCTGACCGAAGGCAGCTGGCACTTCGCCGACCGGACCCTGACGAACGCCGAGATCATCCTGCGCCTCTACCGGACCCTGCGCGCGGCGGCCGGGGACACGCTCTTGCTGGGCTGCAACACCGTCGGCCATCTCGGCGCCGGTCTGTTCGAGATCCAGCGCACGGGCGACGACACCTCCGGCCGGGTCTGGGAACGGACGCGGCGCATGGGCGTCAACACGCTCGCGTTCCGCCTGCCGCAGCACGGCACCTTCTTCGCCAGCGATCCCGACTGCGCTGCCCACACGACCGCTCCGCGAAGGTGGCGGCTGGGGACGGACGAGGTGAGCTATCGCTGGGAGGAGCCCTCGGGCGCCTGCCCGCTGCGTGTCTGATCGGGCGCCCGGGGGCCGGTCACGCGGTCAGGATCCCGCGAAGACCAGGACCTCCTTCTTGCCCCCCATCTGCAGCTCCGCGAGGGCCATCGCCCCTGAGCCGTCCAGGCGTGAAATCACGGCGTCGGTCCGCGCCTTCGCCGCGCGCTCTTCGATCCGGCCCCGCCCTTCCGCGACCACCTGGTGTCCGTTCATCAAGGTGACCTTCAGGTCCGTCCCGTCTTCACGCCAGACGACCTTGTACTCGCCGGCGGGCAGCTGCTTGCCGTTCCAACTCGTGCTCTCGAGGAGATCGAACTTCTTCGACTGCAACTTCGCGCCGGCAGCGGCGACGCTCGCCGCTACTGCCAGGGCCAGGGCGGAGATCCAGAGGGTCCTCAGCCTTGCTCTCATCACGCCTCCTTTGCGGGTGCCCCCGGCCGCGACCGCGCAGTGCTCACGCTCGTCCAGGGGACTTGGGGGTCGCGGCTTCATCTGGAGTGATCTACGCGTGCGACGCCGGTTCTGTTTCTCCAAAGTGTTGGATTCAGACGGCTTACGAGCTGAGCCTTTCCGACCGGGTGACGAGGTGTTCTCGCTGCTGAGACGACCGAATCCGGCGAGCCGGGGCCGGTCGCCCCGCCTATCGTTGCGTCATGCACAGGACCATCGAGCCGACCATCCTCTACTTCGGAACGCCTGTCGCGCTCATCAGCTCGCTGAACGCAGATGGCTCTGTCAACCTCGCGCCCATGTCGTCGGTGTGGTGGCTCGGCTGGAGCTGCATGCTGGGACTCGGCCAGATGGGGCAGACTTCCGAAAACCTCGCCCGAACCCGCGAGTGCGTGATCAATCTTCCGTCCGTGGATCAGGTCGCGAACGTGGACCGTCTGGCGATGACCACGGGGAGGGACCCCGTACCGGAGCTCAAGCGCCGGTGGGGCTATCGACACGAGGCAGACAAGTTCCGTCGCGCCGGGCTCACTCCACAGCCGTCCGACGTCGTCGCGCCGCCGCGCGTACGCGAGTGCCCGGTTCAGATGGAAGGCGTCGTGCACGACGTGCGGCCGTTCGGAAAGAACGTCTCGGCGAACGCGTTCGAGGTGCACATCGTCAGGCTGCACGTCCAGGAATCGCTGCTCGTGCCGGGCAGCGATCCGGCTCGCCCGCACATCGATCCCGAGAGATGGCGTCCGCTCCTCATGAGCTTCTGCCGCTTCTTCGGCGTGGGCGACGAAGTACACCCGTCGCGGCTCGCCGAGTCGGACTTCATGAAGCTCGTGGCCGGCGGCGCGCCCGTGTCTCAGAGCAGCCAAGCCCGTCGGTAATAGTCCGCGTCGGCCCGGCTACGCGGCCTGCCGCCATCCACTCCGCGGTGAGGGGGACCGCAAGGCCGTCCTCGCCACGGTGGACTGGCTGCTCAGACGCGACATGAACGAGCGGCTCACGCGCGGCGGCCCCGGCCGCGAGTCGATGCGGGCGTGGTGCTATCGTGAGGGCCGCTCCGGGAGCCCGACCAATGCCGCGCTTCGTGCGACGATCGGCCGCCGCCGCATCCCTGCTGCTCCTCGGCGCGGCCGCCGGGCAGCCGCAGCCGCACTCGCGTGCCGACTGCGAGGCCGCGTACTCGGTATCGCGGGGACGCGCCGGGAAGGACGTCCCGTGGGTCCCGACGTCCGACGCCGTCGTCCTCGCCATGCTCTCGATGGCGCAGGTGACGCCGGAGGACCGCGTGCTCGACCTGGGCGCCGGCGACGGCCGGATCGCCATCACCGCAGCGAAGCCGCCCTTTGGCGCCCGGGCCGTCGGCATCGAGTACGACCCCGACTTGGCGAAGCTCGCTGCGTGCCTGGTTCAGGTGGAGGGTCTGGCCGACAGGGTCCGGATCGTCGAGGGGGACATCTTCAAACACGACTTCGGTGACGCGAGTGTCGTCACCCTGTACCTCCTGCCCCAGATCAACCTCTGCGTGCGGCACCGCCTCCTGGCCATGAAGCCTGGCACGCGCGTCGTCTCACACCAGTACCCGATGGCCGACTGGAAGCCCGACCAGTCGGTCCAGATCCAGGGGCGCGACGTCCACCTGTGGGTCGTGCCGGCGCGCGTCGACGGCATCTGGGACTTCCAGGATAGCGAGGGGACGACGTTCACGATCGACCTGCGCCAGACATTCGAGACGCTCTCCGGCCGGATCACACGGGGCGGCGTCCAGCAGGCCCTCCTCTCCGCGACGGTGCACGGCGTCGAGCTGCGCTTCACGTGCGACGCGGCCGGGGCAGCCGTCGAGTTCTGGGGCACGATCCGCGGCGAAGAGATCATGGGCGTACTGCGTACGGGCACCGTCGCGCGCACGGCGGTCGGCCGGCTCCGCGGCGCGCTCCGGGGCGCGCCCTGGGCCGAGATGCCGGCGGGCTGCAGCCGCTACTACGAACGGTAGCCGGGCGCGTGCCCGCGCCGGGTCACTCCTTGATTCGCGTCGCCAAGCCCAGCGTCCCCCCCCAGGCCACGACCAGCGGGCGGCCAGCGGTTCGTTTCGGCACGGGGTGCTCGGCGGATTGGGCTCGTTCCCTCGGGGCATGGGTCAGCGGCCGGGGTCGACGAAGACGAGCCGCTGTGTCTTCGTCTCGAGGTCCCACAGCACGACGACACCGCTCCTGTCCGACGAGGCCGCCAGCCTGCCGTCCGGCGAAGCCGCGACTCCATAGACCTCGTCGGCGTGGCCGCGTAGGGTCGCCAGCAGCTTGCGGTCGGATACCGACCAGAGCTTGACCGAGTGGTCGCTCGACGCGGAGAGCAGCCGCCCGTCGGGGCAGAAAGCGAGCTGGTTGACGATGAAGCCGTGGCCCGAGAGCGAGCCGAGCTGGCGTCGCTCCGGGAGCGACCACAGCGTGATCACGGGCCCGGTGGCGACGGCGAGGACGCTGCCGTCGGGCGAGATCGCGAGCGAGGACGCGTCCTCCGTGCGGCCGAGCGTCGCGGCCAGCTTGCCGTCCGGCAGCGACCAGAGTTGGAGGGCCGCGCCGGGCCCGGCCGAGGCCAGCGTGCGCCCGTCGGCGCTCAGCGCGACGCGCCCGGCCGAGGCGGGCAATGTGATCGTGGAGAGAGCGCTCCCGGCCGGGAGCGCGGTGAGTTGCGCGGCGCCGGCTTCGCCGAGGCCCGCGGCCGCCGAGACGAGCAGGTGGCCGTCTGCGGAGAGACCGAGATCGATCATGCTCGACTTGTGGGTGGCGACGGTCCCCGCGGGCTTGCGGTCGGCGAGCGACCAGCGGCGGACGGCGCGGTCCATGCACGAGGCGAGAACGCTCGTGCCATCCGGGGTGACCCGCAGTGCCCAGACGCCGGGACACGGGCCGGGGAGCCTGCCGGAGAGCCGGCCGTCGGCGACGGACCAGAGCTTGATCGGCGCCGCCTTATCGTCCATCGACGAGGTCACGAGCGTGCGGCCGTCGGGAGTGAAGGCAAGGGCGCCCGCACTGCCCTGGTGCGCGCGGCCCCTTGCGGGGTCGCTGGCGGGCGTGGCTGCTGGCTTCCCCGCCGCCTGGGTGGCCAGGGCCGAGTTCAGGACCGCGCGCCACGCCTCCTTCGCGGTGTCGGACTGCTTCATCAGTCGGGGGTCCTTGTCGATGGCCTCGAGCGCCGCCAGCAGCTCGGCGCGCGTCGGCTTCGGCCGCCCTGCGGACAGAACGGTTCCCGAATCCCACTCGCGGCAGGACGGCGCGCAACGCCCGCCGGCGACCTGCGGCTCGCTCCCGTCCTCGGTGTAGCAGACCCGCCCGCTGTCGTCGCCGCAGAACCCGTGCTGGCCGGTCTCGCCGGGCTGCTCCGGGACCGCGAGGTAGGCGAACGACGCACCGCCGCGACCAGCCTTTGCGGTCCCGCCGAGCTGGAGCCGACGGCTGTAGCCGACGCGCCGGGGCGCCGCCTGCTCGGCGCCGAGGAAGGACTGCGTTCCCGCCGGCGCCCGACAGTCGCCCGGGCGCACGAGGCAGGCGAGCTCGCCGTAGGAGCCGGTCGCTGCCTGGTAGGCCAGCTGCGCGCTGATCACCGCACGCACGTCGCCGACGAGCGAGACCTCGTGGCCCGCGGCTCTCTCATAGCGGAGCAGCGAGAGGATCAGGTCGAGCGGGTCGCTGGCCTTCGGTGCATCGGCCCTGGCTGCGATCACGCTCGCCCCGCCTACCGAGACCGCCATTGTGGCGGCCAAAGCGCCAGCGAGCAGCCGGCCGCCGACGAGAACGACCCGTGTCCACCGACGCCGGTCACTGGCGCGGAGCATCAGGACCTCCAGGCTGGATGCGGATGGATGGGGAAGGATAACCGATCCGATCACACGCGAGGTGGTAGCGCTCCTTTCCGGAGCGAGAGGGGGTAGAGAACGAGGTACGCGGCCGTGCCTCGAGCCGCTGTTTTTGCTCCGGAGCGATCGGCTCGCCGACCTGGGCGGAGAAGCCGGGACCCTTCCAGGCGAGGAGCCTGGCCACGAGCTCGGGCGAGATGGCGTGGGCCTCGACGAGTCTCGCCAGCAGCGGCCGGCGGAAGAGCCTCGTCAGCTCGCCATCGCACTGCAACAGAGGCAGCCATGTGTCGTCCGCCGTCCCGGCACCGTCGGCCGCGAGCAAATGGAGGTGCGGATGCCACTGAAGGGCACCTTGTACGACCTGCACGGTTCGTCCTCCACGGAGGACAGCCGATCCCCTCCTGACAGACCCTACAAAGAGCTGATTCGAAACAGGTTCATGTCAGGACTCCTGGAGGCACGCCGCTTGCTTTTAGGTGGTGTGGCCGCACGCCGGACCGGATGGGCCGGTCGGCGGTTGCGAGCCTCGGGGGCTTGGAGCACGACCATGAAGAGCACGATGTTGACCGTGGGCCTGCTGTCGGCCCTGAGCCTGGCCGTGCCGGCTGCCAGCCGCGCCGACATCCACGGCGGGGTCACCATTCGATTCGGCGACTCCCGCGACAAGGGCGCGTGGCGCCACGGCTACGACCGCGGGACGAACGAGGGCTACCGCGAGGGCGAGCGCGACGCGCGCCGTCACGAGCGCTTCGACTACCGCGACGAGGGCCGCTACCGCGACTCCGATCGCGGCTACAAGAGGTGGATGGGCCCGCGCTACGAGTACTCGCGCGGGTACCGCCAGGGCTTCGCGGAGGCGTACACCCAGGCCTACCGGCGCTTCGCCTGGAACGGCCGTTACGACCGCCGCCCGTACGACCACTACTCGCGCTACGGCCGCGACGACCGCTAGTCGACAGCAAGCCAGGGCGGCGGGACGGGACGGAGTCCCATCCCGCCGCCATCGTTGCGCAGGCCTTCGTCGCCCGGCAGGTAGACCGCGAGTCCGGGCCGTTGGTGGTTGTGTCCGTTGGGGCGGCCGCCAGGCGGATCACGATCACGAAGCCGGCCGCGAGCAGGCCAGCGTCAGGTTTCCGTTGGGGCGGGCACCGCGTCCTGTCGCCGGGACAGCAGGGCCAGTGCGTAGAAGGCGGCCGCCAGCCAGATGAGGCTCGGGATCCCAAGAGCGTAGGACGCGCTCTCGCTGAGCCCCCCCAGCACTGCGCCCAGGACGTTCCAGCCCAGAGCGAAGCCCGGTGAGGCGCTCTGGGCGAAGGCCTCGGCGAAGATGAGGCCGGCGAAGAAGATCGGCAGGCTGAGCAGGACCGTGGCCCCCAGCGCGCCCAGCCATCCGAGGGGGACGGACGCTGCTGCGATGAGGCTGACGAAGAGGCCGACCGCCGCCGGCCAGCCTGGTTCCCGCCCCTTGCTGCGCAGGAGCATGCAGGTCGCGTTCGCGAGCAGGATGACCACCAGGATGGCCCCGATCACCCAGGCGTTCACCTGCCAGGTGGTGCCAAAGACGAGGGCGAGCCGCGACACGTTGTGGACCTCGAGCAACATGAATGCCGCCCCCAGCCAGAAGAGGCGCCCGTCGAATGGCTCTCCCCGCGGGCGGGCGCGCACCGCCAGCGCCACCGAGACGATGAGAATGGCGAGCGAGATCAGCAGCATCACCGGAGGGACGACGCGCCGCTCCAGAAACAGGAACGGCCAGGCGTCGCTCGATGGCGGCACCGGGTCGGCGCTGCGGTACGACACCCGCCGGTAGTCCGGCCAGTCGCGGCTGGTCGCCTCGAGCTGGGACATGATCGGCGGCTCCCCGGTCAGGAAGTAGACGTGCCGGCGGTCACCGGGGAAGACCATCCCCTCCAGGGTCACGGGTGGGTGCCCGAAGGCGGCCTCCAGGTTTTCTTCAAGCCGCTCGCCGATGAAGGTGCGCTCGGCGAAGAACGAGACGAAGAGAATCCCGCCCGGCGCCAGTCGCCCGCGTGCCTCGCGAAACGACTCGACCGTGTACACGTAGTTGTCTAGCCTGACGTTGGTGAACGACGACAGCAGCGTGTGCGAGTCGAGATGGCTGAAGACGATCACGTCGAACCGCTCGCCGGTGGTGTGAAGGAAGTGGCGGGCGTCGTCGATCACCACACGGACGCGGGCGTTCGCATAGGGACGTTGCGGGTGGTTTCGCCGGCCGATCCAGTAGATCGCCCGGTCGATCTCGACGGCCGTCACGCTGGCGGCGCCGGCACTCAGGGCAGCCGCCGCGTCGTTGCCGGCGCCGGCGCCGACGATGAGCACTCGCCCGGGTGGCCGGCGCAGCGCGTAGGGCATGGTTACCCGGGTCACGACGGCAGGGCGCCCGGGCGTCAGGTCCGGCTGCTCCTCGATGTCCTGGTAGCCGGTGTTGTTGACGATGATGTTCCTGCCCCTGAGGACGTCGAGCTTCTGGTAGGTCGACCAGATCTGCTCCTGCTGGGGCTCGTCGGGCGGGAGCAGCACGAGAGTGAGGGCCAGCGTCAGGCCCAGCATCAGCGGGCGTTGGGCCTTCGGTGCCAGCAGGGCGCAAGCGAGGGCCACCGGCACGAACCAGCAGACTGGTGGCAGCCAGAGCACCGTGACGCCGGTGAAGGCGAGGATCCCCAGCAGGCTTCCGGCGACGTTGACCGAGTAGGCCCACAGGGGGCGCCGGAGCGCTGCAATCCCGCGAGAGGTCAGCTGCCCGAACGGGACCATGACCAGGGCGACCGCGAAGAAGAGCAAGGTCGTCCAGCCTGTGGCGAAGGCCAGGCGTGCCGTCATCCCCCACGACACCGCGCTGCCGTCCCAGGCACGGAAGATCATGAAGCCCGGCAGCTCCGAGAGGATCACCGTCACGCGCCGTGGCCCGAATCGGAGCAGCCACGGCGACGTCAGCCCGGCGGTGAGGACGAGCAGCAGCAGCAGCAGCATGGCCTCGACCGTGGCCGAGCGGCGTCGGTGGAGGAAGCAGCCGGTGCCGAACCCGAGGAAGCAGGCCACCAGCACGAGGTTCTTGCAGTAGGCGAACACGCGGACCTCGCTGCCGAGCCAGCGGATCAGCGCCAGTTCCAGGAACAGGCCGAGGGCGCTCGCCACCAGCACGACGAGCGCCGGTCGGCTCTCCGAGAGCGGCTCATCGTGTTCGGGTGTCAGGCGCCCCCTCGATTCCATGCGGCGTCAGACGGCCTCCTGGTCGCTCTCTTGAGTGCTGGCGGAACGTGCGCTGGGAGGTTCGTCACGGGGACCACCATACCAGAGCGAACCCGCTCGTACGAGGCATGCCTGCCCGCGATCCGCGGGCTTCCGGAGCGGGCGACCCTGCTCGTCGTCGTCCAGGTCGCGAGGGGATCGTGATCGGCGCGCGACGTCCGAAGGCCCGGGCCGGGCCGCTGGGAAGGGCGGCGCGGGACCGCTACGCCGCCCGGATCGCGTCGACCGGCGTCAGTCGCGAGGCGCGCAGCGCAGGGTAGACGCCGGCGGCCAGGCCGATCACGATCGCGAAGCCGGCCGCCAGGAAGAGCGCGAGCGGCGAGACGCTGAGGCCGTCGGGGAAGGCCTGCGCCGCGAGCAGCGTGACGCCGTAGCCGAGCGCCGAGCCGACCAGGCCGCCCACCAGCGACAGCGACACGGACTCGATCAGGAACTGGCCGAAGATCTCGGCGTCGGTGGCGCCGATCGACTTGCGCAGGCCGATCTCGTAGGTGCGCTCGCCGATCGAGATCTGCATCACCGAGAAGATGCCGATCCCGCCGACCAGCAGCGAGATGCCGGCGATCGAGGCCAGCACCACGTTCCAGTTGCGGATCAGCTTGTCGACCTCCTTGCGCACGCGCAGGATCTCCTGGCCGATGTTCTCGATCTTGAAGTCGGTGATGCCGCGGTGGCTGCGGCGCATCAGCGCCTCGGCCTCCTTCTGCGCGTCGCCCATCTGCTCGGGGTCGGCCTTGAAGGCCCAAGCGTGGACGGTGTCGCTGCCGAGGAAGTACTTCTGCGCGGTGGTGAGCGGGATGTAGATCTTCATGTTGTCCCGCTCCATCTCGCCGTCCTGCACCTGGTTGTTGCCGAACTTCTTCAGCACGCCGACGATCCGGAAGCGCACGCCGCGGATCAGCACCTCGCGGCCGATCGCGTCCTCGTCGCCGAACACGTCCTTCTTGATCTTCTGGCCGAGGAGGGCCGCCGTGGCGCGCGTCTCGACGTCGTTCTCGACCAGGTAGCGGCCGGTCTGGGGGACGCGGTTGCGGATGCGGCCCCACGCGGGTGTCACGCCCTCGACCAGCGCCTTCATGGTGCGGCCGTTCATGCGCACGGTCTCGTTGCCGAGGCCCACGACCGGCGCGGCCTGCTCGATCGTCCGCCGCCCGGCCTCGATCACCCGCCCGTCGGCGGCGCGCATCCCGCGCGAGTAGCCTTCCTTCTTCGCTTCGATCCGGTCGGCCACCCGCTGCGGCACCGCGAACACCACGCCGTCGAAGCCGAGGTCGTCGAGGCCCTTCTGCACGGCGATCGCGAGCCCGCCGATCACCGACACCATGACCACCAGCGCGGTCGTGCCGAGCACGATCCCGACCAGCGTGAGCGCCGAGCGCAGCCTGTGGCTCCAGATCTCGGCGGCGGAGGTGCGGACCGACTCCCCGATCTGCACGTTACTCGTACCTCAGGGCCTCGATGGGGTTGAGCCGCGCGGCGCGGATGGCGGGGTAGAAGCCGAAGAAGATGCCGATCGTCACCGCAAAGCCGAGGCCGATCACCAGGTTGCGCGCCGTGGTCACCACCGGCTGCTGGACGAGGTCGCTGATCGCGTGCGTGAAGCCTATGCCGAGCGCGAGCCCGAGCAGGCCGCCCAGGACCGTCACCACCACGCTCTCGACCAGGAACTGCGCCAGGATGTTGAGCCCGGTCGCGCCCAGCGCCTTGCGCGTGCCCACTTCGCGCACGCGCTCGTTGAAGGAGGCGAGCAGGATGTTCATGATCACGATCCCGCCCACCAGCAGCGAGATCGTGCCGCAGGTGAGGAAGGTGATGTCGTAGATCCGGCCCTGCTCGTCCATCTGCTGCATGAACGCGGCACGGTTGAAGACCTGGAAGTCCTCGACTCCGCCGTGCGCGCGGCGCAGGATGGCGGTCACCTCCTGCGTCGCCTTGTCCATGTCCTTGACGTCGCGCACCTGCACGTTGATGTAGGCGACCTTCTGGCTCTGCCGGTCGCCCACCATGCGCGTGACCACCGAGGTGACCGGCAGGAACACCATCTTGTTCATCCATTCGAGCGCGTTGCGGTTGGCGGAGTTCCAGTAGAACTCCTTGCGCTCCATCACGCCGACGACGGTGTAGCGGTCCTGTCCGATGCTGATCACCTGGCCGAGGGCCGGCCTCCCGCCGAACAGCTGCTCGCGGCGCGTGGAGCCGAGCACCACCACCTTCGCGCTCTGGGCCAGGTCCTCGGCCGTGATGAAGCGGCCCTCGGCCGGGTGGAACTCGTACATCGGCTCGTAGGAGGGCGTCGCGCCCGAGACGTCGAGCCGCTTCTCGAAGCCGGGCGCCTTCACCAGCTCGTTTCGCTGGATCGTGGGCTCGACCAGCTCGAGCGTCGTGGCCTGGGCCTCGAGCGCGAGCGCGTCGTCGTAGGTCAGGCCCTTCGACTTCTTCTCGACTGCGTTCTGCTTCATCTCGCGCGCGTCCAGCTCGCGGATGAACATCTTCTTGATGCCGCCGGTCTGCTCCCAGAACTTCTGGCCCTGCTGGCGCCCGCCGTCGATCAGGCCGAAGGTGGCGACCACCGAGCCGACGCCCAGGATGATCCCGACCATCTGCAGCACGCTGCGGCTCTTGTGCGCCGCCATGTCGACGACCCCGTCGACGAGCGAGTCCCAGAGCGAGAAGAAGAGGTTGCGCAGCGCTCGGAAGCGGGCCATGGCCAGTGCTCCTAGCTGCGGGCTGCTTCGCTCTCGGGATTCACTCCCGCGAGCGGAGCGGGGGGGTGAGAGGGGGGACGCGGCGCAGCGTCCCCCCTGAGAAGGCGGTCGTCCTCGATCAGGCCGTCGACGATCTGCACCACCCGAGAGCAGCGCTCGGCGATGCGCGGGTCGTGGGTGACGATCACGATCGTCTCGCCCCGCGCGTGCATCTCGTCGAAGATTTCGAGGATCTCCAGCCCCGTCTTCGTGTCGAGGTTGCCCGTGGGCTCGTCGGCCAGGATCAGCGAGGGCCCGTTGACGATCGCGCGCGCGATGGCCGCCCGCTGGCGCTGGCCGCCCGACAGCTCGGACGGGCGGTGCTTCGCGCGCTCGACGAGGCCGACCTTCTTCAGCGCTTCCCTGGCGATCTCCTTGCGCTCGGCTCCGCCGATCCCGGCGTAGAGCAGGGGCAGCTCGACGTTGCGCAGCAGCGAGGCCTTGGGCAGCAGGTTGAAGGTCTGGAACACGAAGCCGACCTTCTGGTTGCGGATCGCGGCCAGCTGGAAGCCCGACAGCTCGGACACGTCCCTGCCGTCCAGGCGATACGTGCCCGAGCTGGGGGCGTCGAGGCAGCCCAGGATGTGCATCAGCGTCGACTTGCCGGAGCCGGAGGGGCCGATGATCGCCACCATCTGGCCCTTCTCGATCGCCAGGTCGATCCCGCGCAGCGCCTGCACCGCCAGCTCGCCCGCGTCGTAGGTCTTGGTCACGCCCTCCATGCGGATGAGCGTGGTGGCCCCGGCCACGACGGCCGGGGCCGCCAGGGCATGGGGGTAGCCGACAAGCGCAGCCTCACTCATTGGCCTTCTTCTCCCGGGGCCTCGTCGGGTCCTCGACGGCCACCTCGGTGCCGACGCCGATGCCGCTCAGGACCTCGACCTTGTCGACCGCGGCGAGGCCCGTCTGGACCTCCTTGACCTCGAACTTCTCCTTCCACGCGTCCTTGGGGTCGAGCTTCGCCGGGGTTGCGTCCTTCTTGCCGGCCGCGAACACGCTCGAGAGCAGCCCGCCCGACGCGGCCGCCTTCCTCGGCTCCTCGGCCTTCTTCACGTACACGAGCTCGGTCTCGTCCTTCTTGAACAGCGCCTCGACGGGGACCGTGAGCACCTTGCTGCGCTTCTCGCCCACGATGTCGACGTTGGCCGTCATGCCGGTCCGCAGCTCGGCGCCCTGGCGCTCGATCGCGATCTCGACGTCGAACACCTTGACCTTGTCCTCGAGCCGCGCCGCCGGCGCGATGCGCTTGATGGTCCCGGCGAAGCGGACCTTCGGGTAGGCGTCGAGGCCGACCTTCACCGGCTGGTCGAGCCGCACCTTGCCGATGTCGACCTCGTTGATGCCGGCCTTGATGATCATGCTGTCGACGTCGGCGACCGTCATCAGCACCGTGCCGGCGTTGAACGAGGAGACCCCGGACATGACCGTGTCGCCGAGCTCCACGGGCCGGCGGATCACGACGCCGTCCATGGGCGAGGTCACGTTGAGGCGCTGCGCGGTGCCGGCCGAGGCGATCGCGATCGGCACGCCGCTCTCCTCGACGATCCGGTACTTCTCCTGCGCCGCGTCGTAGGCCGCCCTGGCCTGGCGGTAGCGGGTCTCGCTCTCGAGGCCCGCCTGCGCCGAGAGCAGGCCCTGCCCCAGCAGGCCCTTGTTGCGCTCGTAGGTGGCCTTCGCCTCGCCGAGGGCGATCTCCGTCTCGTGCACGGAGTTCTTCACCTGGGCTAGGTCCCGCGCCTGGTTCACGTCCGGCTCGACGCGCGCGAGCACCTGGCCGCTCTTCACCGCGTCGCCCTCGCGCACCAGCAGCTCGACGACCTTGCCGGAGAGGGCCGACTTCACGTCGACCTTGACCTGGGGCTCGACCGACCCGACCTCCGTGACGCGGACCTGCACGTCGGCGACCTCGGCCTTCGCGGTCTTCACCTTGTCCTTGTCCTCGGCCGGCTGGCCCTTGGGCCTGAAGGCGGCGAAGGCGCTGGCGGCCGCCGCGGCCAGCACGCCGATCCAGATCCACCTGCGTACACGTCTGCCCTTCGACTTGGCCATGGGTCTGCCCCTCACCGCCGCGACCGGCGGTCCTGAGTCGTGTGTCCGAGTGCGTCCGACCGGTAATACGCGCCACCCGTGAAGGCGGTTCCAGAACCGCACGGGCGTGGGTCCCCGGGCCGCCCGTCCAATGTCCTGGATGGACGGGTGCGCCCTACCTGGCGGTCTTGCAGCTGACCGAGATGCCCTCGCCGCTGCCGGTCTCGACCGTCGTGGTGTAGTTGGGCCGCGCCTTCACGTAGTCGAGGAACTCGCGCGCGCCGCCGCCCCCGCTGCGCAGCACGTTGTGGGCGGTGAAGCAGCCGCCCACCTCGAGCTTCGGGTCGAGGTCCTTGAAGTACTGCAGGTACCAGTCCTTGTCGGCGTCGGAGAAGACGAAGTCGAACGGTCCCGGCAGCTGGCGCACCAGCTCGTGCGCGTCGCCGAGGCGGGCGTCGATGCGGTCCGCGAGCCCGGCGTCGGCGAAGTTGCGCAGGGCGGTCGCGTGGCGTTCGGGGTCGATCTCGATCGTCGTCAGCCGGCCTCCGGTCTGCGCGAGGCCCCAGGCGATCCACACGCCGGAGTGGCCGGTCGAGGTGCCGATCTCCAGCGCGCGCGTGAAGCGGTGCTTCAGCACCAGCTCGCGCAGGATCCGGCCGTCCTGCTCGGGGACGTTCCACTCGTGCCAGGCGCCGCGGTGGCGGTCGAGGAAGCCGCGGACGCGCTGGTCCAGGGCCGTGTCGTCGGCCGAGAACGCCACGGCCGAGAGCGCGAGCACGGCGAGCGTTGCGAGGCGTGAATGGCGCATGAGGAATGATAGGACGCCCGCGGCGTGAGCGGGGCGTTGCTCGACGCCTCGTGCCGCGGCAACATAGCCGCACCACGCGTGAAAGGAGGCCGGATGCTGCCCCTTCCCTCTCCCGAGGGTCCGTCTGCCCTCGAGATCGGCGCCGACCTGGGCCGACGCCGCCTGCTGTACGGCCTGGCGCTGGGCTCGCTCGCCTGGCGCGAGGCGCTCGCGGCCGAGGCGCCGCCCGAGGCGGATCGCCGCATCGCCGCGCTCGAGGTGGTGAGGGTCGAGGGCCGGCGCGAGGTCCGCGTCGTCGCCCACCTGCAGTACCAGGTGAACCCGTCGCACGTCTGGAATCCGCCGCCGGAGTACCACGAGCCCGCCGACGCCCCGCTCCGACTCACCCCGGTCTCGGCGATCTACGTGCGGCTGCGCACGAAGGGAGGCCTGGAGGCCGTCTACGGCCCGATCGAGCACGAGTGTGCGCCCGTGCTGCTGGGCGACCTCGCGCCCTTCCTCGCGGGGCGCGACCCGCTCGCGGTCGAGGAGCTCTGGGACCGCATGTACCGGCTGAACCGGCACGGCCGCGCGGGCCACTTCATGATGGCGACGAGCGCGGCCGACAACGTGCTTTGGGACCTGCGGGGCCGGCTGCTGGGCCTGCCCGTGTTCCGCCTGCTGGGGGGAGGCCGAGCGCGCGTGCCCGTGTACGCGAGCTGCCTCGGCTTCTCCCTGGAGCCGGGGCGCGTCGAGGAGAAGGTCCGCGCCCTGAAGGCGGAGGGCTACGGCGCGCAGAAGTGGTTCCTCGCGCACGGGCCGGCGGAGGGGCGCCTTGGGCTGCTGAAGAACGTCGACCTCGTGCGCCGCACGCGCGAGGCGGCGGGGGACGACGTCGACCTGATGTTCGACGCGTACAACGGCTGGGACCTGCCGTACGCGCTGGCGTGGGCGAAGGAAGCCGAGCCGTTCCACCCGCGCTGGATCGAGGAGCCGTTCCAGCCCGATCGGCTCGAGAGCTTCGTCGCGCTGCGCCAGGCGACCTCGATCCCGGTCGCGTCGGGCGAGCACTTCTACGGCCGCTGGGAGGTCGATCGCTACCTGCAGGCCCGGGCGATCCACGTCGTCCAGGCCGACCCGGAGTGGTGCGGCGGCACCAGCGAGCTGGTGCGGATCGCCACCCTGGCCTCCGTGCACGACGCGCACCTCGTCCCTCACGGCCACGCGCTGCGCGCGGCGCTGCACGTCGTCGCCAGCCAAGCCCCGCTCACCTGCCCGATGGGCGAGTGTCTGCTCGTGAAGATGGTGCTGAAGGACCACCCCTGGTACTTCTGCCACTTCGAGCGCGAGCCGCTCCGCGTCGAACGCGGCGCGGTGACGCTCAACGAGAGCCCCGGCTTCGGCATCGCGCTCGACCCGGCGAAGGTCGAGAAGGAGGAGCCGCTGCGCCTCTGACGCCTACTCCGCCCGCAGCAGGCGGGCGTAGCGGCGCTGCATCTCCTCGGGCGACACGGCCTCGATGGCGTGTCCGATGTTCCAGCGGTGCCCGAAGGGGTCGCGCACGCACCCGGAGCGCTCGCCGTAGAACTGGTCTGTCGGCTCCCGCTCGATGGTGGCGCCTGCCCGTGCCGCCCTGCGGATCACGTCGTCCGCGTCGTCGACGTGCAGGTGGAGGGTGACGCTCGTTCCCCCGATGCTCTGCGGCCCGTGGATGCCTTCTTCGGGAAGCTCGTCGGCCAGCATCAGCGTGTGGCCGTCGAGATCCAGCTCGGCGTGGCCGACGCGGCCCTGGCCGTCCGTCAGGCGCAGGCGTTGGCGGGCGCCGAACGCCCTCTCGTAGAAGGCGATCGCCGCGTCAGCGTCCCGGACGTGCAGGTAGGCGAACAGCTCGTGCGTCTTCATCCTCGTGACCTCCCGCTCCCTTCCGCAAAATGTAGGCAGCGGCGCTGCATGTGTCTTGAACGAATGGGAACCGACGTCAGGCCGGCGCCGGCAGCGGCACATGATGGGGAAGCCGCGGCGCCGCGCGGCGGTATGCGCCCGGCGTGACGCCGGCGAACTGCCGGAACTCTCGGTTGAAGTGGGCCTGGTCGGCGTAGCCGAGCGAGAGCGCCAGCTCGTCCCACGGCACGTCGCGCGAGGCCGCCAGCCGCCGCAGCACCTGCTGGAAGCGCCGCAGGCGGCAGTAGACCTTCGGCGCCAGGCCGATCTCCGCGCGGAACAGCTCGCCGAAGCGCCGGCGGCTGTAGCCGCTTTCCTTCACGACGTCGCCCACTCGATCCGTCGCCTCGAAGCGCTCCAGGCCCAGCGCGACGGCCGGGTGCAGGCGGCGCGGGTTGGGCAGCCGCGCGGACAGGATCCTCTCGAGCGCGTCGAGACGGCCCTCCGGGCTTCCGGCCTCGGCGATGCGCTCACGCGACTGGCGCGCCGCCCGGCCCCACAGGTCCTCGAGGTTCGTGTGGCGGCCGGCCAGCTCCTCCGCGGGCGCACCCGTGAGCAGCGGGGCGGCGCCGGGCGACAGCTGGGCGCCGACCGAGGCCGTGGGTGAGACCTCCTTGACGTAGAACGTCGCCCGCGCTCCGCCGACCGCCGCGTGGCCGACCACCGCCCCCGCATCCCCGTCGCCTGGATCGCCGCACAGCCGGAGCGGATGCGGGCCGAGAAGGAAGACCAGGTGCGTGCCGCCCGTGGGCAGCACGCGCTCACGCGGCGGGCGCTCGCCGGGGGCGTCCCCGGTCGTCGCCCACAGCACCCGTACGAACGGGCGGAGCGCCGTACCGGGAACGCGGCTGACCATCATGGGGTTGGCTCCATTGTAGTCGTGGAGCCGGCCGCGGGCGGCGTGCCCGCACCCGAGCGTAATTCCTAGGATCCATGCGCATTTATTAGTGTTGCAGGGCACCGGGCTGCCGGCCGATCATGCCCGCCGAATTCTCCAAAAGCACCAGGGAGGGGTCATGACTCGCCGGCTCGCTACGTCTGTCTTCGCGCTCGTCCTCGTTGCCCTCGTTGCCGCGGTCGCGTTCGCCCAGGACCCGGCCACTGCGGTTCTCGTCGGCCGGGTCACCGATGCATCCGGCGCTCCGGTCGCCGGCGCCCACGTCAAGGCGGTTCGCGAAGGCACCGGGCTCACCCGGGAGGCGACGACCGACGCGAACGGAAGCTACGTATTCACAGGCCTCGCCCCAAGCGCCTACTCGGTCACTGTCGAGGCCGGTGGTTTCGCAACGAAGACCTTCCCGCGCGTGGCGGTCGAGGTCGGCCGGCGGGTCACGCTCGGCGCGACGCTCTCGGTGAGCGGTGGCTCCGAAGCGATCACGGTCGAGGAGCACGCAGCGGCGCTCGACACGACCAGCTCGCTGGTGGGCGGCGTGCTGTCCTCCAGCGCGATCGAGAACCTGCCCCTGAACGGCCGCAACTTCCTGGAGCTCGCCTTCCTCGTGCCGGGCAACGCGCCCGCGCCGAACTTCGACCCCACGAAGACGAACTCCGTCGCGATCTCCTCGGCCGGCCAGCTCGGCCGTGGCGGCAACGTCACGATCGACGGCCAGGACAACAACGACGACGTGGTGGGCGGTCCGCTCGCCAACCTGCCACAGGACGCGGTGCAGGAGTTCCAGATCGCCACGAACCGCTTCTCGGCGGAGCAGGGCCGCTCCGCGGCGTCCGCCGTCAACGTGGTGACGAAGACGGGCACGGACGCGCTGCACGGGATGCTCTCGTCCTACCTGCGCGACGACCGGCTCCAGGGCCTGCCGGCCACGGCCGACCGGACGCAGGCGAAGCCGTCGTTCGATCGCGAGCAGTACTCGGCGACGCTGGGTGGCCCGCTCGCGCGCGGCAAGGCCTGGTGGTTCGGAGCGCTCGAGTACCGCCACCAGAACGCCGTGGTCCAGGTCGGCGAGCGCAATACCGTCACCCGGACGATCGACCACGCGTTCGCCCCGGCGCCGCTCCGGGACCTGCTGGCCACGGGACGCATCGACGCCCAGCCGTCGCCGAAGGACAACCTGAGCTTGCGCTACTCGCTCGAGGACGCGCAGGACACCGGCGCCAGCACGCTCGACCGGGCCATCGGCTCGGCCAGCCAGCGCCAGAAGAGCGACAACACCTACAACCTCGGCCTGCTGAGCTGGACCCGCAGCCTCTCCTCCACCGCGCTCAACACGCTGCGCGCGAGCTACAGCAACTACGACAACGCGATCGATCCCGTCACGCCCGGGGTCCAGCTCACCTTCCCCAGCCTCCAGGACGGCGCGAGCTTCCGTGTGCCCCAGTCCACCTCCCAGAAGCGCTTCCAGCTCACCGACTCGTTCGCGTTCGTTCGCGGCAGCCACAGCCTCAAGGTGGGCGCCGAGGTCTCCCGCACCAAGGGCAAGTTCGGCCTGGGTGTCTTCCGGCAGGGGCGGGTGGAGCTCGTCCAGGACTTCCCGGCATTCGACCTGAACGGCGACGGCAGGGTGGACGACGACGACCTGCTGTTCGCGGTGACGCTGCGCAGCGGCAAGCCCGACCAGGACCTGGTGCTCGACGACTGCAGCAGCACCTACCTGGCGGCCTTCGTGCAGGACGACTGGCGCGTGACGCCCCAGCTCACCCTGAACGTCGGCCTGCGCTGGGAGCTGGACACCAACGTCAAGGACGTCTCCGGCTACGGCGACGTCAACCCGCTGGTGCGGCCCTTCCTGCAGGGTGACCGCAGGCGGGACGGCAACAACTTCGGCCCGCGCGTGGGGTTCGCCTGGACCAACCGGGCGGGCTCCTTCCAGCTCCACGGCGGCTACGGGATCTACTACGACCGCGTGACGCTCGAGATCATGTCGCTCGAGCGCGGCCTCGACGGCCGTGCGCTGCCGATCGAGGTCCGCGCCGGCAACGCGCTCTACCTGGACCCGGCGACGGGCACGGTGCCGCCCGTTCGCGCCCACCTTCAGCAACCCGTTCACGGGCTTCATCCTGCCCGGGGCCGGGGCCTCCGGCATCAACATCATCGACAACGGCCTCGAGAACCCGACGGTCCAGCAGTGGAACCTCGGGACCCGGCTGCGCCTGCCGGGCCAGTCGCTGCTGCGGCTCGACCTGGTCCACGACCACGGGACTCACTTCATCATCGGCCGGCCGATCGGCGAGGTGTTCAACCCGGTGGTGGGCGGGCCCGACCGCGTGGTGAACCTCGAGTCGAGCGTGGGCACGAAGTACGACGCGCTGCTCGCCACCCTCGAGAAGCGCTGGAGCCGGGGGCAGCAGCTCCGCGTCTCCTACACCCTCTCGCGGGCCAACAACTACGTGAACGACGACCAGATCCCCTTCGGCGCGGGACCGATCGACCCGAACGACCTGCAGCGGGAGTACGGCCCGACGCCCAACGACCAGCGGCACCGCTTCGTGCTCTCGGGATCGTTGCTGCTGCCGGGGACGCTGCGCCTATCGCCGATCTGGACGATCGCCTCGGGCGTGCCCATGGACATCCTGATGCCGGACGCTTCGACGCGCGTCCCGACGCTGCCGCGCAACGCGGGCGGGCGCAGGTTCAAGACTGCCGCCGAGCTGAACGCGTACCTGACCGGCCTCAACGCCGCCGGCGGCATCGACGGCCAGCTGCTGCCGCTGGTCTCGAACGACGCGCGCTTCGACGATGGCTTTGACTCGCTCGACCTGCGGCTGTCGCGCTCGTTCGCGCTGTCGGCCCGCACCAGGCTGGAGGCGATCGTCGAGTGCTTCAACGTCTTCAACGTGACGAACATCCTCGGCGTTTCGAAGTCGAACTACTCCGGCTTCTCGAACGTGCTGGTGCGCGACAGCTCCGACCCCGCCGACCCGGGTTACCTGCGCTCGTCCTCCTTCGGCCACGCGCTGACGACCGCGGGCGGCGTCTTCGGCTCGGGCGGGCCGCGGGCCTTCCAGCTCGGGCTGCGGCTGCAGTTCTGAGCGTGGAGGCCCCTCTCGAGCTGCGGCGGCGGATCTCGCTGCCTGCCGCGACCGCCCTCGTCGTCGGCGGCACGATCGGGGTCGGGATCTTCCTGACCCCGGCCGGCATGGCGACCCGCCTCGCGTCGCCGGCATGGCTCCTGCTCGTGTGGGCCTTCATGGGCGGGGCGGCGCTGTGCGGCGCACTCTGTTTCGGCGAGCTGGCCGCGCGCCACCCGCAGGCCGGCGGCGGCTACGTCTACCTGCGCGAGGCCTACGGGCCGCTGCCGGCGTTTCTCTACGGCTGGAAATGTCTGCTGGTCATGGACCCGGGCCTGACCGGCGCGCTCGCGACCGGCTTCGGGGCCTACGCGCAGGCCGTCTCGCCCGGCCTCTCGCCGAAGGCCGCGGCCTTCGTCGCCATCCTGGCGGTGGCGGGCGCGAACCTGGCCGGTGTGCGCCTGGCCGCGGGCATCGGGCACGCGCTGGCTCTGCTGAAGATCGCCCTGCTGCTGGCGCTCGTGTTCTGGGGCCTGGCCTCCTCGGCCGGCCAGCTGTCGCACTTCGTCCCCTTCGTCGAGCGTCGGGCGGGCGCGCCGCCGCTGCTCGGGGCCCTGGCCGGCGCGGTCCTCTCCGCCTTCTTCTCGTTCGGCGGCTGGTGGGAGGCGAGCAAGCTCGCGGGCGAGGTTCGCGAGGCACAGCGCAACCTGCCGCGTGCGCTCGCCCTGGGTGTCGTCGCGGTCACGCTCCTGTACGTCGCGGTGAGCGCCGTCTTCGTGTACCTGGTGCCGATCGAGGCGGTCGCCTCGAGCGAGGCCTTCGCCGCGCAGGCGGGGACTGCCCTCTTCGGGCCGGCGGGCGGCCGCGCGCTCGCGGGCCTGGTGGCCCTGTGCGTGCTCGGCAGCCTGTTCGCCTTCATGACCATGGCCCCGCGGGTCTACTACGCCATGGCGCGCGACGGTGCGGTGCCCGCGCTCGTGGGCCGCGTCGATCCGCACACGGGGGCGCCCGTGCGGGCGATCGCGATCCAGGCGGCGCTCGCCGCGCTGCTCGTGGCCCTCGGCACGTTCGACGCGATCGTGGCCTACTTCGTGTTCGTGACCGTCGCCTTCCTGGCCCTCACCGTGGCGGGCCTGTTCCGCCTGCGCCGGACGTCACCCGCGGCCACCTACGCGACGCCGCTGTACCCGTTGACGCCGATCCTGTTCCTGGCGAGCGTCGCGCTCGTGCTGGCGCTGCTCGCGGTCGGGCGGCCGGGCGAGGCCGCGCTCGGCGTGGGCGTCGTGGCCCTGGGCGTACCGGTCTATCGCCTGCTCCCGCGGGCACAGCGCTCGGCGGCCGCGGCAGTCATCCGTTGATCACGATGGAGGAGCCTCATGGCCTGGATCAAGACCATCCCGTTCACCGAGGCGGACGCGCAGCTGCGCAAGGCGCTCGAAGGCCAGCACGCGCTCTACCCGAAGGAGTACGCGCGCGACCCGAACGACGACGGCAGCAGCAGCATCGTCGCCACCCACACGCTCATCCCCGACGCGCTCTACCACGCCTTCGCCGCCTTCGGCGCCCTGCTCTCGCCCGAGCTGCCGCTCACCCGACGCCAGCACGAGATGATCACGACGCGGGTCTCCGCCGTGAACCGGTGCCACTACTGACTGGAGTCTCACGCAGAGTTTCTGCGTGCCGTGACGTTGGACGAGGCGTTCGTGAAGGCCCTGGTCGAGGACTACGACAACGCGCCGCTCTCGGAGGCGGACCGGGCGATGCTGGACTACGCGACGACGATGACCCGGAACGCGACCCGCGTCACCCCGAGGGACCACGAGCGGCTGCGCGCGGTCGGCTTCGACGACCGGGGCATCCTGCAGATCACGCTGATCGCGGCGTGGTTCAACTACATCAACCGGGTCGCGGACGCGCTGGGGGTGGGCCGGGAGTGAGCGCACGCGCCGCCCGCGCGCGGCGCAGCGCGTAGACGAGGCCGGCGAGTGCGGCCACGACGCCGGTGACGGCCAGCTCGCGCCCGGTCGCGCTCGACAGCACCCACAGGATCGCGCCGCAGGCGAGGAAGGGCAGCAGGCGCTCGCCGGGCACGCGCAGCGGCGGGCCCTCCTCACGCACGTCCCTGCGCACGAGCTGCCAGCAGGCGAGCGCGCAGAGCAGGTACAGGGTCAGCACCGCCACGTTCGACATCACGGCCAGCCGCTCGAAGCTGCCGCTGATCGCCAGCGTCGAGGCGACTGCTGCGTGCGTCAGCACGGCGACCCACGGCGTGCGGAAACGCGGGTGCAGGCGCGCGAAGGCGTGCGGCAACAGGCCGTCGCGGCCGAAGGCGAACAGCGTGCGCGGCGAGCCGAGCATGCTGCCGCTCAGGTAGCCGAGCATCGAGACCGAGGCCCCGACCACCAGCAGCGCGGAGCCGGTGCGGCCGAGCAGTCGCCCGGCCGCCTCCGCCAGCGGGGCGTCCGTGAAGCGGGCCAGCTCGGCGCCCAGGATGCCCTGGCTGACGATCTGGAGCGCACAGTAGAGCAGAGTGGTCGTCGCGAGCGCCAGGAAGACGGCGCGCGGGACGGTGCGCGCCGGGTCCTTCACCTCGCCGCTCGGGCCGAGCGCGACCTCCACGCCCACGAAGGCGAAGACCAGCAGCAGGACCGTGTCACCGAGGGCGGCGGCCTTGGGCAGCCCCGGCCAGGCGAGGTTGGCGGGCGAGACGGCCAGCAGGCCGGCGACGACCAGCAGCAGGAGCGGCAGCAGCTTCGCGAGCGTCAGCGCCTGCACGAGCCCGATCCCGGCCCGCACGCCGCGTACGTTCACACCCGCCAGCCCCCCGGACACGAGCAGGATCAGCGCCGAGCGCCCGAGCCCCGAGCCGAGCCGCGGCACGAGCACGCCGGCCGATGCGGCGAGCGCCGACAGCACGCCCGAGTTGGCCAGCACGTCGGACAACCAGTAGAGGACCCCGGCCAGGAACCCGGCGCCGGGGCCGAAGGCACGGCCGACGTAGCCGTAGGTGCCGCCGCTCCTGGACACGCGGCTGCCGGCCAGCGCGAAGCAGGCCACCACGAGCGCCATCAGCACGAAGCAGAGCAGGTAGGCGAGCGGCGCGGCCGTGCCGATCCGCAGGGCCACGGCGGCCGGCAGCACGAAGATCCCGGCGCCGACCGTGCTGTTGACGACGGCGGCGGTCAGACCGGCGAGGCCGATGCCGCGGACGAGGCCCTCGTCGGTCGCAGGCCGGGGCTCGGACACCGGCGGAGTCTACGCGAACGCACGACGGCTTGCGCCGGAGGCGGGAACGCGAGCGGTAGAGCGGCGGCACGAGCGGCGCGACTGCGCACGGCAGCCGCGCCGCCCTGGAGCGAGGCCGGGCGGGGCGCCGGCTTGTCTACTCTAGAAGTGCAGGGTGATCTGCGCGCCGAGGATGTCCACCTTGGCGTTGTAGGTGCCCACCAGGGCGCCGATCGGCGGAGAGCTCGGCGCGTCCTGGTTGGGCAGGCTGCTCGGCCCGTCCTTGACGAAGATGTGCGTGTAGCCCACGTCGACGCTGGCCTTCTGGCTGGGCCGCCACTGGAACCCGCCGGAGGTCCACACGCGGTGGTTGTCCGGCAGCCGCGGCGTGCGGTACTGGTCCTGCACCGGCGCCTTGTCGTAGGCGGTGCCGAGCCGCAGCGTCCAGCGGTCGTTCAGCTTGACGTTCGCTCCGAGGCCGGCGCGCCAGGTGTCCTGGAACTGCAGCGGCACCGAGCTGAGCGCCGAGCCGTCCGCGCGCTCGATGGCGAGCGTCGGGATGCTGCTCCAGCCCGTCCAGGTCCAGTCCGCGAGCAGCTCGAGCTTGTCGTTCTCCCAGGCGCCGGCCACCGACCAGGTGTCCGGCAGCTCGATCGTGGTCTTCACCGGGCCGTTCGCGAAGCGGGCGTTGAGGGTGGCGCCGATCGGCTCGAGCGCGCCCGGGAGCGAGAAGGCAGGCGCGCCTTCGAACGTGACGTCGCCCGTGATGTCGTGCTTGATCTTCGAGCGATAGCTCACGCCGAGGTGCGCCTGCTCGCCGAGCTTGACGAGCGCACCGGCGTTCCAGCCCCAGGCGTTCGAGTCGCCCGAGATCAGGCCGGCGCCCTCGAGCGCGCGCCCGGAGCTCCCGAGCTGGGCGATCACGGCGCCGATCGCGGCCTGCTGCACGGCGGCCGGCAGCGTGGCGACGGCCTGGGCGGTTCCGGCATACGCCAGCCCGCCGTAGGCCACGCCCTGGTTGAAGTCGGCGGTCAGGTGCTGGTAGTTCACGCCGCCGCCGACGGACAGCGTGTCACTCAGCTGGACGGCGACGCTCGGGTTGACGTTGATCGTCTGCACCTTCGACTTGGTCGCGTGGAAGCGACCCAGCCAGTCCGCAGCCCAGTCGGTCTCGAGGCCGAAGGGCACGTTGACGCCGACACCGAGCCAGATGCGGTCGGTGACCTGTCCCGCGAGGTAGCCGTTCGGGACGGGGATCCACTTGCCCGCGTCGCCCCCGTTCGAGCCGAGCGGCACGGGGAACGAGTAGGGGCCCGTGGGGAAGGGCGCAAACGGCACGCCGGACCCGGAGTCCGTGAACGTCGTACCCAGGCCGACTGCCTCGGTGGAGAGGACGAAGTTCCATCCCTTGACGCGCGTCATGGCCGCGGGGTTGAAGTAGACGGCGCTCGCGTCCTTCACGCCGGCGGCCTGGCCGGCGAAGGCGTTGCCCAGCCCGCTCGCATTCTGCTCGATCAGCTGAAAGCCCGACGCGAAGACCGGCGTCGGGAGCACCACGATACCGAGCGTCAGCGTCCACGCGAGCCATCGGGTGAATGATCCTGTACCTCTCATGAAGTCCTCCTGGTGGACTGAGGGCAGCATGGTATCCGCTGTGTCGCGCGGGCGTGAGGAGGAAATCGTACGGCGTCGACGATGCGGGGCAAATCGTTCAACCGCCACCAAGCACACGATTCGCCCGAACAGCCAAGCGTATGACGCAGCGCGTTAGAACGGGCGCGTGGCGCCGATCGGCAGCACGCACGCGCGCGGGGCCAGCCCCAGCCGCGCGGCCTCCGCGAGGAAACGTCGCGGCGGCTCGTCGAGCGGCTCGTCCGCGAGGTCGAACGTGCCGAAGTGCATGCCGATCGCGAGCTGCGCGTCCAGCTCGCGCGCGGCGCGCGCCGCCTGCTCGGGATCGAGGTGGATCGGTCGCATCATGGCGCTCGGCTCGTAGGCGCCGATCGGCAGGCAGGCGACGTCGGGCGGTCCCAGGCGCCGGCGGATCTCCGCGAAGCCGTCGAAGCAGGCCGTGTCGCCGGCGTGGTAGAAGCGTCGCGCGCGCCCGCTGACCACGAAGCCGGCCCACAGTCGCCGGTTGCGGTCGCGAAGGTGGCGGCCGGAGAAGTGACGCGCGGGCACGCAGGTGACCCGGACGCCCGCGACCTCCGCCTCCTGCCACCAGCCGAGCTCGGCCGCGACCCGGCCACCGGCGCGTCGCACGAGCTCCCCGACGCCGGTGGGCACGACGAACGACGCGCCGCGCGCCGCCAGCCGTGCGACGCTCGGCAGGTCGGTGTGGTCGTAGTGGTCGTGCGAGAGCAGGACGAAGTCGAGCTGCGGCAGGAGCTCGGGCGGCACGCCGGGAGGGACGAGCCGCTTCGGCCCCGCGAAGGAGAGCGGGCTCGCGCGCTCCGAGAACACGGGATCGGTCAGGAACGCGGCGCCGTCCAGGCGCACGTAGAAGGTCGCGTGCCCGATCCAGGTGAGGGCCGGGCTGCGCTGCAGGTCCTGCGGCACGAACGGCACGACGGGCGCCGCTCCCGGCCGCGGGCGTGCACTCGCGCGCAGGCGGCGCCAGAGGAACGGCAACCCGGCGGCGATGCCGAGGCGCCCCGGCCCGGCGGTGCGGGCGCTCGTGGGTCCGTCCGCCACGTCAGCGCTCCGGCGGCGCGATCCGCAGGTCGACGGTCGTGCCGAGCTTCAGTGGGACGGGCTCTGCCAGCGCGACCTTCACCGCGAGCACGCGCGTGTCCGTGGGCCGGCTCGGGTCCTGCGGCTTGAGCCGGCGCAGCGTCACCGCACCGGGGATCTCCTCGACGCGTCCCTTCCACGAGCGGCCGGGATAACCGTCCGCCGTCACGCGGACCGCGGCGCCGAGCCTCACCGCCCCGGCGTCGGCCTCGTGCGCCTCGCCCTCGATCCGCAGGTTGCCGAGGTCGGCGACGGTGAACGTGTGGTCGCCCGCCTCCACCATCTGGCCGGCGTCGACCTCGCGCGCAATCACCGTCCCGGCGATCGGCGCGCAGATGCGGCTCTTGGCCAGCTGCGCCTCGTCGCGCGCGACCGTCGCGCGCGCGGTGTCGATCCTGGCGGCCGTGGTCTCGACGTCGCGCGTCGCCTGGTCGAGGTCGCTGGCAGAGAGGATCTGCTCCTGCACCAGCCGCTGCTTGCGGGCCAGGTTCGCCGCGGCCAGCCGCGACTCGGCCTCGGCCTCGGCGACCCGCGCTTTTGCCTCGGCGAGCGCCGCGCGCAGCTCGGCGGAGTCGATCTCGGCGAGGAGCTCGCCGCGGCGGACCAGGCGGCCCTCCTCGACCAGCACGCGCAGCAGGCGCCCGGCGCGCTCGGCGCCCACCTTCACCTCGGCGCCGGGATAGGCGACGACCCGTCCCTCGGCGGCGATGCCGGCCGGCGCCGTCGAAGTGATCCCGGCCGCGGGCGCCGTCGAGCCGGCGGGCGAGCTGCCCGCCTGGAATGCTGCGCCCCGTGCCTGCAGCACGGTCGCACCCACGAGGACGCTACCCGCCAGGACGCCCATGCCGATCGCCGTTTGCTTGCTCATGACGCCGTGCTCCGTTTCTGCCCCGCGCACACGACCGTCCTCACGCCGCCGCGGCGTGCACGGCCGGATCCGTCAGCCGCCCGTCGCGGATCCCCAGCACCCGGTCGGCGACGCGCCGGACCTGCGGGTCGTGGGTCACCACCAGGAGTCCCCTGCCCTCCGCGTGCGCCAGCTCCCGGAACAGGTCGAGCACCTGCGCGCCCGCCGTGCTGTCGAGGTTCGCCGTCGGCTCGTCCGCCAGCAGGACGGGCGGCGAGCCCGCGATCGCGCGTGCGATCGCCACGCGCTGCTTCTGGCCGCCGGAGAGGTCGCGCGGCAGGAAGTGCAGGCGGTCGGCGAGGCCGACCCGCTCGAGCACGCGGAAAGCCTCGTCGCGCGCGCCGCGGCCGCGCACCCCGCGCACGTTCAGCGAGTACTCGACGTTCTCGAGCGCGCTGAGAGCCGGGAACAGGTTGTACTGCTGGAACACGAAGCCGATCGAGCGCCGCCGCACCTCGCGCAGCCCGCCCGCTTCCGACCGGCGCAGGCGCCGGCCCGCGACCTGCACCTCGCCCGAGGTGGGGCTGAGGATGCAGCCGGCGATCGAGAGCAGCGTCGTCTTGCCGGAGCCCGACGGGCCTTCGAGCGCCACCAGCTCGCCGGCGCGGACGTCCATGGTGATGCCCCTCAGCACCTCCACCCGCTGCCGGCCCTCGTCGAACACCCTGGTGACGCCCTCCACGGAGAGCACCTTGTCGCTCATGGTCGACCTCACGTGCGGAAGACGAGGGCGGGGTCGATCCCGGCCACCCGCCGGAAGCTGAAGAGGGCGGCGCCGAGGCACATCACGACGGTGCCGACGAACACGGCGGCGGAGAAGCCTGGCGACAGCAGCACGTTCAGGTGGATCGCCGCCATCGCCGGCCGCGCGGCGTAGGACAAGAGCGCGCCCAGCGCGAGGCCGATCACCGCCGCGATCAGCGCCTGCTCGCCGAGGATGCGGTAGATGTCGGCGTTCGAGCCGCCGATCGCCTTCACGGTCCCGAACTCGTTGATGTGCTCGACGGCGGAGGTGTAGAGCGTCTGCGCGACGATCACGATGCCGACCAGCACCCCGAGGAAGACCGTGACGCCCATGCTCATGCCGAGGCCGGTCGACCTGATCCAGTAGTCGCGCGAGCGCTGCGCCCACTGCTCGCGCGTGTAGACGTCGTTGTACGGCAGCCGCCGGCGCAGCTCGGCCGCCACCGCCGCGGCGTCGGCGCCGGGCGCGAGCTTCACCAGCACGTAGGTCGTCGCGCCGCGCAGCTGCTCTTGCAGCTCCTGCGCGTTGCGGTAGTCCATGAACACGATCGGCGTGGTCGTGAACGAAGCGGCCTCCTCGGTCGCGCCCGCGATCCGGAAGCGGCGACCCTGGATCTCGCGGTACTCGCCGGGCGCGAACTCCCCGTAGCGCAGCACGGCCGAGCGGTCCATCAGCACCGAGTAGCCGCGCCGGAGGTCCTCCGGCGAGCCCGCCGTCACCCGCCAGGGCAGCCGCCAGCAGCCGAAGTTCTCGAGCGCGTAGACGAGCGCGCCCTCGGTCGCGCCGCTCGGCAGCTGGATGTTCATGAAGGCGACGATCAGGTTGTCGGCGCGCAGCACGCCGGGCACGCCGCGGGCGCGCAGCACCGCCGTCTCCGGGAAGGTGTGCGCGAAGTCCACGTTCGGCGTGTTGCGGGAGGTCACCCACAGCTCGGCGTCCGCGTGGCGGATGGTGACGGTCGCCTTGTCGAGCAGGCCGAGGAAGAGACCCACCTGCACCAGTACGAGCGTCACCGCGAAGGCCACCCCGGCGACCGTGATGAAGAACCGCAGGCGGTCGTGGAACAGGTTGCGGCGCGCGAGCGAGACCACGGCGTCAGGCCCTTCCGGGACCGGCCAGCAGGCCGCGCAGCGCGTTGTCCATCACCTGCTCGGCGAGGTCGGGCGCGGCGGCGGCGTGGGGCCAGTGCTCGCCGGCCAGCGTGATCAGCGCCGCAGCCGGGCCGTGCACGCTCATCCACAGGATCTGCGCGGCGAGCACGGGGTCGATCGGGCGCAGCCGTCCCGCGTCGGCGGCGCGCTTCACCGCGGCGAGCAGGTGGCCGAACGAGAGGTTGCCCGGGCTCTCGGCGTCCATCTCCTCCTTGACCACCGGCGTCATGAACATGAACCGGTACTGGTTCGGGTTCTGGAGCGCGAAGGCCACGTAGGCCCGCCCGAGCAGCCTGATGGCCTCGATCGGGTCCGCCGGCGCTGGAGCGAGCTGCATGGCCTCGAGCAGCCGGCCGAAGTCGGCGTGGCACAGCGCACGGACGAGGTCGTCCTTGTCCTCGAAGTGGTGGTAGATCGTGGTGGGCGAGTACTCGATCGCCTCGGCGATGCGCCGGATCGTGACGCGCTCGTAGCCCTTGGTCGTGAACAGCTCGCGGGCGGCGTCGAGGATCTTCTTCTTGATCTCCTCTTTCTCCCGCTCCCGCCGCTCGGTGATACCCATGACCTCTCCCGATGAACTTAACAACGATCTAAGATAGATCAATGTTTCATACATTTTCTCCGTATTCACTCAAAACGTCCACTCATCGCGCAGATGTGCCTACGATTCAGTGCTTTCGAGAGTTTTGTTTCATTGGCCGGGGAGGATCGCCTGATCGACAGGATGTCGGCCACCGGCGCGGCAGGTGCGCGCCGGTGGCCCCACCCCGGGTCGGGCCGTTGTCGTCGTCTTCCGGGCTAGCGCGTTTGCCCGTCGTGCTTCTGACGGTAGATGTGCCGGCTCGTCCGGTTCAGGTCGCGATTGAGGTCGGCGCGCTCCGCGGGACCGAGCCGCCCGTCCGCTCGGAAGAGCCGCTCCTCGCGGCGGACCTGCCGCTGCTGCCGCTCGAGCCGCGCCGCCTCGCGGCCCGTCAGCGCGCCCGAGTGCACCCCCTGCGCGATACGCGCCTGCTGCCGGTGCTGGCGGGCGTTGATCCCGGCCTGAGCATTCGACGCGACGCCCGCCAGGCTGCAGATCGCCAGACCCGCCACGAGAAGAGCTGCCTGTCTGCCCATCGTCCCCTCCATTCCCCCGGGATCCCGATCCCGTCTGGCGGATTGGACCAGCGGAGGGGACGGCGGTTGGATGGATGCTCGAGAGTCGTGACTCGCGTCACAGGCTGGTGGTCGTCGCCGCCCACGGACCGCTGCCCACCGAAGCCGCGCCAGCCGGTCACTCGACGAAGCACGACACGTTATAGTCGACCGCAGGCCCGAGGCCCTCCATGCCCATGCGCAAGCGCCCGGTCGAGCCGGAGGGGGAACGCCCGCTCGTCCACACGTACCGGCAGGCGCTCGAAGGGTCCCGGCGCACGCGCAAGGGCGCGCCGCACCTCGAGCGCTTGTCGGAGCTGGTCTCGCTGGTCGAGCTCACGGCCACGCTCGACGCGGGCTCCACCCGCGAGCAGGCGCTGGACGCTGCGCTGCAGATCGTGATGCGAGAGCTGCGGGCGGCGAGCGGGGCCGTCTTCGGACGCGGCGAGGACGGCGGCCTGGCGCTGCAGGCGTCGCGCGGGCTCCCGCCGGGCGCACCGCCCACGCTCGGCGTCCCGCCACGGGCTGACGTGTGCGTCCTCGGCCCAGGGGACGAAGCTCACGACCGTCACGGCCTCGAGCTGCTGGTGCCGATCGTTCGCCGCGACCGCGCGATCGCCGTGCTGGGCCTGGGGCCGCGCGAGGGAGGGCGGGAGATCGGGGCCGAGGCGCGGGCCTTCCTGCGCGCCGTCGCCGCGTGCATCGCAGCGCCGATCGAGAACGGCCTGCTCTACGACGAGCTGCGGCGGACGCACCAGAAGCTGTCCGTCAAGGCGTTCGAGCTCCACAACCTGTTCGACGTCAGCCGCGACCTGACGGGGAGCTTCCGCGGAAGAGGCCATCCAGGACCTCGTGATCACGACCGTGATGGGGCACTTCGTCGTCTCGCGTTGCGCCCTCTATCTCTGCGGGCCGCAGGGGCTCTCGCTCGTGCGCGGAGCGCGGACTCCGGCGCGAGCTCGAGAGCGCGCCGATTCCCGCCGACGGAAGTGCAGGCCGCGCTCCTGGATCCCAGGCCGAGGGCGGTCGTCGAGCTGCCGCAGGGGCCGCTGCGCCGGCGGCTCTCGGAGGCGCGACTGGCCCTCGCCGTGCCGCTCGTCGCGGGCGAGCGCGTGGAGGGAGTCCTGGCCATCGGGGAGCGTGCCTCGGGGATGTCGTTCTCGCAGGAAGACCGGGAGGTCGCCCAGGCCCTGGCGCGCCAGGCCCTGGGCCGCGCTGGAGAACGCGCGCCTGCAGCAGGTCCGCGAGGCGAAGCAGCGCCAGGACCGCGAGCTGCAGATCGCCCGCGAGATCCAGCAGAGCCTCTTCCCGCCGCGACCGCCCGAGCTGTCGGGCTTCGAGGTGGCCGGCGAGAGCCGTCCCTGCTACGAGGTGGGCGGCGACTCCTACGACTGGATCTCCCTGGGCGGTGAACGACTCGCCCTCGTGGTCGCCGACGTCGCCGGCAAGGGCACGCCGGCCAGCCTGCTGATGGCCTCGGTCCACGCGTTCGTCCACGCGCTCGCCGGGACGCTGGCGCCCGACCAGGTGATCGAGCGGCTGAACCGGTTCCTCTTCGCGCGCACGCAGGCCGAGCCGCTTCGTCACCCTGTTCTACGCGGAGCTCGACACGGCGTCGCGACGGCTCACCTACGTCAACGCCGGCCACGTCCCGCCCTTCCTCGTCGCCCGGGACGGCGCGGTGAGCCGGCTCTCGGAAGGCGGGCCCGCGCTGGGCCTGCTCCCCGAGGAAGCCTACGCGGTGGGAGAGGTGACGCTCGAGCCGGGGGACGTGCTGGCGATGGTCACGGACGGCGTCACCGAGGCCATGTCGCCCGACGAGCACGAGTTCGGCGACGACCGGGTCGTGCGACGCCCTGCGCCGGCTGTCGGGGGGGAGCGCCAGCGCGATCCTCGCAGGTCTCGTCGCGGCCGTCGACGAGTGGGCGGGCGGCCGCGGCAGGAGCGACGACCTGACGGCGTTGATCCTCAAAGCGCGCTGAACGTCACGAGCCCGACGCGGACGACGCCCGAGTCAGCTCTCGAACCACCGAGAACCACGCCTGGAGCTCGCCGGCCGTCGGCGCCAGCTCGTACGGGTGGTGGTGGCAGGCACGGCTGAGAGCCGACCAGGCGTGGCCCGCGCGCGCGGCGAACCGCGCGTCGTCGAGGTAGCTGCGCAGGCAGATGAGCTGCGTGCGCATCGAGCATCCCTGGAACACGAGCCCGTGCCGCTCCCACAGCCGCTCGCACGCTCGCCTCGAGGGCCTCCAGCGCGAGCAGGGCCGACGCGCGCGGCCACAGGCCGGCCGTGGCCGGGTCGGCGCGGCGGAGCAGGCGCTCGGCCATGTCCAGCAGCGTCGCCAGGGGTTCGGTCGTCCTGGCTCACGACAGGCCCCGGAGCCACGCCGCGAGCTTGCTGGCCTGCCGGACCAGCTCGACCGCCTCGGCCGCCCGGACCTCGCGTCCTCCCTCGTCGCACTGCTTCAGGGTCTCGGCGAGGGGCGCTCCCGCGTCGCGCTCGAGGCGCGCGTGCACGTCCCCGCTGCGCTCGGCGTCGTCGAAGAGGGCGAGCGACGCTAGGCGCGTCGAGGCGCCCGGCGTCGCCGAGGGCCCGCTCGACCTCGCACGTGGGGCTCTCCGCGGCCGAGCCGCCGCCGGCGCACCACCTCCATGCACGCCGCCTCGAGACCCGAGCCGGCACAGGCCCGGGACCACCCGCGCGGCCGCCGAGGAGGGCAGGTCCGCGGTGCCGGCGACCTCGAGCGCGTCCTCGAGGTAGCGCCCCACGGGATCGAGGGCGCGGCGCAGCTCCACGACCGACGCCTCCCTGCGCGTCACCTCGACGATCTCGGCGGCGATGTCGAGGCGGCGCACGGCCTCCGGCAGCCGATCGTCGTGGGTGAAGACCACGACCTGACGGTCGGCCGACGCGCTCTCGAGCACGCGCGCCAGGCCGTCGACCCGGGCGGGGTCCATCGACTGCACGGGGTCGTCGACCACGATGAAGCGGAAGGGGCTCTCGGGGAGCGTCGCGCGCGGGACGAACAGGCTGAGGGCGAGCGAGTGCAGCTCGCCCTGGCTCATGACCCCGAGCGCGGCGCCCTCGACGCCGTCGACGGTGACGTCGAGCGCCACGCGGCGTCGCGTGCCCTCGCCCGTGAGCTGGATCCGCCCGAGCTCGACGTGGCTCTGCTGGCGCAGGTGCTCCCAGATTCCAGCGGCCTTCTCGGCGATCGGCGCGAAGCGATCGTCGCGAATCCCGGCGGCCGCCTTCTTGAACCAGGCCTCCGCGGACTTGACGCGCTTCAGGTCGGACGCCCCGCGCGCCGCGCCGCGGGCGGCGCCCAGCCACGCCGCGACCTCGACCGCCGATCGGGCGCCACGCGTCCTCCTTGCGGCCGAGCTCGGCGCGGGCCGAGTCACGCAGACGGACCACCGCCTCCTGCAGCGGTCCGCTCGCCGACTCGACGTGGTCGGCGAGGGCACCGAGGTCGGAGATCGATCCGGCCCTGACCCAGGTCCCCAGTGCCTCGACCAGCGGGCCCAGGTCGAGCCCCACCTCGGCCGCCCGCGCGAAGGCGTCGGACTTGAGGGGCAGCAGGCTCTCCCACTGGCGCCGCGCTTCTTCCGCGCGCTGGTGGACGGCGTCCGCCTCGCGCGCCTCGTCGCGCAGGCGCGCCGCCGCTTCGCGCTGCTTCCGGCTCCAGGCGCCGTCGAGGGCGCCCTTCTTGCCGCACACCGGGCAGTCGCCGTCGCCGTGGGCGGCGTGGAACTGGACCGCGCTCTCGATGAGCGCCGCGGCGTCGCGCGAGCGCGCGGCGGCCGTCTGCCGGGAAGCGCGGACGGCGGCAGCCGCCTCACGCATCTCCGCGACGGCGGCCGCGACCCGCGCCGTGTCCGGCGGCTCCAGGCCCGCGACCCCGCGGAGCACGGTCACCTCGTCGGCCGCGGCTCCCGGGGTTGAGGCCCCGCCGAGCACCTGGTCGACGGCGTCCAGGTCCCACTCCTTGCCTTCTAGGGCCGCCACGACGAGGCGCGCCCGCGCGTCGTCGACCTCGCGCAGCCGCAGCAGCAGGCGGTCCCGTGCCTCGGTCGATTCCTTGAGGGCCTTCTCGCGGGTGCGCCGGGCCTCCTGCAGCGCGCCCAGGGCCTCGACCAGGTCCTCGAGGCCCAGGATCGAGGAGAGCGCGTCGTAGAGCTTGGAGGGACCCTCGTCGAGCAGCGAGCCGAGCTCGTTGTAGGACAGGAACGGACGGTGCGTGCGCAGGGCCGCGGTCCAGCCGAGGGAGGCGAGATCCGAGGGCGGCTTGTCGTGGAGCTGGGCTGCGGCCTCGGCCTCGTCGAACGGCGCCTCGTCTTCCCAGCGGCGCGAGACCACGCAGGGGCCGCGCTCGCCCTCGACGAGGAACGTCGCGCCGAGCGACGCGGCCTTGTGGTGGAGGTTTCGCCAGCCCTCGCGCCAGACGGCGGCGCGCTCCTTCCAGCGCAGGCTGTCCCCGGTGAGCAGGACCTCGAGCCCCTCGGCGAAGCTCGACTTGCCCGAGCCGTTGCGCCCGACGACGAGGGTCAGTCCCGGCCCAGCCTGCAGCTCCAGGGTCTGCCGGGGACCGATCCCGCGGAACCCCTCGACGGTGACCGAGCGCAGGAAGGCGCCGGACAGCGCCGGAGACTCCCGCGCCACGACCGCCCGCGGAGAGGCCGCGCCTCCCGAGAGCTCCGCCTCCAGCGCCTCGCGGCCCTCCAGGCTCGCGAGGACGAGGCCGCTCCACGCCTCGGAGGCCGCGCCGTCGCCCTCGAGCCGGGACAGCACGAGGTTCCTGATGCCGGGGTCCATGGGTCAGCCCAAGCCTAGCCCAGCTCGTCCCGGGCGGCTGCGCGCCGCAGTCGGAACGAGCGGACAGGCGTCGAACGCACGACCCGACCTGGTCTCCAACGGGATTCCTTCACTCCTGGTACGAGACCCACCCCCGGCGCGTTCGCTCCCTTCCGCAGAATGCGGCGACGGCGCTGCTCTCGGTCGGCAGCGCACAGTGACCTCGCCAGCGACAGATTGTAGAAACGCGCCCCGAGCCGTGCATCCGTCTTGGTCTGCCACCGGTTCGGCGAGCCGGTCTCGCCGCAGTGCCATCAGGGACGTCCGGGCGCCCCGCCAGCCAGCGGCTCGTGCTGGCAGGGAGGTTGCACGAGCTTGCGGCAGGACGGCTCCCCGCGGTCTCGTGGAGAGCGCGTCGAAAGGAGTAGGGATGCCATGCTCCTGACCAGGGTCCGGCTGGTCACGGCGGCGTGGGCGCTCGGGTGCGCCGTCATCGGCGCGCCCGACCTGCGCGCCGCTCCGGCCGCTCCGAAGGCCACGCCGAAGTACACGAACGCCGAGGTCCTCTCGGTCGACGTGCCGCAGCGACGTCTCGTCGTCCGCAACAACGACGGCGCGGAGCAGACGCTCGAGCTGGACGACAGCGTCGCCGGCTTCGCCGACCTGCGCCGGGGTGACCGCGTGATCCTGACCCTTCGCGGCGAGCCGGGCCGCCCGCGTGTCGAGGCGCTGTGGAAGGCGAACTCGGCAGGGCAACCGGCGCCCGCCGCCAAGGCGACCGCGGCCCTCATCGTCGCCGGCGACGAGACCGGTCCGGCCGACGCCGAGTACTCGCGTCGCGTGGCCGATCTCGCCCGGCAGGCCGACGCGGTCGACCGCCTATGGACCGGCTTCCGGAACGTGTGCGGCGTCACCCCGGAGCGCAGCTACGAGGGCTCGCGCGAGTGGCTCAGCCTGTGGGAGGTCCCGCCGCCGGATCTCTCGAGCGGCTATTGCCGCGACCGGTTCAACCAGATCGTCGACCGCGGCCAGACCGTGAACGCCGGCATGGCCGCAGCCGAGGCCGACGCGAGGCGCAGGCTCCAGCCCGGCGCGATCCGCGAGATCGAGAGGCGGTACTCGCTCGAGTGGGGCGGTTGGGGGCGGACGCCGCCGGCTCACGCCGAACCGTGAGGCGCGAACGCTGAACGCCGGGCCGCGCGGCCGTCCTCAGCGCAACGCGGCACCGCCCGGGAACAGGTACTGGATCGGCCAGGTCTCCCGTCCCTGCTCCACGGTGTCCCGCCACGAGAAGACCACCGTTCCCGGCTCGTTCGCCAGCTCGAGTCCCGGCAGCACCTCGGACGCCACGACGGCCAGCAGGCCGGCGTCGCCGCGGCCGGCAATGGCCAGGCGCTTCGCGCCGAGCGCCTCGCGTGCGACCCGGGCCACGACCCCGACGTCTTCGACGGCCTCGAGCAGGTACGGGCGGCCCGTGAGCAGGCTGTTGTAGACGTGGTTGGCGAGGACACCCGACAGCGGATCCGCGTAGGCGGCCGCCTCGTCGGCGGGCGCGATCGCGGGGTCGTCGATCGAAGCCGCCCGGTAGCGCATGCGGTCCTCGCCCGTACCGCGCAGGTCGAAGCTGACGATCGCGTCGCCCGCCGCGAGCCGGCGCGTGATCCAGGGCCAGTCGGCCGGCCCTGCCTTTCCGGAGAGCGAGACGTCGAGCAGCGTGCGCGCGGCAGGCCCCGCGCGGTGGACGTGCAGCAACAGCAGGGTGAGCCCGCCCGAATGGCGCACCCGATAGCGGTCGATCGACACGTCGCCGATCCGGCTCTCGCCGGCTCGCTCCCAGACCACCGGCGTCGCCTGTACGTCCGCGTGCCCCGCAGTCTGGTAGCGCTGGCGCAGGCCCTGCGGTTGCGTGGCGCGCGGCACACGTGAATCGTCGCGGATCACGTCGACCAGCGAGCGTCCGCCCAGGTCGACGCGCACCTGGCCGCTCGCCGTGACGCGCAGCGTCTCCGGCGGCAGCACCCGCACGGCCGGCAGGCCGTCGCGCGCGGGAAGGCCATTGAAGCGGTCGAGGAAGGCGAAGGCCCGCTCCTGGTTCTCCGGCGAGTAGCGGTGCTCGTGGTAGCCCTGCGCGAAGCCGAGGCGGTCGGCGTGGCCGAACCTCCCGTAGAGGGCCCGCAGCTCTCGGATCGTCCGCCGAGCGCCCTCGATCGGGACGAAGTCCTTCACCGCCGAGGCCACGTGCACCGCTCTCGGGTAGGCGAGCAGCAGGAGGCCCGGGTGGTCGATCCCCTCCGAGACGAGGCCGGGCGGGTCCTGCTCGGGATCGCTGTCCGGGTCCTCGAAGATGCGGTTGGCCATGCGCATCGGCAGCGCGGTCACGAAGCAGGACGGCGCGACCACGCCGATCCGCTCGTCGAGCGCACCGATCCACGTGGACTGGAAGCCGCCGCCGCTCGTGCCGGTGATCGACAGCCGCTTCGGGTCGACCTCGGGACGCGTGAGCAGGTAGTCGAGCGCGCGCATGCCGTCCCACACCTCGTAGCGCACGAGGCTGGTGCCGGCGAGGGTCGCGAGGTTCCCGAGCACGGCATGCTCGCCGCAGACCAGGTTGTACCGGCTGCGGCCGCGCGTCGCGTCCCAGAACTGGCTGCGCTCGCCCTGCCCGACCGGGTCCCAGGACAGCACGACGTAGCCCCGTTTCGCGAGGCGGCCGCCGATCTCCTGGTAGTTCGCGAACGCCTTGCCCACGGCCGAGTGGCCGCACGGCAGCAGCACGGCCGGCCTCGGGCCGGCGCCGTCGGGCAGGTAGGCGAGCGCCGTCACGAAGAGGCCCGGCTGGCTCTCGAACAGGAGCTTCTCGATGCGGTAGCCGTCCATCGGCACGGCGCCGGTGACGCGCGCGTGGAGCGGCGTTCTCTCCGCCGGCAAGCCGCCGATCAGCGCGAGCGCCTTGGCTCGGACCTCGGCCCGGAGCTTGAGCAGGTCGGCTTCGGTCGCGACACCCGCCCAGCGCTTCCGCCGAGCTTCGTCCTGCGCCCACGCGAGGTCGAGCTGGTGCTGGAGATACGCGGTGATGCGCGGACCCGCTGAGGGCTCGCGGTCCAGCACCCGGAAGGCCTCGGCCGGCGGCGTCGCGTCGGCCGCGCCGGGAGGTGGGCTGGCCGGCTGGCCCGCGGCGCCGGCGAGAAGCAACAGCACAGCGGCGTTCATCAGATCCCCTTTCGCCAGCGCGGGTCGTCGAAGCGCAGCAGCTCGAGCGCCAGCGACCCGTCGACCTCGAGCGGCTGCGCGCACGCCCAGCGGACGGGCCGCCTGACACCGCCCTTCATCTCGATCTCGGCGCGCAGGCGCAGGCGCCGTCCTTCCAGGCCGGCGGGCAGCACGAACGCCGCCTGCCGCAGCCGGCCGCCGTACGGGTGACCGGCGTCGAGGCCGCCGCCCACGCGCACCTGCCCGTCCGGGGTCTCGACGAACGCCCGCAGCACGCCCGGCACGCCGGCGACACCGTCGTTGGCGAAGGCCACGACCAGCTCCGACGTGCCGTAGCGTTTCCTCTGCCACACCCACGAGGGCCGCACGCGATAGCCGAGCCTCCGCTGCAGCGTCTCGAACGCCCGCGGCCGCGCCTCGTGGTAGCGCCGCAGATTGCCCGACTCCGTCCACAGCGACCAGTAGTTGGCTCCCAGGTCGAGCGTGTGCAGCATCGTCCGCTCGATCACGTCGACGCCGGCCGCGTCCACCCGATAGCCGGGGAGATCGCGGCGGTACTGGCGGTAGTAGCCGTCCTCGAGGATCGCCGCCAGCCACGGCGGCCGGTTGGCGAGCTGCTCGATCTGGATAGGCTCGTCGAGGATCACGCTGTCGGAGCGCAGCCAGCAGCCGGAGCGGACCGCGAGGTCGTGCACCTCGTGATTGCCGACGCGGCTGATGTCGGGCTGGGTGTTGACGGCGAGCGGCGCGCGCTTCCAGGCCTCGATCTGCCGGCGCGCCATCTCGACGGTCGTGCGCTCGGCCGTCAGGTAGTCGGGGAACGGGCTCGGGTAGTCGCTGGTGTGCCCCTCGCCCCAGAAGCCGTACATCATCAGGTCCACCCACTCGACGGCGTCGTCGCCGTCGAACTCGGCGGCGAGCAGGTCGTTGAGCTCGGTGAAGGCGCGCTGGAAGGCGGGGTGGTCGTAGCGGGGCTCGACGCGCTCGGGCCCGCGGCCGCTGCGCGAGCGGATGGCGACGAGCGGCACCTGCTCGCGCAGGAAGTCGGGCAGCGCCAGCTGCCGCGGCTGGTGCTCGGTGTTCGACAGCTGCACGCGGAAGCCGAAGCGCCTTGCGCTGCGGCGGGCGGCTTCGCGCGTCAGGCCGAAGACCGGGTGCAGGTCCAGCCGGCCGGGACGGCTCTGCACGTCGCGCCAGTCGCAGCGGATGTAGAAGACGTCGACGAGTGGCAGCGCCGCCATGGCCTCGACCTCGTGCTCGAGCGTGGAGCGGCCCTCGCGCGCGGCGAGCGCGGGACCGCCCTCCTCGAACGTGTAGCCGACGAGCCCGAGGCCCAGGTTGCGGAGCGGCTGGTCGGAGGCGGTCGTGGTCTCGATCGTGTACCAGCCTTCGTCCTGCTCGATGCCGAAGGGGCCCTGGTCGAGGCGGTCGGCGACGCGTGGTCCCGGCCCGAAGTCGTAGCCCGCCCAGAGGTGCGTCGGAACGTCGGCCCGGCCCGGAGCCGCCGCGGCGGCCAGCCCGGCGCCCGCCAGCCCCGCTCCCGCTTTCACGAAGTCGCGTCGCTTGGCCATGACCGCTCCCGGACTCCCCGGCCGTGCCGAGCCCGGGGACGGCGATTCGCGTTGACGGCAGAATCGAAAGCGATTATAAGAGCGATTGCTTTCGTTTGCTTGTCCTTTCTGGCGTTTCCCCGGGGCCCGCGAGTTGAGCCACTTCACCCTCGTCGACGCCGCCCTCGTCGCACTCTCGCTCGTAGCCACGCTCTGGGTCGGGCTCTACGTGAAGCGCTACGTGGGCGGGATCGAGGACTACCTCGTCGCCGGCCGCGGGATGGGCCTCTACATCGGCACGGCCTCGCTCGTCTCGACCGAGATCGGGATCATCACCTACGTCTACCAGGCCCAGTTCGGCTTCCTCGCGGGCTTCTCGGCCTTCGTGGTCGGCCTGATCACGCTCGTCGTCTGCTTCGCCGTGGGCCAGACCGGCTTCGTCATCTCGCGCCTGCGCGAGGCGCGGGTGATGACGGTGCCCGAGTACTTCGAAAAACGCTACGGGCGCGGCGTGCGCGTTCTCGCGGGCGTGCTGATGGCGATCGGCGGCTCGCTGAACCTCGGCATCTTCCCGCTGATCGAGGCGCGCTTCCTGACGATCCTCACCGGCATCGACCCGCGCTTCGTCACCTGGACGATGGGGGCGCTGCTGCTGCTGGCGCTCGCCTACACGGCCGTCGGCGGCATGGTTTCGCTGCTGCTCACGAACTACCTCCAATACGTGATCCTGGCGATCGGCACGCTCGTGGTCACGCTGGTCTGCCTGCGCACGACCGGCTGGGGCGTGATGAGCGCCGCGGTGGCCGAACGGCTGCACGGCGCCGGCAGCAACCCCTTCGCGGACGCCGATCTCGGCGCGGGCTTCGTCGTCTGGCAGGTGCTGCTCTGGATCGCGCTCATGACCGTCTGGCAGTCGGTCGCGATGCGCACCTTCTCCGCCAGCGACACGCGCACCTCGAAGCGCGTGTTCCGGCTCACGAGCGGCCTGTTCCTCGGCCGCGCGGTGATCCCGATGGCCTGGGGCATCGCGGCCCTGGCGTTCTTCTGGGGCAGCAGCCCCGCCCTGCCTGCCGATCCGAGCGGACCGCAGCACGAGCGGGTGAGGATCGCCGCCGAGTTGCGCCAGGATTTCCACGGCCAGCTCGAGCGCGGGCAGCTGGCGGCGCTGCTGCCGCGCGTGGATCGGCTCGAGCAGCTCTCGGCGGCGCCGGGCGCGGAGGCCGACCGGCGGCAGGCCCGTGCCTGGCGCGAGGAGATCGGCCTCGTGGCGATGCCCTGGATGCTCGCCTCCACCCTGCCGAGCGGCCTGCTCGGCCTCGTCCTCGCCGGGATGCTCGCGGCCTCGCTGTCGACCTACGCCGGCTACTTCCTGGGCTGGAGCGCCATCCTCGCCCAGGACGTGGTCTCTCCCTGCCTGCGCCGCGAGCTGTCGAGCGCGGCGCGGCTGCGCCTGACGCGCCTGACGGTGATCGCCCTGGCGCTCTTCATCCTGGTCTGGAGCCTCGTCTACCGGGTGCCCGGCCCCGCCTACTTCTACCTCCAGGTGACGGCCAACCTGTTCATGGCGCCGACTCTGCTGACCGTGGTGGCGGGGCTGTACTGGCCTCGGGCGTCGGCCGCGGGCGCCTACCTCGCGTTCGTGCTCGGTGCGGGCGCGTCTTTGGCCTACCTCCTCCCGGGTGTGCACCTGGGCGTGGCGACCGCCGGCAACCTGAGCTGGGGACTCGCCCTCGCGGGCCTGCTGGCGGGCTCGCTGGCGCTCCCGGCCCGGCGCGGCGCGACGCCCGCCAGCGCGGCCGCGGCAGCCGAGCGGGGTGGAGCATGAGCTGGGTCAACCTCTGGGCCGTCGTCTTCTTCGGCGCGCTCGCCGCGTTCGCGGTCATCTCCGCGCTGATCGCGGTGAAGGGCGTGGGCGAGATCCGCGAGCTGTTCGCCCACCTCGCGGCCGGCCGGCGGGACGACGGGAGCGGCAGATGAGCGATCGCGTGCGGCCGCGGGACCTGCTCGAGTGGTGCCGCATCCCGGCGGAGCGGCTCCCGGGCCACCCGGGGCTGCGGGTGGCGTTCCGCCTGGTGAGAGACTCGGCCGAGATGGGCGAGCTGATGGCGAGCGAGCTGCTCGACCTCGTCACCGCGAACGACGCCGCCGGTCGCGAGACGCGGGTGATCCTCCCCTGCGGCCCGGCCTGCTGGTACGAGCCGTGGACGCGGCTCGTGAACGCCCGCGGCTTGCCGCTCGCGCGCCTCGTCGTCTTCCACATGGACGAGTGCCTCGACTGGCAGGGCCGTCCGCTGCCCGCGCGCCACCCCTACAACTTCCGCTCCTTCATGGAGCGGCACTTCTACGCCGGCGTCCGCCCGGAGCTGCGGGTGCCAGAGCCGCAGCGCCACTGGCTGCTGCCCGCCACCGTCGAGGCGGTGCGGGCGGCGATCGAGGAGGCGCCGATCGACCTCACGCTGGGCGGCTGGGGCCAGGACGGGCACCTGGCGTACAACCAGGCGCGCCGCCACCCGTTCCACCACGTCACGCTCGACGAGCTGGCGCAGTCGACGATCCGCGTGCAGGAGAACAACCTCGACACGGTGCTCGCGCTCGCGCAGCGCACTTTCGGCTCGGCCTGGCAGTTCGTGCCGCCGATGTCCGTGACCCTCGGCATGCGCGAGTGCCTCTCGGCGCGCCGGGTGCGGGTCTTCAGCGACACCGGCGCCTGGAAGCAGACGGCGCTGCGCGTCGCGCTGTTCGGCGAGCCGACGCCGGAGTACCCGATGACCTTGCTGCAGCGGCACCCCGACGCCCTGGTCACCGCGACGCTCGACACGGCCCGCCACCCGATCGCCGAGCACCCGGAGTGGGAGCTGCTGTGACGCCGCCCGGACCCGACGCGCCCTATCACCGCCTGGTCGGCGTGGGCGGGATCGGCACGGGGCTCTTCTTCGCCCTCGAGGGCAGTCACGACCTCGGCCGCGAGGAGAGCCGTCCCGCGCGGCTGCTCGACGTGCGCGACTACTGCAAGCTCCACATCGTCGCGCACTACCCCGCGGTCCTGCTGCGCGCCCGGCCCTCGGGGACGGCGTTCCACGTGGTGCCGGTCGGCTGCGTGGGACACGACGAGGCCGGCCGGCGCCTGCGCCAGGAGATGGCCGCGGCCGGCATGGACACCCACTTCGTGCGTGTCGTCCCCGACCGGCCGACACTGCTCTCGGTCTGCTTCCAGTACCCGGACGGCACGGGTGGCAACATCACCACCAGCAACTCCGCCGCCTCTGCGCTCGGCGCCGCGGACGTCGACGCGGTCGGGCGCCTGCTCGACCGGCGCACGCTGGCGCTGGGGCTCCCCGAGGCCCCGCTCCAGGAGAGACATCGGCTCCTGCGCCTGGCCGGCGCCGCGCGCTCTCTCCGAGTCTCGTCTCTCGCGACAGCCGAGATCGACGAGGCGCGCGAGCGCGGCTACTTCGCGGACGTCGACCTGCTGGCGCTGAACGCCCACGAGGCGGAGGCTCTCGCGGGAACGCCCTTCGCGCCGGACGCCCCGCAGTCCTTCCTGGACGGCCTCTGCGGCGCGGCGCACGCGCTCGCGCCCGCCATGCGCCTCGTGCTGACGGCCGGGCGGCGCGGCGCCTTCGCCTTCGACGGCTCGCGCTGGGGCCACGTGCCGGCCCTCCCGGTGAGCGTCGCGAGCAGCGCGGGGGCAGGCGACGCTCTCCTCGGCGGCGTCCTGGTCGGGCTCGTGGCGGGCCTGCCGCTCGTGGCTCCCGGCGCGTCCGCCGCTCTCCCGGGCAGGCCGCTCGCGAGCGCCCTGGACCTGGGCGTCCTCGTCTCGGCGTTCAAGCTCGCCTCGCCGCACACGATCCCGCCCGATCTCACGCCGGACGCGCTCATCACGTTCGCCGGGACCCACGCCGTCGAGCTCGCTCCGGAGCTACAGGGGCTGTTCGCAAGCCCGAACCTGCAGGCGGCGCATGGGCCCTGACGCGGCGCGCCACCCGACCCTGCGCGACGCGCGGCGCCTGCTGCGCCCGCTGCGCGAGGAGATCCTCGCTCTCGGTCAGGCGCTCGTCCGCGTGGACAGCGTCGCCGTTCCACCGGACGGCCGGGAGACCGCCGCCCAGAAGCTGCTCGCCCGCGCGCTGCGGCGGCACCGCGTGGACGTCGAGCTCTACGACACGGGCTTCCTCGAGCGCTCGCGCCACCCCTTTGTCCGGCGGAACCGACGTTACCGCGGCCGGCACAACCTCGTCGCTCGCCTGCCGGGGACCGGCCGTGGCCGCAGCCTGCTCCTGAGCGGCCACGTCGACACGGTGCCACCGGGGCGAGAGACTTGGGCCAGCAGCCCGTGGTCGGGGCTCGTGCGCCGCGGGCGCCTCTACGGCCGCGGCAGCTGGGACATGAAGGGCGGGCTCTCGGCGCTGTGCGGCGTCGTGATGGCGCTGCGGGCGGCGGGCGTACGCCTGGGCGGCGACCTGCTCTTCGAGTCCGTGGTCGACGAGGAGTTCGCCGGCGGCGGCGGGACGCTGGCCGCGCGGCTGCGCGGGGTCACCGCCGACGCCTGCGCCATCGCCGAGCCGACGAACGAGGCCGTCTACCGTGCCTCACGCGGCGGGCACTTCTTCGACCTCGTCTGCCGGGCCGGCGACGCCGGCGCGTACTTCTCGAAGGAGGCCGTGGTCAGCCCGGCGCTGCCCCTGGGCCGCCTGCTCGGCTGGATCGACGGCTGGGCCGCCGAGCGCCGGCGGGTGGACCGAGGCGAGGCGTACGCCGGCTTCTCCGACCCCGCGCCCGTCCAGGTGCTGGCGGTCGAGGCCAACCGCTGCGACCCGGACGTGCCCTGGAGCGTGCCGCTCGTCGCGCGCGTGCGCGTCTACTTCCAGTTCCTGCCGCACGAGGACGTCCCCGCGCGCGTCGCCGAGATCGAGGCGTCGCTGCGCGCGTTCTGCGCCGCGGACCCGTTCTTCCGCGCGCACCCGGTGGTCGTGGAGCGCCTGGTCGACCCGCCGCTCGAAGGCCACGAGCTTCCCGCGGACCACCCGTGGACCCTGTGCCTGCACGCTGCCGCGCGCGCGGCGCTCGGAGAAGAGACGCCGCTCGGCGCGTCCGAGTGGCCGTGCGACGCGTTCCTGAGCCAGCGCCACTTCGGCATCCCGACGCTCGTGCTGGGGCCGCGCGGGGCGGGCGCCCACAACGCCGACGAGTACGTGGAGACCGGATCGCTGCTGCGCACGGCCGAGGCCCACCTCGCCGCGGCCCTCGACTGGTGCGGCGCCTGAGCCGCCATGGTGGAATGGCCTCGGCGACAGCGCGAGGGGGTGAGCGATGCGTGACCTGCGCGTGGCCGCGGTGCAGTACGAGAGCCGTGCCGGGGACAAGGCCGCGAACTTCGCGACGCTCGAGCGCTTCGCGGGACAGGCGGCGGACCGCGGCGTCGAGATCGTGCGTCTTTCCCGAGTGCTGTCTCACCGGCTACTGGTTCCTGCGCCGGCTGAGCGTCGCCGAGCTTCAGGCGCTGGCCGAGCCGGTGCCCGACGGCCCCAGCTGCGAGCGCCTGCGCGCGCTCTCCGCGAGGCACGGCCTCACCCTCGGCGCCGGACTCGTCGAGGCGGCCGGCGACGGGGTCTTCCACAACACGTACGTCGTGGCCATGCCCGACGGCCGGCTCGTCCGCCACCGCAAGCTCCACGCCTTCGAGCACCCGGCGATCCAACCCGGCAGCGAGCACACCGTGTTCGACACGCCGCACGGCTGCCGCGTCGGCCGTGCTCGATCTGCTACGACGTCAACATCGTGGAGAACGTGCGCGTCACGGCCCTGCGCGGGGCCGAGCTGCTGCTGGCGCCCGCACCAGACCGGCGGCTGCCGCACGCGCAACCCACACTTGATGGGCGTGATCGAGCGCCGCCTCTGGGACAACCGCAACGCAGACCCCGCGGCGATCGAGCGCGAGCTGCGCGGCGACAAGGGCCGGGGCTGGCTGATGCGCTGGCTCCCGAGCCGGGCCCACGACAACGGCCTGTTCCTGGTGTTCAGCAACGGCGTCGGCGTCGACGACGACGAGATCCGCACCGGGAACTCGATGGTCCTCGATCCCTACGGCCGCATCCTGGCCGAGACCTGCAAGGCGGGCGACGACATGGTGGTCGCCGACCTCGACGCCTCGCTGCTCGAGCAGGCCACAGGGCGGCTGTGGCTGCAGGCTCGGCGCCCGGACCTTTACGCCGAGCTGTGCGTGCCGACGGGCCGGGAGAGGGACGCGCGCCAGCTCAAGTTCGAGGAGTGACGGCCGAAGCCGGTTCCCGCCGGTTCGCCGGCTACTGGTGCGCGCCGGGGAACTCGACCTGCGCCAGCGTGAGCGCGGCACGGGCCGGCTGCGTGTCGCGCGCGAGCGCCTTCTGTGCGGCCTCCTGCGCGCCGGTGGCGTCGCCCCTGGCCGCGAGCGCGAGCGAGAGCAGGTACCAGCCGGAGGTCACCGTGCGTCCGCGCCGGTCGTCCGGCCCGTCGGTCATGGCACGCGCCGTCTGCTCGAGCTTCGCGAGGAGCGCCTGCGACGCGGCCGCGTGTCCGCGCGCCTCCTCGGCCAGCGCCTGATAGTAGGTGCCGAGGCAGGGCCGGGGGTAGCGCTCGGCGAGGACCCGCTCCAGGTACGGCCGCGCCTCGCCCTTGTGGCCGCTCGCGATGTACGCGTTGGCCACGCTCCAGTTGAGCTGGGCCCGGAAGTCCGGCGTGCGCGGCGCGACCTCGAGGTTCTTCGGGTACTCGAACGCCTTCAGGTACAGCGCGAGCGCGCCCTTGAGGTCCTTCTTCTCGAGCGCGAGGTCGCCCAGGCGCCGGTGCACGTCCATGAACGCCTGGTGGACGCCGTACATCCCCTCCCAGGTGTGGAAGTGGCGCGTCAGGAGCGCCTGGCGTACGGGCTCCAGGTCGGTGCTGCCGGAGGCGAGCGTGACGTCGATCCAGCGCAGCGTGAGGTCGTCCCGCCGGTCCACGGTGTCGCGGTGGAGGTCGAGCAGGGCGAGCCGTTCGGCGAGGGGCACGTGCAGGCGCTCGGCCGTCTGGTCGAGCTCCAGCAGCACGCGGGCGTCGCCCGGGTCGATGGCGAAGGCCCTGCGGTACGCCTCCAGCGCGGCACGGTCGTCCCCGTGCAGCGAATGCTCGGCGTAGCCGACGTTACGCCACGCGAGGGCGAGCTTCTCGTCGACGGCCACGGCCTGCTTCCACTGTGCGAGGCCGTCCTCGCGCCGGCCCAGGCCGTAGAGAGCGTTGCCGAGCAGGTGGTGCGCGTGCGCGTCCCGAGGGTTCGCGGAGACCGCGGCCTCGAGCGCCGCGAGCTCCTCGACGCGGTGCGGGTTCGTGTAGACGAGCGAGCCGGCGGCGCCCTTCGCGAAGAAAGCGGACGTGCCCGCGGCGTCGCCGCGACCCTGGGCGATCGACCCGCGCAGGTAGTGGACCATCGGGCTGAAGAGGCGTGCCGAGTAGACGGCGGGCGTCTCCTCGCTCTTCGCCGAGGCCGCGTGCCGCTCGCTCACGTCCGCCAGCACGGCGTCGGCGTCCGCAGGGAGCCCGGCCTGCAGGTACGCGGCGGCGAGCTCGATCGCGTTCTCGACGGAGTCGCGCATCCAGGCGCGGCGCGTCGTCTCCCACTCGTCGGCCGGCCGGCCCAGCTTGCGCAGCGCGAGCGTCTTCTCGTGGCCGGCCATGAAGTGCATCGGGTCGAGCGCCAGCGCCGCCTCCGCTGCGGCCAGGGCCTGCGCGGGCTGGTCGAGCAGGCGCAGGGCCGAGGCGCGCAGGGCCGGGACGTCGGCGAAGAGGCCGTTGCGCGAGCCCGCGACCCGCAGGTGCTCGAGCGCCGCCGGCGCGTCGTGACGCCGCAGCGCGAGCCGCGCCAGCGCCAGCTCGGCGGCGGCCTGCTGGTCGGCGCCGAGGCTCGCACGCGAGAAGGCGTCCTCGGCCTCGGCGAGCCGCCCGAGGGCGGCGAAGGCCTGGCCCCGGCCGAACTGGGCGCGCGCGCTGGAGGGGTCGCGCTCGAGTGCGGTGTCGAGATGGCGCAGCGCGTCCGTCCAACGCGTCTCCTCGAGCGCGATGCCGCCCAGCTCGACGTTGACGCGCACGTCCTTCGGGTCGCGGCGCAGCGCCTCCTGGTAGTAGACGAGCGCCTCCGGCCGGCGCACGAAGCGGTCCAGCCACTCGCCCCACGCGTACAGCTCGTCGGCGGTGGCCTTGGCGGGATCCGGAGCCGGGCCGGCAGCTGACGGCAGTGCCGCGTCGCTCGGCTTCGCCGGGGCGAGCAGGATCCGCTCGCGGCCGCTCTCGTCGACCACCCTCAGGCGCAGGTCGTAGAGCGTCAGTCCTGCGGGCGCCGCCAGCTCGATCGTGAACGGCCGGTCGGGCGAGACGGGTGTCGTCGTCTCGAAGAGCGCCTTGCCGCTGCGCCCGTCGACGAGCGAGATCGTCAGACGGTCGAAGGCGCCCGTGGCGTACACGCCCGCGAACGCCTTGCCTCTCTGCAGGTCGACGTTCAGCGCGAAGTCCTCGGTCGCGTTTTGATAGCCGCGCGTGTCGCGCACCGGGTACCAGTAGTCGTGAGTGGTCGACTTCGTGCGGGTGCATCCAGTGCTGGTCCGGCTGATTGTCGCTCCAGCCGCCGGCCTGCGGTTCGAAGTAAGCGCCGCCGCCATCGCTGAGGATGTCCTCCCAGATGCGGCCGGAGGGACCCGAGCCCCAGGTCCACAGCTTCTTGCCGGGCATCAGGTTGTGATTGGCGACGTGCACCAGGCCTCCCTGCGCGCGGTGGTCGTAAGTCCCGAACCAGTCGGAGGGGTTGTTGAAGGCGAAGTAACTCGACGCGTTGGGCGAGTTATTCCACCAGGTCAGGTCGACTCCGTTGTTGAGGGCCAATTCCAGAACTCGTGCTTGCCGTGGCCGGTGACCATGTCGCCGGGATACTGCGCCTGCGGCGAACTCGTTGGCGTGAGTGGCCGCGGTGGCCCAGAACTGGTAGGGCTGGCGGTGATCGGTGGGGTTGATCAGGATGTAGTCGCAGCGCACGTAGCTGCGGCCCGGGTAGATCGTCATACCCACCAGCCAGCGCACGCGGTAGATCGGCTCGGTCTCGCCGACCCACACCGTGGCGCTGCCGTCGGCGTGCTTGACAATGCGGTGGTCCACCGTCATGAAGCCGGAAGGCCGGTGCCCGTGCGGATAGTTCCACTCGATGCCGCCCGAGATCCACGCCCCGGTCATCGAAATCAGGCCCGGCTTGATGGTCTTCTGCCAGTACAGCCACTCGTAGCCGTTGGTCTTGTCGATGGCGCCGTGCAGCGCGCCCGCCGATCTCGGGCAGCACCATCACCTGATGTACTCGTTTTCGAGCACCACCGCTTGTAGGTCTTGTCGACCTTGCGATCGGTGAGCACGTCGTTGAGCGTGTACGGATAGATCGGGCCCTGCGGGGCGGGGAACAGGGGGTGGACCGCGGGCGGGCCGATCTCCCAGGTCGGGATCGTGAGCGCCTCCTCGCGCACCGTAACCTGCGCCGAGGCAAAGGCGCCGAGGCCGCTCGCTGCGAGCACGGCCGCCAGAAACGTACGGGCGCTGCGCCTGGTCATGGTGCCTCCTGTGCGGGGTCAGGTCTTGTATTGTGACTTTGTCGCAAGGCAAGACCTGACCCCAAGAGCGTCAGCTTCGCCTCGGCCTTCGCGCCGGTCAGCACGTCCGTCGCGACGATACGGTACTCCCCGGCGGGGTCGTCGAGGGCCGACGGCAGCACGAAGCGCGCCGCGCCGGCGTCGGTCAGCAGGCTGGCCGCGTACTCCGGCAGGAAGCGGCCGTCGGGAGCGAAGACGTGGACGCGGACGAGATGCGGGTCCGTCCCGGAGGTGGTCGAGCCGCTCGGGCCTGCCCGCAGCGCGAACGCCGGGTGCCCGCCGAGCAGTGCCGTGGCCGGGCCGTCGATCCTCAGCTCGCCCGCCGAAGAGCTCGCGGCCAGGACCAGCGCGTCGCCCGCGACGAGCCGCGCGCGCACGGTGTCGGTGCGGCCGAGCGACTCGCCGCTGCGCGCGTTCACGACGGCCGCCACCCGCGGCAGGTGCACGACGGCGTCGCGCCCGGCCGGCGCGCCGTCGGCGCCGGCGTAGCGGGTCACTCCGTCGGCCCCGTATCTCGCGCCGGCTTCGAGCTCGCCGTCGAGCAACGCCAGCACGTCGGCGTCCCCGAAGCGGTAGCGCGAGACGAGCACGCGTCGCAGCGGCCGCCCGGCCGCGTCGGTCACGGACACCGCCCGCCGCACGCCCACGTGGGCGAGCAGGCGCTCGATCAGCACGCGGTACGCCTCACCGGCCGCCTGGCCGTGCAGGCGCGGGTAGCGGTCGAACAGCTGGTTCAGGTACACGGTCCAGCCGTCGCCGACGCGGCGCACGATCACGGCGTCCGCGCCGGCGATCTGCAGCAGCGCCGTGCCGGAGGTCGCCTTCAGCCGAGGCTCGAGCGCGAGCAGGCCCGGGAGCGACTCCGCCCTCAGGCCCCAGGCCGCGCCTTCGGCCGTCACGCTCACGCGGCCCGCGGCGCGCGGCTCGGCCTTGGCGCGCTGGTCAACGGCCGGGCCGGCGATGCCGAACAGCTCGTCCAGGCCTCCGGCCGTGCGCCAGTTCGCGTGCTCGTCCAGGATCCCGGCCGGCCCGTCGGCCAGCAGGACGCCGCCTTTCTCGACGAACGCCCGCAGGGCGGCCAGTTCGGAGTCCGACAGCGCGAGCGAGAGCGGCAGCACGAACACGCGCCGGCCGGAAAGGCCATGGGCCTCGACCTGCTCTGCCGCCAGGAAGTCCGGCGACAGGCCGAGGTCTTCGAGCACGCGCACCCAGCCGTCGCGCGCGCCGGGGAAGTCGCGCTGTGCCGGCGCGGGAGTGTCTTCCTCGTCGCGGCGCGCGTGGTAGCCGAGGATGCCGGCCGCGTGCACGGACGGTATCGAGTAGTGGATCGCGACGCCGTCCGGCACGCGCCGGGCTTCCATCAGCAGCTTGCCGATGCCCTCGAAGCGCAGCGCCCGGAAGGCGGTGCCGAGGTCCTGCCCCGAGCGCGAGAACGTGAGGTCGGGGTTGACGATCGAGTAGCTCCAGAACAGGTTCGGGAAAAGGACACCGTGGAGCGCCGCCGACCACACCTCGTGGCGCACGGCCGCCCCGCTGCGGCCGTAGCCGGTCCAGAAGCCGACGCGCGCGTCCGCCTTGGCGAACGAGCGGTGGATCTGCCACTGGTTGCCGCCGCTGTAGGAGAGGAAGTCGTCGACGATCGCGTCGAGCCGGTGCCAGTCGCAGCCGTTCCAGGGCGTCGTGACCTGCGTGCCGGAGAGCGCGATCCGGCCCTCGGGGTCGCCCTCGATCACCGCCTGGCGCACGGTCGCGTAGGCGTTCGCGAACGCGGTCTCCATGTAGGTGCGGTGGTCGGCCCACGGCGCGAAACGGCCGCTCGCCCGGGCCTCGTCCGTCGTCAGCGGGACGATGGCGTTCCAGCCGGTGAAGTCGCTCTTCCACGAGCGATTGAGGCTCTCCAGCGAGCCGTACTGCCCGCGCAGCCAGGTCCGGAAGTTGGCGAGCGTGTGCGGGCCGAAGCAGAAGTCCACGGGGTCGGCGTAGGAGCCCAGCGAGCCCTCGTCGCCCACGAAGTAGTAGTCCATGTCGTAGACGGCCTTGGTGCGGGCCGCCGTGCGCGAGACGTCGCGCAGCACGCGCAGCGTCGCGGGGTCGTCGAGGCAGGGCCGGCGCACGAGGAAGCGCTTGTCGCCCGTGCGCCTGAATAGCTCCTTCTTCGCGAGGTAGGACAAGCCGTCGAAGTCCCGGGTCTGCTGGAAATCCGCGATCGCCTTCTCCATCCCCTCCGGCGTCGTCGGGCCGCGGTCGTACCAGTAGACGCCGAAATAGCCGCGCGGGATGTCGAGCTCGTCGTTCAGCGACCCGCCCCAGGTGAAGCCGCTGCTCATGGCCTGCTCGCGCAGCCGCCGCTGGCGCAGGGCGGCCTGGTGGCGGGGCGGTGTCTCGAACGATAGCTGCGCCTGGTACTCCTTCTGCCGGCGCTCGCGCGCCACCACCGGCAGGGGCGCGTGGCGCAGCTGGTCCACGACCCGCCCCTGAGTGTCGACGAGCTCGGCCGTCACCGAAACGCGCCGGCCGACGAAGTCCTCGAGCGGGTAGAAGAAGTAGCGCTCGCCCCGGGTCGGCTTCTCCTCGACGTGGACGACGCGGTCGAGGTCGTCGCTCAGGCGCACGCGCATCCGCAGGCCGGCCAGCTCGCCAGCCGCGCGGGTCACGATGCTCATCGTGTCGCCGCGGCGATAGACTTCGGCGTTCGGGCGGATGGCGGTGACCGAGGCCGCGCGCGGCACGTCGAACGACGCCGCCCCGAAGCCGAGCGTCGCGCCGCTCGTCGCGTCGCGGACGATCACGTCGACGATCTGCCGTCCCCCGTCGAAGCCGGCCGCGGGCGCGAGCTCGGCCGCGGGGATCGCCAGCGCCGTCTCGCCGGGGCCCAACTCGCGCCGGACGCGTGTCGAGAGGCCGACGCCCGTGAAGCCGCTCCGGGCGCGGGTCTCGACCTCCACGCTCCGGCTCCCGGTCGACGTGAGCACGAGGCGGGCGTCTTCCGGGGAGGCGGTCAGCGACCGGATCCGCAGGTCACCCTCGCGCCCGGCCGCCCACATCACGGCACGGGCGAGGAGGGCGTGCTCGTACTCCCAGTAGTCCCAGGGCGTGCGGGTCTCGATCGGGTCGACGGGCTCGGGCACGAAGCCCTCGCTCACCCAGGCGAGGCCGACGACCCGGCCCCTGCCGTACGAGCGCACCGCCACGACCGGGTGGCCGCCGGCCTGCACCAGGACCTCGCCGGCAGGCTGGTACGTGTAGACGCGCCCGCCGCGCGACCCGGAGGGGATGAGCGACAGGTCGAAGCCGTCGGTGATGAAGTGGCTCCCGGCCGGCTCCCAGCGGGCCTGAGTGATCGCGTCACGGAACGGCTCGGGATAGCCACGGTCGCTGACGCGGTCATCGGGCACGTTCACCAGCGGCGAGACCTCCCAGATGCGCGTGTCGGCTTCCCGCTCGTCCCCGAGAAACGGGTGGCCCTTCACGTCGCCCACGAACGGGTGGATCAGGACGAGGCCGGCGCCCTCGCTCACGCGCCGCAGGATCGCGTCCCGCGACGGCCGGGTGAGGCGCGACCAGCCGTTGAGGCCCGGGAGCACGATCACCTCGAACCGCTTCGCGCTCGTCAGCTCTTCCTCGACGTAGCCGTAGACGATCCGGAAGTCGTCCCTGTCCCCGCGCTCCTCGTGGCCGTAGAAGTCGCCGATGCCCCAGCAGTTGACGTCCCAGCTCGGGTCGATCGAGACGGTCGTGGGCTCGAGCGACAGCCGCTGCATCAGCTCGACCATGTCGCGGCCGTGGGCGATCGTCGGGACGAAGAAGCCCTCGATCGGCCCGCCGGGAAGCCTCGTGGCCCAGGGCACGTGGGGCGTCACGACCTCGGTCGAGTAGCGGATGTCGTTGCGCGTCCTCGGCCGCGGCGTCGCGGGCGCCTGCGAGGCGAGAGGTGTCGAGGCGAGCGCCGACAGGCCCGCCAGTGCTGCGACAGATAGCCCCGTCCGCGCTCGCGCCATGCAGTGCCTCCCGGGTCGCCTTACCGCTCGTCCTCGACGCGCGGCTTCTCGACCGCCGTCACCGCGATCAGGGCCGGGCGGGCCGCCGAGGGCCCCGGCGAGCCGACCAGGCGCACCGACGAGATCTCGACGTCCGGCCGCGGGTTCACCCACTCGCTCGCCCACACGACCGCGTCGCGCCCGTCCGGCAGCGTCCCGGCCACGAGCGCGCGTCCATGGTAGTAGAGGCCCTCGAGGCCCGCGTCCCAGCGCCCGACGGTCTCGTCGTAGCGCACGCCGTGCGTCAGGACGACGCCGTCCCGGAAGCGGATCTCGTAGACGCCGAGCAGCTCGCTCGACTCGCGCGGGAAGTGGGTCTGGTCACCCGCGTGGATGTTCGGCGCGCCGCCGGCGGTCGCCGACTGGACGAACACGAGCGAGGCCCAGCGACCCGTGACGGGCAGCTCCACCGCGAGCGGCTCCTCGCCGGGCCGCCGGCCGACCACGATGCAGGAGCGGCCGCCTCGCTGGGCGGGATCCTCGATCCGGAACGGCAGGCCGTTGGCGAGCGCGCGCCCGGGCCGCAGGCCCGAGAGGTCCCAGCCCTCGCCCTTCACTGCGTGGTTGAGCGCCGAGCCGAGGTCCAGGATCTCGAAGCGCATCGGGTGCGCGCGCAGGGAGGGCGGCGGCGTTGTGGCGAGCAGGGCCGAGGTTTCGACGAGACGGCGGCCGACTTCGGCGAGCGCGTCCTCGCGCCGCGCCGGCGCGCCCGACCACAGCAGGTTGGCGCCGTAGAGCGCCTCGGGGAAGTGGAGCTTGCCGAGCTGGAACTCCTCGAGCGCGCACCACGACGACACCTCGCCGCCGAGGGCGCCGCCGCGCGCGAGCCGCCCGGCCCAGTCCCGCTCGGCCGTGCCCTGCAGGTTGCCGATCACGAACGGCCAGCCCAGGCTGCGGAACGTGAGGTCGCCCTCCTCGCCCGACCAGTTGGTGACGTGGATCTCCCGGGCGGCGGCGGCGAGGATGTCGCGGGCCGAGGTCGTGTCCGGCCGCTCGTAGCGCACGAAGCCGCCCTCGGACCACTTCTTCGCGAAGCGGTTGTGGCCGTCGACGAGGTGGTCACCCCACATCCAGGTCTCGATGCCCTTCTCCTGGAGGTGACGCTGGATGCGCAGGACGTCCTCGGCGTAGAGCCGTCCCGGGTCCTTGCCACGGCAGCGCGGGCAGAAGGCACCCGCACGCCACTCGTCGTGGCCGACGTGGACGCGCCTGGGCTTCAGCACGTCGAGGTACTCGTCCATCACGTCGAACAGGATGCGGTACGAGGCCTCGTTCGACGGACAGTACGAGTCGGGCCATGGCATGTCGGGGTCCTCCGCGACCTCGCGGTGCGCGGCGGCGATGTGGTAGGCGTGCGTCAGGGACTGGATCTCGGGCACGATCTCGAGGCCGAAGTCGTCGGCCCAGGCCGCCAGGCGCCGGACGTCGTCATTCTCCAGGTAAGCGCCGCCGCCCACGCCGACGTGGAGCGAGGCCGCGAAGCGGTTCGCGGTGCCGAGCGGGATGCCCTCCCCGATCTTCGGCATCGTCTCGCCGTGCGCGTACCACTCGCGCACCGTGCGCCGCCAGCCCGTGCTGATCTCGGGGTGCGTGTCGAGCCGCATGCCGCCGCCCGTTTCGAGGACGAGCCCGTTGAACTTGTAGCGCAGCAGGAAATCGCGCAGGTAGCGCCGAGTGAACGCGAGCTGGTCCTGGCCGGGCATGAAGACGTGCACCCAGCGGATCGGCAGCAGCGGCCAGTCGCGGACCTCGGCCTTGCGCGCGGCGAGGCTGCGGGTGCCCCAGCGGTGGAGGAGCTGCACGAGCGACGAGACGCCGTAGAGCGCGCCCCGCGCGTCGCAGCCGGCCACCAGCGCGCCCTCGTCGCCCACGCGCAGGAGGTAACCCTCCGGGCCCGGGCAGGCCGCACCGGCGCCGACCCTCGCAGCGATCTCCGGCGACGACACCACACCCACCAGGATCGCGGGGCGGCCCTCCGGCGCCTGTCCGACGACCACCGGCAGCGCGACCTGGAACTGGTCCTGGAGGATCTCGGCGAGCAGCCGTCCCGGGCGCTGCGCGCGCGGCGGCCCGTCGGGCACCACGATCACGGCGTCCGTCAGGAGCAGCCGGTCGTCGAGGACCTTCGCTTCGCGGGGCAGGGGCCAGATCGGCGCCGCGGCCTTCACCGGTGCGGCCGGCGCGAGCGTGGGAGCGAGCCAGAGCGCGGCGGTGGCGAGGCAAGCGCGTCTCATCGCGACGACTCCTTCGACAGCGGCCTTTCCGTCTCGAGCGCGATCCGATGGGCGAGCCGCTTGTCCGGCAGCAGCAGCGCCCGGTCGATCTCCGCCCGCGCTTCGGCGGCGCGGCCGAGCGCCTCGAGCGTCAGGCCCCGGGCCGCGGCGAGCAGGCCCGGGTAGTTGGTGCCGACGATGACCCGGGTGTCGATCGCCTCGAGCGTGCTCTCGAGCCGCGCGCGCCAATTCTCCTCGTCGACAGGGCCGAGGCGCCGCGCTGCCCGCAGCGCGTAGGCCGGGCCGAGGAACGGGAAGCCACCGCCCGCGGCGGCCGCCTTCGACCACGCTTCCCGGGCGCGCGAGTCCGAGCGGCAGAGGGCGAAGAGCTCGCCGAGGCGGTACTCGAGGCGAGGCTCGTCGAGCAGCGCGCCGAGCCCGTCGGCAGTGAACGCGAGCCCGGCCGCCGGCCGGCCCAGCGTGTCCGCCACGGCAAGCGCCTCGCTCGCCCGGCCTGCTCGCGCGAGGGCGAGAGCGCGCGCCAGCCGCACCTCGAGCCAGGCGGCGCGCACGTTGGTGCCGAACTCCTCGCGCGGGAAGAAGCGGTCGCGGAAGAGAGCCTCGGCCTCGTCGAAGCGGCCCTGGTCGGCGAGGACGAGCGCCAGCTTGAACACCAGCGCGGACGGCATCCCTGCCGGATCGGGGTAGCGGCGCAGGGCGGCGGCCCGCTCCCCGGCCGGGCGCCCCAGCAGCTCCAGCACCTGGTCGAGCGCGAGGTAGACCTCCGGGTTGCCCGGGTCGGCGTCGAGCCCCTGGGTGAGCACGGCCCGCGCCCGGTCCAGGCTGCCGCCGGAGTACAGCAGCGTCAGGCCGACGTTGCGGTGCAGCACCGGACGTTTCGGGTCCAGGCGCAGGGTCGCCTCCCACTCGGCGAGGGCCCGATCGCTCATGCCGCCCGTCAGATACAGCGAGCCGAGCAGGAAGTGCGCGGTCGCGTCGTTCGGGTTCACGGTCACGGCGCGCTCGAGGACGGGCAACGACTCGGCGCGGCTCGGGAAGACGTATGTCGTCGGCATCCGCGACGCGGCCTCGTAGTCCGCGCGCGCGTCCTGGCCGAGCCTCTCGCGGCAATACGCGCGGTAGTAGGCGAGCTCGGGGTGGGTCTCCGGCCGCAGCGCGCCCGGCTCGCCCACCACGCCGTCTCCAGGCCAGGGACGCGAGAGCACCTCGAAGGCGTCGTCGAAGGCCCCGAGCTGCATGTAGTCGATCGCGACGTCGAGGATGCGCTGCGGCTCTCCGGCGAGGTGACGCCACAAGCCGCCCTCCTCGCCCCCGAGCGCGACCTGCTCCCTGCGCAGCGTGCCGCTCGTCGGGTCGATCGCGAGCCAGTGGGCCAGCCGCTCGCGGGCGGCGTCGAGCCGTCCCGAACGGCGCAGCAGGATGACCTCGAAGCCCCCGGCGCGGACCATGCCCGGCGACTCGACCGTGGCGGCGCGGAGCCGCTCGAGGGCGGCGTCGGTGCGGCCGCCGCGCGCGTCGAGACGCGCGAGCTGCAGCAGCGCCGCCGGCCGCGTCTCGCGCGCGAGGGCCGCCGCCTCGAAGCGCGTCCTGGCCTTCCTCGTCTCCCCGCGTGCCTCGAGGGCCACGCCCAGCGCGTACGCGGCCTCCGTGTCCTGCGGCGCACGCGCCTCGACCGCGGTGAGCCGCAGGATGGCCTCGTCGTAGCGCTTCAGCGCGACCGCCAGTCGGCCGGCCGCCTTTCCCAGCGCAAAGATGCCGGGGAAGCGGCGCAGGCCCTCCTGGTACGTCTCGTACGCGACCAGCAGCTTGCCCTCGAGCTCCTGGCCGCGGCCGAGCTGGACGAAGTCATCGTCCGTGCGCTGCGCCGGCGGCGGACAGCGCCAGGCCTTCTGCGGCCCGAGCGTGACCTCCGAGGGCGGGGCGTTGTCGTAGACGCCCTCGGTGTGCCGCACCAGGATCCGCCCCACCGCGTCCGCGATCTCGACGGTGTAGCGCTCCGCCGGCGGCAGGGAGCCATAGGTCTTCTGGAAGAAGGACGACGGTTCGAGCGAGAGCGTCTCCACCAGCAGCACCCGCTCCGCGTCGCTGATCCGCAGCGTCCCCGCGCGAAGCGTTTCGCTGAGGTTGAGCCCGACCACGAGCCCAGCCTGCTGCTCACCCGCCGCGGCTCGCTCCACGTTCAGCACCGCCTCGGGCGTCACGCGCACGAAGCCGCCGATCTCGCGCACCGGCAGCCAGTGCTCGCGAAAGGAGATCGTCTCCTGCGGCGCGAGAAACGCGTAGGTCTCCTGGTCGCGGAAGAGGCCGGCCTGGATCTCGGCCTCGGCGCTGCCGTCGTCCGAGAGCGCCTTCCTCCAGTCGAGGCCGTCCGCGTCGTTGCCCCAGCTCCAGACCTTCTTCGCCGGCAGCTCGGCCGGGTCCGCGTAGTGCGCGACGCCCGCGCGCGTGCGCGGGTGATAGACGCCCATGAAGCCCTCGTGGCTGGCGTGGGCGAACAGGGACACCGGGCCGGAGGTGTGGTTGCCGGGACGCGAGAGGTCGACGCCCTTCGCGTCGACCGGCCAGCTGTCCACCTCGGCGAAGCCGTGCGCGGCCGTGAAGTCCATGGGGTAGAGGATGTGCGAGTCGTCCCACACCTCCACCGCCGCGTTCGTCCACCAGTAGAAGCGGTGCGGCAGGTCGCTGCGGTTGTAGAGCGTCGTGCGCTGCTCGAGCACGGCGCGGCCGGGCCGCAGCGTCAGCTCGACGCGCCACTGCATGCCGTAGACGAGGTCCACGTTGCCGACCACGATCGAGGCGCTGCCGTCGGGGTGGCGCACGGTCGCGAAGTCGACCGGCGAGGACGTGACCCAGCTGTGGGAGACGGGGAAGTTCCACTCGATGCCGAACGTCGCCCACGAGCCGCGGTAGGCGACCTGCGCGAACTTCAGCGACGGGTTCGCGTAGAAGAGGCTCGCGCCGTTCGCCTTGTCGACGCAGCGCCAGAGGCGCCCGCCGAGGTCGGGCAGCACCTCGACGCGCAGGTGCTCGTTCTCGAGGACGAGCACGCGCCACTCTCGGGACGCGCGCCGGTCGGTCAGGCTCTCGCGGATCGTGTAGGGGTAGTTGAAGCGCGTGCTCGTGAACAGGTCGAACGGAGGATTGCGGTCTGGCAGGCCCTCCTCGTAGGTGGGAATCGAGCGCGTCTCTTCGGACACGCTCACCTCGGCAGCGCCGAGGGCCGCGGGCGACGCCACGGCCACGGCCACGACGCAGGCGACGGCGGCAAGCGCGGATCTCACCCGGGGCGCTCCGTGCGACACGATCTCAGCGGCCCCCCGGGGCGTGCGCCAACAGCGACGCCGAGTCGTCGTCGAGGTACAGCGTGGTGTGCGGGTGGGTGCGCAGGACCGAGGCCGGGCGCTCGGGTCCCACCGGCTGCTCCAGGCAGTCGCGGACGGCCTGGGCCTTGCGCAGGTCGGGCACCACCGCCAGGATCTCGCGCGACCTCAGGATCTGCCGGATCGACATCGAGATCGCCCGGGCCGGCACGTCCTCGAGCCGTTCGAACCAGCCCTCGCCCAGTTGCTGCCGGCGGCAGGCCTCGTCGAGGTCCAGCACGAGATAGGGCTCCTCGGTCTCGAAGTCGGCCGGCGGGTCGTTGAAGGCGAGGTGGCCGTTCTCGCCGATGCCGACGAAGGCGACGTCGACCGGCTGGCGGGCGAGGAGGGCGCCGACGCGGCGGCACTCCGCGGCCGGGTCCGCAGCGTCGCCCTCGATGAAGTGGAACTCGCCCGGGTGGACGCGCTCCACGATGCGCTCGCGCAGGTAGCGCCGGAAGCTGGCCGGGTGCGTGGCGGGCAGGCCCACGTATTCGTCCAGGTGGAAGAACGAGACCTTCGGCCAGTCGACGCCGGGCAGCCGGCACAGGGCGTCCAGGAACTCGAACTGCGAGGCGCCGGTCGCGGCGATCACGCGTGCCGCGCCGCTCGCGGCGATCGCGCCGCGGATGGTCTCCGCCGCCCGCCGTGCCGCCGCGTCGGCCAGCTCCTGCTTCGTCTCGTAGACCAGCGTCTTCATCGTCCGTTCTCCAGGTGCGCCGGGCGGGCGCCGACCAGCCAGCCCAGCCACTGCTTGGCCATCAGCCGGTGGTACGGCTCGGTCATGTGGACCTTGTCGAGGCACAGGAAGCGCTCGCGCTCGGGCGAGCCGGCCAGCAGTGCGCCGACCTCGATCACGGTCATGCCGGCCTCGCGCGCGGCGGCGACGTCCCTGCCGACGAGCGCCGGGTCGCTCGCGTCGGGGTCGTGCAGGTCGTCGAACGTGACGACCCGCGCGCCGGCGGCCGCGAAGTCCCGGCCCATCTTCACGAAGCTCGCGAGGTCCTCGCGGGTGCGGTTGAGGACGACCAGCAGCACCGTGTCCGGTTTCCAGGCGATCACGTCGTCGTGGAAGCGGGCGATCGCCCGTGTCGAGGTGAGGCCTCCCCCCTGGAACTGCCGGAACTCGACTCCGGGGTTCTCCTTCGCGAAGATCGCCGTCACGATCGGCACGAAGGCGCCCGGCGTCGACCAGTGCAGCTGCATGGTGAAGGAGTGGCCGATCACCGCGATCCGCCGCCTCGGCAGGGCCCTGATGCGGGGGACGAGCGCCGCCACGTCGGGCTCCTTCAGCAGCTCGGCCGCCAGCACCTTGTCGTCGCGGATGCCGAGGTTCTTCTCGCCCCAGTTCCAGTTCTTGCGGCCGGCGAGCTGCCACTCGGCGGCGCCGGTTCCGACGGGAGAGACGCAGCTCTTCCCCTGGAGCGCCCGGCCCATCTCCAGGAAGAACGCGTCCGTGCCGGGCAGGCCGAGCTGGCCGAGGTACACCGGCAGGCCGAGGCCGGCGTAGAACGCGAACAGCTCCTGGAGCCGGTCGCCGTCGCGCTCGACCTCGAGGTTCGTCTGGAACAGGCTGGCGATCGCGCGCACGCTCACCCGCGTGGCGTGCGTCTTCCCGGCGAGCCAGCGCGTGAAGACGTTGACGGGTAGCGTCTCCGGCATCGTCAAGCCCGCGTGGAGCAGCGGCTCGAGGTCCGACCCGGGATCGAAGGGCGACGGCCTGCCCTCTCCCCAGGCGCGTACGGCCGTGACGTCCGCCTTCAGCAGCGCCGCCTGGTGCGCCTCGATCGCGGCGAGCTGCGCGTCACCGAGCGCGCCCGCCGCGTAGCAGGCGGGATCTCCCTTGCCTTCCTTCTTCGCGAGCACGATCTGGTACGCGTGGGTGCCGAGGATGTTGGCCTCGACCAGCTGCTGGAGGCGCTCGGGTCGGCCCTGCGCCGCTGCCGAGGCGCCCGCGGTGAGCAGGACGACGGCCATCGCGGGCGTCACCGCGAGCCTCCCGTCACGACGTCCTCGCTCGAGGTCGGGTCGCCGGCGGCCGGCCCGTGCCAGACACTGCCGCCGAAGGTGGTGACGTAGACGAGCGCCGCGTCGCGCGGGTCGGGCACGACGCGGTGGCCCCACTTGAAGTTGAAACCGCGGATCCGCTGCCAGGTCGAGCCGCGGTCCGTCGAGCGGAAGGCGGCCTGGTCGAAGCCACAGGCGTAGAGGTGCGTCGGGTCGCGCGGGTCCACGGTGACGTCGTAGACGTGCTGCGCGTCCGCCAGCACGTGACGCCACGACGCGCCGGCGTCCGTGCTCAGGAAGATGCCGCCGCCCGTGTCCCCGTCCGGGTGCGTGACGCCCCAGGCCGAGAGATAGAAGCGCTTGGGGTCGGCAGGGTCCACGGTCAGGCCGCTCGGCCCGTTCGTGCCCGCGGGCAGCGTGAGGCGCGTCCAGTGCTCAGCCTCGTCGATCGAGCGATAGAGCGCGCCGTCGTCCGCGTCCCCGATCCGGCCGCGCTCGCTGCGGCGCGCCACGACCAGGTAGAGCATGCCGTCCGCGGCGAGCGTCAGGCGCCAGGCGAAGGGCTGGTTTCGCGGGTCGGGCGCGAGCCCGGCGTTCTTCAGCGCCCAGCTGTGGCCGCCATCGACGGACTTGTACACGCCCCGGCCGAAGGCCGCCGCGTAGAGCGTTCGTCTTCCCCTCGGGCTGCGCGGGTCGAGCAGCACTTGCGTGACCGCCGACTCCTGCATGCCCGCGTTGGAGGGCGCCCAGTGCCGTCCGCCGTCGGTCGAGACGGCGACGCCGCCGCGGAAGCGCGCCGGGTCGGTGCGCCGCCACATCTTCGGCCGCGGGAGATCGTGCGTGCCGCTGAAGGCGCCCCAGACCAGGTCCTTCACCTCGGGATCGAACGCGAGCGCGTAGGTCGTGTTGCGCCAGGGGGTCGGGACGCCGGTCGTCGAGCCGGTCCAGGTCTCGCCGCCGTCGTCGCTGCGGAAGAGCCCGATGTCGGTGTAGGGGATGTAGACGCGCTGCGGGTCGTGTGGGTCGAACTCGACGGCGTAGTTCGTGGTGACGTCGAGGCCGCGCGTGCGCCAGCGGTCCTCCCCGCGGGCCTCTGAGTTCGTCTGCGCCCAGGTGCGGCCGCCGTCCGCGGTGCGGTAGGTCCGGAACAGGTCCGTGGCGTAGGCGACGTCGGGGTCGTTCGGCGCCACGGCGAGGTCGTACGGCGCGTCGAACCAGACCGAGTGGCCGTCCTCGGCTGCCCGCGGCTCGATCCAGGAGGCGGCGAGGTCCGGCGAGGGCGTGTCGGACTCGGCGTGCACGACGCTCCAGGTCGCGCCGCCGTCGGTCGTCTTCGCGATCCCGTTGTACGGCCGTCCGCCGCGCCCGGCAAGCACGATGCCGCGCAGCCCCACGTAGGCCACCAGCGGGAAGTGGGCGGAGGCGGCGATCGGGCCCAGCGACGGCAGCGACCCCTTCGCCGGGCCCCAGGACTCCCCGCGGCCGATCTCGCCGACCGCCTCGAGCAGCGTGCCGTTCGCGGCGCGCCAGCTGCGGCCGCCGTCGTCGGAGACCTGCACTCCGCCGCTCACCCGGCCGCCGGCCGCTCCGGCGGGACCGGCGCCGGCCTCGCGCGCCAAAGGCAGCGTGGCGTATGCGAACACGACGCCGGAGCGCGGGTCGCGGCCGAAGCTGCCGGAGCTGAAACGCGCGCCGCCCGGCGCGGCGTGATGCTGCCAGCTCGTCCCGTCGCCCTCGTAGGCGCCGGACTCGCCGATCGCGCGCACGTGCGGCGCCCGGCCGCCGCCCTCGGCGAAGAGCGCGAAGATCCGCTCCGACGCGAAGGCCGTGACGCGCGCCCAGCTGCGGCCGCCGTCCGTCGAGCGAAGCAGCAGCGTCGGGGAGGCGGGCGTGCCGGGGACGGGCGAGCCCGCCGTGCTCAGGGCCGCGTAGACGTGCGACGGGTCGTCCTCGTCCACGGCGAGCGCGTGGACCGTGACGCTGCGGCCGCTGCCGGGGAACGCGGCGTCGTCCGTGAAGATCACCCGGTCGCCGTGGTCGCCGATCGCCCGCGCGACCGTGTTCCTCGACGGGTCGGGCAGGACCATGCGCCAGCTGCGGCCCGCGTCGTCGCTGCGGTAGACGGCCCCGGCGCCGGCGTAGAGCACGGACCGGTCCTTCGGGTCGAAGGCGAAGGCGGTGGGCACCGCGCCCAGGTTGAACATGCGCCAGGACGCGCCGCCGTCGCCCGTGAGGTAGGCGCCGGTCATGTCGCAGCCGAGCACGACGACCCGCGGGTCGTGCGGGCTGATGGCGGGCCGCCGCATGGTGCCGCCCCCGCCGGGCCCGATCACGCGCCAGGCGTCGAGGCGCGCGTCGTGCGTCGGCGGCAGCTGCGTGGCGCGGCCGGAGGGCTGCGGCCCGGCGACGAGAGCCGCCGTCGTGACGCCGGCGAGCAGTCCGCCAATGGTGGCAGCGTACGCTGCAATCTTCATCCGATCCTCCGCTGTCTCGCCTGCTCGCCGTTCACGCGCGGAACTCCGTGCGCCGCTCGCGGATCCGCTGCGCGATCTCCACCGACTGGCGCGACTCGCGCAGGCTCGGCGAGGGCGCGCGCCCGGCCGCGAGCGCGTCGAGGAACTCCGCCGTCTCGCGGTAGAAGCCGCCCAGCTCGAAGAGCTCCCTGCCGTCGCCCACGTGCTCGCCGCCCAGGTCCGCCAGCAGCCGGCCGTCCGCGAAGTGCCACAGCCGGCCGGGCGAGTCGACGCCGCTCCACATTGGCACCCGCAGGGACCAGGTGTGGCCGTGCGCGTGGGCGGTCGCGCGCTCCACCATCACCCCGGCCACGGGGCAGAACGCCAGCTGGGCGCTGACGCCCGACGCCATCGTCGCGTCCACCAGGATGTTCGCGACGCCCGGCCCCAGCGCGGGCAGCTCGTGGTAGCGGAAGCGCGCCCCGGCGTAGTCGCAGCCGGCCAGGTAGCGCACGGCGTCGAGGCCGTGGATCGCGGTCGTCGAGAAGTCGGGGTCCCGCCGCTCGACGCGGGTCATCTCGTAGTGCAGGTGCTGGAGCGAGCCTCGCTCCTCGATCCTGCGGCGCAGCTCGCGCACGAGCGGTGCGAAGCGGCGGTTGAAGGCCACCTGGTGTGGGACCGCGCCCGCCGCCGCGATCAGGCAGTCCACGTCCGTGACCGTCTTGCCGGGCGGCTTCTCCAGCAGCAGCGGCACGCCGCGCTCGAGGACCAGCGAGCCGATCGAGACGGTGCGCTCGACGGGCACGGCCAGCACGACGGCATCGGGCCGCTCCACCTCCAGCAACGCCTCGGCGTCGGAGAACGCGCGCGCGTAGCCGAACGCTCGTCGGAACGACTCGGCCCTCGCTGCGTCCGTGTCGCAGCAGGCCGCCAGCACCAGAGAGGCTCGCTCCCGTGCCAGGCGCGCCTGCGAGGGGCCGTGCGCGACCCGCGCGTGCTCGCCGCAGCCGATCTGGCACAGCTTCATGGCTCGCTCCCGCCGCGGCCCGCGTGCGGCCTAGCGCGGGCGGTCCTCGACCGCCCGCGCGCCGGTGTCCACCACCTCGAAGTCGCCGCCCTTGACGCGGCGCAGCGTCTCGAGGCCCTCGAGCCGCCGGTCGGGCGAGATCGACATCAGCCAGTCGCTGCCGTTGTCGGCCACGAACATGCCGTAGGTCTTCAGGCCCTCGAGGATGGCGCGCGCGTGCCTCGGAAAGCCCGAGCTGTCGAAGTCCCGGCGCAGGCGAAAGCGCTCGCCCATGCGCGGGAAGGAGCGGTCGAAGCTGGGGCTCGCCCAGTGCGTGGCCGGCAGCACGTAGCCGCGGCGCGTCCTGCGCACCGTGAAGCGCATCGCGTGCTCCACCTTGCCGCGCTGGCACTCGTCGTAGCGCACGACCGCGGGGAAGACCGGCAGTCCGGCGGCGTCGGAGGAAGTCCAGCGCTCGGGCCGCAGCGCGCCCGTCCGCAGGTCGAAGGTCGCCTCGTTCGAGGCCTGCCAGCCGGCGTCGGTCTTCCGCGCCTGCCAGAACTCGTAGAGCCTGGCGTTCACCGGGTCCACGACCAGGATGTGGCGGTCGCCGGTGCCGTTTCTCTGGATGTCCTCGAGCGTCTGGCCCGGCTTCGTGAGAGCCTTCACGTCCTCGTTGACCGCGAGCGGCCAGTTCTCGATCGGCGCGTTGTCGGGCACCGGGTACGGCCCCGGGTCCGACTCGTTCGGGTAGTCGAGGAGCTTCACCGGCACCCGCTTCTGGTCCGGCGGGACGAGGATGAAGCCCATGTCGAGGTTGTAGCCGAGGCTCTTGTCCGCCCCGATCGAGGCCACGATCTGCGCCGAGTCCTTGGCCACGGGCAAACCCGAGACGTCCTGGTTCCAGGGGTTGTCGGGCGGGAAGACCTGCAGCGCCTCGAGGATGCGGTCGGCCTCGGGCGTGCCGAACATCACCGGCGCGGCGATCTTCGGCAGCGGCGGCCGCGGGGCGGCCGCCCGGGTGAACGCGGCTCCCACGAGCAGGCTCGCCCCCGCGAGCAGGACCGGGGTCCGTAGGCGTCTCACGCGCATCTTCGTCTCCTCTCGTCAGCGCAGCCTGCGCAGCCGCAGGCGTGCCTCCTGCCGCACGTCCCGTGCGAAGCGCAGCGTGCCTTCGTCGCTGGCCTCTCCGGCCGCCTGCCACAGGGGCGAGCCCGGCGCGAAGCCCGAGGTGAGCTGGGCTTCGTAGGCCGCGCCCGGCTCGAGGCCGGTCAAGAGCAGCGCCGGCACCGCGATGGCCGGCAGCGTCGCCTCCCCTTCGCGCAGCGGCCCGTCGCTGCTGGCGAACAGCACGACGCCCACCCCCTCGATCGCGGCGCCCGTCAGGCCGTGGCCCTCGATCGCCGCGGTCCGTCGTGGAGGGGTCGCGTCGGCACGGTCGCCGATCTCCAGCACGTTCAGGAACACGTCGTCCTCGGCCGGCTCGGCGGGGGAGATCTCGAGCCGCCAGGCTCCCGGCACCACCGCGCGGCGGTTGGAGGGCGACAGCCGCTCGAGCGAGCCGCCCCAGAACGTCTTCCACATCCGCACCAGGTAGGGGTCGTCCGGCAGCGGCCCGCCCTCGGCCGGCTCGAGCGGCCAGTTCTGCCCGCTGCCCCACGGCCCGCCCTTCGCGTCCCCCGGCGTCCAGAACTCGAAGCCCGGGCCGCCGCGCGCGATCACCTCGCGCTCGCGCGGCAGCAGCGTGTGCACGCGCAGCCGACCCTCGCCCTCCTCGAACGTCGCGAGCGTCGCGTTCCTGTGGTCGGTTCCGCCGTTGCCCACGGAGACGCCGGCCTGCGGGCCCTCGACCCGCGGCTCGTTCACCCCGTGCAGCAGCCACGCCTTGCGGTACGAGGCGTCTGCGCTGCTGACGCGGTCGAAGACCACGAGCGTGCGCGCCGGGTCGAGGTAGACGAGCTCTCGCGTGAAGCGCTTCAGCTTCGACGGCTGGTACGCCCGCGTGGCGTCGGCCTTCGCGTAGTGGTAGACGCCCGGCTCGGACGCCACGGGCGCCAGCCGGCAGCGGTCCCACAGGTCGCGCGTGCGCCGCCAGTCCTCGAGGCTGCGCACCGAGTTCCAGAAGCGCGACGAGTCCATGCGCTGGCCGCCGTCGTTGGCGGCTTCCCAGAGGTCCTCGCCCCAGAAGAACCGCTCGCCGGGCCGGTAGACGAGCACGCTGTTGTGGGCGACGGTGCGCCGGTAGTAGTTGAGGTAGTGCGGGCTCTCGGTGTCCGTGTAGTCGGCGCCGCTGTCGATCGCCAGCTGACCCTTGCGGTAGATCACGAAGTGCGCGGCGTCGAGGTGGTCGTGCTTCGCGAAGTACGGCCCGCAGGCGAGCTCGATCCAGGTGGAGTCGGGCCGCCAGCCGTCGCGCAGCACCAGGTGCCCGATGCCCGGGAACAGGCGCTGGCGCGGCAGCTCGAGCTCGCTGGTCGCGGCCGGGTCGCGAGGCACGACCGAGGGGTCGTTCCACAGGAACTCGAGCACCGGGATGCGCCAGGCCTTCGGCAGCCAGCCGCTGCGGCGCAGCAGGAAGGCCGCGTAGGGGTCCTTGAAGCGGTGCACCGCGTAGCCGAGGACCACGTCGTCCAGGTCGTCGAGGTGAGGGAACTCGTCGTCGTCGTCGCGCGCGCAGCTGCCGTCGGGCAGCAGCTTGTACAGGTAGGTCGTGCCCATGTTCGGGAAGACACCGAAGCGCCGGGCGGGGTCCTCGCCGGTGCGCGTGCGCCGCATCTCGGCCAGCAGCGCCAGCGGCGCCCAGGTGATGCGCATGTAGTCGGTGGACTCGTGGTAGCCGCCGAGCGGGTCCACGAGCTCGCTCGTCTCGAGGATGTTGTCGAGCGCGCGGTCCACCTGGGCGCGCATCGGCGCGGCGCGCCCCTCGACGGAGGGATGGCCCTCGACCGCCCACAGCGCGAAGGCGGCGAGCGCCAGCTCGCGCGCGGTGTGGTTGTGGTACGAGGCCTGCGCGGGGTCGGCCAGAGACTGCAGCGCCAGCATCTGCGCGGCCCCGTCGACCAGCTCCGCTGCCACCCTGTCCTTGAGCGCAGTGTCGAAGCCCGGGTAGCGGTAGAGCCAGTCGAAGGCGAGCGAGCGACGCAGGAAGACGAGGTAGCGGTTCGAGCCCTTCGCCCCGTGCAGCTGCGTGTCGGGCAGCGCCGCGAGCGCCCGCTTCGCGTAGGCCTCGTCGCCGGTCAGCAGGTAGCTGAGCGCCCAGCCGGGCAGGTCGTCCGACGGCCGCGCGCCGGCCGCGTAGCGCGCGCGCAGCAGGTCGAGCCCGGAGAACGGATCGCGCTCGGCAACCAGCAGGCGCGGGTGCGCCGGGAGCGGCCGCGGATCCTCGCCACCCGGCCCAACCGCCCCGATCGCCAGGAGCGCCGCGAGCGGCAGCAGCACGGTCCGGAGCCCGGCGCTCACCTCGCCGCCCCCTTCTGCGCCGCCACGATCGCCTCGGCCAGCTCGCGCCGCGCGGCCTCGAACGTCTCGCCCGTCTCCGCGAAGCCGACCGTCTCGCCCGCGTCCGAGAAGACGCGCGGCACGACCGACGCCAGAGCCTTCTGCACCACGGGCTCGAGCCCCAGCCGCCGCGCGAGCGTCAGGTACTGGTGGTCCTGCAGGCCACGGCGCAGGTTCGCGAGCTGCACCGTGCCGATCGGCCCCGCGAGGCCGCGGTCCTCGTCCGGGTGCAGCTTCTCCTCGCCCGGGTAGAGAAGGACACCGTCGCCGTTGAGATAGCCCTGATCCGCGACCGGCTTTCCCGGCTGTCCGCGGTTGTCGAACGTGATCGGGTCTTTCCACACGTCCTGGTCGCGCTCGCCCTGCTTCTGGCCGTTGTGGCGCCAGTGGACGCCGTGCCAGTAGAAGTAGGTGTCGGCATTGTGCTTGAACGCGGCCCAGGCGACCGCCCGCGCCTCCGTCGCCGGCGCGTCGATCAGGGGGCTGGGCCCGTTCGGCCGGCCCCCGTTGTAGAACCACACGCGCCGGCCCTTCGCCCGCTCGGCCGCGGCCTTCGCGACGTCGAACGCCTGGGGCGGCACGCACCAGATGTCGATCAGGTCGGCGAAGTCCGGCACGATCGCCTTGGTCAGGAACGTCGGCAGCGCGCGGCCGGGGCCGGGGTTCGAGCGCACGTTCGAGGCGAGCTGCCTGACGTACGGGTACTGCGCCGGGTAAGGCTCGTCCGGCAGGTAGAGGAACGTGCGCGCGCCCGGCAGCGTCGACTGCAGGAAGGCGATCCAGGCGTCCGCGCGGCGCCAGGCGCTCGCGCGTTCGTCGAAGTCGCGGCCGGGCCCGTAGAACGTGAGCGGGACGATCTGGTTGCCCTTCCCCTCGCCCGGCCCCTCGTAGCCGTTCGCGGGGGTGAAGTCCTCTCCGCGCAGGCGGCCCAGGCTGGCGCGCACGCGCGCCTCGTCGTAGGCGTGCACGAGCTCGACGCGCTGGCGGTGGGCGAAGCGGTGGTAGGCGGGGTCGAGGTTGCGGCCCTGGTACAGCTCCGGCTGCTCGGGCTCGTAGTAGACCATCGCGTCGAGCGAGTTCTCGTCGGGAAGCTCGAAGTCGAGGAGCCGCAGTTCGACCGGGAGTACCCGCGCCTCCTCGTCCGCGCGCAGCCGCAGCGTCCCCTCGTAGACGCCGGCCGGGTGACGGCCGGTGTAGACCTCGATCCACAGGGCCTGTGACGTGCCCGGCGCGACGTGGAGCGGGAACCCGCCACGCCCGGCGCGCGCGTTCTCGGGCACGAGCTGCACGGGCTGCCAGCCGAGCGTGTGCTTCGGCGCCGCCGGGCTTCCCGGCTGCCAGGCCCAGGAGGCGTGCGTCTCCCGGGTGACCTTCATCGAGCGAACGGAGAACAGCTGGATCTCCCGCCCGACCGAGAGCGACGGGTCCGCCGCCGGGGGCGCATAGGCGATGCGCGACTCGCCGCCGCTCAGGCGCAGCTCGGGCAGGGACGCGCCGAGCGCGCCGATGCCCGTGGCGTCGGCCTGCACGATCACCTGGAAGGCCAGCACCTCGTTGCGCGCGCCGAACAGGCGCACGGCGTGGCCGTCCCACCCGGCGTTGCCCGCTGCGAGCGGGTTCTTCGCCGCGTCGGGGGCGACCTTCTCGCCGTCGCCGACCGCCCACACCGTGGCGACGCCGGCCCGCACGGGCGTCGCGGCGGCGAGGAGCAGGAAGACGACAGGCACGGCTGCTCTCATCGGGACCCCCTTCGCCCGCGCCCGCGACCCGGCGCCTGGCGTGCCCTTCACGGCTGCGCCGCGCCGACGCTCGCCGCGGCCGGCGCGCGCTCCCGGCCGCGCACGAAAGTCAGCCCGGCCGCGAGCGCCAGCGTGGTTGCCACGTAGCCGACCACGGTCGCGCGCTCGTCGGGCGCCGCCGTGAACACGAACGGCACGCAGAGAAGTCCCACCAGGCCGGTCATCCGGCTCAGGAACCGGAAGACGTCAGTCGTCGGGTCCACCGTGTCCCCCAGCTCCGCGGCCACGTCGACCGGCGTGTCGAGGCGGCGGAAGAGGTCCTCCCGTCGCGCGAGGCGGACGGGATCGCGCTCGGGGAGGAGGCGCGTCAGGAAGAAGACCCCCACCGACGCCGGCACGACGACGACCACGTTCAGCCGGAGGTCCCAGCCCAGGACGAAGCTCCCGATCGTGCCGAGCGCGAGGCCGACTGCGAACGAGGCGAGGCCGGACCAGCTCGGGGTCCGGCGAACCACGAGGCCGAGGAGGGCCGGCGGGCCGTAGGAGAGCGACATGACGGTGTTGAACGTCACCATGGCCCCGAACACGGTGTACCGGCCGAGGGCCATCGCGAGCGCGATCGCCATGATGACGACCCCGACCGCGAACGTCGCGGTCCAGGCCACCGTCAGCTTCTCCGACTCGCCGGCCCGGCGCGGGAAGAGGGTCGGGAAGATGTCCTTCGAGATGATCGAGGCGTGGATGTTCAGCAGGCCGGAGAGGCTCGACATCGTCGCGCTGAACATGGCCGCGAGCATGATCCCGACGAGCCCCGGCGGCAGCAGCGTGAGCGCGGCGAGCGCGTACGAGGACTCGTGCGGGTTGGCGAGGTCGGGCCAGATCGACCTGAGGTCGGGGTGCAGGACGCGCATGGCGAGCGGCGGGACGAACCAGATGAAGGCGCCGACGAGGAAGAGCGAGAAGCAGAGGAGGGCGATCTTGCGGGAGGCGCGCTCGTCCTCCACGCTGAAGTAGCGCTGGGCCATGGCCGCCGTGTTGTAGCCGAAGCTCGTCATGACCGCCCAGCACACGACGTAGCTCCAGCCGTAGCCCGGCGTGAGCGCGAGCGAGGTCGACTCGGGCGGCAGGCCGGCCACGAGCCCGGAGAGCCCGCCCACCTTCGCGAGGGAGGCGACGAACATCACGAGCGTGAAGGGCATGAGGATCGCGGCCTGCAAGAAGTCCGTGATCACGACCGCCCAGAGCCCGCCGACGACGCAGTAGGCGAGGATCACCGCCTGCGACCCCACGATCGTCCAGGACAGCGGCCAGCCGCAGGTCGGGGCCACGAACACCGCGAGCCCGTACAGCATGGCCCCGCCCATGAACAGCTGGAAGAAGATCGTGGTCCAGGAGAAGGCCTGGCGCGTGCGCTCGTCGTAGCGGTCGACCAGGTATTCCATCACGGTCCCGATGCGCGCGCGGCGCCAGCGCTGGGCGAACAGGAAGTAGCCGAGCAGGAAGGTCGCGGCGTTCCCGACGTAGAGCAGGATCGCCACCAGCCCGTGCTGGTAGGCGAGGCCGGCGGCCCCGGTGAAGGTCCAGGCCGAGAAGCCGCTCATGAAAGAGGAGAGGCCGGCGGCCAGCCAGTGGATGCGGCTGCCTCCCTTGAAGTAGTCGGCGGCGCCGCGATTGAAGCGCATCGCGTAGAACCCGATCGCCAGCATGAATGCCATGTAGGCCCCGATCACCGCGAAGTCGACGGTGGTCAGGCTCTTCAGGGGAGGGTTCATGGAATCTCGCGGACCGGCGGGCCGGGGCAGGAAGATAGAAGAAAAGACAGATAAACGCAAGATAAAAGTACCAAACGCAAGTTCAGGGCGGTATGCTGTGCGCCGGCATCGGGTTTCGCCGGGGAGGGAGTCATGGCCGCTCGCACCCGTCGTCTGGTTCCGCTTCTGTTTCCGTCAATGCTCGCGATGGCCCTCCCGGCCGCCGGCGCCGCGCCCGGCGACGTGGACACGCGCCGCTTCCCGCGCCTCGCGCGCATCCTGCTGCTGCCCGACGAGGTCGCCGTCCTGAAGGAGCTGCGCGACGACAAGGACCGCCTCGAGTTCCAGAAGATCTTCTGGGCGCGCCGCGACCCCACGCCCGGGACGCCGGCCAACGAGTTCAAGGACAACGTGCTCGCGGTCTGGACGCGCGCAGACCAGCTGTTCTCCTACCCGAACCAGAAGGGCTCCGAGACCGGCTGTGGCCAGGTGCTGGCCCTGCTCGGCCGGCCGGAGGAGGTTCTGGGCAAGGGCGACGCGGTGCGTAATCCGTCGGTGAAGGTCGGGAGCCGGGAGGCCAAGGCGGCGGGCCCCGGGCCGGGCGACGCGCCCGCGCCCGGATCCGGCCGGGCGTTCGACAACATGGCCTACCTGCGCGAGGGCTCGAACCGCGAGCCGGAGACGTGGGTCTATCGCGACCGGCCGGGCCTGCCGTACGGCTTCACCGGGGCCGAGCTGAAGATCGAGTTCGATTCGGAGTGCCGCTACGCCGAGGGCGCCGGCTTCCTCGGGCAGGACCTGCGGAAGGCGGCGGCCGCGTTCGTGACGCGCCCCGACCTCGCCTACACGCGCGGCGGCGACGGGCACCTCGTGCCGCTTGCGGCGGCGGCTGCGTCCACCGGCGTGAGCGCTGGCGCGCGGGCGCTGCTGGCGGCGCCGCGCAGCGACTTCCCGCTGGAGGTCGAGCCGAAGCTCGCGATGCGGGCGCCGAAGGGCGAGGCGTACCTGGCCGGCCTCGTCTCGGCCAGGCCTCCCGCCGCGGGCGGCGCGCTCACGGTGTCGCTCGCGGCGCAGGCAGCGGACGCGAGCGGCCAGGCGGTGGCCAGCGCCGCCCGCGAGGCGACGGCGCCGCCGCAGGCCGACGGCACGGTCGTGGCCTCGTGGGGCCTCACGCTGAAGCCCGGCCGCTACAAGCTGACGGTCGCCGCGGCGCTGCCCGACGCGAAGGGCTCCGTGGCGAGCCTCGACGTCGAGGTGCCGGACCTCGGCGGGAGCGTGCTCGCGTCCGGCCCGCTAATCCTGTATCCCGACGAGCCCCCGGCGGCCGGCCGGGCCGACCCGCGCGACCCGTTCGGCGCCTTCCAGATGGGCGGCCAGCTGCTGCACCCGCGCTACCGCAACGTGTTCACGGCGAAGGACGCGCTGATGGTGGTGACGGCCGTCTACGGCGCCAAGCTCGACCCGGCCACGGGGCAGGCCGCGCTCAATGCGCGCTACAGCATCCTGAAGGACGGCCGGCCGGTCGCGCGCGGCGCCGAGGACGTGTTCACGACGGCGGATGCGGTCGCGTCGGTCGGCCCGATCCCGCTCACCGGCTACGCACCCGGCGCGTACGTCGTGCGGCTCGACGTGACCGACACGGTGTCGAAGCAGACGCTGCGCCACGAGGCGCCGCTCGAGATCCGCCAGTAGCGGGGAGGCGACGGTGGACCACACGACGATCGACGGCCTGCGGGTGTCGCGGCTGTTGCTCGGCTCGAACCCGTTCAGCGGCTTCTCGCATCAGGGGATCGCCCGCGACGAGCAGATGGTCCGCCACTACACGGTGGCGCGGATCAAGCAGGCGCTGTTCGAGGCGGAGCGGCTGGGCATCAGCGCCCTCGTGGCGCGCACCGACTTCCACGTCATGCGGATGCTGCTCGAGTACCGCGACGAGGGCGGGAAGCTGTCGTGGTTCGCGCAGACCTGCCCGGAGGTCGGCGACTCCGAGGCCTGCGTGCGACGCGCCGCGCGCGGCGGCGCCGTCGCCTGCCACGTCCACGGCGGCGTGATGGATCACCTGGTCGCGAACGGCCGCGGCGACGAGGTGAAGAGCGCCGTGGCGCTGATCCGCTCGCTGGGCATGAAAGCCGGCCTCGCCGGCCACAGGACCGCCGTCTTCGAGTGGGCGGAGCGCCGGCTCGACGTCGACTACTACATGTGCTGCTACTACGACCCGACGCCGCGCACGGACGACCCGGAGCACGTTCACGGCGCGGTCGAGGAGTACCGCGAGCGGGACCGGCGCGCGATGACGGAGCTGATCCAGGGCCTGTCGCGTCCGGCCATCCACTACAAGATCCTGGCGGCCGGCCGGAACGATCCCGAAGCGGCCTTCGCCTACTGCGCCGAGCGCCTGCGCCCGCAGGACATGGCCTGCATCGGGGTCTTCACCGGCGACGACCCGCGCATGCTCGAGACCGACGTGCGCCTCTTCGAGAAGCACACGGCCGCGGCGTCCCCCGGCGCGACGGCGGCCGGCAGCGCTGTCGCCGGCGGCGCCGGCCGCTGAGGCTCACGGCCGCGGCGGCTTGACCTCCTCCTGCGTCTCGACCACCGCGCGCCGGAAGGCCCTGTAGGTAGCGGTGCCCTCGACGAACTCCACGGGCCCGGACCGGCCGCGCGAGCCGGTGAGGCGCGACTCCAGGCGCTCCTGCATCTCGACGGGCACCCACATCGCGAGGCTCGGCAGCGCGCGGTAGGTCGTCTCGAGCTGCGAGGACGTGACGACGCCGTCGCCCATCACCTCGATCGCGAGCTCGGTCCGTGCGACGGTCCCGTTGGCAGGATCGACAAGCACGCGCCCGCGCACGGGGACGTCCCTGTCCGCGGCGTCGTTGCGGATGACGGTGGGGGAGGCCTGCTCGCTGAAGCCGATCTCCACGAAAGTGCGGCCGTCGACCGTCACGTTGCGACGCCGCTCGAACTCGAACCTCGGCTGCAGGTCGGGGTGGAGGAACGTGAGCACCAGCGTCGGCACGTTGTAGTTGCGCACGCCGCGGCCCAGGTTGAAGCGGGCGCTCTCGTCCGCGACGGCCCGGGCTCGGGCGACGCGGTCGGGGGCACCGCCGACGAGCAGCGCCTCGAGGCGCTGCTGGCGACCGCGCACCGCGACACCGTCGGCCTCGTAGACGTCCCGCAGCAGCTGCCACGGCAGCATGGTGCCGGGCGAGAGCACGAAGACGACGTCGGAGCGCAGCGTCCGCGTCTCGTGCACGGGCCCGCCGGCCTGCACGCGCAGGCGCTGGACGGACTGCTCCTCGGCCACGACCAGCGAGAAGGCGCGGCCGTACTCGATCACGTAGTCGCCCGCCTTTTGCAGCACGCCGTCGAGCGTGGGCTCGGCCGCAGCCGCGGGCGGGGCTGGTGGCGAGGCAGCCGCGGAGGCCGCGGCGCTGAGCGACAGGATCAGGACGACGTCGGTTACGGCACCCGGGCGAGCGATCACGGCAGGGCTCCTTTCGGAAGCAGCGCGTCGGCCCGCACCACTCAGCCCAGCCCGGCGGCCGAGGCCTCGTCCAGGAACAGCGTCGCGTTGCGGTGCCGCCTCAGGATCGAGGCCGGACAGGCGCAGGTGACCGGGCCGTCGAGCGCGGCCCGCACCGCGGCGCGCTTCGCCGGTCCCGGCACGATCGCGACCGCTCGCGGCACCCGCAGCAGGTAGGGGACCGTGAGCGAGAGGGCGCTCGGGGGGACGTCCTCGATCCGGGCGAAGGCGCCGTCGTGGACCTGTTGCTGCCGGCAGGCCAAGTCGAGGTCCACGACGCGCACGTCCGTCGGGACGCCGAAGTCGCACGACGGCGGGTCGATGAAGGCCAGGTGCCCGTTCTCGCCGACGCCGAGGATCGCGAGCGCCGGCCGCTCCTGGTCGAGCAGGCCGGCGTAGCGCGCGCACTCGGCGGCGAGATCCCTCGCCCCCCCGTCGAGGCCGTGGAAGGCCGCGACCGGCAAGTGGTCGAACAGGCGGTCCGTCAGGAAGCGGCGGAACGACGCGGGGTGGCGGGCGTCGATCCCGACGTACTCGTCCAGGTGGAACGCGGTGAGCCTGCGCCACGGCAGGTCCGGATCTGCGCGCAGCGCGGCCAGGAACTCGTCCTGGGACGGGGCCGAGGCGAAGATCACGGCCGCGCGGCCGTCGCGCTCGACGAGGCGGCGGACGTGGGCCGCGACCAGGCGCGCCGCGTCGCGGCCCAGGCTGGCGCGGTCCGGGTGGACCCGGACCCGCAGCCACGCCCGGTCCAGCGCGCGAGCGCCGGACGGATCAGCCTCCGGCGCCCGCCTCTGCGCGACGAGCCAGCTCACGAAATGCGGCAGCGCCACCTCGGCCGGCGCGATCCCGGGGTGCCACTTCTTCTCCCACTCGAACGAGACGAAGCCCGTGTAGCCGATCGCGTCGAGGGCGGTCAGCGCGCGCCCGAGCGGGACCTCGCCCTGGCCGGGCAGCACCGGCTGCGCGGGCCCTCGCGGCCGGCGCCCGAGGTCCTTGAGATGGACGTGGCGCACCCTTGCGCCGAGCAGTCGCGCGCCGTCGACCGGGTCCTCCCCGGCCTCGAACGCGTTCGCCGCGTCCCACAGCACCCCCGTGCCCTGTTCGGGCACGCCGTCGAGCAGCGCGAGTGTGTCGCGCGCGCGGGCGAAGTCGCCGTGGCTCTCGATCCAGACCTCCACCCCCGCCGGCGAGGCCGTCTCTCGCAGGCGCGCGATGCCGTCGGCGATCCACTGGCGGGTCGCCTCGACCTCAGCGCCCGGCTGAACCCGGTCGCCGAAGACGCGGATGCCGGGCGCCTCGAGCCGCGCCGCGACCTCGACCAGACGCTGCGCATCCTCCAGCGCCTGGCGCCGCGCGGCCGGGTCGGGGTGGTGGAAGAAGGCGCTGGTGTCCACGCAGGGCACGGCGAGGCCCGCGTCGCGCAGCCGCGCGCGCGTCTCGCGCAGGCCCTCGCCGATCAGCTCGTCCTGCTGCCACAGGGCGTCGCTGTCCGCCACGAAGCGCAGCTCGACGCCGTCGTAGCCGAGGCGGGCCGCGGCGTCGATGGCCGCCCGCAGCGGCCACGACGGGCAGGCGAGCGTCGAGAAACTGGCCTTCATGTCATGCGCTCCAGTTGCGCGGCGCTGACCCGGTTGGCCACGCGCCCGTAGCGGAAGAAGCCCTCGAGCTGCGCGAGCACGGTGTCCGCCATCTGCCGACGGACCGCCAGCGCCGCGGCGCCCACGTGCGGCGTCACCACGGCCCCGCGCATGCGGCGCAGGGGATGGCGGAGCGGCAGCGGCTCGTGCGGGTCGGAGACGTCGAGGGCGCAGCGCAGGCGCCCGCGACGCACCTCGCGCGTGAGGGCCGCCAGGTCGAGGAGGGCGCCGCGAGCCACGTTGACGACCGTGGTTCCGTCCTTGAGCAGGGCCAGGCGCCGGGCGTCGAGCAGCCCGCGGGTCTCGTCGGTCAACGCGGCCGCGAGCACGAGCAGGTCGCACTCGCGCAGCACGCGCTCGAGCCCGGCCCGCTCGACGGCGTGCCGGCGTGCGAGGGCGGCGGGCACGTAGGGGTCGTGCACCAGCAGCCGCGCCCCGAACGGCTTCAGCAGCCAGGCGAGCTCGCGGCCGATGCGGCCGAAGCCCAGCAGACCGATCGTCCGGCCGCGCAGCGTCTCCTCTCCTGCCCCACGCGCGTGCACCCGCGCGTAGACGCGGTTCGTGGGCCGGCGCAGGGCCTCGCGGTAGTCGTCCAGGCGGCGCGCGGCGTGCAGCAGGAAGGTGAGCGCCAGCTCGGCGACGTAGAACGCCATCGGCCCCGGGGCGTTCGTGATCACCAGCCGAGCGAACAGCGGCCGCGCGAAGCGACCCTTCACCTCCCCGCCACAGTGGGCCACGATCCGAAGCCGTGGCGCGATTGAAAGGAGCGTCTCGTCGAAGTGCGGGCTGTCCCAGGTGGTGACGAGGGCGTCGGCTCCGGCCAGCAGCCGGCGCAGGCGGGGGGTGAGGAGGCGGCCGCCGGCGCGGGTCCAGTCGAAGCGGCGCGAGAGGCGCCGCTCGCGGGGCGGGTCGAAGAACGAGCGGAAGAGGGTCTCGCCGGAGAGGACCACGACCCGCGGGCGCGTCATATCACCTTGAGGACGCCGCGGCCCGACTGCCGCGTGTTGCGCACCAGGGCGAGCACCAGGAGCGCCGCGGTGAAGGGCACGAAGCTGGCGACCACCAGGATCGGGGTGAAGGAGAAGCGGTCCGCGACGACGCCGGTGGTGAACGTCGCCAGGATCGTGCCGGCCCCCGCGGCCGTGCCCGCCATCCCCGCCACGGAGGCCACCGTCCGGCTCTGGAAGAGGTCGGCCGGGAGGGAGTTGGCCATGGTCGACATGGCGGCGTAGGAGAAGGTGGCGACGGCGAAGCACGCGAGCAGAACCACGTAGCGCGTGGCGAAGGCGGCGGGGATGAGCGCGAAGACGCCGAGCGACCCGCCCGCGATCACCAGCCGGCGCGCGCGGCCGACCGGCCACCCGCGGCGGATGAGCCAGCCGGAGAAGGTGCCGCCGAAGAGGTTCCCGAGGCCGGAGCCGAGGAACGGCACCCAGTAGCCGGCCACGGTCTGCTCGAGCGAGTAGCCGCGGGCGACGAGGTAGATCGCGAACCAGTCCGCGATCATGAACCATACCGGGTCGGTCAGGCCCTTGGCGGCGATGGCTCCCCAGGTCTGCCGGAGCCGCAGCAGCTCGGCCCAGCGGGCCGGGCGAGCGCCTGCTTCGACGGCCGCCTCGGCGTGCTCGGCGGCGTGGTCCTCGAGGATCAGCGCCCGCTCGGCCGGGGTGATCCCGGGGTGCGTCTCCGGCGGGTGGTACGTGCGCCGCCAGAGGAACAGCCAGAAGAAGCCGAGGGTGCCCACGATCACGAAGGCCGGCCGCCACCCGCCCGTCCGTGTCATGAGGAAGACCATGAGGGCCGGGGCCAGCATCGCGCCGACCGAGGAGCCGCTGTCGAAGAGGGCCACCGCGAGCCCCCGCTGGCGCCTGGGGAACCACTCGGAGACGGCCTTCGTGGCCCCCGGCCAGTTGGCCGCCTCGCCCGCTCCGAGCAGGAAGCGGAAGCCGACGAAGGTCCAGAAGCCGTTGGCCAGCGAGGTGAGGCTGGCCACGGCCGAGTACCACGCCACCGTCAAGGTGAGGCCCTTGCGCGTGCCGAGCCGGTCCAGGATGCGTCCGCCCACCGTCTGCATGAGCGTGTAGGCGATGCGGAAGGCGATGATGATCCAGGCGAAGTCCTCGTTCGACCAGTGGAACTCCACCTTGAGAGTCGGCCCCAGGACGTTGAGCGTCTGCCGGTCGAGGTAGTTGACGACGGTGGAGAGGAAGAGCAGCCCTCCGATCCACCAGCGGTAGCGGCCCCTCACGCGCGTGCCACCCGTGCCCTGCTCAGGCGTGGGCCGCCAGGAACGCCTCGGCCTCGGCCAAGTCGGGCTGGCAGGCCGTGCCCCCGAGCCCACGCGTCGCGAGCGCGCCGCAGGCGACGCCCAGCCGCAGGCACTCGCGGAGCGGCGCGCCGTCGAGCCAGCGGCGCAGGAACCCGGCGTCGAACGAGTCCCCGGCGCCGGTCGTGTCGACCGGCTCGACCGGAAGGGCGGGCACCTGCAGCAGCAGCCCGTCCTCGAGCGTCGCCGCGCCCTCCCGCCCGAGCTTGGCGACGACCCGCGTGCGGCCGTTCGCCAGGCGCCTCAGGCACTCCTCGACGTCCGCGTGACGGCCCAGGCCCCGCAGCTCGACCTCGTTCGGGAGGAACAGGTCCACCTCCTCCAGCGCCCGGCGCAGGTCGTCGCCCCACGTCTCGCTCGGGTCGAAGCCGGGGTCGAGCGAGGTCGTCAGGCCGAAACCGTGCGCGCGCGCGAACAGCGCCCGACAGCCGGGGCGCAGGGCCTCCTGCATGAAGTACGACGACACGTGCAGGTGGGCGCACCCGCGCAGGGCTTCGTCACCCACGTCCGACTCGACTAGCGCGGCGATCGCGCCGAGGTGGGTGACGAGCGCACGGTCGCCCGGGGAGCTGATCGCGACCGTGATTCCCGTTTGGAGGCGATCGCTGCGTACGACACCGGAGAGGTCGATCCCACGGGAGGCCATGTCCTCGAGGCAGAAGCGGCCCCACACGTCGTCGCCGACCTTGCCCACGAAGGCCACGGGCACGCCCAGCCGGGCGAGGCCCATCGCCAGGATGGCCGAGGCGCTGCCGAGCACCAGCTGCGAGTCCTCGACGAGCACCTCCTTGCCCGGCTGCGGGAACGCGCTGTAGCCGCGGAGGACGAGGTCGACGTTGATCTCGCCCGCGACCAGCACCCGCCTCAAGGCTGCGGCCCTGAGGGTCCGTCGTGGATCCGGAAGCTGTCCACCACGCGCGTGATGACGCCGTCGTCGGAGGGCGTGTCGGGCCGCAGCCCGAGCTGCAGGCAGCGGAAGAAGGCCAGCAGCTGCCCGACCACCGCGTCGAGCAGCACCAGCTCGGCGTCGGCGATCTCGCCGGCCGCGTCGCACTCGACGACCACGTCGTCTCTCCCCGGCGCAGCCTCGGCCGGCACGCCCGAGCCGACCACGACGCGCCGCGCGCCGAGCCCCTTGCGCCCGAGCTCCTGCAGCAGGTCGAGCTCGTAGGCCCGCACCAGCGGCGACGAGGAGAGGAGGGCGACCAGCAGCGTGTCGGCGTGCACCGCCGACATCGGTCCGTGACGCAGCCCGAGGTAGGTCTCGGGCAGCGTCCACACGCGGCCGGAGGTCATCTCGAGCATCTTGAGCGCGGCCTCGCGTGCGGTCGCCAGCCGGCAGCCGCTGCCGAGGTAGACGACCGAGCGGTAGGCCGCGCGGGCCGTGCGGGCGAGCGCGTCGCCGCTGGACTCGATGATCCGCGCTGCCTCCGCCGCCAGCTGCGCGCTGCGCGTAAGGTAGGCGTCGAGCGCACCCAGCCGGCCGAGAGCCTGGCCGGCCAGCACGAGGTTGGTGAAGCTGCTCGTCATCACCAGGCTGCGGTCGTCGGTCTTCTCGTCCAGCACGATCGCGCGCACGCCGGGGACGTGGTCGTAGGCGGTGGCGAGTGCGCCCGAGCGGTTGCAGGTGATCACGAGGTGCTGTGCCTCGGGGGCGTTCGCCAGCGTGCGGTCCACGATCGCGCGGCTCTCCGGGCTGTTGCCCGAGCGCGCCAGCGAGACGAGCAGGAAGCGGCCGCGCGCCGGCAGCGCGCGCGCGTGCGTGAGCAGCACGCCCGCGGGCACGGCGCTGACCGGGACCGAGAGCGCCTCCTCGAGCGGCAGCGCCAGGCTCGCAGCGGCGAAGTAGGAGCTGCCCGAGCCGGTGAGCACGAGGGTGCCCTCCCGGCACGAGACACCGCTCTCCGAGAGGGCCGCCGTGAGCGCGCCGGGAGACGCGGCCAGGGCGTTCGCGGTCTCGGACCAGGTGACCGGCTGCTGGCAGATCTCTCGCAGCGTGTGACCGTAGCCACGCTCGACCTGCAGCTGGGCAGCAGGCTCCAGCAGGCGACCGATCTCGCCGTGACCGGCGAGCGCCGCGAGCCAAGTGTCGACCGTCGTCGGCAGCGGGCGCGCCGCCGGCCGTCCGGTCAACGGGTCCGGTGTCCTGTTCATCTCCGGCTCCGTGATGACCCTCGTTCCGTTGACAAGTCCCGGCCGGCTCGCATAGAGTCGCGGGCAAAGGAAAGCGATCGCAAAATAACGCAATGAAACGAAAGAGTCAACAACGGATTGGAGCGGCCGCGCCGGCGCCGCCGCTCGGCGCCCTCTCGCTTTCCACGGGCAAGCGCGCCCGGCTCTGGCGGCTGCTGTACGGCCACGGGCCTGCGAACGGCACGTTGATGATCCTGCCCCTGGACCAGGGCCTCGAGCACGGTCCGGCGGATTTCTTCCCGAACCCGCGGGCGCTCGACCCGGCCTACCAGGTCCGCCTGGCGCTCGAGGGCGGCTACTCGGCGATCGCGCTCGGGATCGGGCTCGCGGAGAAGTACCTGGCCGAGGCCGCAGGCCGGCTGCCGCTGGTGCTCAAGCTCAACGGCAAGACGAACATCCCCGACGACGGGGAGGCCACCTCGCCCCTGACGGCGAGCGTCGAGGACGCCGTGCGCCTCGGCGCCGACGCGGTCGGCTACACGCTCTACGTGGGCTCGCCGCGCCAGGACGTCGACCTGCGCGAGTACCGGCGCGTGCGCCGCGACTGCGAGCGCTTCGGCATGCCGCTCGTCATGTGGTCGTACCCGCGGGGCAGCGCGATCGACGCCAAGGGCGGCAGGCTGTCGCTGTTCGCCCAGGACTACGCGGCGCGCGTGGCCGACGAGATGGGAGCCGACGTGGTCAAGCTCCACGAGCCCGCTGCCGACGGCGAGGGAACGCCGGAGCCGTACCGTTCGCTCGCCGAGACGAGGGACGAGCGCCTGCGCCGGGTCGTGCGCTCGGCCGGCCGCACGCTCGTCCTGTTCTCTGGCGGCGCGAAGGACGACGACGCCGAGCGGGTGCTGCAGAAGGTGAAGCTCTACATGGCCTGCGGCGCCAGCGGCGTGATGTTCGGCCGCAACATGTGGCTGCGTCCGATGGACGAGGCCCTGGCGCTGACGCGCAGGGTGCGAAGCGTCCTGTCCCGCTACCCGCGCTGATGCCGCGCGGCCGGAGGTCCCGATGGGTTCTTGGGGACGTCGTCGCTGGATGAAGACGCTCGGAGGCGGCGTGGCGGGCCTGGGCCTGGCCGGCGCGCGCGGCCGCGAAGCGGCGGCCGCCGCGTCCCCGGGGGCCGACGCGGGCCGGGACCCCTTCGGCGAGCGCGGCACGCCGGGAGCCCTCGAGCTGGCGGACTTCCAGCCGCGCAGCATGCTCCACGTTCCGGAGACGCGGGTCGAGCGCCCCCGCTTCCCGGTGATCGACGTCCACACGCACCTCACGTTCGCGAAGCGCGAGGAAGGCGTCGCCGCGGGCGAGGAGGTCTCGCTGCTGATCTCCGCGAAGGACGCGCTCGCCGTCATGGACCGCAAGGGCATCCGCACGATGGTCAACCTGACCGGCGGCACCGGCAAGGGCCTCGAGCAGGCGCTGGCCGCGTTCGACCGCGCGGCGCCCGGCCGCTTCCTGAGCTGCGTCGAGCCCTCGTACGGCCGGTTCCGGGAGCCGAGGTTCCCGCAGCTGCAGGCGGACGCGCTCGCGAGCGCGCAGCGCGCGGGGGCGCGGGGGCTGAAGGTCCTGAAGACGCTCGGGCTCTACCTGCGCGAGAACGTGACCGAGGGCGCGCTCGTCAAGGTGGACGATCCGCGCTTCGACCCGATGTGGGAGTCGTGCGCCGCCCTGGGCCTGCCCGTCTTCATCCACACGGCAGACCCCGAGGCGTTCTTCCTTCCGGTCGACCGGTTCAACGAGCGCTGGGACGAGCTCGGGCACCACCCCGACTGGTCCTTCTACGGCCGCGACTTCCCGAGCTTCAGGGAGCTGATGGAGGCGCGCGACCGCGTCTTCGCGCGGCACCCGAAGACGCGCTTCGTCGCCCTGCACGTCGGCCACGACGCCGAGAACCTCGCGTTCGTCTCGCAGACGCTCGAGCGCTTCCCGAACGTGATGGTCGAGCTCGGTGCGCGCATCGGCGAGCTCGGCCGCCAGCCGCGCAGCGCACGGCGCTTCTTCGAACGTCACCAGGACCGCGTCCTCTTCGGCACCGACGCCGTGCCGCCGCCGGAGGGCGAGTCGACGCCGCAGCAGGTCTTCAAGGACGAGCTGTACGAGATCTACTACCGCTTCCTCGAGACCGAGGACGAGTACTTCGATTACGCGCCGGCGCCGGTGCCGCCGCAGGGCCGCTGGCGGATCTACGGGATCGGCCTGCCCGACGCGATCCTGAAGAAGGTCTACCACGACAACGCGGCCCGGCTGCTGGGGCTCGCGTCGTGACCGCCGCGCTCGTGCTCTGCGTGCTCGTCGCGCTCGCCGCCCCCGCCGCTGGCGAAAGCGGCTACGCGGCCGCGCGCGCGTCGGCCGGGCAGCAGGCGCTGTTGTCGGCGGACGAAGCGGCGTGGGCGCCCGCCGCGGCCGTCGAGTGGGGACCGGCGAGGTACTCGACCCGCTTCCGTGCGCTGTGGGGCGACGCGGGCCTGTTCCTGCGCTTCGACGCGACCGACCCCGACCCGTGGCACACGATGACCCGGCGCGACGACCACCTGTGGGAGGAGGAGGTGGTCGAGATCTTCCTCGACCCCGCCGGCGCGGGCCGCGACTACTACGAGCTCGAGATCAGCCCGGCGAACGTCGTCTGCGACGTGCGCATGGTCACGCCCTGGCCGGACAAGAAACAGGACTTCGCGTGGGACCTGGCAGGGCTGCAGACGCGCGCGCAGGTGCGCCGCGACGCGGCGGGAAGGCCCACCGGCTGGACCGCGACCGCGCTGCTGCCGTGGCCCGGCCTGGGGCAGTTGCCCTCCGCGGCTCGTGTCGCCGTGCCGCCGCGCGCCGGCGACCGCTGGCGCTTCAATCTGTTCCGCATCGAACGCCCCGGCGGAAAGGGCGCGCCGGAGAAGGGCGCAGTCGAGGTGGCCTGGTCTCCGACCGGCGAGGCGAGCTTCCACGTGCCCCGCGCGTTCCGGGACCTGGTGTTCGCGGGGGCGCGGTAGCGGCGGCGCCGCGCGGGAGAGGCGTGACGGCAGAGCGCAGCGCGGCAGGCGGCGGCCCAGTCCACTTCCGCGAGATGACGGAGGCCGACGTCAGCTCCGGCCTGCGCTTGTCGCGGGCAAGCGGCTGGAACCAGACCGCCGACGACTGGCACCTGCTGCTGGCGCTCGGACACGGGCTGTTCCGGGTGGGCGCCGCGGACGGGCACGTCGTGGCCTGCGGCGGGGCCGTCCGCTACGGCGAGGCGCTCGCCTGGATCTGCATGATCCTGGTCGACCCCGGCTGCCGCGGCCGCGGCCTCGGCACGCGGGTGTTCGACGAGGTGCTCGAGCGGGTGCGCCCGCTCCAGGAGGCGGGCCGTGTCGCGGCCGTCGGCCTCGACGCGACGCCGGCGGGGCGCGGCATCTACCTGCTGCGCGGGTTCGTCGACGGCCCCGCGCTCGTGCGCATGGCCGCCGAGCCCGCGCCGGCCGCCCACGGCCCGCAGAGGGGGCGCGTGCGCGCGATGGCTCCCGGCGACCTCGGCGCGCTGCTCGAGCTCGACCGCTCCGCCTTCGGCGCGCCGCGCGCGGCGGTGCTGCACCACGCGCTGGCGTCGGCCCCGGAGCTCGCGCGCGTCGTCCACGACGGCGGCGGCCTGCGCGGCTTCTGCCTCGGCCGGCACGGAGACCGCTCCGACCACGTCGGGCCGGTCGTGGCCGAGGACGGGGAGACCGCTCGCGAGCTCGTCGCCGCCTGCCTGGCACAGCCGCGCAGCCGTCCGTTGATCGTCGACGCCTGCGTCGAGCCGGCGTGGATCTCGGCGCTTCAGGCGCTGGGCTTTCGCGAGCAGCGGCCGTTCACGCGCATGTACCTCCACGGTCGCCGCCCGCCGGCGCAGCCCGCCCTCGAGTGGGCCGTGCGCGGTCCGGAGTTCGGGTGAGGGTCCTGGCGGGTCTGGTATCGTCACCATGGGGCGCGAGGGAGACCCCTTCATGATCGAGGTCCCGAGATGCGCAGCGGCGGGGGTCGTCCTGGCCTTCGCCCTCTCAGGCCCGCCTGCCGTGAGCGCCCAGGCCCCTGAAGCCAAGCACTCCTTCCCGGCCCAGACGGAGGTCGTGACGGTGGATGTCGTCGCGACGGATCGCGGGGGCGCGCCGGTCCTCGACCTGCGGCGTGAGGACTTCACGGTGACCGAGGACGGCATCGCACAGGCGATCGTGGCCTTCGAGATCGTGCACCGGCCCGCGCCCGTCGCGCCGGTCGCTGTCGCCGCGGCACGGGCGCCCGAGCCGCGCTCGTCCTCGAACCGCGAGGAGGTGGCGCGCGAGGCAGCGAGCTTCGTCGTCGTGTTCGACGAGCTGCATCTCGATCTCGCCGAGGCGGTGCGAGCGCGCAAGGCCGTGGCCGACTTCCTGAAGACCGGGGTCGCGGAGCGGGACCGCGTCGCAGTGGTGGGGACGGCGGAGGGCACCCGCTGGACCGCCCGCATTCCCGAGGGGCGCGACAGCCTCCTGCAGGTCGTCGCTCGGCTCCAGGGCAGGCTGCAGGGCGAGATGGTCCGCGAGGCGATGACCGAGTACGAGGCGATGCGGATCGACCAGGACCGCGACCCGCTCATCACCGACCGCGTGATGCGCCGCTTCCTCGCGAGCGGGCAGATCCGGCAGGACTCGCAGCTGCCCCGCGACCCGGCACCCGACCCCAACGACGTCGAGAGCTTCCGCGGTCTCACTCAAGCTCGGGCGGCCGACGTCTACGCGCAGGCCGCCGCGCGAACCGAGCAGTCCCTGGGGATCATCGAGCGTTCCCTGGAGTCCCTCTCCGAGAGCCCGGGACGCAAGTCGCTCGTCCTCGTCTCCGGCGGGATCGTCCAGGATCCGCGCCTGGCCGTCTACCGCCAGGTCGTCACCGCGGCGCGCCGGGCGAACGCGGCCGTCTACTTCCTCGACGTCCGCGGTCTCGTGGCCGCACCGATGGCCCTCCAGGCGGACGTCGGGCTGCCCACCCATTCGATCGACGTCAGCACGGGCGCAGGTCTGGACGAGGCCCACGAAAGGAGCGAGGGGAGCGAGGCGCTGGCCGCCGACACCGGCGGCTTCGTGATCAGGAACCAGAACGACCTCGCGGCCGGACTCGGGCGGATCGGGCGCGAGGCGCGCAGCTACTACCTCGTGGGCTACTCGCCCACGAACCGGGCGGCGGACGGGCGGTTCCGCAGGATCCAGGTCAAGATCGCACGGCAGAACGTCACCGTCCGCGCGCGACGGGGCTACTACGCGCCGGGAAAGGACGACAAGAAGGCCGTGGCCGAGACGCGCGACGCCGCGATCCAGAGGGCGCTCGACGCGCCGTTCGACCTCTCCGCCATACCGCTGCGCGCGCTCACCTACGTTCTTGGAGAGGCGTCGCCGGGGAAGGCCAACGTGCTGCTGACCGCCGAGGCCGACATCCACGCCTTCGGCTTCACCGAGCGCGACGGGACCTCCCGCGACTCGCTCGAGACCCTGGTTCTCGTCGCCCGCCGGGAAACTGGGGAGTACACGCGTTTCGACCAGCAGTTCGAGATGACGTTCCGTCGGGAGACGCGCGACCGCTACGAGAGGACCTGGTTCCCGGTCGTTCGGGAGATGCCGCTCACTCCCGGCCCCTATCAGGTAAAGATCGTGGCCCGCGACCACAACAGCGGGCGCGTGGGCACCGTGACGCACGATTTCGACGTGCCTGCACCTGCGGGGCTCCGCATCTCCACACCGATCCTCAGCGACCGCCTGCGTGAGGATGCCGCAGGCGGGAGGGTACCCGAGCCGACGGCCCGCCGCACGTTCGCCCCGGCTGGGCTCCTTCACTGCCGCTTCGAGGTCTACGGCGCCGAGAGCGAACGGCAGACGGGCCGGCCGAACGTGACCGCAGGCTTGTCCGTTCGTCGCAGCGACGGCCGATTCCTGCTCGCGATGCCGGAGACGCCGCTCAAGCCTGGGCCCGACGGCACCCTCGCCCGTGGCCTCGGCGTCTCACTCGACGGAGCGCCCCCGGGGCGCTACGAGATGATCGTGGCCGTCACCGACCTGGCCGCCGGACGCTCGGCCGAGGCGCGAGAGGCCTTCGACATCAGCGCGGATCGCTAGGCTCGTCGAAGCCGAGCTCGGGCCGCTCGCGGAAGCGCTCAGTCCGAGCGCCCGTCCCTGCCGATCTCGGCGAGGGTGCGCGCGACTTCCGGCTGCCTCGGGTCGAGGCGAAGCGACTCGCGGAAGGCAGCGGCCGCCCCCGTCGGTCTCCCAACGCCATGCGGGCCAGGGCAAGCCCGTTGAGCGTCATCGTCGTGCGCTGCCCCGCGTCGAGCGCCCTCTCGAAGAAGGGCAGGGCCTCGCCAGGACGGCCGGTCGACGCCAGCACTCCCGCCAGATAGAGAAGGGCCTCGCCGTTCTTCGGCTGGTGGTCGATCGCCTTGCGAAACAGGGCAATCCCCTCCTCGGCCCGACCCGTTCTCACCTTCACGACACCCAGCTTGGTGAGGGCGCCCATGTCCGTCGCGTCCAGCTCCAGTACCCGCGCGTAGTGTTTCGCCGCGGCGTCGAGGTCGCCGCGGATCAGCGCGAGGTCGCCCAGCCCGCGCCGGGCCTCGGTGTGATCCGGGTCGATCTCGAGGACCTTCTGGTAGGCCGCCGCCGCTTCGTCGACCTTCCGCTGCCCGATGAAGACGGCAGCAAGGGAGAGCCAGGGCTGGGCGAACTTCGGGTTCTGCCGGGCCGTGCGCTCGAGGACCTCCGACGCCTCCTTCGGATGGCCGGCGAGGCGCAGGTTGTCGCCGAGCACGACAGCGTCCTCGGCCGTCAGCGCTCCCCTCCTCTCGAGATCCCGCAGGTCGCGGATGGCGCCTTCGTACTGCCCCGCCGCTTCGTAGGCGACGGCTCGCGTGCGGCGGGCCACGAGCATGCCGGGGTCCTCGGTGAGGAGGGCCGTGAGCTCCGGGATCGCCTTCTCGGGCTCGGTTCGGGCCACGGTCATGCCGTTGCGGCCCAGGCGGGTGGCGAGCTGGATTCCGTCCTTGGGATCGCGGCCGGACGGCGGCGGCAGGCTGCTGCCGCGGGTGCCCACGTAGCCGAGCGCTGCGAGCCGCTCGGCCGCTTCCGGGTCGACCTCGCGCGCGGCGTCCGGCGTCGTCGTGGCCATCACCCTCTGCAGATCGCGGCGCATCGCCTCGAGGCGCGCCACGTCGTCGTGCGAGCGGTCCCGCGCCTCGCCCCCGTCGCTCTGCAGGTCGTAGAGCTCGGCGACGGGGAGCCTCGATGAGCTTGAAGCGTGCCGTCCGCCAGGCGTGGAGCGGGGCCCAGCCATACTGGAGCTGCGGGTGGAGGGACTCCGCGTAGGCCGGCAGGTCCGTGACCTTCTCGCCCCCGGCCGCCGCGCGCAGCGACCGCCCCTCCATCCCCTTCGCGGCGAGTCCGGCGTAGTCGAGCAGCGTCGGCGCGACGTCGATGCCCCGCGCGACGGTCTCCGCCACACGGCTCGCGGGCACACCGGGGCCGGCCAGGATGAAGGGCACACGGAGCGTCGAGTCGTAGACGAAGATGCCGTGGGTGTCCTCGCCGTGCTCGCCCAGGCTCTCGCCGTGGTCCGCGGTGACGAGGACGAGCGGCGCTCCCCCGGCCAGTTCCTCGACGCGGCGCAGCAGCCGGCCGAGCTGGGCGTCCACGAACGAGATCTCGCCGTCGTAGGGCGAGGCGGCCCGTGTCGTCGAACTCCGCCGGTGCCTCGTAGGGGGCATGCGGGTCGAAGTAGTGCACCCAGAGAAAGAACGGAGCCGCCGTTCCCGTACGCGGCGTTTCGAGCCAGCGGAGGGCGGCGTCCGTCGTTCGGTCCGCCGTCCTCTCCACGTAGGCTGTTCGGCGGGCGTCCTTCCCGCGCGGAAGCTGATCGTCGTAGGTGTCGAAGCCGCGATCGAGCCCGAAGCGGCGCTTCAGCGGATAGCCCGAGACGAATGCGGCCGTCCGGTACCCGGCCTGCCGGAAGTCCTCGGCTACGCTGCGCACCGCCGGAGGCAGGACGTAGCTGCCGTTGTCGCGCACGCCGTGGCCCAGCGGCGTTCGGCTGGTGAGGATCGAGGTGTGCGACGGACCGGTGAGAGGCACGTGAGCGACCGCGGTCGCGAACCGCACGCCGCGCGCGGCGAGCGCGTCGAGGGTGGGCGTGGCCGCCGCACGGTACCCGTAGCAGCCGACATGGTCCGCCCGGAGGGTGTCGATGGTCACGAGCAGCACGCTGGGCCGCGGGGCCGGTCCGCCCTTGCGTCCCGAGCAGCCCCCGGCGGCGGCGCCCAGGACCGCGAGAGCGACGGCGAGCCGGAGCACGGTGCCGGAGCGTGGGTTGTCGAGGCGCATCACTGACCAGTGAAGACTACCGAAACCACTTGTCAAACCCAAGTCGGCGATGCCAAAAAACAGGTTGACACGCGAAAAGAAAAGGACTAGAAACCAGCATTACCTGTCGTTTGCTTTCGATTTGTCGCCCGGCGCGGCCCGGAAGGTGCCGATCCGAAGCTCGCCGGTGCGCAGAGACGAACCTCACGCGACAGGACACGCCCCCGCGATCGGCGGGATGTTGAGGAGGACAAAGATGCGAGGACAGCCGTTCGTAGCCACGCTCGGGCCGCGGTCTGCCCCGGCCAGGCGCCTGCTGCTTTTGTTCCTATTGGCCGTATTCGCGGTCGCCGCTTCGAGCTCTGCCCAGTCCGTCCTGGGCACGCTTCGCGGCACCGTCACCGACCCGCAGGGAGCGGTGGTCGCGAAGGTGGCGGTCATGATCGTGGACGAGGCGACGGGCATACCTCGCACCATCGAGACCGACACGCAAGGTCGCTACGAGGCCGCCAACCTGCGGCCCGGCACCTACCGCGTCGAGGTCGTCACCTCGAACTTCAAGAAGTACGAGAGGACCGGCGTGGTCGTGAGGACCGGCGGCGTCGCGCTCGTTGAGGTCAAGCTGGAGCTCGGCGGCCTCAACGAGACCGTGTCGGTCTCGGCCGAGGCCCTCAACAACATCGTCCTCGAGAGCCCGGCGGTCGCCGGGGCTCTCGACGCGCAGCAGCTCCAGGATCTCCCGCGCAGCAGCCGCGACATGCAGTCCTTCCTGTTCCTCAACCCGAACGTGCTTGGCGGGAGCGACGACCTGCAATTCCTGGGCGGCCGGACCTACGGCGTCTCCTACGTCCAGGACGGCCAGGCCTCGACCAACGCGATCTTCGGCACGATCGGAAACTCCGCGCCCGGTCTCGACGCGATCGCCGAGGTGCAGGTCCTCTCCAACTCCTACAGCGCCGAGTACGGCGGCCTCGCCGGCGTCGTGGTGACGACCAAGCGCGGCGGAAACGCCTTCCGCGGCAGCGCGTTCTACGACTTCAACTCCGACGGTCTCAACGCCCTCACCTACAACCAGAAGCTCGCGGGCGCGGAGCGCGGCGATCCCAACTCAGCCACGCACCAGCACCGCTGGGGTGGTAGCTTCGGCGGGCCCCTCAAGAGCAACAAGACCTTCTTCTTCGCGAGCTACGAGGGGTCGAACGACAAGGCGATCTACGGCGGCGGCCGGGCCAACGTCCCCACGGCGGCCATGCGGAACGGGGATTTCTCGGCCACCACGATCGTCCTCAAGGACCCGCTGACAGGTCTGCCCTTCCCCGGCAACGTGATCCCGGCGAATCGGATCGACCCCTCGGCCCAGAAGATCCTCGATTTCTTCTACCCGCTCCCGAACCGTGGCACTCTCGCCACGGGCATGGGAGTCTTCCAGGAATTCCTGCCTGAGACGCGGAACAGCCAGCGCGCCGACCTCAGGATCGACCACGAGTTCAACAAGAACAACTCTCTCTTCGTGCGGGGGAGCTACCGGAATCAGGATCCGTCCTCCATCCAGTTCGAGGGAGGCAACCTCGTGAACCTGGGCTTGCGGGACGTGAGGTTGAAGACGGGCGCCGCCGTCGCCGGATGGACGCGGATCTTCTCGAGCACGGTCGTGAACGAGCTGCGGGTGGGCTACAACTACGACAACAGCGTGCGGGCGAGCAACTACAACGTTCAGGCGGTCAACGCTCAGCTCGGTCTCGAGACCGCGCCGAGCGTCGGACCCGACCGGGTCGGCTTCCCCGCGTTCTCGTTCGCCGGCGGAGCCAGCAGCACCAGGCCCGTCAACATCAGCGACGGTGGCTACAACGCGGACCGGACGGTCACCCAGAACGCGTTCTCGATCAGCGACAACCTCACCTGGATCATGGGCGCACACTCCATGAAGGCAGGCGCTCTCTGGAACCGCAACTACGCCATAGACGGCCGCGGGCGCGGCGTCAGCGTGCGCGGGAGCTATGCGTTCAGCGGGACGACCGGGACCCAGACGGGCAACGCACTGGGGGACCTGCTCCTGGGCGCCCCCCGGACCGTGTCCGACGTGATCTCGACGCGAGGCAACACCGACGGACACTCCGACGACTACGCGTTCTTCGTTCAGGACGACTGGAGGGTCAACACGGACCTCACGGTCTTCCTCGGCCTCCGCTACGAGCTCCAGGGCGCGTGGCATGAGAAGGGCGACATACTCGGCAACTTCCTGGCTTGTCCCCCGGGCTCGGCATTGTGGGACCAGGAGTCGCTGCCGACTGGCCAGACCGAGTGCACCGCCTACGGCGGCCACCACGTCGTCCCGAACGCGCAGGTCGCGGCCCTCCTGCCGCCGGGTGTGATCGCGCTGGGACGAACCCAGACGGCGGCCGAGGCGGGAATCAGCGACAACCTCATCAACACCGACAAGAACAACTTCAGCCCGCGTGTCGGCTTCGCCTGGCGGCTGGGCGCAGACAACAAGACGGTCCTCCGCGGGGGCTTCGGCCTCTTCCACCCGACGGTGGCCATACAGGGTATCCGGGACTCCCTGGCCTCGAACATGTTCCGCTACCCGAACACGCGTCAGCACGCGCCTCTCCAGCAGGGCTTCAGCGGGGGCACATCCTTCGTGGACCCGTCGGCCTACGGAAACCAGGGGATCAATCCCAACCTCCAGAGCCCGGACATCTACCAGTACAACGTGAGCTTCGAGCGGGAGCTGCCGGGCAACCTTGGCCTGCGCGCGAGCTACATCGGCGCCACGATGCGGAAGCTGCTCGTCGATCGGGATGCCGAAACGATCCCGGCGAGCACCGAGTTCTTCAACGGCGACTTCAGCGACCCTGAGAGCAGGGCGCGGCTCCCGTACCCGATCTACGGCACGTACATGGATCAGGTCGTGAACACGGGATCCGGGCAGCTCCATGCCTTCCAGGTCGAGCTGAGGCGCCGGTGGAAGGACGGCCTGGCCGTCGACATCGCCTACACCCTGGCACACTCCAACAGCAACGCACCGGACTCCGGTAACAGCACGGTCGGTGTCGTCCAGTTCGACCCGTACGACATCACGAAGGACGAGGGGCCCGACCCCAACGTCGTGAAGCATCGCGTGGTGATGAACGCCACGTGGGACATCCCCGTGGGGCACGGCCGCAGCCACGGCGCCGACATGCCGGGCTGGGCGAACGCCCTGTTCGGCGGCTGGACGGTGTCGACGCTCGTCCAGGCCAAGAGCGGCAACAACCTGACGCCCTTCTTCACGAGCTTCTACACCACGAGCCCATGGAACACCGGCAAGCCCCTCGACGGCCTCGGCGGCAACTTCTGCTGCGCGTGGCGGCCCGACCAGGTGGGCAACCCGAACGGGGGAGGCTCGCGCGACGCGTTCTTCAACCAGCAGGCGTACGCGCTCCCCGCGCCAGGCAAGCTCGGCAACGCCGGCAAGGGCAGCCTGCTCGGACCGGGAACCTGGGTCGTGAACTTCGGGATCTACAAGGACATCGTCGCCAAGGGCAAGTTCCGCCTGCAGTTCTCGGCGTTGCTGGATAACGCGTTCAACCATCCCCAATTCTTCGTGCCGTACGGGGACGGCTTCGCACAGCTCGACGACTGGTTGATCAACGGCGATCCGAACAACGGGACGACAGGCGTTCTGGGGTCGGGCTCGATCCTCAACCAGGAAGGCTTCGCGACCGGGAGAGTCGTCCGTCTCGGCATAAGAGCCACGTTCTAGCCTCCAAGGGGCGGCGTGGCGCTCGCTCCTCCCGCGGGGGCGGGCGCCACGCCGCTGTCGTATCCCTGCCCCTGGAGAGCCGCATGAACGCGGAGCCCCGCCCGTGGCCTGACGCCGTGCGCGACGAGGACGAGCTGGAGGAGCTCTTGTCGCGGCCGTCTGCCGCGGACGTCGCCTTCGCCCGCGGCCTGGTCGGGGACGTGCTTGTGCTCGGCGCCGGCGGCAAGATGGGGCCCTCGCTGGCGCGCCGGCTCAGGCGCGCCCTCGAGGAAGCGGGCGTGTCGCACCGGGTCTGCGCCGTGTCGCGCTTCGCCGGCGGTGCGACGCGAGCCGCTCTCGAGCGTCACGGCGTCTCGACGCTCTCCTGCGACCTGCTCGAGCCCTCAGAGCTCGAGCGCCTGCCCGACGCGCCGAACGTGCTGTTTCTCGCCGGGATGAAGTTCGGCGCCACGGACGATCCGGGGCTCACCTGGGCGCTCAACACGGTCGTCCCCGCGAACGTGGCGCGCCGCTACCCGGGCGCGCGCACGGTCGTCTTCTCGACCGGCAACGTCTACCCGCTCGTCGACCCCGACTCCGGCGGCTGCAGCGAGCGCGACGCGACGGGACCGGTGGGCGAGTACGCCCAGTCGTGCCTCGGCCGCGAGCGCGTGTTCGAGCACTTCTCGCGCGCGAGCGGCACACCGTGTCTGCTGTTCCGGCTCTTCTACGCGGTCGACCTCCGCTACGGCACGCTGGTCGACGTCGCCCGGCGCGTGCACGCGGGCCAGCCGGTCGACCTCTCGGTGCCCTGCTTCAACGCGATCTGGCAGGGCGACGCGCTCTCGTACGCGATCCGCTCGCTGGGGCTGTGCGAAACAGCCGCCGCGCCCGCTGAATGTGACCGGCGAGCACGTGCTCCCAGTGCGCCGGGTGGCCGAGCACTTCGGCCGTCTCTTCGGCAGCGAGCCGATCTACACCGGCGAGGAGGGGCGGCTCGCGCTGCTCGGCGACGCGCGCGAGTGCCACCGGCTGCTCGGGGCGCCGGAGGTTTCGACGGACCGGCTCGTCGCGTGGGTCGCCGACTGGGTCGCCCGAGGCGGCCGCTCGCTCGGCAAGCCGACCGGCTACGAGAAGGCCGATGGCCGCTTCTGACGCGGCACGGCCGCTCGCCGACGCCGAGCTGCGCGCGACGCTGCTGCGCGGCCTCGTGATCCCGGCACACCCGCTGGCGCTCACGGCCGAGCGGCGGCTCGACGAGCGACGGCAGGTCGCGCTCGACGCGCTACTACTGCGATGCGGGCGCGGGCGGCGTGGCCGTCGGCGTCCACACCACGCAGTTCGCGATCCGGGCGGTCGGCCTGCTCGCGCCCGTGCTGCAGCTCGCCGCGCGGGAGGTCGAGGCCCACGCGGCCCGGGCCGGCCGCCGGCTGCTGAAGATCGCCGGCGCCGTGGGAAAGACGGAGCAGGCGGTCGCCGAGGCGACGCTCGCGCGCGACCTCGGCTACGACGCGGTGCTGCTGAGCCTGGGCGCGCTGCGGCGAGGCGGACGACGCCGCGCTCGTCGCGCACTGCCGGCGCGTGGCCGAGGTGCTGCCGCTGTTCGGCTTCTACCTGCAGCCGGCGGTCGGCGGCCGCGTGCTCGGCCACGGCTTCTGGCGCGCGCTGCTCGAGCGTCGAGCGCGTGGTGGCGATCAAGGTCGCGCCGTTCAGCCGCTACCACACGCTCGAGGTGGTCGCGTGCGCTGGCCGAGAGCGGCCGCGCCGGGAGAGGTGGCGCTCTACACCGGCAACGACGACGCGATCGTCGCCGACCTGCTGACGGACTTCGAGCTCGTGCCCGGCCGGCCCGCGGTCCGCTTCGCCGGCGGCCTGCTCGGGCAGTGGGCGGTCTGGACGCGCCGGGCGGTCGAACTTCTCGCCGCCGTGCAGACGAGCCGCCAGGCCGGCCGCGGCGCCGAGACGGTGGCGCTGGTGCGGCTCGGCGCGCAGCTGACCGACGCCAACGCCGCCCTGTTCGACGCGCGCCACGGCTTCGCCGGCTGTATCGCCGGGATCCACGAGGTGCTGCGACGGCAGGGACTGCTCGCCGGCCGCTCCTGCCTGGACCCGGCGGAGGACCTCTCGCCGGGCCAGCTGGAGGAGATCGAGCGTGTGCGCGACCGTCTACCCGCACCTGCAGGACGACGCCTTCGTCGCGGAGAACCTGGAGCGATGGCTGAGCTGACGGCCGTCGGGGACCTGCGCGGCCTGCTGCGCTCCTGGCGCGGGGAGGGCCGCGGGATCTGGTCCGCCTGCACGGGCCACCCGGCCGTGCTCGAGGCGGCAGCGGCGCAGGCGGTCGAGGACGGGACGGCCCTGCTCGTCGAGTCCACCTGCAACCAGGTCAACCCCGAGGGCGGCTACACGGGCCAGCGATCCGGCCGACTTCGCCAGCTACGCCCGCGCCATCGCTCGCTCGGCCGGCTTGCCGGCCGAGCGCCTCGTCCTCGGCGGGGACCACCTGGGACCCCATCCCTACCGCGCCCAGCCCGCCGAGCAGGCGATGGCGAGGGCACGCGAGCTCGTGCGCCAGTGCGTTCTCGCCGGCTACGCGAAGCTGCACCTCGACGCCAGCATGCGCCTGGCCGGCGACCCCGGTGCGCCGGAGGCGCCGCTCGACGCGGCGATCGCGACCGAGAGGACCGCCGAGCTGTGCGCCGCGGCCGAGCAGGCGCACGCGGAGGCCGCGGGCGGCTCGCCCCCACCACTGTACGTGATCGGCACCGACGTGCCGGCGCCCGGCGGCGAGGTCGGCGAGGCCGCGGCGCCCGGCCGCGACCACCGCCGCCGAGGCCGAGCGCGACAGTCGCGCTCGCCTGGGACGCGTTTCGCGAAGCGTGGGCTCGAGTCCGCCGTGGGAGCGCGTGGTCGCGGTGGTGCTGCAGCCGGGGGTCGACTTCACCAGCACGCGCGTGTTCGACTACCAGCGCGCGCGGGCGGCCCCGCTAGGCGAGCTCGCCCGCGCGTGCCCGGGCTGGTGTTCGAGGCCCACTCGACGGACTACCAGCGCCCCGCGTCGCTGCGGGCCCTGGTGGCGGACCGCTTCGCCGTGCTGAAGGTCGGGCCCCGCTCTGACCTTCGCCTTCCGCGAGGCCGTGCTCGGCCTCGAGGCGATCGAGCGCGAGTGGCTGGGCGGCCGCCGCGGCGTCGCGGCCGAGCGGCCTGCGGGAGGCGCTCGAGGCGGCGATGGCCGCCGAGCCCGCGCACTGGCGCGGGCCACCACGCCGAGGCGGACGAGGCCTGCGCGGCGCTGCGCGCCTTCGGCTTCAGCGACCGCGTGCGCTACTACTGGCCCGCGCCCGCGGTCCGGGCGGCCCTCGGCCGCCTGTTCGCGAACCTGCGGCGTTCGCCGCCGCCGCTGCCGCTCGCTGAGCCAGTACCTGCCGAGGCAGTACGAGGCGCGTGCGCGCCGGCGCGTTGTCCGGCACGCCGGAGGCGCTCGTGAGCCACGCCATCCGGGAGGTGACGCGCGCCTACGCCCGCGCCTGCGCCCGGGGAGCTGATGCGCGCCGGGGGCCCGCGGGAATGCGGTTAACATCCCGCCCGAAGGCCGAAGGGGAGCGAGCCATGGCCAAGAGGAAGCAGCCGCGCCTGCTGGTCGAGGAGCGGCGGCGCCGGATCAAGGAGCTGGTCGAGTCGCAGGAGCGGGTGACCGTCGAGGAGCTGGTCGACCGCTTCGACGTCTCGGCCGTGACGATCCGCGGCGACCTCGACGTGATGGCGGAGGGCGGGCTGCTCGTGCGTTCCCACGGCGGCGCGCTCAGGCGCGTCGAGTCGGCGGAGGACGTGCCGATCGCGGTCAAGGAGACCCAGCACCACGCGGAGAAGGTCCGCATCGGGCAGGCCGCCGCCCAGATGATCCACGACGGCGAGACGATCATGCTCGACTCGGGCACCACCACGGCCGAGATCGCGCGCCAGATCCGCGCCATGAGGCTCGGCTCGCTCAACGTGATCACGAACGCGCTCAACATCGCGATGGAGCTGGCCGGCGTGCCGTTCGTGCGGCTGATCATGATCGGCGGCATCCTGCGCCAGATGTCGTACTCGCTGTCCGGACCGCACGCGGAGCAGACGCTGCGCCACCTGCACGCGGACCGCCTGTTCCTGGGCGTCGACGGGCTCGACCCCGAGATCGGCCTGATGACCCCGGACGTGCTCGAGGCCCAGCTCAACGCGATCATGATCCAGGTCTCGCGCGACGTGGTCGTGGTCGCCGACTCGAGCAAGTTCGAGAGGCGCAGCCTGTCCGTGATCTCGAAGATCGAGGTCGTTCACCGGCTGATCACCGACTCCGGCATCAGCCCGGAGGCCGTCGCGGCCCTGCGCGCGCGCAACGTCGAGGTGATCGCGGTGTGAGCCCACGCGGGCGCGTCGCCCGTCACCTCCCCGCGGGTTGAGCCGTCCGGACGCGCGTCCTAGACTTCCCTGATGAGCACCCCCCAGCCGGAGCCGCTGCTGGAGACGCTGGTCGGCGATTTCGGGGGCAACTACGCGTTCGCCCTCGAGCAGCTCGAGCAGTACCGGCGGGACCGCAGCGGCCGTCGAACCGGGCTGGCGCGCGTACTTCGACAAGGCGACGGGCGTCGCTCCCCGGCCGGAGCCCCAGCCCGTCGCCGTGGTTGTCGAGGCCGCGCAGCCCCAGCCGGCCGAACCGGCTGCCTCGCGTGCGCCGTCCGCGCCGCTGCCGACGCTCGCGCGCCGGGACGGCGGGCAGGGCGGGAGCCGGTCGCAGGCCGTGGCGCGCGTCGCCGTGCTGCCCGGCGACATCCTGCAGCCGATCCGCGGCGGCGCCGTGCGCCTCGTCGAGAACATGGAGGCCAGCCTCCAGATCCCGACCGCCACCTCCGTGCGCACGGTCCCGGTGCGCACGCTCGAGGAGAACCGGCGGCTGCTCAACAAGCACCGCGAGGCGGCGGGCCAGGCGAAGCTGAGCTTCACGCACCTCGTGGCCTGGGCCATCCTGCGCGCGCTCGACGCCTTCCCGCGCATGAACGACGCCTACGCCGAGCTCGACGGCCAGCCCCACCGCATCCAGCGCGACCAGGTGCGGCTCGGGATCGCGGTCGACGTGCAGAAGAAGGACGGCTCGCGCAGCGCTGCTGGTGCCCAACATCAAGGACGCGAACGACGCTGTCCTTCGCGGAGCTGCTGATGGCCTTCGACGACCTGGTCGGCCGCACGCGCAAGGGCACGATCTCGCCCGACGACTTCATGGGCACCACGGTGTCGCTGACCAACCCCGGCACCGTGGGCACCACCTCCTCGGCGCCGCGGCTGATGCCCGGCCAGGGCGTGATCGTCGCCACCGGCGCCATCGACTACCCGGCCGAGTACCGCTCGATGGCGCCGCGCACGCTCGGCCTGCTCGGCATCAGCAAGGTGATGACGCTGACGTCGACCTACGACCACCGCATCGTGCAGGGCGCCGAGTCGGGCCTGTTCCTCGCGCGCGTCGAGGAGCTGCTCAAGGGCGAGGACGGCTTCTACGACCGCATCTTCCGGACCTCGGCGTGCCGTTCCGGCCCGTGCAGTGGGAGATGGACGCCCACCCGGCCGTGTTCGGCGGCGCCGGCGGGCCGCGAGGAGGTCGAGAAGCAGACCAAGGTGCTGCAGCTCGTCCACAACTACCGGGTGCGCGGGCACCTGGTCGCGGACCTCGACCCGCTCGACAGCACGCGCGCGCCGCACCGCGACCTCGACCCGGCCACCTACGGCCTGACGCTGTGGGACCTCGACCGCGAGTTCCTGACCGGCGGCCTGTCGGGCGGAGACCGCGCCACGCTGCGCGAGATGCTCGACATCCTGCGCGAGACCTACTGCGGCACGATCGGCGTCGAGTACATGTACATCGCCGACCCCGAGCGCAAGGAGTGGCTGCAGCACCGCATGGAGTCGACGCGCAACTACCCGGCGCTCGACGCCGGCGAGCCGGCGGCGCGTGCTCGAGAAGCTGGTCGAGGCCGAGAGCTTCGAGCGCTTCCTGCACGCCAAGTACGTCGGCCACAAGCGCTTCTCGCTCGAGGGCGGCGAGGCGCTGATCCCGCTGCTCGACCGCGATCCTGAACGACGCGGCGCTGCGCGGCGCTGCGCGAGGTGGTGCTCGGGCATGCCGCACCGCGGGCGGCTCAACGTGCTGGCCAACACGGTCGGCAAGCCGCTGTCGCTAGATCTTCGCGGAGTTCGAGGGCAACGACCCCTCCTCCTACCAGGGCTCGGGCGACGTCAAGTACCACCTCGGGCGCGAGCGGCACGCACGTGGCCGACACCGGCGAGACGATCGACGTGACGCTGGCGCCGAACCCCAGCCACCTCGAGTTCGTGAACCCCGTGGTCGAGGGCATGGTGCGCGCCAAGCAGGACGCGATCGGCGACCGCGAGCACGCGCGCGTGCTGCCGCTGCTGCTGCACGGCGACGCGGCCTTCGCCGGCCAGGGCATCGTCGCCGAGACGATGCACCTGTCGGGGCTGCACGGCTACCGCACCGGCGGCACGATCCACGTCGTCGTCAACAACCAGATCGGCTTCACGACGCTGCCGGAGGACGCGCGCTCGTCCACCTACGCCACCGACGTCGCGAAGATGGTGCACGCGCCGGCCTTCCACGTGAACGGCGACGACCCCGAGGCGGTCGTCGCACGTGGCCGGGCTGGCGCTCGAGTACCGGCAGAAGTTCCGCAAGGACGTGGTGATCGACCTGGTCTGCTACCGGCGCTGGGGCCACAACGAGACCGACGAGCCGAGCTACACGCAGCCGCTGATGTACGCCAAGATCAAGACGCACCCCTCGGTGGCGGCGCTCTACGGCGACAAGCTGCGTGCGCGAGGCCGTCGCTCTCGCGCGAGGAGCTCGACCGGCTGTGGGCGGCGAAGAAGGCCGAGATGTCGGCCGAGGGCGCGCCGGCCAGCGCGCCGTTCGACACGATCGCCGCGGCGCGAGCCGCAGCCGCCGCCGACGGTCGACGCGCCGGCGATGCGGGCGCGGCTGCGCGCCGTGCTGAGGGCGCTCGGCAGCGCTGCCGGAGGGCTTCGAGCTCCACCCGAAGCTGCTGCCCTTCGTGAGGAAGCCGCGCCGAGCTGGCCGAGGGCACGCGGCGAGGCGGACTGGGCCACCGCCGAGTCGCTGGCCTGGGGCACGCTGCTGCTCGAGGGCGTCCCGGTGCGGCTTTCGGGACAGGACTCGGGGCGCGGCACCTTCTCGCAGCGCCACGCGGTGCTGCACGACGTGCGGACCCAGCAGCGAGCACGTGCCGCTCAACGCGGTCGCCCCGGCCGGCGCGCGCTTCGAGGTCTACGACTCGCTGCTCTCGGAGGCGGCGGTGATGGGCTTCGAGTACGGCTACTCGGTGGCCGAGCACCGGGCGCTGGTGATGTGGGAGGCGCAGTTCGGCGACTTCGCGAACGGCGCGCAGGTGATCGTCGACCAGTTCCTCGCCGGCTCGCGAGACGAAGTGGGACCAGCCGAGCGGCCTGGTGCTGCTGCTGCCGCACGGCCACGAGGGCCAGGGGCCCGAGCACTCGAGCGCGCGCGATCGAGCGCTTCCTGACGCTGTGCGCCGAGGACAACCTGCGCGTCGCCTACCCGTCGACGCCGGCCTCCTACTTCCACCTGCTGCGGCTGCAGGGCGCGCGACCCGGTCGAGAAGCCGCTGGTCGTGCTTCACGCCCAAGAGCCTGCTGCGCCACCCGCGCTGCGTCTCGCTCGCTGGAGGAGCTGGCCGAGGGCCGCTTCCAGGCCGTGCTCGACGACCGCGCTGGACCCCGCGCGCGTGCGCCGGATCGTGCTCTGCACCGGCAAGGTCTACTACGACCTGCTCAAGGCGCGCGAAGCCGCGCGCCAGGACGACGTCGCCCTGGTGCGCCTCGAGCGGCTCTACCCGTTCCCGGCCGCGGAGCTGGCCGCCGGTGCTCGCCCGCTACGCGCCGACGGCCGAGCTCGTCTGGTGCCAGGAGGAGCCGCGCAACATGGGCGCCTGGCGCTTCGTGCGCGAGCGCTTCCTGGACGGCGACGTCGCGGCGCAGCGCGGCCGGGTGCCGCGCTACGTGGGCCGGGCCGAGTCGGCCGCGCCGGCGACCGGTCAGCTCAGGGTCCACCTCGCGGAGCAGGAGGCGCTCGTCGCCGAGGCCCTGCGCCCCGCTGCCGAGCCGACCCTGAGCGGCGACTCCTCCGGCGCGCGGCACGGAGCGGCGAGCGCCTGAAGACACTGCCGGCCGCTGAAGCCGCCCCGGCCGCGGCGGAGCTATACTGCGTTCATCGGGGGCGAGAGACGCCCCTTTTCCCGTCTCCAGAGAGCTGAGGATGGCCACGATTGTTGCCTCGACTCGTCGCGTCGCCGCGAGACCCTCGACAGCGCCGTGATCCGCTTCGCCGGCGATTCCGGCGACGGCATGCAGGTCACCGGCAACCAGTTCACCAACACGACCGCCGCTGGCCGGCAACGACCTCGCCACCTTCCCCGACTACCCGGCCGAGATCCGCGCGCCCGCCGGCACGCTGCCGGGCGTCAGCGGCTTCCAGATCCACTTCGGCGCCAGGGACGTCTACACGCCCGGCGACGCCGCCGGACGTGCTGGTGGCGATGAACCCGGCCGCGCTCAAGGTCAACCTGGCCGACCTGCAAGCCGAGCGGCGATCCTGATCGTCAACACCGACAGCTTCAAGGAGAACGACCTGAACAAGGCGCGGCTCGCGAGCGAACCCGCTCGAGGACCGCACGCCTCGACGGCTACCGCGCTGTTCCCGGTCGAGCTCGACGAGCTCACGCGCGCGGCGCTGCAAGGAGCTCGGGCCTCGACGCCAAGAGCATGGACCGCTGCAAGAACTTCTTCGCGCTCGGCATGTGCTACTGGCTCTACAACCGCCGCATCGACGCCACGCTGCGCTGGATCGAGGAGAAGTTCGCCGACGAAGCCGGCGCTCGCGGAGGCCAACACGCCTGGCGCTGAAGGCCGGCTACGCCTACTGCGAGGCGACCGAGGTCTTCCAGGTCGAGCTACGAGGTCCCGCCCGCGCGCCTCGCGCCCGGCATCTACCGCAACATCTCGCGGCAACACCGCGCTCGCCCTCGGCTTCGTCGCGGCGGCGCAGCAGGCCGGGCTCACCCTGTTCCACGGCAGCTACCCGATCACGCCGGCCAGCGACATCCTGCACGAGCTGTCGACGCTACAAGGAGTTCGGCGTCATCACCTTCCAGGCCGAGGACGAGATCGCGGCGGTCGGCGCGGCGATCGGCGCGGCCTACGCGGGCGCGCTCGCGATCACCACCACCAGCGGCCCCGGCATGGCGCTCAAGAGCGAGGCGATCGGCCTGGCGGTGATGGTCGAGCTGCCGCTGGTCGTCGTCGACATCCAGCGCGGCGGCCCGTCGACCGGCCTGCCGACCAAGACCGAGCAGGCGGACCTGCTGCAGGCCCTGTACGGCCGCAACAGGGAGGCGCCGGTTCCGGTCCTGGCGGCGTCGCACGCCCGGCGACTGCTTCTGGGTGGCGCTCGAGGCGTGCCGCATCGCGATCAAGTACATGACGCCGGTGATCGTGCTCTCCGACGGCTACCTCGCGAACGGCGCCGAGCCGTGGCGGATCCCGGAGCTGTCGGAGCTGCCCGCGATCCCGGTGCGCTTCCGCACCGACCCCGCCGGCTTCCAGCCCTACCAGCGCGAGCCGCGCACGCTGGCGCGCCCGTGGGCGATCCCCGGCACGCCGGGGCTCGAGCACCGCATCGGCGGGCTCGAGAAGCAGGACGTCACCGGCAACGTCAGCTACGACCCGCTCAACCACGAGCGGATGGTCCGCCTGCGCGCCGCGAAGGTGGAGGCATCGCGGCGGACATGCCCGCCCTCGTGCCCGCGGGCGATCCCGACGGCGAGCTGCTGATCGTCGGCTGGGGCTCGACCTACGGCGCGATCACGGCGGCGCTGCGCGCCCAGCGCGCAGCGGGGGCGCCGGATCGGCCACGTCCACCTGCGCCACCTCAACCCGCTGCCGCGGAACCTCGGCGAGCTGCTGCAAGCGCTTCCGCCGCGTGCTGGTGCCCGAGCTGAACCTGGGCCAGCTGTGCTGGCTGCTGCGCGCGCGCTACCTGGTCGACGCCGTGTCGTATGCCGAAGGTCCAGGGCAAGCCGTTCAAGAGCGCGGAGCTCGAGTCGCAAGATCGACGAGATCCTGGAGCGATCAGGAAGCGAACATGCCGCTGCCGACAGTCCGCTGGCGCTACACGAAGAAGGACTTCGAGACCGACCAGGACGTCCGCTGGTGCCCCGGCTGCGGCGACTACGCGATCCTCTCCGCGGTGCAGCGGTGCTTCCCCGAGCTCGGCATCCCGCGCGAGAAGTTCGTGGTCGTCTCCGGGATCGGCTGCTCGAGCCGCTTCCCGTACTACATGAACACCTACGGCTTCCACACCATCCACGGGCGCGCGCCGGCGATCGCCACCGGCATCAAGCTCGCGCAGCCGGAGCTGTCGGTGTGGGTGGCGACCGGCGACGGCGACGCGCTGTCGATCGGCGGCAACCACATGATCCACATGCTGCGCCGCAACGTCGACATCAAGATCCTGCTGTTCAACAACCGCATCTACGGGCTGACCAAGGGCCAGCTACTCGCCGACCTCGGAGCGTCGGCAAGAAGACGAAGTCGACGCCCGTACGGCTCGGTCGACCGGCCGTTCAACCCGCTCGCGCTCGCCCTCGGCGCCGAGGCGACCTTCGTCGCCCGCTCCGTCGACGTGTTCCAGCCGCACCTGAAGGCGGTGCTGCAGCAGGCGGCCGCGCCACCACGGCACGGCGTTCGTCGAGATCCTACCAGAACTGCAACATCTTCAACGACGGCGCCTGGGACAGCGTCTCCGACAAGGCAGCTCCGCGAGGACAACACGCTCGTGCTCGAGCACGGGCGAGCCGCTCGTCTTCGGCAAGAACGCAGGACAAGGGGATCCGGCTGCGAACGGCCTCGCGCTCGAGGTGGTGACGCTCGGCGACGGCGTCAGCGAGGAGGACCTCGTCGGTGCACGACGAGCACGATCCGAAGCCCGGCGTACGCGTTCCTGCTCTCGCGCATGGACGCGACCCCGGGCTTCCCCACACCGATCGGCGTGCTGCGCGTCGGTGGCGCGCCCGCTACGAGTCGCAGGTCGGCGAGCAGATGCGGCGGTCACAGAGAAGAAGGGCAAGGGCGACCTCGCGAAGCTGCTGCGCTCGGGCGACATCTGGGAGGTGCGGCCGTAGTTTCCTCTTGACAGGCCGCTGCGCCGGAACCATCTTTGAGGCAGAGGGCGCGAAGGCCGCATCACTCGGGAGGTGACACGAGGCCGACGCGGCCTCCCAGTGCGCGGGGGGTCGTGGTCACGCGCGGGGCGGGACCGTGAGCCGCCGCCAGGAGCTTCCAGGAGCCTCATGATGGGAGCCGAGGGCACGCCGCCGGGCCGGGAGACGGGCCGCGAGGCCCACGATCACAGGTCGAACTAGAAGCGCACCCTGTGGTGCGCTGGGCGAGAATGCCCCGAATGAAATGACCCGGGAGCTTGGTCTCCCGGGTCTTCTTGTCTGCGGCGGCCCCGCGGCTCTCGCGCCGCGGTCCTCTCAGTTCGAGAGCGCCGGCAGGCTGAGCGCAGGGGGCCTTCCTCGGTGTCGAGCACGACGTCGGTCGGCTTCGACCGAGCGCACGACCGCGTCGGCGAGCCGATCGCCGGCCGCGTAGGCGTAGAGCTGTCCGGTCGGCGAGTAGGCGAACGCGACGAACCTGTCGCCCGCCGCGCCCACGCCGGCCAGCTCGAACTCGTGAACCGTCAGCTCCTCGCGCCGCAGCGCCAGCCGCGGCTCGGGACCGCTGCTCGCGACCGGCGCCGGCGCGCTTCGCCGGCACCGGTTCGCCGTTCGAGGATGCGGCGTTCGTCCTCCTGCGCTCCGTGAGCGCCGGACGACTCGAGCACGGCCGCGCGCAGCGCGAAGAGCGGCGCGTCCTTCGTCCACACGCTGACGCGTCCCAGGAAACCCGGCGGGCCGAGCGAGGCCAGGCGGGCCTCGACGTCCGCCATCGCCGCCAGCAGGTCGCGCACGTCGGCGCGCTTGAGCGAGAAGCTGGCGAGGGCCGCCCGCCGGCAGTCGCGTCGCGGCGGCTGCCGCGTGAGCGAGACCCGGCGCAGCGGCCCGATCGTCGCTCAGCTCGACCGCGGCCGCCTTGCGGAGCGCGCGAGCGCCTCGTCGAGAGTGACGCGGGTGAGCTCGACGCTCGCTCGTCCGCTGACGGCCTCGTCGACCACGTAGCCGCCGAAGCCGAGCAGCGAGAGCGCGTCGAACACGTCGCTCAGGTCGACGTCGCGCAGCCGCAGCGTGAGCGGGCCCGTGCCGGGGTTCTTCGGCGTGGGCGCCCGCCCCTTGCACCACGATCGCCCGGCTCGCGTCGCGGTCGGCGCGGCACGGCGACGGCGTCCTGATCGAACGGGTCGTCGACCGGCACCGGCAGCTCGGCGTCGGGCCCCGCGACCGGGCTGCTGCCGTGCGCCTCGAAGCGGTGGCAAGCGCCCTGCTTCGCCATCAGGAAGTCGGTGATACGGAAGAAGCCGCGCTCGAGCCGGCTCTCGAAGCGCGCGCAGCGGGCCCTCGCCGAGGGCCAGGCCGCGGATCGTGAACTGGTCGCGCGAGCGAGGCGTAGCCGAGCACGATCGGCCGGTCGCGCGCGACGGCCGCCAGCTCCGAGAGGAACAGCCGCGGGGTGCGCCGCGCGCGGCGGCGCGCGGCGATCACGTCGGACTTGGCGAAGGCGAGCGCCTGGTCGCGCAGGAAGGCGTCGAGCGTGGGCCGCGGCACGCCGGCCGGGCGGGCCCTTCGGCGACTCGGGCGCGGGGGGCAGCGGCGCGCGGGTCGGCCAGTAGGGCAGGCGCAGCACCGCCGCGAGCTGCATCACGTCCTCGCTGGTCGCGGTGAGCGTCAGGCTCTCGACGTCCAGCAGCCGGTGCGAGAGCGCGAGCCTTCTGGAAGAAGCGGTCGATCTCCTCGTAGCCGCCGAGCGCCGCGAGGTCGAGCACCACCTCGCCGCGCGCGCCCGACTCGACCGGCGGCCGTGCCTGGACCTCGATCTGGGCGAGCCGTGCGGCCTCGGCCAGCTCCCTCACGAGTAGCGACGTCCGCGGCCGGCGTCGGGCCGTCCGGCAGGACGCGGCGCAGCGCCTCGAGCCGCCGGTCGAGCAGGTGCCGCTCGTCCGCGAAGGGGCGCACGGGCTGGAGCGCGAAGGACAGGGCGACGAGCGCGGCGAGCACGTCCGATGATACCGGCTCAGCTGCGAGCGCGCCCGGAGCCGCGCCGCCAGGCGGTCACGCTGTCGCCCGGCGCGAGGCCGGGCCGCAGCTGCGGGTCCGGCACGGGTTCGAGCGCGACCAGGCGCAGCGGCAGCTCGCCCGCCCAGCAGGCGAGCGCCAGGTCCTCGTCGTCGTCCTTGGGTGGGCCCGTGCGCAGCTTGGCCGAGGCCTCGTCGAGCGGCAGCGCCACCACGCGCGTCGCGCGCAGCTCTTTCTCCGACGGGGGCCGCGACCTCTGGCGTGCGCCCCGGCACGATGTGCTCGACGATCGCGTCGAGGGTGCTGCGCTTCTCGGCGGCGTCCGCGATCTCCTGGCGCGGTCCCGACCACGACCACGCTGCGGTAGTTCATCGAGTGGTGGAAGCCGGAGCGCGCCAGCACGATGCCGTCGAGCAGCGTGACGGTGACGCAGCGCGGGCGCCCCGCCAGCGAGCGCCCGGATCATGCGGCTGGCGGCCGAGCCGTGGACCGCCACGCGGTCGCCGATCCGCGCGTAGGCCGTGGGGATGACGAAGGGCTGGCCCTCGTCGACGAAGCCGACGTGGCAGACGAAGCCCTCGTCCAGGATCGACTCGATCGTCTCGCGGTCGTAGCGCGCGCGGTCGGGCAGCCGCCGGACGGTCGTGCGTGGGGTGGGGCCGCGCTCCGCGGTCACGAGAAGGTCGGGATCACCGGCGCCAGCAGCCGGTCAATACGACTCGTCGTCGTCCTCGACGACGTCGTCGCGCCGCCGCCTGGGGCTGGTCTTGCGGGCGGGCTTCTGGTCCGGCTTCTGGCGGAACCGCCTGCCGCGAACGTCGCCGCTCTCCTCGGGCGGAGGGAAGGTCGGGGGCGTGCGGAAGCCGCCGCCCGGGCGCGAGAAGCCGGCGCCGGCACCGGGCCGCGAGAAACCGCCTCCGGCGCCGGGCCGCGAGAAGCCGCCACCCGGGGCGCCCGCGGGCCGCGGCGGCCGGTTCTCGGCCTCGTTCACGCGCAGCGGGCGGCCCTTGAGGTCCCGCCCGTTCATCTGGTCGATGCAGCGCTTTGCGCCATCGTCGCTCTCGAACTCGACGAAGGCGAAGCCGCGCGGGCGGCCCGTCTCGCGGTCCGTGGGGACCTTGGCGTCGACGACACGTCCTGCGGCGCTGAAGGCCTCGATGAGCTCCTCGCGGGTGACGTCGAAGCTCAGGTTGCCCACGAAAACCTTGTTCGAAATGGCTCGTCTCCTTGCTACGTCCTCAAGCCGGCGTTCCTGCGCCGGACACGGCGCCCGACGACACTATCAATCGCAGGAGCGTAGCAAAAAGCCAAGCTGATGCCAACGATGCGCGGGGCGCCGCGGCCCCCGGTGTATAAAGGCGGCCATGAGCGAGGTCGGGGTCGTCCCGGTGGACGGCCGCTCCGGGCTGTCGGCCTTCGTCGGCCTGCCCTACGCGCTGCACCGGGGGACTCGCCGGCTGGACGCCGCTGCTGCGGCGCGACGCGCGCGCGCTCGTCGACCCGGCCAAGAACCCGTTCTACTCGAGCACGCCGAGCGCGGCTGTTCCTGGCGCGGCGCGGCGGTCGCCTGGTGGGCCGCGTCGCCGCGATCCACGACCGCCTGCACCTCGAGACGCACCGGGACGGCGCCGGCTTCTTCGGCTTCTTCGAGTGCGACGACGACCAGGGGCCGCCTCGGCGCTGCTCGACGCCGCCGCCGTCTGGCTGCGCGCGCGCGGGCTCAGCGTGCAGCGCGGCCCCATGAACCCGTCGATCAACGACGAGATCGGCGTGCTCGTGGACGGCTTCGACACGCCCTCCGTGCTGATGATGCCGCACAACCCGCGCTACTACCCGGCGCTCGTCGAGGCGGCCGGCTTCCGCAAGGCGAAGGACGTGCTCGCGTTCCAGAACACGCACACCTCGCTCCCGCAGCGGCTGGTGGCGGCGACCGAGCTCGTGCGCAGCCGCTACGGCGTCAGCTGCCGGCGCATCGACATGAGGCGCTTCCGCGAGGAGGTGGCGCTCGTCAAGCGCCTGTTCAACGCCGGCTGGCAGAGAAACTGGGGCTACGTCCCGCTCACCGACCGCGAGATCGACCATCTCGCCGGCCAGCTCAAGCCGCTGGTGGTCCCGGAGCTGGTGGTGTTCGCCGAGCGGGCGGGCGAGCCGATCGGGTTCGCGGCGGCGGTTCCCGACTTCAACGTCGCGCTGCGCGCCAACCCCTCGGGTCGCCTGTTCCCGGGGATCCTGAGGGTGCTGTGGGCCGCGCGCCGCATCAACCGGCTGCGCGTGCTGCTGCTGGGCGTGCTGCCCGAGTGGCACAACAAGGGCGTCGACGCGCTGCTCTACCGGCGGATCTGGGAGGACGGCCGCGCGAAGGGCTACGACTGGGCCGAGGCCGGCTGGATCCTGGAGGACAACCTGTCGATGAAGAACGGCCTCGCACGCCTGGGCTTCGAGCCGTACAAGACCTACCGGATCTACGAAAGGCCGATCTGAGGGAGGCGAGGCCGGTCTGAAAGCGGCGCTCAGCGGCGGCACGGGCTTCGTCGGCTCGCACTTGGCCGAGGCGCTGGCGGCGCGCGGCGACGAGCTAACGGCACTCGTGCGCTCGCCCGCGAAGGCCGGACCGCTGCGCGCGTCCGGCTGCCGCCTGCTCGAAGGGGGGCTCGAGGACGAGCGGGCGCTCGCGGCGCTGGTCGACGGCCAGGACGTCGTCTATCACGTCGCGGGCGTGGTCGCCGCGCGGACACAGGACGAGTTCATGCTCGCGAACCGTGACGGCGCCGCGCGGCTGGCGCGCGCCGCGCGCCGCGCCGGGGTCGCGCGCTTCGTGCTCGTCTCGTCGCTGGCGGCGAGCGGGCCGTCGGCGCCCGGCGAGGCGATCGACGAAGCCTCCGGTCCCGGGCCGCTCACCGCGTACGGCCGCAGCAAGCTGGCGGGCGAGCAGGCCGTCCGCGCGACCGGCGTGCCGCTCACGGTCGTGCGCCCTGCGGCGGTCTACGGGCCGCGCGACCGCGCGTTCCTCACGCTGTTCCGCGCCGCCGCGCGCGGCCTCGTGCCCCTCCCCGGCGACGGCCGACAGGCGCTCACGCTCGTGCACGCGCGCGATCTGGCCCGGGCGCTGGTAGCCGCGGCCGACAGCCCGCGGACGCTCGGCGGCACGTACCACGCCGGCAACGACGCGCCCGTGACCCAGCGGGCGCTGGCGGAGGCGGTCGGCCGCGCCGTGGGCCGGCGCCGGCCGCTGCGCTGCCTGCCGCTGCCGCGACTCCTGGTGCGCCCGGCGCTCGGTCTCACGGGGACGCTCTCGCGCGCGCTCGGCCGAGCGCCGCTGCTGGACGCGGACAAGTCGAACGAGCTGCTGGCGCCGGGCTGGGTGTGCAAGAGCGATGCCCTGCGCCGCGACGCCGGCTGGAGGCCCGCCATCCCGCTCGAGGCCGGACTGGCCGAGACCGCCGTGAGCTACCGCGCGCTCGGATGGCTCTAGCCCGCCCGGACGCCCGCTCGCCGTCGGTCCTCGATCGCGCCACGCTCGCCTACGCCGCGGTGGCGCTGGCGTTCACGCTCTGGCACGGGCCGCGCACGCTGCCCGCCGCCGTCCTGCTTCCGCTCGCGCTGGCGGCGACCGTGCTCGTCGCCGGGCTGCTCGCGCCGCGCGCGCGGGGTGCGGGGCCGGTCGGGCGACTGCTCGCCGAGTTCTATCCCCTGGCGCTCAGCGTCGCCTTCTACACGCACGTCGGGCTCGTGAACGTGGCGCACGGCGTGGCGTACGACCCCCTGGTGCAACGCTGGGAACGGGCCGTCTTCGCCGGCCAGCCTTCGCTCGCGTGGATCCGTGCCTACCCGTCGCCGTCGTGGAGCACGCTGATGCACGCGGCGTACCTGTCCTACTACGCCATCCTGGCCGGCGCGCCGCTCGGCCTCTGGTTCTCCGGGCGGCGCAGGGCGGCGCGCGAGGCGCTGCTCGCGATGATGGTCACGTTCTACGTCTGCTACACGGTCTTCCTTGCGTTCCCGGTCGCCGGCCCGCGCTACCTGTTCCCGCCGGCACGGAACGCGGCGACGGCCGTGCCTGTGGCCGTGCTCGTCCACCGGCTGCTCGAGGGCGCCTCGGCCTGGGGGACGGCCTTCCCCTCGTCCCACGTCGCCGTCGCGCTCGTGGCCGCCGTCTGCGCCTGGCGCGGCTGCCGGCCGCTCGGGGCCGTGCTGGTCCCGGCCGCCGTCCTGCTGGCGCTCGGCACGGTGTACGGCCAGCTGCACTACGGCGTCGACGCGCTGGCCGGTGCGCTGCTGGCCGCCGTCGTGCTCCAGATCTGCGCGAGGTCCGTCGCCGCGCGGCAGCGGGCGGTATGATTCCGCCCCTGTGCCGGCACCCGCCCCCGGCCCCACGGAGAAACCGATGAGAAAGCCGCTCGCTCTCGTGTTCGCCGCCGCCGCCGTCGCCGCGGCCGCCCCCGCCCTCGCGGAGGAGAAGCTGGACTGGGCCATGATCGGCCGCATCCGCGACGAGGGCTTCCGCCACTCGCAGGTGATGGAGACCGCCGCGCAGCTCACGGACGTGCACGGCCCGCGGCTCACCGGCTCGCCGCTGTACAAGGAGGCGGCCGACTGGGCCCGCCAGCAGCTGCAGGCCTGGGGCCTGGCGAACGCCCACCTCGAGAGCTGGCCGTTCGGCCGGGGCTGGTCCTTCGAGCGCTGCTCGGCCCACGTCGTCGCGCCGCACCCCTTCCCGCTGTGGGCCATCCCCAAGGCCTGGACCGACGGCACGAGCGGCGTCGTGCGCGGCCCGGTCCTGCGAGTCAAGGCGGAGAGCGAGGCCGACGTCGAGAAGCTCAGGGGCACGATCGCCGGCAAGGTGCTGTGGGTGGGCGAGGCGCGGGAGCTGAAAGGGCCGGAGGAGGGCGGGATCTTCAGGCGCTACACGGACAAGCAGCTGGACGAGCTCGAGCAGTACCAGGTCCCCGGGCGGCGCGGCCGCGGACCGCTGGGGCCGTTCGACCGCGAGGCGTTCCTGAAGCGCCGGCGCATTCAGCGGGCGCTCGAGAAGCTGTACGAGGCCGAGCGTCCGCTGGCCGTGGTGGAGCCGTCGGACCGCGACGCGGACGTGCTGAGGCTCGGCGGCGGCGGCTCGCGCAAGCTGGGCGACCCGAAGGCGGTCACCCAGCTCGTCGCCTCCTCGACCCAGTGGAACCGCGTCGCCCGCCTGCTCGAGCGCAAGATCCCGGTCGAGGTCGAGCTGGACGTGAAGACCACGTTCCACGAGCAGGACACGAACGGCTACAACGTCGTCGCCGAGCTGCCGGGCAGCGACAAGGCAAGAGGGGAGCTGGTGATGCTGGGCGCGCACCTCGACTCGTGGCACCCGGGCACCGGCGCCACGGACGACGGGGCGGGCTCGGCCGTGATGATGGAGGCGCTGCGCATCTTGAAGGCGATCGACGCGAAGCCGAGGCGCACGATCCGCCTGGGGCTGTGGGGCGGCGAGGAGCAGGGGCTGCTCGGCTCGCGCGCGTACGTCTCCGAGCACTTCGCCTCGCGCCCGCAGCCCAGGGAGCCCGGCCCGGACGAGCTGCCGTTCTACATGCGCGACGAGCCGCCGGCGCCGATGACGCTCGAGCCCGAGTACGGCAGGCTGTCGGCCTACTTCAACCTCGACAACGGCACCGGGAAGATCCGCGGCATCTACCTGCAGGAGAACGCGGCCGTCAGGCCGGTGTTCGAGTCGTGGCTGGCGGCCGTCAAGGACCTCGGTGCCACGCGCATCACCATGCGCAACACGGGCGGCACCGACCACCAGTCGTTCGACTCCGTGGGCCTGCCGGGCTTCCAGTTCATCCAGGACCCGATCGAGTACATCGACGGCAGCTTCTTCGGCACCCACCACACGACCATGGACACCTTCGACCGGCTGCAGCGCGAGGACCTGATGCAGGCCGCCGTCGTGATCGCGACCTTCGCCTACCAGGCCGCGATGCGCGACGCGCTCCTGCCGCGCAAGGCGCAGCCGCCGCTCGCGGCGCCCGCGATCACGGCGCCGGCCGTCAAGGGCGTCAAAGGCTCGTCGAAGGCGGCGACGCCGGCCGCGAAGCCCGCCCGGCCGGCGCGGCCCGCCGCCGAGGCCGCCCCCGGACGCTGAAGCAGCCGGTCGGCCCGCCGCCGCCGGCCCGCGGCACCGCGGGCCCAGGCGGGTTATGCTCGACGGCAATGGCTCCCGAGCGCGTCCCGGCGATCAAGGTGCTGCTGCTGCCCAAGGACACGAACGCCCTCGGCACGATCTTCGGGGGTGTGATCCTCTCGCACATCGACCTCGCCTCGGCGGTGGAGGCGCGCAAGACCGCGCCCCGGCGCTGGGTGACGAAGGCGATGCGCGAGGTGGAGTTCCACGAGCCGGTGTTCCTGGGGGACGTCGTCAACTTCTTCACGCAGACGCTGCGCGTGGGCCGGACCTCGATCACCGTGCGCGTGTCCGTCGAGGCCGAGCGCTGGGGCAGCGGGCAGGGCGAGCAGGTGAAGGTGACCGAGGCGGAGGTGGTGCTCGTCTCGGTGGACGCGGAGGGGCGGCCGACGCCGATCCACGCCGGGTCGCTGACGAGCGCGTGAGCACGACGGGGGGAGCGACGAGCACGGCGAGCGGGGGCCAGCGGCGGCGGTTCAAGGTCGTCTGCCCGCACGACTGCCCCGACACCTGCGTGATGAGCGTCGACGTGGAGGGCGGGCGGGCGGTGGCGATCGGCGGCGACCGCGACCACCCCTTCACACGCGGCTTCCTGTGCGTGAAGGTGGGCCGCTACCTGGATCGCGTGTACAGCCCACAGCGGCTGCTCTTCCCGCTCGTCCGCGTCGGCCGCAAGGGCGAGGGCCGCTTCGAGCGCGTGTCCTGGGACGAGGCGCTCTCTCTCGTCGCCGAGCGGCTGGGCGCCGTCGCCCGGGAGCACGGACCGCAGGCGATCCTGCCCTACTCGTACGCCGGCAACATGGGCCTGCTCTCCTACGGCAGCATGGACCGGCGCTTCTTCCACGCGCTCGGCGCCAGCCTGCTCGAGCGCACGATCTGCTCGTCGGCCGGCGCGGCCGGCTACAAGGCGAGCATCGGCAAGTCGATCGGCTTCGACCCCGAGGCGATCGTCGACGCCAGGCTGATCCTCGCCTGGGGCGCGAACATCGTCAGCTCGAACGTGCACCTGTGGCCGTTCGTCGAGGAGGCCCGCCGGCGCGGCGCGCGCCTCGTCACGATCGACCCGTTCCGCTCGCGCACGGCCGAGAAGTCGGACCGCCACCTGGCACTCCTCCCCGGCACGGACGCGGCGCTCGCGCTGGGGATGATGCACGTCATCTTCCGCGAAGGTCTGGAGGACCGCGCCTACCTCGCCCGCTACGCCGAGGGCGAGCCGGAGCTGCGAGAGCGGGCCGCGGAGTGGACGCCCGAGCGGACGGCGGCCACGACCGGCCTGACACCTGCCGAGGTCGAGTGGCTCGCGCGCGAGTATGCGACGGTGCGGCCCGCGGCGATCCGCCTCAACTACGGGCTCAACCGCCACGCCGGCGGCGGCATGGCCGTGCGCACGATCTCCTGCCTGCCGGCGCTGGTCGGCGCCTGGCGCCACGCCGGCGGCGGCGTGCTGCTGTCGACCTCGGGCGCCTTCCCCGTCGACGAGGCGGCGCTGCAGCGGCCCGACCTCGTCCCCCCGGGCACCCGCACGCTCAACATGAGCCAGCTCGGTCGGCTGCTCACCGACGCCTCGCTCGCGCCGCCGGTGAAGGCGCTGTTCGTCTACAACTCCAACCCGGCGGCGGTCGCGCCCGAGCAGGAGAAGGTGCGCGAGGGGCTTGCGCGCGAGGACCTGTTCACGGTCGTGCACGATCTCTTCCAGACCGACACGGTGGACTTCGCCGACGTGTTCCTGCCGGCCACCACCACCCTCGAGCACTTCGACCTGCACAAGGCCTACGGCCACCTCTACCTCAGCCTGAGCCGGCCGGCGATCGAGCCGCTGGGCGAGGCCGTCCCGAACACCGAGCTGTTCCGGCGGCTCGCGGCGCGCATGGGCCTCGACCATCCCTGCCTGCGCGAGAGCGACGAGCAGCTGGCGCGCCAGGCGCTCGACTGGTCGCACCCCCACCTGCGCGGGATCGACTACCAGCGGCTCGAGCGCGAGGGGTCGGTCCGGCTCTCGCTGCCGGAGCCGCACACGCCGTTCGCCGAGGGCGGCTTCCCGACGCCGTCGGGCAAGTGCGAGCTGCGCTCGGAGCGGCTGGCCGCGGCTGGCCACGACCCGGTGGCGGGCTACGTGCCCCCGCGGGAGGGCCCCACCAGCGCGCCCGAGCTTGCGCGCCGCTACCCGCTGGCGTTCATCTCGCCGCCTGCGCACCACTTCCTCAACTCGACCTTCTCCGCGCAGCCCGTATTCGTACGGCGCGAGGGCGAGGCGAGCGTGACCCTGCACCCGCGCGACGCCGCGTCGCGCGGGATCGCGGAGGGCCGCCTGGTGCGCGTGTGGAACGACCGCGGCTCGTTCCTGGCGAAGGCGCGGGTCTCCGAGTCGGCGCGGCCGGGCCTCGTCGTGGGGCTCTCGATCTGGTGGGCGAAGATGTGCCCGGGCGGCAGGAACGCGAACGCCGTCACCAGCCAGGAGCTGACCGACATGGGCGGCGGGGCGACGTTCTACGACGCCCTGGTGGAAGTCGCACCCGCGTGAGGGCGGCCGCGCGGCGAGCGCGGGCCCGGGAGAGAGGAGCTGTGGCATGGTCGGCGCCTACGTGGCCGCCACGGTCGTCACGCTGATCCAGTATCTGCGCCTCAAGGACCGCCGCCTGCTGCTGCTGCTGGCTCTCTTCGCCCTGCAGGCACAGGCGCTGGCGCGGGAGTGGTTCGACTTCTGGAGGGACGTCTGCCAGACGGGCGCCTGCGCCGCCGGCCTCGGCCTGCTGCTCGCGCTCACGCTGCGGCATCCGGCCGGCGGGGCGGACGCCGGCAGCCACGCGCTGCCGCCGCCCGCGGGCGGCCCGCTGGCGCCCTCCGGGCCGCCACCAGCCTGAGCGCCACCGCCGCCGCGGCCGACCGGCGTGGGCGCAGTAGACTAGCGGCATGGTGAAGAAGGCGTCTCCTGCCCGCCTGCTCTACGCCGCCTCCGAGACCGACGCCGACATCCTCTACCCGACGGGGTTCTTCGCCCCGGACCCGTTCCTGTTCGTGCAGAAGGGCAGGACGCGCATCCTGGTGATGAGCGACCTCGAGCTGGACCGCGCCCGGCAGCAGGCGAGCGTCGACCGCGTGCTGTCCTGGTCGAAGGTCGCGGCGCCGCTCGAGAAGGGTGGCCGCAGGGCGGCGCCCTCCGAGGTGATCGCGCTGGCGCTGCGGCAGCTCGGGATCTCCCGCGTCGAGGTGCCGCAGAGCTTCCCGCTCGGGCTGGCGATGGAGCTCGACGCGCGCGGCGTCCGGCTCGATCTCGGCCCCGACCCCTTCTGGCCCGAGCGCGAGATCAAGCAGCCGCGCGAGGTGCGCGCGATCGAGCAGTCCCTGCGCGCTGCCGAGGCGGGGCTGCTGGCCGGCATCGAGGCGCTGCGCGCCTGCCGCATCCGCAACGGCTGGCTGGTCCGCGACGGCCGCAAGTTCAGCGCCGAGGACCTGCGCTCGGCCGTCAATACCCGCATGATGGCGGAGGGCTACCTGCCCTCGCACACGATCTGCGCGCACGGCGACCAGGCGGTCGACCCGCACGAGGAGGGCCACGGGCCGATCCGCGCGCACACGCCGATCGTGATGGACATCTTCCCGCGCTCGGAGAAGACCGGCTACTTCGGCGACCTCACGCGCACCGTCGTGCGCGGCAAGGCGAGCTTCGCGCTGCACGAGATGTACGCGATCGTCCACGAGGGCGTGCGCCTCGGTCACAGCCGGCTGCGCGAGGGGGCCCTTGGCCTGGACGTGCACCGCGAGATCCAGGCGCTGTTCGAGCGCCAGGGCTACCGGACCGGCGTCAAGGACGGGCGCATGCAGGGCTTCTTCCACGGGACCGGCCACGGCCTCGGGCTGCAGATCCACGAGGCGCCCTCGGTCGGCCGGCGGCCGAGCGTGCTGCGCGCCGGCCACGTGGTGACCGTCGAGCCGGGCCTCTACTACCTCGGGCTGGGCGGCGTGCGGATCGAGGACGTCGCGCTCGTGACGAAGACCGGCTCGCGCTGCCTGACGCACGTGCCGAAGCAACTCGAGATCTGAGCCGTTGGCCGACGGTTCAGCCCCGCTGCTCGCGGCGCTCCGCTTCGGCCTCTTCGCGCTGGCCGCGGTCGTGCTGCCCGGCCTGGGCATCCAGAAGCTGGCGAGGGTGCGCTGGGACCCCGCACTCGTGCTGCCGCTGGGGCTCGCCTGGTGCGCCCTCGCCTACGCGCTGGCGCTCGTATCGGGCGTCCCGCTGCTGTTTCCCGCGCTCAGCGCCGGCTGGCTGATTGCGTTCGCCCTGCCGGGCCGCTTCCGCCGGGCGGACGGCCCCTCGCTCCTCGGCGCGCTGCCCGCGATCTCTCTGCTGGTCCTGCTGTTCGCGCTGACGCAGTACCCGGTCAACCGCGTGGATCGCTCGGGCGGCTTCCGGCTCGACGTCGGCGAGCACGTCGACACGGCATTGCACGTGGGAGTCACGTTCGAGCTGGTGGCCGGCTACCCGCCGCAGGTGCCCGGCCTCGCCGGCGTGCCGATGCACTACCACGTCGGCAGCCACCTGGTTCGAGCGGCCGCCGTGCGCTGGGCCGCCGTCCATCCCTACGACGCCATCAGCCGCTTCGACATCACGCTGTGGGCGGTCGCGCTCGTGCTCGCGCTGCGGGCGGCCGTCCAGGCGATCGGCATGGGGCGTGCGGTCGTGGCCGCGGCCGGCTTCCTGCCGCTTCTCTGCGACCTCTCGTTCTTGCCCGGGCTGCTGACCGGCTCCGAGTGGTGGGCCTTCCGGCTGGGGGACAACTTCGTCGAGCCGCTGTTCTACGCGAACTCGATCGTTCCCGCGCTGGCGCTGGCGCTGGGCGCGATCGTGGCCCTCGCGCGCGCGGAGCGGGGCGAGGGCGCCGGCTTCACCGCCCTGGCGGCCGCGCTCGCCGCGGGCAGCGGCTTCTTCAAGGTGTTCGCGGGCGCGCAGCTGCTGCTCGCCCTCGGCGTCGCCTGGCTGCTCGGGGGCGACAGGCGCCGGCTGCTGCTCGTGCTCGTGCCCGCGGCGCTCGCGCTGGCGGTGCTGGCGTTGCCCTCCGCCTCGCCGGGCGGGGCGGCGGGCGTGTCGGTCGCGCTGGTGCCGTTCGCGCCGCTGCTCCCGGCGCTGCGCGCGCTGGGCATGGGCGACGTGCACGGAGCCCGCTACCTGGCCTATGGCCTCGCGTGGCTGGTGCTGTCGCTGGGCCTGCGCGTGGCCGGCATCCCGGCGGCGACGCTCGCGCTGCGCGACGGCAGGGCCGCCCCGCGCGTGCTCGCCGCGCTCGCGCTCAGCGGCTGGCCGCTGGCGACGTTCCTGAGCATCACGGCCGACCCGGACTGCGACGAGAGCTTCTACTTCATGCAGGCGAGCGGCGTCCTGCTGTGGCTGTTCGCCGCGCCCACGCTCGTCGCGCTCGTCTCGGGCCGGGCCGCCGGCCGACGCTGGCGCACGGCCGTCGCCGCGTGCCTCGTCCTGCTGCTCGTGCTGCCGCCGACCGTGGAGTTCGTCTGGCGCAAGGCGGCGCAGGCGCCCGAGCCGCTGCCGGCGGCCGCGGTCGAGGCCATGAAGGCGCTGCGCGACGCGAGCTGTCCCGGGGACGTGGTCATCACGCGCCCGCTTCCGCGCGGGCAGCGGGTGCCGCTGCCGGTCGTGCTGGCCGGCCGGCGCGTGGCCTTCTCGAACTACCTCGGCTACTGGCGCCAGTTCGTGGCGCCCGAGACGATCGCCGAGCGCGACCGGCTCGTGCGCTCGTTCTTCCGGGCAACCGACGCCGCCACGGCGCGAGAGGTGGCGGGCCGGCTGGGGGCCAGCTTCGCGTATCTCACCGGTGCGCAGAAGGTGGACTTCGAGACGACCGGCGTCCTGGAGACGGTGTTCGACAGGGACGGCGAGCGGGTCTACCGCATCGTCGGCGCCGCGCGCTCCGCCTGCGGTTCGAGCCGGTAGCTGCGCGCCTCCGGCTCCTCGTGCAGGGGCACGAACGCCGGGCCCGGGTCGAAGCGGACGTGGTCGCTTCCGTAGAGGCACAGGTAGCGCGCGCCCAGCGTGCGCGCGATCGCGAGCGCCTCGGCGCGGTCGGTCGTGCGGAAGAAGCGGAACAGCGCCTCGTGCCGGCGGCGCAGCTCCGAGGCCGGCGCGAACTGCGTCAGGTACGGCGTGAAGCGCTCGTAGACGACGCGCTGCGGCCCGAGCACGGCGGGCAACGGCGGATAGCGTGCGCCGGGCCGCTGCAGCACCACCTCGCCCGGCCGCGCGTCGCGCGCGATCGCCCGCACGGCGCGCACCGCCGCGGCGGGCACGACGAGCGGGGCCACGCGCGCCTTGCGCAGCGCGAACTCGAGCGTCGACGGCAGCGTCAGCAGCGCGGCGCCGGCCAGCACCAGCACGCGGCGCCGGCCGCGCCCCGCCCAGGCGCCGAGCGCGAGCGCCGCGAACACCCACAGCAGGGCGCCCGACTGCTCGACGAAGTAGATCGCGGCGCTCGGCAGCTCGCGGCCGTCGATGTCCCGTGCCGAGGCGTGGAACAGCAGCCCCAGCGGCCAGCCGCACAGGGCGAGCGCCGCGGCGGTGGCCGCCGCCGGCTCGCCGCGCGCGAGCGCGAGGCCTGCCGGCCGCAGCCCCAGCACGCGCAGGCCGAGCGAGACGAGCAGCCAGGGCAGCGCCAGGAGGCCCAGCGCGGCGGGCGAGACGTCCTCCAGGCGCAGATTGGCGAGCGAGTCCCGCACCATCCGCAGCGGCGCGAACAGGACCTCGACCTGCTCGCCGCCGGCGCCGCCGGCGAGCAGCAGCACCCCGGGTGCCGCCGCCGCCCCGAGCAGCAGCGCGGGAAGGACGTCGCGCAGCAGCGCGCGCGGCCCGCCCGTGCGGCGCAGCGCCCGCGCGCCCACGGCGAGGCCGAGCGCGAGTCCGAGCTGCGCACCGAGGAACACCTTGAACAGCGGCACCGCCGCCGCCTGCAGCGCCGCCAGCACGAGGAAGCCGCGGCCCTCCGCCCGCTCCGCGCGCGACAGCGCCACCAGCGCCCCCGCGGCCAGCGCGAGCGCCGGCACCACCGGGTTCGCGAAGGCGAGCGAGATCAGCAGGTTGCCGCGGAAGACGTCGCTCCACCACTCCACGTGGCGCGGCGCCGCCCAGGCGAAGGAGAAGTCGCTGGCCAGCACGCTCCAGGCGGCGAGCGCGGCCGCCAGCTCGCAGCCGCCCAGCCGGCGTGCGAGCCCCGCGAGCACGGCCATGAGCGCGAGGGCCCACAGCGCGGGCTCCAGCCGGTTCAGCAGCGCGTACGGCTCGACGCCTGCCCAGCGCACGGCCGCCGCCCGCACGAGGTCCGCGCCGAAGTGGTAGTGCAGCGGTACGCCGGCGAGGCCGGGGACCTGCGGCGGCCAGGGCAGCGTCAGCTCCCACGCGATGCCCGCGTGCAGGGGCTGGTCGCCCATCGGGTCGAGCCGGAACGAGCCGTCCGCGGCGTAGCGGTTCCCGCCGAACTGGGTCGCGGCCAGGAGGGCGACGAGCGCGAGCGCGGGCGCGGCGAGAAGACGCCAGGGCGGCCGGTCGGGGACGAGGGGCGCGCCGCGCAGCACGGCGGCGGTCGAGAGGGCGAGCAGGCAGGGGAAGATCCAGGGACGCCCGGCGAGAAGCGACAGCCAGTACGCGAGCGCGGCCTGCGCCGCCCCGAGCGGCAGCACCAGCGAGGGGTCGACCCGCACGCGCAGCCAGCGCTGCAGGCCGACACCCGGGCCAAGGAGCGCCAGGCCGACGAAGGCGATCCCCGCCGTGGTCTGCTGCATCTCGACGCCGGCGAATATAGGCCATAATCCCGCAGCTTTGGCGGGGGCCGCGACGTGGACTTCGTCCTGAACCGCAAGGGTGGCGTGCCGCTGCACGACCAGCTGCTCGCGCAACTGGAGATGAAGATCCTGGGCGGCGGGATCGCACCCGGGCAGCGGCTGCCCTCGGTGCGCGCGCTGGCCCGGCGGCTCGGCCTGCACGCGAACACGGTCTCTGGCGCGTACCGCGACCTGGAGAGGGCCGGCCACGTCGAGCTGCGGCGGGGGGCGGGTGTCTTCGTGCGCGAAGGAGCGCCGGCCGCGCTCGACGACGCACGCGGCCTCGACGAGATGATCCGTCTCGCGCTGAACGCGGCGTTTCGCAAGGGCCATGCCGCGCCCGAGATCCGTGCCGCCGTGGAGCGCTGGCTGCGGGCCGCGCCGCCGGACCGCGTGGTGGTCGTCGACCCGCGCCCGGAGACGACCGAGCTCGTGGCGCACGAGGTGCGCACGGCGCTCGGAGTTCCGGCCTCGGGCTGCACGCTGGAGCAGCTCTCGGCCGAACCCGCGCTCGTCTCGGGCGCGCTGGCTCTGGCGCTGCCGTACCACGCGGGCAAGGTCGGCAAGCTCGCTCCCGGCGCGCCCGTGAAGACGATCCACATCGGCGCCTCGGCCTTCGAGAGAAAGGCCCTGGCCGGCCTGCCGGCCGGCGCGATGGTGCTGTTCGTGTCGCGCTCGCCGATCCTGCTGCAGTTCGCCGTGGCGCTCGCCGGCAGCCTGCGCGGCGACGAGCTGCTCGTCGAGGCGCGGCTCGCCTCGGCCCGTGCCGAGTGGCGGCGGGTCGCCCCCGTGGCCGACGTGGTGTTCGCGGACGTACTGGCCGCGCCCGTGGTGCGCGAGGCCGGCCCCCGGCGCCTGCACGAGCTGCGGCTGCTCGGCGACGACGACCTCGGCCGTGTGCGGCGCGCGTTGGGGACGGTCCTGGCCAGGGACTAGCCGGCGCCCCGACAGGAGGCCTCTCACTTGCTGCCATCGTTCGTCGCCGCTGCGCTGCTGCTCTCCGGGGGTGCCCCGGCGCAGGAGTCGTCCTCGCGCGCGGCCTGGGAGGCGTGGCCGGCACGGCGTTTCGTGCAGACGGCCGCGCCCTGCCTGCGCAGCGCCGAGCTCCAGGAGCTGCTGCACGCGCTCGCAGCGCGCCATCCCGGCCGGCTGCGGCTCGACGAGGTCGGCCTTTCCGTGGAGGGCCGGCCGCTGGAGCTGCTGACGGTGGGCGAGGGGCCCCGGCGCGTCCTGCTGTGGTCGCAGATGCACGGCGACGAGCCCTCGGCGACGCCCGCGCTCGTCGACGTGGTCGACACGCTGCTGGAGGCCGATCCCGAGGGAGTGCTCGAGCGCCTCACGCTGCTGATCGTGCCGATGCTGAACCCCGACGGCGCCGAGCGCTACCAGCGCAGGAACGCGCAGGGCATCGACGTCAACCGCGATGCGCTGCTGCTGGCCACCCCGGAGGGCCGGCTGCTGAAGTCCCTGCGCGACCGCTTCACTCCCGAGCTGGGCTTCAACCTGCACGACCAGGACCGGCGCACGACCGTCGCCGACAGCGGCGTGCCGGCGACGATCTCGCTGCTGGCGGTGGCGGGCGACGCGCAGGGCACGCTCACGCCCGGCCGCGCCCGCGCGAAGCGCGTCTGCGCGCGGCTCGCCCGCGCGCTCTCGGAGCTCGTCCCGGGCGGGATCGCGCGCTACGACGAGGACTGGAACCCGCGCGCGTTCGGCGACAACCTGACGGCCTGGGGCACGCCGGTGGTGCTGATCGAGAACGGCGGGCTGCCGCCCGGGCGCCCGCCGAGCGACCGCACGCGGCTCGCCTACGTGGCGCTGCTCGCCGCGCTGCAGGGCCTCGCGCGCGACGACCTCGCCGGCGAGGACCCCTCGCTCTACGAGGAGCTGAGGCGCAACCGCGAGGAGCTGCGGGTCGACGTGCTGCTGGCCGGCGGCCAGCTGGCGCAGCCGACGGCGAGCGTGCCCTACCGGGCCGACCTCGCCTTCGACGTGCTCGACGGCGACCCGCGGTTGGCGGGCTGCCCGGCCGCGCCCTCCGCCGGGCCGTCGCGCATCCGCGAGGTGGGCGACGCGCGCCTGCTGAGCGCCGCCCGGCGGATCGACGCCACGGACCGGCTGCTCGTGCCCGCCTTCACGGCCTCGGTTCGGGGGCTGGCGGCGCGGGCGTGGCTCGATCGGGCCTCGCTCGACGAGCTCGCGCGGCTCGGCGTCGCGCGGCTGCTGTGGCAGGTGAGCCGCGGCTCCCGGCGGGAGGCCACGGCTGCGGCCGCCGGCCTCTCGGGCCCCGGCCGGCCGACGATCGAGGTCGTGGCCGACGCCCTTCCCCCGTCCCTGCTGCGGGTCGTGCGCCGGCCGCGTCCGCCGGCCGGCAGGACGCTCGGCGCAGCGCTCGACGCGCTGACGGGCGGGACCTGGCGCGCGGCCGCGCACGGCCGCAGCCTGCCGGCGTTGCTCGCCGACCTGGTCGGGAGGCCGGCGGGCACGGAGCCGCCCGTGCCCTTCTTCGCGCCGGACCAGCGCGCCTCGCTGCTCGAGCTGCGGCCGAGGGAGCCGGGCACGCTCGATCCGGGGCAGCTCGAGCTCGAGGCGGTCTTCGTCGACGGGCGCGCGCCCGGGACTGCGAAGTAGGCCCTCATGCGCCTGTGGAGCGATCCGCGGATCCCGACCCTCGGGCCGAACGTCGCGCGCGCGCACGGCCGCCTGGCGTCGGCCCTGGGCCGGCTGATGATGGGGCTGACCGGCTGGCACGTCGAAGGAAGCGTGCCCGACCTGCCGCGCATGGTCCTGATCGTCGCGCCCCACACGTCCAACTGGGACTTCCTCACCGGGCTGTGGGCGAAGCTGGCCCTGCGCCTCGGCGGACGCTTCGTCGGCAAGCACACGCTGTTCAGGGGCCCGATGGGCCTCTTCATGCGCTGGCTGGGCGGCGTGCCGGTCGACCGCCGGGCGGCCGCGGGCTTCGTCGAGCAGGTGGCCCGCGCCCTGCGTGACGCCGAGCGCATGGTGGTGGTGATCGCCCCCGAGGGCACGCGCAGGCGCGCACCCTGGAAGTCGGGCTTCTATCGCGTCGCCGTCGCGGCCGGTGTGCCGATCCTGCCCGTCGCCTTCGACTACCCGCGCAAGGCGGTCGTCTTCGCCCCGCCTTTCACGCCCACGGGTGACTACGAGAAAGACCTCGCTGCGATCCGCGCGCTGTACCGGCCCGAGATGGCCTTGATCCCGGCCAACTACGAGTAGGGCCCGCGCTACTGGGCCGGGTCGCCGATCAGGCCCTCGAGGCGTGCCAGCAGGGCGGCGCCCTGCTCCTTGCGATAGGGCTTCGAGTAGAACTCGTCCAGCTCGAGCGGCGGGTGGATCCTGACCGAGCAGCGCCGGAACAGCTTGCCCGGGACCTGCTTGTGCAGCAGCAGCTCGCGGAAGCCGTCGACGCGCACGGGCAGGGCGATCGCGCGTGTGTCGTGCAGCAGCCGCGAGACGCCCGCGCGCAGCGGCGCGCCCTGCTTCGTCGTGCCCGCCGGGAAGTGGAGCAGCCAGCCGTCGCGGATCGCCTCCTCGACGCGGGAGAAGCCCGCCAGGTCGACGGGCCGCCGGATGTCGACGCCGCCCTCGCGGAAGCTGCGCCGGAAGGTGACACCGCCCGCCAGGGTCATCAGCTTCGTCAGCAGGTTCTTCTTCATCGTCTCTTCGGCGGCGGAGAAGCGCAGCACCGGGTCCTCGAGCGGGAACTGGTGGCGGACGTAGACGAGGTCGAAGAAGGTGATCGCCTCGAGGAAGTACGTCTGGTGGTTCGCCAGGAAGACGACGCCGCGCCGTGGCAGGTCCTTCAGCAGCTCGTCGCCCTCGACATGCACGTCGTTGAGGATCGAGAAGTAGGGGACCGTGAAGCCGACGCCGAAGCTGGCGAGGATGCCCCGGCGCAGCCAGCGGCTGAGGAAGGTGCGGGCCGCCAGCTTCTCCGAAAGCACTCCGCCGATCAGGCGGACACCCGGGATCGCCCCGACCAGGCCGCCGGCCGCGCCCACGAGCTCGCCCGCCAGTCCCCGTTGTCGCATCCCGGCACCCGCCTTCGAGGTGCCGGCGATCTTACGCCCGCCCTCGGCCGGCGTCACGTCACGGCGGTCGCGCTGGCGGGCCACGCGAGCATTCTCCCTCGATCGGGGGATCGTATGCCGCGCCGGGTCCGGACCCGGCAACCCGGCCGCGCTCCCTGCCGGTGGTACGCTCTCGCCCGGCGCAGTCGGAGTCCGCCGCACGAGCGCGGCGGGGGAGGAAGCGATGGCAGGCCCGAGGCGCGACACGTTCCTGGTTCTGCTGACAGCCTGGCTGTCGGCCACGGCGGCGAGCGCCGCCGCACAGGCGCCGCCTGCGGCCGGCGATCTCCCCGTGCAGTGGGAGGAGCTCACGGCGCCCGACTTCGTCAGGGCCGTCGAGCGCTCGCAGGGCACGGCGGTCGTGCCGCTGGGCATCGTCGAGAAGCACGGCCCGCACCTGCCGCTGGGGACCGACCTGTTCGACGCGCGCGAGCTGGCGACCCGCGCCGCGAAGCAGGAGTACACGATCGTATTCCCGCCCTACTACTTCGGCCAGATCTTCGAGGCCAGGCACCAGCCGGGCGTGCTCGCGTACAGCGAGCGCCTGATCTTCGACCTGCTGCAGGAGACCGTGGAGGAGATCGCCCGCAACGGGGTCAAGAAGATCGTGCTCGTGAACGGCCACGGGGGGAACAACAGCTTCCTGCCCTTCTTCTGCCAGTCGCAGCTCGCGCGCCGCAGGGACTACGCGGTCTACCTGTTCCAGCCCGCGAGCGACCCCGAGGCGAGCGCCGCGGTCCAGAAGCTGCGCAAGACGGAGATGGACATGCACGCCGGCGAGGTCGAGACCTCCACGATGCTGGCGCACCACCCGCAGCTCGTCCACCCCGAGCGCGCTGGCGAGCAGTCGGGCGCCGACCAGGCGCGGCTCGGGACGAGCCTGCCGGACACGTACACGGCGATCTGGTGGTACGCCCGCTTCCCGAACCACTACGCGGGCGACGGGCGTCCCGCGAGCCGCGAGCTGGGCGAGACGGTGGTGTCCGCGCGTGCCCGGCAGCTTGCCGCCATGATCCGCGCCGTCAAGGCGGACACGAAGGTGCTCGAGCTGCAGAAGCTCTTCTACGAGCAGTCGGAGCGGCCGCTCGCGACACCGCAGAGGTAGCCCGCGCGGCGGCGGCGTGCGGGGTTTCCCCACGCGTGCCGTCGGCAATCCCCACACGGCCGGCGCCGGCCGCGACTGCCCGGCGCCCCCCCGCCGCCGTCCATCTCGTCCGCGATCAGGGCGCTGCGGTGTTTCGCGACCGGTGCAGCCGATCCCGGCACCGTCCTTGCCTCTCAGTCTCTGCGCGGGCGTCCACGCGCGCGAAAGGAACGGGTGAGGCCATGTACGGAGCGGACGGATCGGAAACCCTCTGGCTCAACTTCACGAACATCGCTCTCGGCCTCGTCACCCTGGCGTGCGTGATCGCGGTGGCGGCCGGGGTCGTGCACGAGCTCGGCCACCGGCTCTCGCACGGGAAGACCCTCGCGGACGACCACGCCTTCGAGACCCCGGAGCTCGGCGTGACGATGGCGGACGGCGGCGAGCGGATCGACCGCAAGTAGCCGGGGCACCGGGATGCGCTGTCCATTCCTGCGCGAGGAGCAGGTGAAGTCCTGCCAGGCGGCGCCGTTCCGCAAGAGCCTCGCGCGCTCGAGCGCCCGGGTGGACCTGGAGCGCTGCTCGTCGCCCGCGCACGCGAGCTGCCCCGTCGCCCGCCTGAGCCACGAGGCGCACCCCAGCCCGTCGCGCTGCCCGTTCCTGCAGGAGTCGCTCGTCCAGTTCTGTGCGGCGACTCCCGTGCCGGCCTACGTGCCGTGGAGCTCCTCGCCCGAGCTGCGCTGCGGCCACGACGGGCACCGCTACTGCGAGCTGTTCGCGGCGGCCTCGGGCGCGCCCGTCGGCTGCCTCGACGCGCCCGCGCACGACGCTGCTCCGCAGGAGGTGGCCGGCGTGCCCATGCCAGGCTGGCTGTCGTACGCCCCGAACCACCTCTGGCTCGACCCGGGGGACGACGGCGTGTGCCACGTCGGCATGGACGCCTTCGTCGCGCAGCTCGTCGGGGCCGTCGACGCCCTCGCGTTCCTCACTCCCCGAGGCGCCGCGCGCCCGGCCGTCGTGCTGACCGTGCGCGGCGTCGACCTGACCCTCGTCTACCCCACGGTGCTCGCGATCGTGAGCGCGAACACCCGCCTGCGCTCGAGCCTCGACCGGCTCACGGCGGACCCGTACGGCCTCGGCTGGCTGTTCGAGGCACGGCTGCCGGGAGACGGGCTGCAGGAGCGTCGTGCGGACGCTCAGGACCCGGACGGGCTCCTGCGCGGCGAGGCCGCCCGCGAGTGGATGGCCCACGAGGTCCGCCGCGCGTCGGCCATCGTGCACAACCGGCTCCTCTCCGGCCGAGGCGAGCGCCTGGCCGCGGACGGGGGCCGCTTCGCACCCGACCTGCTGCGCCAGCTCGACCGCGAGGAGGCCCTGCGCCTGTTCGCGGAGCTGTTCCCGATCCCCGAGGGCCGGAGGACACCATGAACCGACACACCCTGCTCGCCTTCGCCACGGGCCTCGCCCTGGCGCTGGCGCTGGGCTGGCTCGGCCTGCCGCGCCTGCTCTACGCGCGCGCCGAGCAGCCCCTGCGCTTCAGCCACCGGACGCACAACTCGGACAAGACGGGCTACAAGTGCGAGGACTGCCACGCCCTGCGCGAGGACGGGCGCTTCGCCGGGATCCCCGGCGTCGCCAGCTGCGGCGGCTGTCACGCCGAGGCCCAGGGCCGGACGCTGGACGAACGGCGCCTGGTCGAGGAGTACGTCAAGCCCGGGCGCGAGATCCCGTGGCGCGTCTACGCCCGCCAGCCGGACAACGTGCACTTCCCGCACGCGGTGCACGTCAAACGCGCCGGCCTGGCCTGTGCGCGCTGCCACGGCCCGCACGGGGAGGGCGACACGCTGCGGCCCTACGAGAGCAACCGGCTGAGCGGCTACAGCCGCGACATCTGGGGACCCTCGCTCTCGCGCATCGGCAACGCGGGCTGGCAGGGGATGAAGATGGGCGACTGCGAGCGCTGCCACGCCGAGCACGGCCGCCCGCGCACGTCCTGCCTGGCCTGCCACCGCTAGACACCCCACAACCGCATCACCCGGAGAACCTCCATGACCCCCACCCGACGCGAGCTCCTGTTCGGCCTGGGCGGCGGCGCGGCCGGCCTGGCGCTGACGCCGCTGCCCTGGAAGCTGCTCGACGACCTCGCCATCCGGACGCAGCATCGCCGGGCGCTGCCCGTGCCGGCGCGCGGCGAGATCAGCTGCAAGCCCGCCGCCTGCGCGCTGTGCCCCGGGAGCTGCGCGCTGCGCGTGCGCTGCGTGGGCCCGCGCCCGGTGTCCGCGGTCGGCGAGCCGGGGCACCCGCTCGGCGACGGCGCGTGCGCGATCGGCCTCACGCTGCACCAGCTCGCGTACCACCCGCTGCGCCTCTCGGCGCCTGTCCGTCGCGTCGGCGGTCGGCTCGAGCCGATCCCGCTGGCAGCGGCCGTCGCCGGGATCGCCGCTGCGGTGCGAGCGGCGCAGAAGGCCGGGCAGTCGGTGATGGTGCTCGACCGCCGCCCCGGCCGCGTCGTCTCGCAGGCCTGGCGCGAGCTGCTCGCGGGAGTCCCCGGCGGCATCTACGCCACCGTGGCCGGCGAGGAAGGCACGCTCACGGCCGTGCAGGCGTCGCTCGCGCAGCCGACCCCGCTCGGCATCGACCTGGAGCGGACGCGCACGATCGTGAGCTTCGGCGCGCCCGTCCTCGACGGCTGGGGGCGGCGCGGGCGAATGCTGTCGTCGCGCGGCCATCTGCGAGTGGTGCAGCTCGACAGCTGGCGCTCGCCCACGGCGGCCCTCGCGGACGAGTGGGTCCCCGTGGCGCCGGGGGCCGAAGGGCCGCTCGCGCTGGCGCTCGCGCACGCGGCGGCGCGCCGGGAACCTTGGCGCGTGAGCCTCGACGCTCGCGCCGTGCTCGCGAGCTTCGCTCCCGGCGAGGTCGCGTCGCGGGTAGGCGTCCCGGCCGAGCGCATCGAGTCGCTGGCGCGGTCGCTCGTCGAGAACCGACCGACCGTCGCCATCGGCGGCGGCGAGCCGGGCGCCGGTCCGCTGGGGCCCGAGGCCGAAAAGGCGATCGCGCTCTTGAACGCCGTGCTGGGCAGCGTCGGCCGTGAAGGCGGGATCGTGCCGCGCCGTCCGCTGCCGGACGCGACGGGGGCGGCGACCGGCGCAACCGTGGCTTCGCCCAGCGACCTGCCTGCCGGCTCGGTGCGCGTGGCGATCCTGGAGGCCGACGATGGTCGCGCCCTGCCCTGGCCGCTCGTCGCGCGCACGCTGGCGCCAGGCGCGCTGGTCGTCAGTCTGTCGCCCTTCGACGCGGGGCTCGCACGGCAGGCGTCGCTCGTGGTGCCGGCGCCCGCGCCGCTCGAAGGTTACGACGAGCTGCTGCCGACCGCCGACGCCGCGCCGGCCAGCTACGCGCTGTCCGCGCCGATACTGACGAGGCCGGCAGGTGCGACCGAGTCGCCCGAGCTGGTGGCGCGGCTCGCCGCGGCCCTGGGCACGGGGGCGGCGCTCGGATCGCACGTAGAGCGGTTGAAGCGGCGCGTCGGCGCGATCCAGGGCGTAGGCCGCGGCCGCTTCGTCGCACGCCAGGAGGTCGGGTACGCCGAAGCGCCGGTTGCCGACGCCGGGGCCGCGTGGGACACGCTCGTCCAGGGCGGCTGCTGGATCGACGCAGCGCAGCCTCCCGCCGTCGCGGTCGGACGCGTGCCGCTGCCTTCGCCCGAGGCCCTGGCGCGCTGGCGAAAGCTGCGGCCGGCGAGCGCCGAGCTGATCCTGGTCGCGTTCGCCTGCCGCGCGACCGCCGGCGAGACGCCCATCTCGCCCGTCCTGTCGAAGCTCTACCAGGAGTCGGACCTGCGGGCCTCCGCGGCCTCTGCCACCGTCCACCCGAAGACGGCGGAGGTGTTGGAGCTGCGGGCCGGCCGGCGGGTGTGGGTGGAGAGCGCAGCCGGCCGGGTCCTCGCGGAGCTCCGCTTCGATCCGCTCCTGCCCATGGGGCAGCTCGCGCTCGCGGCCGGCCCGGCCCCGGCCGTGCTCCACCCGGGGGCGGGCACCCGCCTGCTCGCCGGGGCCGTGCCCCTGTTGGAGATCGACGACGACGGCACCTGGCGCGGGACCCACGTGCGGGTCCGGGAGGCGTAGCCACATGGAAGCCCGCACCACCGAAGGCGCCGCACGCTACGGGATGGTGATCGACCTCGACCGCTGCGACGGCTGCGGCGCCTGCGCCGTGGCCTGCGCGGTCGAGAACAACGTGCCGCCGGCCGCGGAGCGCGCGACCGAGCGCACGGGCGTCAGCTGGCTGCGCGTCGAGCGCGTCTCGGCCCCGGGCGAGGCGCGCGCTTTCTTCGTGCCCCTGATGTGCCAGCAGTGCGGCGAGAGAACGCCCTGCGCCTCCGTCTGCCCGCAGAACGCCGTCGAGGTCGACCCCGGCTCCGGGATCGTGGCGCAGGTGGCGGTGCGCTGCCTCGGCTGCCGCTACTGCATGGCGGCCTGCCCGTACCACGCGCGCTCGTTCAACTGGTGGGATCCCGACTGGCCCGGCCGGCTCACCGAGACGCTGAACCCGGACGTCTCGACCCGCACCCGCGGCGTCGTCGAGAAGTGCAGTCTCTGCAGCCACCGCCTGCAGCAGGCGCGCGACCAGCAGGCCGCGAGCGGCGCGGACGCGAAGCAGCCGGCCGAGTACGTGCCGGCCTGCGTCCAGGCCTGCCCCGCACAGGCGATCCGCTTCGGGAACCTGGCAGATCCGGCGAGCGACGTCGCGCGCCTCGCGCGCGCGCCGGGCTCGTTCAGGCTGCTCGAGCGGCTCGGGACCGGCGCGAAGGTCTACTACCACACGGGGCGGGACTGGGTGCGACGGCTGGCGGACGGCCCGGCCAGCGACGGGAGGGCCCATGGATGAACGATTCCTCGCGCGCGGGCTGCGCCGCGCGAGCTTCCGCAGCTTCCTGCTCTGGCTCGCACCGTGGCTGGCGCTGCTCGCCCTCGGCCTGTACGCCGCGTACCTGTGCCTGGCCCTCGGCCTCAACCAGACGAACATGGACAACCGCTTCGCGTTCGGGCTGTGGATCTACCTCGATCTCACGGTGATCGCGCTCGGCGCCGGGGCGTTCTTCACGGGCTTCCTGCTCTACGTGCTGAAGCGCGAGGACCTCAAGGCGGTGATCAACAGCGCCGTCGTGATCGGCTTCATCTGCTACTCGGGGGCGATCGCGATCCTCGCGATCGACGTCGGCCAGCCCCTGCGGGCGTGGTTCACGTTCTGGCACCCCAACGTCCACTCGATGCTCACCGAGGTGACCTTCTGCCTCACCTGCTACCTCGCCGTGCTGGCGATCGAGTACCTGCCGATCGTGCTCCGGAACCGCCGGCTGCGCAGGAAGCCCTCGCTGCTGCTGTTCGAGTTCGAGCTGCACAAGCTGATGGTCGTGTTCGCGCTGATCGGCAGCTTCCTCTCGTTCTTCCACCAGGGCTCGCTGGGCGGGCTCTACGGGGTGCTGCAGGGACGGCCGTTCGCGTTCCGGCAGTCGCTCGCCGTGTGGCCGTCGACGTTCTTCCTGTTCGTGCTCTCCGCGGCGGCCGTCGGCCCGAGCTTCGTGCTGGCGACCACCTGGATCGTGTCGAAGGTCTCGGGCCGCGCGCTGGTGAAGCCCGGGGTGTACCAGCTGCTCGGCAAGGTCTCCGGCTCGCTGCTGGTCGTCTACGTGCTGCTGAAGTCCGTGGACACGCTGGTCTGGATCAACCACACGGCGCCCGCGCTGGGCGAGCACCCGGCGCGCTTCTTCGCCTTCGACCCCTTCGGGAGCTGGCTGCTCTTCACCGAGATCGTGCTGCTCGGCCTCGTCCCCGCGCTGCTGCTGGTTGTCCCGCGCACGCGCCGCGACCCGCGCCTGCTGGTGGTGGCCGCCTTCCTGGCCTGCGCCGGCGTGGCGCTGAACCGCTTCGTGATGACGGTGCAGACGCTCGCGCTGCCGACGCTCGCCTTCGACCCGTTCCTCTCGTACACGCCGAGCTGGCAGGAGCTGGCCAGCTTCCTGGCGGTGGTCGCCTACGGCGTCATCCTCTACTCGCTCTCGTTCCGCTACTTCAACCTGTTCCCGCAGGAGCGGGAGCTCGCGCGACAGGAGGCCTGAGCGATGTTTCCCTGGTCACCCGAGTTCGTCTGGGACGCTGGCCACGTGGCCTTCTTCGGCGCGCTGTACTCGGTCCTGGCCGCGATCGCGGCGTCGCTCGGGGTCGCTGCCTGGCGGGCCCTGCGCGACGCGCCGGAGCAGCGCGTCGCCGCGGTCGCCTGGCACGCCGACTTCGAGGAGCTGCCGGCATCCGCGCGTGCCTGCCGGCACCGACTGACAGGTGAAGCGCCCGGGCGGGTCTGCGAGAGCCGGTTCGACTGCCGGCGCTGCAGCGCGCACCCGGCACTGGAGGCGCTGCGTGTCCGGCGCGAGGCCGCGTCGGCCCGGGACCTGGACGACGCGCCTGCCGAGGGCGCGGCGCTCGGCTTCGAGCTGCCTCTCGATCGCCTCTACCACCGCGGCCACGCCTGGGCCCGGCTCGAGCCGGACGGCACGGTGAGCGTCGGCCTCGACGAGATCGCGCTCCGGCTGGTCGGGGAGCCCGCGGCCGTCGCGCTGCCGCCCGTCGGCGCGAAGCTGGCCCTGAACGGCAGCGCCGCCCGGGTGCGGACGCGGGTGGGCGAGGTGCGCATCCTCTCGCCGCTCGAGGGCACGGTCGTCGCTCTCGAGGGCACGGGTGCCCGCTTCGCCCTGCGGCTCGCCCCGGCCCGCCCGCTCGACGTGCGGCACCTGCTGCGCGGCCACGAGGCGAGGGTGTGGGCGCTGCGGGAGCTGGAGCGCCTGCAGGGGGCGCTGGGCGGCGCGGGCGACCAGCCGGCGCTGGCCGACGGCGGCGAGCTCGTTTCCGACGTCGGTGCCGAGCTGCCGCGCGAGCGCTACGACGCCCTGCTCGGCCTGATGCTGCTCGAGCCCTGAGCCCGCGCGACGTTCCAGCGCGCGGCCGGAACCTTCCCCTGACGCGCAACGTAGCTGCGATCGAGGGGCGAGGACTGTGAGCGGGCTGGAGACGACGGTCCGCGACCTGCGCGGCGCCTACTGCGCGACGTGGTGGGACACCGGCTGCGACACGCCCGTGCTCGGCCCGCCGGTGGCGCGGCGGCAGCAGCGAGACAACGCGCGCGAGACGGAGCGGCTGCTCGACGACGTCGCGGCCGCGCTCGAGGACTATCCGGAGACGGAGGCCGGGCGCCGGCTCTGGCGGGCCGAGCTGGAGGCCAGGGTGCGGCGCTTCGGCGCCGAGCGCCTGGGCTGGCCGCGGGGCTATCACAGCCTGCTGTTCGCCGACGAGTTCTTCGAGTCGACCCGTGCCTTCGTGCGCGAGGCGCGGGCGTTCGATCCGTGCGTCCGCGTCGACGACGTCGGCCAGGCGCTGCGCAACGTCTGGATCGCCAACAGCCTGCAGCTGCTGCTCGAGCTGCCGATCCGGCTCTCGCCCGCCGTCTTCGGCTACAGCATGCTCTACCCCTGGACCGACAACTACCTCGACGACCCGCTCGTCTCGCGCGAGGCCAAGGCGGCCTTCAACGACGCTCTCGCGCGCCGGCTGAACGGCGAGCCCTGCCTGCCGGCCAGCCGGCACCAGCGCCAGGTGTTCGAGCTCGTCGAGAGGATCGAGGGTGAGCACCCGCGCGCGGCGCGGCCGGCGGTGTACGAGAGCCTGCTCGCCATCCAGCGCGCGCAGGTGGCGAGCCTGCGCCAGCAGGCGGACGGCGCGCCCTACGAGTCCGACCTGCTGGGCGTGAGCGTCGAGAAGGGAGGCACCTCCCTGCTCGCGGACGGCTACCTGGTGGCCGGGACCCTCGCGCCCGGCGAGGCGGAGTTCACGTTCGGCTACGGGGTCTTCCTCCAGCTGCTCGACGACCTCCAGGACGCGCCCGGCGATCGTGCGCTCGGGCACATGACCGTCTTCTCGCAGCCGGCGGGCCGCTGGCCGCTCGACCGCCTCGCCTCCCGGCTGTACCGGCTGATCGGCCGCGTCGTCGGCGAGTCCGTCCGCTTCTCCGCGCCGTGTTACGACGAGCGGCTCGACCTGATCCGCCGCAACTGCACGCTGCTGCTCGTGGGGGCCGTGGCCGAGCACCAGGACCTGTTCTCGCGCGCCTTCAGCTCGGCACTCGAGGAGCGCTGGCCCGTCGACTTCGCGTCGCTGCGCCGCCTGCGCCGGCGTGCGGCCCGTCGCTACCGCCGGACGCTCGCCCGCCTGCGCAGGAGCCGCGGCGTGGCGAGCCTGCTCGAGCTCGTCGCCTGAGGCCGCGGGCTACTTGATGAAGTAGCTCGCCACGTGCCAGCCGCCGTCGAGCGCGGGCGTGATGGTCTCGAGCGCTTCCTTCTTCTTCTCGAACTCGGCCGCGAGCCGGATCACGACGTACGGGCCCCTGGGGGCGCCGGGCAGCGATTCGACCAGCCTGCGCGAGACCAGGCGGCGCGAGAGGCACGGCCCGAGGGGAGCCCGCACGGCGCCGAGCGCCTGCTGCCACTGCGCCTTGGTCACCGCGCCCTTGAAGACCGGGGCAGCCTCGTCCCAGCTCTCCGGGTAGCGGCCCGCGTCGACGAGAGAGAGCCAGGCGCGCGCCGCCCGCTCGGCCTTGTCCTCCGCGCGCTCGTCCGCTGCCAGGGGGCGCGCGAGCCCGACGAGGCTCAGCGCTGACAGCCACGTCACCACGTCACGTCGCGTCTGCATCGCGGGGTCTCCCATCTTCTACGACGCACGGGCGCGTCCGACGGTTGCATCAATAAACGGTCACACCGCACACATGCTCAGTTCACCAGGTTGGATGCAGCACGGCAAAGTCCTTGTCCCCGGTTCCAGGCAACGTCGAGCGGCGCCACGGGTCGCGAAGAGTGCGACGACCACCACGGGGGCCGTTGCCCGAGGGCGGCTCAGCCTTCGCGGCGCCGCTCAACGGGTGATTGCCCGCGCCGGCGCGAGGGATACGCTCAGAAGCGCAGCCCGAACCTCAGGGGCAGGTAGACGGCCGTCGAGCGTCGGGGCGCCGTGCCAGGCAGGCGGTAGTCGCGGCCGTGCACGAGCAGCCAGCGCGACTCGACGAAGAAGCGCAGGCTGCCCGTGAGCGGGACGTCGACGCCGACGCCCGCGTTGAGCCCCGCGTCGGTCCCGCCGCGGGAGCCCACGACGCGCTGCAGCGGCGCGCCCGCCGCCTCGCACACCATGAGCCACGGGTCGCAGACGGCCGGCCCCGGCTGGTAGCCGGCGACATCCGCGATATCGACCCGGCGCCGCACGAGGCTCGGCCCTGCGAGCACGTAGAAGAGCGCCTGCCCACCGGGGTCCAGCGTGAGCCGCAGGTCGAGGTCGAGGTGCTGGAGCTCCTGCCGCCCCCGGGCGAAGCCGGGCGCCAGGCTCTGGCCGACGACCTTGTGCCGGCCGTAGCTGTAGTCGAGCCGCAGGGCGAGTCGCTCAGCGAAGGCCCAAGACGCGCCGGCGGTCGCCTGCCAGCCCGGCTTGAAGCGATCCCCGGCGGCGCCCACCGGAAACGCGACACCGCCGCCCAGGCGCGCGTCGAGCCCGCGGTCCTCGGCCGCCGCAGCGAGGCCCGTTCCCAGCGCGGCCAGGGCGATCACGAGACAGGGTCGGACGCGCAAGCCGGAAGGGTTGGCCAGCCGGCGAGCGAAGTCAAGGAAGGGCGCGCGTCAACGCGGGATCTCGTAGCGGCGGATCTTCTCGTACAGCGTCGAGCGGTCGATCCCCAGCGCGTCGGCCGCCGCCTTGATGTTGCCCTGGGTGCGCTGCAGCGTGGCCGCGATGTACTGCTTCTCGATCTCCAGCAGCGTGAGGCCGGCCGGCAGGCCGAGGCCCGGGCCGCTGGCGAAGGCATCGGGCCGGCGCAGGAAGGCGAAGTCCTCGGCCGCCAGCACGCCGCTCTTGCAGCGTGACCAGCGCCCGCTCGACGGCGTTCTCCAGCTCGCGCACGTTGCCCGGCCAGTCGTGGTCCATCAGCAGCCGCAGCGCCTCGTCCGAGATGCCGCTCACCTCGCGCCCCAGCTCGTGGGAGAGCCGGTCGAGGAACTCCTGGGCGAGCAGCGGCACGTCCTCGCGCCGCTCGCGCAGCGGCGGGATGCGCACGTTGATCACGTTCAGGCGGTAGTAGAGGTCGTCGCGGAAGCGGCCCTCGCGCACCTCGGCCTGCAGGTCGCGGTGGGTCGCCGCGATCACGCGCACGTCCACCTGGATCTCGCTCGTCCCGCCGACGCGGAAGAAGCGGCGCTCCTGCAGCACGCGCAGCAGGTCGACCTGGAGCTTGGGCGAGACGTCGCCGATCTCGTCGAGGAACAGCGTGCCGCCGTCCGCCAGCTCGAACTTGCCCTTCTTCTGCGCCACGGCCCCGGTGAACGAGCCTCGCTCGTGGCCGAACAGCTCCGACTCGAGCAGGGTCTCGGCGAGCGCCGCGCAGGAGACGGCCACGAACGGCCCCCCGCCGCGCTCGCCCGAGAAGTGGATCGCGCGCGCCACCAGCTCCTTGCCGGTGCCGCTCTCGCCCTGGATCAGCACGGTCGAGCGCTGGCTGGCCACCTCGCGCACGAGCTCGAAGATCTCGGCCATGCGCGGGTTCTTGCTGACGAGGTCGTGGAAGCGGTACTGGCGCGTCAGCTTGCGGCGCAGGATCGCGTTCTCGCGCTGCAGGTTCTTGACGCGGATGATGCGCTCGACGAGCAGCGAGATCTCCTGCGGGTGGCAGGGCTTGACGACGTACTCCTGCGCGCCCTCCTTCATCGCGGTGATCGCGGTGTCGACGGTGGCGTAGGCGGTGATCACGATCACGGAGGCCTCGGGCTGCAGCCTGCGGATCTCCATCATCGTCTCGATGCCGTCCAGCCCGCCGGGCATCTTGAGGTCGACGAAGTAGATCGCGTACTCCCTGGCACGCGCCTTCTCGATCGCCTCGCGGCCCGAGGCCGCCGTCTCCACCGAGTAGCCGTCCTCGCGCAGCCAGGCCGCGAGCGACTCGGTCATGGTCTCCTCGTCGTCGACGACGAGGATGTGCCAGCGGCCCCTCATCGCGGGCCCCCTTCCGCCTGTGCGCGCGCGCGCTTCATCTCAAGGCTCCCTTCGAGCAGCGCCGAGCAGCCCGGACAGGGCTCGGCGGTCTTGCGGTCGAGGTCGGGCAGGTCGATCGACAGCGACATCGGGCAGCGCCGGTCGAGGCAGTGCACCAGGCCGAAGGTGTGCCCCAGCTCGTGCACCGCCTCGACACCCGCCCGCCGCTCGAGCGTGGCGGGGTCGGGGCCGAGTCCGTGGAACTCCGGGCGCAGGCGCGCCAGCGAGACCACGGCCACGCGGCCCCCGAGCTGCGCCTGGCCGTAGACGAAGCTCAGCACGGGCACGAACAGGTCCCGCTCGGTGACCCCGAGCAGGCGCGCGGCGCCCGGCGGCGACCCGGGCCAGCAGCGTCCTCAGGAGCTCGGGCGAGCTCCACTGCCCGCGGGCCGGCGAGTAGGCCGCCTCCGGCTCGGCGAGCGGTGCGAGCCGTCCCACGCCGAGCGCGAAGGCCCGCCCCAGCGCCGACTCGACGCGGTCGAGCACGGCGGGCGGCACGTTCCCCAGCGCCGCCAGCGCCAGCGTGCTCATGCCGGCGGGGCAACGGGTCCGTCCTCGTGGCCGGGCGTGCCGTTCCCGGCGATCGGCAGCGTGACGGTGAAGCTCGTGCCGGCGCCCGCGCGGCTGTCCACGTCGATCGTGCCCCCGTGCGACTCCACGATCCCGTACACGACGGCCAGCCCCAGGCCGAGGCCCTTGCCCTCCTCCTTCGTCGTGAAGAACGGGTCGAAGATCCGGTCGCGCAGCTCGCGCGGGATCCCCTCGCCGTCGTCCGAGACCACGAGCGCCAGCGCCTCGCGGCCCTCGGCCCGGCGGGTGACGACCGCCACGTGGCCGGGGGCGCGGTGGCGCGTCGCCTCGGCCGCGTTCATCACCAGGTTGAGCACCACCTGCTGCACCTGCGAGGCGTCGCAGCAGAGCGGCGGCAGCGCCTCGTCGAGCCGGAGGTCGGCCTCGACGCCCAGCAGCTTGAGCTTGTGCGAGACGAGCGAGACGGTGGTGCGCACGATCGCGTTGAGGTCGGCGGGGGCGTGGTGCGGCTTGGAGCGGCGGGAGAAGGCGAGCAGGTCGCTGACGATGCGGCCGGCGCGGGCGGTCTGCTCGGCCACGCGCTCGAGGTAGCCGCGGAACTCCGCCACGCGCTCGCGCGGCACGCCGTCCTCCTTGAGGATCCGGCCCATCAGCACGGAGTAGTTGAGGACGCCCGACAGCGGGTTGTTGATCTCGTGTGCCACGCTCGCCGAGAGCTGGCCCAGCGAGGCGAGGCGGTCGGCCTGGACCAGGCGCTGGTGCGCCTCGCGCAGCTGCGCGGTGCGCTCGGCCACCTTCGCCTCGAGCTCCTGCGAGGCTCGGTTGATCTCGCTCAGGGCCTCGCCCAGACGGTCGCGCATGCTGTTGAAGGACTGGGCCAGGTCGTAGAGCTCGCGGCTGGACGTGATCTCGACCGGGTGCTCGAGGTCCATGAGCCCGAGCGCGGCGGTCGCCTCGACCAGCCGGTGGAGGGGCCGCGTGACCAGCAGTGCGATGAAGACCACCAGGAAGCCCGACATGGCGAGCACCTCGAGGGCCGTCGTCAGCAGGATCCGGTTGCGCGTGCTCGCGAGGTGGCGGTCGACGGGGCCGAGGTCGAGCGCGACGTCCAGCACGCCGAGCACGCGCTGGCGCTCCGGGTGCGCGTGGCAGGCCGCGGAGCTGCAGGAGGGCTCGTTGTAGATGGGCGTGATCATCGCCAGGCGCCGCCCGCCGCCGGGGTCCGTGAACACCCGTGCGCGGGAGGGCGTCTCGACGCGCACCAGCGGCTCGGCGCTCGCGTGGCAGAGCACGCACGCCTCGGCGTTCTTGTCGACGAGCCGCCCCGCCTCGGGGGCGGTCGAGTACATGATCCGCCCCTCCTTGTTGAAGATGCGGATGCGGCTGATGCCCGGCTGGCGGGCGACCACCTGCATCGTGTCGTACGCCGCCTGGCGGTCGTCGGCCAGCATCGCGTGCCAGGTGGCCGAGGCAAGGCCGCGCGAGAGCTGGTCGGCGCCGACGATCATCGTCTCGTGGAAGCCGCGCTCGACCGCGTGGACGCGCACCATGCCCGCCACCACGGCCACGAGCACGACGAGCGCGGCCAGGGGCAGCAGCAGCTTCTGGGTCAGCGACAGGCGGGGTCTCGACACAAGTTGTCCTTCGCGGCTGCGCGAGGAGCCGGCACGGTCATGCTACGGTGCGCGGCCCGCCGGCCGAAAGGATCAAACGGACCAGCCGGCCCGGATCGCCGGGGTGAAGCCCGATCCCGGTGGGGCCGTGCCTTCAGTCGAGCCGAAGCTCGCGCAGGAGGGCGGCCCGCAGCGCCTGACCGTTCGCCTCGAGCCGGGCCCGTGCCGCCGCCACGTCGGCCGGTGTCGCGACGTGGCCGCTCAGCTCCAGGTAGAACTTGACCTTCGGCTCGGTGCCGCTCGGGCGCACGGTGAGCCGGGCGCCGTCCTCGGACTGGAACGCGAGCACGTCGGAGCGCGGCAGGCCCGAGGGTCGCCGCTCGCCCCGCACGAGCTCGAAGCCGCGCTCGAAGTCGCGCACGCTCACGACGGGGCTGCCGCCGATCCGCTGGAGCGGGCTCGTCCGCAGCTGCGCCATCGCGGCACGGATCCGGCGCTGGCCCTCGGCGCCGGGCAGGGTCACGGACCACTGCACCTGGTGCGACAGCCCGTGGGCCACCAGCAGGCCGTCGAGCTGCTCGAGCAGCGTGCGGCCGTTCGCCTTGAGGAAGCGGGCCAGCTCGCACAGGCGCAGCGCCGCGCCGATCCCGTCCTTGTCGCGCACGAGCGGACCGCAGGTGTAGCCGAGCGCCTCCTCGTAGCCGAACACGAACGCCAGGCCCTCGGCCTCCGCCCGTATGGCCGCGTCCACGATCCACTTGAAGCCGGTGAGCGTCTCGCGGTACGAGGCCCCTCGGTCGCGCGCCATGCGGGAGAGCAGGCTCGACGAGACGACGGTCGTCACCACGAGCTTCGGCCGCCCTCCCGTGTCCGCGTGCTCCAGCGCGTCGTCGGCCAGCAGGGCGCCGATCTCGTTTCCGGTCAGCATGCGATAGCCGCCGTGCCGGTCCGGGTCGGGCACCGCGGCCGCCAGGCGGTCGGCGTCCGGGTCGTTCGCGACCACCAGCTCGGCGCCGGCCTCCGCCGCCAGGTCGAGCACGCGGTCCATCGCGCCGGGCTCCTCCGGGTTCGGGAAGCCGACCGTGCGGAACGCGCCGTCCGGGTCGGCCTGCGCGGCGGCGACCGCGACGCCCTCGAAGCCGGCGCGCGCGAGGGCGCGGATCGCGATGCGGTGGCCGACGCCGTGCATCGCCGTGTAGGCCACGCGCAGCGGCTCGGACTGGTTGCGGTGCACGGCCATCCGGGCCAGCCCGTCGAGGTACGCGCCCTCGACCTCCGCGTCGTGGACGTCGACCAGCCGGCGCAGGCCCAGGCCCGCAGCCTCGGCCGGGCTCAGCCGCGCCAGGCTCCCCAGCCGCGGCGCCTGCGCGATGCAGGCGGCGATCGCGGCGTCGATCGGCGGGACGATCTGAGCGCCGCTCGCCAGGTAGACCTTGTAGCCGTTGTCCGCGGGCGGGTTGTGGCTCGCCGTGACGGCGACCCCCGCCGCCGCGCCCAGGTGCGCGGTGGCGAACGAGAGCAGTGGCGTCGGCACGGGGTCCGCGAAGAGGTACGCGGGGATGTCGAGCCCGGCCAGCACGGAGGCTGCGTCCTCGGCGAACTGCCGGCTCGAGTAGCGGCCGTCGAAGGCCACCACCACGCCGCGCACGCGGGCGTCGAGCCCGCCACGGCCCGCCTCTTCCAGCAGCCAGGAGCCGAGGCCCCAGGTGGCCTTGCCGACGACGACGCGATTCATCCGCGCCAGGCCCGCCTCGACACGGCCCCGCAGGCCGGCCGTCCCGAACTCGAGCGGCGCCGAGAAGCGGTCGGCGACCTCGCGGCGGGCCGCCTCGTCGCCGCCCTCGGCCCTGCGCACGAGCGCCGCGAGCTCCGCGCGCGTCTCGGGGTCCGGGTCCTCGGCCAGGAACTCCCGGGCGGCGGCGATGGTGTCGACCATGGCGCCATTCTACGCGCCGGCCCCGGGCGGCCGCCGCACGGCCGCCGCATGTCGTCGCGCGCCAGGCGCGCTAGCATCGGGCATGCTACCCGCCCACGCCCTCGGCCTGCTGATCGCCGCCCAGGTGCCTTCGACCCCGGCCGCGGTCCCGTCTCTCGACCCCGCGCTGGCCGAGCGCTTCGCGCGCCTCGCCCTGGCGTGCGTCCACAAGGAGTACCCGAACAAGATCGCGCACGTGATGAACGCCGACGCGGACGTGCGCCCGCCGCGCGAGCTGACGCCGGCGTTCTACGGCTGCTACGACTGGCACTCCTCGGTGCACGGCCACTGGCTGCTCGCGCGGATCGCGCGACTGCTGCCGGACGCGGCGTTCGCGGCCGAGGCGCGCCAGGCGCTCGGGCAGAGCCTGACGCCCGCGCACGTGGCGGCGGAGGTCGCGTACGTCGAGGGCGAGGGACGCGCCAGCTTCGAGCGGCCGTACGGCCTGGCCTGGCTGCTGCAGCTCGCGGCGGAGCTGCGCGAGTGGGGCTCGCCCGAGGCGAAGGCCTGGGCCGGCGCCCTCGCGCCTCTCGAGCGGGCAGCGGCCGCCCGCCTGCGCGAGTGGCTGCCGAAGCTCACGCAGCCGATCCGCGTCGGCGAGCACTCGCAGACCGCGTTCGCGCTCGGCCTCGTGCTGGACTGGTCGCGTGCCGCCGGGGACGAGCCGACGCGGCGCTGGTCGAGGCGCGCAGCCGCGACTTCTATGGCGGCGACCGCGACTGCCCGCTCGCGTACGAGCCCTCGGGCGAGGACTTCCTCTCGCCCTGCCTCGGCGAGGCCGACCTGATGCGGCGCGTGCTGCCGCCCGCGGAGTACGCGCGCTGGCTCGAGGCGTTCCTGCCGTCCCTGCCGCGTGAGGGGCGCGGCGACTGGCTCGCGCCCGGCAGGGTCAGCGACCCGTCCGATCCGAAGCTCGTGCACCTCGACGGGCTGAACCTGAGCCGCGCGTGGATGCTCGAGGGGATGGCCGCCGGCCTGCGCGCCCGGCGACGTGCGCGTTCCCTCGCTGCGCGTGCGGCCAAGCTGACACCGCGAGCTGGGACTCGCAGCGGTGAGCGGCGAGCACTACGAGGGCGGCCACTGGCTCGGGACGTTCGCGGTCTACCTCGTGAGCGGCCGCGGCCTGCGCTAGCGGGGGAGCCCGTGGACGAGGCGCGTGCTAGGATGCCCGCCGGACGCACGCGCCCCCAGGAGGTCACCATGACCCGACTCCCTCTCTCCGGCGCGGCCCTCGCGCTCGCCGCTCACGGCGAGCCTCGCGCCCTCCCGCGCGGCCGCCGCCGAGGGGCCCTCGGTCCCGACGCTGGCGATCGGCGCCGCCGCCCCGGACTTCGACCTGCCCGGCGTCGACGGGCAGCGCTACACGCTCGCGAGCTTCGCGAAGGCGAAGGTGCTGGTGATCGTCTTCACGGCCAACCACTGCCCGACGGCGCAGGCCTACGAGGAGCGGATCGCGAAGCTGCACGCCGACTTCAGCGGCCCGCGGCGTCGCAGCTCGTGCTCGTCTCGCCGAACGACCCGCTCGCGCTGCGGCTCGACGAGCAGGGCTACACGGACCTCGGCGACACGCTCGAGGAGATGAAGACTGCGCGCCAAGGACCGCGGCTGGACCTTCCCCTACCTCTACGACGGCGAGACGCAGGCGATGTCCCGCAAGTACGGGCCGGTGGCGACGCCGCACGTGTTCGTCTTCGACGCGGCGCGCAAGCTGCGCTTCGTCGGGCGCGTCGACGACAACGAGAACCCGGCCAAGGCGAAGACCGCCGACGCCCGCGACGCGATCGAGGCGGTGCTGGCCGGCAAGCCGGTGGCGGTCGCAGACGACCAAGGTCTTCGGCTGCTCGATCAAGTGGTCCGACAAGCGGGCCTGGGTCGAAGGAAGGGCTTCGAGAAGTGGGCGCAGGAGCCGGTCACGCTGGAGCCGGTCGACACGCGCCGGCGTGAAGGCGCTCGCGCAGGGCGACGCGAAGAAGCTGCGGCTGGTCAACGTCTGGGCCACCTGGTGCGGCCCCTGCGTGATCGAGTTCCCGGACCTCGTCTCGCTCAACCGCATCTACCGCGGCCGCGACTTCGAGGTGGTGACCGTGAACGCCGACGACGCCGGAGCAGCAGGGCAAGGCCAGGGCGTTCCTGGAGACGCAGCACGCCTCGATGCGCAACCTGGCGTTCGAGCAAGGGCGACCCCTACGCGCTGATCGAGGCGCTCGATCCGAAGTGGCAGGGCGCGCTGCCGTACACGATGCTCGTCGCCCCGGGCGGAAAGGTGCTCTACCGCAGCGACGGGGCTTTCGACACGCGCGCGCTGCGCAAGGCGATCGTCGGCTGGCTCGGCCGCTACTACCACTCGTCGCCGGGCGGCGGCAGCGGGGCAGGAGGGAAGTGAGCATGCGTGCGCGCGTCCTGTCGCCGGTCGCTCTGCTCCCGGGGACGGCCTTGGCGCTGGCGCTCCTGGCGAGCTCCGGCCGGGCCCAGACGCCGCCGTCCCCTCCGTGCCGGCGGACGCCGCCGCCTCCCTGCGCAGCGGCCGAGGCTACATCGCGACGCCCGTCTTCTCGGCCGAGGACGATCGCGAGGCTGCTCGCCCTGTTCGAGGGCCTGCGCGTCGCCGATGCCACGGACGGCATGGACGCGGTCGGCCTCCCGGGCGTCGGGCTGATGGATCCCGAGCTGCGACCGCTCTGGAAGGACAACGCAGTCCTTCAGCTCACCGCTTCGTCGGCGATCGCGGTCACGGCGCGCTACGTCCCGACCCAGCGCGCCGCACGCCGGCCAGCGGTCGCGTCGAAGACTACGACCGCTGGTCGGGTGATTGGTACGTCACGCTCTCGCCCGAGCCCTTCGCCGAGCTGCTGCGGCCCGGCAGCGCGCTCGTGATCGACGACGCCGAGCGCGCGGACGTGGGCTCGATCGGCTCGAACAACATCCTGGCCTGGAAGCTGCGCGGGGCCGTCGGCGTCGTCACGAACGCGACGGCGCGCGACACCGACGAGGTCGCGACCGAGCGGATGCCGCTCTACTTCCGCCGGCCGGGCCGCGGGATCCGGCCCGGCCGCAACGAGATCGAGTCGGTGAACCGGCCCGATCGTCTGCGGCGGCGTGCTGGTGGTTCCCGGGTGACGTGGTCGTGGCCGACGGCGACGGCGTCGCTGGTCGTCCCGCGCGCGCAGGCCGAGGCGGTCGCGCTCTACGCGCGCAAGATCCTCGAGGGAGACAAGAAGCGGCCGGCGCGAGCTCTACGAGCAGCTCGGCCTGCCGCCCGACCCTTCGATCAAATAAGCGAGAGGCCTCAACCACCCCGAGCGCCAGCGCCTGCGGTCTGGCGCTCCAGCCACGCTTTGACGTGGTAGCGGCGGAGGCGCTACGCTCTTCTCAAGTCCCATGTGGTGGTGGAAGCGCAGGAGGAGCATCGTCTTCGTCGCGGCGGCCCTGTCGGCAATACTCGCCGGCGGGTTCGTCGGCGAGTTCGTCCACACGGACGACGGCTGCACGTTCGAGACGCACTGCCTCGCGTGTCAGCGGGCGGTCGGGTCGCTCGCCGTCGTCGTCGTGATCCTCGCGTCCCCTGTAGCGCTCCAACTCCTCGGACGCGTCAGCGACCCGTGCTCCGTCGCACTCGTCCCTGCCGCGATCCGCGCCAAGGTCCCCCGGGGCCCTCCTCAGGCCTAGCTGCCGAAAGAGCGGCTGGCTTCGCCAGCCAGGGGCGCTCTTCCCGAAGAGGGGGGAGCGCGCGGTCTTCTTCGTCGCTAGTCGAGGAGTTGTCCAACCATGCGGTCCATTCACACGCGCTTCCTTGTATTCGCGCTCGCCTTGCTGTTCCCGGTGCTGGCCGCTCGCGAGGTCCATGCAGCCGCCGGCTCCATCCGTGGACACGTTCTCGGTCCCGACGGTCGCGCCGTGTCCGGCGCGACCCTGCAGCTTCGAAACGACATCACCGGCTTCGCAGACAGAGACCACGACCGATGCCGCCGACGGCAGTACCAGTTCTTCAACGTCCCCTTCAACCCCTACGAGATCCACGTCGAGGTCCAGGGCTTCGAGCCCGTGCATCGGCCGGTCGACGTGCGGTCGCCCGTGCCCCGTCGAGATCCCGATCGCGCTTAAGCTCGCCGGCCTGTCGGAGGCGGTGACCGTGACCGCCGAGACGACCGCGGCGCAGCTCGAGACGGACACGTCGACGTCCCACGTCGACATCGACAAGTCCTACATCGCCCGCGCTCCGGCGACGCGTCGCCTCGCGGGCCATGGAGGAGCTGATCACCGCGACGCCCGGCTTCGCCAAGGACGAGAACGGACGCTACCACTTCCAGGGCTTCCACAGCCAGGGCCAGTTCGTGATCGACGGGCAGACGATCTCGGACCAGACCGGCGTCACGTTCTCGAACTCGATCGACCCCGGCATCGCCCAGTCGATGGAGGTGATCTACGGCAACGTGCCCGCCGAGTACGGCGAGAAGGTCGGCGCCGTCGTGAACCTGGCCACCAAGTCCGGCCTCGGCACGCCCGTTCCACGGCGACGTCTACGGCGGCGCCGCCCGCTACGCGACGTACGAGGGCGGGCTCGCCCTCGGGGGCGGATCGCGGAACCTCGGCCGCCTTCGCCTCGCTGAACGGCTCGTGGTCCGACCGCTTCCTGGACCCGGTCAACTTCGACAACCTGCACAACACGCGGCGACACGCAGCGCGGCTTCCTGCGCCTCGACTACGCCTCCGACGACCTCCGCGACCAGGTGCGCTTCACCGTGCTCGTCGGCCGGACGAACCGCGACGTGCCGAACACCTTCACCCAGGAGGACGCAGGCCAGGACCAGCAGGTGAGGAGCCGGGACCAGAACTACAACCTGGGCTGGACCCACGTCGTGTCTCCTCGAGAGCCACGCTCGACGCGAACGCCTTCGGCCGGGTGTCCACCTTCGAGCTCGCTGCCCTCGGCGGGCGACACGCCGGTCACGGCGATCTCGGACCGCAGCCTCGACAACTACGGCCTGAACGCGGCGGTGACCTGGGTCCCGAACCCGCATCACGAGGTGAAGGTGGGGGGCATCGTCAAGCGCTTCCCGATCGACGAGACGTTCAGCTTCGGCATCACCGACCCCGGCTTCAACGACCCCGAGTCCGACGGCTACAACCCCGACCTGGCGCCCTACGACCTCACCCGCGGCGGCGAGCCGCTCTTCGCTTCCACGGCACAGCGCACCGGGACCTACGCGCGCCGGCTTCGTCCAGGACAACGTGCGCTTACGGCGGGCTCACCGCCAACCTCGGCCTGCGCTACGACCACAACGACCTGCCGACGACCGAGAGACCAGCTCCAGCCGCGCGCTCGGCCTCGCCTACTACGTCGACGCGAGCGGGACGCGTGCTGCGGGCGTCGTACAACCGCGTCTTCGTCACCCCCGAGTACGAGAACATCCTCTTCGGCTCGTCGGAGCTGGCCGCCTCCCTCGTGCCGCCGGAGGTCAAGGACTCGCGCGAGCTGGGCGGAGGGGTGCTGCTCAACCGCTCGGAGCGCCAGAACGCCTACACGGTCGGGCGTGCAGCAGGCGCTCGGCCCGAAGCTCCGTCTCGACGTCGACTTCTGGTGGCGCCGGGCGACGTACCCGGCCGACCAGGACCAGTTCCAGAACACCGGGATCGTCTTCCCGATCACGTTCTCCGAGGGCCGCCACAACGGCTGGGACGTCCGTCTCGACCTCGCGGAGACGCACGGGCTGCGCGGCTTCGTCTCCCTCGGCCACACCCACGCCGTCTACGTCCCGCCGCCGGTCGGCGGGCTCTTCCTCGACGTGGAGGCGATCGACGCCATCACCGGCGGGCCGTTCCTGATCGACCACGACCAGAAGCTCCAGGCGCAGGGCCAGCTCTTCTGGGACATCGGCGAGAGCGGGGCCTGGCTCGGCGCCAACGTGCGCTACGACTCGGGCCTCGTCACCGACGCGCAACCCCGACGACCTCGCGGCCGACCCCGACGACTCCTTCGCCGCGCCCTACGTCGTGGTCCACACCGGGCGGCGACCTCGATCCGAACCGGATCAAGGCGCGGACGATCGCGAGCTTCTCCTTCGGCCTCGACCTCGCGAAGCACGACCTGCCGCTCTCGCTCCAGGCCGACCTGCTGAACGCCTTCGACACCGCAGGGCGTCTACAACATCCAGTCGGTCTTCGGCGGCACGCACGTGATCCCGCCGCGGACCCTGTCGGTGCGCCTGCGCTACCGCTTCGGTGGCAAGCGAAGCTGAGGCGAGGTCGCTGGCTGCCGGGGGCGGCTGGTTCCGCCCCCGGCCGCCGGCAAGACTCCGCAGTGCGGCGGCCCACCGCCCGCTGGTGACCACGTCGGTCGCAGCCCCGCGGCCTCACCCCGGCCGTAGTCGAGCTGGCTGCCGCGCAGGCTGTGCGGCACGACGTAGACGGCGATCATCACCACCGCGGCAACCGCGACGACCACGCGCGCCACGCGGTCCGTCGCCTCGCGGCGCGAAAGCACCCACACCGCCACCGCCCAGGCGAGCCACATCGCGAGCGTCTTGTTGTCGGTCAGGTCCTCGCCGAAGGGCCAGCCCGTCCAGAACGCGCCGAAGGCGTACCTCTGCACGACCGGGCCGAGCAGGAGCCCGCCGATGCCGATCCCGACGAGCGTCACCCAGGCGTAGCGTCGCGCCTCTGGGCGGCCGAGCGCGGCGGCGAGCGCGGCACGCACGCCGACCAGCATCGAGAGGAACATCACGGCCACGTGCGTGACCAGGATCCCCGTGGGCACGTCGCTCCTGAACCGCATCACGAGCGGTCCGTCCTCGGGCAGGAGCGTCTCGCGGCCTGCGGCGACGGGGCTCGCCGGACACGGCACTGCGCGGCAGGCGGAAGCGGCGGTCCCGTCCGGCGAGCTCGGCGTGGACGCTGCGGGGATGGGTGGGGCCCGTGAGCCGCTGCCAGACCGCCGCCGCGACCATCAGCGCGAGGGCCGACAGCCACTGCGCGACAGCGACGCCGGGGCGGGAGACGCGCTCGGCCACGGCGCCAAACGGTACCACAGGGGGCCGTAGGCGCCCGGCTGCCGGCTCCCGCTCAGGCCCTGGCCACCGTCCCCCGCAGCAGCGGCCTCACCGCCGCCATCAGGATCAGCACGAGGCCGAAGGTGCAGACCATCGTGGCGCCGGTGGGCAGGTCCAGCTTCACCGAGAGGTAGATGCCGAGCGCCGAGACGACCGTGCCCATCGTCCAGCCGATCGCCAGGCGGCGGCCGATGCGCTCGGCGTAGAGCATGGCCGCCACCGAGGGCACGATCAGGTAGCAGAAGACCAGCAGCACGCCGGCGATCGAGCACCGACGAGGTCACCACGAAGCCGAACGAGGCGTAGAAGAGGAAGTCCCAGAACCGGACGGAGAGTCCCTCGCGCTCGGCCTTCTCGTGGTCCATCGAGATGGCCAGGAACTGCCGGCGGAAGACGTAGTGGAAGGCGCCGATCACCGCGTAGAGGGCCGCGGTCTTGCCGCACCTCCGGCCAGGAGACCGCGAGGATGTTGCCGACCAGCATGTCCTTGAGGTGCTCGCTCTCCGAGGTCGCCTTGCTCATCGCCAGGATCGCCGCGGCCGAGGCCACGGCGTAGGCGATGCCGATGATCGCCTCCTGCGGGATGCGGGCGCGGCGGATCCGGATCGTCGAGAAGATCGCGGCGCCGATGAAGGTGAAGACGAGGCTGATCCAGTAGATCCAGGGCCCGTGGGGGTCGCTGCCCGTGAAGGGCAGCAGCAGCGCGATCGTGGCGCCGAGCGCCGCGATCTGCGCGAGCGAGAGGTCGACGAAGATGACGCCGCGCTCCACGACGTGGACGCCGAGGTAGGCGTGGATGCCGGTGAGGATCAGGCTGGCGACGAAGGGCGCGAGCAGGAACCGGAGGGTGTCGAGGTCCATCTCACTTCGCCCCCGTTTCCTTGATCGCCGTGACGAGCAGGTCGAGGTCGTAGTCGAAGAGCTTGATGTAGTCGGTGATCTCCTTCTCGCCGCCGACCGAGGGCGGCATCACGAGCACCTTGGCCCCGGTCTCGCGGCCGATCGAGTTCGGCGTCTTGAGGTCGAAGTAGGGCTCGACCAGCAGGATCTTGACGTTCTGCCGCTTCATCTCGGCGATCAGCTCGATCGTGTGGCCGGGCGAGGGCGGGATGCCGGGCCGCGGCTCGACGTAGCCGATCACGTCGAGGCCGAAGCGCTCGGCGAAGTTCGGCCAGGAGCGGTGGTAGGTGACGATCTTGAGGCCCTTGTAGGGCGCCATCAGCGCGTCCCAGCGCTTCTCGGCCTCGGCCAGCCGCTTGTCGAAGTCGGCGTAGCGCGACGGCGAAGTAGGCCGCGTCCGCGGGGTCCAGGCGCGCGAGCTTGTCCGCGATCGCCTTGGCGACGCGGCGGCCGTTGTCCGGGTCGAGCCAGTAGTGCGGGTTGCCGAGCGGGTGGACGTCGCCCATCGCGCGCGTGATCTGGCCCGTCGGGATCTCGAGGATCTTGGCGGTGAGCGAGGCGTCGAGGTAGCCGTCGGCGCCCGGCCTGGATCTTCGCGTTGCGGCTCTGCTGGATGAGCGGCGGCAGCCAGCCGATCTCCAGCTCGCGGCCCACCGACGACGAGCAGGTCGGCCTTGGCGAGCTTCAGGATGAAGCTGGGCTTGGCCTCGACGAAGTGCGGGTCCTGGTAGCCGCGGGCGATCGACTCGACCTTGACCTTGTCGCCGCCCACCTGGCGGGTGAGGTCGGCCAGGTCCTCGGTGGCGGTCGACGACGTTGACGGCGGCGCGCGCCGGCGGCGCCGGCCGCGAGCAGCGGCGAGTGCGGCGATGCTCAGCGAGTCTCATGGTGACCTCGCTCAGAAGGGATGGGCGCCGTGGGCGCCGATCGCGAAGAGGAACTGGAAGAGCAGCTCGTTCGCCGTGTTCCCCTCCCCGAAGCGCGTGTGGCGGTACTGGGCGCGGATCTGGCTGAACTCGCTCGGCCAGTAGGTGAGGATGAACGAGCCGCCCCGGTCGCGCAGGCCCGGGGTCGTCGGCCCGCTCGGAGTCGTCGTAGCGCACGCCGGCGAACCAGCGCCGCGCGAACTGGTACTCGAGGTAGCCGTAGCCGCCGACCGCGGCACTGCGGCGCTCGGCCTGGAGGTCCTCGCCTCCGGCTCCAGACCAGCTCGCCGCGGGCGAGCAGGTGCGTGTAGATCGAGCGGCGCAGCGGCCGATAGCGCAGCGTGGCGTCGACGCCGAGCAGGCGCGTCGTGGTGTCCGGCCGCGACGCCGTTGTGGCCGTACGCGATCGAGCCGCCCAGGTCGAGGTTGGTCGACTCGCTGAGGTCCTGGTAGGCGCGCAGGTGGCCCACGTAGGCGAGGTCGCGCGCGCGTGGGCGCCTTGAAGACCTGCGACTCGCCGCGGTAGACCTGCCCGGTCGCCTCGAGGAACAGCCACGGGTTCGGGATCAGGCGCGCGACCGAGATCCCGGCGTCGGCGAGCGCGTCCTCGCCGCCGAGCAGGTTCTTCGACACGAGCGGCCGGTCGACGAACGGGAGCACGTGGTTGTGCTGCGCGTCGACCTTGCCGAAGGCGTCCCTCATCTTGCCGACCCTCAGCAGGAAGCCGCCCGGCAGCGTCGGGAAGCGTGATGAAGCCCTCCTCGACGCCCACCTCCTCGGGCCCGACCGTGAGGAAGAAGTCGGCCCGCGCGTAGGGGTCGACGACGGCCTGGAAGGACAGCTCCGACTCGTGCATCTCGAGCGACGGCTCGCCGCCGCCCGGCGTCTTGCCGGCGGCGCCGATGAAGTCGCCGATCACCGCGATGTCGGGGTTGAAGACCTTCGAGAGGGCCGCGGCGCCCCCGTAGACCGGCAGCGCGCTCGGGCCGCCGGCTGCGGCCGCGCCGGGCGGGACGGCCGCCGTGGCGGGCGGGACAGCCGCCGCGGCCGGCGGCGCCGCCTCCGCAGTGGGCGGCGGCGCAGCCGTGGTGGTTGCCGGCGCCGCGCGCGCGCCTTCGATCGCCGCCAGGCGGGCCTCGAGGCTGGCCATGCGGCCGGCGTACTCCTGGCGCAGCGCGTCGAGCTCGCGCCGGATCGCCGCGACCTCGCCGGCCGGCTCGGCCGGCCGCGTCGACGGCTGCTCCTGCGCGGCGGCGTCGGACGCTGGAGCGGCCGCGAGCGCGGCGCAGGCGAGAACAACTCCCGTCACGAAACGTGCCAAGCGACCCATGTGTCCCTCTTGGACGGATCTGAACCCCACGAGCCGGATCCCCGCTCGCCTCGCCGAAGCGCAGCGCGGGTCCGGCCGGAACGGACTGGAGCAGGTTCAGGCCGAGGGCGGGCCGCGCGAGGAGAGAGCGCGCGGCGCCGCGCCCTCGTAGGAGGGAACGGGCGTCGACGCAACCCGGTCCGTGGCCGCGAGCACGCGCGGCAACGAGAAGACCACGCCGACGACGCCGGGCGTTCCGAGCTGCAGCAGGCAGGCCTGGCAGTGCGTCTCGAGCGACGCAGCCGTCGTCCGAGTGCACGAACGACTCCTCGAGCGTCGCTGATGGCCAAGCCCCAGCAGGAGCAGGACGGCGACCGACCAGCCTTCGCGGGAGCATGTCGGGGACGAGTCACTCTAGTCGAGCCGCTCGGCGGGCGGTCAATCGCCGCTCGCGCGGGCGCGCCCTGCGCGCGCTCCCTTGACCCTCGCGGGGCCCGGCACTACTGTTGGCGCGCTTTGGAGCCACTGGCGTGACGGCCGGCCTCGGCGATCGCGCTCGGCGCCGCGGCCGCCCTGGGCTCGTGGGCGCTCGTCCTGCGCGCGGCGTGCTGCGGGACGCGCGCGCCGCGGCGAGGCGCGCTTCCGCGGCATCGTCGAGGCGGCGGACGACATCATCTTCCGCACCGACGCGGACGGGCGCTTCACCTACGCGAACCCGGCGGCGCTCGAGGCGCTCGGCTACTCGGAGGCCGGAGCTGCTCGGGCGCAGCTTCCTCGACGTCGTGCGGGCCGACTACCGGGAGCAGGCCCGGCGCTTCTACGCCGACCAGCGCGAGCAGGAGATCCCGAACTCGTACTGCGAGTTCGCCGATGGTGACGCGCAGCGGGCCAGGAGCTGTGGGTCGGCCAGCGCGTGCAGCTCGTGACCGAGGGCGGCGCTTCGCGGGACTGCAGGCGCTGGCGCGCGACGTCACCGAGCGCAACCTCGCCCAGAAGGCGCTCGAGCGCGAGCGCGAGCAGCTGCGGCAGATCGTCGCCCACGCGCCGGTCGCGATGGCGATGCTCGACCGCGACGGCCGCCACGTCGCCCACAGCGCGCGCTGGCTGCGCTACCTGGCGTCGAGGACCCGTCGGTGGTCGGCCGCACGATCGACGAGGTGTGGCCCGGGATGCCCGACGCGCTACCGCGGGACGTGCTCCGGCGCGCGCTCGCCGGCGAGGTGATCAGCGAGCCGGAGGACGTCGCTCGAGCGCGCGGACGGCACGCGCGTGTTCCTGCGCTGGACCGTGCACCCCTGGCGCGACGCCGAACGGCGCGGTCGGCCGGCGTGGTGCTGGTGGTGCAGATCATCGACCTGCTGGTGCGCGCGCGGCAGGCCGCGCTCGAGGCCTCGCGGCTCAAGTCCGAGTTCGTGGCCAACATGAGCCACGAGATCCGCACGCCGATGAACGGCGTGATCGGCATGACGCGGCTGCTGCTCGACACGCCGCTGACCGCCGACCAGCGCGAGTACGCGGAGCGTCATCGACCAGTCGGGCCGCGCGCTGCTCGACATCATCAACGACATCCTCGACTTCTCGAAGATCGAGGCGGGCCAGCTCGACCTGGAGGTGGCGGACTTCGACCTGCGCCAGGCGGTGCGCGAGGTGCTCGAGCTCGTTCGCCGAGGCCGCGCAGGCCAAGGGCCTCGAGCTGCTGTGCCTGATCCGCCACGACGTGCCGAGCCCGCTGCGCGGCGACCCGGGCCGGCTGCGCCAGGTGCTGACGAACCTGGTCGGCAACGCGGTCAAGTTCACGGAGCAGGGCGAGGTCGTGCTGCGCGTCACGCTCGAGGAGTCGAGCGCGGCGGACCGCGCGTCGTGCAGTTCGAGGTGCGCGACACCGGCATCGGCATCGAGCCGGCGCTGCAGCCGCGCCTGTTCCAGTCCTTCGTCCAGGCCGACGGCTCCACCAGCCGGCGCTACGGCGGGACGGGGCTGGGGCTCGCGATCTCGAAGCGCCTGGTGACGCTGATGGGCGGCCAGATCGGGCTCGACGAGCGCGCCGGGCCGCGGCAGCACCTTCCGCGTCACGTGCCGTTCGCGCGGCAGCCCCGGGTCGAGCCGCGCCGCCCGCGCCGCCGGCGCGCCTCGTGCCGGCCGGCGCGTGCTGGTGGTCGACGACAACGCCACGAACCGCGAGATCCTGAAGCAGCAGCTGCGGCACTGGGGCATGCGCGTGAGCGACGGTCGAGAGCGGGCGCGGGCGCGCTCGACGAGCTGCGCGAGGCGGCGGGCTCCGGCGGCGCGTTCGACCTCGCGATCCTCGACATGAAGATGCCCGGCATGGACGGGCTGACGCTCGCCCGCGAGATCCAGGGCGACGCCGGGCTCGAGGCCGTGAGGCTCGTGCTGCTGACCTCGTTCGGCCAGCGCGGCCACGGCGCCGAGGCCACGCGCATCGGCGTCTCCGCCTACCTCACGAAGCCGGTGGACGAGGCGGACCTGCACGACTGCCTGGTCGAGGTGCTGGGCGGCGGAGCGGCGCGGCGCCCAGCCTCACCTCGTGACGCGCCACAGCCTGCGCGAGGCGCGCGCGCCGCGCTCGGCGCACGCTGCTGGTCGCCGAGGACAACGAGGTCAACCAGAAGGTCGCGGTGCGCATCCTGGAGAAGCTGGGCTACCGGGTCGAGGTGGCCGAGAACGGGAGAGAGGCGCTCGCGGCCTGCGAGCGCCGGCAGCTACGACGCCGTGCTGATGGACGGCCAGATGCCGGGCATGGACGGCTACGAGGCGACGCGCCGGATCCGCGAGCGCGAGGCGGGAAGCCGGCGCACCCCGATCATCGCGATGACCGCCAGCGCGATGAAGGGCGACCGCGAGCGCTGCCTCGAGGCGGGGATGGACGACTACGTCTCGAAGCCGGTGACGCCCGGAGGCGCTCGAGGCGGTGCTGCAGCGCTGGGTGGGCGCGCGCCCGGGCGAGCCGCGCGCCCAGGCCGGCTTCGCGGGCCCCGCGCGAGCGGGCGACCTGCTCGACGAGGCGATCGTGCGCGGGCTGATGGCGATCGACGACGACGGCACGCTGATGGACGAGCTGGTCGCGGCACGTTCCTGCGCATCGCACCCGGCGCGCCTGGCGGCGATCCGCGCGGCCGCCGGCGGCGACGCGACGCAGCTCGAGCGCGCGGCGCACAGCCTCTACGGCACCTGCAGCAACCTCGGCTGCCGGCGGATGGCCGAGCTGTGCGCGCGGCTCGAGACGCTCGGCCGCTCGGGCTCGGTCGAGGGCGCGCCGGCGCTCGCGGCGCGCGCTGGAGGCGGAGTACGAGGCCGTGCGGCCGCAGCGTCGAGGCGCTGCCGGCGCGCCACCCGAGCCGCTCGGCGGCGCGCCAGCGCCGCTGAGGCGGAGATGATCCGCGACGCGCTGCGCGCGCTGCTCGAGGCCCTGTTCCGCGTGCTCTTCACCTACGACTGCCTCGGCGAGGAGAAGATCCCGCAGCGGGCCCGGCCGTGATCGCGGCGAATCACCCGTCGTATCTCGACCCGATCCTGCTGTCGCTGCAGGTGAAGCGGCCGATCCGCTTCATGGCCTGGGACGCCCTGTTCCGCGTGCCGCTCCTCGGCGCCGCTGGTGCGGCTGTTCGGCGCCTTCCCGGTCGACGTGCGCCACGGGCGGCGGCCGCGCCGCCTACGCACGCCGCGCGCGAGCTGCTCGCAGGCGGGCGAGCTGGTCGGGATCTTCCCGGAGGGCAGCCGCTCGCGGACGGGCTGGATGGAGCCCGAGCTGCGCGCGGGCGCGGCGCGGCTCGCGCTCGAGACCGGGCTCGCCGCTGGTGCCGGCGACGATCCGCGGCGCCTTCCGCGCCTGGCCGCACTTCCGCGCGCTGCCGGGCCTCGCGACGATCCGTGTGCGCTACCACGAGCCGATCGACCCCGCGCCCTTCCGCCGCGCTGCCCGAGGAGGAGGCGACCGGCCAGCTGCTCGCCGAGCTGCGCCGCCGCGTCGAGCGCACGCTGATGCCCGGGGTCAAGGCCGACGCCCGGATCGAGGCGCTGTGGCGGACGAGCGCCGCCCTGGCCGCGGCTGTTCGAGGCCGGGCCGGCGCTCGCTCCTCGCCCTGCTCGTGTTCTGGAAGACGCGAGCGTTCGCGGCCGTCTGGCCGTGCTACGCCTACATCGGCTACCTGCTGCTCGACCTGCTGCTCGTCCCGCAGCGCCGGCTCGCGAAGTGGATCCGCAACGGCTCGGCGGCGGCGTTCGTGCTGCGTCTACGGCGGCTGGGCGCTGCCGCAGGCTCGGCCTGCCGGCCGTGATCGGCGGCCGCGCGCTGCGGCGCCGTGCTGGCCGGCGCCGGCTTCGCGTACCTGTACGAGCGGGGTCGCATCGCGTCGGCTTCGTGCAGGGGCTGGTCGCCGCGACCCTGCTCGAGCTCGGCGCGCTGCAGCTCGCGCCGAACGCCACTCGGCGCCGCACGTGGCGCTGCCGCTCTTCGCTGCCGCCTTCGCCTGGGAGGAGCGCAGTGTCTTCTGGCGCTACGCGGCGCCGCTGCTGCTGGCCTACGCGCTGGCGGTGCCCCCTGGCTCGGCGGCGGCTTCAACCTGCTGCCCCACGCGATCGCCGGCCTGCTGGCCTGGATCGCGGTGCGCACCCTCTCCCGCGGCGGGCGGGGAAGCGAGCAGGAGCCGGGCCCGCTCGAAGAGACGCGCTCCACGCTGGGCCTGCGCGACTAGGCCTTCGCGGCCTCCCGGTCCGAGATGAACAGCTCGATGCGCAGCGCCGACTCCGGCGCGAGCTCCTCGAACAGCACGGCCATCCCGTGCCGGCCCTGATCCGCCGCGGTGAGGCGCACGACACGGCCGCTCGCGCGCACGCGGCCCGGCACGCCGGGCAGCTCGGCCTCGATCGTCATCCGTGTCTCCAGCGGCCACGAGCGGCCGGCGAGCACGAGGGCCGCGTCGCGGCAAATGTCGTGCAGGCGAGCGCCCACCGTGTCCCCGCCGATCGTGAGGCGCGCCGGGACGTCGACGGCCACGCGCCGGCTGCGCCGCCTCTCCTTGCCCATTGGTCAGCTCCAGGGGCGGCGGCCGCCCAGCCGGCGACGGCCGCGTGCAACGCGTCGAGCCTGCCGGTGAAGTAGTGGTCGGCGCCGGGGACGACCACGATCTCGCGTGGCGGCGCGAGCGGAAGCACGAGCGCGCGCAGCGCCTCGCCCGGGCCGAACTCGTCGTGCTCGCCCTGTACGAAGAGCCGCGGCGGGACGCACCGCGTCGAGCGGCGCCGTGTCGCCGCGCGCAGCAGGGGGTAGCCGAGCGCGACCACGCCGCGCACGCGCGCGTCGCGCGCGGCGACGCGCAGCGCCACCGTGGAGCCGAAGGAGAAGCCACCGAGCACGAGCGGCAGACCGGGGAAGCGCCGCTCCAGCTCGACGAGCGCGGCCCGCGCGTCCTCCTGCTCGCCCGCCCCGTGGTCGTGCGTCCCGTCGCTGCGGCCGACACCGCGGAAGTTGAAGCGCAGCGCGGCGAGCCCCGCCGACTGCAGCGCCTTCGCCGCACGGAAGACCGGCTTGAAGTGCATCACGCCGCCGTGCAGCGGGTGCGCGTGGCAGACGACCGCCGCCGCCACCGGCGGCCCGTCGGGGTGCATCAGGACGGCCTCGAGGCGGCCGGCGGGGCCGTCGAAGTCGAAGCTCTCGTTGGCCGCCACGCGCCGATTCTAGCGGCCTTCTACGCACCCGGTCGCAGCTCCTCGAGCGGGGGGAACGACTCCGGCGGCTGCAGGACGACGGGCGCGGGCCGCTCGCCGCGGGAGAGCAGCCGGCCCACGATCTCCAGCGCCGGCCCCGCCACGCGCGGCAGCTTCACCGTGGCGGCGAGCCTTCCCTCGCTGACCATCTTCTGCCCGAAATCCGGCGTGCCGTCGCAGCCGGTGACCGGGACCTGCGCCAGCTCGGGCCGACCGGCCTCGGCGGCCGTCGCCGCGAGCGCCTCGAGCACGCCGCCGGCCAGGTGGTCGTTCTGGCACGTCACGAGGTCGAACGGCCGGCGCCCCGGGACGGCGAAGCGCAGCCACTCGCGCACGGTGCGCCCCGCCTGCTCCGGGTTCCAGTCGCCTCCGCCGAGCAGCACGTCGAAGCCCGCGCCCGCCGTGGCCTGCTGCATCCCCTCGGTGCGCTGGCGGGAGGTCAGGCTGCGCGGGTTTCCCTGGACGTAGAGCACGCGCCCGCCGGGCCGTGCGAGCACGCGCATCTGGCGGCCCTGGAGCCGCCCCGTTCCGATCTCGTCCGGGCAGACGGTGGCGACCACGACGGCCGGGAACTCGCTGCGGATCGCATCGAGGTCGTCCTCGACGGCGTTCAGCAGCAGCCAGTGCACGCCCGCCGCGGCCGCCTCGCGGATCGACGCGGCCCAGTCCCTGGTCCCTCACGGCCAGCACGAGCAGCGCGTCCGGCCGCTGCCCCGGGTCCTGGATCACGCGCCTCAGGATCGCGAGGTGGTCGCTGAGGCTCTCCGTCGTGAAGAGCGTGCGCAGCGAGAGCCCCGCCAGCCGCGCGGCGGCCTCCGCGTCGGCCTTCAGGAGCTGCTGGAACGGGTTCTCGGGATCGACCAGCGCGAGCGTGACGCGTCCACCCACACCTGCCTCCGCGCAGAGCGGGTGCAGGGTATCACGGAAATCGATGCTTCCAAGTGATTCCCTGCATGTCTCGTCTGCGACGGCCGCGGCGGGAGACGCCTCGACCGCCGTCGCGAAAGGCTAGGCCGGCTGCGCCAGGGCGGACCGCGGCCCGGGCGCGCAGCTGCGCCGCGCGCGGCGGCGGCGTGTGCTGGTTCGCCTCCTTGAGCACCCGCACCGCGCCGAGCGCCGCGCGCCGGCCGAGCGTCGCGTGGCGCAGCGCACGCTCGACGCCGCGCGGCGCGTCCGGCACGATCGCGAACTCGTCGAGGCTGGCGAGCAGCCCGCCCAGGCCGAGCTGGTAGCGCAGGGCGAGCGTCGCCACTCCGACGACCCGGCCGTCCGTCGGTTGCCGCCACCCGCACGAGGAAGCGCGGGTCGTTGATCGTCCGACGGAACGTCTGGGCGAACGAGATCGGCTCGGGGTAGTAGCCGACCTGCTCGAGGAGGGAGAGCACCGCCACCCCGTCCTGCAGCGATGCCGGCCTGATCTCATAGCTCATCGGTCTCCTCCTGTGCCCCCGAGCCACGCGGCTGTGTCCGTGCGGCCACGAAACGCGTGCCATCCGCGGCTTAACGCTGCCGGGACGGGGGGATGCAAGCGGAAGGCCAGCGGGGAGCTCAGCCCGTGGCCGCCACGGGGCTTCCGTCGCTTCGGGAGCGGGCCTGTTCGATGCGCGCGCGGAGCAGGCCCTCGAGCCAGACGAGGCTCACGGGCTTGTGCAGGAAGGCGTCGACGCCGAGCCGTGCCGCCGTCGTGGCCCACTCCGGCTCGCCGTAGGCGGTCAGCACGACGACCCGGGGGCGCACGCCGGTGCAGGGCAGCGGCCGATCGCCGGGCCGTCCCGAGCGTCCGCGGCGGAAGTCACGAACGTCGGCGATGACGGCGTCGAACGGGCTCGACTCGAGCAGCGAGGCAGCGTCGGCGATGGTCGCGGCGCAGTGGACGTCGAAGCCGGAGCGGGTGAAGTGAGACTCGTAGGCGCCGCGCAACTCGTCGTCCGCGTCGACCACCAGCAAACGCTCGGCCACGCGGCGCACGTTTGCAAGCGGCAGTACCAGGCATCCTCCGGGTTGGAGCACAAGGACTTAGCGCCGTCTCTCGCGTCCGGTGTCCGGGCCGCGGCCGGCGGGGAAGCGGACAGGGCCGCGCGCTGTGTCAGACTGGCCGGGCGCGCGAGAGCGAGATCGCCGTCGAGGAGGGCCGAATGGCACTGAGCCGGCCGGAGCGCGAGGCGCTGATCGAGCAGTACGCGCGCGGGCCGGAGCGGGTCGAGGGGCGCTCTCGCGGGTGCCCGCCGAGGCCCTCCAGTGGCGACCCGCCCCGGGCCGCTGGAGCGCGCACGAGGTCGTCGTTCACTGCGCCGACTCCGAGACGAACGCGGCGCTGCGCATCCGCTACCTGCTCGCCGAGAAGGAGCCGCTGATCGTCGGCTACGACCAGGAGGCAGTGGGCACGCCTGTTCGACTACCACGCGCAGCCGCTCGAGGAGGCGCTCGCGGCCACCGAGGCGCGCGCGAGCCCGCACGGTGCCGCTGCTGCGCGCGGATGAGCGAGGCCGACTGGGCGAAGGCAGGGCCGGCACACCGAGTCCGGGCCGCTACACGGCCGAGGACTGGCTGCGCATCTACGCCGCGCACCTCGAGGGCCACGCGGGGCAGATCGAGCGGAACGTCGAGGCATGGAAGGCACGATCGTCGTCACGCTGAGCGGCATCGACCGCTCCGGCGCGGCCGTCGCCCGCGACCGGGACGGAGCGCCTGCTGGTGCACGGCGGCATCCCGGGAGAGCGCGTGCGCGTCCGCCGCGGCCGCCGCGTGGGCCACGGTACGCTGTGCGAGCTCGTGGAGGTGCTCGAGCCCTCGCCGCAGCGCGTCGTGCCCCGCTGCCGCGCACGCGGCCGTCTGCGGCGGCTGCAGCTGGCAGCACATCGCCTACCCCGAGCAGCTGCGGATCAAGACGCGCGTCCTCGACGGAACGCTGCGGCGCGCGCTGGCGCGATCGCGCGCCGCGCGTGCGCCGACGATCGGCACGCCCGGCGGGCGAGGACGGGATGCCGTGGGGCTTCCGCCAGAAGGCGGCCTTCGTGTTCGCGCCCGGGGCAGGTCGGCCTCGCGATGGGCCACTTCGCCCGCGGCACGCACGAGGTCGTGCCCGTCGTCGAGTGCCCGGTGCACCCGCGAGCGGGCCAACCGGATCGCCTTCGCGCTGCGCGACGAGCTGCGCCGGGCCGGCGTCGCCGCCGCGGGCGCGGCGCTCGCGGGCGTCGCTCGCCACGTGCTGGTGCGCACGACGCGGGACGGGCGCGAGGCCGTGGCGCTGCTGGTCGCGACGCGGCGCGCGCCCGAGCTCGAGGCGCCGCTGCGCGCGCTGCTGCGAGCGGCCCGGAGCGGCCCGACGGGCTCGCGCTGAACCTCCACGACCGGCCCGGGCCGTACCTCGTCGGCCGCGAGACGCAGCGCATCGCCGGGCACGGCCACGTGCGCGAGGAGTCGCTCGGCCCCGCGTTCCTGGTCGTCGCCGACGGCCTTCTTCCAGACGAACGTCGCAGCGGCCGCGGATGCTGCTGCGGCTGGTGCATCGAGGCGCTGCCGGCGGCGAGCGGGCCTGCGCGTGCTCGACCTCTACAGCGGCAGCGGGCTGTTCGCGCTGCCGCTCGCCGCGCGCGGGCACGTCGTCACCGCGGTCGAGGAGAGCCGCAAGGGCGTGGCGCGACGCCGAGCTGAACCGGCGCACGAACGGCGTCCCGGGCGAGCGGCTGCGGCTGGTCGCGTCGTCGGTCGAGCGCGCGCTGCCGCACTTCAAGCCGGGGGCGTTCGACGCCGTCGTGCTCGACCCGCCGCGCGAGGGCTGCGCCGCCCGAGGTGCTGCGCGAGGTCTTCGGCCGGCTGCGCCCGCGCCGCGCCGTGCTCGTCTCGTGCAACCCCGACGCGCTCGCGCGCGAGCTGCCGCTCGCGCTGCGCGCGGGCTACCGGGTCCTGCGCGTCCAGCCGGTCGACATGTTCCCGCACACGCCGCACGTCGAGGCCGTGGCGGTGCTGGACTGCGAGCGGCCGCGCGCCCAGCCGGCGCCGCCGGCTCGGGCCCGCCCCAGCTCAGGCCAGCGCGACAGACCGTCTTCACGTTGACGAACTCGCGGATCCCGAAGGCGCCGAGCTCGCGGCCGTAGCCGGACTCCTTGATGCCGCCGAACGGCAGGCGCGGGTCGGAGCGCACGAAGGCGTTGACGAAGCAGGCGCCGGCCGCGAGCTCGTGGCGGGCGATGCGCTCGCCGCGCTGCGAGATCGCGGGTGAAGACCGCCGCGCCGAGGCCGAACGACGCTCTGGTTCGCGAGGCGGATCGCGTCCGTCTCGTTCTTCGCCGGCACGACCGCCGCCACCGGGCCGAACAGCTCCTCGTCGAAGGCGGGCATGCCCGGCCGCACGTCCGCCGAGCACGCTCGGCGGGTAGAACGCGCCGGGTCCCGGCGGCGACCGCGCAGCCGAGCAGCACGCGCGCGCCGCGGGCGACGCTGGCCGTCGACCTGGCGCTGCAGCTCGTCGCGCAGGTCGCGCCGCGCCTGCGGGCCGACGTCGGTCCCCTCGGCCAGCGGGTCGCCCATGCGCCGCGCCCGCATCGCGCTCGACCAGCCGCTCCTCGAACTCGCGCAGCACCGGCTCGACCACGACGAAGCGCTTGGCCGCGATGCAGCTCTGGCCGCCGTTGATCAGGCGCGAGGCCGCGCAGGTCTCGGCGGCCGCTCGGCAGGTCGGCGTCCTCGAGCACCAGGTAGGCGTCGCTGCCGCCCAGCTCGAGCACCGTCTTCTTCAGGCAGGCCCCGGCCCGCGCCGCCACGGCGCGACCCGCGGGCGCGCTGCCGGTGAGGGTGACGGCGGCCACCTCGGGCGCGGCGATCGATCGCGTCGACGCGGCTCGACGCCGACCAGCAGCGTGCGGAACGCGTCGCGCGGGACGCCGGCCTCGTGCAGGATCTCCTCGATCGCCAGCGCGCAGCCGCGACACGTTCGAGGCGTGCTTGAGCAGGCCCGCGTTGCCGGCCATCAGCGCCGGGGCGGCGAAGCGGAACACCTGCCAGAGGGGGAAGTTCCAGGGCATCACCGCCAGCACGAGACCGAGCGGCTCGAAGGCCACGTAGCTCCTCGCGGCGTCCGCTCGGCGCGGGCTCGGGCAGCCAGGAAGCGCTCGCGCGTGCTCGGCGTAGTAGTCGCAGCAGCCGGCGCACTTGTCGGCCTCGGCGCGGCCCTGGGCCAGCGGCTTGCCCATCTCGAGCGCCATCAGGCGCGCCAGCTCGTCCCGCCGCTCGCGCAGCAGCGCGCCGGCGCGCCGCAGCGGCCGCGGCGCGCTCGGCGAACTTCGTCCGCGCCACGACTCGAACGCCGAGCCGCGGCGGCGCCGAGCGCCGCTGCGACCTCGTCAGGCGTCGCCTCCTCGTACTCGCGGATCGGCTCGCCGCTCGCGGGATTGACCGACCACAGCGCCATGGCGTCACCTCAACGGGGGCATCCATCTTAGAACGCCCCACCCGACGCGGTCGCCTCCTGCAAGCTCCTTGCGTCGCCGCGGTCCGCGGGGCCCCGGCCAGCGCGCCGCGGGAAGGCCGCCAGCGACTCGCGCATGCGCACGTTCCGGTAGACAATCAAGCGGGCTCGAGCAAGCCTTCCCGATGATCTGCCCCTCCTGCAAGGCGCCGAACGACGACCTGGCCGAGGCGTGCTTCACCTGCGGCCGTGCCCTGTCGGCGCTGACACACGGCGCCGTGATCGCGGGCCGCTACGAGGTGCTGAGCCCGCTCGGCCGCGGCGGCATGGGCATGGTCTACAAGGCCCACGACCGCATGCTCGACGAGACGGTCGCGATCAAGGTGCTGCGCGCCGAGTTCGCGAACACCGCCGAGATGGCCCAGCGCTTCCGCAGCGAGATCAAGCTCGCGCGCAAGGTCTCGCACCGCAACGTGTGCCGCATCCACGAGTACGGCGAGGACGCCGGAATCCGCTACATCTCGATGGAGTTCGTCGAGGGCACCGACCTCAAGCAGCTGGCGCGCGAGCGCGGGGGCTGCCTCGGGCACGAGGAGGGCTTCGAGGTCGCCATCCAGATGGCCGACGGGCTGCAGGCGATCCACGACGTCGGCATCATCCACCGCGACCTCAAGACCTCGAACATCATGCGCGACGGGCGCGGCCTGGTCCGGCTGATGGACTTCGGCATCGCGAAGATCGAGGGCGGCGAGCGCACGACCGGCGCCGGGCTCACGAGCACGGGCCAGATCATGGGCACGCCCGAGTACATGAGCCCCGAGCAGTGCCTCGGGGAGAAGCTCGACCACCGCTCCGACATCTACGCGCTCGGCATCGTGATCTACGAGATCTTCGCGGGCAACGTGCCGTTCCGGGGCGACACGCCCGTCGCCACGCTGTTCAAGCACATCCAGGACCCGGTCCCCTTCGAGGGCGCCGTCGCCGCCCACATCCCGCTCGCGGCCGTGCCGGTGCTGCGCCGGGCGCTCGCCAAGAACCGCGCGGACCGCTTCTCCTCGGCCTCCGCGATGGCGGACGCGCTGCGCCGGGCGCAGCAGCAGATGCTCTCCGGGGCCCCCGCCAGCGACGCGACGCCCACCTCCGCCACCCCGGGCTTCGGGCCGGGCGGCTCGGGCGCGCACACGGCCGCGGGGCCCGACCGGCGCCGGGTGACGCGGCTCGACATCTACTTCAACCTCGTGCTGCGCCGCGTCGGCACGCTCGGCACCGTGCTCCAGGAGGAGCGCACGATCGCCGAGAACGTCGGCCGCGGGGGCGCGCGCGTGATGACCACCATGGCCTCGCTGGCGCCGGGCGACATCGTCCACCTCGAAGAGGTGGGCGGGCCGTTCAAGACGCGCGCCGAGGTGCGCGGGCGCTACGTCGGGCAGGACGGGATCCGCCGCCTGAACCTGCGCTTCCTGGACAGCCCCGCGCCCGACTACCTCGTCCACGTGGACGACGCCTCGCGGCCCTGAACCCGATCTACCGCAGCTCGCTGAACCAGGGCGTGGCGCCCGCGGCGCCGGGCGAGCTCGCTCCGCTGCGCGTGGGCCCGCTCCGCGTCTGGCCGCCGGTGGTGCTGGCACCGATGGCCGGCGTGACCAATCCCCCCTTCCGCACGCTGTGCCGGCGCCACGGGGCGGGCCTGTACGTCAGCGAGATGATCACGGCGCGCGCGCTGGTCGAGGGCAACCGCAAGACGCTGCTGCTCGCCAGCTTCGGGCCCGAGGAGGCGACGCGCAGCCTGCAGCTCTACGGCGTCGACCCGCGCTACGTGGGCGAGGCCGTGCGGATCCTGGTCGGCGAGGGGCGGGTCGACCACGTCGACATGAACTTCGGCTGCCCCGTGCGCAAGGTGACGAGCAAGGGCGGCGGCGCCGCGATCCCGCTCAAGCCGAGGCTGCTGCGCGCGATCGTGCGCTCCGCGGTCGCGGCGGCGGGCGCCGTTCCGGTCACGCTCAAGTTCCGCATCGGCATCGACGAGCGCTACCAGACGTTCCTCGAGGCGGGGCGCATCGGCCAGGAGGAGGGCTGCGCCGCAGTCGGCCTGCACGCGCGCACGGCAGCCCAGCTCTACGACGGCGAGGCGCGCTGGGCCGCGATCGCGGAGCTCAAGCAGGCCGTCACCCGCATCCCGGTCCTCGGCAACGGCGACGTGTGGGAGGCCGAGGACGCGCTGCGCATGATGCGCACGACCGGCTGCGACGGCGTCGTCGTCGGCCGCGGCTGCCTCGGCCGGCCCTGGCTGTTCCGCGACCTCGCGGACCTGTTCGACGGGCGGGAGCCGCAGGACCCGCCCCTGCTCGGCGGCGTCGTCGCGGTGATGCTGGAGCACGCGCGGCTGCTCGCGTCCTGGCTGGCGGACGAGCCCGCCGCGATGCGGGCTTTCCGCAAGCACTCGAGCTGGTACACGAAGTGCTTCCCGAACGGCGCGCCGCTGCGGCAGCGGCTGATGCAGGTGCTGACGCTCGCCGAGCTGCGGGAAGTGCTGTCGGTCGTCGATCCCAGCCGGCCGTACCCGCCGGAGGCCATGCGCGTGCCGCGCGGCAAGACGGCCGGCACGCAGAAGGTCGCCCTGCCCGAGGGCTACCTCGACCACCTCGACGACGACACGGTCCCGGGAAAGGAGGCGGAGGCGGCCGACTCGGGAGGGTAGCGCGTCGCGCGCACGCCTACGTGTGCCGCACCCAGCGCAGCAGCTCGGGGAAGGTCGGCTTCTTCCCGTACATCAGGATGCCGACGCGGTAGATGCGGGCGGCGACCCAGAGGACGCCGAGGATCCCGAGCGCCAGCAGCGCGATCGAGAGCGCGATCTGCCACCACGGCGGCGTGAGCACCACGATCCTCAGGAACATGATGAGCGGCGAGATGCCGGGGATCATCGACAGGGTGACCGAGAGGGCGCCGTCCGGCGACTCGAGGACGGCGGTGAAGGACACCATGCCGACCAGGATCGGCATCATCACGGGCCAGACGAAGTTCTGGGCCTCCTGAACGGTGTTGACCGCAGCCCCGATCGCGGCGTAGAGAGAGGCGTAGAAGAAGAAGCCCAGCAGAAAGAAGAGAACGAAGGACACGAGCATGAGGGGCGTGACCTCGGGCATCGGGAGCGTGCCGGCGAGGGGCCCGGCCATCGCCAGTGAGACCCCGAAGAGGGAGAGCGACCAGACGAGGAACTGCGTGAGGCCCGCCCCGCCCACCCCGAGGAGCTTCCCCGCGAGCAGGGTCGTGGCGGGGACGCCCGAGGCCATCACTTCGACCACCCGGCTCGTCTTCTCCTCGATGACCGACGTCATCAGCAACTGACCCCACATCAGGATGGCGGTGTAGAGGATCATGAGCAGGATGATCGCGAAGAGCATCGCCGCGCCCTGGTCCTCGCGCTCGCCCGACTCGCTCAGCCGGATCGTCTTGAGGTCCAGCTCCCTCGTGAGGTCCTTCACCTTCGCGGGATCCAGCCCGGCACCGGCGACCCGCACGCCGACGACCACGTCGCTCACCGCCCTCTCCATCGTCCGCAGGTCGATCCGGTTGCTGACGTTGCGGCCGAAGTAGCTCGCCGTGCCTCTCGCCACGGCGTCCGCGGGCAGGTCGAGGTAGCCGTCGAGCCTCCCTTCGAGCACGGCTTTCCTGAGAGCCCTTTCGCGCGCCGTGGGCTCTTCCCCGCCCGCGGGCTGGACGTCGAAGCGCGGCTGGTCGGCGAACCGTGCGGCGCGCAGCGCGTCCTCGACCGCGGGGCCGAGCCTGCCAGTGCCGTCGATCACCGCCACCTTGAGCGGCTTGCTGCCGGAGCGCATGGCGAAGATCGGGACGATCATCAGGCCCGCCATGAGCAGCGGTCCGAGGATCGGTGGCGATCACGAAGCCCTTCGTGCGGACGCGCTCCAGGTACTCGCGCCGGACCACCGCCCAGAGCTTGGCGCCTCACGCGGCCTCCTTCCCGTGCCGGGTCACGGTCTCCACGAAGATGTCGTGCAGGCTCGGCTCCACGATCTCGAACCGGCGCACGCGGAGGCGCGACACCGCCTCCTGCAGCAGGGGCTGTGGATCCGCGCCCGTCGGTCCAGCCGCACTTCCACGTACTGGCCGAAGTCGGTGACCTTGGCGACGCCGGGCAGCGAGGCGATGAAGGCGCCGTCGCCGTCGTAGGCGAGGGCCACGGTGTTCTTTCCGTGGCGTGCCTTCACCTCCGAGACGGCGCCGTCGAGCACCTTCTCACCGCGGTTGATGAGGGCCACGCGGTCGCACAGCTTCTCGACCGTCTCCATCTGGTGGCTGGAGAGCACGATGGTCGCGCCGCGGCGGCGCAAGTCGAGCATCACCTCGCGCATCACGTCCGTGCCCACCGGGTCGAGACCAGCTCATCGGCTCGTCCATGATGAGTACCTCGGGCTCGTGCAGCACGGTGGCGACGAACTGCGCCTTCTGCTGCATGCCCTTCGACAGCTCGTTGACCTTCTTCTTGCGCCAGTCCGCCAGCGCCCAGCCGCTCCAGCCAGGGGCCCAGCCGCCGCAGCGCCTCCTTCCGGCTCGACGCCCTTGATCGCGGCCATGAACACGAGCTGCTCCTCGAGCACCATGCGCGGGTACAGGCCGCGCTCCTCGGGCATGTAGCCGATGCGGTCGCGCGCGGCGTGGTCCGCGGGGCGCCCGAGGATCTCGATGCTGCCCGGAGTCGGGGGCGAAGACGTTCATCACCATGCGCAGGGTGGTGGTCTTGCCGGCGCCGTTCGGGCCGAGCAGGCCGAACACGCTGCCGCGGGGGACCCGGAGGGACAGCGAGCGTCACGGCCTGGTGGCCGTCGAAGGACTTCGAGACGCCTTCCAGCACGAGGGCGGTGTCGCTCACGCTGCCTCCCTGGCTCGCTTGCGGGCCGGTGCACGATCCTATCGCGGCCGGGCGCATACTTGCCGGCCGTGGCCCAGCACGCCCGAGACGAGGCCCGAGGCCTGGCGCTCGTCGTCGGCAGCACGCTCGCCTACGGCGTGCTGCCGATCCTCGGCAAGCTCGCCTACGCGGAGGGCACCCGGCCGCTGCCGCTGCTCGCCTGGCGCTACGCGATCGCCGCCGCCCTGATCGCGCTCGTCGAGCGCGGCCCGCGGCTGCCGCTGCGCACCCGGCTGAGGCTGTGGGCCGTGGGCTCCGTGTTCGTCCTCAACTCGATCGCCTACTTCCGCGCGCTGGAGATCGTGCCGGCCTCGGTGGTGTCGCTGGTCCTCTACACCTACCCGGTCATGGTGGCGCTGCTGGCGGCGCTCGCCGGCCTCGAGCGGCTGACGCCGCGCGGCCTGCTGGCCGCGGCCGTGGCCTTCGCGGGCTGCGCGCTGACCGCCGGCGGGGCGGGCCCGGGCGCGGCGCCCTCCCGGGCGGGAGTCGCCTGGGCGCTGGTCGCCGCCTTCGTCTACGCGTGCTACATCGTCCTCAGCAGCCGCTTCGGCAAAGACGTGCCGGCGCGTGCGCTGGCGCTGCACCTGGCGCAGGTCGCGGCGCTCGTGTGCGCCGCGCTCGCGCTGGCCGGCCCCGGGCTGGCCCTGCCGCGTGCTCCCCGCGCCTGGGCCGCGGTCGCCGCTATCGGGATCGTCTCGACCGTGGTCGCGATGACCACGTTCCTCGCCGGGATGGCGATCGTGGGGCCGACGCGGGCCTCCGTGCTGAGCTCGCTCGAGGTGGTGGTGACGCTGGTGCTGGCGTTCACGCTGCTGGGCGAGCGGCTGACGCCGTGGCAGTGGGCCGGCGCGCTGCTGATCCTGGGTGCCGTCGCCTGGCAGAACCTCGGCGCGTTGCGTGCCCTCGCGGCGCGCCGCGCTGGCTGAGGCCGCTGCTATGATGGGCGGCCTGCCATGAAGGTCACGATCGCCCACAGCCCGGACAGCGACGACGCGTTCATGTTCTACGGCCTCGCCCGTGGCGGCGTGCCCACGGGCGAGCTCGACGTACGCCACGTGCTCGCCGACATCGAGACGCTCAACCGTCAGGCGCAGGTGGGACGGCACGAGGTGACGGCCATCTCGTTCCACGCCTATCCCTACGTCGCCGACAAGTACGCCCTGATGCCGTGCGGCGGCAGCGTCGGGGACGGCTACGGCCCGCTGCTCGTCGCGCGCGAGCCGCTCGACCCGCGGCGGATCGCCGGCAGGACCGTGGCCGTGCCCGGCACGCTCACGTCGGCCTACCTGGCCCTGCAGCTGTTCGCCCCCGGCGTCGCGACGCGGGTCGTGCCGTTCGACCGCATCCTCGAGGAGGTGCGCGAGCGCCGCGCCGACGTGGGGCTGGTCATCCACGAGGGGCAGCTCACCTACGGCGGAGAGGGCCTGCACGAGGTGATCGACCTCGGCGCCTGGTGGAAGGACGAGACGGGACTGCCGCTGCCGCTGGGCGGCAACGCCGTGCGCCGCGACCTCGGCCCCGAGCTGATGGCGCGGCTCACCCGGCTGGTGCGCGAGACGGTCCGCCACTCGCTGGCGCACCGGCCGCAGGCGCTCGAGTACGCGATGAGCTTCGCGCGCGGCATGGACCCCGCCGTCGCCGACCGCTTCGTCGGGATGTGGGTCAACGAGATGACGCTCGACCTGGGTGAGCGTGGCCGGCGAGCCGTGCAGGAGTTCCTCGACCGCGGGCACGCCGCCGGCCTCCTCCCGCGCCGGGTCGTGGTCGACTTCGTCGAGGCCTGACCCGCGCCGGCCGCGTCAGTCCTGCTTCTTCTTGCCGAACAGCCGGCCGAGCATCCCCTTCACCGCGCCCTCGGCGGCGCCGCGGCCGAGCCGGGCCAGGATGTCCGTCTTCGGCTCCAGCGTGGTGCCGGAGAGGTGGAAGTCGATCGTCGCGTAGCCGTCGGCCCGCGTGTGGAAGGCCGGCCGCAACTCGCGCCGCGTCAGCTTCGCGAACAGCGGTGGCGAGAGGGCGAGCGTGAGGTCGTAGTCGAGGCCGCTCGTCTGCAGGTCGAGCGAGCCGTGCCCGCCGAGCTCGAAGGCCCTGCCCTTCAGCACCAGCACCGGTGTCGTGAAGCGCGTGCCCGCCTGCGTGAACTCGGCCCGGCACTCCTCGAGGTTGGGGTTCGCCAGCTCGGGGATGCCGAGCACGGTCGAGAGCAGCGCGAGCGTGCGGTTGTCGGCGACCCGGCAGGAGGATATCCGGCCCTGTCCCTTGCCGCGCAGCGTCGCCAGCCCGCCCGTTCCCTCGAACCGCCCACGTGCCTCGAGGCTGCCCGTGACGGAGGCCATCGACCGTGCCTCCTCGAGCAGCGTCTTCACGCTGGCGCCCGAGAGCTCGAAGCCGGCGCTGTAGTGGAAGCCCTTCTTGAAGCGGACGGCCGCGTCGCCTTTCACGTCGCCGCCGCCGGCGCGGCCCCGGATCGGCGCGAGCGTGAAGGACTCCTTCGTGAGCGTCAGCGGGGCGTGCAGGTCGCGCACGAACAAGCGGCCACCGAGAGCGAGTGTCCGAGCGCCGAGCTGGCCCTTGCCGGTCGCGGTCCCGGCCTCGACCTCGAAGGCGCTGTCCAGGCGCAGGGCGTCGAGCGCCAGCAGCCGCGCGCGCGTGGCATCGGTTACGGCCACGGCCCCTTCCCGCACCGACAGCCTCGACAGCACGATGCGCAGGGGGATCGCGGCGGCCGCCGTGGGGGCCGCGGCGGAGGCGGTGCGCGGACCGCCGAGCCGCTCGTAGTTGAAGGCCCCGCGGGCGTCCATGGCGACGTTGAGCTGCGGGCGCTCGAGGGCGAGGCGCTCCACCTCGAAGCGGCCGGAGACGAGGGGCCAGAGCTTGTAGCGCAGCACGAGCCCGTCAGCCGTCAGCAGGTCGCCCCTGAAGGGCGGAGGGTTCGCCACGCCGATTCCCTCGAGCGTGACGCCCGAGAAGAGCGAGACGTCGAGCCGCTTCACGCGCACGTCGGCGCCCGTCGTGGCCCGCACCCGCTGCAGCAGCTCCTGCTGGAACGCCGGGGTGCGCAGCCAGCGCACGAGCCAGGCGCCGTAGGCGAGAACACCCGCGAGCCCGGCGCCGATCAGCGCGAGGACGACGATCGCCGCCTTCTTCGCCGGGGTTTTCACGGCCGGATTATGGTCCGTTCCAGGCGCCCGCGCCGGCGGAGCGTGAGCCGGCTCACACCGTCGGCGCGCGCTGGTCCGTTCGGCGTGTATCGTGACGGTAGGAGGGTGCGGCCGGCCCGTCATCCGGCCCGCCTGGAGGTGGAGTCATGAAGGCGTCATCCCTCGTCGTCACCGCCCTTCTGGCCGTGGGCCTCGCGGCTTGCCAGCGGCAGGCCGCGCCCGAGCGCAACGGCGCCGCCTCGCCGGCGCCGGCCGCGCAACAGGCCGAGGCGTCACCCGCTGCTGGCGCAACGCCCGCCCAGCCCGCCGAGGTCGCCGCGGGTGGCCGCATCGATCCCGCGACCGGCGTGCGCATCGAGAGCGAGCCCGCCGCGCGCACGACGCACCGCACGCCGGCGAGCCGCCCCGCGCCCGCGCCCGTCGACACGCGGGCGGCCGTGCCGCAGCGGCAGGCCGCGGCGGAAGCGGCGCCCGCGGCGGCGGCTCGCCCGGCGGCGGAGCCGATCGTACTCGCCGCCGGCACGGTGCTGCCCATTCGCCTCGGCGAGACGCTGGCCTCGGACAAGAGCCAGCCGGAGCAGAAGGTCCTCGCCGAGCTCGCCGAGGACGTCCGCGCGGGCGACCGCGTGGTGCTACCCGCGGGCTCCGAGGTCGTCGGCCACGTCGTGATCGCCCAGCAGTCCGGCCGCGTCAAGGGGCGCGCCCGGCTGGTCGTCGGGTTCGACGCGGTCCGCGCGCACGGCAAGAGCTACGCGATCGAGGCGGCGCGCTGGGACGTCACGGCGGAGTCGAGCAAGGGCCGGGACGCGAAGATCGCCGGCGGCGCGGCCGCGGCGGGCGCGATCATCGGCGCGATCGCCGGGGGCGGCAAGGGAGCGCTCAAGGGCGGCCTGATCGGCGGCGCCGCGGGCGGCGCCGCGGTGCTCGTCACCCGCGGCAACGAGGTCGAGCTGCGTTCCGGCGTGACCCACAAGGTCACGCTGCGGCAGGCGCTGCGCATCGAATAGCCGGCGGTCAGGAGCGCGGGCCGGCGGAGCGGCCCGCGTCGAGCCGTCCGAGGGCCCAGCGCGCGTGCTCGCGCACGACGGGATCAGCGTCCGCGGCCAGGCGCTCGAGCACGGGCCGCCGGGCGGGATCGGCGGCGTTGCCGAGCGCGACTGCGACGTTGCGCAGGAGCCCGCGCCGCTTGGCGCGCTTGAGCGGGCTCTTGCGGAAGCGCCGGCGGAAGGCCTCCTCGTCGAGCGCCGCCAGCTCGCCGAGGTCGGGCGCGTGCGAGCCCGGCCGCGGCTCGAACGCCGCCAGGCCGCGCCGCCGCCGCCGGCGGTTCCACGGGCACACGTCCTGGCAGACGTCGCAGCCGAAGGCGTGCCGGCCCACGCCCTCGCGCAGCCGCTCCGGGATCGAGCCGCGCAGCTCGATGGTCAGGTAGCTGATGCAGCGCGTCGCGTCGAGGACGTAGGGGGCCGTGAACGCCTGCGTGGGGCAGGCGTCGAGGCACGCGCGGCAGCTGCCGCACATGTCGGGGCGCGGCGCGTCGGCGGGCAGGTCGAGATCGGTCACGATCTCGCCGAGGAAGAACCACGAGCCGTGCTCCGGGTGCAGCAGGCAGGTGTTCTTGCCCCAGGCGCCCAGCCCGGCCGCGGCCGCGTAGGCGCGCTCGACGAGCGGGCCGGTGTCGACGTACGCGCGCGCCTCGAACGGGCCGGCCTCGGCCCGCAGCCGCTCCAGGGTGCGCTCGAGCAGCGCCTTCATGACGTCGTGGTAGTCGTCGCCCCAGGCGTAGCGCGAGATCCAGCCGCTGCCCGGCGGCGACTGCGTCGAATAGGGGTGCGGCGTGTCGTACTGCAGGCCGACCGCCAGCACGCAGCGCGCCCACGGGAACGCCGCGCGCAGGTCGCCGCGCCGCGCGGCCTGGCTCGTCAGGTAGGCCATCTCGCCCGCGTGCCCGCGCGCGATCCACTCGGCGAAGAAGGCGAGCTCGCGCGGGGCGTCGGCGCGAGCGATGCCCGCGAGGTCGAAGCCGACGTCGATCGCGATCGCCTTGGCGCGCGCGGCGAGGGAGCCGTCCACGGCAGTTCAGCCGATCGGGCCGCTCCCGCAGGCGGGGCAGGTCGCCCCGGGCTCCGGCAGCGGGGCACTGCAGCGGGCACAGACGGCCGCGCCCTCCTCGGCGGCGCCCAGCATGAGGCCGCACTCGGCGCACTCGGCGGCGCCCGGAGGCTGTGCGGCGCCGCAGGCCGGGCACTCCGCGTAGCCGCGTCCGGGGTCGAAGCGCGACTCGAGCGCCTGCAGGTTCTCGTGCTCGTCCCCGGGCGCGATCAGCGGGCCGAGCGCGCGCAGGGCCTGCGTGGCGTCCTCCTCCCGGACGAGCAGCGCGTAGCGCGGCGCGGCGCCCTCGGCAGTGGCCGGCTGCTCCGCGAGGTGGTACTCGATCGCGGCCTCGCGCAGCGCCTCCGCCAGCGGGACCATCTCCGCTGCCCGGGGCGTGACGAACACCACGCGCCGCTCGACCGCGACGGGCTCGGGCGCCGCCTCCGCCTCTCCCTCCACGCCGATCGGGTTGCCTTCCTCGTCGAGCTGGCGGTCCTCGAGCTCGCCACCGCAGTCGGCGCAGCGCTGGGCCTCGGGCCGGTACTCCTCGCCGCACTCGCGGCAGACGCGCACGTGCAGGGTCATTCGGCGCTCCGGGTCGATGTTAGCCCTACGGGCAAGCGCAGGGTGGGCAGCCGCTGTCGAGCACGACGCGCCACTCGCCGTCCGGCTCGCGCCGCCAGGTCGAGGTGAACGTGCCCGAACGCCTGCCCTGCTCGTCGAACACGGGCCCTCGGCTCAGGGCGAGCGTCCCCGAGTCGACCACCTCGACCGTCTCCGGCTGCCAGGAGAAGGGCGCCCGCGAGCCCTCGAAGTAGGGCTTCCAGCCCTCCGCGACGTCACTGCGGCCCCGGCGGACCGTACGGCCGACGAAGACGGCCTCCTCGGAGACGAAGCCGGCGAAGGCCGTGTGGTCGCGGTCGGCCATCGTCTTCGCGAACGCCTGCTCCCGAGCGCGCACGCGGGCCGCGAGCTGCTCGCGGGACTCGCTCGACGGGCCCGTCCGGGCCACGGCGGACGCAGCAGCCGCCAGGGCCAAGGCGACGGCCTTCAGCAGCGATCTCCTCATCGACGACCTCCTCGCGCCGGGGACAGGGCGCCGGCGAGCGTGCCGGCCAGCAGGCCGGCGATGATCGTGAAGCCGACCCAGAACACAAGCTGTGGGAAGAGGGCGAGCCAGGTGAACCCCGTCCAGAACGGCATCTGCTGCAGCATGGGCGAGTCCGCGTAGTCGTAGTGCGTGCCCCAGCGCGCGCGCAGGGCCAGGAACATCACCACCACCACCGGGATCCTCGAGAGCAGGCCGTAAACGAGCAGCACGCGGGCGAGCGCGGGCCAGGCCACCCAGGCCACCGCCGCGCCGGCGACGGCTGCGGCCCAGATCGCGAGCAGCACCAGCGGGAAGCCGAGGCCCAGCCGCGGCGCGAGGCGCAGCAGCACGAGAAAGAGGCCGGCCCCCAAGAAGGCGAGCCCGACCGCCCGGCGGGGCGACGCCGGCGCCTCGCCACGGGCCACGAGCCGCATCGCCAGCCAGACGCCGAAGGGCAGCGCCAGCCAGGTGATCCCGACCACCCAGCCCAGCCGGGAGGGGACGATGCCGCCCGTCTCGCGGCTGAACCAGGCCTCCGACCAGCGGAGGCGCTCTCCCGCCAGCCGCAGCAGCGTCACCGCCAGCGCGATCGCGCCGAGCGGCAGCGTCTCCCGCAACGCGTCGCGCCAACGTTCCGTCGCCCGCATGGGACCTCCTCGAGCGCGTGGCTGCCGGGCGCGCGCGACGCGCCGTCCCGGTCCGCTATCATAGCGCCATGGCCAAGACGACCCCCGACCACCACGACGCGGAGCTGCTGATCAGCGTCTACGACCTGCGGCGCGAGGCGGTGATGCGCGACTCGCGGCGGAAGATCCAGCGCGACTTCTGGCCGAGGACCTGGGACGACCTGGCGGCGGTGCTCAAGGCGGAACACCCGCTCAACGTCGCGTACCGCCAGGTGACGGCGTACTGGGAGATGGTCTACAGCTTCGCGCGCCACGGCATCGTGCACCCCGCCTTCTGGCTCGAGAACAACGGCGAGGGGCTGTTCCTGTACGCCAAGGTGGAGCCCTTCCTCGCCCAGCTGCGCGAGGCGACCTACGCCGTGGCCTTCCACAACGCCGAGTGGGTCGCCCGCGAGTGCCCCGACGGGCGCCCCGTCTACGAGCGTATCCAGGCGCGGGTCGCGAAGATGGCGGCGGCGCGCGGTTGACGGAGGCCGCCCCGCCGGTCCGGGCCGTGGTGCTGGACTTCGACGGCCTGATCGTCGACACCGAGACGCCGATCTTCGAGTCGTGGCGGAAGGCGTACCGTCGCCGCGGCCACGACCTCGGGCTCGACCTGTGGCAGCACGCGCTCGGCACGCACGGCGGCTTCGACCCGCTGGAGCACCTCGACTCGTTGTGCCACGGTGCTCTCGACCGCGAGGCGGCGCTTGCCGAGGTGAAGGCGGCGACGGCCCGGGGCTGTGACGGCCAGCCCCTGATGCCGGGCGTCGAGCGGCTGCTGCGCGACGCGGCGGCGCTCGGCCTCGGCCGTGCGGTGGCCTCGAGCAGCTCGTTCGGCTGGGTGGACGGCTGGCTCGGGCGCCACGGCATCCGCGACCTGCTGCAGGTGGTCGTCGCCCGCGACGACGTGCGGCGCGTCAAGCCCGACCCGGAGCTGTTCCTGCTGGCCGCGAGCCGGCTCGGCGTCGCGCCCGCCGACTGCCTGGTGTTCGAGGACTCGCCGAACGGCATGCGCGCGGCGCTCGACGCCGGCATGCGCTGCGCGGCCGTGCCGAACGCGCTGACCCGGCCGTTGGCCCGTCCGGAGGTCGATCTCGTCCTGGATTCGCTCGCCGAGCGGTCACTCGCCGAGGTCCTGCGGGCGCTCGAGCGTTCCCCGGCCGCGGCCCTGCGCGCGGCGGGTCAGACGGGGGCGTGATCGGCGGCACGGGGCGTCCGGCACGAGGCGCGGGCCGCGGCTGTGGATAGAATGGGCACGGCCCGACCGTCGGGTTTCCAGGGAGTCGAGTGAATGAACGGGTTCAAGGTTCGGCTCGGCGACGGAAGCGAGATCGGACCCATGGACCTCGTCGCCCTGCAGACCTGGCTGTCGCAGGGCCTCGTCGATCAGGACAGCCCCGTCATGCGCCCGGGGACGCGCAAGTGGGTGCCGCTGGCGAGCGTTCCGGAGCTGAAGGGCCTCGCGGGACCGAGCCGGCGCGGCAGTCGGTCCCCCGGGAAGTCCGCTCCGCTGCGAACCCTGCCTGCGGCCCGCGGGGGCCGCGGCGACGATCTTGGCCAGCAACCCCAGCCCGACCGGCTGGACCGTTGGCGCACGGCCGGCGTGGGCGTGCTGCTGCTCGCGATCGGCGCCCTGCTCGCGATCCCCGTCTTCCTCCCCGCCGTCGCGCTGCCCGCCCTGGACGCCGCCCCGTGGCTGCAGCTCGCGCTCGGCGGCTTCGCCCTCGGCCTCGCGCTGCTGCCGGGCTGGGAGCTCGCGCGCAAGGTCGTGCGCGGGGTGCTGTTCCTGGCGGCCTTCGCCCTCTTCCCGGTGGCCGGCATCCTCCTCGCGCAGGGAGAGCGGGGGAAGGCGCTGCTCGTCGTCGGCTCGGCCTGGCTGCTCGTGTCGGGGCTGCTGGTCCTGCTCGCACCGTCGCTGGGGCGGGGCCGCCTGGCGGTCGCGCTCGCACCCGTGCTGCTGGGCCTCGTGGGCGTGGTCCACTTCGGACGTGCGGCGGACAGCGAGGACGCCCGGCGCCTGCGAGAATGGAGCTCGCCGGAGCGCCGCTTCACCGACGAGGCGCTCGGCCTGACGCTGGAGGTCCCGCGTGGATGGGTGGTGCTGAGGCCGGGGAACCCGATCGCGCTTGCTCCCGCGGACGCCCGGCTCGTGCTCGCGCAGCCGCGGCTGGACGGCGTCGCCTGGCTGCTCACCGGTCCGGCCCCACAGGGCGTCGCCTCGGCCGAGCAGTACCTCGAGCGGGTGATCGCGCGCCGCCGGGCCGAGCGTCCCGGCTACGCGCCGGGGCCCCACGCGGACGCGCTCGTCGGCAAGCTCGCCGGGCGCCGGGCGGCCGCGTCCTGGCTCGACGGCGGCGTCCGGCAGAGCGAGCTGGTCGTGGCCGGCGTCGACGGCTGGATGGGCTTCGCCCTCGTCGCCTGGATGCCGGAGGCCGGCGCGGGCCGCGCCGCAGACGGCCTCGAGCCGCTCGCGGGCGCCCTCGTCGCTCGCGGGCTGTTCGCGGGCCGCATGCGGGAGGCCGTCGACGAGGCGCTGGCGTCCGTCCCGCACTTGACGGCCGCGGCCGCCGCGCAGCTGATGGCGGGCAGCGAGGCGCGGGTGCTCGAGCCCGACCAGGCTTTCCGGCGCTCCGTGGCCGCGCTCTCGAAGCTGATCCCGGCCCTCTCGCAGGCGGAGTCGCGCGAGCTCGCCGGGCTCAGCACTGCCGCGTACCAGGGCGTGCCCTGGGCCTCTCGCGGGCGGCTGTCCAGCTACATCGAGCGGGTGCGGCGCGGCGACACGACCTCGGCCGAGGAAGACCGCGAGATGGCCCGCCTGATGAAGGTCGCGGAAGGCCGGCTCTCGCCCGCGCGGCTCGCACGGCTGCGCGCTTACTACGACAAGGCGGTACTCGCGGGGAGCTGATTGCGCCCCGCGGCACGGGCGACTACGCTCCCGCGACCCATGGCAGCGACGCCCGGCAGGCCAACCCTCGCCCGCGAGATCGGGCTCTTCGGCGCGACCATGCTGGTGATGGGCGGGATCGTCGGCTCGGGGATCTTCATCAACCCCTACGTGGTCGCGCGCCAGGTCGGGACGCCCGCGCTCGTGCTGCTGGCCTGGGGCTTCGGCGGCCTGGTGGCCGTCGCCGGCGCCCTGGTGTACGCCGAGCTCGCGTCCCTGCGGCCGGCAGTCGGCGGCCAGTACGCGTACCTGCGCGAGGCGTTCCACCCGCGCGTGGCGTTCGTGTACGGCTGGGTGCTGCTGCTCGTCAGCCAGAGCGGCGGGATGGCGGCGGTGGCCGTGACGTTCGCACGCTACCTGCGCGAGCTCGTCTGGCTGCCGCTCGGCGAGGGGATGCTCGCGGTGCTCGCGCTCGCCCTCTTGACCGCGGTCAACGCCCTGGGCGTGCGCGCCGGCAACGGCCTGCAGAGCGCTCTCATGCTCCTGAAGATCGCTGCTCTCGTGACGCTCGTGGCCGTCGGCCTCTCGTCCTTCGACGGCTCGCGGGCGCCGCTCGCGCCGGTGCTGGACCGGCCCGCCACGCTCGGGCTCGCGGCCGCCTTCGGCGCGGCGCTGGTGCCGGTGCTGTTCGCCTACGGCGGCTGGCAGACCTCGGGCTTCGTGATGGGTGAGCTGAAGCGGCCGCAGCGCGACATGCCGCGAGCGCTGCTGCTCGGCGTCGCCGGCGTCGTGGTGCTCTACCTTTCCGTGAACGTCGTCTGCCTGCGCGCGCTCGGGGCCGCGGGGCTCGCCGCGAGCCGGGCGCCCGCCTCCGACGTGATGCGCGCGGCCCTGGGCGAGCGCGGCGCACGGCTGATCGCGCTGGGGATCGTGGTCTCGACCTTCGGCTTCCTGGCGCAGGGAATCCTGACCGCGCCGCGCGTGTACTACGCGATGGCGCGCGACGGCGTCTTCTTCGAGAGCCTGGCGTGGCTCCACCCGCGCACGCGCGTGCCGCTGCCGGCAATCGTGCTGCAGGGAGCGGCCGCCGCCGTGATCGCGTCGTCCGGCCGCTACGAGCGGATCCTCAACTACGTGGTCTCCGTCGACTTCATCTCCTTCGGCCTCACGGGTGCGGCGCTCTTCGTCTACCGCCGGCGCGGCGAGAGAGGTGGCTTCCGCACGCCGGGCCACCCGTGGACGAGTGGCTTCTTCGTGCTTTCCTGCTGGCTGGTCGTGGCGGCGACGGTGTACCGCTATCCGAGAGACAGCGCGGCGGGCCTGGCGATCCTGGCGCTCGGGCTGCCGGTCTCCTACCTCTGGCGCGCGCGCCGCGTCCCGCCCTCGTCGGGCGAGCCCGCGCGCGCACAGGAGGGGGCATGAGCGGGGCACCTGCGATCTCGCCGTACTCGCCGTACATGGAGTGGGCGAAGACACGCTCGGGCGCGCGCTTCAACCTCGCGTCGAGCGGGATCGAGGCCTTCCCGCTCGCGGAGCTGGGGCCGATCGAGCCGCTCGAGATCGGCGGCCCGAGCGCCTACGGCTACCCGCCGCTGCAGGAGGCGCTCGCCCGCAAGGCCGGCGTCGACCCCGACCGGGTCGTGCACGCGACGGGCGCCTCGATGGCCAACCTGCTCGTGCTGGCGGCGACGACCGAGCCGGGCGACGAGGTGCTGATCGAGGAGCCGACCTACTCGCTGCTTCCGGACGCCGCACGCTGGCTGCGGCTCGAGCTGCGGCGCTTCCCGCGCCGCGCCGAGAACGGCTTCCGCGTCGAGCCCCGAGACGTCCTGGCGGCGCTATCGCCGCGCACGCGCCTGATCGTGGTCACGAACCTCCACAACCCGTCGAGCGCGCTCGTGCCGCCCGAGACGCTCCGCGCGATCGGCGCGGCCGCACGCTCGCTGGGCGCGCGCGTGCTGGTCGACGAGGTCTACCTCGAGGCGCTCGCCGTACTGGGCCGGCCATTCAGCTCGGCCGCGCAGCTCGGAGCGGAGTTCGTGGTGACCTCGAGCCTGACCAAGGCCTACGGCCTGTCCGGCCTGCGCTGCGGCTGGGCGATCGCCGACCCGGACCTCGCGCGCCGCATGTGGCGGCTCAACGACCTGTTCGGCGTCGTCCCCGCGCACCCGGCCGAGCGGCTCAGCGTCGTCGCGCTCGACAGGCTCGAGCGGCCAGCGGCCCGGGCGCGGCGGATCCTCGAGGCAAACGCCGCACTGCTCGGCACGTTCCTCGCCTCGCGCCCCGAGCTCGACTGCGCGCCCGTCGGGGGCGGGATGATCGCCTTCCCCCGCCTGCGCGACGGCGACGTCGAGCGGCTGTGCGAGCGCCTGCGGCGGGACGAGACGACGGTCGTGCCCGGCCGCTTCTTCGGCGCATCGCAGCACTTCAGGCTGGCGATCGGCTGCGCGCCGGAAACGCTCCGTGGCGGGCTCGAGCGGCTCGGCCGGGCGCTCGCGCTTCGACCCTGAGCCGCCCGCGGCTTGACGCGTACGCCGGCTTTGAGAAACTGTCTGTCTGGGGGCCAACCACCGACTTGCCCGAATACCTGCTCGCCCTCGCGGTCGACGACCTGCCCCCGGGCCATGCCACCGAGGTCACCGTCGGCGACAAGGCCGTCGCGCTGTTCAACGTCGGCGGCGTGTTCCACGCGCTCGCGGGGCGCTGCCCCCACCGCGGGGGCCCGCTCGGCCAGGGCTTCCTCGACGGCGCACAGGTGAGCTGCCCGTGGCACAACTACACCTTCGACGTCACGACCGGCGAGAACGTCGTGAGCGCGGACCTGAAGGTCGCGCGCTTCGAGGTGAGGGTCGAGGACGGACAGGTATACGTCAGGCTCGGATGAGGATCATGAAACTGCCAACCACCCCGCTCCTGTTCCTCGGCTTCGCGGCGCTCGCGTCGTCGCCGATGGCGGCGCCCCGGAGCCAGGCGCCCACGGCGCCGGCCCGGCCGGCCCAGTCGAGCCAGCCGGCGGCGTCCGGCGGCCAGACGCCGAGCTTCCCCACGGGCGTCGAGCAGGTCGTCGTCGACGTCGTGGTGACCGACAAGAAGGGCAACCCGATCCGCGGCCTGAAGAAGGAGGACATGACCGTCAGCGAGGACGGCGTGCCCCAGGCCGTCACCAGCTTCGAGGCGGTCACGCTGCCGGACAAGCCCTCGGCCAAGGCGCCTCCGCCGCCTCGCGTCTCGGTCAACACGGACCCGCACGAGCAGAGCGGCCGCACGTTCGTGATCGTGTTCGACGACACGCATCTGACCCCCAGCAAGGCCTACCAGGCCAAGGCGGCCGTGGCGAGCTTCCTCGAGAAGGGCACGCGCGAGGGCGACCGCGTGACGCTCGTCTCGACCGCGGGCGCCACCTGGTGGACGGCGCGCATGGAGTCGGGGCGTCCGAAGCTGCTCGACATGGTGAAGCGGCTCGACGGCCGCTACATCCCGGACACCTCGACGGACCGCATGTCCGACTACGAGGCGCTGCGCATCCACGTCTATCGCGACCAGCAGGTGGTCGACCGGGTGCTGCGGCGCTGGGAGAACTACGGCGTCGCCGGCGTCCTGGACCGGAGCCAGAACCAGACACCGGAGTCGTCGATGACGTCCGGCACCGCCGACGACCCGCTCGTCACCGGCAAGGCCTCCGAGGTCTACTTCATGGCCCAGACGCGGATCCGGGCGACCCTCGAGGTGCTCGAGCGCGTGATCAACGGGCTGACGGCCGCCAAGGGCCGCAAGTCGGTGATCCTGGTCTCGGAGGGCTTCGTCTACGACAACAACCTCGACGAGTTCAAGCGCGTCAACGACGCCTCGCGCCGCGCGAACGTCGCCATCTACTTCGTGAACGCCCGGGGGCTCGAAGCCATGCCGCTGGAGATGACGGCCCAGTTCGGGCCGGCGTTGCCCGACCAGGACGTCGGCTTCGCGTTCTCCGAGACGCTGGACGCCGTGGCCGGCGCGGAGACGGTGGCGAGCGACAGCGGCGGCTTCGTCGTGCGCAACACGAACGACCTGTCGCAGGGCGTCCAGAGGATCGCCAACGAGACGCAGGCCTACTACCTGCTCGGCTACATCCCCACGAACGCGGCGCGCGACGGCAAGTTCCGCAAGATCCAGGTCAAGCTGGCGAACGGTCGCGGCCTCCAGGTGCGGGCCCGCAAGGGCTACTTCGCGCCCGGGGAGGCGCCGCGCAGCAGCGACCAGAACAAGCGGGGCATCGACCCCGTGATCCAGAGCGCGCTCGACTCGCCCTGGGCACAGGACGGGATCCCGCTGCGCATGACGGACTTCGTGCTGGACGAGAAGACGCTGGGCAAGGCGAGCGTGCTGGTGGCGACCGACATCGACACGAACGCGGTCGACTTCGAGCAGAAGGACGGCCGCAGCTACGGCGACCTGCAGCTGCTGCTGATCGTCGCGCACCGCGAGAGCGGCGAGTTCTTCCGCTACGACCAGGGCGTCAACATGAGGCTGCTGCCCGCCACCCGCGAGAGGCTGTCGCGTACCTGGTTCCCGGTGGTGCGCGAGTTCGAGCTGAAGCCCGGCGACTACCAGGCCAAGATCGTCGTGCGCGACACGCGCTCGGGCCGGGTGGGCACCGTCATGCACGAGTTCGACGTCCCGCCGCTCGACCAGTTCCGCGTGGCGACACCGATCCTGGGGGACGGCCGGCAGGCGGAGCCGAACGGCCAGCTCGGCGGGCCGCTGGCCACGGCGCGGCGCGAGTTCACGGCCGGCTCCGACGTGTTCTGCCAGATCGAGGTCTACGGGGCAAAGATGGACGCCAAGGCAGGCCTGCCGCGCGTGACCCAGGGCTACGTCGTGCGCCGCAGCGACGGGACCGTGCTCACCAGCATGCCGCCGAGCGAGATCAAGCCGACCTCGCTCGGCCACCTGTCACGGCTGTTCGGGTTCCGCCTCACCGACGCGCAGCCGGGCGACTACGAGATCTTCATGACCGTGCAGGACGAGCTGGCCGGCAAGAACCTCGAGCTCCACGAGCCCTTCAAGGTGCTGCCGGCGCAGGGCCCGGCCTCGGCGCCGGGCGGCCAGCCCTGAACGGGTAGGGGCTACTTGCCGGGCGGAGTGGCGGCCGGGACCGGCGCCTCGGCCGGCTTGGCGGGCGTGCTCGCCGGTGTCGAGGGCGCCTGCGTGGCGGGCGGCGCTCCGGCCGGCGACGCGCTGGCCGCCGGCCTGGGGCTCGGCGTGGCGACGGCGGCGGGCACCCGGTCGAGGATTCCGCCCGCCCGCGGCTTCACGAGCGACAGCGTGAGGCTCGTGAGCATGAACACGGCGGCGAGGATCGCGGTCGCACGGGAGAGCACCGTCGCCGAGCCGCGCGGGCCGAAGGCGGTCTGCGTGCCGCCCCCGCCGAAGGCGCTCGCGAGGTCCTGCCCCTTGCCCTGCTGGAGCAGCACCACCGCGATCAGGAGCAGGCTCGCGACGACGTGCACGAAGATGATCAGGTAGAACAGGAAGCTCATGGCGGCCGTCGATCCTCGATTCTCGTCCCCGGCCGCGCACGCCCGGGCCGGGCCAAACAGGAACTTTAGCAGACACCCGGGGCAGGCCGCCACTCGCCGTCCGGCCGGCGGTAACATTGGGGGCCAGCATGGAACCGAATCGGACGGTCGAAGCCCCGAATGCCGAGCAACGGCGCCACCCCAGGGCCGACATCTTCCAGGAGGTCGCCTGCGAGGCCGACGGCGTGGCCTGCCGGAGCCAGGTCGCCGACCTCAGCGTAGGCGGCATGTTCGTCGACCTGCCCCGCCCGCCGCTCAAGGCGGGCACCCGCGTGCGCGTCGGCTTCACCCTGCACTACGGCGAGCCGCCGATCGTCGCCACGGCGCTCGTGAACTACGTCCAGGACGGGATCGGCATGGGGATCCGCTTCGTCGAGCTGAACGCGGCCGACCGCAGCCGCATCGCCGCGTACGTCGACGAGGCAGCGCGGCGCAAGGGGACCGCGCCGCCGGTGCGCAAGAGCGCGCGGGTCTGGGTGCAGGTGCCGGTGCGCGTCCGGGGCACGCGCGCCGACGGGCCGGCGTTCGACGAGCACACGCGGATCGTCACCCTGAGCAAGCACGGGGCCTGCCTCGTGTCCGGCTACGCGGTCGACGTCGGGACGAAGCTGCTGATCGAGACGCCGCGCGGCCGCGAGTTCAAGGGCAACGTCGTCTGGGTCGGCAGCGCGGCGAGCCGCAGCGAAGGGCAGGTCGGCATCCAGTGCCGCGGGCTGGCCCAGGACCTTGGGTTCCAGTTTCCCTAGCCCCGTGCGCTGCGAAGCACTGCGGGGAACGCCGTGCCCACGAATCCTGCGGGCATGAGCAAGGCGCCTCGGCGGAGGCCGGAAACGAGTCGCAGGACGGCGAGCACGGGGCCCCACGACACCTACGCCTACTGGCTCATGCCCCATGGGCTGAGGGGCCTCATGACGACGATCTTCTGGCCGGCCGCGAAGGTCACCGCCCGGAGGGTAGCCGGCAGGAGCCGACGCGTACCGCCCCGTCGCGCGGGCGCGCGCTCGCCCAGCCCAGGCCCGCGCGTGCCGTTCCCGATCCTGGCCCCCGGGAAGCTGGGACGCGAGGTGGGAGAGCACTCCTTCTGGCGCGGGTCGCTCTGGGGCAGGACCGTCGCCTTGCAGGGCGACAGCAGCGTCACCAAATTCGATCTGTTCGAGGTGGCCGGGCCCCGGCTCCTCTACTGGGGCACGTTCCGGGGGAACGGCTACTACGAGAGCGACGAGAGCCACAGCTTCTCGTCGCCGTTCGTGTGGATGGACCGCTGGATGAACGTGGGCGACTTCAAGCAGGGGCAGATCAGCGACTCCCTCTTCGACCCCCGGCTCAGGCGCGTCACGGACTCCGCGCAGCAGACGCTGCGGGTGGAGATCGTGAGCCACCACGACGCCTGGCGCGACCCGGACAGCTTGATCGAGTACGCGGACGTGCTCGAAGTGCACTACTGGGGCCGCTACCCCCAGCCGACGTCGCGGGAGGTCTATCACCTGGGCAGGGGCCTCGGCACGATCCGCTTCGAGAGCTTCAACTCCCAGGAGCCAAGCGGGGTGCACCTGCAGTTCGCGGAGTCCTTCGAGCCCTTCACGCCGACGGACAGCCCGGCGCTGCCGTGGTTCGACCCGTTCCAGAACGCGACCTACGTGCGCAACGGCTTCTGCGAGGACTTCCTGCAGCCACCCGTGCAGGGAGGGGCGGTCGCGGAGTATCTGCGTGGCTGGTCCGGGACCGACGACGCCGTGATCACGACCGACGGCGGAGACGAGGGCACTGGTCCCTGGAAGATCGCGCTTCGAGGAATGACTGGCGGGGGAGACTCGACCGCCGACTTCGTCGTCGCCTCGGACTGGATCCCGGTCACGCCCGGCCAGCGCTATCGTCTGAGCGGCAGCCTGTGGCGCGGCTCGGCGGCGGACAACGTCTATCTGGATTTCAACGATGGCGTGGGCCAGGGCGGGAGCTTCGAGGACGCCCAGGCGATGGCGGCGAGCACCGGGGAGTGGGAACGGGTCGCGGCGGAGGCGACGGTCGGGCCGGCCACCACCGCCGTCAAGGTGCGCTGCGTCCGGGACGGGGCGAACCGGGGCAACGCCTATTGCGACGGGATCACGCTTCAGCGCGTCGGCTGAGGCGCTCGTGGTGATCGCGCTGGGATCGCAACCACGGCGCAGCCACGGCTCGTCGCGACTGACTCCTTGGTGACTACCTGGGGTCGACGCCGAAGGTCCAGAACTGGCCACCTCCGCCCACGCCGCCGTAGTAGAACGCGTACTCTCCTGGCTCGAGCGGGGTCCTGGGGCGCGCCGTGACGACGTTCGGCCCGGAGCGCTCGAACTGCAGCGGCACGGCGGCCTTCGTCTTCAGCGTGCCGTGACGACTCTGCGACGCCTCGAGGTGCCGCGAGCCGTCGGCCACCGTCATTCGCGCGAGGACGAACTCCTCGCCGCTCTTCGCCTGGGGCGGCATCATGTCGAAGCCGCCTGCCATGATGGAGCTCAGATCCATGGCGCTGGGGTCGGGCGGGGCTCCCCGCTGGCCTTGCGGGTTGAGGCGAATCAGGAACGACGCGTCCTTCACCCGGACCGTCGCCGCGGCCCCGTCGAGCACGAACTCGACCGAGCCGCCGCCGCCCAGCAGGCCCTGCGTCAACGTCGCCTTCAGGATCGACTTGGCGACGCCCTTCGGGTGCATCTGCTGGGCCATCACGCCCTCCAGACGCACCGACTCGCCGCCACCGTTCGGTGCGACGAAGATTCCCGGCTTTTCCTGGGTCTGTCCCGCAGCCACGGTGCTGCAGACGGCGACGAGGGCCGCGCCGAGCGCGCTCTTCGCTATTGGCATGTCCGCCTCTTTCGGAGTGGTCTGAGAGAGAGAATACCACCCCGGAGTCGGTGCCGGGGTCGCGCCCCCCTCGCAGCTGGGGCATCGCCAGCGTTCGCTATAGTAGAGACTGGGATGACCCATCTGAAAAGGCATCGCCATTCCCGTCGCCAGGCCGGCGCCGCGGGGCTCGCCCTTCTCGCCCTCGCCGGCTGCGCGCGCTCTGCGGCCCCGCCGCGGTTTCCGCAGGCGCCGCTCGTCCTCGTCTCCATCGACACCCTGCGCGCCGATCACCTTCCCGCCTACGGCTACGCCGCCGGCGAGACGCCCAACATCGATCGTCTCCGCCGGGAGGCGATCCTCTTCGAGAACGCCTACAGCCACGCCCCCCTCACCCTTCCGGCCCATGTCTCGCTGTTCACGGGCCTCCTTCCCTTCGTTCACGGCGTGCGCGACAACCTCGGCTACCGGCTCGATCCCAAGGTCCACCCCACCCTCGCCACGCTCCTCAAGGCCAAGGGCTACGCGACGGGCGCCGGGGTCTCGGCCTACGTGCTTCGGGCGGGCACCGGCCTGGGCGAGGGATTCGACTTCTACGAGGACCGCATCGCGGCGCCGAGCGGCGTCGACGCCCTCGGCAGGGTGCAGCGACCGGGCAGGCAGACGCTCGCGCTCGTCAAGCCGTGGCTCGACGGCACGAAGGATCGGCCCTTCTTCCTGTTCTTCCACGTCTACGAGCCCCACGCGCCCTACGACCCGCCGGAGCCCTTCAAGAGCCGCCACGCCCTCGCCTACGACGGCGAGGTCGCGACCGCCGACGCCGTGGTGGGCGAGCTCATCGACGAGCTGCGACGACTCGGCGTCTACGATCGCTCGATCGTGGTCGTGCTCTCCGACCACGGGGAGGGCCTGGGGGAGCACGGGGAGGACGAGCACGGCATCCTGCTCTACCGCTGGGCGCTCCACGTGCCGCTTCTCGTCAAGCTGCCCGGCGGGGCACGCGGGGGAACGACCGTGAAGGAGCCGACCGGCCTCGTCGACGTCCTTCCCACCGTGGCGGGGCTCCTCGACCTCCGGCTCCCCAAGGGCATCGCGGGCCGGTCGGTCTTCGCGCCCCACCCCGAGCCGCGGCGACTCTACGCGGAAACCTACTACCCGCGGCTCCACCTGGGCTGGAGCGATCTACGCTCTCTCGTCGACGATCGCTGGCAGTACATCGAAGGCCGCCGGCGGGAGCTCTACGACCTGGCCGCCGACAGCCACGAGCTTCGAGACGTGCTGGCGGGGAACGGGGAGATCGTCCGCGCGCGGCAGAAGGAGCTCGGAGCCTTCCCCGCGCGGCTGGAGCGGCCCGGCGAGGCCAACGCCGAGGAACGCGAGAAGCTCGCGGCCCTCGGCTACCTGGGCGGCGCGGTCGAGGCCAGCGGTCCCTTGCCGGATCCGCGTGAGAGCCTGCCGGCCCTCGGCCAGGTGAAAGCCGCCTTCCGACTGGCCGCCGCCGGCAAGAACGAGGAGGCGGTGGTCCTCTTTCAGAAGGTGCTCGCGCAGTTCCCCGACTTCTTCGACGCCCGCTTCGAGCTGGCCCAGACCCTCGAGCGCCTCGGCCGCCACGGCGAGGCCTACAGCGCGTTTCGCGCCGCGATCCGCAGCTCGCCCGGCCTCGCGCCGTCCGTGGCCCTGCCCCTCGGCCGTGTCTGCCTGAGCCTGGGCCGCCGCGGCGAAGCGGAGACGAACGCCCGCCTCGCCCTGCGGGCCAACGCGCCCGCCGCTCACGAGCTGCTCGCCCAGGTGGCCCTCGCCGGCGACGACCTCGCGAAGGCCGAGAGCGAGGCGGCGGCGGCTGTCGGAGACATCACCGCGGAGCTGGGCGCGGCGGTCGTGAGGGCCGAGGTCCGGATCCGGCAGGGCCGCATCGCGGAAGCGCTCTCGCTCGTCGACGATGCGAAGCGGCGGGAGCGCGAGAGCGGTCATCAGCCGATACCCGATCTCGACTTCCTGCGCGGCGACGCCCTGGCGCGTCTCGGCCGATACGACGAGGCCCAGCAGGCATTCGAGGCGGAGGTGCGGAGCTTCCCCGCGAACTCCCAGGCCTGGGCGCGGCTCGCGATCGTCTACGGGCTGAAGCGACGCACGATTCGCGAAGTGGACGGCCTTCTCGACACGATGGTGGCCGCCAATCCGACGCCGGAAACGATCGAGCTGGCCGCAAAGACGCTGGAGTCGATGGGTGACCGGAAGGGCGCGGCGATGTGGCGGCGACGTCGGAGGCAGTGACCAAGAAATTGGATGTCGCCCCTGCTCGAATCAATACTTTGCACTGATATCCCGTCCCTTGAATCCATTCAAGGGGCTGGTCGCGTGTGGCGGCTCCGCTAATCAACTCACAGGAATCGATTTACACCTTCTGGGCGTCACTGCGAAACCTGGCCCTGGACTTGCTCCTCGATACGTCGCGTTTGGAAGTAAGCTAGCGGTCGTTTCAACGCTTGTGAGCGAGTCGTCATTCGACTCAAGGTCATGGAATGTTCAAGGAGCAAGATGAGATGCGGCGAACTCTGTTCATAGTCCTCGCCCTCGTGCTCGCTGCCGGCGCCTCGTTTGCCCAGGGCACGCAGACGGGCACCCTGAGCGGGACTGTGCTGTCGTCGGACCGACAGCCTCTGCCCGGCGTGACGGTCAGCATCAAGTCCCCGGCCCTTCTGGGGACTCGCACCGCCGTCACCGACGCGAACGGCGGGTACATCTTCAAGGCGCTGCCGCCGGGCACGTACAACGTCACGTACGCGCTGGCCGGCTTCGCGAACCTCGAGAAGGTGATCACCCTGGCCCTTGGCGGCACGGTGCCCTCCGACGTCACCATGAAGGTGGCGACGGTCCAGGAAACGGTGAACGTCAGCGCCGAGCTGACCTCGCCGCTCGACACCACGCAGACGGGAGCGAACATCACGAAGGACGTGGTCGACGCGCTGGCGACCAACCGGACGCTCCAGGGCGTGGCACTTCTGGCCCCCGGCCTCACCGGCAACACGCCGAACGCCGGCCAGGTCACGATCGCGGGCAGCTTCTCCTACGACAACGTGTTCCTGCTCGACGGCGTCGACATCAACGACAACCTGTTCGGAAACGCCAACAACCTCTTCATCGAGGACGCAATCGAGGAAACCCAGATCCTGACCTCGGGCATCTCCGCCGAGTACGGCCGCTTCAGCGGCGGCGTCATCAACGCCGTCACCAAGAAGGGCGGGAACCAGTTCTCGGGCAGCTTCCGCGCGAACTTCACCAATCCCTCCTGGCGGGACGAGACGCCCTTCGAGAAGCAGCAGGGGATCCAGCGCCAGGACAAGCTCAGCAAGTTCTACGAGGCGACCCTGGGCGGGCCCATCGTCAAGGACCGGCTCTGGTTCTTCGCGGCCGGCCGCAAGGTTTCGGCTGACACCCAGTCCACGTCGGCAGAGAGCGGAATCCCGTTCACCCAGGTCCAAGACGAGAAGCGTGGCGAGATCAAGCTGTCCGGCGCCATCAACCCCAACCACACGCTCCAGGCGACCTATACGAAGGTGTCGAACAGCATCTTCAGGACGCCTTTCGGGTCCGGGGTGGAGATCGACCCGATCCACACGGCCTACAACGGGGAGCAGCCGAACGACCCTCTTCTCGGCCAACTACAACGGCGTCTTGAAGCCGAACCTCTTCGTCGAGCTGCAGTTCTCGAAGAAGACCTTCAGCTTCCAGAACAGCGGCGGCACCAGCAAGGACCTCGTCGACTCCCCCATCCTCGCGCTGACCACGGGGTTCTTCGCCTACAACGCCCCCTACTTCGACGCCACCGACCCCGAGGACCGCAACAACCGGCAGATGGCGGCGTCCCTGTCGTACTACGCCTCCACGAGCTCGCTGGGCAAGCACGACATCAAGATCGGTTACGAGAACTACCGCTCCACGCGCACGGGCGGCAACTCGCAGTCCTCGACCGACTGGGTCTTCTACGCCGACTGGCCCACCGACGCCGCCGGCAAGCCCGTCTTCGACAGCAACGGCTACGTGATCCCGGTGTTCAACACCGGTGAGAACTACGCCATCGACTACCAGGCAACGCGGGGGGCGCAGATCGACCTCACCACGCAGTCGGCCTACGTCAACGACCGCTGGACGCTCAACGACCACTGGTCCTTCAACCTCGGCGCCCGCGCCGAGTGGGCGAAGGGCAAGGCCACGGGCGGGATCCAGCCGGTCAGCGCCAGCCGCATCGTCCCGCGCCTGGGCGCGTCCTTCGACCCGCGAGGCGACGGCAAGTTCAAGCTGGACGCCACGTACTCGCACTACGCCGGCAAGTACAGCGAGACCCAGTTCGCGGCGAACACGAACGTGGGCAACCCCGACGCGATCTACTACCTCTACACGGGGCCCGAGCGGCCAGGGCCGCAGCTTCGCTCCGGGCTTCGACCTCGCCAACTACACCGAGATCATCGGAGGCAGCTTCGCGACGGCGAACGTCTTCTACGACAAGAACATCAAGTCGCCGGTCACGAAGGAGTTCACGGCGGCGGCGGGTGTCCAGCTCGGCAACGCCGGCTACATCAAGGCCATCTACACCCATCGCAAGGTCACGCGACTTCGTCCAGCAGTTCGTGAACACCAGCACCGGCACCACCGACGTGGTCAAGAACGGCGTCGACTTCGGCACGTTCTCGAACGTACTCTGGGCCAACACCAACGACGGCCTCCGCAAGTACGACGGCATCCAGCTCCAGACCGCCTATCGCCTCACGAACCGCTGGAACTTCGCGGGCAACTACACGATCCAGATCAACAACGAAGGCAACCAGGAGGGCGAGGGCAGTGAACACAGCCCGGCGCCCCCTCGCTAGTTCTCCGGCTACTACCCCGAGATCTTCGACGAGGCGCGGACCTACCCGATCGGCCGCTCGATCGGGTTCCAGCGGCACCGCGCGCGGGCGTGGACCACGTACGACCTCGGCCTCGGCCGGGTGGGCAGCCTGAACGCCGGCCTCCTGTGGCGCTTCGACTCGGGCCGCCTACAGCATCGCCTCGACGGGTCGGGCGTTGACCTCGGTCCAGAAGGCCATCGGTAACGCGCTCTATCCGTACCTCCCGTCCACCCAGACGATCTTCTACTCGCTGGGACGAGGCAGCGAGACGCTTCGCGGGCCAGTCGCTGTTCGATCTGGCCTTGACCTACAGCCTGCCCCTCTACAAGAGGCTCAACGTCTGGGTCAAGGGCGAGGTGCGCAACATGTTCAACTCGACGCCGCTCATCAGCTACCAACATCACGGTGAGCGCCGGACAACGAACAGCCCCAAGGACGCCCTCGGGATCCCGACCGGCTACATCAAGGGCGCGAACTTCGGCAAGGGCACGGGTACGGCCAATTACCCCTTCCCGCGCGAGTACTTCCTGACGGCGGGAATTCGCTTCTAGTCGCGCGAGTCTCTTCGTTCCGAACCGGCGGGGCGGCCCTAGCGGTCGCCCCGCCGTTCTTTCTGTCGAGCTCGAACCCCGGCCAGGGCCGAGGCACTTTCCCCCGACTGGCCTCCACCTACACTGGCGATACCGTGAAGGGCCTCCGCGTGCGACCGGCCGTGCTCGTCGTGCTCGCGTTCGCCGGCGCGGGCGCCGTCGGCGAGGAGCCGGTGTGGCAGACCCTCCCGTTGCCCGGCGGGATTGCGCGCTTGTGCCAGGCCGCGGGCCTCGATCCTTGCGTGGAAGGCTGGCGGCTGCTCTACGAGACGAGCCGCCGCCTGCACCCCACGTACGGCGATCCAGCGAGCGCCGCCCGCCTGCGCGAACGGGTGCGCGCTCATCTCCAGGCCGCGGCGCCTCGGCTCGCCCGGGGCCTCGAGCCGCGGCCTTCGGATCCCGCCGCGGCCGCGACGGACGCCGCGTCGGGACCAGGCACCGACTTGGTGCTCCTGCCCCTCCCGGCCCGCCTCTGGCGCAGAGCCGTGCTGGGCAAATCCGTCACCGACGATCGCCTCGTGGAGGCGCTGCTCGACGACCGCGCGGCGTCCCTCCTCTACCGCGGCCTCTTCCAGCTCGACGGGCCGACCCTCCGCTTCTTCGGGGAGCACGCGGAGCTTCTCTCCTGGATCAAGGAGAACCGGGCCGAGGTCTTTGCGACCTTCGCGGGAAGCGTGCGCGTGCGTGACGGAGGCGTCGACGTCCCCGGAGGAGGCGCGGCGGAGCCTCTCTGGCAGGATCTGATCGGCGAGTCGCCGGCGCGGGCTGCGCGCTTCCTCCGGAAGCTCTTCGAGCGCGACGAAGGCCGGCAAGCCTTCTTCTTCCACACCCTCGACCGCCTCGCGCCCGCGGCCCTCCGCTTCGCGCTCGGACCAGCGGGCGACGATCCCGAACGACGGCGGCAGCGTTTCCGCGCGCTCGCGGACGCCTTCGGGCGGGGGCCGGCCTGGTGGCGGCCCGAGGGCGGCGCCTTCGCGCGTCCGCTCGTCGATCCCGCGGTCGTCCTTGGTCTCGTGAAGGTCGGCGCGGACGGACGACCGACGGCGCCGGCCGGCCGAGCATTCTGGGAGGCTGCGTTCGCCGGCCAGGTCCCGGCCGCGGGCGATGCCACGCCGTTACTGCAGGACCCGTCCTTCGACGCCGCGTGGATCGCCGCGCAGATCGGGCTCGCCCCGGCCAGCGACGAGCGACGCGTACGACTCACCCAGCTCGCCTTCGCGCAGCGTGCCTTCGCGAACGTGGCGCCGGAGGAACTGGCGGACGCGCTGCTCGCCCTGCGCGGCCTCGCCCGCTACCCCGCGCTCGTCCTCCTCCTGGACCGCATGGACGTCCGCAAGCCGGCCGTCTACGCGGCGGCGGTTCGACGGGCCGAGTCGCTCCCTTCGCGCGCGGACGACCGCCGCGACCGGGCCGCCCTCGCCCAGTTCCAGGCCGCCCTCGCCATCCTCGACCGGGCGCGCTTCGAGCGCGCCCTCGAAGCGGCGCAGACGGAGTCGCTCGTCGCCTCGCTCTGCGCCGTGCCGCTGAAGGGCGGACGGTACGCAGGAGCCGTCGCATCCTGGATCGACGAACGCCTGCTTCCCGCGCTCACGCGGGCCGTCGGCGGCGATTCGCAAGCGGGCTCCGCCGAGGAAATCCTCGTCGATGCCATGGCGGGCGCGCGACCGGCGGTAGACGACACGCTGCCGTTCGAATGGGAAGGCCTGTGGTATCGCGCCTCTCCCGGCATCGCCGAGCGGCGCCGGCTGACCCTCGTCCGCGAGCGGCAGGGCGGAAACACGCTCGACGCGGTGCTGGCCTTCTCCCGCGCGGCCCGGCGCCTTCGCGAGAGCCCCGGGCCCGAGGGCCTGGCCCGGCTGCGCGACGCCGCGAGCCGGCTGGAACCAGGCAGCGTCCCCGCCGGGCGGGCCGCGGACGTCGAGGCGCGCGACCCGGTCGGGCCGGCCCGGGCACGCGCCCTCGTCGAGGCGGCAGACGAGCTCCTGGCGGAGACGCTCGTCTCCCTGGCCTACGCGCCGCACCTCGGCTCCGCACAGGGCACGGCCCTGGCCGGGGCGAACGTGGCCACGCGTCACGAGTTCGGGATCGAGGCCTGGGCCCTTCCCGAGGAGGTCCTCGGCTCGGGGCCCTGGCGCGTCCGCGGCTCTCTGCTCGGGCTGGACGCGGCCCTCGCCCCGCTGTCGCTGCGACGCTTGTCCGGGGGCGTGCCGGCGCGCGCGCCGCGGCTCGATCCTCGGACCGCCCTCGGCTTCGCCCGTACGGTTGCCTTCCGGAGCCCGTTCGCTCTCCGTGACGACGAGATGAACGCGATCGCGGAGGCCATCGCGCGGGGTCGAGAACGCGCGGCCGAGGCTCGTGGCGTGAGCGACTCCGAGGGCCTCGCGCGCGGCGCGGGCCTCGACCCCTGGCGTGTCCAGGGCCTCGGCTACGCGCTGGAACACGAGCCGCGGACCGCCGCGGGCTTCTTCACTCTCCAGGAGCTGATGCGCCTGGGCCATCCCGACGCGACGCCCGGCGATCCCTGGGGGACGCCCGACCTGACCCGCGGCGGAAGCCTGCGCCTCGTTTCCCCGCCAGCAGGCGGCTACGACGACCTTCTCGGCCAGCGCCTCGAAGACCTCGATGCCGCACGCGCGCCCGACCTCGTTCTGCGGGTCGCTGTCGAGCTGGACTCGCGGCACCTGCCCGCGAGCCTGGTCCCGGGAGTCCTGAGCATGTTCGCCCAGGACCTCGTGCAGGAGGCGACGCCCCTGTCCCACGACGACTGGCTGGCCCTGGCCCGCTTCGCGCGAGACGTCCCGACGGAGCGCTTCGACGAGTACGTCTCCGCGCTCGTGGGCGAGGGCCCGCTCGTGCCGGCGCCCGAGCCCGGCGAGCCTTCGACGCCATGACGGGACATGCGATGGGCGCCGCGGTCCTCGCTCTAGCCCTCGCCCTCGCGACCGCTCGCCGCGGAGCGCGGCCGCGGCCCAGGCCGAGCCGAACCCGGGCCCGGTGCTCACCATCACCGAGCCCGTCGACGGCGGCGCCGTGAGCGGCGCCGTGATGCTGAAGGCGCGCCTCGACCCGGAAGCGACGCCCATCCTTCGCCTCTCGTTCACGGCCGACGGGCAGCCGGTCTGCTCTCGTGACCTGCCGCCGTTCGAGTGCCCCTGGGATGCCGGACCGGGCGTGGCCCCCCACCAGGTCCGCGCGCTCGCGATGCTGCGCGACGGCCGACGCCTCGTCGCGAACGTGCGCACGAAGGGGGCCCGCTTCGCTCCTGCGGTGGAGGTGGAGGTCGTGCAGGTGGCGGCCACGGTCACCGACAAGAGCGGCCGCTTCGTACGGGGCCTGGGCAAGGACGCGTTCCGGATCTTCGAGGACGGCGTCCTTCAGCCCGTCACCTACTTCATCGGGGAAGACACGCCGCGGGAGCTGGTGGTGGCGGTGGACATGAGCGGGAGCATGGAGGAAGCCATGCCCCGCTGTCGCGCCGCGGCCAAGCAGTTCCTGGCCGGGCTTCGTCCCGACGACCAGGTCACCCTCCTCGCCTTCAACGACAACATCTTCACGCTGGCCCAGCGCGAGACCGACCCGGCTGCGCGCCAGCGAGCGGTGGACCGCCTCGCTCCCTGGGGCGGCACCGCGCTCCACGACGTGGTGCTTCGCGGCCTGGACCTCCTCGACCGCCGGCGGGGCCGGCGCGCGCTCGTGCTCTTCACCGACGGCGAGGACCGCTCCAGCCACGCGACGGTCGCAGACGTCGAGCGCCGGGTCGAGAGCAGCGCCGCGCCCATCTACGTGATCGCCCAGGGCAAGGGGATGCGGGAGCACGAGCTCAAGCGCGTGCTGGACCGGCTGGCCGACGTGAGCGGAGGCCGTGCCTTCTTCACAGACAGCATCGAGGAGCTGCCCCGGGTGTTCGCGGAGATCCTGGAGGACCTGGCGAGCCAGTACCTGCTGGCCTACGATCCCGCCAACCCGGCGCACGACGGGTCGTGGCGCGCCATCAAGGTCGAAGTCGCAGGGCGGAGCTTCCATCGGGTGCGCGCCCGCCAGGGCTATCGCGCGACGGCGAGGAGATCGCGATGAAGCGTGCGTTCGCCTTCCTTCTGTTCCCACTGTTCCCGGCCCTGGCCCTGGCCCAGGAGAAGACGCCGGTCTTCGAGACCGGGGTGGACGTGGTCGCGGTGGACGTGAACGTGGTCGACGCCACGGGCAAGCCGGTGCGCGGGCTCAAGCCCGAGGACTTCACGATCACGGTCGACGGCGTCCCGCGCAAGGTGCTCTCCGCCGACTTCGTCGACTTCGAGAGCCGGGACGAGCCCGAGCCGCCGCCGCCTTCGCCCTACTTCAGCACGAACGAGGGGGTCCGGCCCGGGCGGCTGATCCTGATCGCCGTGGACCAGGACCACATCAGCATGGGCAACGGACGCGCCGTGCTGCAGGCGGCGGACCGCCTGCTCGACCGGCTGAACCCCACCGACCGCACCGCGCTCATCGCCTACCCGGCCGGGGTGAGGGTCGAGTTCACCGCCGAGCACCGCCTGGTGCGGGAGGCTCTCGGCAAGGTCGTGGGCCGCGCGCGGCAGATCGGCCAGCACGTGAGCGTCACCGAGGCGATCGCCCACGTGGACGAGAACGACCAGGGGCTCTGGGAGCAGGTGCAAGAGCGCGAGTGCCCGTCCGGCATGGCGGAACGCGACCGAGCGCAGTGTCTCTCGGACCTCATTCTCGAGGCGGCGCAGATCGCAAACGAGTACCACAGGACGGCCACCACGTCGGTGAACATGCTGGCGGCGATCTTCGAAGGATTGAGGACCATGGACGGGCCCAAGACACTCGTGCTCGTGACGGAGGGCATGGGCGTCGACGACCGCAACCACGTCCGCCAGGTCGCCGCCCTCGCGTCCGCGGCGCGGGTATCGCTGTTCGTGCTGCAGATCGAGTCGCGGATGTTCAACGACGCTTCGCGGGCCCGGCCCTCGACGACCGTGGTCGAGGACGACGCCCTTCTGACGAACCCCCTCTACGACCTCACGAGCTACACCCGCGGCACGATCTTTCGGGTGTCGGGTGGCGGGGAGCGCGTCTTCGAGCGCGTGGCCAACGAGCTGAGCGCCTACTACCTCCTCGGCTTCGAGCCGGAGGGGAAGGACCGCGACGGGAAGGACCACCCGCTCCGCGTGGAGGTGGCCGGGCGGCGGGCCACGGTCCGCAGCCGTGCGCGAGTCAACATCCCGGCGGTGGGGGCACAGCGCAAGGACGAGGAGGTGCTCGCGGGCCTGATGCGCGCCCCCTTCCCGGCCACGGAGCTGCCCCTCCGGGTGGCCACCTTCTCGACGCGCGACCGCGCGAGCGGCAGGGTGCGCGTGCTCGTGAGCGCGGAGGTCTCGCGGGCGCGGGGCGGTGGCCTCGTCGCGGGGTTCGTGCTCCTCGACGACAAGGGCAAGGTCGCGGCGAGCGGTGGCCAGCGGCTGTCCGAGCTGGCGCGAGAAGGTCCCACGTCCTGGCTGGGCACCGCCGTGGTGGATCCCGCGACCTACACCCTGAAGCTCGCCGTCCTCGACGGCTCGGGCCACCGGGGGAGTGTCGAGCACACGGTCAAGGCCGCGGTGCTCGAAGCGGGAGGGCTCGAGGTCGGGGATCTGGTCCTGGGCACGGTGCCCGCCAAGGGCAGCCCCCTGCGGCCCGCGGTCGACGCCAGCGCCGCCGGCGGAACCCTGCTCGCGCACCTGGAGCTTTCCGCCCAGGACCCCGGCCGCCTCAAGCCGGCGACCGTCGCCTTCGAGGTAGCCGAGACCGCCGACGGACCGACCGTTCTCACCGCGCCCAGCACGTCGACCGACGCCCCGGAGGGCAATCGCCGCGTGGCCCAGGGCTCGATCCCGCTCGACCTGCTGCCTCCCGGCGGCTACGTCGCGCGGGCAGTGGTCGCGGCCGGCGGCAAGCCGCTGGCCGGGCTGACGCGGCCCTTCCGCGTTCTCCCATCGACGCGCGCGGGCGAGCCGATCTCCCTCGCCGGCCTCTCGTCCTCCATCCCCCGCTTCGACGCGGCCGACGTGCTGAGGCCCGACGTGCTGGGCCACTTCCTCGATCGCATGGACGAGCTGCTCCCGGGGCGGCTGCCACCGGCGGTGGCGGAAGCGGTGGCGCGGGCGCGGCGCGGGGAGGCCGCGCGCGTGCTCGAGGCCCTCGGCAACCTTCCCCCCGACGACGTCCGGGTCGCCTTCCTGCGCGGCATCGGCCATCTCGCCCGCGGAGAGACGGCGCCGGCAGCGGCCCAGCTCCGGAACGCCATCCGGCTCTCTTCGACCTTCATGCCGGCCGCGGTCTACCTCGGAGCATGCTACGCCGCCAGCGGAGAGGACCTCCAGGCCTCGGGCGCGTGGCAGACCGCGCTCACCGCCGAGACGACGAATGCCGTGCTCTACGCGCTCTTGAGCGACGCCCTGCTGCGCGCGAACCAGCCCGAGCCGGCGGTGGACATCGCCAAGGAGGCGCTGCGGTCGTGGCCGGAGGACGTGGGGTTCAGGCGACGCCTCGGCCTCGCGCAGGCCCTCGCGGGCCGTCGCGACGAGGCGCTGGCCCTGCTCGTTCCCTACGTCGAAGGCCACCCCACGGACACGGGCGCCGTCTTCGTCACTCTGCGTCTCCTGTTCCAGGCCTTCACGGAAGGGAACAAGCCCGAGGAGAAGGAACGGCTCGTCCGTTACGCCCGGTCCTACGTCGATGCCCACGGTCCCAATCAGGAGATCGTGGCCACCTGGCTGCGCTATCTGCAGAAGGGCCGCTGAAGGCCGCCGGACCCGTCAGGTGGTCCGAACAACGCTGCGGGTCACGGCTTCGTTGCGGCTCCCGCTCGTCGTCGTGGACGAGTTCGAGGAACGAGTCGGCCTCGAGCGAGGCGTCGCCGACGGCCCGGCGTGAACCGGGGATAGAATCGCGATTTCCTGGGGGGACATCAGGCCGGCGATCGCCCGCTCAGCACGGGGGCCGCAGTCGGGGCGAGTGGCGATCTTCGAGACGAACGACAGCAGCACACAGCTCTACAAGTGAGAGGGGCGGCATGAGAGCGGTCGGCTGGGGCCTCGTCGGCTGCGGCGACATAGCCACGAAGCGGGTAGCCGCCGCCCTGGGCCAGAGCGAGGGCAGCACGCTCGTCAGCGTGGCCCGTGCCCGCGCGGCGCTGGCGGCGGAGTTCGCGGCGCGCCACGGGGCGAGGCGCTGGCACGTCGACTGGCGCGACGTGCTGAAGGATGCCGAAGTCGACGCTGTCTACCTGGCGACGCCGGTGCATCTCCACGCCGAGCAGGCGGTCGCCGCCGCCGAGGCCGGAAAGCACGTCCTCTGCGAGAAGCCGATGGCTCTGGACGCGGCCGGGTGCGAGCGCATGATCGCGGCGGCCCGCACCCACGGCGTGCGCCTGGGCATTGCGTACTACCGGCACCTCTACCCCGTGATCGCACGCCTGCGAGAGCTTCTCGCATCGGGCGAGATCGGCGACCCGGTGCTGGCCCAGGCCCAGGCCTTCGAGCCCTTCGACCCCGGGCCCGATCACCCACGCGCCTGGCTGATGCGCCGGAGCGAGTCGGGCGGCGGGCCCATGGCCGACTTCGGCTGCCACCGCATCGAGGTGCTTCTCGACCTGCTCGGGCCGGTGGCCGAGGTCCATGGTTTCCCCGACAACGTCCGTTACCGGGAGCGCGAGGTCGAGGACACCTGCGTGGCCCACCTCCGATTCCGGAGCGGGGCTGTGGCCGTCCTGGCGGTGACGCACGCCGCCCTCGAGTCGCGCGACACGCTCGAGATCTTCGGGACGCGGGGCTCGGCCCACGTGGGCATTCTCAACCAGGGAGCCCTACGCATCGTGGGCGCCGCCGGCACGCGCGAGGAGCGACATCCACCGCACCCGAACCTGCACCAGCCGCTCGTCGAGGATTTCGTGGCCGCGCTCCGCGAGGACCGGGAGCCGGCGGTGAGGGGAGAAGTCGGCCTCGGGGTCGCCCGCGTGATGGCCCGGATCTACGGGGAGTGAGGGGGAGAAGCATGGGAGCGAGCCGCCGGGAGTTTCTCGTCACGGGAAGCGCCGCGGCCGCGGCCGCCGCAACACCGCGCGCCTTCGGAGACTGGGAGCCCAGCCCGCGCTATCCCGACCCCGCGGTCAGGGCGCTCGACCCGAGCTTCGCCCGCTACCAGCTCGCCCTCGCCAAGCTCGAGAGGCTGGGCACCGGCTTCCGTTGGTGCGAGGGCCCGGTGTGGTTCGGAGACGGGCGCTACCTCCTGTGGAGCGACATCCCGAACGACCGGATGATGAAGTGGGAGGAGGAGACGGGTGCCATCAGCGTCTTCCGCAAGCCGTCCCACAACTCCAACGGCAACACGCGCGACCGCCAGGGCCGGCTCGTCACCTGCGAGCACGACACGCGGCGGGTGACCCGCACTGAGCACGACGGGACGATCACCGTGATCGCCGACCGCTTCGACGGCAAGCCCTTGAACTCGCCGAACGACGTCGTGTGCCGCTCCGACGGCTCGATCTGGTTCTCTGACCCGCCCTACGGCATCCTCGGCTATTACGAGGGCCATCGGGCGAGCCCCGAGCTGCCGACCAACGTCTACCGCGTCGACCCCGCGACCGGCGGCATCGCGGTCGTCGCGGGAGACCTCGAGCGGCCGAACGGCCTCGCGTTCTCCCCGGACGAATCGCTGCTGTACGTGGTCGAGGGTGGCCCCCCGAAGCGCCTCATCCGTGCCTACGACGTCGTGGACGGCGGAAAGCGCCTCGCGAGCAAGCGAACGCTCGTCGACGCCGGCGACGGCACGCCCGACGGGCTGCGCGTCGACGTCGACGGCAACTTGTGGGCGGGCTGGGGCATGGGCGAGCCCGGAAAGGACGGTGTCTCGGTGTTCGACCCGTCGGGCAAGCCCATCGGCCGCATCGACCTGCCCGAGCGCTGCGCCAACCTGTGCTTCGGCGGCCGCGACCGCAACCGCCTGTTCATGTGCGCCTCCACTTCCCTCTACTCGCTCTTCGTCGGCGCCCAGGGCGCGGCCGGCGGCTGAGCCCGCCCGAGCCCGAGCCGGAGCACCGTGACAGGCTGAGAGTGCGATGCACGCCGCGAGGAAGTAGAGGCCTCCCTCGAAGGACCCCGTCAGCGCCTCCACGCTGCCGATCACCCAGGGCCCCAGGAAGCCCCCGAGGTTGCCGACCGAGTTGATGAGGCCGATGCTTCCGGCGGCCGCGACCTCGGTGAGGAAGAGGCTCGGCATCGCCCAGAACGCGGGCAGGTAGGACTTGAAGCCGGCGAACGCGACCATGAAGCAGGCGACGGTGAGCGGCAGGTGGCCACGGCTCTGCGCGGCCACCAGGAGGAAGAGGGCGGAGGCGGCCATCGGAACGACCGTGTGCAGCCGCCGCTCCTTCGTCCGGTCCGAGCTCCAACCCACGAACAGCTGGCCGGCGACGGCGAGGAGGGGCGGCAGGAGGATGAGCGAGGTGAGGGTGTCGTACCTGAGCGAGTACCAGCGCTCGAGGATGCTGGGCAGGAAGAACTCGATGCCGTAGCTGCCCGTGACCGAGAGGAAGTAGACGAGCGCGAGCAGGAGCACCTTGGGGTGGCGCAGGGCCTCGGCCAGCGTCATCCGGCGCTTCGCGAGCCCGGCCGCCTTCTCCCGCTCCAGCTCGGCCGCGAGCGCCTCTCGCTCCTCGGGCGCGAGCCACCGGGCCTGCCGCGGCCGGTCGGTGAGGGCGAAGAGCACGACCACACCCATCACGACCGCCGGGATGCCCCAGGCGACGTAGATCCACTGCCAGCCCGAGAGGCCGAGCAACTTCGGGTGGTGGACGAGCATGCCTCCCACGACCTCGTCGGTGCCGATGCGCAGGAAGAGGTTCGAGATCTTGGGGCTCACGATCTGCGCGACGGGGGTCGCCACGAAGAAGAGGGCGAGGGTGCGCGCCCGGTCGCGGCTCGGGAACCAGTGGGTGAGGTAGACGATCACCCCGGGATAGAAGCCGGCCTCCGCCAGGCCCAGCAGGAACCGCACGAGGTAGAAGTCGAACGGCGTCCGGACGGTGGCGGTGAGCGCGGCCATGACGCCCCAGGTGATCATGATGCGGGCGATCCAGAGGCGGGCGCTCCACTTCTCGACGATGAGCGAGCCCGGGATCTCGAGGAGGAAGTAGCCCAGGAAGAAGATGCCGGCGCCGAAGCCGATGACCGCGTTGTCGAAGCCGGGCAGCTCCCGGGTCATGGTGAGCTTGGCGATGGACACGTTCGCGCGATCGACGAACGCGATGACGTAGGAGATGAAGCAGATCGGGAGGAGACGCAGGTAGGCCTTCCGCCGGGCGCGGTCGAGGGGGCTCACCGAGACGACGGCCCGCGGTCCGGCCGGGGGAGGCATGCCGCCCTTCGTATCACAACTCCCCGCCTCCGGCCCGCCTCCGAGGTATCCTTCGGCATTCCGCGCCCGGAGGAGGTTCTGGCCACGATGTCGAGCGACCCGGTGACCCCCGAGGATCTCCGGGGGGTCTTCGCCGTTCCCCCGCTGCCCCGCAGGACGGACACCCGGCGCACGCTGGACCTCGACGAGGCCGAGCGCGTGGCCGCCCACGTCGCGCGGGGCGGGATCACGCGCCTCCTGTACGGCGGCAACGCGTTCCTCTACCACGTCACGCTCGCCGAGTACGAGAGCGCTCCTCGACTGGCTGGCCGGCTTCCCGAAGGAGCGCTGGGCGATCCCCAGCCTGGGCCCGTCGTTCGGCCGCGCGATCGACCAGGCGCGGCTCCTGCGGCGGCACTCCTTCCGGGCCGCGATGGTGCTGCCGTGCGGCGATCCGCGCGACGCGGCGGGACTGGAGGCCGGCCTGCGCGAGATCGCGGACGCGGCCGGGCTGCCCCTCATCCTCTACCTCAAGTCCGAGGACGGCTTCGGGCCGACCGGGAGCGCGGTCTGGACGCGATCGGCCGGCTCGTCGAGCGACGGCGTGTGCGTCGCCGTCAAGTACGCGGTCGTGCGGCCCGACCCCGGCCAGGACCCGTACCTCGACGGCGCTGCTCCGGCGCGTGGACCGCGGGAGGGTCGTGAGCGGGATCGGCGAGCGCCCCGCCGTCGTCCACGTCGCAGACGTTCGGCCTCGCGGGTTTCACCACCGGCTCGGGCTGCCTCGCCCCGCGCCTCAGCAACGCGCTTCTCGCCGCCATGGCCGCAGGCGACTGGGCCCAGGCCGAGGCGCTGCGCGCCCGGTTCCTGCCGCTGGAGGACCTGCGCGACGCGTGGGGTCCCGCGCGCGTCCTCCACCACGCCACCGAGCTCGCGGGGATCGCGCGGACCGGGCCCATCCCGCCGTACGTCTCCGCCCTCGAGGCGGAGAAGCTCGAGCGCCTCGCGCCCGTGGCGCGCGCACTGCGGGAGAGGTGACGCGTGAGCCGCCCTCGCAAGGCGCCCGAGGACCTGCGCAGCCACCGCTGGTTCGGCCGGGACGACCTGCGGTCGTTCGGCCACCGCTCGCGCGCCAAGCAGTCGGGCTTCGACGCCGAGGACGTCCAGGGCAAGCCGGTCATCGCGATCCTCAACACCTGGAGCGACGCCAACCCCTGCCACGCCCACTTCCGCCTGCGCGCCGAGGAGGTCAAGCGGGGCATCTGGCAGGCGGGAGGCTTCCCGATGGAGATCCCGCTCCTCACCCTGGGCGAGACGTTCATGAAGCCCACCACCATGCTCTACCGGAACCTCCTGGCCATGGAGGCGGAGGAGGCGCTGCGCTCCTACCCCGCCGACGGGGCCGTGCTCCTCGGTGGCTGCGACAAGACCGTCCCCGCCCTGCTGATGGGGGCCACGAGCATGAACCTGCCCGCGCTCTTCGTGCCGGCCGGGCCCATGCTGCGCGGCAACTGGCGCGGCCAGACCCTCGGCAGCGGCAGCGACGTGTGGAAGTACTGGGCCGAGCGGCGGGCGGGGGCGCTCGACGAGTGCGCGTGGCGCGAGATGGAGGACGGCATCGCCCGCTCCTTCGGGACCTGCATGACGATGGGGACCGCCTCCACCATGGCCGCGGCCGCCGAGGCGCTGGGCATGACGCTGCCGGGGGCCTCGTCGATCCCCGCCGCCGACTCCGCCCACTCGCGGATGGCCGCGGCCGCCGGGCGGCGGATCGTGGAGATGGTGTTCGAGGACCTCACGCCGCGGGAGATCCTCACGACCGAGGCGTTCGAGAACGCGGTCGTCGCGACGATGGCCCTCGGGGGATCGACGAACGCCATCATCCACCTGATCGCGATGGCGGGCCGAGCGGGGGCGAGCCTCGACCTCGACCGCTTCGACGCCCTCTCGCGCCGCACGCCCTTCCTCGCGAACATCCGGCCCTCGGGCCGCTACCTGATGGAGGACTTCTTCTACGCGGGCGGCCTGCGCGGCCTCCTCGCCCGCCTCGAGGGTCTCCTCCACCCCGACTGCCTCACCGCGAACGGCCGCACGCTCGGCGAGAACGTGCGATGGAGCCGCCGTCTTCGACGACGACGTGATCGCGACGCGCGAGAAGCCCGGTCGGCCCCGAGGGCGGGGTCGCGGTCCTGCGCGGCAACCTCGCCCCCGACGGCGCGGTCATCAAGCACACCGCGGCCGAGCGGCGGCTGCTCACCCACGCGGGCCCGGCCGTCGTCTTCCGGAACTACGCCGACCTCGAGGCGCGCATCGACGATCCGGCCCTGCCCGTCACCGCCGACTCCGTCCTCGTCCTCCAGGACGCCGGCCCCCTCGGCGCGCCGGGCATGCCCGAGTGGGGCATGCTGCCGATCCCGAAGAAGCTCCTCGCCCAGGGCGTGCGGGACATGGTGCGGATCTCCGACGCCCGCATGAGCGGGACCGCCTACGGGGCCTGCGTCCTGCACGTGGCCCCCGAGTCGTTCGTGGGAGGGCCGCTCGCGTTCGTGCGCGACGGCGACGTCGTCGAGCTGGACGTCCCGGCAGCGGCGGCTCTCGCTGCGGGTGCCGGACGAGGAGCTCGGCCGGCGCCGGCAGGACTGGAAGCCGCGCGAGGTGGACTACCCGCGCGGCTTTGGCCGGCTCTACGCACGCCACGTGAGGCAGGCCGACAAGGGCTGCGACTTCGACTTCCTGGAGGGCACGGCGCCCGTCCCCGAGCCGGAGATCCACTGATGGAGATCCCGAGGAACGCGTTCAAGCACGCCCTCGCCGAGGGCCGGCGGCCGATCGGCTTCTGGCTGTCGCTCGGCAGCCCCGCGGTGGCCGAGCTCGTGGCCGGGGCCGGCTACGACTGGGTGCTCGTCGACACCGAGCACTCCCCCAACGAGCTGCCCGACGTGATCGACCAGCTCCGCGCGCTCGAGGGCGGCACCGCGTCCCCGGTCGTGCGGCCGGCGTGGAACGACCCGGTGCTCGTCAAGCGGCTGCTCGACGCCGGGGCCCAGAGCCTGCTCGTGCCGTTCGTGCGCAACCGCCGAAGAGGCGGCGCGCGCGGTGGCGGCGACGCGCTACCCGCCGCGGGGGATCCGCGGCGTGGCGACGATCACGCGGGCCAGCCGCTACGGCCGGGTGAGCGACTACGTCCACCCGGCCCAGGACGAGCTCTGCGTGGTCGTCCAGCTCGAGACGCGCGGGGCGCTCGCGCGAGCTCGAGGCGATCGCGGCCGTGCCCGGCGTCGACGCGCTCTTCGTCGGCCCGTCCGACCTCGCCGCCGACCTCGGCCACCTCGGCGAGCCCCGCCACCCGGAGGTGCAGGCCGCGATCGCGGACGCCTGCGCCCGCTGCGCGCGGCTGGGCAAGCCGCTCGGCACCTTTGCGCCGATCGAGGCCGACGCGCGCCGCTACCTCGAGATGGGCGTGCGCTTCGCCGCGGTGGGGGCCGACGCCGTCGTGCTGCGGCGCGGCGCCGCCGACCTGCTCGAGGCCTTCCGTCAGTCGGCGAGCTGAGTCAGCTTCCACACCCGGCCCAGGACCGGGGAGAGAGCCGCCGGCTCGTCGCAACTACTGCCTGTCGCAGTGGACGAAACTGAGGAACGAGTCGGCCTTCAGCGAGGCGCCGCCGACCAGCGCGCCGTCGGCGTCCGGCGGTGCCGGTGGCCTGATGGGTGGCACGATCGTCAACGTCGACCTCAAGACCGGGGAGCTGGCGTTCAAACCGCCCCACTACGTGTTCGGCCACTTCTCGCGCTTCATCAGGCCCGGCGCCCGCCGGATCGCCTGCACGTCCAGCAGCGACGACTTCCTGGCCACGGCGTTCCTCAACCCCGACGGCAAGATCGCGGTCGTGCTGACGAACCTGACCGACCACGCGCAGATCTTCCAGCTCTGGGTCGAGGGCCGAGCGCTCAAGTACTCGAGCCCGGCCAACGCGGTCATCACGATCGTCCTCTAGCCACGCCGCCGGCGGAGCTGCTGCGGGTGCAGAACGAGCGCGGGGCGATCGCCGTCGGCCAGGCGGCGGACATCATCGCCACGCCCGAGGACCTGCTGGTCAGCATGCACGCGTTGCGAAAGGTGGACTTCGTGATGAAGAACGGCGAGATCGTGCGCCGCCCCAGCCGCCGGTAGGGCTGCGCGCGGGCGAAGGACACGTTCGACGCGCCACGCTGACGGCCGGGCGTGCGATCGTGCGGACTACTCCTGTGTGCCGGCCGCGCGGACGCGATAATCGAGCGCCCAGTGGAAGACCGCGTGGCCCCGTGTGCGCTCGCTCTCTCGCGTAGCGAAGATGCGCACGACGCAGTCGCTCGCTCCTCGCATGTCGATCGAGACGGTTTGCCGCCCGTGCCGAGCCCGGACTGGGATGTCGGCCGGAGAGGTCGCAGTGGGAGGGCAGTGTGCCATGGCCAGGAGCGCCACGCCCGGAGGCGAGGCGATTCGTACCGTGGTGCGTGGCGTCGAGACGCGGATGATCGCGGAGGGGTGGCTCACGAGATCGAGGCCGTACTCGAAGAAGGGGTGACGCACCAGCGGCAGCGCCTCGAACTCCGCGAACGTCAGCGGCGGATCGCGAAGCTGCCATCGGGGATCGACCGGGAAGTGGAGCCACGCGAAGGCGAGCGGGGAGGTAAGGAAGTAGAAGGGGTTGAAGCGCTTGACGTACGAGTGATCCTCGACCGCGCCGGCCCCCCAGGTGCAATCGACGAGCCGCCACTGGCCGTCGACCTTGACGGCATTCCAGGCGTGATTGGTGGGACCCGCGAGGGGCTCGCCCGCCTCGTAGTCGTAGCCCTTGCCGTAGCCGGTGATCGACTCGGCCTCCAGGCCCGCCGCGCGCGCGAGGGCGGTGAAGAGGTCGGAGTAGCCCGCGCAGACGGCCGTGCCGCGGGCCAGCACCACCGCGGGCGTCGGATCGAGCGCCGCGGAAGCGGTGGCTCCCTGCGGCGCGTAGTCGATGAACGCGGTTACCCAGCGGTAGATGGCGCGCGCCTTCTCGCGCTCGTTGCGCGCCGGGGCGGTCAGGAAGGCCGCCAGGGAGGCGACGGATTGGCGCGCCTCGGCCGGCGCTGACAAGGCGTGTGCGTCGATCCACGCGTCGGAGTTCTGCGGCGCCGCGTGGCGCGACCCGGCCGGGCCACGGGACAGCGCACAGGCGGCGATGCCAAGGCCCAGGAGGGGAAGTGCGACGAGACGCCGACGCTCGAACATCCGGTGATTGTGCGGCAATCCGCCCTTGCGCGCCCGCGTCCGAACGGAAAGTCGGCTGAGTTCCGTCCGCTCGACCGCCGCTCCCGAGGACTCTAGACTGATCCGTCGCTATCTCGACGCCGGCGTAACAATGAACGGGGTGGTGATGGGGCGCGGGGAAGGGAACGCCGCAAGGCGGACCGCTGTCTCAGCGCCCCCGGCACTCCGCGAACCGTCCGGTGATCATCGCCCCGCGGGCGGCGGGGTGGCGATCGTCATGCCGTGGCGCCGGAAGACCTCGACCATCTTCCCGGGGTCGGGAGGTCCACCGGCGGCGGCCGTCACGACGTCGCGCGCCTCGCGGAAGTAGGCGGGCCCCATGATCGCCGGCGTGATGACCGACAGCTGCTTCGCATCCTGCGTGCCGAAGTTGTCGAAGCGGTGCACGGCGCCGCGGGGGATGCACACGGCCTGACCGGGACCCAGCTCGATGGGCTTGCCGCCGATCGTCCAGGTGAGCACGCCCTCGATGCCGTACAGAGTCTCCTCGTAGGCGTCATTCCGGTGGGCAGGCGCGGCCAGCTTCTGGCCGGCCGGCACCGTCACCTCGAAGACGGAGACGCTCCCTCCGGTGTCGTCCCCGGTCAGGAGGAAGCGGATGCCGAGCGGCCCGATCCGGATGGTCTCTTCGGACGGGTTCACCGAGAACGTGTTTGCCATGGCATTCTCCTTCAGGTAAACTTAGTTTACCTGAAAGTACACGGAGTTTACTTGCGATGTCAAGCCTCGAGCTTCCGGACAACCCCCTCATCGGCGCCCTGCTCCGGCTGCCCGCCCAGGCCATCCATCGCCGCATTGTCGCTGGCTTGAATGCCGCCGGTTTCCGCGACCTGCGGCTACCCCACATGGGCGTGCTCCAGCATCCCGGCCCCGATGGCCGTCGTCCCAGTGAGCTCGCCGAGCGGGCGGGAATGAGCAAGCAGGCCATGAACCAGCTCCTCCGGAGCCTGGAACGGCTCGGCTACGTGCGCCGCCGCGATGCCGAGAAGGGAGGGCGGGCCCGAGTCGTACAGTTCACCCCTCGCGGGCGTGCCGCCTGGGCGAAGATCCACGACATCCTGGCCGAGATCGAGACCGAGTGGCGGCGCACCCTGGGCGACCGGCAGTTCGACCGGTTGAAGAAGCTCCTGTGCGACGTGTGGGTGTCGGATCTCGTTCCCTAGGCTCAACCCCTGGAGCGACCAACAAGCAGCGGAACCAGACGCCGTGCAAGCCGCCCCCGCCGGGGGGTTAGACGCTGCCCCTGGGAACCACCCACTCCGTGGGCTGGCCTGTGACGCCGGCGATCGTGTCGAAATCGCTGTCGTAGTGGAGAACCGTGAGTCCACCGTTCTCTGCCGCTGCGGCGACGAGGAGGTCGGGTATGGGCACGCGGTGTCGACCACTCCTGGCGAGCTCGCCCTGGACGTCCATGGCGCGCTCGAAGACGTCCGTCGTCCTCCCCGGCGACGCGCAGGAGCTCCCGCACGGGCGGTGGCGGCTCTTCCGCCTGGGATGTACGACAGGAGCGGGTCGCCCTGGTCGGGAGCGATCGGCTCGCCGCCGTTAGCGCAGAAGCCAGGATGCTTCCAGGCGAACAGTTTCGCCACGAGCTCCCGGGAGATGGCGTGGGCCTCGACGAGTCTGGCCGAGGCTGCCAGGAGCGGGCAGTCCTCTTGTTGGTGAAGACGATGTCCGAGAAGACCTGTCCCTGCACGCAGCGTGCGCCGAACTCCCTCGCGTCGCGGACGCCCTGCCTCGGCGCGGCCGGCTTCGGCGCCTGCCAGCGCAGCTCGCTCATCGGCGCCGCGGCGAACGGGATGCCCGTGTAGACGCGGATCGCCCCGTCGGCGGTCGTCGTGCCCTGCACCAGCCCGCTCGTCGTCTGGACCGCCGCGTCCGCGGGCGACGCGGGCGCGGCGATCAGCACGCTCACGAGCCCGGCGAGTGCGACGCTCTGCTTGCGCAACGCAGCCTCCTGTCGGTTCGTGGAAGTCCATCTCCGGAGCGCATCGCTGTTCTTCACCGAGCCGCACTACAACGGATTCTCGTCACCGCCTGGGCCTGCCAGGCGCCGGCTGCTCTCGCGAGGAGCATTCCACAATCGAGTACGAGGCCGGCCTCCTTGGGCGGCGGCAGGCAACCCGTATCGCCACGCAAAGTTTGACCCGTACCTAACTTCCTCAGGGCGCAGGTATTCGAGCTTCCGCCGCCGCGAGCGGCAGGGGCACGCGTCTTGCTCTGCATAGGCTGCAGAAGGAGGTAGCACCATGCGTCATGCCGGAGGACTGGCCTTCAGCATCTTCGTGATCGCCGGCTCGGCGTCGGCTTCCGCTGCGCCGATGCCTCAGCCCGATCGCTACTCCTATCCGTCGCACCGTTCGACCTTCGAAGTGGATCTCCGCTTCTTCCACGACCAGCTGTCGCCGTACGGCGACTGGCTGAGCGAGCCCGACTGGGGACCGGTCTGGGTCCCGCGTCGAGTGTCGAACGGCTGGCGCCCGTACACGATGGGCCATTGGGCGTGGACCGACGACTACGGCTGGCTGTGGGTCTCTGACGAGCCGTACGGCTGGGCCGTCTATCACTACGGCCGCTGGTACCCGAGCTCACGCTACGGCTGGGTGTGGGTGCCCGGCTACGACTGGTCCCCCGCGTGGGTGACCTTCCGCAGCGGCGGCGGGTACTGCGGCTGGGCGCCGCTGCCTCCGGAGTTCGGGTGGGACGCCGGCGTCGGCTTCCGCGTCGGCGACGTGGACTTCGACGTGGCGATCAACCGCTACGTCGCTCCGCGCGCCTACACCTTCGTGCCCGAGCGCTGGTTCCTCGACCCGGTGCGGAGGCACGTGGTCCCGGTTGACCGGAACGACGGCATCCTCTTCGAGACGCGCAACGTCACGAGCTACCGGGTCGCCAACAGCGTGCCGGTCAATCGCGGGATCGCCGTCGAGCGCATCCAGGGCGTCGTGGGCCGGCCGGTGCCGCGCGAGCGGGTCGTGGACGTCGACACCGTCGCGGCCGCGCGCCGTCGCGAGGCGGCTTCCGGAGCTGTGCCGGTGTTCCGTCCGGCGGTGCGCGGCGCGCGCGAGAGCATCGCGACGGGCGGCGCGGCCGTCGTGGAGCGTCGAGCCGCCCCGCAGCTGATCGAGCAGCAGCGCCGGCAGGACGAGGCGCGTCGCGGGGTCGATAGGCGCCAGCAGGCCGGTCAGCAGCGGCAGCTCGAGCAGCAGCGGGCGCAGCAGCAGCAGGCGCAGCAGCGGAGGGCTGATCAGCAGCGGATCGACCAGCGCCAGGCCCAGCAGCGCGAGACCGAGCAGCGGCGTCAGACCCAGGCGCAACAGGAGCAGCAGCGTTCGCTCGAGCGGAGACAGCAGGCCGAGCGTCAACAGCAGGCCACGCGACAGCAGCAGGAGACGCAGCGCCAGCGCGAGCAGCAGGCCCAGGCCGAGCGCCAGCGAGCGCAGCAGAGCCAGCAGGCCCGGCGTCGTGAGCAGCAGGTCCAGGCCGACCGCCAGCGCACCCAGCAGGCGCAGGCGGAACGCCAGCAGCAGGCTCAGCGACAGCATGAGCAGCAGGGCCGCGAGCAGGCCCGGCAGCAGCAGATGGCGCAGGAGCGCCAGCAGGCCCAGGCGCGGCAGGCCGAGGCCCAGCAGCGCCAGCAACAGCAGCGTGCTCAGCAGCAGGCGCAGCAGCGGCGCAACGAGCAGATGCAGAAGCAGCAGCGCCAAGCCCAGCAGCAGCGCGAGGAACAGGCCAGGCAGAAGCGCGAGCAGCAGAAGAAGAAGCCGGACAAGCACAACCCGAACGACAGCGGCAAGGAAGGCCGCTAGCTCGAAGAGGCGTAGAAGCACGGCGGGCGGCCCGTCCCAAGGGCGGACCGCCCGCCGTTCACGTCCAGCGGACGCTAATGGCTCACGCCCAGCGCCTGCGGTGATAGCCCCGGCCGAGGCGGCGTGAACGAGAGCCACGAAGAGCGGCCAGCGACCGTCTTGCCGCCGTCGGTGGTGAGCAAGTGCAAGTGCGGATGCCACTGAAGAAGGTCCCCGGCGGTGGCGATCGAGACGACGATGCCGGGGCGGGCGTCAGAGCCGAGGCTGCCGCGAACCAGCTCGCTCACGGCCTCGGCGGCGGCACGCCCGAGCTCGGTGAGCAGCTCGCGCCGCCGGCGCAGCAGCGGGCGCAGCAGCCGTGGGATGGTCAGCACGACGTGGCGGTGTGCGGTCCTGGCGAGCACCCCCTCGCACAGCCACTCGGCCCACAGGATCTGCCGCTTCTTCTCGCACGAGGGGCAGAACGAGCGGCCGCGGCAGGAGAAGGCGACGAGCACGCTGCGCCGGCACTCGGAACACCACAGTCGGGCAAAGCCATGCTCGAGCAGCCGGCAGCGCAGGAACTCCCGCAGCACCCGCTCCGCGACCGCTCGCAGAGGCCCGTGCTGGCGGGCGAAGCGAGAAGGCCAGACCCGCAGCAGCTCCTCCAGGTGGCGCGCGACGACCTGAAAGAGAGGCGAGTCGCGAGGCTTCCGCGGCCGATACACCCGGCAACTGATCTCCACGCCCAGCCCCAGGCCGGGGGGGGAGTCGCCGGCGCGAGAGGCAGCCGGACAGCCCGCCTGCCACGTTCGGGAGTCTCACGCCGGGCCAGGTTCTCCATGGGCCCGCGGGGGCGAGGGCTGGAGGGAGTCGGACGCACCACAGCCCCGGGGTGCTCGGCCGGAGCACGGCGGGGCCGCGGGTCACGGCTTCGTCGACGCGTCCGGCTCGAGCGGATCGGCATGCCTGACGTCGACCGGACCGGTGGGCTCGGCGTCGAGGGGTGTCGGAAGATTGTCCACTTTGTCGTACGCCCGGCGTGTCAGGCGAAGGACGCGAGTCACCGCAAGGGGCTGATCCTCTTCAGTGTCCGCCGGCACCGAACTTGCACCTTGCGACCGCCGACCGGCCGTGACGAAGGGGAGGTGTGTGCGCGATGGCCCGGGTTGGCGCCAGCGCAGGGCGGTGGCCGTTGGTTCTCGGCTTGGCACTCGTCCTCCTGGGCGCGTCGCCATCCCGTGGCGGCCAGGCCGCCCGCGCGCCGGTCACGGACAACGACGCTCTGCGGGTACTGCCGCCGAGCCGGGCCGGCCGGCTGGACGCATACCTGAAGATGGCGGCCCGTTACCGCTCGGGGGATTCCCGGCCGGTCGCCGAAATCCGGCGCTGGCTGCCGGGCGAGGTTGAGCTCGCGATCGACGAGCTCTGCCGCCGCGGAGACGCTGTGCGCGAGAGCCCGCCCGCTCCGGGCGGGATCGCCGTCCACGACGTCGAGGCCGCCATCCTCCTGCACGCCCACGTCGCGTTTCTCGCCCTGCGGCGAACCGGCTTGACCGAAGCGAACGCACACCTGAGGTCGGCTTGGCGCCTCTTCACCTGGACCTCGGCGCTCGCTCGCTCGCGCGCCGGCCGCTCCGCCGACCCGGCTGGACGGATCGCGCTTCGAATCGAGCCGCGCGATTTCTATCTGGGCGTGGTTGGATCGACGCTGGCACTCTGGAACCTGAATTCCGCCGAGGATTTCGCCAAGAAGGGCCTCCGACAGCTCCCCAAGGACGCAAAGCTGCTGCTCCTCGCCGGCTGCGTTCAAGACGGGATGGCGATTCAGCTCTCGCTGGAAGGGGATGGCAGTGGCGCGCGGAAAGGGCGCAAGAATGCCGAGAGGTTCTATCGAAGTGCCCTCGCGGTCGGCGGCGGGCTCGAGGAGGCTCGGCTGCGCCTGGGCCGCGTCCGGCTCACGCAAGGACGAGTCACCGAAGCGGAGGAGCCGCTCGCCACTGTGGCCCACGGCGCCGGCGATCGGCGCCAGCGGTACCTCGGCTGGCTCTTTCTCGGCCAGCTCTACGACCGACGGCAACGGCCGGCGCAGGCCGCCCATGCCTACCAGCAGGCGCTTGCGCTCTATCCGAATGCCCAGGCCGCGCGCCTCGGCCTAGCCTGGGTCGAAGACCGGGAGGCTGGAGCAGCCGCCGCCCGGCGAACGCTGCTGGAGGGCTTCGCGAGGCTGCAGGCGGACGCCTCGCGCGATCCCTGGTTGGAGTACGCCTTTGGGCCTCCCGGCCTGGCCGGGGCCGCCCTCGAGCGCATGTACGAGCGCGTGGGCACGCCATGATCCTTGCAGCGACATGCTTCGCGGCAGGCGCCGTTGCAGCCCAGGCCGCGCCGTCGGTGTTCGCCGTCGAGACCAACCTGGTCCGGATCGAGGTTGCGGTGGCCCAGCCGGACACCTCGGGTGTCGGTCTCGGCAACCTCGACGGCCTGCGAGCCAGCCGCTTCCCCTCCCAGGACTTCGTGGTGTGGGACAACGGCGTGCCACAGCAACTCGAGCCCGTGCTCATGGAGCGCCTGCCCGTCGACGTCGTGTTCGTGCTCGACACGAGCGCGAGCGTCGTGGGCCCGACATTGGACCGGTTGCGCGACGCGGCGGGCGTCTTTCTGCAGGGCTTGCACGGCGACGAGCGGTCTGCGCTGGTCACTTTCAGCGAAGAGGTCCGGCTCGCGCAGCCCTGGACCGACGACCGGGAGCGGATGCAGACCGCCCTCAACGGGATCTCCGGTCGTGGCAGCACGGCGCTGTGCGACGCCGTCTACCTCGGCCTGCGGCTCGCGGACACCGGCGCCCGCCGCGCGGCGGTCGTGGTGTTCAGCGACGGCCTCGACGACAGCAGCTGGCTGTCGGCCGACGAGGTGGTCGAGGCAGCCCGCCGCGCTGGGCCGATCGTGTACGCGGTCGTCGCGGGCGGCCGAGGCCAGCGTGCGCAGCCGTTCCTGCAGAACGTCGCGCGGGCGACCGGCGGGCGGCTGTTCACGGCAGACGAGAAGGACCTGCGCGCACGCTTCCTCGACGTCCTCGAGGACATCCGCAACCGCTACCTGCTCAGCTACTCGCCTCAGGGCGTTCCGGAGGCGGGCTGGCACTCGCTGGTGGTCAAGCTCAGGGGCGGCCGCGGCCAGTTACTGGTCCGCCCCGGGTATTGGCGATAACCCCGCGTTGCGGCACGCCAGACCCCGCCCTGGTGTCTTGGCGGGGGAGCCGACTTCCCGGAGCTCGATCGAGCCGCTCGAGGACCGTGGCCTGATCTATGGCCGACTGGTCGAGTTCGTGCAGGCCGGGCTGATCGAACCGGCCGAAATCCCCTGGTCCAACATCCGTAATGCCGTGGTCAGCCGGGCGAAGCCGTGCTCGAGCAGCCCGCATCGCAGGAACTCCCGCAGCACCCGCTCCACGACCGCTCGCAGCGGCCCGTGCTGGCGGGCGGCCCCAGGCCGGGGGGAGAGTCGCCGGCACGAGCGGCAGGCGGACAGCCCGCCTGCCACGTTCGGGAGTCTCACCCAGCTCAGCGCCGGGCCAGGTCTTCCATGCGCCCGCGGGGGCGAGGGCTGGAGGGAGTCGGACACACCACGGCCCCGGGTGCTCGGCCGGAGCACGCCGGGGTCGCGGGTCACAGGCTCGTCGCGACTACTGCCTGTCGTAGAAGACGAGCTTGAGGAACGAGTCGGCCTTGAGCGAGGCGCCGCCGACGAGGGCGCCGTCGACGTCCGGCAGCGCCATCAGGCCCTTCACGTTGTCCGGCTTCACGCTGCCGCCGTAGAGGACGCGCAGCACGTCGGCGACGGCCTGGCCGTGCTTCGCGGCGATCCGCGAGCGGATGAAGGCGTGGACCTCCTGCGCCTGCTCCGGCGTCGCCACCTTGCCGGTGCCGATCGCCCACACCGGCTCGTAGGCGATCACGACCTTCTTCGCCTCGTCGGCGGAGACGGCGTCGAGGATCGCGTCCGTCTGCCGGCCCACGACCTCCATCGTCTTCCCCGCCTCGCGCTCGGCGAGCGTCTCGCCGACGCACGAGATCGGGATGAGGCCGTTGTCGAGCGCCACCTTCGTCTTCCTCGCGACGCCTCGTCCGTCTCGGCGAAGTACTGCCGACGCTCCGAGTGGCCGAGGATGACGTGCGTGACGCCGATGTCCTTCAGCATCGCCGCCGAGACCTCGCCCGTGAAGGCGCCCTCCTTCTCGAAGTGCATGTTCTGGGCGGCCACCGCGACCGGGCTGCCCTTGGCGGCCGCGACCACGGCGACGAGCGAGGTGTAGGGCGGGGCCACCAGCACGTCGCTCGGGGCGCCGGCCGCGCCCTTCTTGATCTCCTCGACGAGGGCCACGGCCTCGGCGGTCGTCTTGTACATCTTCCAGTTGCCGGCGATCAGCTTGCGTCGCATTCTTTCTTCTGGGGGGTGCTGCGCCGCACCCCCCAGACCCCCGCGAGCTTCGCGGGAGTGAATCCCGCTCCGCTCGCTGCTTGTTGCCTTTGACCTGGGGGCGTTCGCCGCCCCCGCTTGTTACTTCTCGCTGAGGTAGGTGACGCCCGGCAGCTCCTTGCCCTCGAGGAACTCGAGCGAGGCGCCGCCGCCGGTCGAGACGTGCGTCACCTTGTCGGCGAGGCCGTTCTTCTCGATCGCCGCCACCGAGTCGCCGCCGCCGACGACCGTGATCGCGCCGTGCGCCGTCGCATCGGCCAGCGCCTGCGCGATCGCCAGCGTGCCCTTCGCCGTCGCCGCGATCTCGAAGACGCCCATCGGGCCGTTCCAGACGACCGTCTTCGCGCCCTTCACGATTCCGGCGAACTTCGCGCGCGTCGCCTCGCCGATGTCGACGCCGATGTCCTTCGGGCCGATCTTGTCCCAGGCGACGGTTCGCAGCGTGCCGACCTTGCGGGCGTCGAAGTCGAAGGCGTCGGTCACGACCGTGTCGACCGGCAGCACGAGCTTGCCGCCGGCCTTCGCGAGGAGCTGCCTTCGCCATCTCGACCCGGTCGTCCTCGACCAGCGAGCCGCCGATCTCCTTGCCCTGCGCCTTGTAGAACGTGAAGGCCATGCCGCCGCCGATCGATCAGCGTGTCGACCTTCGGCAGCAGCGCCTCGATCACGTCGATCTTGCCCGAGACCTTGGCGCCGCCGATGATCGCGACGAACGGCCGCTTCGGGTTGTCGACGGCGTCGCCCAGGAAGTCGAGCTCCTTCTTCATCAGGTAGCCGGCCGCGCGCTGCGGCAGCGCGACGCCGGTGATCGAGCTGTGGGCGCGGTGCGCGGTGCCGAAGGCGTCGTTGACGTAGACGTCGCCGAGCTTCGTGAGCGAGGCGCGGAAGGCCTTCACCGCCTCGGGGTCGGCCTTGACCGAGCTGCCGTCCTCCTTCTTGACCTTGCCCTCCTCCTCGATGTGGAAGCGCAGGTTCTCGAGCAGCAGCGACCTCGCCGGGCTTCGAGCGCCGCGCAGGCCTTCTCGACCTCCGGGCCGACGCAGTCGGGCAGGAACTTCACCGGCTTGCCGAGCAGCTCGGAGAGCTTCTCGGCCACCGGCTTCGAGCGAGTACTTCGCGATCTTCTGCCCGTCGGGCCGGCCGAGGTGGCTCATCAGCACCAGGCTCGCGCCCTTGCTCGAGCACGTACTGGATGGACGGCAGCGAGGCGCGCAGGCGCTTGTCGTTCTCGACCTTGCCGTCCTTGACCGGCACGTTGAAGTCGACGCGCATGAGGACGCGCTTGCCCTTGAGCTCGAGGTCCTCGATGAAGAGCTTGGCCATGGTCCTTCCTTCCGTTCTCTTGGCCCGTGAAATGAACGGGGCGGCCGCGTCGGGCCGCCCCCGACGGCATCCCGGGCGCGCCCGGGGGCCGCGCGCGATGCTACTTCGCGCCGTCCTTCTTCGCCATGAAGCGCAACGAGGTCGACCACGCGGTTCGAGTAGCCCCACTCGTTGTCGTACCAGGACACGACCTTGAAGAAGCGCTTCTCGCCCTTCAGGTTGTTCTGCAGCGTCGCCAGCGAGTCGTAGATCGACGAGCGCTCGTCGTGGATGAAGTCGGTGGAGACGAGCTCCTCCTTGCAGTAGCCGAGGATGCCCTTCAGGTAGGTCTCGCTGGCCTTCTTCATCAGGCCGTCGATCTCCTCGATCGAGGTGTCCTTGGCCGCGCGGAAGGTCAGGTCCACGACCGAGACGTCCGGCGGTCGGCACGCGGAACGACATGCCGGTGAGCTTGCCCTTGGTCGCCGGCAGCACCTCGCCGACGGCCTTGGCGGCGCCGGTGGTGGAGGGGATGATGTTGATCGCCGCCGCGCGGCCGCCGCGCCAGTCCTTCTTGGACGGGCCGTCGACCGTCTTCTGCGTCGCGGTGTAGCTGTGGATCGTGGTCATCAGGCCGGTCTCGATGCCGATGCCTTCCTTGAGCAGCACGTGCACGACCGGCGCCAGGCAGTTGGTGGTGCAGGAGGCGTTCGAGACGATGTGGTGCTTGGCGGGGTCGTACTCGTTCTCGTTGACGCCCATGAGCAGCGTCTTCACCTCGCCCTTGCCCGGGGCGGAGATGATGACCTTCTTGGCGCCGGCCGCGAGGTGGCCCTTGGCCTTCTCGGAGTCGGTGAAGAGGCCGGTGGACTCGATCACGTAGTCGACGCCGAGCTGCCTTCCAGGGCAGCTGGCTCGGGTCCTTCGTGGCCATGACGCACTTGACCTCGTCGCCGCTGACGACGAGCACGTCGTTGCCCTTCGGCCGAGGCGCTGCTCTTCTTCGTGGCGAGCGTGTGCTTGAAGTGGCCGTGCACCGAGTCGTACTTCATCTGGTAGGCGAAGTAGTCGGCGTCGGTGACGATGTCGACGACACGCCGACGACGTCGATCTCCTTGCCGAGCAGGCCCTGATCGCAGAGGGCCTGGAAGACCAGGCGGCCGATGCGGCCGAAGCCGTTGATACCAACGCGGATTGCCATTCTCGTCGATCTCCCCGTATTAAGAGAAACGCCAGTCTATCGGGCGTTCGCGCGGAGCACAAGAAACGGCGGTTCCATGGGCCTGGAACGTGCGGACTAGGTGCGGTCATTCGCCATCGTTCTGGCCCCAAGCGGCCGCGTTCATGGCGAGGGGTCAGGTCTTGAATTGATGCATCGCCGTCGCCGAACCCGCGATCCAAGGCGAGACCGCCGTCCCGGGCATGTGTTGATTCAAGACCTGACCCCTTCCCGCTATGATCCACCGATGCCACGGCCGCCCACGCGCCGGTGTTGCGATCGCCGCGGCGGCCGGCGATCATCGCGCGCATGTCGGATCCGGGCCGGACGCGAGGTCGCCGAGTTCACGCCGAAGGCGGTCGTGACCGGCGTCGTGCTCGGCATCGTCTTCGGCGCGGCCAACGCCTACCTCGGGCTGCGCGTCGGCATGACCGTGTCGGCCTCGATCCCGGCCGCGGTGATGACGGTCGCGGTCTTCCGGCTGCTGCGCACGCGAGGGCACGATCCTCGAGGCGAACCTCTCGCAGACGGTGGCCTCGGCCTCGACGGCGCTCGCCACCGGCACCATCTTCACGATCCCCGCGCTCTTCCTGTGGGGCCTGACGCCGCCCTACCTGCAGGTCGTGGCGCTGTGCCTTCCTGGGCGGGCTGCTCGGCCTCTCGGCGATGATCCCGCTGCGGCGGCTGCTGATCGTGCGAGGCGCACGACGAGCTGCCCTATCCCGAAGGCACGGCCTGCGCGGAGGTGCTGCGCGCGACGAGCGGCGAGGCCGGCGCCAGCGGCAGCGCCTGGATCTTCCGCGGCATGGCCGTCGGCGCGGCGGTCAAGCTGCTCATCTCGCTCGCGTTCCTGCTCCCGGGCGAGCTGCGCGCCGCGCTGCCCGTGCTGCCGAAGGCGGAGCTGGCGCTCGAGGTCGCGCCGGCGCTGCTCGGCGTCGGCTACATCCTCGGCTACCGCCAGTCGGCGGTCTGCGTCGCCGGCGCGCTGATCTCCGCGGTCACGCTCACGCCGCTGATCGCGTGGCTGGGCGCGGGCCTCACGGCGCCGCTCTACCCGGAGACCGAGCGGCTCGTCTCGCAGATGAGACGCGGCGACATCTGGTCGCGCTACGTCCGCTACATCGGGGCCGGCGCCGTCGCCACGGCCGGCATCCTGACCGTGCTGCGCGGGCTGCCCACGATGGCCGGCGCGTTCCTGGCGGTGGCGCGCGGCCTGCGGCGCGACGCCGGCGCCGCGAGCGGGGCGAGGCGCGAGCGCACCGACCGCGACCTGCCGGCGCGGCTTCGTGCTTCGGCGGCGTCGCCACCGTCGTGCTCGTGGCCGGCCTGGTGCCCGGGTGTCTTCGCGGGGAGACATGGCACCGCTGCAGCGCGCGGTGCTGGCCGCCGGCGTCGGCGTCTTCGGCGTGCTGTTCGTGACCGTGGCGGCGCGCATCGTCGGGCATCGTCGGGCGTCTCGTCGCAGCCCACCTCCGGCATCGCGCTCGTGACGCTGCTCGGCACGGCCTCGCGTGTTCGCGGCGGCCGGCTGGGTGGACGCCGGTGCCCGCGCGGCGTGCTGACCGTCGGCACGATCGTGGCGATCGCGGCCAGCAAGGCCGGCGACATCTCGCAGGACCTGAAGACCGGCTGGCTCGTCGGCGCGACGCCGGCGCGCCAGCAGCTCGGGCAGCTGATCGGCGCGGCCTTCGCCTGCTGGGCGGTGGCCGGGACCGTGCTGCTGCTCGGCAGCGCCTACCAGTTCGGCTCGCAGGAGATCCCGGCCCCGCAGGCCACGCTGATGAAGACGATCGTCGAGGGCGTGCTCGCGGGGGCGTTGCCCTGGGGCCTCGTGCTCACCGGCGCGGGCCTGTCGATCGGCGCCATGCTGTGCGGCGTCTCCGGCCTCGCCTTCGCGATCGGCGTCTACCTGCCGCTCGCCACCATGGCCCCGCTCTACGTCGGCGGCTGCGTGCGCGCGCTGGCCGAGCGCGGCGGCCGGCGGGCTGGCGACGGCCAGGGGGACGCGGGAGTGCTGGCGGCCTCCGGCCTCGTGGCGGGCGAAGGCCTGGCCGGCGTCGTGGTGGCCGGCCTCGTCGCGTTCGGGCTCGCGCCGAAGGCGCTCGAGCCGCGCCTCGGCGGGCTCCCGGGCGAGGCCACGGCGCTCGTCCTGGCGCTGGCGGTGTGCGCGTTCCTCTACCGGGGCGCGCGCAGCAGGCCGGCCGCCGGCTGAGCTTCCCGGACTGTCTCAGCCCCTGCGCGCAGCGGCCATGAACGGCGTACGCCGGGTCTCGACTACCATCCCGTCCGCGTCGAGGGCGATCAGGCCGGCGCCTCCGCCCAGCTCGTCGAGCACGCGCTCGGCCGCCTCGGCGACCGCTCGCCCGTCGGCGACCAGGTCCGCCAGGCGCTTGGCCGATAGGCGCACCATGATCCGCTCGCCGATGCCGGTGAGCGACACGCCGACGCGCGGCGTGCAGTACGTTCCGGCGCCGATGATCGGCGTGTCGCCCACGCGGCCGGGATAGCACTGGCCGGTGCCGCCGGTCGAGGTGGCAGCGGCCAGCCGGCCCTGCGCGTCGAGCGCGACCGCGCCGACCGTGCCGAGTCGCGGGTTCTCGCTCTTCCAGGCCGCGGCCATCGCGGCGTAGTCGAGGCGCCGGCAGGCCTCGTCGAGGTGCTGCTGCCAGTAGGCGATCTTCCCGGGTGTCGCCAGCACGCCCGTCTCGTGGCCGAGCCGCGCCGCGAGCGCCAGGGCCTCGCGCCCCGCGAGCATCACGTGCGCGTCCTGCTCGAGCAGGTAGCGGGCCAGGCGGACGGGGTGGCGCAGCAGCGGCACCTGTGCGACCGCGCCGGCGCGGCCGTCGGCGGCCATGATGCTGGCGTCCAGGCGCGCCACGCCGTCGGCCTGGAGGTACGCGCCCGTGCCGGCGTTGAGCAGCGGCTCGTCCTCGAGCGCGCCCACGGCCGCCTCGACCGCGTCGAGCGCGCTTCGGCCCTGCTCCAGCGCGCGCCAGCCGGCCTCGGCAGCGCGCTCGCAGGCCGCCCGACGCGCGCCCTCCTCGCCAGGCGGCGGCGTGCCGCAGCCGCCGTGCACGATCAGCGCCGGCCTCATCTCACCACCCTTTTCCGCCGGGTATGCTATCGCGCCCCCGCCTCGGACCCCACGGCTGGATGCTTGTGGCCCTGCGCCAGCGGCCGTGAGGCGGCGCCGCAGCACCGCCTGCTGACCGGGGGCTCGGTGCGCAGCGCCCAATTCGCAGGCTGAAGGCTCTGAGCGGAGCGGGATTCACTCCCGCGAAGCGAAGGGGGGGTCTGGGCACCATACTCTGTTCGCGCTGAGCATCGGTCTGTGGTGACGACGGCCGGTGCCGCTGGCGAGCAGAGTATGGTGGGGGGTGTGACGCAACACCCGGCTTGTAGGCCAGGGCTCGGAGCGGAGCGGGATTCACTCCCGCGGAGCGCAGGGGGGGTCTGGGGGGCGCGGCGCAGCGCCCCCCAGAACAGAATCAGTGCAGCCGTGCGTACTTCGCCTGGAGCTCTTCCTTCGACTCGGCGTGTTCGGGGTCGTTCACGATGCAGCCGTCGACCGGGCACACCTCGACACAGCGCGGGTTGTCGTACGCGCCCACGCACTCGGTGCACTTCTCCGCGTCGACGAGGTAGATCGAGTCACCCGCCGAGATGGCCGTGTTGGGGCACTCCGGCTCGCACGCGCCGCAACTGATGCACTCGGCCAGGATCTTCATCGCCATTTCCAGCATCCTCCTGAAGAGGGCTGCCTGCGCGCATTCCTTGCGCACGGGCCGCTCGTCTACCGGTGGAACTGCACGATTCCTGCCACTTTAGACGAATTGGGCATTAGTCCTCGGCCCCGCCGGCCGATCTGCCCATCTGACGTTATACTTGCGGGCAGAATGACGGGCCGCTCCGGCCCGTGGAGCCGCACTTGTACATCGCCTACAGCCTCATTCTTACCGTCGGCTTCGTCCTCGCCCTTCCCTGGTTCCTCTGGAAGGGTCGGGCCACCGGGAAATACCTGCGGACCTTCCGTGAGCGGATGGGTCGGCTGCCCGTCTACCTGAACGTGGACGGCGACCCGTCGATCTGGATCCACGCCGTGTCGGTCGGCGAGGTGCTCGCGGCGCGGCCGCTGGTTCCGGCCCTGCGCCAGAGGCTGCCACGGCACCGTATCTTCCTCTCGACCACGACGATGACGGGCAGGGCGGTGGCGGCCAAGAGCGTCCACGGAATCGACGGCCTGTTCTACGCGCCGTTCGACTTTCCGCACCCGGTGCGGCACGCGCTCGAGATCCTGAACCCGTCGGTCCTGGTCCTGGTCGAGACCGAGCTGTGGCCGAACCTGATCCACGAGGCACACCGGCGCGGCACCCGCGTCGCGCTGGTCAACGGGCGCATCTCGCCCCGCTCCTTCCCGCGCTACCTCCGGCTCGGCCGCTTCCTCCGTGGCGTGCTCTCCGAGATCGATCTGTTCCTGATGCAGGGCGAGCCGCACGCCGACCGCATCCGCTCGATGGGAGCGCCGCCCGGGCGCGTGCAGGTGACCGGCAACCTCAAGTTCGACGCGGTCGAGCCCGGCCGTCTGTCCGAGCGGCTGAGCCGCCTGCTGCAGGGCGGCACGGCGCCCCGCCCGCTGTGGATCGCCGGCAGCACGGTGGACGGCGAGGAAGAGCTCGTGCTGTCCGCCTTCCATCGCGTGCGCGAGCGCGTGCCGCAGGCGCGCCTGCTGGTCGCCCCGCGCCACCCGGAGCGCTTCGACGCCGTGCCGGCGCTGGTCGAGGCCGCCGGCTTCCGCTGTCTGCGCCGCAGCCGGCTCGACCCCCTGGCCTGGCAGGACGGCGAGGTGATGCTGCTCGACACGCTCGGCGAGCTGTCCCAGGTCTACGCGCTGGCCAGCGTGGTGTTCGTCGGCGGCAGCCTCGTGCCGTCGGGCGGCCACAACATCCTGGAGCCAGCGGTGGCCGGCAAGCCCGTGATCGTCGGCCCGTACATGGAGAACTTCCAGGAGCTGGCGGCGCAGTTCCGCGAGGAGCACGCCCTCGTCCAGGTCGGGTCTGCGGACGAGCTCGCGCACGAGGTCTCGGCCCTGCTGCTCGACGAGCGGCGCCGCACGGGCCTCGGCGAGCGGGCACGCGAGCTCGTCGGCCGCAACCGCGGCGCGGTCGGCCGCAGCACGGACGCGCTCGTCTCGCTCCTGCAGTGAGGAGCTTCCTGGGCTGGCTGTTCGCGCAGGCAGCCGGGCTCCGCGTCGCGGCCTATCGCCGCGGCTGGCTCCGGCGCGAGCGCCTCGCGGGCCCCGTGGTGAGCGTCGGCAACCTCGGCCTCGGCGGCAGCGGCAAGACGCCGGTCGTCCGGCGGATCGTCGAGATCCTGCGCGACGCCGGCCTTCCGGTGGCGATGCTGAGCCGCGGCTACCGCGGCCGCTTCCGGGGCGACACGCTGGTGGTGAGCGACGGCAGCGGGCCGCTCGTCTCCGCCGCCGCCGCCGGCGACGAGCCGGTGATGCTGGCCCGGGCCCTGCCGGGCGTCGTCGTGGCGGTCGGGCGGCACCGCGACGTGGTCGGCCGCGCGGTCGAGCAGCGCTTCGGCGAGCGCGTGCACGTGCTCGACGACGGCTTCCAGCACCTGCGGCTCGCGCGCGACCTCGACGTCGTGTGCCTCGACGTGCACGACCTCGACGACCGCCCGCTGCCGGCCGGGCGCCTGCGCGAGGCGCCGCAGGCGCTCGAGCGCGCGCAGCTCGTGCTGCTGACGCGGCTCGAGGCGGCGAGCGAGGACGAGCTGCGGGCGCTCGAAGACCGGCTCGGGCCGGGAGCGCACCTTCCGCGTGTCGCGCCGGATGGTCGGCTTCCGCACGCTCGAGGGCCGCGAGGCGGCGCGTCCGGGACGGGCGTTCGTGCTGGCCGCGATCGCGCGTCCGGAGCGCGTCGAGCGCGACGTCGCGGCGCACGGGGGCGATCGTCGTGGGCCACTCGTTCTTCCGCGACCACCACCGGTTCCGGGCCGACGAGCTCAGCGCAGGCGTGGCGCGTGCGCGCACGGCTGGCGCGGACGCGCTCGTCACGACCGCGAAGGACGCGGTGCGCCTGAACGGGATGCCGCCGAGCGCGCTGCCGGTGCTGGTGCTCGAGATCGCGGCGTCGATCGAGGACGAGGCGCGCTTCGGGGAGCGTCTGCTGCAGGCCGTGCGGAGGCCGTCCTGAAGCGCGAGACGCGCCACGCGCTCGAGGCGGCGGCCGCGGCCGCGGTCTCGGCCGTCGTGCGCCGCTCGCCCCGCCGGCTCGTGCTCGCGCTGGGCCGCGCCCTCGGCCGGCTCTGGGCCCGCATCGACTCGCGCCACCTCGCGATCGCCGACGACAACCTGCGCGGCGCCTTCCCGGACTGGGACGAGGCGCGCCTGCGCAGCACGGCGCGCGGCGTGTATCGCCACTTCGGCGCCGTGCTGCTCGACCTGCTGTGGATGGAGGGCCGCCCGGCGCAGGAGCTGCTCGCGCTCGCGGACGTCGAGGGCGTCGAGCACCTGCAGCGCGCTCGCGCCGCGGGTCGCGGCGTCGTCGCGCCCGGCGGGCACTTCGGCAACTGGGAGTTCCAGGCGGTCGCCTCGGTTCCGCTCGTCGGCAACGTGGCCGCGATCGCGCGGCCGCTCGACAACCCGCTGCTCGACCGGCGGCTGGTGGCCCTGCGCACCGCGACCGGCAACCCGGTCATCTACAAGCAGCGGGCGCTCGCGCAGGCGATCCGCACGCTGCGGGACGGCGGCATCCTGGCGGTCCTGATCGACCAGAACGTGCAGCCGGGAGACGGGGTCTTCGTCGACTTCTTCGGCCGGCCGGCCTGCACGACCACCGTGGCCGCCGCGCTCGCGCTCAAGACCGGCTGTGCGATCGTGCCGGTGCGCTGCGTGCTGCAGAGAAGCGGCCGCTACCGCATGGTCTACGGTCCCCCGGTCGAGTGGACGGGCTCCGGCCGGCGCGACGAGGACCTCCTGGCGCTGACGCAGCAGCTGACGTCGATCATCGAGTCCTGGGTGCGCGAGACGCCCGAGCAGTGGCTGTGGCTGCACCGCCGCTGGAAGACGCAGCCGCCCGAGCCGGAGGGAGGGCGCGCATGACTCGAGCGGCTGCTGGTGCGGGCCCCGAACTGGATCGGCGACGTCGTGCTGTCGCTGCCGGCGCTGCGCGACCTGCGCCGCGCCTTTCCGGCCGCACGCCTGAGCGTGCTGGCGCGGCCGTGGGTGGCGGAGCTCTACCGGGCCGTGCCGCAGGTCGACGAGATCGTGCCGAGCCGCGGAGCATCGCGCTGACGTGGCCGCGCTGCGCGGCCGCTTCGACGCCGCCGTCCTGCTGCCGAACTCCTTCGCCACGGCCCTCGTCGTGCTGGCTCGCCGGCATCCCCGAGCGCTGGGGATACGCGACGGACGGCCGCGGCGCTGCTGCTGACGCGGAGCTGCCGCGTGCCCGCGGCGGTCCGGGGCCGCAGCCAGGTGTACTACTATCGTGCGATGCTCGAAGGCCTGGGGCTCGCGACCGAGGGCGCGCCGGACGCGACGCTCGCCTGTCCCGCGGCCTGGGCCGCCGAGGGCGCGGCGCTCCTCGGCGACGACGGGCCGTGGATCGGCGTCAACCCGGGGGCGTTCTACGGCACGGCGAAGCGCTGGCTGCCGGAGCGCTTCGCCGCGGCGGCCGATCTCGTGGCCCGACGCGTCGGGGCGAAGGTCGCGATCGTGGGCGGCGCCGGCCGAGCGTCCGATCGGGGAGGCGATCGCCGCGCAGCTGCGGCGCCCGTCGCGGCTGCTCGCGGGCGAGACGACGCTCTCCGGCCTCGTCGGCGTGCTGTCGCGGCTGCGCCTGCTGCTGACGAACGACTCCGGGCCCATGCACCTGGCGGCGGCGCTCGGCACGCCGCTGGTGGCCGTCTTCGGCTCCACCGACTGGACCGAGACCGCGCCGGTCGGGCCGCGAGGCCGTGCTGGTGCGCGAGGGCGTCGACTGCGCGCCCTGCATGCTGCGCGAGTGCCCGATCGACCACCGCTGCATGACGCGCGTCGGCGTCGAGCGCGTCGCGGACGCAGCCCTCTCACTGGTCGGCGTGACTGGCCCAGTCGAAGCGCGGCCGGCCATCTTCATGGACCGGGACGGGACGCTGTCGCACGAGGTCGGCTACGTGAACCACGCCGAGCCGCTTCCGCCTCTACCCCTGGACGGTCGACGCGGTGCGCGCGATCAACCGCGCCGGCTGGCTCGCGGTCGTGGTGACGAACCAGGCCGGCGTCGCGCGCGGCTACTTCCCGGAGGCGGTCTTCGACGAGGTGCGGCAGTCGCTGCTGGACGCGCTCGGCGCCGGCGGCGCGCGGCTCGACGCGTTCTACGCCTGCCTGCACCACCCGAGCGTCGGCCAGCCGCCGTACCGGCGCGACTGCGACTGCCGCAAGCCGCGGCCGGGCCTGCTGCGCCAGGCCGAGGCCGAGCTGGGCGCCGACCTCGCGCGCTCGTGGGTGATCGGCGACCGGCACTCCGACCTGCGAGCTGGCCTGGAACGTCGGCGCCCGAGGGGCGCTCGTGAAGACCGGCTACGGCCTCGGCGAGCTGACGCACCTCGGCCCGACGTGGCAGCGCTCGCCCGACCTCGTGGCCGAGAACCTGCTCGAGGCCGTCGAGCGGATCCTCGCCCGGGCGCGCGCGTGAGCGCGGCCGCGAGCGGCTGCGAGTCGCTCGTCCGCTCCTTCCGCGGCCGGCGCGTGCTGGTGCTCGCCGACCTGGTGGCCGACGAGTTCGTCTACGGGCGCGTCGAGCGCATCAGCCGCGAGGCGCCGGTGCTGATCCTGAGGCACGAGACGAGCGACGTGCGCCTGGGCGGCGGCGCGAACGCCGTGCACAACATCCGCACGCTGGGCGGCCAGCCGCTGCCCTTCGGCGTCGTGGGCAGGGACGCCCATGGCCGCGACCTGCGCCGGCTGCTGCGCGGGAAGGGGATCGACGACGCGCCACGTGTCGTCGACGCGCCCGGCTACGCGACCCCGGTCAAGACGCGCATCCTGGCCGGCCGCGCCCACTCGACGAAGCAGCAGATCGTGCGGCTCGACAAGAGCGCGCCGCTCGCCGCCGCGAGCCCGGCGCGCCGCGCCGTGCTGCGGGCGCTGCGCGCCTACGCGGGGCGGTCGACGGCGTGCTGGTCAGCGACTACGGCCTCGGCCTGCTCGACGAGACGCTGGTGCGCGCGGCGGTCGCCTTCGCGCGCCGGCGCCGCGTGCCGGTGACCGTCGACTCGCGCTTCGGCCTGCTGCGCTTCCGCGGCATGACGGCGGTGACGCCGAACGAGCCCGAGGTCGAGGAGGCGCTCGGCGTCACGATCGGGAACGACCGCGCGCGCCTCGAGCGGCCGGCCGCGACGCTGCTCGAGCGGCTCGGCTGCCGGGCCGTGCTGGTCACGCGCGGCAGCGACGGCATGGCGCTCTTCGAGCCGGGCAAGCCGCCGCTGCACATCCCGATCTACGGCAGCGACGAGGTGGCCGACGTGACCGGCGCCGGCGACACGGTGATCGCCACCTTCACGCTCGCGCTCGCCGCCGGCGCCTGCCCCGCCGAGGCCGCGCGGCTCGCCAACTACGCGGGCGGGATCGTGGTGATGAAGCGCGCGACCGCGACCGTCTCGGCGGACGAGCTGGTCGCGGCCGTCGCGGGGGACGGCGCGGTGAGGGAGGCGGCGTCCAAGATCGGCTCGCTCGCCGAGGTGCGGGAGCGCGTCGAGTGCGGCGCGGCGCGCGGGGAACACGGTCGCGCTCGCCAACGGCTGCTTCGACGTGCTGCACGTCGGCCACGTGCGCTATCTCGAGGGCGCCCGGGCCGAGGCCGACCTGCTGGTGGTGGGCGTGAACGGCGACGACTCGGTGCGGCGCCTGAAGGGCGAGGGCCGGCCGGTGCTGCCGGCCGCCGACCGCGCGCTGCTGGTGGCCGCGCTGCGCGCGGTCGACCACGTCGTGGTCTTCGAGGAGGACGACGTCGGCCGCCTGCTGCTCACGCTGCGGCCCGACGTGCACTGCAAGGGCACCGACTACACCGTCGACAGCGTGCCCGAGCGCGAGATCGTGCGCTCCTACGGGGGCCGCGTCGCGATCGTGGGCGATCCCAAGGACCACGACACACGCCGGCTGCTCGCCAGGATCCGCTCGTGAAGGCGCTCGCTCGTCCGGCTCTCGTCGATCGGCGACGTCGTGCACACGCTGCCGGCGCTCGCGGCGCTGCGCCGGCACGGCTGGGAGACCGGCTGGCTGGTCGAGCCCCCCGCGCGCGTGCTGCTCGAGGAGAACCCGGCCTGTCGGAGGTGTTCGTGGCGCCGGCGGCGAAGGCCTTCCGCTGGCGGGCGGCGCTCGCGACGCTGCGCGCGCTGCGGGCGCGCCGCTACGACGTCGCGCTCGACTTCCAGGGCCTGTGGAAGTCCGCCGCCTGGGCGCGCCTCTCGGGCGCGCGCGCGTCGTCGGCTGGCAGGCGGCTCGCGCCGCGAGCCGGCGTCGCAGCTGCTGATCGGCGAGCGCGTGGCGCGCAGCGGGCGCGCGCCACGTGATCGACAAGAACCTCGAGCTGCTGCGCCCGCTCGGGATCGAGGCCGTGGGCACGCGCGAGTTCCCGCTGCCGCGACCGGCGGAGTCGGTCGCCCGCGTCGACGCGGGGCTCGCGGGAAGGCCGACCAGGGACTGGTCGTGCTCAACCCCGGCGGCGGCTGGGCGAGCAAGCTGTGGCCGGCCGAGCGCTTCGGCGAGCTGGCGCGGGGGCTGGCCGCGCTCGGCCTGCGCCGCCTCGTGAGCTGGGGCCCCGGCGAGCAGGACCTCGCCGATCGCGTCGTGGCGGCCTCGGGCGGGCGCCGCCGAGCGCTCGTTCCCGACGACGCTGCTCGACTTCGTCGAGCTCGCGCGCCGCGCCCGGCTGGTGGTGGCGGCCGACACCGGACCGCTGCACATCGCCTGTGCCGTGGGCACGCCGGTCGTCGCGCTCTTCGGCCCGACCGATCCGGCGCGCAACGGGCCGTTCGCCCCGGCGGACGTCGTCCTGCGCCGGACGCCGGTCTGCGCGCCGTGCTACAGCCGGAGCTGCGTGCGCCACGCCGGCGATCATGGGCGAGATCGGCACCGGGGAGGTCCAGGAGGCCGCGTCGCGGCGGCTCGCGCTGGCGCGCGAGCAGGGCTCGCATGCCGTCTAGGTACCGCGTGACGGCCGGCTGGCTGGTCGGCGCGCTCGTCCTCGCGCTCGCCCGTCCGTCGCCTCCCTGCTCGCGGCGCTGCCGCTGGCGCTCGCCGGCGAGGCCGTGCGCATCTGGGCCTCGGGCCACATCGAGAAGACGAAGTGCCTCGCGACCGGCGGACCCTACGCCCACTCGCGGAACCCGCTGTACGTGGGCAGCCTGCTGATCGCGCTCGGCGTCGCGCTCGCGTGCGCGAGCCCCTGGGTGGTGCTGGCCGTCGCCGTCTACTTCCTGGCCTTCTACCCGTCGGTGATGCGCGAGGAGTCGGCGTTCCTCGCGCAGAAGTTCCCGGCCGAGTACGCGGCCTGGGCCGCCGCCGTGCCTCTCTTCTGGCCGCGTCTGGGGCCCGGCGGCCAGCGCTCGTCGCGCTTCGACTGGGCGCGCGTGCGCATGAACCGCGAGTGGCGCACGGCCGCCGCGTTGCCGCTGCTCGCGGCGCTGCTCTTCGCGCTGCCGCACGTGCGGCGCTGGCTCGGCGCCTGAGCCGTGGAGGAAGGCCGAAGGAGGCCCCGATGAGGGAGAGGGTCAGCCGCCGTGACTTCGTGAAGGCCGGGGCCGCCGTGTCGGTGGCCGCGGCCGTGCCCGGCGCCGCCGCCGCGGCGCAGCCGGCGCCCGCGCCGACCGTGCTGGTGCGGCGCGCCAGCCCGCCGGTCGTCGTCTCGTCCGCCAACGGCAACGTGTTCAAGAACGGCGGCAGCCGCACCTGCGTCGAGGAGGCGTTCCGGCGCATCACCGCCGGCGAGGACGTGCTCGACGCGCTGATCGCCGGCGTCAACATCGTGGAGCTGGACCCCGCCGAGACGAGCGTGGGCTACGGCGGCCTGCCGAACGCCGAGGGTGTGGTGCAGCTCGACTCCTGCTGCATGCACGGGCCCCGCAGGCAGGCGGGCGGCGTCGCCTGCCTCGAGGGCGTGCGCACGCCCTCGCGCGTGGCCAAGGCCGTGCTGGAGGACACCGACCACCACCTGCTCGTCGGCGCGGGCGCCCAGTCCTTCGCCCGGCAGCTGGGCTTCGCGATCGAGGCCGACCTCAACACCGAGGCCTCGCGCGCGAAGTGGCTGGAGTGGAAGCGCCGGATCGACCCGCAGCACTACCTCGACCCGAAGACGCGCGCACGGGCCGGGGAGGCCGCCGCCCGGCAGATGGTGGCCGAGGGCCTGCTCGATCCGGAGCACCGCTACGGCACGATCAACTGCGACGCCCTGGGGCCGAAGGGCGAGCTGTGCGGCGTGACCACCACCAGCGGCCTGGCCTTCAAGATCCCGGGGCGAGTGGGCGACTCGCCGATCCTGGGCGCCGGCCTGTGGCTCGACGACGCGGTCGGCGCCGCCGGCTCGACCGGCCGCGGCGAGGCGAACCTCTACAGCCTGTGCTCCTTCTTCATCGTCGAGGAGATGCGGCGGGGCGCCGCCCCCAAGGACGCGGCCCTCGCGGCGCTGCGGCGCGTCAAGGCCGCCACCGTCGAGAAGCGGCTGCTGAACTCGCAGGGCGACCCCTCGTTCCAGCTGGTCTTCTACGCGCTCGACAAGCACGGCGCGTACGCCGGGGTCTCGATGTACGCGAAGATGGGCAGGCGGGAGGAGAAGTTCGCGGTGTGCACCGAGGGCGGCCCGCAGACGCTCGCCTGCGACTCGCTGCTGGGCGAGGCCCCGGCCGCTTGATCGACGACGGCGCGCGGGCCGTGCCGCAGGCGGAGAAGCCCGGCGGCGCGCGGCCGCCGCTGTTCACGTCCCGCTACTTCTTGATGTGCGGGTTCACCTTCACGGTGTTCCTGTCGCTGTTCCAGCTGCTCCCGACGGCGCCGTTCCGCATCCTCGACCTCGGGGGCAGCACCGCCCTGGCCGGCGTCTTCCTCGGTGTGCTCACCTATGCCTCCGCGCTGTCGGCGCCCGTCACGGGTGCCCTGGCCGACCGCATCGGCAAGCGCGTGATGCTGCTCGGGACGAGCCTGGCGATCGCGGGCTTCTCGGTCGCCTACGCGCTCAGCCGGAGCTACTGGATCCCGCTGGTGCTGGTGTTCTTCCACGGCCTCTTCTGGTCCGGCCTGCTGTCGGCCTCCTCGGCCTACATGACCGAGGTGATCCCGGAGAGCCGCCGCGCCGAGGGCATCGGCTACTGGGGCATGGCGACGATGCTGGCGACCGCCGTGGCTCCCGCGGTCGGCCTGTGGGTCTACCAGCGGGGCTGGGCGTGGCTGTGCGGCGGGACCGCGCTCTTGAACCTGCTGATGGCCGCGATCGCCTGGCGCCTGCCGCCCGACAGCCCGGTAGCGGCCCGCCTGAGCCAGGCCCGCTTCTTCGGGCGGCACATGGTGGAGTGGCGCATCGTCGGCGTCACGATCGCGCTGTTCCTGTGCTCCTTCGGCTACGGCGGCATCACCAGCTTCGTGGCCGTCCTGGCCGAGCGCAACGGCATCGCGCCGCGCAGCATCTTCTTCACCGCCTTCGCCCTGACGGTGCTGGTGACGCGGCTCTTCTCGGGGCGCCTGGCCGACCGCTACGGCCACCGCCGGGTGCTGCTGCCCTGCCTGGCGCTGGTGACCGTCGGCCTCGGCCTGACGGCCCTGGCGCAGACGCGCGCGCAGCTCGTCGGGGCGGCCGTGGTGTTCGGCCTCGGCTTCGGCAACCAGTACCCGGCCTTCGTCGGCCACGTGCTGCGCTTCGTCGGCCCCGACCGGCGGGGGGCGGCCTTCGGCGGGATCCTCGCCGCCTTCGACACTGGCATCGGCACCGGCTCGATCGCGGTCGGCTGGATGGCGGCCCGGCTCGGCTTCCGTGGCGCGTTCGCCGTGGCCGCTGCGCTCAGTGCCTTTGCCGTGCCGTACTTCCTGTGGGCGGAGCGGCGCTGGCTGAAGCAGCCGAGCGGCAGCTGAGGGCGATCCGGGCGAGCGCTCAGGCCTCGCCCGGGCCCCACAGCCAGGCGGCGCCGCGGACGCCGCTCGAGTCGCCGTGCACGGGCGGGCGCAGCAGGGTGTCCACGCGGTCGGAGAACGCCCACTGCTGCCACAGCCGCGGGACGCTCGCGTAGAGCCGGCGGACCTGCGACATGCCGCCCCCGAGCACGACGACGTCGGGGTCCAGAACGTCGAGCACCACCGCCAGGGCGCGGGCCATGCGGTCCTCGTAGCGCTCGAGCGCCGAAAGTGCCGCGGGCTCGCCGCGGGCGGCGCGAGCGGCGATCTCGGGCGCCTCGAGCGCGTCGCCCGTGCGCTCGCGGTAGTCGCGGGCGAGCCCGGGTCCCGAGAGGAAGGTCTCCACGCAGCCGGTCTTGCCGCAGTAGCAGGACGGCCCCGGCCACTCGTCCGCCGTTGGCCAAGGCAGCGGGTTGTGCCCCCACTCGCCGGCGATCGCGTTCGGTCCGGTCAGCACCTTGCGGTCCACGACCACCCCGCCGCCGGTGCCGGTGCCGACGATCACGCCGAACACGACGCGCGCCCCTCTCCCCGCGCCGTCCACCGCCTCGGAGAGCGCGAAGCAGTTCGCGTCGTTCGCCACCCGGATCGGCCGCTGCAGCAGGGCCGAGAGGTCGTGGTCCAGCGGCCGCCCGATCAGCCAGGTCGAGTTCGCGTTCTTGACGAGGCCCGTGGCGGGAGACAGCGCGCCCGGCATGCCGACGCCCACGGTGCCCTGCTGCGCGGTCTCCTGCTCGAGCCCGCGCACCAGGCCGGCGACGGCGGCGAGCGTTGCGTCGTAGTCGCCGCGCGGCGTGGAAACCCGTCGGCGGGCCAGCACCGCGCCCCGGTCGTCGAGCGCGATCGCCTCGATCTTCGTGCCGCCGAGGTCGACCCCGATCCGCATCGCCAGCGGATTCTGGTCCCTGGCGCCACGGCGTTCAAGCGTGGCGGCCGCGCGCCCGGGCCTACAATGCGCTCAGGAGTCCAGCGTGAAGCGCACATGGATCCTCTTCGGCGCCCTGGTCGTGACGCTCGCGTCCCTCTCGGTCGCGATGTTCCTGGGCACGCTCGGCTTCAACTACCACCGCGCCCTCGAGCACGAGCAGCTGCTGCGCGCGGTGATGGCCCGCCAGCCGACCGCCGCGCGGCTGACCGAGTGGCTGGCAGGCGTGAAGGACGCCCCGCTGCTCGCCGTTCCGGCGAGCCGCGCGGAGGCCGAGCGCGTGATCTCCGCGCACGGGGCCGCGAAGGTCGACGAGCTGCGCGCGAAGGCCGGCCGCTACCCGCAGCTGCGGGTGTATCGCGCGTCCGACATGCTGTACTTCGTGTTCTTCGACGCCGACGGCGTCATGCGCGACTTCACCTGCGTGAGCCGCTAGCCTGGCGGCAGGAAGTCCCTCTGGCTCACCGCTCTCGCCGGAACGGCAGGACGCGGCCTCCCGGCCGCGGGCAGAACTCGTCGAGGACCCGGCGGAAACGCGGGGCGAGCACGAGGTCGAACACGTCGCTCCGGCCGGGGAACAGCTCCAGCGCCTGCCCCCGCGCGAGAGCCACGACCGCCTCGCCCTCGGCACGCGTGAGGCCCCCCTGCCGCAGCACGGCGCACGCCACGTCCACCGTCCGCCGCAGCCTGTCGGCGCGGCGCTGCTCCTCCGCCACGGCCTCGGGATCGACGCCGGCGCCCATACTGGCTTCATTGTAGCGTGGCGGTCGTCACCTTCTCACCCACTGGCGCCCCGAGCAGCCGGGAGTGCTCAACCATCGAGCCCTCGCGCCACCTGCGGGCTGGCGCCGGCACCTTCGTGGCTGCGACTCGATCTGACCCCTGAAGTATCCTGCGGCGGTGCGGTGCCCGGTCTGCGGCGACGAGCGTGACCAGGCGGGACAGGAGTGCGCCGCGTGCGGCGCCGACCTGACGCCGCTCGCTCCGGGCGCGGTGGTCGCCGACCGCTACGAGATCCGCGCTTGCCTGGGCCGGGGTGGGATGGGGTCGGTCTACCGCGCTTTCGACCGCGTGCTGGACGAGGAGGTGGCGCTCAAGGTTCAGCGGGCGCAGTCGGCCCGCGGTCCCGAGGCCGAGCGTCGGTTCCGCTCCGAGGTCAAGCTCGCCCGGCAGGTGAGCCACCCGAACGTCTGCCGCTTGCACGACGGCGGGCAGGAAGGGGCGCTGCGCTGGATCTCGATGGAGCTCGTGCCGGGCGAGACGCTCGCGGCCCGCCTGCAGGGCGGCGCGCTCCCGGCCGAGGAGGTGCTGCGCCTCGGGTTGCAGGCGGCGGAAGGCCTCGCCGCCGTGCACCGCGCTGGGATCGTCCACCGCGACCTGAAGACCCTCAACCTGATGGTGGACGCCACGCGGCGCCTGCGGCTCATGGACTTCGGCATCGCGAAGCCGGCGACAGGCGGGGAGACCGGCCCCGGAGGCTACGCGCTCGGGAGCCCCGAGTACATGAGCCCCGAGCAGGCGCGGGGTCGCCCCGCCGACCCGAGGAGCGACGTCTATTCGCTGGGCGTCGTCCTCTTCGAGCTCGCGACCGGCCGCGTGCCCTTCCGCGCCGAGACCCCGGTCGGGACGCTGCTGCAGCACCTCCAGGCCCCGCCCCCGCTCGAGGCGGCGCCCGAGGCGCTGCGGCCGGTGCTGTCCCGCGCGCTGGCCAAGGAGCCGGGCTGCCGATACGCCGACGGCGCCGAGATGGCCGAGGCGCTGCGCGCGGTGCGGGAGGGCCGCCTCCCGGCGCCGGCACCGGCACGGACGCGCTGGCCCCGCATCGTGCTCGTGCTCGCCCTCGCGACGGCTGGGGTGGTGGCGGCTCTCCTTTTCCGGACGGCCTTGCCTCCGTCTCCGCCGCCCATGCCGGCCCCGTCGCCGAGCGCCGCTGCGGCACCCTCGCCAACACCTTCGCCGGAGGCATCGACCCCGGCCATCGTCCCGTCACCCGGCGTGGCGCAGTCGCCCGTCGTGGCCCGCCCGGTCCCTGCCGAAGCCGCACCCGCGCCGCCCTCGCCCGAGCCAACGCCACCCGCTCCGACAACCGAGCCGGCGAGTGCCGCCCCGCCACCCGTCGCGCGGCCCACGCCGTCCCCGACGCCGGCGGCCGACGGCGCACTGCTCGTCGTCGCGCGGCCTTGGGCGGACGTCAGCGTGGACGGCGTCCCGCGCGGGCAGACGCCGCTCGGCCGCATCCCGCTGTCGCCGGGGCCTCACGCGGTGCTCCTCACGCACCCCGACTACCAGCCCTACCCGCGCCGCGTGACGATCCGACCGGGAGAGACCTTCCGCCTGATCGTCGACCTCACCACGGACGGCGTGCGGCGCCGCTGAGGCTTGGCGTTTCGCCGCAGCCCGGAATACCCTAGCCCGCGCTCATGTGACTCGGATGACGCGGCTCCAGCCCCTCGTCGTTGCGATGACCCTTTTGGCCTGCGCGTTGACCGGGCCAAGCCCGGAGGCTGCTCTTGCCGCGGCCGCCCAGGATCCCGGCCTTGCGGCCGGGATCCGTCAGGTGGACGAGGGTGACTTCGAGGGGGCCGTCACGACGCTCGGGCCCGTTGCCGACCGATTGGCGGCCAAGGGTGGGCACGACGCGGCCCAGGCGTGCCTCTACCTCGGCATCGCCCATCTCGCCATCGACCAGGGAGACGCCGCCCGCGCCCGCTTCCGCGAGGCGCTCGGCCATGAGCCGTCCCTGCGCCTCGCCGCCGACCGCTTCTCACCGAAGGTGATCACCGCCTTCGAGGAGGCACGCCGCGATCGCGAGGCCGCTGCGCGCGCGGCGGAACCGGCCCCGGGGGCGAAGCCGCAGTCGAAGAAGGGCCACGCGGGCCGGACGGTCCTGCTCGCGGGGGCCGCCGTCGCTGCGGGAGCTGGCATCGCCCTCGCGGTGGGCGGCGACTCGACGCCGGCCACCGGGGAGGTGACCCTTGCCGGCGCCCGCTTCGGGACACCGGTGCTCGACTGCCCGAACGGGACGGCGGGGATGCCGCTCGCCGTGGCGATCGACCTGAGCGCGGAGAACGGCACCGGTCGCGACGTGACGATCGGGTCGGTCTCCGCCGTCCTCATCATCGTGAGCTCCCCCGCGGTGCCGAGCGAGGTCGGCTTCGCGAGCAGCGCGCCGGCCACCGTCGCTCCCGCCACGCTGCGCACGGGCACCACCACCCTGCGCGTGCAGACGACCCTCACCTGCGCGAACGGCGCGGGCGACGCGTCCCGCTTCAACGAGTGGAGAGGCCGCGTCACCCTCACCGCCGTCGCCGCGCAGACCGTGGAGACGGCCGACACGATGCGCGTCAACCTGCCCTAGTGATCGCGCCACCCGTCGAACGCGTAGTGGAACTCGTGATCGCCGAGCGCCCCGCAGCTCACCCGCGTGGCTCCCGTGGCGTAGAGCCGCGTTCCGAGGTCGGCGAACGTCGACAGCTCGCCGGAGAAGGAGACGTCCTTCGCGCCTGGGCAGGGGGTGTCCGCCGGCTCGTACGGCTTGAAGCCGTCCATCGTGAAGGCGACCTTGCCGGCGGCGTTCACGCTCCCACGCAGCTCGGAGCCACCCTGGCAGCGATACGAGTACCGGACGGCGCCGTGCACCGAGCCCGTTCCCGGCTCCTGGGTCATGGCGACCGTCCCGCGGCACTCGAGCTGCGCGCGGTACCCGTCGGCGAGGCGTACGACGCTCAGGGTCATCGTGAGCCACCAGCTGCCCGTGGTGTCCACCAGCGGAGTCGCCGCCGTGATCGCGTCGCGCCCGCACGCGGAGAGCGCGAGGCCGGCGACCAGCGCGACGGCCAAACGGAAGGTCATGGCTGTCTCTCCGATGCGAGCCCTGAGCTCACTTCGAAGCGTTGACCAGGTACGTGAACTCGTGATCCCCGAACTGCGGGCAGGTCACGGTCGTGACGCCGCGCGCGGTCAGGTTGGCGTAGGAGTCGCTCGTCGTAACCTGACCCGAGAAGCGGACGTTCTTGCCGCCGGGGCAGGGCCCCTCAGGCGGCTTCGGGCCGTTCGTGGCGAACGCGATCGCTCCTCCTGCGCTGACGGTCCCGTTGAGGTCGTACGATTCGGGCGCGCAGCCCGAGTTGACCACGGCGAAGCCCGAAAGCGTGGAGGTCGAGGCGGCCGGCGACCCCTGGACGAGGGTCATCGTTCCGTAGCACTGGAACTGCTTCTGGAACCCGTCGCTCTTGCGGAGGACCTGAAGCGTCCACTGCATGAAGTAGCTGCCCGCGACGATGGGCGGCGGGGTCGGGGAGGTGGGGCTTTCGTCGTCGCCGCCGCAGGCTGCGAGCCCGAGAGACAGCGCAACGGCGACCGCGGGAGCGAGGATACGACACGTCGAACGGGAGATCATGTGGTGCCTCCTTTGACGGGCACCCCTCCCAGAGGCAACGCGCGTGCCGCGCGAGACGTCTCACAAGTTGCGTGTCTTCAGTAGACCAGCACCGGGAAGCGTTCGACGATCGAAGCGTCCGTTCGAGGATCGAACGGAGTGCCTCTACTCCCGGTCGTCGTCGCGGCGGTGCAGGCCCCATGCCTCGAGGCGCCGGTAGAAGGTCTCCGGCGAGATGCCGAGCAGGTCGATCGCCCGGCGCTTGTTGCCACCGGTGTGCTCGAGGGTCCGGAGCACGTGCGCCTTCTCGGCCTCCTCGACGACCTCGCGCAGCGGGCGCGGCGGGCCGTCGGCGGAGGGGGCGCTGCCCCCTTGGCGCAGGTAGTCCGGGAGGTGCTCCGGCCGCACCTCCTCGCCGTCCACGAGACAGACCGCGCGCTCGACCACCTGCTGCAGCTCGCGCACGTTGAACGGCCAGTGGTGCCGCTGGAGGAGATCGAGGGCCTCGGGGACGAACCGGTGGCGCAGGGGTCCGCGTTCGACACGCGACAGCACGTGCTCGACGAGGAGCGGGACGTCGCCCGGCCTCTCCCGCAGCGGCGGGATCGCGACCGTGTGGCCGAGGCGGGCCAGGAGGTCGGCGCGGAAGCGGCCGGCCTCGACGTCCTTCTCGAGCGGGCGGTTCGTGGCGGAGACGACGAGGGCGTCCACGCGGCGGGCCGCGGTGTCGCCCACGCGAAAGAGCTCGCCGGAGTCGAGGAAGCGGAGGAGCTTCGTCTGCAGCGCCGGCTCGACGTCCCCGATCTCGTCGAGGAAGAGGACGCCCTGGTCGGCCATCTCGAGCCGGCCCTTCTTGTCGCGGGTCGCCTCGGTGAAGGCGCCGCGCACGTGGCCGAAGAGCTCGGACTCCACGAGGGTCGGAGCCAACGCGGGGATGGGGACCGGCACCCAGCCCCGCGCCGGCCGACCGCTCTCCGCCGCGTAGGCCCGGGCGAAGAGCTCCTTGCCCGTGCCCGTCTCGCCGCGGAGCAGCACCCGCGCCCCCGCGCGGGCGAAGCGCCGCAGCGTGTCGTAGGCCTGGAGGAGCGCCGGAGACCGCCCCACGATCTCGTGGCGCAGCAGCTCCGCCTCGAGCGAGCTCGAGCCGCTCGTCGCTGCGGGCGAGGGCCTCTGCCGTGCGGGCGTTCTCCTCCACCCGATCGAGGACGAGGGCGGCCTGGACCGCGAGGGCGGTGGCGAAGTCGAGGTCCTCTGCCGAGAAGGCGCGCTCGGCGGCCTGCGTGTCCAGGTAGAGGACGCCGCGCACGGGGCGAGGCCCGAGGGGCACGGCGAGGACCGAGCGGATGCGGAAGCGGTGGACGCTCGACGCCCCCTTGAAGCTCGCGTCGCCGCGGATGTCGGAGGCGAGGACGGCGAGCCCGCTCTCGATCACGTGCCGGACGACCGAGAGGCTGATCGGCCAGCGGTCGGGGTCGGAGCCGAGATCGAGGCGGTGGGTGGCGAGCGGGCGGAGCGAGGCGTCCGGGCCGAGGGCGAGGAGGCACGCGCGCTCCGGCGCCAGCGCGGAGGCCGCGGCGGAGAGGATGCGCTCGACCACCGCCACCGGCGCTCGCTCGGAGAGGAGCTCTCGGGAGATCCGGTAGAGCGCGGCCAGACGCTCCTTGCCGAGGGCCTCGGTCCCGAGCTGCCTCGGGTCGCGCGTCGCCTCCGTGTGCGCCCCGGTGCCCGCCTCCCGGTCGCTCACTGCACGAAGGTGACCTTGTTGATCTCGCGCAGGGTGGTCACGCCCGCGAACACCTTCTCGAGGGCCGAGTCGCGCAGGAAGGTCATGCCCTCCTCGCGCGCGGCCTGCTTGATCTCCGAGGCCGGCCGCCGCTCGAGGATCATCTGGCGGATGCGGTCCGACATGTCGAGCAGCTCCGCGACCGCCGTGCGCCCCAGGAAGCCCGTGCCGCCGCACTCGTCGCAGCCCACGGCCTCGTGGAACGGCTGGTCGTGGTAGAGCTCGGGGTCGAGCCCCGACTCGCGCAGCAGCGACTCCGCCGGCGGCGCGGGGCGCTTGCAGGCGCCGCACAGCACGCGCACCAGCCGCTGGGCCATCACGCAGTTGAGGGCGGAGACGAAGTTGTAGGGCTCGACGCCCATGTGGATGAAGCGGCCGATCACGTCGAACACGTTGTTGGCGTGGACGGTCGTGAACACCAGGTGGCCGGTCAGCGCCGACTGCACCGCGATCTGCGCCGTCTCGGGGTCGCGCACCTCGCCGACCATGATCTTGTCGGGATCGTGGCGCAGGATCGAGCGCAGCCCGCGCGCGAAGGTCAGGCCCTTCTTCTCGTTGACCGGCACCTGCACGATGCCCGGGATCTGGTACTCGACCGGGTCCTCGATCGTGATGATCTTGTCCTCGGGGCTCGCGATCTCGCTGAGCGCGGCGTAGAGCGTGGTGGTCTTGCCGCTGCCGGTCGGGCCCGTGACGACCACCATGCCGTAGGGCTCGGTGATGTACTTGCGCAGCTTGCGCAGGTCCGCGTCCGGGAAGCCGAGCACGTCGAGCCGCAGGCTGCGGAAGGCCGCGTTGAGCTGCTCCTTGTCGAGGATGCGGATCACGGCGTCCTCGCCGTGGATCGACGGCATGATCGAGACGCGGAAGTCGATCGTGCGGCCCTTCACCCGCAGCCGGAAGCGGCCGTCCTGCGGCACGCGCTTCTCGGCGATGTCGAGCTCCGACATGACCTTGAGCCGGCTGACGATCGTGTCGTGGTGCCGCTTGTCGAGCGGCTCGAGGGCGGGGTAGAGGACGCCGTCGATTCGGTACTTGGCGAGCACCTCGCGGTCCTTCGTCTCGAGGTGGATGTCCGACGCGCGCCGCTCGATGGCCCCCAGGATCAGCGAGTCCACCAGCCGTACGATCGGGCTCTCGGCGGGCAGCGCCTGCGCGTCGGCGACCTCGGCCTCGTCCTCGGCGAGCAGCTGCAGCCTCAGGCCCTCGCTCGCCTGCTCGAGCAGGATCTCGCCTCCGCGGTGCCGGCGCAGCAGCGCGGCGACGCGCTCGGCCGGCGCCAGCGCGGCCTCGACCGGCCGCTCGAGCAGGAACTCGAGCTCGTCGATGCGCAGGGGGTCCTCGAGGCCGCCGAAGGCCAGCACGATGCGGCCGCCCTCGCGTCGCAGCGGCACGCACGAGTAGCGCACCAGCAGCTCGAGCGGCACTTCTCCCCAGAGCGAGGGGTCGGCGGGCGGCTCGTCGAGCGGCTCGAACGGCAGCAGCAGCCGCTCGGCCTGCTGCCGGGCGTGCTCCAGCTCGTCGCTCGTGGAGGCCATCGCGGCATGCTAGCACGCGGCCCGCGGCCGGCTCAGGCGCGCTGGACGTGGCGGTGCGGCGGGCGGGTCCGCCGCTCGAAGCGGCCGTCCCGCTCGCCGTAGCCCAGGGCCGAGAGGACGGCGGGCAGCTCGGACGGCGGGCAGCCGAGAATCCCCGGCAGCTCGCGCGGCGCCACGAACGCTCCGCCCTGCGAGAGCCGCGCGACGACCGCGGCCGCGCGCTCCAGGCGGTCGAGGCGCACGGCCCGTGGGCCGAGCGGCAGGTAGCCGCAGGCGAGGTAGGACCCGAGCGGCCGTGCCAGGTCGTTGGGGACCGAGGGCGGGCCGTCGGGCCCCGTCTCGGCCCGCTGGCCGTGCCGGACCGCGTACAGCCGCGCCCGCAGCCGCATCGCCTCGGGCTTGAGCAGGGCCGGCAGGAACAGTGCGAAGCGGCCGACGCTCACGCCGAGGCGCGAGAGGGCCCGACGGTCGTCAGCGGCCAGCGCGCGCACCTGTGTCGCGATCTCGCGGCGCGCCGCCGCGCCCAGGCCCTCCACCAGCACGAATGCGAGGCCGCGCAGGGTGCCGGGCGGCGCGTTTTCGCGCAGTGCGAAGAGCGGAGCCAGGACAGTCCGCAGGGTGCCGTCCAGCCACGCAGCGAGCCGCCGCCTGACCCGCTCGCGCAGCGGCGGGTCCAGCAGCTCCGTGGCGAGCACGTCCACCTGGGGGGACAGCGCACTGTCGCCCGCAGCCAGGCGCGCGACGGGCGCCCCGCGCCACAGCAGCTCGGCGCCGGGCCCCAGCGCGAAGGCCGCGTCGTCCTCCGTCTCGAACGCGAGCACGCGGGCGCGCACCAGCTCGCGCAGCGCCCGGTTCGCCGCGGCCAGCAGCCCGCGCGAGCCGTCGCCCGTCCCGCGCTCGGGCCGGAAGCGGAAGCCCTCGAGCACGCCGGCGCGCAGCCCCTGCACCGCCACCTCGCCGTCCGCCCCGATCGTGGTCACCAGCTCCGAGGCCTCGTGGCGTGCGATCACCGTCCCCGGCCGGTCCACGAACTCCTGCGTGAGCCTCTCGTGCAGCGCGTCCGAGAGCCGGTCCTCGACGGCGCGCGTGCGCGCCTGCCAGTGGCTGGCGTCGGGCACCCAGGCCGTGCGGTTCGAGAGGTAGGTCCAGGTGCGGATCGCCGCGATGCGGCCCAGCAGAACGTCGACCTCGCCGTCCGTGCGGTCGAGCTCGCGCACGTGCGCGTGCAGGAAGTCTTCCGGGATGCGCCCCGACGGCCCGCGCAGGAAGCGGAACACGCGCGCGAGCAGCCGGGTGTGCGCCTCCGTGAGCGCGCCCTGGAAGTCGGGGACCTGGCACACCTCCCACAGCAGGCGCACGGAGTCTGCGTCGCGGGCCAGCGCCGCCGTCTCGGCGTCGCGCGCGAGCGCGGCCAGGGCGCGCGCGTCCTCGGCGTGCCGCATGCGGACCAGGAATGGCTGCGGTGGCCGACGCTCGAGGCTGCCGAGCAGCGCCAGGGGCGAGAAGAAGTCGAGCTCGTCCGTGCGCCAGTACAGCTGGCCGAGCGGGGCGAAGCGGTGCGACTCGACCGCCGCCACCAGCCTCGGCTCGAACGGCCCCAGCTCCGCGGTCGAGGCGAACTGGCCGTCGCGCACGTGGCGGCCCGCGCGGCCGGCGATCTGGCCCACCTCGGCCGGCGTCAGCGCGCGCGGCCCGACGCCGTCGAACTTGGCGAGCCCCGTGAAGACGACGCAGTCGATGTCGAGGTTGAGGCCCATGCCGATCGCGTCGGTCGCGACCAGGTGGTCCACCTCGCCGCCCTGGTAGAGGCCCACCTGCGCGTTGCGCGTGCGCGGCGAGAGCGCGCCGAACACCAGCGCCGCGCCGCCGCGCTCGCGGCGCAGGCGGGAGGCGACCTCGTACAGCTCGCGCAGCGAGAACACGATCACGGCCGAGCGCGGCGGCAGCTTCGCCAGGCGTTTCGGCTCGGCGTAGGACAGGGTGGAGAGCCGCTCGCGGGTCTGGAACGCGGCGTCGGGCAGCAGCCTGTGCAGCAGCGGGCGGATCGTCTCGGCGCCGATCAGCCAGGTCTCGAGCGCGCCGCGCGCGTGCAGCACGCGGTCGGTGAAGACGTGGCCGCGCTCGCGGTCCGCCGCGAGCTGGACCTCGTCGACGGCGACGAAGTCCGGTTCGAGGCCCGTCGGCATCGCCTCGACGGTGGCGATCCAGTACGAGGGGCGTCGCGGCACGATGCGCTCCTCGCCCGTGACCAGCGCCACGGCCCCGGCCCCCTTGAGCGCCGCGACGCGATCGTAGTTCTCGCGTGCCAGCAGCCGCAGCGGAAAGCCGATCATCCCGCTCGCGTGCGTGAGCATGCGCTCGATGGCCAGGTGCGTCTTGCCGGTGTTGGTCGGGCCCAGGAGCGCGGTCACGGCGCGGTGCATGGCGGTACTGCCAGCATGGGTCGGCGCCGGGGCAGACGCAAGCGGCGAGCTCGGGCGCTGCACGCGCGCCGCGTCGCGGCGGATAATCCTGGCTCCGCGGGGGACGGAGGCCTGAACACGAGCGAGAGACCGGCCGGGCCAGCAGGTCGCGCACGCGACGCGCCCTGGTTCACCGCCACGGTCTTCCTCGGCGCGGCGCTGCTCTTCCTCGTCGAGCCGATGGTGGGCAAGACGATGCTGCCGCGGCTCGGCGGCGCGCCGGCGACCTGGAACGCGTGCGTGCTGTTGTTCCAGGCACTGCTGCTCCTGGGCTACGGCTACGCGCACGTCAGCGCGTCGCGCCTGAGCGTCGGTCGCCAGGCCGCGGCGCAGCTCGCGCTGCTGGCGCTGGCCCTGGCGCTGCTGCCGTTGCTGCCGCCGGCGAGCGCCCCGCCGCCCCGCGCGGGCGCCGTCGGCTGGCTGTTCGCCGCGCTCGTCCCTTCGCTGGGCCTTCCCTTCTTCGTGCTGTCGACGGGCACCCCCCTGCTGCAGCGCTGGTACGCGCGTGCGGAGCGGCCGTCGGCGCGCGATCCCTACTTCCTCTACTCGGCGAGCAACGCCGGCAGCCTGCTCGCGCTGCTCGCCTATCCGACTCTCGTCGAGCCGCTGCTGCCGCTTTCGCTGCAGTACTGCCTGTGGCGGCTCGGCTACGCCGCCTACGCGGTCCTCGTGCTCGTGTGCGCCGTACGCGTCCGGCGGGCGGCCGCCGGTGCGGCGACGGACGCTCGCGGCCGGGCCTCGGGCGAGCCGCAGGAGCCCGAGCCGAGGCCCTCCTGGACCGTCGTCGGGCTCTGGGTGGCCCTGGCGGCCGTGCCGGCCAGCCTGATGCTCGGCGTGACCAGCTACCTGTCCACCGACGTGGCCGCCGTGCCCTTGCTGTGGGTCGTGCCGCTGGCGCTGTACCTGCTCAGTCTCGTGATCGCCTTCAGCCGCTTCGGCGCGCTGGCGACCCGCCAGGCGTCGCGATCGCTGCCGATGCTCGCCCTGCTGATTGCGCTGCTGCTGATCGGCCGCTTCGACGCGCCGCTGGCGCTGCTCGTGCCACTGCACCTGGCCGCGTTCCTGGCGGCCTCGCTCGCGTGCCACGGCGAGCTGGCGCGTTGTCGCCCTCGGCCGGCGGGGCTCACGCGCTACTACCTGTGGCTGGCCGTCGGCGGGACGCTCGGGGGCGCGTTCAACGCGCTCGTTGCGCCGCTCCTGTTCAGCGACGTGAGCGAGTACCCGCTGGCGCTGGTGCTCGCCTGCGCGCTCCGGCGGGCGCCCGGAGGAGAGGACGAGGCGCCCGCGCGGCGCGGCCGGCTCGCCCTGGATGCGGCGTGGGCGGTCGCCGCCGGGGCCCTGGCCCTGGCCGCCGTTCTGTGGGCCAACCGCGCTGCCCCGGGAGCCCGGCCGTTCGCCGTCGCGCTCGCGGTGCCGGTCCTGGTCGCCTACGGCCAGGCCGCGTCACCTCGGCGTCACGCGGCGGCGCTCGCGCTGATGCTCCTTGCGGGCCGCTTCTACGAAGGCGGGTTCGGGACCCTGGTGCACGCGGAGCGGAGCTTCTTCGGCGTCTACCGCGTGCAGGAGGACCGCCGGCAGGGCTACCGCTTCCTGATGCAGGGCACGACGCTCCACGGCATCCAGAGCCTGGACCCGGCGCGCCAGGCGGAGCCGCTCGCCTACTACCACCGCAGCGGACCCTTCGGGGAGGCCTTCGCGGCGCTGCCCGCCGCGTCGCGCGCCCGCGTCGCCGTCGTCGGGCTCGGGGCGGGGGGCCTCGCCAGCTACGCGCGCCCCGGGCAGCACTGGGTCTTCTTCGAGATCGATCCCGCCGTGGAGCGCCTCGCGCGCGACACGCGCTACTTCGACTACCTGGCCGGCTGCGCGGAGCGCTGCAGCGTCGAGATCGGGGACGCTCGGCGCGCGCTCGCGGCGACGCCGCGCCGCTTCGACCTGATCGTGCTCGACGCGTTCAGCTCGGACGCGATCCCGGTCCACCTGGTCACGCGCGAGGCGTTCACTCTCTACCGCTCCCGCCTGGCCGAGGGCGGCACGATCCTCGTCCACTTCTCGAATCGCGACCTCGCGCTCGAGCCCGTGCTCGGCCGCGTGGCGCGGGAGGTCGGGCTCGTCGCGCTGGTGGGTCGCGACTCGGTCTTCCCGCTGTCGGGGGGCGGCAAGCTGTCGTCCGAGTGGATGGCCCTCGCGGCACGCCGCGAGGACCTGGGCCGGCTCGCGGGCTCCGACCGCTGGCGGGCGCCGCAGGTCGCGGCCGCGACACCGCTCTGGACCGACGACTTCTCGAACCTGCTCGGCGTGCTGAGGCTGGGGCGGAGGCGCTGAGAGGAAGGCCCCCCTCAGGCCACGCGCTGGCTCTCCCTCGCCGCGCCCCGGAGCGACAGCCCGCTGCGGAAGCGCACCACCAGCTCGTTCACGGCCTCGCCCTCGATCAGGAAGCCGTCGTGGCCGTGGGGCGAGCGCACGCGGGCGAGCTCTCCCTGCGCCAGCGCGCCGGCCAGCTCCTCCTGCTCCGAGGGCGGGTAGAGCAGGTCGCTGTCGATCGAGACGACGAGCGCGGGCGCGCTCACCGAGGCCAGGGTCTCTCTCCAGCCTCCGCGGCCACGCCCCACGTCGTGCGTGTCCATCGCACGGGTGAGCGCCACGTAGCTCGCCGCGTCGAAGCGCTCGACCAGCGCGCGCCCGTGGTGGCCCAGCCAGCCCTCGACGGCGAAGCGCCCGTCGCCGCCGAGGTGGCGCGAGAAGCGTCGCTCGAGGCTCTCGCGGCTGCGATAGCTGCACATCGCGATCTGGCGCGCGACCGCGAGCCCGGCCTCGGGCGGCTCGTGCGCCGGGTAGCGCCCGCCCCGCCAGCGCGGGTCGGCGAAGATGGCCTGCCTCTGCGCCTCCGAGAAAGCGATGCACCAGGCGGAGTGGCGCGCCGAGACGGCCATCGGGGCGATCGCCCGGACGCGCTCGGGAAACAGGAGTGCCCACTCGAGCACCTGCATGCCGCCGAGCGAGCCGCCGAGCACGAGGCGCAGCCGGCGCACGCCGAGCGCGTCGAGCAGCAGGGCCTGTACGCGCACCATGTCGCGCACGCTGATCTCCGGGAACGAGCCGCCCCAGCGGCCGGCCCCGTCCGGCCGCTCCGAGGCGGGGCCGGTGGTGCCGTAGCAGCTGCCGAGCACGTTGCTGCAGACGACGAAGTCGTGCGCGGGGTCGAGCGCCCGCCCCGGCCCCAGGAGCGGGCTCCACCAGCGCTCCAGGTCCGGCGAGCCCGTGAGCGCGTGGCAGACGAGCACGGCGTTGCCGCCCTCCGCGTCGAGACGCCCCCAGGTGCGGTAGGCGACCGTGAGCGAGGGCAGCCGGGCCCCCGACTCGAGCTCGAAGGGCCCGGCCGAGTCGAGGTACCGCGTGCCGGTCGGGCCGTCGCCGCCGCTCATGCGGCGGCCTTCACGGCGGCGTCGAACGCCTGCTGGAAGTCGGCCTTGATGTCCTCGATGTGCTCGATGCCCACCGACACGCGCACCAGGTCGGGCGTCACGCCGCTGGCGCGCTGCTCCTCGTCGGAGAGCTGCTGGTGCGTCGTGCTGCTGGGGTGGATCACCAGCGTCTTGGCGTCGCCCAGGTTGGCGAGGTGGCTCGCCAGCTTCACGCTGTCGATGAACTTGCGGCCGGCCTCGCGCCCGCCCTTGATGCCGAAGGTCAGCACCGAGCCGAAGCCGTTGCGCAGGTACTTCTTCGCCAGCGCGTGCGAGGGGTGGGAGGGCAGGCTCGGGTGGCTGACCCAGGCGACCGCCGGGTGCTTCTCCAGCCAGCACGCCAGCTCGTTCGCGTTGTCGTTGTGGCGCTGCACGCGCAGCGACAGCGTCTCCAGCCCCTGCAGGAACAGGAACGAGTTGAACGGCGAGAGCGCCGGGCCGAAGTCGCGCAGGCCCTCGACGCGCGCGCGGACGATGAACGCGATGTTCCCGAACGGGCCTTTCGGGCCGAAGGTCTCCCAGAAGTTGAGGCCGTGGTAGCCCGGCGAGGGCGCCGTGAAGACCGGGAACTTGCCGTTGCCCCAGTCGAACCTGCCGGCGTCCACGATTACGCCGCCGATCGAGGTGCCGTGGCCGCCGATCCACTTGGTGGCCGAGGCGACCACGATGTCCGCCCCGAAGTCGATCGGCCGTGCGGTGTAGCCGGCGGCCCCGAAGGTGTTGTCGACCACCAGCGGAATGCCGTTGTCGCGCGCGATCTTCGCGAGCACGTCGAAGTCCGGCACGTTGAAGCGCGGGTTGCCGATCGTCTCGACGTACAGCGCGCGGGTCCTGGCGTCGATCGCTCTGGCGAAGTCCTGCGGGTCGTCACCGTCGACGAACTTGACGCCGATCCCGAGGCGTGGAAAGGAGACCTTGAACTGGTTGTAGGTGCCGCCGTAGAGGTAGCTGGTCGAGACCAGGTTCTCGCCGGCCTGCAGGATCGTCGACAGGGCCAGGAACTGCGCGGCCTGGCCGCTGGCGGTGGCGAGCGCCGCGGCGCCGCCCTCGAGCGCGGCGACGCGCTTCTCGAAGACGTCCGTGGTCGGGTTCATGATGCGGGTGTAGATGTTCCCGAACTGCTGCAGCGCGAACAGCCGGGCGCCGTGGTCGGCGTCGTCGAACGTGTACGAGGTCGTCTGGTAGATCGGGACGGCCCGGGCGTTCGTGCCCGGCGCGGGCTGCTGCCCGGCGTGGACCTGCAGCGTCTCGAATCGATAGCCCGTCTTCTCGCTGCTCATCGGCCTTCTCCTCTGCCCGCGCGACGGCGGGCGCTGTGCTGGCGGCCGGTGGGCAACAAAAAACCCGCGCCGGCTCTGCCGTTGCGGGTCTTTCTGGCTGCGGATTGTTCAGGCTGTGTGGCCGCCTAGCCTCCGCGCACCTCGACCCGCGCGTGCATACACATGCCCATGGCCATGCGCGTGCTCGGAGGGTCGAAGCTGGCAGTGCGGCGCGGCATCCCAGACAAGATATGGCGGAGGCGAGGCACTGTCAACAGCCGGCCGAGGCGAGCCGGCCGAGGCGCGCCCCGCTCAGGGGGGAGGCGGTGAGAGGAAGAGCGAGCGCGCGGCCAGCGCGTCGAGCAGGGGCTGCTCCGTCTCGGCCAGCGCCACCATGCTGCGGATCGAGAACACGCGCAGCGCGTCGCTGACGGAGAGCGTCCCGACTGCCGAGTTCTTGCGGCCCGTGAACGGGTAGACGTCGGGGCCCCTCCGGCACTGCGTGTTGACGTTCACGCGGCAGACGAGGTTGGCGAGGTGGTCGACGAGCGGACCGATCACGGCCGGGTCGCGACCGAAGACCGACGCCTGCTGTCCCACGTCCGAGCGCTCGACGACCGAGAGCGCCTGCTCGGCGGAGTCGACGACGCTCACCGGCAGGATCGGCCCGAGCTGCTCCACCCGGAACAGCTGCGCCTCCTCCGGAACCGGATAGACGAGCGCCGGGCGGAAGAAGGTGCCCGCCCGCTCTCCGCCGCCCGGGTTCACGACCCGTGCGCCGCGGTCGGTCGCGTCCTGGACGAGGCCGGCGAGCTCGGCGGGCTTCTGAGGGTCGGGCAGCGGCGTGACGGTCACCTGCTCCTGCCAGGGCATGCCGATTCCCAGGCGCGAGCAGGTCGGCCAGCCGCTCGACGAGCGCATCGGCCACGGCGCGCTCGACCAGCACGTGCTTGAGCGCGGTGCAGCGCTGGCCGTTGAAGCTGAGCGCGCCGGAGACGATCTCCTCCGCGCAGGCGTCGAGATCCGCGTCCGCCAGCACGATCGCGGGGTTCTTGGCGCCCATGCCGAGCAGCGTGCGCAGGCGATAGGGATGCGGGTGCTGCCGCAGCAGCGTGCCCGCCGTGCGGGCCGAGCCGATCAGCGCGAGCACGTCCACGAGGCCGCTCTCCACGATCGGCCCCGCGACGGCGGCGCCACGGCCGGTGACGAGGTTCACGACGCCGGGCGGGAAGCTGTCGCGCAGGGCGGGCACCAGCAGCGCGTTGGCGAGCACACCGTAGCGCGGCGTCTTCATCACGACCGGGTTTCCCATCACCAGAGCCGGGATCACGGTGGTGAAGACCTCGTTGACCGCGTAGTTGTACGGCCCCATGCACAGCGCGACGCCCAGCGGCGCGCGGCGGATGCGGGCCAGGAAGCCGCCGGCCTCGTCCGGCGCCGCGGCCTGCCTCTCGATCTGGCGCAGCGCCTCGGCCGTGGCCTCGATGTACTCGATCGTGCGGTCGAACTCCTTCAGGCAGTCCGGCCAGGGCTTTCCGATCTCCCACATCAGAGAGCGCGCGACCGGCTCGCGCTGCGGGCGGGCGCGCCGCACGAACTCGAGCGTGCAGGCGATCCGCTCGGCCGCGGAAGCCCGGGGCCAGTCGCCGCGGCCTCCCGCCCAGGCGCGCGCGGCCGACTCGACCGCCGCCCGCCCTTCCGCCGCGTCCGCGAGGGCGCCGGGGCCCAGCTCGACCTGGCGCAGGCTGCCGTCCGCCTCGCGCACGCAGACGGCGGAGCGGATCGGCTCGCTCGGGCCGTCCCAGCGCCGGCTCCGCCCGCCGACGAGCAGCGTGAGGCCGGCCTCGTCCGGCTCGGGCCGGACGCCCGCGGGGATGGCGTCCCTGGTCGGGAACAGCTGCTCGAGCCCGCCGGTCTCGGACATTGGCTCTCCTCTCGAGCGCGCTCGGTGTCGCGAGCGGGCCGGCTACGGTGCGGGCTTCAGCAACGGGAGCAGGTCGGTCGCCGCGTCCTGCTGCGGGTAGTCGAGGCCGAGCAGGCGCCCGAGCGTCCAGGCGATGTCCTCCGGGCCGCAGGGGACGTCGCGCCGGCCGGGTGCGATGCCCGGGCCCAGGAACACGATCGGCACGTGGCGGTCGTAGTCGTAGGGCGTGCCGTGACCGGTGCCGCCGACGTAGCCGCCCAGGTAGACGTACTGCTTGACGCGCGCGATGAGATCGGCGCTGCGCGGCGCGAAGAAGGCACGCTGGTGCAGATCGAAGTAAGGGTCGGCCGCCGGCGTGGAGCCCATCAGCTCGGGCGCGCTGTAGACCGCGTCGACGAGGCCGGTCGCGAGAAGCGCCTGCCGGATCGTCTGCTCCACGTCTTTGCGCGCCAGCCCCCGGCGCGCGAGCGCCTCGCGGTCGAGCACGTAGGTCAGGGGCTCGGAATCGGCGAGGATGTCGGTCGCCCCGGGGAAGCGCGCGGCGAGCGCGCTCCGTACCGGCGCCTCGATCTCCTCACCGCTGGCGCGCCGCGCGGGCAGCCCGCGCTTCTGCAGCAGCTCGACCAGCGGCATGACGCCGTGGTCCGCCGTCAGCACCGCCAGCCAGCGCCCGCGTCCCGCCTGCCGGTCCACCTCGTCGAACAGCCGCCCCAGCACGCGGTCCAGGCGCAGCAACTGGTCCATGATCTCCTGGCTGTCCGGCCCGTAGGTGTGGCCGATCACGTCGCAGGCGGAGAAGCTCAGCGCCAGGATGTCGGTGGCCTGGTCGGTCCCGAGGTCGTGCGCCTTGAGCGCGGCGAGCGCGAAGTCGAGCAGGATCTCGTCCGCGAAAGGCGTTCGGCGCAGGCCGTCGTAGTAGTCGAGCGCCGGGGGCGCGCCGGGCACGGCGTGGGGGAAGGTGGTGCTCTTGCCGTCCCACTCGCCCTTCACGTCGTCCTCGCCCGCGAGCCGGACGTAGGTCGCGGCGTCCGGCAGCAGCCGCTGCCAGCTGCGGTTCGCGTAGCTGTCGGGCAGCCGCCGCGCGTTCCACTGGACCAGCCAGCGCGGGGCGGCTGCCATGTACCAGCTGCTGGTGACGAAGCGCCCTTCCGCGGCCTCGTACCAGTAGGCGGCGTCGGCCCGCTTGCCGGCCATCAGGATGGCGGCGCGGTCCTTGAACGACACGCCCACCACCCGCGAGCTCGGCGAGTGCGCCTTCAGCACGTCGCCGACGGTGAAGCCGTTGAAGTAGGACGGCGACGCGGTGCGCCCCGCGCCGCCCAGCACGCGCACGGTCGCGTCGTCGACGACGTTCACCCGCTTGCGCAGCGTGCGGTCGTACCAGGTGTTGCCGACGATCCCGGAGCTGCGCGGCGAGCGGCCGCTGAGCAGGACCGAGTGCCCGGGCCCGGTCTCCGTGCAGGCGTGCCGGTAGCGCGCCTCCGTGAAGACCGCGCCCTGCTCCACGAGGCGGCGCAGGCCGCCCTTGAACAGCGAAGCGAAGCGCGACAGGTAGTCGGCACGCATCTGGTCGACCGACACGACGAGCACCAGCCGCGGCGCAGCCGCTGCGGTCGCGGCCGGGGGCGCGGCCAAAGGCCCGGTCGCGACGGCGTGCGCGTCCCCACCGAGAGGCGCAAGCAGGGCGACCGCGCAGGCGACGACCAGGAGCAGGGCGGGGGGAGGACTCGGACGGTGCGCCGGCATGCGTGCGGCTCCTTGCTGAATTCTCGGCTCTATCGCGTGCCGCGCCGGGGCCGAGCCGGGCCAGGCTTCGGGGTGGCGGGCCGCAGTCGGAACGCAAATCGATCCGCTTCGCGCCGAACGGCCTGATCGTACCCCGATCCGCTCACCAGCGCCCGCAGCCGGTCGGAGACGGGCAGCACGGTCGCGATGGGCGACCACTCCGTGCGCTCTCCCGTGGCGGCGTCCACGACGCGCCCCGCCTCGACCGCGGCCGTCGCCTCGGGTAGCGGCAGGCCAGAGAGCGCGCGCGCCAGGGCCTGCAGTCGGGCCTCGTCGGCCGGTTGCAGCGGGCTCACCAGGCGCCGGCTCTGCATCGCGATGTGGTAGTGGGAGGCGACGAAGTACACGCCGTCGAGCCCGTGTGCCTCGCACACGGCCACCAGCCAGCCCATGAAATCGCGCAGCAGCCCGAGGCCCGGGTGCTGCTGCCCCGGCAGCCGCGGGCGCCGGGCCGAGAAGGCCTCGCGCGGGTTCTGCAGCAGCAGCCACTCGAGCGCGATCAGCTCCAGGCCCGCGACCACGCTGCGGCTGCGCTCGGCGCGCAGCTCGACCAGCAGCTCGGGACGGCCGTCGTGGCACAAGACGCGCAGCGTCCGGCACGGCGCCTGGCGCGGCTCGAGCTCGACCGAGAGCGAGCGGAAGCCCTTGGCGCGCAGCTGGGCGAGGACGCCGGAGCGCTCGAGCAGCAGCTCGACACCGTGCCGGGAGAAGTAGCCGAGGAAGCGGGCGGGACGCTCCAGGCCCGGTATCAGGCCGGCGACGTCCTCCTCGCTGAGCGAGAAGGGCAGGCCGTCGTCGACGGTCTCGGCGTAGCGCAGGTCGCTGCCCAGCCGGCGGAAGCGCTCGAGCGCGAGCGCTTCCTCGGCGGCCGGCTCCAGCTCCCTGCCGGAGGCGAGCCACAGCAGGTAACGGGCGGTGTAGCGCCAGGCGTGGCGCCCGTAGCCGCCCGCCAGGACGACGGCCATCGGGCAGGCGGCGCCGTCCTTGCGGACGAGCGAGGTCACGAGCCGGTCCCGCTCCAGCAGGCCCGCAGCCGACACGCGCCAGTTGCCGAGCGCGTCGTCCGCGGCGGGGTCGGTGCCCGCCACGTACACGACCAGCCCCGGGCGCAGCGAGGCCACCAGCGGCGGCAGCAGCCCGTGCAGCGTGCGCAGGTAGAGAACGTCGTCGACGTTGGCGCCCAGGGCGACCGAGGTCGAGGCCTGCGCATCCGTGGCGTCCCAGTGCTCGTTGTGGACCGACAGCGTGTGCACCGTCGGGTCCTCGGCGAACACGCGGCGCGTGCCGTTGCCGTCGTGCAGGTCGAGGTCGATCACGAGCACGGGCTCCGCGAACCCGCGCGCCCGCAGCCGCCGAATCGCGACCGCGATGTCGTTGAACACGCAGAAGCCGTGGCCCGCCTCGCTGGCCGCGTGGTGGAAGCCCCCGCCCAGGTGAACCGCCAGCCCGCCGGTCCGCAGCGCGAGCCGCGTGGCCTGGATCGTGCCGCCCGCCATCAGCCGCTGCAGCTCGAGTGTCGCCTCCGCTTCGAGCGGCGAGACCTCGGCGCCCAGGATGCGCCCCAGCACCTCGGGCTCCTGGACCGAGTCGAGGTACTCCGGCGTGTGAACGCGCAGCAGGTTCTGCAGGGACGCCGGTCGCGGCTCCGACAGCTGCGCGGGGCCGAGCAGGCCCGCCTCCGCGAGCGCGCCCAGCACCTTGTCGCCCCGCAGCGGGTCGATCGGCACGCCGTGCATGCCGTGCTGGTAGCGCGCGTCGTAGACGATCGGCACGCCCTTAGCGTGCAGACCGTGGAAGAGGCGGCGCGAGGCGCGGGTGGCCGCGCGGACGAGGGCGCGCACGGGGGATTGTCGCAGCTTTCTGAGCAGGGGGGCGCTGCGCCGCGCCCCCCTGTGACCCCCCGCTCTGCGAGCCGGAGTGAATCCGCCTTCGCGCGCAGCTCGCGGTTGTGACCGGCGGCCTCGGGTCGGAGCCGGGCGACGGCGTATCGCCTACTGGAAGCGGACCGAGACCAGCTTGCTGACGCCCGGCTCCTCCATGGTCACGCCGTAGAGCTGGTCGGCGATCGACATGGTGCGGCGCGAGTGGGTGATCAGCACGAACTGCGTCTGCTCCTTGAGGCCCTCGAGCATCTTGACGAAGCGGCCGATGTTGGCGTCGTCGAGCGGCGCGTCGACCTCGTCGAGGATGCAGAACGGCGACGGCTTGTACTGGAAGATCGCGAACAGCAGCGCGATCGCGGTGAGCGCCTTCTCGCCGCCCGAGAGCAGCAGCACGTTCTGCAGCCGCTTGCCCGGCGGCTGCGACATGATGTCGATCCCGCTCTCCAGCAGGTCCTCCTCGTCGAGCAGCGAGAGCCCGGCGGTGCCGCCGCCGAACAGCTGCTTGAAGGTCTCGCCGAAGTGCTGGTTGATGACCTGGAACGCCTCGCGGAAGCGCTCGCGCGAGGCCTTGTCGATCTTGCGGATGGCCTGGTCCAGCTCGGCGATCGAGTCGAGCAGGTCCTGGCGCTGGGCCGTCATGAAGTCGAGGCGCTCCTCGAGCTCCTGCGCCTGCTCGACCGCGAGCACGTTCACGGCGCCCATGCGCTCGAGCTTGTCGCGCAGCTCCGCGAGCTGCCCGGCCAGCTGCTCGAGGTCCTGCGCCAGGTCCGGCTCGCCGAGCGAGGCCGCCGCCTCGGCCGCAGAGCGGCCGATCGACTGCTGGCACTCGCGCGCGAGGTGATCGAGGTCGGAACCGGTGCGGGCGCGCTCGACGTCGACCTCGGCCAGGGCCTCGCGCAGCATGTCCCGCTCGCGGCGCCTTTCCTTCAGCCCCTGCTCGCGGCCCTCGAGCTCGCCGCGCAGCTCCCGCACGCGCTCCTCGGCGATCGCCGCCTCGCCCTGCGCCCGGTCGCGCAGCAGCAGCGCCTCGGAGAGCAGCCGCTCGACCTCGGCCAGCTCGCGCTCCAGCTCGGCCCCGCGGGCGCGGGTCTCGGCGGCGTGGGCGCGCGCCGCCTCGATGCGTTGCTCCAGCTCCAGAAGGTCGGCGCCCAGGCGGCGGCACTCGTTCTCGGCGGCGGCCAGCCGCTCGCGCAGGGCGGCGAGCGAGCTGCGCACCTCGGCGTGCCGGACCTGCGAGGCCTCCGCGGCCGTGCGGGCCTCGGCCACCAGGGTCGCGAGCTCCGCCGTCCGGCGCTGGCCCAGCTCGCGCTCGGCCTCGGCCGAGGCCAGCGCCTGCTCGAGCTCGGCCAGCTTGACCGCGGCTGCCTGCCGCTCCTCGTCGGCCTGGGCGCGCTCGCTGTCGAGGATCGAGGCCTTGCGCTCGAGCCGCGCGCGCTCCTCGTCACAGTGCGAAAGCTCGTGGCGCACCGCGACCAGGTCCTTCTCGGCGCCGTGGATGCGCTCCTCGAACGAGCGAGCCTCCTCCGCGCCGGCCGCGGCGCTCGCCTGCGCCTCGGCGGCGGCCGCGCGCAGCGACGCCAGCCGCGCCTCGGCCTGCTCCTGGCGCCCGGCGACCTCCTTCACCTCGCGCCTCGGGGCGAGCAGCCCCTTCACGCCACGGCCGCCCTCGACGATCGCACCGCGCAGCGTCTCGCCCGCGAGCGTGACCAGCGAGACGGGCCCTTGCCGCGCGGCCACCTCGAGCGCCTCCTCCAGCGTCGCGACCACGATGGCGTCGGGCAGCGAGGCGCGGACGCGGTCCGCGTGGGCGCCGCCCACGCGGTAGAAGTCGGACAGCAGGCCGAGGGCCTTCGGCTCCTGGCCCGCGATCTCGCGCAGCGGGCCGCAGTCGTGGCGCGTGCGCGCCTGTGCCAGCGGCAGGAACGCGCCGCGGCCCGCTCCCGAGGACTGCAGCCAGCGGATGCCGCGCAGCGCCTGGGCCGCGTCGGGGACGAGCACGGCCTGCAGCCGGTCGCCGAGGAACGCCTCGACCGCGCGCTCGTGCTCCGAGCCGGTCTCCAGCGTGTCGGCCACCACGCCGATCACCTCCAGGCCTTCCGGGCGCCCGAGCAGCGCGCGCACGCCCTCGTCGAATGCCGAGTGCGTCGCCACCATCTCCTCGAGCGACGCCCGGCGCCCGGCGAGGCTGTCGCGCTCGCTCTGCACGGCGTCGGCCTCGAGCGTCAGCGACCCTGCGCGCTCGCGGGCCTCGTTGGCGCGCGCGCTCGCCTCGTCGCGACCGCGGCCGAGCTCGGCCGCCAGCGCCTCGGCCTGCGCCCCGCGCAGCGCAGCCGCCTCGCGCGCCCCGCCGACGCTCGAGCGCTCGCGCTCCAGCTCCTCGCGCTCCGCCGCCAGCTTGGCGAGGTCGGCCGAGGCGCGGTCCCCGGTGCCGGCCACCGCCGCGCGCGTGTTCTGGAGCGCCGCCATGCGGCCCAGCAGCGCGACCTGCGCCTCGCGCGCCTGCTCCTGGTCGCGCTCGGCCGCCGCCTGCCGCGCGCTCGCCTCGGCCACCGCCGCCTCGGCCGCGCGCTGCTCCTGCTCGGCCACGCCCAGCTCGTCGCGCAGGCGCGCCTCCTCCGCGCGCCGCGCGGAGAGCGTCTCGGCGAGCGGGGCGACCCGCGCCACCAGCTCCTCCTCCTCGCGTGCGGCCTGCTCCGCCCGCGTCGCCGTCTCCGTGATCTGCTGCCTGCAGTAGCCGCTGCGGCCCTGGTGGCGGTCCACGGCCAGCGTCAGCTCGTTCAGCCGCGAGCGCGCCGCCTCGAGCGCCGCCTCCAGCTCGTACAGCGACTGGCGCCGCGCCTCGAGCTGCGCCTCCTCGGTCCCCAGCGCCAGGCTGGCGGCGCTCTCTCGCCCGGCCTCGGCCGCGTGGCGCTCGTCGAGCACGCGCTGTCGCTCGACCAGCTCGACGAAGCGCCGGCCGAAGACCACGCGCTCGATGCCCTGCATCTCCTCCTTGACCGCGCGCCAGCGCCGGGCCTTGGCCGCCTGGCGCTTGAGGCTCTCGAGCTGCTTCTCGACCTCGTCGACGATGTCGTTGACGCGCAGCAGGTTCTGCTGCGCGCCTCGAGCTTGAGCTGCGTCTGGCGCCTGCGGGCGCGGTACTTCGTGATGCCGGCGGCCTCCTCGATGATCGCGCGCCGGTCCGCGGGCTTGCTGGAGAGGATGAGGCCGATCTTGCCCTGCTCGATGATCGAGTAGGCCTTCGAGCCGACGCCGGTGTCCATGAACAGCTCCTGGATGTCCCTCAGGCGGCACACCTGGCCGTTCATCAGGTACTCGCTCTCGCCGTTGCGGTAGAGCCGCCGCGAGACGACGCACTCCGGCGAGCCGTCCGGGCTGTTGCCGTTCAGGCCCGAGACCTGAGGTTCACCTCGGCCATCTGCAGGGGCTGCCGGCTCGAGCTGCCGTTGAAGATCACGTCCTCCATGGACGTCCCGCGCAGGCTCTTGACCGACTGCTCGCCGAGCACCCACTTGATCGCGTCGACGACGTTGCTCTTGCCGCAGCCGTTGGGACCGACGATGCCCGTCACGCCGCCCTTGAAGGACAGCTCCTGTCGGTCGCAGAAGCTCTTGAAGCCGGCGATTTCGACCGAGTCGAGGCGCATCGAGGCCAGGGCAACCCCCTACATGTTGTGCAACTCTCGGAATCTAGCACAACGAAATGCGCAGGGTAAAGGAATCCGCTCACGTCGCGGGCCCCGCGCCCAAGTCGCTCGCACCGAGAGGATTGACGCTCGCGGCGCCGCGGGCCTAGCATTCCGGCGGACGTCCCCGCTTGCGACGATCCCGGCCGCTCACACCGCGGGACAGGAGGACCCTCATGATGCGCTGGTCCTGGTTGCTGGCCGTCGCGCTCTTCGCGTCGCCCGCGTTCGCCGCGGACAAGAAAGACGACAAGAAGAAGGACGACAAGAAAGCCCCGGCTGCCACAGCGGCACAGCAGGACCCGCTGGCCGCCGCGCAGGAGAAGCTCGCCGCGGGCAACACCGAGGAGGCGGTCTCCATCCTCGACAAGGCGATGGCCACGGACGGCCGGGCCGGCCTGCGTCTGGGCGAGCTGCGCGAGACGCGCGGCGAGCTGGACCTCGCGGTCGACGCCTACAAGGTCGCGGCGGAGAAGCTGACCGGGGCGGGCAAGGGCGAGGCGCTCGGTCGGATGGCGGTCGTGCAGGACACGCGCGGCATGGCCGAAGCCGCCGCGAGCGCGGACGCGGCCGTCGCGGCCGATCCCGAGGGCGTCTGGCCCACGATCGCCCTCTCCTACCGCCGCACGCACGAGGGCAAGGCCGACGAGGGTGTGACGCTCGCCCAGAAGGCCGTGGCAGCGGGTGGCGGCGCTGGTGCCAAGACGGCGCTCGGCCACGCGCTCGCCTTGAAGGGCGACCTGGCCGGCGCCGAGGCGGCTTTCCGCGAGGCGATGGCTGCCGACCCGAAGGCGCTCGGCGCCGTGATCGGCCTGGCGGGCGTGCTGCGGCAGACCAAGCGTGCGACCGAGGCGGAGCCGATGCTGAAGAAGGTCGTCGAGGCCTCGCCCGGGGCGGTGGAGGCCTACAAGGAGCTGACGCGAGTCAAGATCGCGCTCGGCCGCGCCCAGGACGCGCTCGGCGACGCGAACATCGCCGCTGCGATGGCCGACAACGACCCCGAGGCGAAGGCCCTCGTGGTCGAGGTCAAGGTCGCCCGCGCGCTGCAAGCCCTCGGCGAGGGGCAGACCGACCTCGCGCTGCAGGACCTCACCCAGCTGCGCGACCAGAACCCGGACTCGACGGTCGTGCGCCTCGGTCTGGGCCGCGCGCAGATGGCTCGGCGCGACGCGGCCCAGGCGCTGGTCGAGCTGCAGAAGGCCGTCGAGCTCGACCCCAAGAACGCCGAGGCGCAGTACCAGCTGGGCCTGGTCCAGCTGATGATGAAGGCCAACCCTGCGGGAGCCGTCGCACCGCTCGATAAGGCCGTGGCGCTGGAGCCGGGCAACCCCGCATACCTGACGAGCCTGGGCATGGCCCTCGGCGGGGCGCAGCAACTCGACCGCTCGATCGACGTGCTCACCAAGGCGACGGCGCTCCCTGGCTACGACAAGGCGGAGGGCTTCGTGGCCCTCGGCCAGGCGTACGTGCAGCTCAAGCGCTACAAGGACGCGCTGCCGTCGCTCGAAAAGGCGACGAGCCTCGCTCCCGACAACGCACAGGTCTGGGCGACGCTGGGCTGGGCCTACTTCGGGCTCAAGGACGGCGCGAGGTTCAAGGAGACGGCGGGCAAGGCCCGCAGCCTTGGCTACAAGGAGCCGACGCTGCTCTCGTACCTGAAGCGCATCGAGGCCGGCGAGCCGATCAAGTAGGCCGTCCGTGGTCACTGTGCCCACGCGGGGCGACGCGCTGCGCTTCTTCGGGCGCCCCGCACTGCTCGCTTTCTGGGCGCTCGTGCTGTGGGGCACGCTGCTGCTGGGCGCCGCCGTCTTCGACGCGCCGAGCGAGGGAGCGCAGGCCGTGCTCGCCCGGTTCGTTCCCCCGCGCGGTGCCTCGCTCTGGGCGTGGCTGAACCCGCTGACGGCCTTGCTGGCGCTCCTCGTCTGGGCGCTCGTCGCCGGCGCGTTCTTCCGGAGCCGGGGCCCCGGGCGCAAGGACCTCGACTAGCCCGTCGCCGCTCCCAGCAGGCGCTCGAGCCGCTCCTTCGTCTCGGGTGAGTCCTTCAACTCGAGCAGCGGGTCGAGTTCGCGCCAGACGAGCGCAACGTCAATCTGCCTTGCCTGCCGAACGACGATGCCCTCGATGTCGAGCCAGTCCTTCTCGCGCCCCGCGAACGCCTTCATCACGATCAGGTCCTCGCAGCTGCAGGTCGTGATGCTCACGTGCGGCTCGATCTCGAACGGCGAGGCCCGGCTGACGGTGCGCTCTTCGAACGGCATGGCCCCGAGCGCGACGTCGATGGGAACGCCCATCCGGCTCGCCAGCAGCAGCACGCGGTGCTTGAGCGCGAACTCGCGAGCGTCGGGGATGCGCGGCTCGAACGCGCCGAGCAGAGCGTCGACGTAGGGTCGTTCGCTTCCGAAGCCCGTTACCAGGGTCAGGTCGACATCCTGCGTCGTGCGCGGCTCGCCCCAGCGGAGCACGGCCAGTCCGCCGATGATGCAGGCGCGCCAACCTGCCTGCCGACACTGCTGCTCGAGCTCGACCGCAGCGGCGACGAGCGGGTTCACCGAGCGCCTGTGCGGCGCGCCTTCGCGAAGAGCGCCTGCTGCTCGACAAGCCCCGAGGTCGCCCGGCGCTCCGGGTGGGGAAGGACCATCGTCGCGAGGTCGAGCACCGCGCTCACGGCCGCAGCGGCCTGCTCGCCAGTGAGTCCGGCCAGCCGTGCCCTGCGCTCGGCCTCGAGGGCCGGACCGGCGCTCGTCCACTGGGCCAACCATTCCGCGGCCCAGGCGGGATGACGGCTCTCCATGAAGTGATTGTAGGCGCTTCACAACCCGACGCGCAGGTCAGCACGCATGGCGTGTGTCGCCCCACGGTCTGCTTCCCGGCGAGCGCGTGCTCGTGCCCGAGGTCACGGACGAGGTGCTCTCCGGCCGGCCGCCGCGGGTAGCGGACGCGTCCCCTTGACAAAATATCAAATTGATATCATATTGATAGCGACGGACGGAGGGCCATGGACACACTGGCGCCGTGCCCCAACTGCGGCGGCAACACGCTCTACCAGGGCCCCGAGGTCAGCTCGGGGGGCGGCCACGCGCCGAACTACCTGCCCGGGCTCGGGCGGTTCGTCCTCTCCGCGCGGTTCACCCTGGTCGTCTGCCGCGACTGCGGCCTGACGCGCTTCTTCGCGTCCACCGAAGCACGGACCAAGCTCGAGGACTCACGCAAGTGGAAGCCCGTGACACCGTCCGATCGAGGAGGATTCCGATGATCCGCGAACGGGAGCAGCGCACCGCGTCGGGACTGTTGATGCTCGTCATCTTCGTGGTGATCCTGGCGGTCTCGATCGCCGGCTTCGTGAGGGCCGCGCGCGTCGAGGACCCGAACGGGATGGTCGCCTTCGTGGTCGTGCTGGTGCTGGACGGTCTGGCCTTCGCCGGCCTGTTCACCGTGGCCCCGAACGCGGGCCGGGTGCTGCAGCTGTTCGGCGCCTACCGCGGCACGGCGAAGCAGGAGGGCCTGCGCTGGGCCAACCCGTTCTACACCAAGAGGCGCATCAGCCTGCGGGTGCGCAACTTCGAGAGTGCCCACCTGAAGGTCAACGATACCGACGGCAACCCCATCGAGATCGCGTCGATCGTGGTCTGGCGGGTGGTGGACACCGCCGAGGCGGTCTTCGAGGTGGACGACTACGAGCACTACGTCAAGGTGCAGACCGAGTCCGCGGTCCGGAACCTGGCCACCCACTACCCCTACGACGCTCACGTCGAGGGGCACCTCTCGCTCCGCGGCAGCACCGACGAGGTGGCGAAGAGGCTCAAGAGCGAGATCCAGGACCGGCTGGCCAAGGCCGGCGTGGAGGTGATCGAGGCCCGCATCAGCCACCTGGCCTACGCGCCAGAGATCGCGGCGGCCATGCTGCGGCGCCAGCAGGCGGGGGCGATCATCGCGGCCCGGCAGAAGATCGTCGAGGGCGCGGTGGGGATGGTGGAGATGGCGCTCGACATGCTCGCTCGCAGCGGCAAGGTGCAGCTCGACGAGGAGCGCAAGGCGGCCATGGTCTCGAACCTGCTCGTCGTGCTCTGCGCGGACCGCGAGGCGCAGCCGGTCGTCAACGCGGGGACGATCTACCACTAGGCCGGGCGGCGGCATGGCCGAGCGCAAGCCGTTTCTGCTGCGGATCGACAGGGACGTGCTGGACGCGGTCCAGCGCTGGGCGGACGACGACCTGCGCAGCCTCAACGCGCAGGTCGAGTTCCTGCTGCGGCGCGTGCTCCAGGCCGAGGGCCGGCTGGGCCGGCCCCCGGCCGCCCCTCGCTCCAGGCGGACCGCGGACGAGTGAGCCGACCGCCGGCGGAGAGTGAGCGCGCGCACCGTGCCGCTTTGATCGGCCTCTCGTCCGACGCACAATGGCGGGGATGCCGATCCCGACCTTCCGCGAGGTCCAGAACGAGATCGGCGCCAGCCTGCACGACCAGGGCCACCTGCAGGCCGTGCTCGTGGACCTCTCGTCACTGGCGCAGATCGAGCGCAGCTTCGGCGGCGCGGCGTTCCGCAGCCTGCGCGAGCAGGTCGACCCGCTGCTCGAGGAGCTGCGCGAGCGCTTCCGGCAGGACGACCTCGTCACGCGCGACGAGCGCGAGGGCGACCGCTTCCTGCTGTTTCTGTCCAGCCCGCGCCGCGAGGAGACGCCCTTCCGCTTCGAGAACCTGCGCAAGCTCGTCGACCGGGTCGAGGAGTTCCTGACTCCCCGGGTCGGCCGGCTCACGCTGCCGTACCTGCGCGAGAGGCCGGCGCTGGGCGTCGGCTACGCGGTCGTGCTGTGGAGCCCGCTCGAGAGCCCCGAGCGCCAGGTGCTGCGGCTGATCGAGGACGCCGCCGCCTGCGCCGAGACCCGGGCGCGCCTGCGCGAGCGCGACCAGCGCGAGCGGCTGCTGGAGATCGTGCAGAACGGCGAGATCTGGACGGTTTTCCAGCCGATCGTGATGATCCAGGACGGCCGGCGCATGGCGTTCGAGGGCCTCTCGCGCGGCCCGCGCGGCAGCGACGTCGAGTCGCCCGCGGTGCTGTTCGCGCGCGCCGCCCGCTACGGCGTGACCGAGGAGCTCGAGCGCGCCTGCCGGAAGCGGCTGTTCGGCGACTGGCCCGCGCTCGGGCAGCCGGGCCGGCTGTTCGTCAACACCGTGCCCGCGACCGTCCGCGACACCAGCTTCACCGGCCGCGGCGTGCTCGACTACCTGGGGCCCGGCCTCGCGCCCTCCGACGTCACGCTCGAGATCACCGAGAAGCAGGTGATCGACAACCTCAACCTGTACCGCGAGGCCATGCACTCCTTCACCGACCTCGGCTTCTCGTTCGCGATCGACGACGTTGGCGCGGGCTACTCGGGCCTGTCGACCGTGGCCGCCCTGAAGCCCGCCTACCTGAAGGTCGACATCGCTCTGGTGCGCGACGTGCACCTGCAGAAGGTGAACCAGCAGGTGGTGAAGGCGATCCTCGACATGGGCACGGGCATCGGCGCCACCGTGATCGCCGAGGGCATCGAGACGAAGGAGGAGGCCGACGCGCTGCTCGGCCTCGGGGTCTCCTGGGGACAGGGCTACTTCTTCGCGCGGCCGATCGATCCGTACGCGCCGCGGCCGCTCCCGGTGGCGGCGTCGTGAAGGCCTGCCTGCACGCCGCCGCGGCGGCGCTCGCCGCGCTCGCGCTCGCCGCCTGCGGCGGCTCCGGCGGCTCCTCGACTCCCGCCACGCAGCCCGTCACCTCGGCCCCCACCGGCGCGAACCCCTGCGCCGCGGCGCTGGCAGCGACCGCGGTCCCCGAGCTGTCCGCCTCCGTGGCCCAGGCCTCCGGCAAGGGCCACGGGCTGGGGCCCGACGTGCGAGACGCCCGAGGGCTGATCGCCCTGCATCGGCTGTGGCGCGGGGCGGGCCTCGTCTCGGCTCGTGCGACCGGGAGCGTGGCCACCCGCTCCGGCGCCCTGCTGGTGCTGAATGACGACGGCTCGTTGATCGTCGGCACGAACGCGTTCGACCTGGGGGGCGCCGGGCTGCGCTTCGAGCCGAACCGGCAGGGGGGCTACGACGTGCGGGGCGCGAGCGGGGGCTTCCGCAGCGACCTGGGCCGGCGCCTGCGCCTGGCCGACGACGACACGAGCCAGCAGACGCTCGGCTTCTCGTTCGCGTTCTACGGCACGGCGCGCGGCTCGGCCTTCGTCAACTCCGACGGCAACCTGACCTTCGGCAGCGGCGACGTGGCGACCGACGAGCGCTCCCTCGGGCGCATGCTGGCGGGCGCCCCGCGGGTCGCGCCGTTCTTCGCCGACCTCGATCCCTCGGCCGGCGGCGGCGTCTTCGTGAGCGCCGCGCCGGACGCCTTCACCGTCACCTGGTGTGCCGTGCCCGACTTCGACGCCACCGGCAAGCTGACCGCGCAGGCGAGCCTGCTCCCGGACGGCGCCGTGGAGATCCGCATCGACGCCGCGACCACGCTGAAGGACGCGCTGGTCGGCCTCTCGCCCGGGGCGACCGACAGCTTCACGGCGCTCGACCTCTCCACGGCAGGCCCCTCCGCCACGCCCGGTGGCGGGGCGGCGCTGGGCGAGCGCTTCGCCGCGCAAGCGTCGCTGGACCTCGTCGCCGCCGCGCGCCGGGCCTACGCGGAGCTGCCGGACTCCTACGACCAGCTGGTCTTCTGGGCCGACACCCCAGTCACCGAGGCCGACACCTTCGCCTTCGAGAGCACCGTCAAGAACGCGATCGCCGGCATCGGCACGGACCTGCTCGACGTCTCCGGCGAGTACGGCAGCGGCGGCCGGCTGGAGAGCGTGGTGCTGATGGACGACCTCGGCAAGTACCCGGCCGATCCCAACCAACGGGCGAACGGCGAGAACACGACGCTGGCTCTCGTCGCGCACGAGACCGGCCACCGCTGGGGCGCGACGCTGCGCTTCCGCGACGCGACGGGCGCGTCCTCGGACGCCTGGCTCGGCCGCCAGCTCGCGCACTGGAGCTTCTTCTGCGCCTCCGACGCCTCGGTGCTGGAGGGCAACGAGATCGAGGACCGGGGTGGCGGGTCGTTCCGGACGGTCGACGCCGTGAAGCGCTACGGGCCGTTCGACCTGTACGCGATGGGCCTGCTGGCGCCCTCGGAGGTGCCGTCGACCTTCTACGTGGAGGACGTCTCGGGCGCCACCCAGAACCGCGAGTCTCCGCCGCGCACGGGCGTGAGCTTCAGCGGGACGCGCCACGAGGTCACGATCGCCGACGTGGTCGCCGCCATGGGTCCTCGCAACCCTCCCGCCTCGAGCGCGCCCCGGGTGCACCGGCAGGCGTGGGTCTACCTCGTGAGCCGCGGGCGCACGGCCGACGGCACGGCGCTCGCCAAGCTCGACGCCATCCGGCTCGCGTTCGGCGACTTCTTCGCGACGGCGACCGGCGGGCGCATGGCGGTCGAGACCCGGCTCGACTGAGGCTGATCGAATGGACCGGGCCTCGATGGGAAGGACGGGCCGCCGGCGACGGCGCCTGATCGCCCTCGCGCTGCCGTTTGCGGCGCTCGTCGCGACGACGGCCCGCGCGGAGGTCGAGCCGGCCCTCAACGCGGAGCTCGGCGGACCGCAGAAGCTCTCGGCCAACCTCGGCATCCGTCTTGCCGCCGGCCCGGAGGCGGCGCGTGGCTACGGCCGGGGCGTCGTGTTCCAGGTGCAGCCCGGCCTCGCCGGCGGGTCGCTCAACGTGGGCTGGATGCCCGTCAGCTTCGCGGCCCAGGGCACGCAGGCGATCGGCGCCGGCCTGAAGGCGCGCCTGCTGCGGACCTGGGGCTCGCCCTGGGGCGCCGACCCCGACCGCACCTACGCGGGCGTCGAAGGCGCGCTGGTGATCGGGGTCAAGGCGTCGGTCGGCGTGCTGTGGCGGCTGGGCTCGGGCACGGGCCGCAGGACGGTCGTGACTTGGGGCGTGGGCGTCGGTTTCTAGGAAGGAGCGCGCGATGCGCGTGACGGCAGCACTTCTGGCGTGCGTGCTGGCGTTGCCCCTGTCGGCCGCGGCCGACAAGGGCGGCAAGGGGAAGAAGCACGGCAAGGACGCTGACGCGGGCGGCGCCTCGCTGACGATCGTCTTCGGCGCCCGCGAGCGCGACGCCGCGCGCGGCTACTTCGTGGAGAGGCACGGGCGCGGCAACAGCCCGCCCGGCCTGGCGAAGAAGGGCAACGGCTGCCTGCCCCCGGGCCAGGCGAAGAAGCGCTACCTGGTCGGCCAGCCGCTGCCGCGCGGGGTCGTCTACGCCCCGCCGCCGCGGGAGCTGGTGGTGCGCCTCGGTCCAGCGCCGCGCGGCTACGCCTACGTGATGCTCGACGGCGACCTGCTCAAGCTGGCGATCGGCACGAGGATGGTGGTCGACGCGATCCAGGGGCTGGTCGACTGATCCGCGCGCCCGGTCCCGGCCTTGACGCCTCGCCAGGGCCACGCTAGGGTTCCTCGCAACGATCCGGTCGAAGCCCAAGGAGAGGCCCAAGGAGGGGAGATGCGCATCGCGCCCGTCGCGTGCTTGCCCGTGCTGTTGCTCACTGCCGGCTGCCTGCAAGGTCAACGCGTGATCAAGGTGAACGCCAACGGCAGCGGGACGATCGTCGACACCATCACGCTCGGCGAGCAGGCGCGGGGCATGCTCGAGGGGCTGGCGCAGATGGACAAGACGCCGCCCGCGGAGAAGCAGGCCAAGACCGAGGCCAAGCTCAAGGAGCGCGCTGCGGCCATGGGGCCGGGGGTCTCGTTCGTGTCCTACGCCCCGTCGGTCAAGAACGGGCCGGAGAAGATCGTCTACGCCTTCACGGACGTGACCAAGATCAAGGTCGACAGCTCGCCCGACCCCGCGGACAACGACTCGAAGGCCGAGGCCAAGCAGCCCCTGACGTTTCGGCTGGAGAAGAAGGGCGGCAACTCGCTGCTGACGGTCGTGGGCGCGGGGCCCAAGCCCGGCGCCGCGAAGCCGGCCGACGCGGCCGCGCCGAAGGAGGCCGCGGAGGCCGCCGCCAAGATGCAGGCCGGCGCCATGGCGATGATGAAGACCATGCTCAAGGGCCTGAAGATGACCACCCTGGTCGAGGTCGCAGGCCGGTTGGTGAAGACGAGCAGCCCCTGGGTCCAGGGCTCGGCCGTCACGCTCATGGACGTCGACTTCGACCAGCTGGTGGCCGACGAGGCCTCGTTCAAGAAGCTGAGCGAGGCGGGCGATCCGCAGTCGCTCGATCCCGCCGTGCTCAAGGGCCTCAAGGGGGTCAAGGTGCAGACGACCCCGGAGACGACGATCGAGTTCAACTAGGACGGCGGGACGGCGGGCCGCTCCGGCTAGGTCGTCTCGCCGGTGTGCCCCGGCATGCCGGGGACGATGCCGTGCTCGGCCTTGAGCCGCTCCAGGGCGGCGATGCGGACGGGCCGCCTCACGTCGTGGTCGACCGGGCGGTAGCCCGCCCCGTGCTCGGCGATCCTGCCGCGAGCGATCAGCTGGTCGCGGTCGATCACCAGCTCCTCGCGGCTGGAGCCGACGAGGTCGTTCTCGCGGCTCATGATGATCGCCTCCTCGGGGCAGGCGTCCACGCAGAAGCCGCAGTACACGCAGCGCAGCAGGTCGATCTCGAAGCGGCTCGGGTATTTCTCGATCGTCTTCTCGGGCCGCTCCGCAGACTCGATGAAGATGCACTCGGCGGGGCAGACCGTCGCGCACATGTAGCAGGCCACGCACTTGGGCGTGCCGTCCTCGCGCACCGTGAGGATGTGGATGCCGCGGTAGCGCGCCCCGACCGGGCGCTTCTTTTCCGGGTACTCGATGGTGGCGGCCTGCCCCATGAAGGCGGTCTTGACGAAGTTCAGGAACGTGACCCAGAGGCCGAGGAGGACGGGCCCCACCCCGGCCTTGAGATTACGGTCGACCGTGACGACGTTGGCTGCCATGGCCTCCCCGCGCCTAGGCGCGGGCCTCCTGCGCGGCGGCCGCCGCCGGCTCGGCCAGCGGCAGCTGCCGCCCGCCCCCGCCGAGCGCGCGGTAGTCGAGCCCGCCGTAGTCCTTCGTCGCGGCCGCCACCAGCGCGAACAGCTCGCGCGGCCCTCCGGCTGCGAGCGGCCGGCCGAGCCGTTCCAGCAGGCCGGCGGCCAGGTCCCACAGCGGCGTGGCGTCGCCCGGCGCCGGCACGGCCCTGCGGATCCGCTGCACGCGGCGCTGGTAGTTCGTGAAGGTCCCCTCGACCTCGGCCCAGAGGGCCGCGGGGAGCACGACCGAGGCACGCTCGAGCGCGGGCCCCTCGTGCGTCGCCATCACCGCTATGAACGGGACCTTCGCGAGGGCGGGCGCCGCCTCGGGCTGGCGCAGCAGCTCCGGTCCCTGCAGGACGAGCGCCTTCACCCGGCCGGCGGTGCACGCCTCGAGGATCGCGGGGATGCCGTCGCGATCGAGCCCCAGGTCGAGGCAGCCCTGCGTGTTCGGGTTGCGGTCCTTGCGCTGCAGCACCCGGTCCAGCCGCTCGCGCACGCGCAGCTGCGGGTCGCCGACGCGGAAGTCGAGGCGCCCGCCGGCGGCCTCGGCCAGCGACCTGAAGGTGAACAGGTCCTCGTTCGTCGCCTGCGGCGTCGCGACGAACGCGCTGTCGGCCCCGGCATCCTTCAGGGCGCCGGCCACGCGATCGAGGGCCGCGCCGACGCCGGAGGCTTCCCAGCCGGCGGCGCCACGCACGCGCGCGCCGCCGACGCGGCCGGCCACGGCGATCTGCTTGTAGAGCGCGCGCCCGGGGTCGCAGATCCAGGACCGGTTGACGTCGGCGTTGCGCCGCGGCCGCAGGCGCTCCACCTCGCCGTCCCGCTCGTCGACGAAGATGTTGCAGCCCGTCGAGCAGCCGGGGCAGACCGACTCGTGCGGCTTCAGGAACCAGACCCGCATCTTGAAGCGGAAGTCGTGGGAGAGCAGCGCGCCCACGGGGCAGACGTCGGCCAGGTTGCCCGCGTACTCGTGCGTGACCGGCCGGTTCTCGAAGGTCGCGATCGACACGTGGTCGCCGCGGCTCACGAACTCGAACAGGTTGGTGCCGGTCACCTCGCGCTCGAAGCGGATGCAGCGCGAGCACAGCACGCAGCGCTCGGCGTCGAGCATGATCGGCCCGAGGTCGACCACCTTGCGCTTCCTGACCTTGTCCTCGAGCTGCACCTGGGCGTCGTACAGGCCGTAGCGCATGTAGTTGTCCTGCAGGTAGCACTCGCCGGCCTGGTCGCAGACGGGACAGTCGATCGGGTGGTTGACCAGCAGGAACTCGAGCGCCGTGCGCTGCGCCTCGCGCGCCTTCGGGCTCGTCGGTGTGGACGACCATGCCCTCCGTGATCACCGTGTTGCAGGCGATCTGCAGCTTCGGCATCTTCTCGATCTCGACCATGCAGGTGCGGCAGTTGCCGTCCACGGCCAGGTCGGGGTGCCAGCAGAAGTGCTGGATGTCGATGTCGTGGGCGAGGGCGGCCGCGAGCAGGTTCGTCCCCGGGGCGACCTCGATCTCCTTCCCGTCGATGGTGCACTTGGGCATCGCGCTTACCTGTCGAGCTCGCCGGCGATCACGTTGAGCCCGCCGATGATGGCCACCGCGTCGGCGAGCATCCCGCCCTTGATCATCTGCGGGAAGGCCTGGTAGTTGTTGTAGCAGGGCGGGCGCACCTTCACCCGCCACGGGCACTTCCCGCCGTCGCTCACCACGTAGAACCCGAGCTCGCCGTTGGCGCCCTCGGTGTAGCCGTACACCTCGCCGGGCGGCGGCAGGATGCCGTCGTAGACCAGCTTGAAGTGGTTCATCAGCGACTCGATGTTCGAGTACACCTCGGACTTCGGCGGCAGCGCGACGCGCCGGTCGTCGGTGATCACCGGCCCCGTGGGCAGCTTCGCCAGCGCCTGCTCGACGATGCGCAGGCTCTGGCGGATCTCCTCCATGCGCACCAGGTAGCGGTCGTAGCAGTCGCCCAGCGTCCCCACCGGGACGTCGAAGTCGTACTGCTCGTAGCCGGAGTACGGGTGGTCCTTGCGCACGTCGTAGGCGACGCCCGAGCCGCGCAGGCAGGGGCCGGCCCAGCCCCACGACAGCGCGTCGTCCCTGGTCATCACGCCCACGTCCTTGAAGCGCTTGACGAAGATGACGTTGCGCGTCAGCAGCCGCTGCGCCGCGTCCCAGGCCTCCTTGCAGTCGGCCAGCGCCTTGCGGCAGAGGGCTTCGAAGTCCTCCGGCACGTCCTGGGCGAGCCCGCCGATGCGCACGTACGACACCGTCAGCCGAGCGCCGCAGCAGGCCTCGAGCAGGTCGTAGACGGTCTCGCGCGCACGGAACATCACGAAGAACGGCGTGATCGCGCCGAGGTCGACCACGTTCGTCGAGATGCAGACGATGTGGTCCATGATGCGCGAGAACTCGGAGAGGATGACGCGGATCGCCTCGGCACGCGGCGGGGCCGGCACGCCCAGCAGCTTCTCGACGGCCAGCGCCCAGCCGTGGCCGTTCATGAAGGAGGAGCAGTAGTTCAGGCGGTCGGTGTAGGGGATGATCTGCCAGTAGGTCCGGTTCTCCGCCATCTTCTCGAAGTTGCGGTGCATGTAGCCGAGCTCGGCCTCGGCGTCCGTGATCGTCTCGCCGTCGAGCAGGGCCTGGACCCGGAAGGTGCCGTGCATGGCCGGGTGCGAGGGCCCGATGTTCACCAGCATCTGCTCCGGGCCCGGCGGCACCTTGAACAGCATCTCCTTCGGGCTCTTCAGCACGTGCCGCCGGCCCTGCGGGTAGTCCCTGCGCATCGGGTGGCCGACGAAGGACTCGTGCGTGAGCAGGCGCGCCAGGTTGGGGTGGCCCTCGAAGACGATACCGTACAGGTCCCAGGCCTCGCGCTCGAACCAGTTCGCGCCCAGGAACAGCGGCGTGAGGGTCGGCAGCTTCGGGTCGGACTCGGGGACCGGCGTCTTCAGCCGCAGGTGGTGCTTCCTCGAGACCGAGTAGAGGTGCAGCACGACCTCGAAGCGCTCCGGCCGCCCCTCGACGTCGAGGTAGTCGGCCGCGCACAGGTCGAGGAACATCCGGAACTCGAGCTCCGGATGGTCGCGCAGCAGCCTGACGGCGTCGACCCAGGCGCGGCGCTCGACCGTGATCGCGAGATCGCCGCGGAACTCGTCCGCCGCGAGCAGGCCTTCGCCGAGCGCCTCCGACAGCAGCCGCACGGCCGGCTTCGCCAGCAGCTCCGGGGCGATCGGCGCGGCGGTGGCGCTAGCCATTCTGCTCCTCCTGCGGGCCCTTCGCGGCGGGCGGGAACGAGATCCGGCCGCGGGGGGGCAGGCCCTGGCTGGCGCGCTGCGCGTCGTCGCCGGCCCAGGCGGCGCGCCGCACGCGCCGGTCGAAGAGGCCCTCGCCGTTCGAGCCCAGCCGGTCCGCGCGCTGCGCCGAGCGGGCCTGCTCGCCGGCCTTGATCTTGTCCTGGATCTTCATGATCCCCGCGAGCAGCGACTCGGGAGCCGGCGGGCAGCCCGGCACGTAGACGTCGACGGGGATGATCTCGTCGATGCCCTGCATCACGTGGTACGAGCGGTAGAAGCCGCCGGTCGAGGCGCAGACGCCCATCGAGATGACCCACTTCGGCTCGGGCATCTGGTCGTAGATCGTCCTGAGCACCGGGGCTTCCTTGTCGACGATCGTGCCGGCCACGAACATCAGGTCGGCCTGGCGCGGCGAGAAGCGCAGCACCTCGGCGCCGAAGCGCGCGACGTCGTAGCGAGACGCGGTGAAGGCCATGAACTCGATCGCGCAGCAGGCGGTGCCGAACGGCATCGGCCAGATCGAGGACTTGCGCCCCCACTTGACCATCGCGTCGAGGGTCGTGGTCACGACGTTGCCCCGCAGGTGCACGCCGGGGTACGTCGGGTCCACGAACTTGCCCTTGAAGAGGTCCAGCAGACCCATGAACAACACCCTTTCCGGTCTGGACGGGATTCCAGGTCGCCGCTCGAGAGCCGCCCGTTCGCACGAGGGCCGTCGCGCGGGGCAACCGGCTGGTCATCATGATATCGCAACGATCCCGACGTCGGCGCCCCGGCGCCCAGGGCGGCCCGGTCGCGCGGCCGCCCGGCCCTCGATCCATCGCACGCGCGGACGCGCCCGTCCTCGACGAGGCCGGCCGGCGGGCATGCTGCTACCATCCGCGAGCGTGGACGCGCCCTACCGAGCGGCGATCGACGAGGTGATGGCCGCCGTCGGCGTGGACCCGCGCCACGGTCTCGCCGAGGCGGAGGCCGAGGCGCCAGGCTCGCGCGCACGGCCGCAACGAGCTGGCGGCCGAGGAGCCCGTCCCCGCCTGGAAGCGGCTTCTCGGCGCAGTTCAAGGGGCCGCTGACCCTGCTGCTGCTCGTGGCGACCGCGGTGTCCCTGCTCGTGTGGACGATCGAGCGGGAGAGCCCGCTGCCGTACGAGGCGCTCACCATCCTCGCGGTGCTGCTGCTGAACGCGGCGCTCGGGTTCGTCCAGGAAGGCCGCGCCGAGCAGTCCCTGCTGGCGCTGCGGCGGCTCTCGGCGGCCCACGCCGAGGTGCTGCGCGACGGCGAGCGCCGCAGCGTGCCCGCCGCCGACCTCGTCCCCGGCGACATCCTGCTGCTCGAGGAGGGCTCGACGGTGCCCGCGGACGCGCGCGTCTTCGAGGCGGTCGGCCTGCAGACGGTGGAGGCGGCGCTGACCGGCGAGAGCACGCCGGTCACGAAGGACGTGGCGCCGATCCCGATGGAGGTCGGCGCTCGGCGATCGCACGAACATGGTCCTGAGCGGGACCCTGGTGAGCTACGGCCGCGGCCGCGCGGTGGTCACCGCCACCGGCGCGCAGACCGAGATCGGGGCCGTGGCCGGCCTGCTGAGCCGCACGCCCGCGGAGCAGACGCCGCTCGCAGCGGGAGCTGGCGCAGGTGGGGCGGCTCCTCGGCCGGATCGTCGTCGCGATCGCCCTCGTCGTGGCCGTGACCATCGTCGCTGGTCCAGCAGGTGCGCACGCTGCCGGCCCTCGTGTCGGTGCTGCTGCTCGCGGTGGCCCTGGCGGTGGCGGCCGTGCCGGAGGGCCTGACCGCGATCACCACGATCGTGCTCTCCCTCGGCACCGAGCGGATGGCCCGGCGGCGCGTGATCATCCGCAAGCTGTCCGCGGTGCAGGCGCTGGGCTCGGCCACCGTCATCTGCTCCGACAAGACGGGCACCCTCACGAAGAACGAGATGACGGTGCGCGTGGCGATCACCGCGGGCGGACGCACCGACTTCACGCGGCACGGGCTACGAGCCCGCCGGCGCGCTGCTGCGCGAGGGGCGCCCCGCTCGAGGACCCCGGCCGAGCGCGCCGACGTCGAGCGGCTGCTCCGGGCGGCCGTGCTGGCGAGCAACGCCACGCTTGAGCCAGGCAGACGGACCGGTGGGAGGTGCTCGGCGACCCCACCGAGGGGGCCCTGGTGGTGGCCGCGCGCAAGGCCGGGCGTCGTCGCGGAGGCCCTCGCCGCGCGCTTCAGCCGCGTGGGCGAGATCCCGTTCTCGTCCGAGCGCAAGCTGATGAGCACCGCCCAGACGGACGCCGACCGCGGGGGGCGGACCGTCCTCGTGTCGAAGGGCGCCCCGGACATCCTGCTCGCGCGCTGCACCCACGAGCGCGTGGGGGAGGAGGATCGGCCCCTCACGCGCCGAGCGCCGGCAGGCCATCCTGGCCACCGTGGACGGCCTCGCGGGCGAGGCGCTGCGCACCCTGGGCGTCGCCTTCAGGGTCCTCGAGCGCGCGGAGGCAACGGCCCGGCTTCGACCTGGAGCTGGAGCAGCGAGCTCGTCTGGCTCGGTGTCGTGGGGATGATCGACCCGCCGCGCCCGGAGGCGCAGCGGGCGGTGCGGGCAGGCCCGCGAGGCGGGCATCCGCACGATCATGATCACGGGCGACCATCCCGCCACGGCGGCGGCGATCGCCGTCGAGCTCGGCATCGCCCCCGCCGGCGCCCGGGCCCTCGTCCGGGCCGGAGCTGCAGGCGATGGGCGCGGACGACCTGCGAGCGCGCCGTGCGGCGAGGTCTCCGTGTACGCGCGGGTCAGCCCCGAGCACAAGCTGCGGATCGTCGAGGCGCTGCAGAAGCAGGGCGAGGTCGTGGCCATGACGGGCGACGGGGTGAACGACGCCCCGGCCCTGAAGCGCGCGGACATCGGCGTGGCGATGGGCATCACGGGCACCGACGTGTCCAAGGGGGCGGCCGACATGGTCCTGGCGGACGACAACTTCGCCTCGATCGTGGCCGCGGTCGAGGAGGGCCGGGGGATCTACGGCAACATCCAGAAGTTCCTCCGCTTCCTGCTCTCCTCGAACGTGGGCGAGGTGATGGTCATGTTCTTCGGCGTGGTGTTCGCCGGCGCCATCGGGCTCCGCCCCGAGGCGGGGGAGCCGCTCGTGCTGCCGCTGCTCGCCACCATGATCCTGTGGGTCAACCTGCTGACCGACTCGGGCCCCGCCCTCGCGCTGGGCATGGACGCCGCGGATCCCCACGCGATGCGCCGGCCGCCCCGCGACCCGCGCCGCCCCGCCATCACGCCGGCCATGTGGCGCGACATCTTCTGCGGGGCGCGGTGATGGCCGTGGCCACGCTGCTGGCCATGGACGCCGTGCTGCCGGGCGGCCTCGTTCCGGGCTCCGGCAGCATGGCCGAGGCGCGCACGCGTCGCCTTCACGACCCTGGTGCTCGCCCAGCTCGTGAACGTGTTCTGCTGCCGGTCGGACGAGGCCAGCGCCTTCCGCGGCCTGTTCGCGAACGCCTGGCTGTGGCTGGCCGTCGTCGCGTCCGCGCTCCTGCAGCTCGTGGTCGTCTACGTCCCGGGCTTCCAGAAGGCCTTCGCCACGGTGCCGCTGGGGGCGCGGGACTGGGTCGTCTGCGCCGCGCGGCCAGCGCCGTGCTGTGGACGAGCGAGATCGTCAAGCTCGTCCGCCGACGCCGCGCGGCGCCGGCCTAGAAGGCGAAGGCGCTTCGGTCCCTCAGGGGCCGAGGCGATAGCCGAGCGCCAGCAGGGCCAGCGTCAGCACACCGTAGCCGAGCTCCTGGAACCCCAGTACCTGCGGCCGCACGCGCCGGCGCCAGGGCGACAAGCCCCACGCGGCGCGCGCGAGCAGTACCAGGAAGGCCGCCGACGCGAGCCACGGCGCCTGGCCCGCGCGCGCCAGCCCGGCCGCGGCCGCCAGCGCCAGGGCGTGGCCGGCGAGCGCCACGCGCGGCCCCGCCGCCAGGCCGCGGTCGAGCCGGATGCGCGCCCGCACGTAGAGGACCGAGCTGACCGCCCGCAGCGCGAGCAGGGCCCAGGCGCCCCACGCCAGGCCCGCCGCTGCGCCACCGGCGAGCGCGATCGCCGTGGCCGAGGCGCCCAGGGCCACGGCCCCGGTCGCCTCCGGCAGGGCCTCGCGGCTGCGGCCGAGCGCGTCGAACGCCAGCGCGACGAGGCCGATCGGGGCGGCGGCGGCGAGGGCCGGCCAGAAGGGCACCCGCGACGCGGTGAAAGCGGCCGCGAGCAGCACCAGCGCCAGCCCGGAGTAGCCGGCGAGGAAGCGCTCGGCCCACGCCGTGCGCGGGTAGCGAACGCCGCGCCGCCGATCGAGGAAGACGAGCCGCAGCGGGTGGCGGCAGAGGAAGCCGGCGAGCGCGGCCAGGGCGAGCAGCGCGCCCGCGACCGACGGCGCCAGGACGAGTCCCAGCACCACCGGCTCGGCGAGGAAGCCCCAGCCGCCGTGCTCCGCGGGGAGCGCGACCGCCTTCCAGCGGACGGCGGGTTGGCCGGTCCCCTCCACTCTCCGTTCATTCTCGCCGGCCGCGGCGCCTTTCGTCATGAGCGGCGTCATGCGCCGGTCTCCGCCCCTTTGGCGGTGCGCCCGGGCCGGGCAGCGCGACGCGCAGCTCGCCCTGAAGTGCGTGGTGACCTGCAGCTGTTATTCTGAGGAGAGAGTGAGCGGCCCACTGCACGACTTCTTCAGCGCCGACCACCACCGCCTCGACGCGATGCTGAAGCGTTCGACCGCCGAGCCAGGACGGGTCCTTCTGGCGCCGTTCGGGGAGTTCCGGGCGGGCATCCTCAGGCACATCGGCATGGAGGAGAAGGTCCTCTTCGCTGCGGCCCGCCGGGCTCGCGGCGGAGAGCCGCTGGCGCTCGCCGCGCGACTGCGCGTGGACCACGGGGCGATCGCGTCCCTCCTGGTGCCGACCCCCACGCCGGCCATCGTCGCCGACCTCGTCTCCGTGCTGGTCCCGCACAACGCTCGCGAGGAGGAGCCGGGCGGCGTCTACGACGGCTGCGACGAGGCCCTGGGTCCCGCCGAGGCGGCGCGCCTGGTCGCCGCGCTGCGGACCTTCCCCGAGGTGCCGCTCAAGCCCCACAACGACGCGCCGGAGGTCATGAAGCACATCGAGGAGAACCTCGGTCTCTCGCGGCGACAGTGGGCCGCGAGGACCGGCAGCGAGGCCTGAGCTAGTCGATCACGCCGAGCATGCCCGAGAGGTCGTGCCCCAGGCGCAGCAGCTCGGCGACGAGCGGCCGCAGCTCGTCACGCCGCGCACGCAGCGTGTCCACCTGGACCCGCCGCAGCGTGTCCAGCAGGCCGCGCAGCGCGTCGACCGGGGACTGGTGCCCGCGGTGCGTGAGGTACTCGAGCTCGACCTCGGCCATCGGGCGCGCCGCCTCGGGTCGCTCGGGGTCGAGCCAGCCGGCAAACGCCGTGTGGTGCTCCTCGTCGTAGCGCGCCAGCCGGCTCCACAGCGCGACGTCGTCCGGCGAGCGCCAGACGTTTCGGTTCTCGGAGCCGTCCCCGTGGCCCCGCGGCAGCCGGAAGGCCCAGAGAAACAGCGCCTCCTCGCCCGCTGGCGGCAGCGCGAGGTCGCGCTCGCCGATGCCGAAACGGTCTCGCGCGTGACCGGGCTCGAACAGCCGGGCGAGGAAGCCCTGATCCTCCTCGACGAAGGATTCGCCCGTCGGCAGGCGCGCGGCGTATCGGGCCTTGAAGTGCAGGAAGCCGCTCGCCGTCTGCACGCCGCGCCTGGCGCGCCAGATCGAGACGGCGGTGCTCTCGGCCACGCGCGCCAGGAGCTCGTCGTCGAGGCGAAGCGGCTCCTCGCCGTGGGCCTCGGCGAACGCCTCGCGGTACAGCGCCAGCAGGTACAGGTTCACCGCCGGGGCGCGCCAGTTCTGCGCGTGGCTGAGGTGGCGCACCCCCAGCAGGCGCGGCAGGCGCTCCGCGAGCTCGGCGGGGCTCGCCGCCCGCACCGGCTGCACGTCCAGCCTCTCGCTCGCGCGCACCACCGCCTCGGCGCGGGCCAGCTTCCGCGCCGCCAGCGCCTCCGCCCGCGCGTCGCCGCGGGCCTGTGCGCGCAGCAGGCGCGCCGTCTCCTCCTGCCAGGCCTTGCGGATCGTGCGCAGCGCGACCACGCGCGTGTTGCCCTCGACGACCAGGTAGCGGCCCGGCAGGCCGGGCGGCTCCCAGACGAGGATGGCGTCCACCGGCAGCCAGCCGACGGTCAGGATGGTGCTGACGAGGCCGCTCAGCCGGTACCGGTGGCGCAGCTGCTGTTGCAGCTCGGCCTGCTCCTCGGGCGTCATGAACTCCTCGGGGTGCGCGTAGCCGGGGCGCTGCTCGCGAGCGAGCCTGGGGTTGTTCGGGTCGAGGAAGAGGCGATCGAGAGACACGGTGATCGGAGCCTCGAGTAACGCAGTCACGGCAGGCACCTCCGGGCGAGCAGCGCGCCCCGCGGGCGACGCGCAAACGAGACCGGTTTGGGGCGACCAGCGCAGGGGGCCCCGCGACCTCGCCAGCGGGCGAGGGGGTGAGATCCAGAAGGGCTCGTGGTGATCCACAGTATGATACGAGACGGGCGTGTGGGACGCGGGAGAGACGGCCGCCTGGCGGCTCGGCGACGTCGGATAGCGTTCGGAGGGCTGATGGCCGATCCCGAGAAGAAGGACCCGGAGGGACTCCCGTCCCACGCCGCCGGCGGCGGGAACGGGCAGGGCGCCGCCGAGACGTCCCGGGCGAGCGACGAAAACGAACGGCTGAACGCGATCCTGCTCGCGATCATCGAGCGCGAGGTCGGGCGTGGCGAGCCCCGCCGCGCCGAGGAGTGGAGCACGCTGCGGCAGATGGCGCTCACGCACCCCTCGGGGCCGGAGCTGGTCGCCACCTTCGAGTCGGTCATCGACCGCTGCAACCGGGAGCTGGTGAACCGGTTCGGCTCGCAGGGCATCGACCTCACGCGGCTGCGCGAGAGCGTCGTCATGCTGATCCGGGTCTCGCTCGCGAGGAAGTTCGCGCTGGGTCGGGCCGCGGCGAAGGAGAGCTGACGCCGCTCAGGATGCGGATCCCGCCAGCTCTTCCTGGATCTTGACCCGCCACTCGCGCGCCGGCGCGTAGTCTGCCTTGAGCGCGAGCGCGCGCTCCATGAACGTGAGCGCCTCGCGCGGGCGCTGGAGGCGGCACAGGCACAGCCCGGCGTTGAACAGCGTGGCCGGGTGCTCCTTGTAGAGCCTCAGCGACTCCAGGTAGAAGCGCAGCGCGTCCGTCGGACGCTCGAGGGCCGCGTAGATCCGCCCGAGCTCGAAGGGCAGGTCCAGGTCCATCGGGTAGAAGTGCTCCCAGCACTTCTCCAGCGCGCGCAGCAGCTCCAGCTGCTGGGACTCGGGGGCGCTGCGCGCCTGCTCGGCCAGCGGCGCGGCGAAGCGGAACACGAGCTGGGGGTCGAAGCCGCCCAGCTTCAGCAGCGAGAGGATCATCTCGAGCGGTGCCGAGGGAAGCGCCTTGCGGACGCCGGAGGCGAGCACGAAGTAGTCGGCAGGGGAGAAGCCGTCGATCGCCTGCCGGAACGCCGCCGCCGTCTCGGGGAAGGCGCCGTCTTTCCCGCCCAGGACGAAGGCCGAGACCTTCAGCCTCTTGTCGTGCGTCGCGCCGTGCAGCACGGCGCCGCCGAGCTCGCGCACGTAGAGCCCGATCGCGTGATAGTTGACCATCATCGAGAAGCACTGGCCGCCGTGCAGCGTGAGCTGCGGGTCGCCGTGCGCGAGCAGCTCGCTCTCGTGGGTGTAGCCCTTGTCGCCGGAGAGCAGCAGCAGGCGGCCGCCGGTGAGCGCGAACAGGTTCCTGATGCCGCGCAGCGCGCCGATCGGAAACAGCAGGGACGTGTCGCCGAGCCGGCTCGCGTAGCCGGCGAGCACGCGGTTGAGCGCCTCGTCGTCGTAGCAGGCGGCGGGAGCGGGCCGCTGCTCGTAGCGGACGCTCAGACGCTCGAGCGCCTGCGGGTCCGCCAGGTCGTCCGACTCGCGGCTGGAGAGAAGCGTCGCCCACCCCTCCTGCAGCGCTCCCCCGTGGATCCAGAACACGTCCTGCGCCGTGGTGTCGAAGGTGTAGTTCGCGATCACCGTCAGCGGATTGCGCAGCGCGCCCGCGTCCAGCGTCTCGCCCGACTGCAGCAGCTTGAGCTGTCGGTCGTGCTCGAGGTCGAAGACGGCGAAGTCGAGGACGCCGGCGTCGACGAACGGCCGCAGGCTGCTGCGGCCGCGCCAGGCCTCGACGTTGGCCGGCGCGAGGTCGCTCATCACGTAGCGCAGGCGCAGCCCTGCCAGCGCGGGGACCTCGCGCACGAGCGCCAGCAGCTTCTTCAGGAACAGGAAGGCGAACTGGCCCGGGCCGGAGGCCAGCTCGAGCACGTGGAACGGTGCGTCCGGGGCCGCCGCGCCGGCGGCCAGCTGGTCCCTCAGGAAACCGACCAGGACGCGCGCGTAGGCGTCCGCGATGTAGGGGTTGCTCGTGATGTAGAAGGGGACCTGGTCGACGAGCCAGGCCTGCTCGCCACGCCGCAGGTAGGACTCGCGCTGCAGCCTCCACAGCAGCGAGTCGGAGAGGCGCCTGCCGCTCTCGACCGGGAAAGCCGGCTTCTCGCCCGCGGCAGGCCGGGTTTCCTTCTCTTCGCTCGGTGTCATGGCCGACGCGGGACACTCCTGGGCCGGCGGGCAGCGAGCGCCGCCGGCTCAGGGCCGTCCGCCTCAGAGGCCGAGGAAGCTGAAGTCCTTGAAGATCTTGTCGAGCTCTTCGAAGATGTCGATGCACAGCTTCAGCCCGATGCCGAGGCTGTCGCAGGCGGCGCCGACGACGGCCATGCCGTCGCTCACCGCCGTGCCGCCCGCGTCGACGGCCTTGCTCAGCGCACCCATGATCTGCTCGGCCTGCTGCCCGATCTCGCCGAAGTCCTGGAAGATCTCGTTGTGCTTGTCGTGGCACTGCTCCATGGACTGCGAGACGTGCTCCTGCTTCGTCTGGTGGAGCTGGTTGAGCTTCTCCTCGAGCTGATCGTGCTCCTCCTGCAGGTGCTGGTGAGCCTCGTCGTGCTTGGCCTCGATCTCGGGCAGCACGCTGCCGGTCACGTGCTCGTGGTAGTCCTGGCTGTGGTCCTCGACCTGGCTCTCGAACGTCCTTGATCCCGTTCACCACCTCGTTGTGCAGGTGGTGGCCGACGTCCGAGACCTGGTGGTGCAGCGCGTCGTAGATGTGGTTGGCCCCGTCGCGCAGTGAGTGCCCCGTCTCTTCGGCGTGGTGCAGCACCCCGGCGAGGTCGGGCTCGAGGCCCTGGACGTGCTGCTCGAGCGCGTGCACGCCGTCGCGGGTGCCGTGCAGCGCGTCCAACGCCTCCTGGTGCACCGAGTCCATCTTGCCCTTCAGGTCCTTCAGGACCTGGTCGGCCTGCTTCGCCTCACCGTCCAGCTCGTGTTGCAGGCGCTTGACGTCCTCCAGCAGGTGCTTCGCCTTCTCGAGGACCGGCGGCCAGTCCGAGTGGACCTCCTGCGAGACCTTCTTGATCTGCTCCTCGAACTGGTCGAAGAGCTTCTGGCCCTCGCCGAAGTGGGTGATCAGGTTCTTGACGTCGCTCAGCGCCTTGGTCGCCGCCTGCTCTAGGTTCACGAGAATCCTCCTCTACCGCCCGGCCTCTCCTGCCTGGGACCGGCCAGCGCGCTAGCCGAAGCTGATGCCCACGGACTCGCAAGCCCCCTTCACGGCGCTGATCGCGTCGTCGAAGGGCTTCTTGAACGCGTCGAGCTTCTCGAACAGCGGCTTCATCGCGTTGCGGTGCTCGTTCGAGGTGTCCTTGGCTCCCGTGACCTTGTCCGCCAGTCCCTGGATCGCGTTGCAGATCTCGTCGGTGGCCTTGTCCATCAGCTGCTTGAGCTCGTCCTCGATCTTCTGCTTCATGGTGTCCATGATTTCCTGCGACTTCGCTCGCACCACGTTGTTCAGGATGTCCTGGGCACCGTTGTGGAAGGTCTCGCCCAGGCTGTGGGCCTGCTGCAGGAACTCGCCCACCTTCTGCTCGGTCTCCTGCAGGTGCTGGTTCATCGTGTTGTGGAACGTGTTCTCGATCAGGTCGCTCAGGCTGTTCTTGTGCTCGGTGATCTTGTTCTGCAGCGCCTCGCCGGCGTCGTGCACGGCGTCGTGGGCGTCCTTGAGCAGGGTGTGGCCCTCCTCTACGCCCTCCTTCACGTGGTCGAGCGCCATCTTGAAGTCCTGGTGGGCCTGGGACAGGTCCTCGCTGCCCTCCTGCAGCTTGCCCTGGAAGCTGCTCATGGCATGGCCGGCGGCCTCGACGCCGTTCTTGAGCTCGTCGCGAGCGTGCTCGAGCGTCTTCAGCTCCTCGAGCCCCTTCTCGACGCTGGCGAGGTCGTGGGTCAGCTCGGCCAGGTGCTGGGCGGCGTCCTTCTTCAGGTCGGCCAGAGCGTGCTCGATCTGCGAGAAGACATCCCGCGCGTCCGACTCGGCGTGCTCGAAGATCTTCAACAGGTCGTCCGCGTCCCTCTGGGCCTCGGCTCCCTGCTGGACGAGGTGGTTCATCTCGTCGGTGATCTTGGGGACGTCGTCGCTCAGCTGCTTCAGGGTTTCCTGGAGGTCGGACATGGCTCATTGCTCCCTTCGGGTCGGTGGGCGCGCGCCTAGCCGAGCCCCAGCGTCATGGCCTTGATCAGCGCGTCGATCTCCGGCAGGATGGCCTTCGCGATCGCCAGGGCCGGAACGAACTCGCCGATGGCGGCGGTGACGGCGGCGCCGGCCGTACCCTCGGCGATGTGCTCCACCAGCTCCTCGACCAGCGCGGCGATCACCTCCTCGACCGCCTGCTCGACGGCCTGGGCGATCTTCTGCGTGACCTCCTGCTCGGCGTGGTGGACCATGTCCGTGAAGATCTGCTCGCCCGTGTGGATCAGGTCCTGACCCAGCTCCTCGGCGGTCTGTCCGAACTGGCCGAACAGATCCGTGAAGTTCGAGCCGAGCTCGCCCAGGTTCGAAGTGAATTCGTTCGTGATGGTGTCGCCGATGCCCTGGTGGGCCTGGTCGAAGGCCTCCTTGAGCACGCCGCTGAGCGGCCCGCTCAGGTGCTGCACGATGTCCTGGAAGTGCTCTTCGGTCTGTCCCCGCAGCTCGCTCAGGCCGCCCTCGAGCCCCTGCACGCCCTCCCCGAGCTGCTGGAACGTCTCCTCGGTCACCTGCTGCAGGTCGCCGACCGACTGCTCGATCTCCTGGTGCGCGTGCTCCACCACCTGGAAGCCCTGCTGGTGCAGCTCCTGGTAGTCCTCGTGCAGGTCGTCGTGGGACTGCGACAGCACCTGCGAGTGCTCCTCCTCCGCGTGCTGCAGGTACTCGTGAGCGCTGCTGAGGTGCTGGCTGGCGCCGTCGCTGACGGCCTGCAGGAGCTGCTCGAACTCCTCGTTCGTCGCGTCGTGCTCCTGCCTCAGGTTCTCCAGGAACTCTTGCAGCAGCTTGGTGAAGTTCTCCCCGTGCTGCTGGAAGCCGTCCTCGATCTGGTCCAGCTGGTCTCCCTGCTGATTCACCGAGTCGGAGCCGTGCTGGACCTGGTCGGAGGCGGCGGTCATGGTCTGGACGAAGTGCTGGACCTGCTCAATCGGGTTGGCCATTGCGCTCCTCTGCTCCTTGCCTCAACTGGCGGGCGCCGTGCCTAAGAGATCGCCTTGATCGCGTCGATCACGGGCTCGATCGGCTTGAGGATGTTCGTGATGTCCTCCACCTTGCCTGCGATCTCCTCGAACTTGCCGAGGAAGCTCTCGTGGCTGCCGCCGATCGTCCCCTGCAGCGCCTCGAAGGCGTCGTGCAGCGGGCCCGACGAGCCGACGAGGCTCTCCACCGCCTGCTCCATGAACTGGGAGCCGACCTGGCCGATCGCCTCCTCCGTCATGTGCTCCACGTTCCCCTGCAGCTCGCTCATCGTGCTGCCGGCGTGGCTGAGGAACTGGGCCATCGTCTGCGCGAACTCCTGGGTGTGCTCGTCGTGGGCGCTCTTGACCTGGGCGAGCTCGTTCGTGAACTGGTCGGTGTGCTCGTGGACGGACCCGAGCGCGTGGTCGATGTTCTCGCGGTAGGTGTTGATCTGCGTCTCGGCGTCGTGGGCCTCGTGCTCGGCCGACTTGTGCAGCTGGTCGATCTTGTCCGTCAGCTCGTGGATGTGACTCTTCGCCTCGTCCGCCTGCTGGTTGACGTTGCCGAGGATCTCGTGGTGCGCGGTGGTCAGCTCCTGCGTTCCCTGGTGGATCTTCTGCAACAGCTCCTCCGACTGGTGCTCGACCTCGCCGGCCTTCTGGACCAGCTCCGCGTAGCCCTGCTTGAGCTGCGCGCCGTGGGCGTCGAGGTCGTGCTGAAGCTTCTCGATGTCCTCCTGCAGCTGCTGGAGGCGGGTGCGGGACTCCTCGCCGACCAGATCCACGCGCTCGTCGAGCATCTTGACGCGCCTCAGCAGCCCCTCGATGTGCGTCTGGGCCGCCTCCGCCTCCGAAGCCAGGCGATCCGCGGAAGACTCGGCTTCCGCAAGGGCCTCTTCCATCTGAGAGTGTTGCGCCATGACTTACCGAGCCTCCATTCGCTCCTGCGCTACCGTCGCTCGCCCCGCAGCGGCAGCGCCTCCACCGTCGGCACGACCGTCCGCGTGGCTACCGGCGTCCCGCGCTCGTGTGAGTGTGAGCCCCCTGCTGTCGCGGCTTTCGCTTGACGGGAATTTACGCCGATCCTGAGAGTTCGCCCGTGACTCACGACACAAACGCAGCGCTGCGGGCGCAGTGCGGCGATCGCGTGCCGCACGCGACGCGCCGAGTGACACGGCGCGCGTCGCAAAGTGGCCACGTGGAGCCCTGGGGCTCGCGGGCGTTCGAATCATTCCTGCTGCGGATGAAAGAGCAAGATCTTAGGGTCGGGCGGCGGGCAGCGTCAAGCCGAAATCGACCCGGCAGCACGCGCCGGCGCCACCCCGTCCGGCGGGAGAGAACCGCGCACGCCGTCCCGGCCGGCGCTCGGGGTCATCAGGATCCTCAGCCGAGGATCCCCGGCGAGAGGGTCTCCGCCGCCACCTTCAGGTTCTGCAAGTTCTTCTGGTACATCCGTTTGAGGCTTGCGGTCGGGGCGTTCGTGAGTCGGATCTGCAGGTCGTTGTAGATCCGCTGGTACCGGCTGCGGATCTCGTCCGGCGCCGCCCCTGGCGTGACGCCCATGATCTCGGCCGCTTCCGAGACGGACAGCGTGCCCGGGGAGGCGGGCATTGGCACGGGCGTCGGGTTCGCCGGGGCGGGCGGCGGCGGCGCGGCGGCGGGCGCGCGCCTCGGCGGGAGTGGCGGGGGAGTCGGGGGCCGCCGTTCGCGAGCCGGGTCCCGCAGGCTCACGGTGAAGGCCACCGCCCCGAAGCGCAGGTTCTGCCCCTCGCGGAGCAGCGCCCTGATCACCCGCTGGCCGTCGATCCAGGTGCCATTGCCGCTCTTCTGGTCGGCCACCAGCCACGACCGGGAATCGCGTTCGAGGACGGCATGCCTGCGCGAGACGGACTGGTGGTTCAGCACGACGTCGGCGCTGGCGTCGCGCCCGACGGTGACCGGACTCGCGTCGATGCGGATCGGCTCGCCCTCAGCCGGGACGAGCCACAGGCTGCTCATGTCGTGCTCCGTGTCTCGCCGGCGACGCCCGATCGCGGGAGTTCTAGGGCGTCGGCCGATCGCCAGACGGACCCTGGGGGCCCCAGTTGAGGACGAAGGACACCGTCAACCAGACGTCGGTCTTCTGGAAGGGAGTCGTGACCTTGGCGTTGGAGCTGGCACCCGGGGCGGGAGCCGCCGCGAAGAGGGCGACCTCCTGCAGGGCCGGCAGGTTGCGGAAGTCCAGCTTGCCGCCCAGCTGGAGCGACAGCCGCCTGCTGACGGATACGGTGAGCGCGTTGTCCCAAAGTGCCCGGAAGTCCTTGCTGACCTGCAGATTCTGGTCCAGAGCGAGCTTGCTCGTGAAGGCGCTCTGCTTGTTGTTCCCGAACTTGACCGCGTAGTCGGCGCTGAGCCGCCCGCCCGCCCAGTTCTCCTTCGTGTCGGGGTTCGGGACCTTCTCCTTCTGGTGATTATAGGTCGCATCGAGCCCCAGCTTCAGCTCCTGCGCCGAGCGGTCGGTCCAGTAGTAGCCGACGCCGGCGCGCCCGGAGAGGAGTTGCTCGACGCCGCTGAACAGGTCGCGCTTGAAGCCGCCGTTCACCGTCCAGAAGAACCGCTCGGTGACGCGCCGTTCGAAGCCCGTCTCGCCGAAGTAGTTCTCGGCCTTCTTGTTCCGGACCGAGAGCTCGGTCACCGTGAAGCTGTCGGGCGTGCCGACCGCGTACTTCGTCTTGTCCACGGCGTCCTGCCGGATGCCCCCGCCCTCGAGGTAGTACTGCGTGCGCAGCCAGTTGCGCTCGGTGCGCGCCTTGAGGCCGAAGCTCAGCGCCCCGGTGTTGCCGCCGGTGAGCACGCCGCTGAGGTTCGCGGTGGTCGTCCAGCCGACCGGCTTGGGCTGGGCGAGCCCGGTTGCCGGGGCGCCGAGAAGGAGCACGAACGGTGCGACGGAGCACAGGACACGTGCGGCTCTGCTCATCTTTCCACCTCGTAAGACGTCGTCGGCCGGACGGGCGACGTGTGGCGTGTCATCGGCAGGAATGGTTGGCGCAGAGTATAGCCGCCCGTGCGAGCAGCGGGCAACGACGCGTATCACACAGCGTGACGTGTGAGCACGACGCTTGACGCCACCGAGCCCGCTGGATTAGGGTAGGTGAACTCTGAGCGAGGCTCTCTTTCCAGCAGCGCCGCCGTCTTCTTCCCCGGCGCCTCGCCTCCGGGACGCAAACGCCTGCCGGAGGCGCCGCGCAACGATTGGCGTCCGGCCACGTGGGCAGGAGGCCCCGCGATGCCGCTGACCAAGGTGACGGTGTCGACCGCCCTGCCGGCCGTGAGGCAGGCGATCGTCGAGTTGGGCAAGGCGGTGAAGGACGCGGGTGTGCTGCCCGGCCTGGAGATGGTGCAGCAGAGCCTGGAGCGGCTGGACGCGTACTGCTCGGGCCGCTCGCTCGACGTCGAGGTGGTCGTGGTCTCGCCGCTCGAGGCCGCGCTCGCCGCCCGCGTCGCCCGCTGGATCGGGGCGGGCGTCCCCGCAGCGCCGCTGCAGGCGCGCGGCGGCGAGGCGACGGTCGTCGAGCTGGCCGGGGGTGCCGGCCTGGTGCCCCTCCGGCTGCGCCTGCGGTCGATCGCGTCCAGCCCGGCCATTCCGGCGGGCACCCCGAAGCCGGCCCTGCTCGTCCTGCTGGTCGGCAACGTGACGGGGCTCCACGCCGACAACCTCGCCGCCATCGAGCGGCTGCTCGAGGATCGCCCGGTCGCGGTGCTCGTCGTGCCGCCGGCGGAGGAGGCGGTCAAGCAGCTCGAGGAACGTTCGCAGGCGCTCGCCTGGGCGACGGTCCGGCTCGACGTCACGTCGCTCTCCGACCCGGCGCTGCAGGCCCGCCTCGCCGCGGCGCCCTGGGACGGCACGCACGAGCTGCTGCGCGCCCACTCGGCGCTGGCCGCCCTCTCGTCGCTGAACGGGGTGTTCGACCTCGCGCTGCAGCAGCAGGCCCGTGACCTGCGCGTCAAGAAGGCGGCGACGCAGGCGAAGATAGGCAAGAGCTCCCCGGGACCCGCTGCGGTGAAGGCGGCCGCCCCCGGCGCCGACCTGGTGCCGGAGCTGAAGGTACGGATCCAGCGCCACGCCCAGGATTTCGAGCGCGGCGCCCAGGAGCGCCTGCAGGACCTGCTGGGTCTCACGGGAGGCGCGCTGGCGCGCGAGACCGAGGCGCTGCTGCTCTCGCTCGACGAGCTGGACGAGAAGGAAGGCACGACCAAGATCGAGACACGCATCCCGCGCGCCTTCGAGCAGAAGCTGCTGAAGACCGTGCGCGAGCGGCTCGCGCGTCACTGTGCCGCGGACGTGGTGGCGCTGAACGACCTGCTGCGGCTGCTCGGCCAGGAGATCGAGCGCACGCTGGCCCAGAACCAGGGCCCGCCGTTCGTGCCGCAGTTCTCCTACCTCGCCGAGGACCGCGTCCGCCGGCTGCTCGACATGACGCTCGGGCTCCAGGCGCAGTACCGCGGCGAGCTGCCGCACGAGGGCTTCAGCGAGTACTTCGCCTCCGTGCGCAAGTACTCGATGATCCTGGTGATGGCCGCCTCGATGTTCGGCATGTCGTCGATGATGCGCCAGTACCGCGAGTACACCGTTCCGCTCACGATCCTGCTCGTGCTGGGCGGCACCTACAGCGTGATCGGCTCGACGCGGCGCGCCCGCGTCGAGAACCTGGAGCGGGAGCTCGAGGCCGCCCGCAACGCCATGAGGCCGGACCTGAAGCGGATCTTCGCCGAGTTCCAGAAGGGCTGGTCCGCGATCCTGCTGCAGCACATGAACGAGCAGATCGGCGCCGTGCTGGCCGACGTCGAGGGGGCGGTCAAGGACTACCAGGTCCGGCGCGGCGCGGAGGCCAGCCCCGAGAAGGAGCGGCTGCAGAGGCAGCTCGCGCAGATCGAAGCCGCCGAGAAGAAGCTGCCCCTGCTGGCGAAGGCGAAGGACACGCTCCAGGCCTCGCTCGAGTCCATGGGCTCCGATCTCAAACCGTTGTTCCCGAGGCCCGGCGGCCCGCCGCCCGCGGCCGCCCGGCCCGGCGTCCCCGCAGCTGCCGGCGCTGCCTCGGCGGCGCAGGCTGCGATCGAGGCGGCACGAGCCAGGATGGAGGCCGCCAAGGCGCAGGCCGCCGCGAAGGCCGCCGCACCGGCACCGGCCGCGGCGAAGGCGCCGGTCGTGCCCAGGCCTGCGCCGGTGGCGGCGAAGCCCGCCGCCGCGCCGGCGCCGGGCGACAAGCCGGCCGCCCCTGCAGCGGCCGCGCCGGCACCGGCGACTCCGGCCAAGCCGAGCGCCCTCGAGGAGGCGAAGGCGCGCATCGCCGCGATGCGCGCCGGGGTCGGCGACAAGAAGCCGGCGGCCGAGCCCGGCAAGCCCAGCGCTCTCGAGGAAGCCAAGGCCCGCTTCGAGGCCATCAAGAAGCAGGCGGAGGAGCGCAGGGCCGCTGCCGCGGCCAAGGCCTCGGCGCCGCCGCCCGCCGCAAAGCCCGGGCCGGCGCCCGCCGCGAAGCCTGAAGCGCCGGTCGCCGCCGCACCCGCGGCGGCGGCCCCGGCTGCCGCGGAGCCCGTCCCCGCCGCGAGCGAGGCGCCTGCCACGCCGCCGCCCGGCGGCAAGGCCGCGCCGGGCTCGACACCTTCGCCCCCCACGGAAACGACCGGTCCCTCGACGCGATGAGGGTCGGGATCGACCTCGGCACCACGTACTCGCTCGTCGCGGAGATGGGCGTCGACGGCAAGCCCAGCCTGATACCCGACCACTCGGACCCCGAGCTGGTCCACACGCCCTCCTCGGTGCACATCGCCGGCTGCAACGCGTTCGTGGGCACGATGGCCGAGGCGCTGCTCGAGAACGATCCCTCGCTGCAGGTGATCCGGTTCTTCAAGCGCCAGCTCGGCTGCGCCGAGCCTGTCTTCTACGACGACAGGGGCCAGGGCTGGCTGCCCGAGGCCGTCTCGGCGCTGGTGCTGAAGAAGCTCGTGTTCGACGCCGAGAGTGCAGGCTCCGGCCGCGTCGACAAGGTCGTGATCACGGTGCCCGCACACTTCAACGACCCGCAGCGCAAGGCCGTGCTCAGCGCCGCCGCGTTGGCCAAGCTCACGGTGCTGGGCCTGGTCGAGGAGCCGGTCGCCGCCGCGCTGCACTACGGCGTCACGACCGGCAGCCAGGACCGCGTGCTGCTGGTCTACGACTTCGGCGGCGGCACCTTCGATGCCACCGCGCTCAGCATGGACGCCAACGGCGTCTACGTGCTCGCGAAGACGGGCCTCACCGAGCTGGGCGGCAAGGAGATCGACGAGCGCGTCGGCGAGATGATCCTCTCGCAGTTCGAGCGCGCCCTCGGCCACCCGGTCAGCACCGGCGCACGGACCCTGCTCGAGCTGAGACGGGTGTCCGAGGAGATCAAGATCGAGCTCTGCCTGCCGGGCCGCAAGGGCCTGCGGCGGCTGGTGCTGCTGGGCGGCCAGGCGGTCGAGGTCGAGATCGGCGCCGCGCAGTTCGAGAGCGCGATCCGGGACATCGTCGAGCAGACCGAGGCCGAGACCCTGCGCTGCGTGCGCGAGGCCGGGCTGCAGCCCGAGGACGTCAACCACCTGCTGCTGGTCGGCGGCTCGTCGCTGGTGCCGCTGACGGAGAGCCGGCTGCGCCAGATCTTCTCGCGCTCGGGCCAGAGTGTCCTGTACCACGAGCCGAGCAAGGCCGTGGCCTACGGTGCGGCCCTGCACGCGAGCCAGCTCAGCGGCGAGGCCCAGCTGTACCAGATCCCGCCCGAGCTGCGGGGAGTGAGCGGCTACAGCGTCGGCGTGCGCACGCTCGACCCCACGACCGGCATGGTGACGGTGGACACGCTGATCAAGAAGAACATGCCGCTGCCGATCAAGGTGCGCAAGACCTACTACACGAGCCGCCCGCGCCAGGAGCGGATCGTGCTGGACGTCGTCCAGTACCGGGACCCGCGCGAGAAGCTGACGGGCCTCGGCCACCTCGTGATCGGCCCGCTCGACGCGAAGCGGCAGAACTACCCGGTCGAAGTGACCACGGAGTACCGGGTGGACGGGACGGTCGCGGTCGAGGCCTACGACGCCCAGACGGGCGTGGAGCTGTCCTCGGTCTTCGGCGGTGATTCCGAGGGCGGCACGGCCAGCCTGGCGCTGCAGAAGGCGCTGGTGGACGCCACCGTCATCAACAACGTCATCACATGAGCAAGAAGCCTCGCGCGCACGACGCCACGCCGACCCGCAAGCGGTCCCGCCTCCACTGGTCCACGATCGTCGCGGGAGTGGTGTGCACGCCCCTGCTGCTGCTCGCCGCCCACCTCGGTCGCCAGTGGAACGACCTGTCGAACCGCGAGTCCGGTCTCGAGACCGAGCTCGCCACGCTGACGGCCCGCAACGCGGTGCTGCAGCCGGTGGCGGACCTGCTGCAGAACCAGAAGTTCCAGATCTGCAACAAGAGCACCGACACCCTGACGATCCCCTGGGTGGCCGCCGCCTACCACGACGGCCGGCAGCTGAAGCTGTTCGACGCGCTCCGCTGCCAGGGCTGGCGCCCCGTGGTGATCAACGCCGGCGCCTCGAAGGTGTTCAACTTCAGCTCGACCCAGGAGGGCTGCAACTGGAACGGCGCGGTCGCTCTCTACGCGTTCCGGCTGGTGCGTGACTCGGACGAGGGCGTCCGTGCCTACAACGTGAGCGGGACCTGGCGAGGGTTCGACCGCGACTGCTTCACGGTGGAGTGAGCGATGGCCAGCCTGCGCCTGCGCCGCGAAGGGGGAGCCGAGATCGAGGTGGACCGCGAGCGCAGCCTGCTCGGACGCGACGCGGGCTGTGAGGTAGTCGTCGACGACAAGTCCGTCTCCCGGCGGCACGTGCTGATCGAGCGCCGCGGTGACGACTGGGCCATCTGCGACCAGGGCAGCGCGAACGGGACCTACGTCGACGGCCGCAAGGTGGGCGACGCCGTCCTCAGGAACGGCCAGCAGCTGCGTGTGGGCTCGATCGTGTTCCGCGTGGAGATCGAGCAAGAGGCGGCGCCGACCGTGCTGATGTCCGCGCCGGACATGGAGAACGCGACCGTCCTGATGGCGCATCCCGAACAAGCGCCGGTCGCCGCCGCGCGACCGGCCGTCGTCCCTCCCCCCGTCGCAGCGCGGCCGGCCGTGCCGCCGGCGGCCGCGCCTGCCGCGCCGCCGCCTGCCGCGCCTGCCCGGCCCCCGGCGCCGCGCAGCGTCCGCCCGCCGTCGGCGCGCGTCACTCCCCAGCCTGCTGGGCCGCCGGCCGAGGACCCCCTGCTTCAGCTCGGGCTCGGCCCGGGAGCTTCCTCCGATCAGATCCGCGCGCGCTACGAGGAGCTCGCCCGGGACCTGCAGTCCAAGCTCGCCGGCGCCCGCACCGCCAGCCTGAAGACCGGCTACGAAAAGAGCCTGTTCGCGCTGAACAAGGCGTTCCGACAGCTCTCGGGAGGCGCCGAGCCCCTCATCGACGTCGCCGACCTGCCCTCGGCGCAGCCGGTCGTCGCCGCGGAAATGATCGAGGGCTCCGCTTACATGAAGCGGACGGCCGAGGAGGAGATCCCGCTCGGCGAGGCGGCCGAGGCGAAGGGCAGCTCGGCGCTGCTGCCGCCCGCGACGAGCGCCCTCGTGTTTCTGGCCACGGGCCTGTTCGCGTTGATCGCCTTCTTCGCCCTGAGCAACGGCAAGCTCGCGACCGCGGTCAAGAAGGAAGACGAGGCGCCGGAGCTGGTGAACGCCCGGCAGGCCGCGGCGCGGCTAGCCCCGGCCGCGGCCCTGGTGCGAGGCGGGGCCTTCCGCAACGGTAAGCTGCGCCTGTGCAACCGCTCGGGGCGTCCCCTGGAGATCGACTGGCTGTCGGCGGTCTCCATCCAGAAGAGCGACATGCCGGCGGGCGCGGACCCGGAGCTCGCCAAGCTGGTGAGCGGCTTCAAACTGGGCACCTACAACAGCGGTTTTTGCGGCAGCGACTTCCACGTCGTGCTGCCGCCGGGCGGCGAGCAGGCGATCGAGCTGCGCGCGCACGAAGGCCGCTGCAGCTTCGACGGCAACGCGGTGTTCTACGCCCTGTCGCTGCAGCGGCCGGCGGAGGCGCCCGCACCGGCGGAGGCGCCCGCGGGTCCGGGCCGCAAACACCAGGCCGCCGCCCCCGAGCCGGAAAGACAGCCCGGCGAGCCCGGCACGACGTTCTGGCAGTCCGGGCTGCTCGGCGGAAAGGACGAATGCGTCAGCGTGGGTGCGGGCTGGTAGCTCGAAACCGCGCACGAGGGAGGTCGAATCGATGATTGTGAGGATGCGCTGCCGCCGGGCCCACGCCGTGCTCGGCGCCGTCTGCCTGACGCTCGGCCTCGCCGGGCCGGTCGTGCGCGCGCAGGAGCTCCCGCCGCCGGACGTGAAGACGAAGCCGAAGCCAAGGCCGAAGCCCCCGGAGAAGCCCGCCGCCAACTCGGGCGGCGCGGTGTCCTCGGCCCAGTCCCAGCCCCAGTCGGCGCCGCCGGTGCTGCTGCTCTCGCCCGACCTCGCGTGCAGCTTCGCCGTGGACGGCGAGACGGTGGCGAGCCTGCGCGCCCAGGAATTGCGGCGCGTGAACGTCAGCCCCGGCCAGCACCTGCTCAGCTGCACCGGCGAGGGCGGGAAGATGCGCTGGCAGAAGACGGTCGACGCCAAGCCCGGGCAGCAGGTGGTCGAGGTCAAGATGAGCGAGGTGGCGCTCGCCTCGGGCGAGGACTTCGACCGCGCGGTGGCCGGCGTCTGGCTGGGCCTGTCGGACCTGCGGGTGGCGGGCGACTACGTGTCGTCGATCGTCCAGCGCTCGTGGGGTTTCCACGACCCGGGCCTGTCGACCGCGCTGCACACCGCCCACGAGTACCTCAAGGGAAAGGTCGAGGACCTCAAGCGCCTCGCGCCCGGCAACCCCAGCCGCCGCAAGATCGTGGACGACTGCACGCGCGTGGCGGGCATCGCCGCGCAGTACGTGGACCTGATGACGAAGGCCATCACCGAGGCGCAGAAGGCCAACTCCTGGATGGGGAATCCGAACGACATGTTCTCGCAGGCGAGGGCGCTCGAGCCCGGGATCGCCTTCCCGGCGGACGCGATCGGGCAGCTCAAGGGCTCGAAGGCCTTCGTCGACGCGCTGCCGGTGGAGCACCGGCCGGAGCTGGGGCTGCCCGGCGACCCGCGCGACTTCCGCTTCGGGGCCGGCAACTACCAGGGCACGCCCAACGTGCTGGCCGCCGTGGTGAAGAACGGCGTCGCCGACAAGCTCGGCCTGCGCACCGGCGATCGCCTGGTCTCGGTCAACGGCCAGAATGTCGCCTCGGTCTGGGACCTGAAGGTCGCGCTGCGCGCGAACGCCGGCAAGAGCGTGCGCCTGGTATTCGAGCGCGAGGGCAAGGAAGAGGACCGCGAGGTCAAGGTCCCCGCGTCCCTGCCGTAGCCCGCGCGGCGGAGCGGGGGGCTCCCGCCCGCCCTCGCCCTCAGGGAGCGAAGGCGGGCAGGGAGCTGACGACGGCTGCGAGGCGCGGCGCGGCGGCGTCCTTCGCCGACAGCACGGGCGCTGCGATCGGCCACTGGATGCCGATCGCGGGGTCGTTCCAGGCGATCGCCAGCTCGTCCTCCCTGTCGTAGAACTCCGTGCACTTGTACTCGACGTGGACCCGCTCGCTCAGCACGCAGAAGCCGTGCGCGAAACCGGGCGGGATCCAGAGCTGACGGAAGTTCGAGCCGGAGAGCACGAAGCCGACCCAGCGCCCGAAGCTCGGCGAGCCGCGGCGGATGTCGACGGCGACGTCGAACATCTCGCCCTCGACGGCGCGCACCAGCTTGCCCTGCGGCCGGCGCAGCTGGGCGTGCAGGCCGCGCAGCGTGCCCCGCGCCGAGTGCGAGTGGTTGTCCTGCACGAACGGGCCGCGGATGCCCGCCTCCGCGTACTTCCGCTGGTGCCAGGTCTCGAGGAAGAAGCCGCGCGCGTCCTGGTGCACGTCGGGCTCGATCAGCGTGCACGCCCGGCAGCTGGGTCGGCAGGAAGCGCATCGGCCGGGGATGATAACCGAGGGGCTCAGCGCGGGGCGAGCCCCAGCCGCTCGCGGCCGTACTTGCCGGCCTGCACCGCCTCGCACCAGGCGCGGTGGCCGAGGTACCAGCGCACGGTCTCGCGCAGCCCGTCTCTCGAACGGGTGGCGCGGCGCCCAGCCCAGCTCGCGGCGGATCTTCGAGGCGTCGATCGCGTAGCGCCGGTCGTGGCCCGGGCGGTCGGCCACGAACGCCTTCAGCTCCGCGTAGGACGCCTTGCCGCCCGCCGCCAGCGCGGGGTTGGCCCGCGCCGGCCGCTCCGCCTCGAGCGCCGCGCACAGCGCGTCCACCACCTGCAGGTTGGTGCGCTCGTTGCCGCCGCCGATGTTGTACTTGCCGCCCGGCAGCCCCGCGCCGCAGCACGAGCAGGATGCCCTCGCAGTGGTCCTCGACGTAGAGCCAGTCGCGCACGTTGCCGCCGTCGCCGTAGATCGGCAGGCTGCTGCCCTCGACGGCGTTGAGGATCATCAGCGGGATCAGCTTCTCGGGGAACTGGTAGGGGCCGTAGTTGTTCGAGCAGTTCGTGATCAGCACGGGCAGCCGGTAGGTCTCGTGCCAGGCCCGGACCAGGTGGTCGGCCCCGGCCTTCGAGGCGGCGTAGGGCGAGTTCGGGGCGTAGGGCGTCGTCTCGGAGAACAGGCCGTCCGGCCCGAGCGTGCCGTAGACCTCGTCGGTCGAGACGTGCAGGAAGCGGAAGCCCGCCGCGGCCGAAGGCTCGTCGCGCAGGTAGAGGCGCGCCGCCTCGAGCAGCTCGTGGGTGCCCACGAGGTTCGTGCGCACGAAGCCGGCCGGGTCGTCGATCGAGCGGTCGACGTGCGTCTCGGCCGCGAAGTTGACGATCGCCTCGGGCCGCCGCTCGCGGACGAGCGCGCGCACGGCCGCGCGGTCGGCGATGTCGCCGTGCACGAACGCGTAGCGCGGGTGCTGCGCGACGTCCGCCAGGCTCTCCAGGTTGCCGGCGTAGGTGAGCGCGTCCAGCACGACCACCCGCGCCTCCGTGCGGGCGAGCGCGTGGCGCACGAAGTTGCTGCCGATGAAGCCGGCGCCGCCGGTGACGAGGATCGTGCCCACGCTACTTCGCGGCCTGCTCGAGGATCGGACCGAGCACGGCCGCGAAGCGCTCCTCGTAGTCCTGCTGGCTGCGCCGGATCACCTCGTACGCCTCGTCGCGCCCGTACACGCGCAGCAGCTCGCAGGCCGGCGAGGTCGCGTTCGGCGCCTGCTTGTAGGTGAGGAAGTAGTGCGTGAGCCGGTCGACCAGCAGCGCCGGCAGCTGGCCGATGTCGCTCAGCTGGCCGTAGACGGCGTCCTTGTCCATCACCGCCACGATCTTGTCGTCCACCTCGCTGCCGTCGAGCATCCCGAGGCCGCCGATCGGGTTCGCCTTGACGAGGATGTTGCCGTGCGTGAAGTCCTTCTCCGTCAGCACCAGGATGTCGAGCGGGTCGTCGTCGCCGACCAGCCCGCGCCGGCCGGAGCGCTCCTCCGCGAGCGCCGCCACCTGCCGCGCGCACAGCGTCTGTGGCACCAGGCCGTAGGGGCTCGGGCAGACGTTCGAGTAGAGCTGGGGCCGGTCGACCTTCAGCAGGCCCGAGTCCTTGTCCAGCTCGAACTTCACGGTGTCCGTCGGCACGATCTCGACGTAGACCGTGACACGCCGCGGGGCCTCGGGCCCGATGGCGACGCCGTGCCACGGGTGGGACGCGAAGAACAGGTCGAGGGCCGGCCAGTCGGGCGGGGGCGTCATTCGCCGGACTATACCTGAGGCAGAATGGAGCCCGTGAGCGTCCAGGGTCCGGGCCGCACCGTGTACCTGCTGGCCTGCGAGCCGGGCTCCGACAGGGCCCGGGAGATCGCGCCCGCTCTGCGCGCGGCGGGCCATCCCGTCCGGCTCGTGGCCGCGCCCGCCGTGGCGGAGGAGAGCGAGGGCCGGGCGGAGGAGCGGCAGCAGCTGCGGGCGGAGCTGCGAGCGATCGGCGCCGTGGTGCGCGAGGCGCTCGAGACCGGGGGCGCGCTGCTGCTGGCCGACGAGCGCGGGGCGCTGGCCGTGCCCGAGATGATGCGCGTGCTGCTCGACGAGCGGGGCCTCGGCTGGGAGGAGGCGTGGTCGCGGGTGCGGGCGGCCAGCTTCGCCCGCCTGGGCTCGCCGAAGAGCGAGCCCTCGCGGCCGTTCTGGACCACGGCGTTCCTCGAGGCGGAGCAGCCGCGGCTGCTGGAGATCCTCTACGAGGCCAACCGGCGCCACCTCGACGAGGTCGAGGCGCTGTGGCCGGGCGACCTCGAGCGGCGGCGCCGGCTCTCGCTGTTCCGCGAGGGCAGGACCAAGCGCCTGCGCAGCGGGCTCGTCGCGGTGCTGGCGTCGTGCCACGCCGACGTCGCGACGCCCTGGGACGGGCCGATCGGCGAGACGCTGGCCGACGTCTCGCTGCTCCGGGGACGGGCGCTGCACGGCCGGCCGACGCCGGTGTTCGGCCGCGACTGGCTGGTCGAGGGCAACCCGGCGCTGGCGGCGCTGCTGAGCGAGGCCCTCGGCAGCGGCTGGGACGCGGACCGCGAGCGGCTGGAGCGGCTCGAGACGCTGGCGTTCGACTCGCCCTTTCGCGACGCGTTCCGGGCGGCACGGCGTCTGAACCGCCAGCGCCTTGCCGCACTGGTGCGCGAGCGGGGCGGCGCCGAGGTCGACCCCGACTCGCTCGTCGACGTGCGCGTCTGGACGGGCCGGCCGCAGGAGCGGCCCCTGCTCAACCTGCTGGGGCTCGTGCGCGAGCACCTGCGGGTCGCCGCCGGCGGCTGGCGGCCGCCGGCGGCGCGGACGGTCGTGCTCGCCGGGCCGCTCGGGGCGCGGCTCGCGCCGGTGGTGTGGGCGATCGCGGACGCCGTCGGCGCGGACCTGCGCGCGCGCCCGCACCTGCGCGTGGTGGTCCTGCCCGAGTGTCGGGAAGAAGAGCTGCGCCTCCTGGCCGCCGCCGCGGACCTCTCGAACGAGCCCGGCGCCGCCGGCTCCGGCGCGGCCGGGGCGCGCGCCCTCGCCTGCGCCATCCAGGGGGCCGTGACGCTCGGGACGCGGGACGGCGCGGTACGCGAGATCGAGGAGGCGGTCGGGGCCGAGAACCTCTTCCTCTACGGCCTCGGCCCGCTCGAGACGCGCGCGTGGCGGGAGGGGCGCGTGTACCGGCCGCAGGACGTCTACACCATCGACCCGCTGGTGCGGCTCACCCTCGACGCTCTCGTCTCGCGGCGCTACGCGCCCGCGCCGGGCTCGTTCGACTGGGTCCGCCACGCGCTGCTCGACGAGCACGACCCTTGGCTCGTGGTCGCCGACTTCGGCCCCTACGTCCACCGCCAGGACGAGGCGCTCGCGGAGTTCGCCGATCCCCTGGCCTTCACGGGCAAGGCGATCGTGACGATCGCGCGCGCCCGGCGCTTCTGGGTCGATCGCATCGAGCTCGGGGCGTGAGCGTGCGCGCCTTTCTCGCTCCCGCCCTATTCCTGCTCCTCGCCAGCCTGGCCGCGCCGGCGGCCGTGCGCGGCCAGGGCCTGGGCGACGCCGCGATGCGCGAGAGGCAGAAGCGGCACAAGGAGGCGCCGGCCAAGGTCTATACCAACGAGGACCTCGAGTCCAGGAAGGGGTCGGGCACCAGCCAGGGTGCGGCGGCGGAAGCTGGATCGGCCGGCGCCGCTCCGGCGGACGGCGGCCCCCCGGCCGCGTCGGCGTCGGGCCCGTCCGGCGAGGCGCAGCCGTCCGACCCGGTCGAGCGCGAGCGCCACGAGCGGACCCTGCTCGAGGCCGAGTGGCGCATGCGCTTCAAGGACGCCCGCGAGGAGCTCGCGCGCGCGGAGGCCGCCGCCTGGACCGAGGGCTACAAGATCGAGTTCTACAACGGGCAGCCCGTGCAGGTCCGCACGCGCGAGCGCGTCGAGACCGACGAGCTGAAGCGCGCGCGCCAGGCGCTCGCGGAGCTCGAGGAGGAGTTCAGGAGGACGGGCCTGCCTGCCGGCTGGGCGCGCGAGTAGGGCAGGGCGCCGGCGAATCAGGACCGACTGCGCCTTCCGGCGAAGCCCCCAGGACGAGGCAGCGGTCGGAGAGTGTAGCACTATACACTTCCACGACAGAAGTGTATTCTGGGGTGTATGAGAACGAACATCGTGCTCAACGACGAGCTCCTGCGCGAGGCGGCTCGCTACGCGAAGAGCCGTTCGAAGCGCGCCCTGGTCGAGGAAGCGCTGGAGACCTTCGTGGCCGTGAAGAGCGCCGAGCACCGGCGCGCGACGTACCGCGAGCGCCTGACCAGTCTCGAGGCCCGGCTGGGCGCGCTCCGCCTTCGCGAGAGCCCCTCCCGGTTGCTGCGGGAGGACAGGCAGCGCTCGTGAGGTCCCTGGTCCTCGACACGAGCGTCGCGATCGCCTGGTACCTGCCGGAGACGTTTCGGGCCTCGGCACGGGCCTGGCAGTCACGGCTGCTCGACGGGCGTGTTCGTCTCGTGGTGCCGGGCTTGCACTACTGGGAGTTCGGCAACGTGCTTCGGACCTACGTCATGCGCTCCGAGCTGGAGGTGGACCTGGCGGAGCAGATCTGGGCGCTCCACCTCGAAGCCCCGCTGGAGGTCGCGGAGCCTGAGCGCGCCGAGGTGCTCGCCACGGCGCTCGAGTACGGCGCCACCGTCTACGACGCGGTCTACATCGCCCTCAGCCGCTCCCTGGATCTCCCGCTGCTGACGGCCGAACGCACCACCACACCGTGGGTGGTGAAGCTGGGCCGCAGGGTCGAGAGCGTCCGCAAGGCCTGACGGCAGGCCGCCACGGCGCCCGCCCGCGCCGAGCCCGCGCGCGACGGGTACGCGTCGTCGTCCACCGGTGTGTGGAAGAGCTAGCGGCCCGCGTAGAGGACGAGGGCGCCGCTGGCCCAGGCCTCGATCCGGCTCCAGAAGAGGAGCGGCACGACGTTCGCGAGCGCGAGCGCCACCAGCCACGCGCGGTCGGCCAGGGCCAGCGACAGCGCCGGCTTGTCCTCGTTGCCGGCGTCGATCACCATCACCTTGATCACGCGGAAGTAGTAGTAGGCGGCGAGCGCGGCGTTCAGGGCGCCCACCACGGCGTACCAGCCGTAGCCCTGCTCGATGATCGCGCCGAACACGTACAGCTTGCCGAGGAAGCCGACGAAGGGCGGGATGCCGACCAGTGACAGCAGGAAGAACGCCATCGCCACGGTCAGGAGCGGCGCGCGGCGGTAGAGCCCGGGGTAGTCGCGCAGGTCGAAACTGCCCTCGTGCAGGTGCACCAGCGTGACCACCAGGAAGGCGCCCAGGTTCATCACCAGGTAGGCGGCGAGGTAGACGAGCAGCGCGCGTGCGCCGTTCTGCGAGAGCGCCACCACGCCCATCAGCAGGTAGCCCGCGTGCGCGATCGAGGAGTAGGCGAGCAGCCGCTTCATGTTCGTCTGCGTCAGCGCGGCCACGTTGCCGACGGTCATCGTCAGCACCGAGACCAGCATCAGCAGGTGTGGCCAGTCGATCGCGCCCTCGAGCTGCCAGGGCGTCGCGCCGGGGGTCGAGAACGTGCCGTAGAAGAAGCGCAGCGTGATGCCGAGGCCGGCCGCCTTGGGCAGGACCGAGAGCAGCGCCGTGACCGGCGTCGCCGCGCCCTGGTAGACGTCGGGGCACCAGAAGTGGAAGGGCACCGCCGCGATCTTGAAGCCGAAGCCCACGATCACCAGCAGCGCGATCGCGTAGATCGCGAAGCGGTTCGCCTCGGGCACGCCCGCGGCCAGCAGCCGCTGCACCTCGGGCAGCGCGGTGGTGCCCGTCATGCCGTAGAGCAGCGACAGGCCGTAGAGCATGGTGCCGGTCGAGGCCGCACCGAACAGCACGTACTTGAGCGAGGCCTCGTTCGACATCCGGTCGCCCTTGAGGTAGGCCACCATCACGTACGAGGTGATCGAGACCATCTCCAGCGCCAGGTAGAGCATCACGGTGTCGTTGGCCGCGGCCAGCAGCAGGCACGAAAGCACCAGCGCCAGCACCAGCGCGTACAGCTCGCCCTGGCCCAGGCCCAGAAGCTCGCGCGAGTTGCGGAAGCTGAAGGCGAGCAGCGTCAGCAGCCCGGCGGCGACCAGGATCACCTTGAACGCCGAGCCGAGCGGGTCGACGGCCAGCATCCCCGAGAACAGCGGTCCCGGAGCGGCACCCCGCAGCGCGAACGCGAACACGAGGGCGGCGGCCAGCGAGGCGAGCGACAGCCAGCGCACGGCCGCGTTGCGCCAGGCGCCGCCGATCGAGTCGGCGACGACCACCAGCAGCAGGCCGGCGGTGAGCGCCAGCTCGGGCCTGAAGAGGGCGAGGCTGCGGAGGAGCTCTTCCATGTTCGTGTGCTCAGCCCTTGAGGATGTCGGCCTCGTCGAGGTTCGGCGTGCGGCGCAGGCGGTAGAGCGTGAGCACGATGGCCAGCCCCACCGCCACCTCGGCCGCCGCCACCACGATCACGAACACGCCGAAGACCTGCCCGCCCAGGTTGCCGGCCGCGTAGCGCGAGAAGGCCACCAGGTTCACGTTGGCCGCGTTCAGCATCAGCTCGATGCTCATCAGCACGTTGACGGCGTTGCGCCGCGTGAGCAGGCCCAGCACGCCGAGCGAGAAGAGAGCGGCCGAGACCACCAGGTAGTGCTCCAGGCCGACGCTCATGCGTCCCTCCGCCGGCGCACGATCATGGCCGCGCCGACGAGAGCGACCAGGAGCAGGATCGAGGCCGCCTCGAACGGCAGCAGGTACTGGCCCATGAACAGGCGCCCGATCGCCTCGGTGGTGGGCGCCGGTACGAGCGGCGTCGCGGCCCACTGCGTGCGCAGCGCCGTCGCCGACAGGATGACGAACAGGCCGACCGCCACGATCAGCCCGGGCGCCAGCTGCGTCGTCTCGCTGCGCAGGTCGAGGTCGTAGATCTTGTGCGTGAGCATCACGCCGAACAGCAGCAGCACCAGGATCCCGCCGACGTAGATCAGCAGCTGCGTGGCTGCCAGGAAGTCCGCTCCGAGCATCACGTACAGCCCGGCCACGCCGAAGAAGGTGAACAGCAGCGCGAAGGCGCTGTAGATCAGCGTGCGGGTGAGGACCACGACCCCGGCCGAGGCCACGGTCACGATCGCGAAAACCCAAAAGACGAAAGCCTCGGCGCTCATCGCGCTACGCCCCGGCCGCGCTCGGCGCGGGCGGCGTGGAGCCTGCGGGTGGCGTGGAGCCACCGGGCTTCGAGCCGCCGGGCGTCGGGCCGGTCGCTGCTGCCGTCTCCGGCGCCGCCGGTTTCTCCGGCGCCGCCGGGACCGCGGACGCGGCGGCCGCCTTCTTCTTCGGGTCCTCGAGGATGAACTGCGGGTCCGGCTTGGCGAAGCGGTAGAGCTGCTGCGTCACGTCCGAGGTCGCGAACTCGTACTCCGGCGTCATGTAGAGGCATTCCGTGGGGCAGGGGTAGGTGCACAGGTTGCAGTAGCAGCACAGCGACATGTCGATGTCGAACACGGCCACGTGCAGCTTGATCGCCTGGCCGTTCGAGGCCCAGATCGGCGGCGCGTCGGCCGCGCGCTTCTCGGCCTTGAGCGAGATGCAGTTGACGGGGCAGGCGCGCACGCACTGGCCGCAGCCGATGCAGTCCTCGTAGTGCATGAACAGCCGCATGCGGCTCTTCGGCGGCAGCGGCCACCTCACGCTCGGGTACTGGAGCGTCACCGGTCTCGTGAACAGGTGCCGCCAGGTGATCCTCATCCCGACCAGCACCGTCCAGAAGCCTTCCCAGACGTCCTTGAACCAGCGAGTCATCGCTCTAGACCTGCGCCGCTAGCTCGCGCGAGCGGCGGCGGTTCCACGCCAGCGCGCGGAACATGACGGAGCCGAGGAACACGACCAGGGCCGTCGTGGTCAACCAGGCGGCGACGTGGTCCCAGAGCCCGAAGCCGTTCTTCGTCGCCGGCAGCAGCGCGCAGGCCCCCGACCACGACCACGAGGCCGAGCGAGATCGGCAGCAGCACCTTCCAGGCGATGTGCATGAGCTGGTCGACCCGCGAGCGCGGCAGCGTCCAGCGCAGCCACATCATCACGAACACCAGGGACCAGGCCTTGAACCAGATCCAGAACCAGCCGAGCGGCAGGGGCCCGATGTGCTGCAGCAGCGGGTGCAGGGGCGAGGTAGCCGCCCAGGAACAGCACCGAGGCGACCGCCGAGAACACGAACATCTCCGTGTACTCCGCCATGAAGAACATGGCGAAGAAGAAGCCGCTGTACTCGGTGTGGAAGCCGGCCACCAGCTCGCTCTCGGCCTCGGGGATGTCGAACGGCGCGCGGTTGGTCTCGGCCAGCCCGGTCACGAAGAAGACGACGAAGGCCACCGGCATGATCGGGAAGAAGCGGAACAGGAACCAGTTCTGTAGCCCGCCCGCCTGGGCCGTGGTGATCGCCTGCAGCGACAGGCTGCCGACCAGCAGCACCGGCAGCAGCAGGATCATCACCGCCGGGATCTCGTAGGAGACGATCTGCGCGGCCGAGCGCATCGCGCCGAAGAGGGCGTACTTGTTGTTCGAGGCCCAGCCCGCCATGATCAGCCCCACCGTGGACAGGCTGGCGATCGCCGTCACGTAGAAGACGCCCACGTTGAGGTCCGAGGGCGACAGCCGGCCGCCCCAGGGGATCACCAGGAAGGGCATGAACGCGCCGACGTTCACCAGGATCGGCGCCAGCACGAACAGCTTGCGGTCGACGCCCTTCGGGAAGATCGCCTCCTTGAAGAGCAGCTTGACCGTGTCGGCGGTCGTCTGCAGCAGGCCGACCGGGCCGACGCGGTTGGGGCCGACCCGGTCCTGCATGAAGGCCGAGACCTTGCGCTCGGCGTAGACGTAGACGAGCGGGCCGAGCGACATGAACGTGAAGCAGGCCAGGGCGGGCAGCGCCGCGATCAGCGCGACCACGAGCCACGACGGCCACTGGGCGGCCCCGGGGAGGAGCCAGACGAGGTATCCGTAGGTGGCGTCCATCAGCCCCTCAGCGGTCGATCTCGCCGAGCACGATGTCGAGGCTGCCGATCAGGGCGATGACGTCGGCGATCATCATGCCCCGCGCGAGGTGGTGGAACGCGCTCATGGCGGTGAAGCAGGGGCTCTTCGCCTTGACCCGGTAGGGGTTGATGCTCCCGTCCGAGACCACGTAGTAGCCGAGCTGGCCGCGGGGCGCCTCCGTGCGGAAGTAGACCTCGCCCTTCGGCGGCTTGACGCGCTTGGGCACCTTCTCGTGGACCGGCGTTCTCTCCAGCTTCTCCAGCCGCTCGAGCGCCTGCCACAGGATCTTCGAGCTCTCGCGCATCTCGACGACGCGCACCCAGTTGCGGTCGAAGCAGGAGCCCACGGGCCCGTACTGGCCCTTGCCCAGGCAGACCTCGAAGTCGTAGTTCTCGTAGCCCGAGTAGGGAAGGTCCTTCCGCAGGTCGCGCGCGACCCCGCTGCCGCGCAGGTTGGGGCCCGTGAGGTCGTGGCTGATCGCGAGCTCCGGCGAGCAGACGCCCACGTGCGACAGCCGCCGCACGAAGATCCGGTTGTGGATGATCAGGTCGAGCAACTCGGGAAAGGTGACCGCGTCGAACTCGCGCAGCAGGTCGCGGGTCGCGCGCACGAAGCCGTCCGGCAGGTCGTGGCTGACGCCGCCGACCCAGTTGTAGTTGTAGAGCAGCCGCGCCCCGCAGGTCCACTCGAACAGGTCGAGGATCTTCTCGCGGTCGCGGATCAGGTGCAGGAAGGGCGTGAAGGCCCCGATGTCCATGGTGTAGGTGCCGACCGCGATCGTGTGCGAGGCGATCCGCTGCAGCTCGGCCATGATCACGCGGATCGTGGCCACGTAGGGGCTCACCTCGATCGCGTGCAGGCGCTCGACCGCCAGCGCGAAGCCGAGCGTGTTGCCCATCGCGGCGCAGTAGTCCATGCGGTCGGCGTAGGGCAGGACGCCGGGGTAGTCGGTGGTCTCGGCGTGCTTCTCGAAGCAGCGGTGCAGGTAGCCGATGTGCGGGCGGGCCGCCTTCACCACCTCGCCGTCGGTGCGCAGCTCCACGCGCAGCACGCCGTGGGTGGCCGGGTGCTGCGGCCCCATGTTGAGGATCATCTCGTCGGTGTCGAGGTCCTCGCGGTCCCACTCGTCGCGCACGGTAGACGGGGTCGCCATCACGACGCCTCGCCCTTGTGGGCGTTCGGCGGCTGGAAGTGGAACGGCCCGACGCCGATCTCCTCGCCCGCCAGCGCACGCTCGACCATCTGCTGCGTCGGCTTCACGTGCAGCCCGTGGTAGTACTCGGGGTCCTGCCAGTCCTTGCGCAGCGGGTGGCCCTCCCAGTCGTCGGGCAGCAGGATGCGGCGCAGGTCGCTGTGGCCGGTGAAAGCGATGCCGAACATGTCGAAGCACTCGCGCTCGTGCCAGTTCGCGACGCCCCACACGCCCTCGACGGTGGGCACGGCCGCGTTCTCGCGCGGGACGAAGACCTTGAGCGCGAAGGTGTGGAGGTGCCGGTAGGAAAGGAGGTGGTACACGACCTCCATGCGCGGCTCCGCCTCCTTCGGGTAGTCGACGCCCGACAGGCACATCAGGTTGTCGAAGGCGAGCTCGGGGTCGCTCTTGCAGAACGCCGCGACCTCGGCGATCGCCCCGGCTGCCACCACCGAGAACGGCGACAGGGCCGCGAGGCCCTCGCCCGTGATCTTCTCCCCGAAGCGCGCGACCAGCTTGTCGTGGATGGCCTTCGCGTCCATCGCTACTTCGTCCCCGTGCCCGGCTCGCCGGCCGGCGCGTCGGCCGCGCCGTCGAGGTGCGCGTCCTTCAGCGAGCCGACGGTGTAGCCGCGCTTGCGCAGCACGCGATCCTCCTGGATGCGCTCCTGCAGCTTGATCATCCCGTAGAGCAGCGCCTCGGGCCGCGGGGGGCAGCCGGGGACGTAGACGTCGACCGGGATCACCTCGTCCACGCCCTTGACCACGTGGTAGCCCTGCCGCCAGTACGGGCCGCCGTTGTTCGCGCAGGAGCCCATCGAGATCACGTACTTCGGCTCGGCCATCTGCTCGTAGAGCCGCTTGATGCGCGAGGCCATCTTGTGGGTGACCGTGCCCGCCACGATCATCAGGTCGGCCTGGCGGGGCGAGCCGCGGGGCATGATCCCGAAGCGCTCGGTGTCGTAGCGGCTGGCGCCGGTGGCCATCATCTCGATCGCGCAGCAGGCCAGGCCGAACTGCATGAACCAGATGCTGTTCTTGCGGCTCCAGTTGATCAGCTGGTCGGCGCTGGTGACGACGAGCCCGTCCGCGAAGCGGTTGTGGATGAGGCCCTTGACCTCCGACGTGGTCTCCTTCAAGCCTGGTCCTCCGGGCGCACCCAGGCGAGGTCGCCCTTGCGCCAGACGTACGCCAGGGCGACCACCAGGATGCCGATGAAGACCAGCCCCTCGAGATAGGCGAGCGCGCCCAGCCGCCTGAAGACCGTGGCCCAGGGCAGCAGGAACACCGCCTCGACGTCGAACACGATGAAGATGAGGGCGAACACGTAGAAGCGGATGTTGAACTGGATCCACGCGCTGCCCACCGGCTCCTCGCCGCACTCGTAGGTGGTGAGCTTCTCCTCGCTGAACCGGGAGGGACGCAGCACGCGCCAGAGCACGAGCACGAAGAGGAGCAGACCCACGATCGCCACCAGGAAGACGAGGATGGCAGCGTAAGCGGTCAGAAAGTCGGCGGTGGGAGGGGTGGTCACCGGAGTAGCTCCCGCGATGTAAGCCGGACGAGCGGGCCAGGCCGGCCCCGTGTCCCGGACGGAGCGGACGATATCAAAAAGGAGCGACCGGGGCAAAGGCCCCGGAACGCCCGTCGACCCATGTGGGGTCCATTCCGTCCGCCCCACGATCTCACTTGCCCATTCTGACTGATCCGGCCAAAATGATCGAGCCGTCGGCGGGTTCCCGACGTCTGGAACGCCGCCGGGACGGGACGAGGTGCGAATGGACGTCCTGCTCCTCTCGATGCCCGACTCGTTCGAGCACATGGCGCCGGTCGCCATCCGGATGCCGAACGGGGCGCTCGGCTCGCTCGCGGCCAACGTCGACGGCCACCACCGCGTCGCCGTCGCCGACCTGATCCTGGCGCAGGGCCGGGTCGCCGCCACCGTCGACACGCTGCTGCGCGAGCGCCGGCCCGACGTCGTGGGGCTGTCGGTGATGACGTTCCAGCGGCGCACGGCTTTGCGGCTCGCCCGGCTCGTGCGCTCGCTGCGCCCGCAGGCCCGCATCGTCGTCGGCGGCTACGACCCGAGCCTCGCTCCCGAGGCGTGGACGAGGCCGGACGACCCCGTCGACTTCGTGGTGCGCGGCGAGGGCGAGGCCACACTGCGCGAGCTGCTGCGCGCGCTCGAGTCGGGCGGCGGGCGAGAGGCCCTGGCGCGCATCGGCGGCCTGTGGTGGCGGGACGGCAGCGTCTTCCAGCGCAACCCGAACCGGCCCGTGCAGCGCCTGCACGACGGCTCGCTCGCGCTGCCCGACCGCTCCGCCCGCGTGCTGTGCGGCTACACCCTGCTGGGCCGCCCCGTCGACGTGGTCGAGACCTCGCGCGGCTGCACCTTCGACTGCAGCTTCTGCTCGATCATCGAGATGCGCGGCCGCAACTTCCACGCCTACCCCATCGCGCGCGTGGTCGACGACATCCGCGACGCGAAGCGGCACGGCGCGCGGGCGGTCTTCTTCGTCGACGACAACATCACGCTCGACGTGCCGCGCTTCGAAGCGATCTGCAAGGCGCTGGTGGAGGCGCGGCTCGACGACCTCGACTACGTGGTGCAGGCGACCACCGCCTCGATCGCGGACCACGGCGAGACGCTGGCGCCGCTGATGCGGCGGGCCGGCTTCCGCTACGTGTTCCTCGGCATCGAGAACGTGCTGGACGAGGACCTCGCGTTCCTGAGCGCGCGGGCCAAGAACGCCAGGCGCGAGGGCAGCCGCCGTGTCGCGAACGCGACGCTCGCGGCCGTCGAGCACATCCGCGGCAACGGCATGTACGTCGTGGGCGGCCTGATCGTCGGCAACCCGAGCGACACCCGCGCCTCGGTCGAGGCGAACCTGGAGTTCGCCCGCCGCCACGTCGACTGGCCCTACATCCAGCACCCGATGCCGTACCCCGGGACCCGGATGACCGACGACCTGCGCGCGCGCGGCCTCATCATCGACGACGACGTGACCGGCTACGACGGCACCACCGCCGTCGTCCGCAGCGAGCACCTGGCGCCGGACGAGATCGAGTTCCTGCGCTGGCGCGCCGAGCGCTGGATGAAGACGCGCCACTTCCCGAAGGCGCTCGCCCACAGCCCGGGTTTCTGCTTCCGCCACGGCGCGGCCATGATCGGCCACACCTTCCGCGGCTGCTCCTGGCGGACGCTCCTGGGCCTCGAGGACGAGCGCGAGGCGTTCGCCCGCTACCGGAAGATCCGCGCCGCCGAGCGGGAGGCGATGTGGGGTCCGGACGTGGCGGTCCCGGGAGACGTTGCCTCGGACGTGCCGCCCTCGACGCAGGGCGCTGCGCCTGCTTCGGGCGCCGAGGGATCCGCCGCGACCGCGTGACCCGTCGTCTCGACTGGATCGCCTCGCGCACGGCCCGTGCGCCTGACCGAGGTTTGTGCGCCGTCAGACGTTTTGCTAGCATTTCCGTTCGGCCGATCAGGCTCGATCGGCTCCTGCCAAGGCCGGCGTAGCTCAGCGGTAGAGCAGCTGATTCGTAATCAGCAGGTCCTCGGTTCAATCCCGAGCGCCGGCTCCAAGCCCCTCAACAGGATAGAACGATCCGACGACAGAGGCGCTCACGCGAAATCGCCTGGGTTGCAGCTGGGTTGCAGCGGGAACCTGCGTTGGACGTGGCGACAATCGGCTTTGATTCACGCCGACCGAGGCCCCGAGACCGCCGTCCACGCCCACGGAATACGTTGGTTGGGAGAGATCGGGTATGGCGCCGCCGGATGACGCGCGCGCCAGCTCGTCTCCAGGCATCGACAGCGATCGCGAAAGGCTCGAGAGCTGGTACGAGCCTCGTCAGCTCGTGCGAGCTGTTCCCGCGGAGGTCGCGGTCTGCCGCGGCGCGCGAGCGTAGCGTTCGCGATCGCGTTACATAGATATCGAAATTGGTGATATCATTCAGACGTGTTGGGTTATCTGGTGAGCGGCCGAGCGCGACGTGAGCTGCTGCGGCTCCTCTGGGGACGCGAAGCTCGCGGCAGCGCCAGCGCCCTTGCGCGCAAGGCCGGTGTCGCCTTTTCGGCAGCCCACCGCGAACTGGATGCGATGCGCAGAGCGGGGCTGGCGAGTGTCGAGCGGGCGGGTGCAGAGCTCGTCTACTGTGCCAACGATGCCCATCCTCAAGCCGATCTGCTGCGGCGAGTCGTCATGGCTCCCGACGAGCAGCGAGCGGTTGCCGAGGCGAACAGCGACGAGCGCGTGCGGGGCTGGCTTGCGAGAGTCGGCGCGCCGCTCGGCGCTGAGGAGGCATCGAGCTCCGAGTTGCCGCTCGAGCAGGGCCTCGCAGAGGCGCTGTCGCTCGCACACCGTGATCCAACCGTTGCCCGCGTTCTGCCACTCGTGCTGTGGCGATACCGGGAGCGCCTCGACTTCGATCGGCTGCGGCGCGAAGCGGCCCGGCGCGATGAGGACCAGGCGCTCGGTCTCTTTCTCGTGCTCGCCGGGAGGATCTCGAACGAGCGGCAGCTCGTCCAAGCCGCTGCTCCGTTGCGAGACAGACGGCGACGAAGGGTGCGGATGTTCTTCTCTGGTCCAAAGGGGCCACACGCGCTCGAAGCCACACGTCGCAATACGCCTCCCGAGGCGCGCCGCTGGGGCTTCCTGATGAACATGGGCGTGGACAGCTTCCGATCGACGTTCGCCAAATTCGCGCGGCCCCGATGAAGACATTCCTCCGTCGCCAGCTCGAAACTTTTCTCAGGGCAGTCGACGAGGCTCTGGGTCAGCCGGTCGACGTGGTGATCATCGGCGGCTCGGCTGCGGCACTTCGCTACGGGGTTGCTCGTGCAACGCACGACATCGATACGTGGACGAACGTCGAGGCTGGCCTCGCTGCAGCAGCCGCGAGCGCACGCGCAGCCACCGGGCTCGACGTGCCGTTGCAGAAGAGCGGAGTGGCCGACGCACCAGTCGACTTCGAGTCGCGGCTGGAGCGGGTGCTGCCGGACCTACGGAAGCTCACCCTCTTCGTCCCCGAGCGGCACGATCTCGTGCTCATGAAGGCGGTGCGGTGCTACGAGCACGACCTCGAAGCCATCGCCGAGATCCACGCCCACTCCCGCCTCGACCTCGACATCCTCGTCGAGCGTTTCCGTGAGGAAATGTCGCCTATCGGTGACCCGGTCCGGCTTCGACGGAACTTCCTCGTCGTCGTGGAACGGCTCTTTCCTGAGGCGGCCGAGTCAGTCGCGAGCCGGTTGCGGAAGACGCGCTGAGTCCGTCGGCTGACCCACCTCCGCATCCGCGCGGCCCGGCCTGGTTGCCTACCTTCTGGGGTACTTCAGCCCACCCAAATAGCTCCGCTCGGTCGCGGGTCACCGTTCCCAAACCACGCGAACGCTTCACGCCTAGCGAACGCGCTGCCCACCTTCCGAAGCGAGGAGGTGCGGCAACGCTTCAACGAAGACGCAGGCACGGCGATACAGCTCCCAAGAGAAGTGTGGACGCGGGCTGGCAGTTCAGGTAGCGCTGGTGTTCCGCTACTTTGGCGCCGGAGCGGTCGTGCTCACCACGAAGGCAAGAGCCGGAGAGCGCCCGGGCTGGCCGCTCAGGCTGAAGCCGCCGGGCTTCGGCTGGTAGGAGTAGGGTGCGCCGGTGATCGGGTCGACCCGGTCGCTGGTCGACCAACTCTCCGGAGACCCGCTCGGGTAGCTGCCGTGGGCCGAGCGCCAGTCCTCCGCCGCGAGCGCCAGGCGGCCGAGGTCGAGACGCGCCCGCAGCTCGTCTCGCGAGTAGAGGGCCCGATTGAGCGAGGGCAACGCGATCCGCGCGATGACGGCCCAGAAGGGTACCTTGGGTCCGTCGGACTCGCCGGTCCGGTTCAGATCGGCCGTCGTCCGATCCGCTCTCTGGATGAGGGCGGTCGTGGCGCGAAGGCTGGTGGCCTGGTTGAGGCGAAGGTAGAAGCGGGGGGCCAGCACGTCGATGAAGTACGGCAGGCCCGTCGAGCCGGGTTCGACCCGCCCCGTGACCAGATCCTCGAAGACGCCCGTCTGCCACGCCACTTCGCCCTCGAGGCCACGGCGGATCGGATCGGCGCGCCTCCGTTCGGAGAGCCGCTCCTCGAGCGCGGAGCGAAGCTCCGGGCCGGGGCGGACGAGCGACATCGCGTCTTCGAGGGTGTCCACGGCGATGCCGCCGACGGCCACGCTCATGAGGGCGCTGATCAGCGTGGGCGCTTCCTGGCCGCACCAGTCGCTCATGCGCAGGAGAAGCAGGACGTCGCGATAGGCGTCATCGCCTCGCCCCTCGTGGGCCGCGAGCAGCGCCCGGACGCGGAGGACGCTCGCAAGATGGCGCCGCTGCAGCAGGGGAGGGATACGGACATCGTTGGGGTTCGGCACCGAGTAGTCGGCCTCGAACCACGCCTTCTGGAGACCGGCCGCGGCGTCCAGGATGCGAAGCGCCAATTCGTTCCGGCGGACGATGTCTCGCCACGCTCCGAGGGGAGGAGCAGCCGGCGTGGCGGCGCCGCGCCGCGCCGTCAGTCGCATTTCATCCTGCGAAAGCGAGCACAGCTCCCCCGCGGCATTGAGATAGCTGCTGGCGTTCTCGGCCTTCGGTATCTCCGGCGGCACGAACTCGATGAGGCGGGTGCGCAGGCCGGGCGCCTCGGCTACGGCCCGCGCGAGCGAACGGTTGGCCAGCCAGAGCAGCGCGAGGTTCGCGACCAGGATCGCGAGCGCCAGGGCCAGTGCACCACGCACGAAGCCGCGCTTTGTCAGCCTCATGGCATTCCTCCTTCGAGCGCCCGCATGCCGTTCCAGGATCCGAGCGGATGAGCAATGCTCGAGGCCGGCGCTCGCGCCGCGATCGCCAGGCGCCGGCACTCCCAGTCCTGCGGCGTGCGGCCGAGCAGGCAGCAGGTCTCCCGAGCGGCCGGGTCGACTCCGGCTGCGGCGACGGCCGGAGCCGGTGATCGCGGCGATCGGGAGTTGACGAGACCGGTGAGCACGATCACCAGCACGATGGCGGCGGCGAGGGCCATCTCCAAGCCCCAACCGGTGTCAAGACGGCGCTCCGGGAGCGCCGGCGCCTGCCCTGGCGCCCCGATCACGCGCTCGCGCAGGTCCGGCCGGGGATCGCGCACTCGGAGCGCGCGGAGCTCGTCTTCGATCGACTCCGTCGCCAACCGCTTCGTGTCATCCGACATCTCGCGCCTCGCCCTTCACTTCTCGCGCAGCCATTCGGCGAGCCGGGCCACCGCCAGGCGGTAGCGGCTCGCCACCGTGTTGGGCGACTCGCCGAGCAGGCCGCCCACTTCGGCGAACGTCATGCCCTCGAAGGCGTGGAGGGCGACCGCCTCGCGCTGTTCCGCCGGCAGCCGATCGAGGGCACGGCTGAGGCGCCGCTTCCGCTCGTCGCTGACCTTGAGCCCCACGCTCACCAGGTAATCCGCCGCTTCGAGGGACGTCTCCCGCCGCCGCAGCCGGCTTCGCAGCGCGCTCGCGGCCTCGTTGCGCACCGCCCGGAAGAGATAGGGCCGAGCGTCGCGGATTCCCTCGAGCTGGCCATCCAGCGCCGCGAGGCGCGCGAACACGTTGTGCACGACGTCCTCCGCGTCCTTCTCCCGCCCCACCAGCACGAGCGCGTAGCGATAGAGCCCCGCCCCGTGACCGTCGTACAGCTCGGCGAGCCGCCTCTTGGTCTCCGTGGTGCCCACGCGCCCCCGATCCTGCACCCATATGACGCGCGAGGGGGACGCTTTCGTCACTTCGCCGTGGGATACCAACCGGCCGGGCGGCGTCCGGGCGTCTCAGCGAGCGGGCTGCCGCTGTCCACGAGCACCCCTGCCTCAGGGTGGCGAGCCGCACGCCCCAGAGCACCCGCACGACGCCGTACGCGTAGTCTCGCGTCCGCGAGCCCGGCATCCTGCTCGCCGGTGAGCCCTCGTGACGTCACAGCGTCCGGAACAGCCTTGAAGCGCCCTCAGCAAGCAACTGGAGCTCAGTCGGCTAGACCGCCCTGCAACCCCGGCTGGTGCGAACGGTTCGTATCAGCAGGTCCTCGGTTCAATCCCGAGCGCCGGCTCCAAGCCCCACAACAAGTTAGAGCGATCCGACACACGCGGCGTCCCGCCGAAATCGCCTCTGGGTTGCAGCTGGGTTGCAGCGCGGATCCGAACGCAGGTGGGTAACAGCCGCCTTCACACGCCAGCCGTCCGCGTCGTCAAACCAAACGGCGAAACCTGGCTGCTCGACTCTGACGGTCAGGGGCTGGGGAGAGGTACGCTGGCGGACAGGAACGACAGATGAAGACCCCGAACACACTCGAAGACGTTGCCCGAAAGGCCATCGGCGGCGACCGCGTAGCGCTGGAGAGTCTCGTGCGAGCCCTTCAGGCTGACATCTACGGCCTCTCGCTCAGGATGCTGTGGAACCGCGAAGATGCCGAAGACGCGACTCAGGAGATTCTCGTCCGCATCGTCACCCGTCAACTTCATCCTCGACACGAAGAAGAGCGCCATCGAGCGGCTGCACCTCAGCTTCGAGAGGTTCGCCGAGGACCTCACGGGCGGTTTGCAGCCCGCGGCCCCAGACGACACGGAGCACTCCGTGCTCATCGAAGAGGTCAAGGTGGCGTGCACCACGGCGATGCTCCAGTGTCTGGACCGGCCTCATCGGCTGGCCTACATCCTCGGCGAGTTGATGGACTTCTCGGGGCTCGAGGCCGCCGAAGCGCTCGGCATATCGGCCGCCCTGTTTCGCAAGCGCCTCCAGCACGCTCGGCGGGCGATCGTCGAGTTCACCAGGACCCACTGCGGCCTCGTCTCGGACACGGCCGCCTGCCGGTGCAACAGGCGGGTCTCGTCGGTAGCGCTTGCGATTCCCGATGGATCTCAGCCCGTCCAGTTCGCCTGCCGCTCCACATCCTTCGAAGAAACGCGCGCGCTGGTCCGACAGGTCGACGAGGTCCGGTGGGCGTTCGCGGTGCACCGCACCAGCCAGCCGAGGGCATCCTCGGTGGCTTTCGCCCACCGGTTGATGGACGCGTTCGAGAGATCCCGAGAGTCGGGCTCGCCGTCGTGATCACCGCCGGCGCCTACGCTGAGATCGACGTGTCGATCCGCGACGCTCGCGAGGCGCACGCGGCGATCGCCTCCGAGCTGCCCTCTGCCTGAGGCCTTCTCGCGGTCCCGCGTTCGGCGGGAGTCCTGTTCGACCACGTTCACACCGGGCTCCTGCGCCTCGTCCAACCGTGAGAGTGGGCGCCGCGACGCACCCAGCTGCGAGCGCCTCCGAGGAGGGGAGCATGAAATCGAAGGTGGCCGTCATCGGGAAGGGCAACGTCGGCGGCGCGCTCGGGCGGGGGCTCGAGCGCGCCGGACACCAGGTGCGGCTCGTCGGACACGATCCGGAGCGCGTGCGCGAGGCGGTGGCGTGGGGAGACGTCGTCATCCTGGCCGTGCCATACGCGGCGATCGACCAAGCCGTCGGCGAGCTCGGGGACGCAGTCCGCGGCAAGGTGCTGGTCGACGTCACGAACGCCCTGACTCCCGACTTCCGGCTCGCCATCGGCTTCACCACGAGCGGCGCAGAGGAGCTGCAGAACAGAGTGCTCTCGGCGAAGGTGATCAAGGCCTTCAACACGGTCTTCGACCAGCACATGGACTCCGGGACGGTGAACGGCGCACAGCTGACCCTCTTCGTGGCCGGCGACGACGCAGGCGCCAAGGAGAAGGTGCTCGCTCTCGGCCGCGACCTCGGCTTCGACTCCGTGGACGCCGGGCCGCTCGCGACTGCCCGTTCGCTAGAGGCGCTCGGGTACTTCAACATCCAGCTGGGCTACATGCTGAAGATGGGACCGCAGATCGGGTTCAAGCTGCTCCACGCGTGAGCTCCAGGTGACCTCGGAGGCGCGGAACATGAACGGACACCGGGCGATCGGCACCACGCTGAGGGCGGCCGCTCCGTGCTCCGCGCCAGCCGAGTCTCGCGCATCAGGGGCTCTAGCCCGGACTATTCACCAAGAGGCTGAGAGCCGGGCCCCGGGGGTGTGTACGTATTGCCGGGCGCCGTCGGAGCGGACCTGAGGGGTGATCTGCGCCTGAGGCAGAGCTCGGTTGATGATCCGCCGCGAATCTGGCTGCCAGGAAGAGACACCTTCACCATGTTGGGCACGGTCCATCAGGGCGAGGTGGTCTACCCGGGGGAAGCGCCGAGGGAGTGGGCAACCGTCCCCCAGGCGTGGGCGAAAGGGAAGCTCTCGGGCATGTGCAGGACGATACGGCGCACGGAGGAGCCGACGCGGGCGCCGATCTTGAGGAGACAGTCGCGCAGGGTCGAGACCTGAGCTCGAGCGAGCTTGGTGCCGGCGGCGCGCAGTCGCAGCTCCTGCATGAGGACGTAGGCGGCGGCGGTGAGGAGCACACGGAGCTGGTTGGCGAGGAAGCGCGAGCAGCTGGTGCGATCGATCTCGAGACCGTGGTGGAGTTCCTTGATCCGGTTCTCGATCTCGCCCCGGTGGCAGTAGAAATCCTCGTAGACCCAGCGTGGGGTCTGGGTCATGTTCGTGACCACGAAGCGGGGATTGTCCTTGGGGTCGCGTCCGGGATGGCGAGTGACCTCAGCCTTGATGATGATTCGCCGCTTGGCGGGCCAAGTCTTCGTAGCGTATAGCGTCTCGGCGTACGCGTGCTCGGTCTTGTCGCTGGCCTTCGAAAGTCGGCGAGCCTGAGCCATATACTTGCCGGCCCTTCGGAGCAGGATGGGATTCTTGCCAATAGCCACGGCGTATTGGACGTCACCCTGCTCGTCGAGGAAGTCAAAGACCTCGGGGGCGGCAAAGCCCGCGTCGAGCCGGACTCGGAAGCGTGCCTTGGGGAAGGCCGTCCGTAGCCGCGGCAGCAGCCGCGAGAGCACCCCGAGCGAGCCCCTCTTGTCCGGGGAGTTCCCCGGTCGCAAGATTGCCGCCACCAGGTACTGGTCGGCCTCGTCGTCGAAGCCGATGAAGCCCAGCAGGGGCAGGTAGCACCACTCGCCGTAGTAGCCGTTGAACAGGGCCAGCTGCTGCTGCCCGTGAGCCGGATCGTCCGTTTGATCGAGATCGATCGTCACCACGCGAGTCCGTCCATGCCGACGATGGCGATGACGCTCGATCACCCGCTCCGCCAGCGCCTCGCTCATCCGGAACAGATCCGCACGACTCGCCCCGTTCTCGAAGCGGCTCAGGGTCGGCTGGGAGGCCAGATCGCCCTCACCCAAGGGCGCCCGGCCCACCAGCAGCTTGTGCACCGGATCCGACGACAGCCTCGCCGCGTCGTTTCCGTCCGGATACCCGCAGGCAATCCCGTACACCCGCTGTCGCACGAGGTCCGAGATCTCGTGAATCACACGCTCGAGATCGCGGCCATCTCGGATGCAGTTCGCCAGTGCGTCGCTCAGCCCGAGCCGACGATCGGCCGCTCCCAGCAGTACCGCCCCGCCGTCAGAGCTGCCTCGCTCCTGGTCAAAGAGGACCGTAACCCGACGCTTCGCCAGATCCTCGAACAGCCAACACTGTGTCGTGTTATCGTCGCGCAAGGTGGGAGCCTCCTCATGCTGAGATGGACCTTTATCCAAGCCCTTCTTAGCACACAGGGGCTCCCGCCCCTCCTACTTTCTGTGAATAGTCCGGGCTAGGGCATGCTCGTGTGCTCGAGAATCCTCAGGTCCTTGAAGAATCCTTGGGTGCCGATGTCGACCCAAAGGCCAATACCTCCTGATGCGGAGGTCCCCTTCAGCCCATTGACGACGAACGCCGCACGTTGCTCGTCATTCAGATAGAGGGCCGCGTTCCTCTCGTGGAACTCGATCCTCATCGTGATCCACTCGTCCAGTCCGACGTCCGCATAGGTCTCGTATGCCCCGGTTGCTTCCTTCCGAAGCCGATCGAATTTGTAGTCGGGATAGGCGAAGTACTGGACGGTGTGGTTTCTGGCGAACTGACTGTCCGACCTTCCCGCGTTCGGCCTGAGGTAGATCGATTCGAACGCGGAGTTGTCCTTGCTGACGCGAAACGCCAGACCGATGAACCCCTGGGCGAATGCGAAGGGGGACGGGACCTGGATTCGGCTCAGGACCTTGACCTCGACAGCGCCGTTCTCCATGTTCAGATCCGAGACCTTGACGAAGGTCGGCTGGTCCACCGTCGCGGCCAGGTTTTGAGCGTCGAACGGAAGGGCCTTAAGGTCTCGCTCGACCTTTAGCACACGCTCCCCGCGAAGCTCGACCAGCGAGGCGGTGACGTTCGCGATCTCGAACCGTCTGCCCTCCCACTCCATCGTCTGTGCCCCGGCACTCTCGCAAGACAGGAGAACCGCCAGTAACGCCGGCAGGGCGGTAGTCATGAGGGGTCCCTTCGCAAGACACATTTCTTCCCACCTTCCTGATCGGGCGCAATCCACGGCGGTCCGCCGGGCAAGCAGCCCTCCAATCGGTTTGACGAGCGGCGGAGTTCGACTGTGAACGGCCGGTCTGGATCGAGCCGGTCCGCAGCCTCCCGTCCTTCGCCGGGGCCAGGGTGCAAGGGCACGCTGAGCGCGCGGCCAGCCTCCGAGCCGGTGGGCCACCTGGGCTGAAAGCCAGCCGCAAGGGCCGATCGTTCATGTGCATACGGCAACCTGCACCCTGATCGATTCGTTCGGTTCGTAATCAGCAGGTCTTCGGTTCGATCCCGAGCGCCGGCTCCAAGCCAGTCAATAGCCTACTAGGACCCACAGCTGCTCCTTGGCAAGCTTCCAGACACCCTCGTCCGGATTGAACTCGGGCGCGTCGGCCGGAAGACGGATGAGGTGAAGGCGATGAACACGGCAGCAGAGGTTGAGGCGTTGGAGCCTTGAGCTCACCGAGATCGCGGAGATGACAGAGATGCGATCCTGGCGAGCGAGGTGCCGCACGACCGGCGTCTTGCCGACGGGGGCCCAAGTCTTGGCGACCGTCGCGGTCAGGAGAAAGCCCCTTTCGTCGGCAAAGACGAGGTGGGCACCCAGCCGCGCAGTGTTTTTCTTAGGCGGGGCCACTCCTCCCGCCCGAACCGACGGATCTTTGCCTCGTTTCGCTCGAGCGCCCGCTTCTGTGGCTTCTGGTGGCTCCAGCCCAGGTGGCGCATCAAGCATCCCACGTGGTCGCGGTGGTATGCGACCCGGAACCTCTTCCGGATCACCTCGCCGTCGGGTGAGGACCGTACCTTCAGAGCCCTCTCGCCAACGCCACGCCTCAACTCCCGCCAGCGCATCTTTATGCAGAGGTCTTTAGTTGCCACCCGGCTCGAATGCGCCGCCCGAAGCTTCATCGGCAAATCCCACTCGGTTGCCCGCGCTATCGAACAGCTCGCACAGATACGTCGTCCGGGCGCTCAGCTTGACGGTTACCGTAACCGACTCATCCCGGTCGTCCAGCGAGTCCTTCGAGAAGAAACGCGGTTCGTGGAAGGTTATCTTCATCCTTCCTGGTATCCCCTTCCGCGTGAACTGGACTTCGTCGCCCTGGTTGACCCTTGCGACCTTCGGCGTGACGCGGACCTCGACCGGCCCGCCGGGACTGGATCTGTCGTATTCGACGGTGACTTGGATCTTGGCCATTTTCGGCGCTCCTGATTGGAGGTTAGCGAGCCTGGCGACGTTGCACGAGTTCAGCGAACCTGGAGTCTTGAGCGAGCGACTGGCAGTCCGGATGCTTGGAGAGCTCGGTGACGAGGGGAGCCGGAGCGCGCTCAAGGACGGTCAGGGACCGCGCCCGCATTCCAAGGAGCTCATACGCGATGACCGCCTGCCGGAGGACGGTCGCGTTTTCGGGTTCGAGGGCCAGCGCCTGCGTCAGCTCGGACTGCGCCCGACTGGAGTCCCCGACAGCAGCGTACGACTGCCCAAGAAACGCCCGGGCTGACGCGCGCCTCGGATTCAAGGCCACGTCTCCTTCTGCGAGAAGCCGTGCCCTTTCATAGGCCCTGATGGCGTCCTTGGTCCGATTCAGGTGACGGAAGGCATCACCGAGATTCATGTAGCGAACGACGGTGGGCGGCCCCGACGTCAGGCTCTTCTCGAAGTACGGAAGGGCATCCGAGTAGCGCTCCTCCGCGTAGTAGAGCGCACCGATATTCGCGAGCAGGCCGGGTGAGGACCGCAGGGCCAGAGCGGCGAGCAGCTCCTTCTCCGCCTCCTCGAAGCGCCGCTGCTGAGCCAGCGCGATCCCTAGGTTCATGTGTCCGGTCTGCAAGGCCGGCGCGACTTCCGTGACCTTGCGATACATCGACTCCGCGCGGTCGAACTGGGCTCGTGTGAGGTAGAAGTTCCCAAGACTCAGGTAGTGCCGGTAGTAGCCTGGCTGGGCCGCGATGGCGCGCTCGTACGTCGCGACCGCCCGTTCGGGCTGGTTGGAACGTTCGAAAGAGACCGCGAGGAGTCGCCACGCCTCGGAGTTGCTGGAATCGAGCTCGACGGCCCGACTCGAGAACCGGATCGCGTCTTCGTAGAGACCTCGCTCCTGGGCCACCGCGCTGGCGCCGATCAACACGGGCACCGAATCCGCGTCCAGGCTTTGCGCCTTCGCAATCGCGCCTTCGGCCTGGTCCAGCCAGGTGCCACGCTCCGACTGAAACCGTTGGAGTTGAGCCTCGGCCATGCCCGCGTACGGCAGAGCCGATCGCGGCGCAAGGGTCGTGGCCCTCTCGAACAAAGGGATGGCCGCGGCTCCGCCGTCCAACGATCCGCGGAGCAGCGCCATTCCCTCCGCGTAAGCGGCGCCGGCCTCGCCCGAGAGCTCTTCCGGCCGGTCCGGCGCGGGGAGACGGAACGCCTCGCTGATGATCGCGGCGAAAGCCCTTGCCATCGCAGCAGGGTCGTCGCGAGCGTAAGTGCCCTCCAGCGTGCGAGTGCTTCGCCCCGATTGGAGATCGACCAGGCGGGCGGCGCCGCTGACGTCCGATCCGGTTGCACTCAGCTTCAGCTCGAGCGCATGGGTCGCGCCGAGAACTCCGAGCGCCCTTTCGGGTGTGTCCACACCGTTGGCCGTCGCTTCGGCAGGCGGGATCACCGTGAAGTTCCTCCGCCGCCCGGTGAGCCGTCGCGCGACATCGGTGGCGACGCCTCCGAGGCCCGCGTTACCAGACAACGAGCTCGCCATCGCGATGGGCAGAACGGCCAGGCGCACGGGCGGACCCAATGGCACCTCGCGGCCCTGTTGGTACGCGGCCACGGCAATCGCGACGGCCGCAACCGCGGCAGCCGCACCGATCCACCAGCGGCGGGGCTCGAGCGCGCGTGCCACCTCGTCGGCCGACGAGGGGCGATCGCTCGGATCCTCGCTGAGGCAGCGGGCGACAGTGGTTTTCCATCGCGCGGGCATCGGCGACATCACTCGCTCAGAGAGGCGCGGCACCGCAGCGATGGCCGGGCCGGGCAGCCGGGTTCGCGTCGACTCGGCGGTGCCGATCGGCTCCGGTGCCGTGGACGGCGTGGCGACAGACGTACCCGGCGAGTGCCCCGAGACCATCACGTGCAGCAGCACGCCCAGCGCAAACAGATCCGAGGCCACGGTGGCGCGTTCGCCCCGGTGCAGCTCCGGCGCCATGTAGGCCTGCGTGCCACCGCGATCTCCGGTGTCGGCGTCGTGCTGGAGCTGCGCGAGTCCGAAGTCGGTGATCACGGCGCGCAGCGCGCCGTCCGCGTCGCGCCCGAGCATGACGTTGGCGGCCTTGAGGTCGCCGTGAATCACGCCTTGCCGATGGGCCTGTGCCAGGCCGGCGCAGATCTGACTGGCGACGGCGCGTGCGGACGCCGGCGGCAGGGGTCCGTCCCGATGCAGGCGGGCCGACAGGGTCTCGCCGTCGATGAACTCCATCGACAATACGTCCATCTCGCCGGCCGGCGTCGACACCACGTGCACGTCATGGACCTTGCAGACGTTGAAGTGGCTGACTTCCCGCGCGGCCCGAGCCTCCGGGGGGAGCCGGTGCAGGTGGCGGGGCGCCGCGCACTTGAGGGCGACGCGGCGGTTCACTTTCTCGTCGATGGCCTCGTACACGAATCCCATGCCGCCGCGCCCGACGGCCCTGACGATCAAAAATCGGTCGGCGAGGCGAGAACCCACAGGGAGAGCCGCCGCGGAGAGGGCGTCCGCATGCATGGGAAGGGAAGCCTCGAGGCTGGATTAGGCGAAGGGTAGCACAGGCGGGAATGCCCCAACAGGACCCAAGCACGAGAAGACCAGCCGTCGTGTGCGTTGCACTCTCTGTCTTCGGCGGTGCCGCCGCGGCGGAAGACCGTCGGCGACCACGTCTACGCCGTCTCCGACAAGGTCGGGGTCGTGACCTACCTCAATGCCAAGACGGGCACCGAAGTCCGGCGGAGACGCGTCGGGGGATGCGCCCACACGGCGTCACCTCATCTTCGCGAACGAAGCGCTCCCGAGTCGCACCTCTACCGCCTCGAGGCTACCGGAGGGCCTCCATCACCGCGGCGCGGGCGAGCAGGCGCGTCGAGTCGAGCGTCGGCAACGGAGACTCGTCGGCCCTGACGAGCAGCGGGATTTCCGTGCACGCGAGGGCAGCGCGGCACCCTCGGCGCTACAGGCCCCGATCCCGATGTGCTTCAGCGGACGAGTCCCCTCATTGCTCCCCGAACGCGGCCCAGAGGGCGGCCAGAGCGCTCCGACTCACCGGCAGCACGACGTTCACTGGCGGGTCGAGCGTGAGCTCCCAATCGTCGCCCTGCGGCCGCCGGCGAAGCTGCCTCACGTGACGGGGGTTCACCAGCCAATTGCGGTGGGTGCGCACGAACCCATGCCGCAGGAACGGCGCCACGAGCGCGCCGATCGGCCGGACGTCCTTGAGCACCCGCGCGGCCCTCATCCGCACCTCCGTGTCGTCGCCCTTGGCTTCGACGAAGTAGACCTCGTCACTCTCGATTGCCAGCCGGAGTCCGGGCCCGAGGTGCAGCAGCAGGCGCCCGCCCGCCTCGGCTGGCGCGTTCGAGACCGACTTGCGGCTTTTTCGCATGAGCTGCCGGATTCCCTCGCTGAGCTGCCGGATTCTCTCATGGGCTGCGGCGAGCATTCCGCGACTCTCTCGCGAGTGAAGCGAGGCGTGACAATTTCCGCGACCCGGATGGGAAGCTGTCCCACAACACGGCACCCCTGCTCTTGACCGAGGTCGACAACAAGCAGCCCTTCACCCTCACGGCCAAGGTCACACCGACGTTCCTGAAGACATACGACGCCGGGACCCTCTACATCTACGTGAAGGAGGACCTCTGGCCGAAGATGGCGATGGAGATGGATGAGCGGCAGAAGACCAGGATGGTCAGCGTTCGCACCATCGGGACCTCCGACGACAACAACCACGACGTCATCGAGGCGAAGAGCGTCCATATGAAGATTCCTTCGGACACGAAGACCGTCGGGTTCTACTACTCGCTCGACAACAAGAGCTGGCAGCTGATTCGCCTCTTCAGAACGATTACCCGGCAGCGATCTGGGTGGGGATCAGCACGCAGAGCCCGCTCGGCGAAGGCACGTCCGCGGTTTTCGAGGACGTCGCTCTGGCGAAGCAGAGCATCTCGGACTTCCGCCTGGGAATCTGACCTCGTGTTCACGCCGATCCTGTTCGTGCTCAGAGGCCGGCCTCCCGGCGGCACCCGTCGACGTGCGCACAGAGGACTCCGCCCTGCTCCCGATCCCCGGAGCCGTGCTCTACAACAACGTCTACGGCAAGGGCGACATCACGCACTACCGTCTGCCTGGTGGACGCCGAGCCTCGCAGCAAGGGCAGCCTCGCGCTGGGTGCCCCGGTCGATGCCCTGATCGCTCACGGGCTGGCGCGGCCGACGGACTTCCTCGCGACCGCCGAGTCTCCAGCGCCACCCCCATCTCCATTGCACGAGGGAAGCAGGGTGAGGGTCATCAACAGGGTACCCATCGCCGCAACGGGTGCGCCGGCATCGTCAGCTGCAGCCGCTTGTTCGGTGCGAGCCGCCGACCACCACCATTCCGACACATCCTGTCTGCCGGTCTCGGCGGACGCGCCCAGGGCCCCTTGACACGGGCCGCCTCGCGGCCTACTATATCGTCAATCGATACATCGACAATGGATAGCCCACGCACTCCCGGGTCGTTCCTGCCCCTGCCGGACGCCGAGCTCGAGATCCTCATCGCGCTGGCGGACGGTGAGGCCCACGGGTACGCGATCATGCGGGCGGTGGCCGAGCGCACGGAGGGGCGGAGGCGGCTGGGGCCGGGGACGCTCTACACGGCCCTGAAGCGGCTTCTTGCCGCCCGCCTCATCGAGGAGGTAGCGGCGAGCCGCGATGCGGGGGGTGAGGAGGCGTGCCGCCGCCTCTACCGCCTGAGCCACTTCGGCTCGCGGGTGCTCGAGGCCGAGTTGGACCGGTTGTCCACCCTCGTCCGGCACGGGAGGAAACGGCTGCAGATCCTGCCTTCGGGGGGGCGGTCGTGAGGCAAGCTTCGCCTGCGGCGCTGCGCCTGTCCGTGTGGGCGTATGCGCACCTGCTGCGGGCCTATCCGGCGTCCTTCCGCGCGGAGTTCGGGGGCGAGATGGCTCTCCTGTTCTCGGACTGCTGCCGGGACGAGTGGCGCTCCGCCGGCCCGGCGGGCGTCTATCGTCTGCTGGCCCGCGCCGCGCTCGACACTCTCGTCTCGGCCCCGCCCCTGTGGGCCGGCCGACTGGAGGAGACCATGAAGGGGCACTCGGCCGATCGTCGATGGGGCTTCTGGCTGGCCGATCACGGGCTCGCCATGGGCGGCCTTGTCCTGCTGGCGGTGGGAGCGGCGACGTCGTGGTGGGCGATGTCGCTGGTGGGCTGGGTAGCACTGGTGATCGCCTTTTTCGCCTGGGTGGCCGAGGCTGAGGGCCTCCTCGCCCTGCCCCGTCCGGGGCGGGTGGCGATCCGGACGGACTTCGGCTTCGACATACCCTTCGCCTTCAAGGTCCGGCGCGGGGAGAGAGTGCTCCTCTTCGTCCGCGAGGAGGACCCCGAGCGAGGAGACTGGTCGGACGTGTACACGGTGCTCGACCGGCCGAAGGGTACCGACGGCTTCGAGCCTTGCTGGGGGCTTCCCCCCCTCCCCATCCCCAGCGGGTGGTCGCTCCGTGGTCGTGTCCCAGTCGACGACCTGCAATTCGAGAACCATGAGCACAGCACCTACGTCACGCGCGGATCGCTCGAGCGTTCGCTGTCCGCGGCCGGGATGTGAGCGCACAGTGAGCCAGGACGCCAGTCGGATCGGAAAGCTGATCCTCGTGCCGGCCGTGATCACGCTCGCCGTCACGTTGCTGCGTCTCGTCGGGGAGTTGCAGGGCTGGTCGCCTGCTCTGTTCAACCGGGGCGACAAGCCGTTTAGCCCCTCGCTCGTCGGGATCGTGTGGCTGGTCCCGGTGTTCGGCGCCTGGTTCGGATGGAAGCTGACCCGCGCCAGGTCGGGGCCGGGGAACCTCGGCCGCGCCTTCGGCCTGACGTTGGCTTCGCTGGCTGTGCTACCTCTCTTCTCATTCCTCGCACCCAAAGCAGGCATCCTGGCGGAGCGCCTGTGGAGACCCAACGTGCCGCTCACTGAGAGCTTCACGATCCTGTCGGTGTTCGTCGCCTTTGCGATCGTCGGTATCGCGATCGGCATCCTGGCCTGGCCAGCGCTCGGCCGCACCCTTCTCGCCTACGGCCTGGCCGCGCGCATCCCGATCGCGTTGCTGATGCTCGTGGCCATGCTGGGCAACTGGGGCACCCACTACGACGCCCGGCCGTCGTACCCCCAGATGAGCACGCTCGGGTGGTGGGTCGCGATCGGGCTGGCGCCGCAACTCTCGTTCTGGATGTGGTACACGATCGGGTTCGGTGCGCTGTTCGGAATCGTCGCCGCGGCGATCGCGCGGCGGCGGGGAACGGCAGCAGGCTAGACCGCCGGACGCGCCGAGCGAGAGGTGATGTCGCGAGTGGTCGCGCCCAGTGCCATCCGGGTCCCGAGACTCGGGCGATCATAGTGCTGGGGCGGCCGGCTCGCGCCGCCGGGGTCTCTAAGTCGCGGTTGACTGGCCGTGCTCGGGAGTCTGTTCGGCAACCGCTTGTCACGGCTTGGTCACCGAATACCAGAACGTACGGTGCTTCACCGTGCTGTCCAAAGCCGTCGATTCGCCAGGATTCAACACGTTACGCGCTGGTAGGTTCTGCTGTTCGGCTCTGAGGGCTTTTCGTAATCAGCAGGTCCTCGGTTCAAGTCCGGGCGCCGGCTCCAAGTCTTCAGAGACTCAGATCCCGTGGTCTCGCGCCGGGCGACGGTTGGTGTTGGTTGGTCACGGATCGTTCTGACATCCATCGCCATCCACAACCGCGGTGCCTGCGTCCGCGTTTGTCGTTCCGCGTCAACGAAGGTAGATCTCGGCGCAGAGGCCACGCCCCGTCTGGAGGCGGATGCAAACGACCCTTCCAGGATCCGCGAGCGCGCCGCTGAGCGAGGCCGACGCCCTCACTCACGCGTCGACGAGAGTTACGGAGGCCGGGCCACGGGGAAAGTGGCGTACTCCTGTCTCCGGAGCAGGCATGGGGCATAGAATCGGCCAAAGGATCGCTGACCGGCTGTTTGCCTCGTCCATGTGGAGGGGCCCGATGCTCACTGCGGGGACCCGTCTTGGTCCCTACGAAGTCCTCTCGCACATCGGATCGGGTGGGATGGGAGAGGTGTACCGTGCGCGCGACGTGCGGCTCGGCCGCCTCGTCGCGGTCAAGGTCCTTCCGGCGTCTCTTGCCGACGATCCGGACAGAGCGCGCCGATTCGAGCAGGAAGCGCGTGCCGCCGGCGCACTCGCGCACCCGAACATCCTGACCGTGTTCGATGTCGGAACCTCGGGCGGGGCTCCGTACCTGGTGACCGAGCTGCTCGAGGGCGAGACGCTGCGGCAGAGGCTCGCGGCCGGCGCGCTCGATGCGCGCCGTGCAGTCGGGTACGCGGTCCAGATCGCCGATGGCCTGGCAGCGGCTCATGCGAAGGGCATCGTTCACCGGGATCTCAAGCCGGAGAACCTCTTCGTCACCGGGGAAGGGCAGGTCAAGATCCTGGACTTCGGCCTCGCACGGCCGCCGGCTCCGGATCTCCTGTCCCAGGCCCAGACCGAGGAACGGCTGACGATGCCCGGAATCGTGCTGGGAACCCTTCCTTACCTGAGTCCCGAGCAGACTCGCGGAGGAGACGTCGACGCCCGTTCGGACATCTGGGCCTTTGGTGTGGTCGTGTTCGAGTTGCTCGCGGGCCACCGACCGTTCCAGGCCGATACGGCGGCCGGCACCATCGGCGCCATTCTCGGCGCGCGGCCCGACTGGAGTCTCCTGCCCGGGTCCACGCCGCGTGGCCTGCGAGCGCTGCTCGAGCGCTGCCTGGAGAAGGCGCCAGAAGCCAGGCCCCGGAGCATCGCAGACGTTGCCGTCACGCTGCACGACCTCGCGAGCAGCGGCCGGGCGGGGCCGCCGCGGCTCTTCCTGCCCATCATGCTCGGCCTCACGGCTGCCGCCTTGGCGATCGTCGCCTGGCGCTTCTTCCTCCACCCGCCCGGAGAGGGCGACGGACCCTTTGCCGTCCACCCGCTCGTCTCCCTTGCGGGGACGGAGTGGACGGCGAGCTGGTCGCCCGACGGGACCGAGCTCGCGTTCTCACGGACCGACTTCGGGAACTCCCGCATTGCAGTGGTCGCGCTCGGCGGTGAGCCGCGCCTCATCACGCAGAGCCTCTACGACGACCAGATGCCACGCTGGTCACCCGACGGCTCCAAGATCGCCTTCGTCTCTGACCGGGGCGCGGGCCTCGACCTGTACTGGGTCTCGCCCACCGGGGGCCTGGAGCGAAGGATCGCCGAGTCTGGGGTGTCGTATCTGGAAGACTGGACCTCGATCTACTCCCTCGGGTCGAGTCCATGGTCGCCGGATGCGAGGCAAATTCTCTTCTCACGCGCCGGTCCAGGCGGGAATCGTGCTGTGTGGCTGTTGGACCTCGACTCCGGGAAGGAGAGACAGATCAGCCAGCCCCCGACCGGCGCGAACGACCTCGAAGCTTCCTTCTCCTTCGACGGAAGCCTGATTGCGTTCGCCCGCTACGAGAGCTCCCGCGCCGCTCTCTGGACGGTCCGCCCTGATGGGGCGAGCGCACGCCTCGTGCTCGAGGACGCGCATGCGAACCGCGGGCCTGCCTTCACCCCAGGCGGAGAGACGATTCTCTTCTACTCCAATCGGGCCGGGCGCTGGAACATCTGGGCCGTGTCGCCCACCGGGGGGCGCCTGCGTCAGATCACGAGCGGCGCCGGCCCCGACTACCTGCCCGTGGTGTCGCGGCGCGGGCAGGTCCTCTACTCGAACTGGGGGCACCAGACGGATCTCTACATGGCCCGCGTGGGTGCGGCCGACGCCGATCACCAGCGCTTGACGTTCAACACCAGCGAGAACTACGGAGGTCGCATCAGCCCCGACGGGAAGACACTCGCCTACTACTCGGATCGGACGGGGAACTACGAGATTTGGCTCCACGACCTCCAAGACGGCCGCGAGCGTGCGGTCACCGACGGCCCGGCCGACAACCTGATGCCCGACTGGTCGCCCGACGGCCGCGCGCTCGTGTTCTTCTCAAATCGCGGCGGGGTGGTCCAGATCTGGACGACGAAGCTGGAAGGTGCTACGGCCGCGCGGCTTCTGACCCCCCAGGACCTCCGCACTCCGGCCGACTTCGCGGAGGGAGTCACCTTGGGCGGGCCGCGCTGGTCTCCGGACGGCACTCTCATCGGCTATGTCGCGCCGAGCGATCACGGGCAAACGCTCTGGGTCGTCGGGCCAGACGGTGCGAAGCGCAGGTCGACCTCGCTGCGAGGAGTCTCACGCTTCGACTGGTATCTCGACGGCCACCGGGTGGTCTACGTTCGTTCGCCCCGGGAAGGCGGGACTCCCGGACTGTTCGTGGCCGACCTCGAGTCCGGCCGGGAGCAACTCCTGCTGGAGGGACCGTGCGGCGAGGTCGCCGTGTCTGCGGATGGACGGTGGGTGGCCTATGTGCAAGCCCTCAGCCATTTCGGCATGAACCTCTTCCGACTGCCGCTTTCACCGCCGACTACCGACGACGGCCTGCCCCGGGCAGCCGGCCCGGCGCTACCGGTGACCAAGGGTGCCGGCCTCTGGCACGTGCATGGTGGCGCATGGTCCAGGGACGGGAAGAGGATGGTCTACGTGAGGGACACCGATCGGGCCGATATCTACGTGATCGACGGCTTCCGGCCCGCTCGCTCGTCGTCAACCAGTCAACGCTCCTCCGCCCAGAAGGGCCGCCCGCCCGGGTGATGACGCAGACCACTCAAAGTGCCTGGAAATCGCAGCCGCCAACTCTGCCCCCGATCCGCCGCAGGCCGCCGCCCTGTGACGGACTTGGCCGTGCCACACAAGATGGAGGCGCGTTAGTGCCGGCCACCGACGTCGTCCGGCTCAGCGACGGTGGTACGGAGCCACAGCGCGAACCTGGCCAGAGGCGATCGGTGGCAGGGAAGGAGGAGCTGATCGCGGAAGTCGCGAAGACCGAGGCTCTCCTCTCCCATCTCGAAGCCGAGCAAGAGCAGGCGCGGACACGCCTCGCCTCGCTCCAAGGTGAACTGGCGGCCCAAGGTGACTCGTGGCCCGCCGCTTTTCTTGCGTCGGCCGGACGGCCTGCGGGATACTCGATCCACTCTCTGCTGTCGATACGGACCATCGCATTTTCGAGGAGGTTCCCGTGCGGAATACCTTGTCTGGTTCCCTCGCGTTGCTGCTGGTTGCGGCCGCGGCGTCCGCCGAGCCGCCGAACAAGGCGGCCGTCGAGAAGGCGATCGTCGCCAACGAGACCGCCGTCAACGCGGCGCTGGCGAAGGGCGACATCGCCGGCTTCAAGAAGTACGTGGCGAGCGACGGCTGGTCGCTCGACCAGACTGGCGTGATGGCGGTGGCGGACTTCGAGAAGCAGTTCGACCAGGTGAAGGTCGAGCCGGGCTGGAAGCTGGACGGCTCGAAGCTGATCTGGGTCGACGACACGACCGTGATCCACGCGTATCACTGGACCGGCAAGGGCTCCTTCGCGGGCCAGCCCTTCGGCGACAGCTTCGCTTCGACCGTCTGGATCAGCCGTGGCGGGAGCTGGGTGGCACTCTTCCACCACGAGACGCCGGCGGGTCCGCTGATGGCAGGACCGACCAAGAAGTAGGCGTCGACGTCGTCAGCGGCCCGCGTACAGGACGAGCGCGCCCTTCGCCCAGTCCTCGATGCGGCTCCAGAACAGCAGCGGCAGCAGGTGGCCGCGGCGAACGCCACCAGCCAGGCGCGGTCGGCGAAGGCGAGCACCAGCGCCGGCTTGTCTTCGTTGGCGGCGTCGATCACCATCACCTTGATCACGCGGAAGTAGTAGTACAGCCAACTCTACGACCTCCAGCACAAGCTCGACGCCTCTCACGTGTATTACGACTCCGAGGTCGAGGCCTTCGCCAAGGTGCGATCCTCCTAGTCGAGTGGCCGACGCGGTATGAGGACGCGGCCCATGCAGAGTCGCTCTGCGAGGTCGCCGACGGCAGCCTGATCGACGTTGAGTGCGCGTCGATCAGGACCGGGTCATGACTCCGTTCGGCAAATGGAGATCGCATGATACAACCTGTTGTTCTACGAGATAGCCGACGATTACGTCGCGCGCGGCGGCCACATTCGGCCCTCGTGTGCGGAACGAACCTGACGATGAGGTCATGACGTGCTGTTCAAGTCGATGTCTTCGGCGTCGACATCGATCGATGCGACGCGACGTAAACTGAACGTCGGCATCGTCATCGCGACGCTGTTGACATTCGCCATCGTGGTCGCCGACCTGGCGAGCGGTGGCCGCCCTGATCCGCCGACGCTGCATGCCGCAGCTACACCGCTCGATGGCTCCTGGCGATTCCATACCGGCGATGACCCACACTGGGCGGCCGCCAATACTGACGATAGCGGTTGGGAGACGCTCGATATGACCGCCTTGCCGGGCAGCCACGACGGCGACGTGGGTCTGCCCGATTACGTAGGCGGGTGGATGGCGCACGGTCATCCCGGCTATCACGGCTACGCCTGGTACCGTCGCGCGGTGACGGTGCCGGCCGGACAGGCGTCGTGGGACCTCCTCGGGCCGACGCTCGTGGAGAACGGCTACGAACTCTATTGGAACGGCCAACTGCTGGGCGGGTCGGGCAGGCTCGGCCCAGCTCCGCGCGTCGTCGGCACGCGGCCGCTGCGGTTTGCCCTTCCCGCCGATGCGGCGGGCACCCGTGGCGTGCTCGCTGTCCGCGTATACATGCTTTCCGGCAACTGGGGCAGCGCAGACAGCGGCGGCATGCACAGCGCGCCCATTCTGGGCCCGCGGCCGATCAGCGATGCGCTCCACCGCGTGCAATGGCAGCGAACCATCGCCGGTTACATCATCGAAGTCATCGAGCCGTTGGCGATGTTTGCACTCATCGGCATGGCACTCGGGTGGCGGTCTGGTAGCAGTCACCAGAGCTTCCTGATCTTCGCCAGCATCGCGCTCGCGCTCATGGGAGCCAGGCGCCTCAACAATGCGATCGTCGCGTGGACCGATCTGATGGATCTGACCACCTATGCGTGGCTGGCGTCAGTGATGTGGGTGCCAACGGTGGCCGCCTGGACGTTGGCCTGGAACCGCTGGTGCCTGCGTCCGTGGCGAAGCATCGAGGTGTCGGCTGTGGTGCTGGCGGTCACCGGGACTATCGGCGCCGTGATCCATTCGGCGGGTGTGACAAGCGGCAGCCGGCTCGGGTCGATCGCGCTTCTTGTCGTGATAGGCGCGCGCATTGTCCGCAGCGGACCGATTCGGATCCTGGCGCTCGTCACGTTAGCCTCGATCACGGCCTCACTATTCGGCGGCGAGCTGCTCGATCCGATCGGCGTGCCGGGCATCTGGTTTCCGTTCGGCATCGGCGTGTCGCGGACGCAGTACGTTTACGCATTCGCCATTCCTCTCCTGGCCTTTTTGGTGGTGCGAACCTTGCACTCGCAGAGCGCCCGTCCAGCACGATGAACCAATGGCCGAAGCATGTGACGACGACGCTTCTGCGATTCATTTGGCCTCCAGGGAATTCCTTGATGTGCCATGGCCGTACCGTCGGCAACCCCAAGCGGTGATACCGACGCAGCGGTGCTCGCACGGTCTCTCGTTCGGGCCGATGCACGATCGCAAAGACCAAGGTCAAGTCGGCTCACTGGGATCATGCCGCAGACCGAGAGAGCGTCTCCGCAAAGGAGCACGACACTTCGGCCAACGCCGTCCTTGTCAGTCAGGATTGCGTGTACTACGGCGCGAAGGTCCCGCGCTGGGCGACAACCTATCGTTCCTTATCCTCGGCGGAGGCCACCGCTGCCGCTTCACACCGGAGCAGGTTACCGCAGTCAGCAACTACTTCGCCGAACTCCCCCGAGGCGAGCAGGGCCAACCGGGTCGATGGTTGAGGCGACGGCCGGAAGGCGCTTCGGATACGGCGGGCGTCGTGCGTCTAGTCCTCAGCCGGAAGGGCTTCGATAGCGACGCAGGTGGCGTCCCGAATTCCATCTTCGAGGACGGCACCATGGTGTCGCTGCCCATAGTGAGCGTCGGCAGCCTTCATCGTGGTCCGATGTGACAGTAGCGCTGCCATGAGGAACAGGGCGCCTGGGGCTGCGCCAAGGCTAACGATAGGCTGTTCACCGATGTGAGTGCAGCTCGTCATCAGTGCCGAAGATGGCCCGTCGCTCAGCGGCCTGCAGTCTCGCTGTCTTGATCCTGACGACTGCAACCAGCCAGAACGCCCCGAGCGCCGTGGCAATGATGGCGGGCCGATATTGCCTCCACGGCAGACGCTCTGTGCGGTAGCTGAGATGCCCATTACCGACCCGAAGAACCTCAGCGCCGATGGACCAGCTATCGCCGACGAGCACCGCGGCAAACACAGTCATCACTGACACGATGATCACTGCGGCTACGAGAGCGACTCGTTCATCACGAGGGCACCGACGCGTGACTGCCCCAACCAGTTGGTACGCGATCACCACGTACGCAAAGGCGAACACGAGGAGGACGGCGGCGTCGAACATGATGTCTCGTTGCTGGGCGTACTCACGCACTATACTCACGTCGATTCCATGGCTCTGAGAGACCCTCGCGAACAGCATCGCCATGCACTGGTCGCGGACGTCCGCATATGGACCACCGCCCCGTTGCCGAAGCGGTGAAACATCGGCATAGGCGATGGCCCAACTCTCCGCCGTCGCAGAATCGACACGGAGGTGAGCACGGTCGGCGAATCGGTCTAGATGCAACGGTCGCGGTGGCTCAGCTGGGATTTCACATCGACGCGCTTGGCCGTTCGCGGCTGGAGCCGGCAAGCGCTTGGATAGCATGACCGCTATCAGACACATCAACGCCACCGCAACGACTGCCCGAACTGTGCGACCCATCCGCACCTCCATCCATCAGTCTGACACCGCGGCTGGGCGTAGGGGGTTCGTTGGAGTCGCACGCGGCCAGCCTCCAAGGAGTGTGGTTCGGCGCGAAGACTACCGCCAGTCGCGTCCTGCCGTCTAGAGATAATCCCGCGCCTGGCCTGTGTTCGGCTTGGAGAAGGACGTAGGGTGCGGAATCGCATGGGGCTGGGTCGCCACAGAAACTCCAGTCTCCAGCGCCACCCCCATCTCCATTGCACGAGGGAAGCAGGGTGAGGGTCATCAACAGCGGTCCCATCGCCGCAGCGGGTGCGCCGGCATCGTCAGCTGCAGCCGCTTGTTCGGTGCGAGCTGCCGACCACCACCATTCCGACACATCCTGTCTGCCGGTCTCGGAGGACGCGCCCAGGGCCTCTTGACACGGGCCGCCTCGCGGCCTACTATATCGGCAATCGATACATCGACAATGGATAGCCCACGCACTCCCGGGTCGTTCCTGCCCCTGCCGGACGCCGAGCTCGAGATCCTCATCGCGCTGGCGGACGGCGAGGCCCATGGGTACGCGATCATGCGGGCGGTGGCCGAGCGCACGGAGGGGCGGAGGCGGATGGGGCCGGGGACGCTCTACACGGCCCTGAAGCGGCTTCTTGCCGCTCGCCTCATCGAGGAAGTAGGGGCGAGCCGCGATGCGGAGGGTGAGGAGGCGCGCCGCCGCCTCTACCGCCTGAGCCACTTCGGCTCGCGGGTGCTCAAGGCGGAGTTGGACCGGTTGTCCACCCTCGTCCGCCACGGGAGAAAACGGCTGCACATCCTCCTGCCTTCGGGGGGGCGGTCGTGAGGCAGGCTTCGCCGGCGGCGCTGCGCCTGTCCGTGTGGGCGTATGCGCACCTGCTGCGGGCCTATCCGGCGTCCTTCCGCGCGGAGTTCGGTGGCGAGATGGCCCTCCTGTTCTCGGACTGCTGCCGGGACGAGTGGCGCTCCGCCGGCCCGGCGGGCGTCTGTCGTCTGCTGGCCCGCGCCGCGCTCGACACTCTCGTCTCGGCCCCGCCCCTGTGGGCCGAGCGACTGGAGGAGACCATGAAGGGACACTCGGCCGATCGTCGATGGGGCTTCTGGCTGGCCGATCACGGGCTCGCCATGGGCGGCCTTGCCCTGCTGGCGGTGGGAGCGGCGACGTCGTGGTGGGCGATGTTGCTGGGCTGGGTAGCACTGGCGATCGCCTTTTTCGCCTGGGTGGCCGAGACTGACGGCCTCCTCGCCCTGCCCCGTCTGGGGCGGGTGGCGATCCGGAGCGGCGGCTTGGAGCCCCCCCTGGCGTTCTCCGTCCGGCGCGGGGAGCGGGTGCTCTTCTTCGTCTGCGAGGAGGACACCGAGCGAGGAGGCTGGTCGGACGTGTACACGGTGCTCGACCGGCCGAAGGGCACCGACGGCTTCGAGCCCTGCTACTCGCTTCCCCCTGCCGCCATCCCCAGCGGGTGGTCGCTCCGTGGCCGTGTCCCGGTCGACGACCTGCGATTCGAGCACCATGAGCGGAGCAACTACGTCACGCGGGGATCGCTCGAGCGCTCGCTGTCCGCGGCCGGGGTGTGAGCCCACAGTGAGCCAGGACGCCAGTCGGATCGGAAAGCTGATCCTCGTGCCGGCTGTGATCACGCTCGCCGTCACGTTGCTGCGTCTCGTCGGGGAGTTGCAGGGCTGGTCGCCTACTCTGTTCAACCGGGGCGACAAGCCGTTTAGCCCCTCGCTCGTCGGGATCGTGTGGCTGGTCCCGGTGTTCGGCGCATGGTTCGGATGGAAGCTGACCCGCGCCGGGTCGGGGCCGGGGAGCCTCGGCCGCGCCTTCGGCCTGACGTTGGCGTCGATGGCTGTGCTACCTCTCTGCTCATTCCTCGCACCCAAAGCAGGCATCGTGCCGGAGCGCCTGTGGAGACCCAACGTGCCGCTCACTGAGAGCTTCACGATCCTGTCGGTGTTCGTCGTCGTCTTCTTCGTCGGTATCGCGATCGGCATCCTGGCCTGGCCAGCGCTCGGCCGCACCCTTCTCGCCTACGGCCTGGCCGCGCGCATCCCGATCGCGTTGCTGATGCTCGTGGCCATGCTGGGCAACTGGGGCACCCACTACGACGCCCGGCCGTCGTACCCCCAGATGAGCACGCTCGGGTGGTGGGTCGCGATCGGGCTGGCGCCGCAACTCTCGTTCTGGATGTGGTACACGATCGGGTTCGGTGCGCTGTTCGGAATCGTCGCCGCGGCGATCGCGCGGCGGCGGGGAACGGCAGCAGGCTAGACAGCCGGACGCGCCGAGCGAGAGGTGATGTCGAGGTGGGAGGGATCCTCCATGGACGCGTCACGCTTGAATCCGCGCTGGGGCGGCGCTCGGTCCGCACGGTGCTCGCCGCCGGGCTGATCCCCGCCACGCTGCTGCTGTTCGGCCTTGGCGCCAGTGGTACGCCCCCTCTGGCAGCGACCGAACCTGCCGAACAGGGTCCACGGCAGGAAGAACGCCCCCTGACGCGGTCGTATCACGGGGCCGCCGTGGTGAACGGCAGGATCTACTTGATCGGCGGGGCGGGGGAAGACAACAAGCCTTCGGCAGTGTGGAGGTGTATGACCCCGCCACCGGCACGTGGGCCGCGCGCGCCAACATGCCCACTGCGCGCGGGTTGTTCGGCGCCGGCGCCGTGGGCGGGACGATCTACGCCATCGGCGGGACGACCATTGGCCGTGACAAGCTCGCGGTCGTGGAGGCCTCCGTGCTGTCTGAAGCCGAGAGTTCGCCAGGATTCAGCACGTTACGTGCTGGTAGGTTCTGCTGTTCGGCTCTGAGGGCTTTTCGTAATCAGCAGGTCCTCGGTTCAATCCCGAGCGCCGGCTCCAGAACGGACAGAAAGTAGATGACCTATGAGGGGCGATCGGGAGATGCCTGCCCACGTCCTGCCGTCGGGCTACCGGCTGGGCTACCGGGCTCGCGGAGGCGGTCGGCCGTCCTACGCGGCGGGGGGATCCGGGGTCGTGGCGTCGCGCTTCCGGCGCTCGAGGGCAGCGATGTGCTCGGCGAGGACCGGGAGGACGGAGCGCCTACGCTTGAGTACGAGGCTTGGCTGCTGCTGCATGAGCCACCCGCCGGTGCTGTCCACGTAGAGCTTCGTCCGTACCGCCAGCTCGGCAACCTCCAGCTCCCGGGCACTCACCGCGGCCTCGCCGCCGAGGTCCGAGAGCAGCCCGCGGCGCCAAGCGAGCAGAGCCCGCGCTGCCGCAGAGCGCTTGTCGATCGCGTCGAAGCCCCGAACCTTCACGCGGGCCTTCAACGCGTTCAGACCCGTGCGCGAGTAGGGACGACGCGCCTTCCTGCGAGAGCGTCCATCAGCCAACCTCACGCGCGACCGCGCCAGTTGCGAGGCGCACGATCAGCCGAGCACGAGATTCCAGCCCGCGAGCAGGAACTGGGGTTCGAGCGCGCGGGCACCTTCGTCCGTAAGGTGTCGTTCTTCGGAAGCTGAACATCCATTCGAAGTCACCGAGGTTGATGGTCGCCTGGTTGTCCCGACGGGCCCATGCGTCCCGGTAGGGCATCCGCCTCGTCGCCTCCTTGGCCACCGCCGGCGATCCTCTGCAGTAGCACTCGCATCTCGATCGTCTTACCGCCGACGGGGCTTCGTCCCGGACGGCCGCTTCCTCCCCCTCCCCCCCTTCCGCTGCGTTGACCTCGACAGCTGCTCAATCACTTTCGAGTCCCTATCTGGTGATCGCATCGCAGCAAGAGCCGCCTCTTCCGATGCGTAGAAGTCCAGAAACTCGTCCAACCTAGTCATCTGAAACATCCGTCTATGTCGATCCGCCAGGCCGCAGATCCCAAGCCTCGCTCCGCGATCGTGAAGCTGCTGGTAGATCCAAATCATAAGGCCCAACCCCGAAGAAGCGAGCGTTGTCACTTCTTCAAAACTCACGAGAATGCCGTCTACACTCCCGTCCTTGACGAATTCCTGTAGGGCGTCCTGCGTCTTGGTCACGACGGGCTCTTCATAGATCCTCTCGGGAAGGTAAACGACGCAGATCTGACGCTCTATCCTATGGCGAAGGGCCATTGCGCTGCTCCTTTTCGATGTCGCGCTCAACGGGGGTCATCACGTGAGATCTCGATAGGGATCGATACACACACCACTGAGCGGTCTTGCCATTGACGCGGGGACACTCGAAGGGCAGATCGGCCGCGACCGACTTCAATCTCCGAATCACCTCGCGCAGCTGCCGCGACTCCCGGATTGCCGTGTCCCCCTTCTTTCAAGACACATCTTGCTGAGGGGAACCCTCGGTCCATCGTTCACGCCGCCTCGGCCGAGCGCAGACTGAGGTGTTCGGCCCGTTTCTCCGTCGGCGTCTTCCAGCCGAGAGCCTGGTGTGGCCTTTCGTGGTGGTAGACCTTGAGCCAGTCCACGAGGGCGGCCCGGAGGTCCGTGGCGGAGTCACACCTCCACACGCTAGTCGTCCAAGCCTAGCTGCGCCAACACGGTCAGGGCGAATTGGGCAGTCTCGAAATTGGCCTGCAGCGCTGCTCCTTGAAGATCGGGAAAGAGAGTTGCGAAGGTAACGCTCATGAGGCGAAGTTCTGTGAGCGCCTTCGCCGTCTCTCGCGCCGGTACGAGGTACAGACGAAGATGGTCTGAGTCGAGGCCCAGATCGAGCAGGTAAGCCTCGAGGTCCAGATGGATCTCGTGGTCTAGTAGGGTGAAGACACCCCGCTGTGCTCGCTGGCGATGTCCGATGTCGATGTGGGGGTTCAGCACATGCAACCCGCCAGCGCGCTCGAGGCCTGGGCTCACCTTGAGAGCCCAGATGGCGACCGTGGTCGTGGCGTCTGGAAAGAGCAGCGGGCTGGGGCTTAGGTCGCCCGTCGACTGCACGCCGGGACTGATTTGCTCAGCAAAGCCCGTAAAGGCGAAGAAGGCCGCTACATAGGGGCTGCGACTCCAATCCAATAGCGGTGTGATCAGGCCATGGTGCCGACCGATGGCCCACCAGTCGATCTCGCTCAGGTCGCTCGCGTGCAGGTTTGGAAGGCCGACGGCCAGGTCCTTGAAGTCTTCAAGCACCTTCGAGAGCATTGGGGCAAAGGCTGCTCGGCCGCGATCGGGAGCCGTCTTGCGCATCGCTGCGAGCTTCCTCTCCCACTGCGATGCCAGTTTCCAGTCTGTTCGCGCGTGGCCTCGGAACAGCGGATAGGTCGCGAACATATGCTCAGTACTATCGAGCGCCCACCACTGCTCTGCGTGGTCGCGCCGCACCCGATTCTTGAACTCATTCCAGGATCGGCAGTCGACGACAATCTTCACAGGTCCTCCCCGCGGTCGCTCCCTTACCGTGCCATCAGATCGCCACGTCCGGCACCTGCGATGCTGAGTCGGGGAACGGGTGGCAGTCTCCCGGGGACATGGGTAACGCTTCCCGCCTCGTCCACCGGCCCCACTAATCCTCGCACAGAGGTCGCTCCAGAGAAACGGCGACGTTCCTCAGAACGGCGGGATCAGCTGCGATCCGACCGGGCTCGAGGATGTGGTATCCGATCGCGATGCCGGGATGGTCCATGAGCGCGAGGGCCTGTCGCTCCACCTCGAAGCGGGCGACGACCTGCGCCGTGTCCATTCCGTGCCTCGATGACCTATAGGGCGACCTGGGGACGAACGGGCTCCGTCTGCTCCGCGAGCCAGACCTGTCCCATCCCACGCTCGCCCAGACGCTGGAGAAGGCGGTAGCGTCCGAATGGACCCCGAGGAGGGCGCAGCCGCCTTGTCGAGCCTGCTCCCCTCCGAGGCGGGAAGTGGAACCGGATCTTCGGGCATTCGAGGCCCTCCTGTGCGTCGGGGATTTCCCGCATCCGCCCAGGCGACCAACCCGGCTGCCAAGCATAGGACCAGAACGCGTTAGGGCTGGAACCTGGGGCTCTGATCAGACGGACCGTACGCCCCGCTTCGGGTCGAAGTCAAGGGACGCCCTCCAGCCGCTCCAGCAGGCTCTGGTCACGGCTTGGTCACGAAACACCGTCACGTACCGTCCGCCACGGTGCGGTCGGAGGACGGCCGATCGCTGGCGTTCAGCACGTTGCGTTCTGGTAGCTGCTGCTGGTCGGCGCCGAAGGAAGTTCGTAATCAGCAGGTCCTCGGTTCAATCCCGAGCGCCGGCTCCAAGCCAGACAACAACATAGAGCGATTCAGAGACAGAGGCGCTTCTGCGAAATCGCCTCTGGGTTGCAGCTGGGTTGCAGCGCGATCGGGTACGAACATAGGTGTCCGAAGCCGCGGCTCCGAGCATCTCGCCCTCCGCCAGGGAGCCGATCGATCCGGCGGCACGACTCCGAGTGTGGTGCGCGGCGGCCGCGTTG
>CAWHRC010000003.1:0-10425 GCA_963831755.1 uncultured Acidobacteriota bacterium
AGGCGGCGGTCGGCGTCGTCGAAGTGGCCGAGGAAGAGCGTCGCGTACCGGTTCGTCTCGGTCGCCTCGTAGAGGAGGCGGTTCACCGTGCGGAGCTGCGAGGCGAGGTCGCCGTCGCGGGGCGACTGGCTGCGCAGGCTCGCGTGGAGGCTGGCCACGAGAAGGGCGGCGGCCAGGCCCTTGCCCGAGACGTCGGCCAGCACCAGGCCCACGCGCCCTTCTCCTGCGTCGAGGAAGTCGTAGTAGTCGCCGCCGACCGCCCGCGCCTGGACGCACCGGCCCGCGTACTCGAGCGACCGGAGGCGCGGGCCGGCCTGCGGGAGCAGCTTCGCCTGCACCTGGCGCGCGAGCTCGATCTCGTGGGCGGCGCGGTGCTCCGCCTGGAGACGCTCGGCCATCCGGGCGGCGAGCGCCATGTTCTCGAGGGTGACGCCGGCCTGGCTGGCCACGGTGCCGAGCAGCCGCTCGTCGTCGGCGGAGTACGGCTCCTCGGAGAGCCGTCGGCCGAGAACGGCGAGGCCGAGGAGTCGTCCTTCTCTCCCCGCGATGGGGACGAGATACTCGGGATCGAGCGGCGCCAGGATCGACGGAGCGCTCCCTTCCCCATCCGGGCCCGCATCCCGGGGCTCGCCCCGCCGGGCCAGCTCGACGAGCTCGGGGGCGTCGGCCGCGAGGTCCCGCAGCCCGCCCGGCACGGCCACGTCGTCGGTGTGAAGCTGCCCGTCGGCGGAGCCGAGGTAGACGACGACCGAGCTCGGGTGGAGGGCCTGGTCGAGCTGCTGGCGAAGCAGCGCCGCGAGCTCCTCTCGGCTGGTGACGGCCCGGATCTTCTCCGCGAGCTCCTGGAGGACGAGGCGCACGTCGTAGGCGTCGCGGAAGAACGACCGATCGATGACGACGGGTCGTGCGCCGGACCGCGGGCGCCGAGACGCCGGCCAGCAGGATGCCGAAGCCGACGCCTGCCGCCGTGGCGAAGGAGACCTCGACACGGAAGAGGCGGGTGAAGGCGACGGCGAAGAGCAGGTTCGCGGTGGCGGCGAGAAGGACGAGGAGCACCACGAAGCCGCGCTTGACGAAGACGTACCGCGCGCTGCGCTTGAGAAGGACGGGCAGCTCCAGGACCCGGTGCTTGACCACCGCGTAGGCGAAGGAAAGCGGGAAGAGGAAGACGACGAGGCCCGCGAAGGAGGTCAGGCCGGGCGACGCGTGCCACACCTCGAGGTCCGACAGCACGTTGATCAGCACGGCGGGCCCAATTCCCGCGAGGGTCCCGCGAACGATCACCTGGATCTTCCGGCGGGCGTCTGGGCTGGGGTTCCCGAGCGCGGTCGTCACCAGGGCCACGAGAGCGACCGCTATCCCCCCGTAGTTGTAGAGTGAACCAGAGCCCTGGGTCACCGGGTCTCCGAGCACCGCTGCGAGCGGAGCCGGCAGCCAGGGATGGCCGCGCCGGCCGACGCCGATCCCGCCCGCCGCGAAGAGGAGCCCGAGCACGAGCATCACCCACTTCAAGCTGGGCAGGCGGCGATCGACCGGCGAGCGAGCGGGAAAGGCGGCGAAGAACAGGTAGAAGAAGGGGGCCAGCAGCGCGCCGGTGGTCGCCTTGTAGGCCATGACGAATGCGAGGCCGCCCGCGCCCAGGCCGGCGAAGGCGGTGGGAGTCCCTGGGGCGGCGGCGAGGCACACGAAGAGGGCGGTGAGTCGCCACGCGTGGGGATCCTCGATCCGGAGAAAGAGGACGGGCAGGGCCACCGCCAGGAAGAGAATGGGGAAGCAGGAGCATCGTGTGGTTGACCAGCCGCAGGGCGGGAACGATGCGCTCCGACAGCGGCCGGACGGCGAACACGCCCCTCAGCACGATCGGGCCCGGCTGCCCGGGCCGGACGACGCTGAACTCGACCGGATCACCCGGACGAGCGGCCCGATACGCGGCCAGGAAAGGGGCGGCCGAGTCCGCCAGCGACAGGCCGTTGACGGCGACGATGAGATCGCCGACGCGGAGCCCGGCGCGCTCGGCCGGGCCGCTCTCCCCCACGCGCCCGACGCTCACCCCTCGAACACCCGTCACGTACCGGAGGTCGAATCCCAGCTTGACCGCCGGCTCGAGCAGCTGGTCGCGCGGAAGGCCGAGCTCCGCGCTCAGGGCCTCGGGCGCCGGGTCGCGGAAGTACAACCACAGCGCGGTGTAGGTCAGGCTCACCGCGGAGAGAGCGAGGGCCGCTCCCCAGGCGAGGGGGCGAAGAAGGCTCCGCCGGAATCGGGGCCCTGTCATGATCGATCAGCCGCCCCGCGATTATGCCAGCGGCGGAGCGGTGGCACGAACAGAGGGGACCTGCATCTCAAGCCCCGTCCCGCCGAAGACTTGTCCCCGGTTTGTCCCCGCAGGACGGCAGTGAAGAGGCGTTCCGCTAAGTTGTTGACTGGATGGTACGCCCGATAGGGCTCGAACCTATAACCTTCGGCTCCGGAGGCCGACGCTCTATCCAGTTGAGCTACGGGCGCAAACGTCGAAGCGGCGCGGCGACTGCCGTCTGACTGAGTTGGAGTCTAGCACGACTCGCCGGGGCCGGAACGGACGAGCTACCGACGCACAGCCGGGTTGCGGGGCGCGACCGCGGAGTCCTGGGTGTCACCTCCTCCGAAGCGCACGCCCGCCTTCTTCAGCAGCTCGAACGGCGGCTCGCCGCCGGCGAAGACGAACACGAAGTCGTTCGCCAGCTCGCGCGGGCCCTGGGCGGTCTTGAGCAGCACCGAGCCCGGGTCGATGCGCTCCACCTCGGAGCCGAACAGCCCCTGCACGCGGCCGCTCGCCAGGAGCTGGATGAAGCGGTCCTCGTTCTTCTTCTTGATCCGGACGAGCTTCTCGCGCCGGTAGGACAGCGCGACGCTGTTGCCCCGCTGGCGCGCCAGGCCGATCGCGGCCTCGACCGCGCTGTCTCCCCCGCCCACCACGAGCACGCGCTGGCGCTCGTAGGACTCGGCGTCCACCAGCCGGTACATCACCTTCTCCAGCTCCTCGCCGGGCACGCCGAGCTTGCGCGGGGTGCCGCGCCGGCCCAGGGCGAGGAGCACGAAGCGCGCCAGCGTGACGCCCGAGGTGCTGCGCAAGGAGAAGACGGAGTCGCTGCGCTGCACGTCGAGGACGCGCTCGCCGAAGCGCACGGTCAGCGGCGCACGGCGCACCAGCTCCTGCAGCATCTCGAGCAGGTGCTCCTTGCCGTACTCGTCCTCCTTGATCCGGCCGAGCAGCGGCATCTCGATCGCCTGCACGAGCACGAGCTTGCGGCGCGGGTAGTGGTAGATCGTGCCGCCCAGGTCCTGCTCCTGCTCGAGCACGACGTGGGAGAGGCCACGCTCGCGGGCGCAGGCCGCGGCGGCCAGGCCCGCGGGCCCCGCGCCGACCACGGCGAGATCGAACACGTCGCCGCCTCCGGAGCGCCGGGCCGCCGGGGCGAGCCCGGCAATCCGCTCCACGGCCGTCTTCGACTGCGCGATCGCGTTGCGCACGAGGGCCAGCCCGCCCAGCTCGCCGGCGATGAACAGCCCCGGCACCGACAGGCTCTGCTGCCAGTCGTCGAGCTGCGGGATGTCCTCGCGCGACTTCATGTCACCCAGGCCCACCTCGATCGCCCCCACGGGGCAGGCGATCTCGCAGCGGCCGTGGCCGATGCAGCGCAGGCCGTTGACGACGCACGCGGTCCCGCCGACCACGGCCAGCACGTCGCCTTCCGGGCAAGCCGCGACGCAGGAGCCGCAGCCGATGCAGCGCATCGGATCGACGAACGGGAACTGGGCGACTGCCCGGATGGTGCCGTTCAGGGTCGCCTCGGCGAGGCGCGCGCGGTCCGTCTTCCGCTGCCTGCGGAACGAGAGCACGTATGGAACGACCACCGCCGTCACCACGAGCAGGGAAAGCGCCCAGACGAGATTGTCGCTCACGGTCAGAAGATCCAGCCGGCCTCGAAGAGTCCTCGCGGGCCCTCGAGGTCGTCACCCTGATCGTACTCGAGGTCGCCGCTCAGGTAGGCGTGGCGCCCCAGCTCGAGCACGTGGCCGGCACGGAAGCGGCGGCCGGCACGGCGTTGGCTCACGACGGCCCGGCCCAGCCGTAGCCGGTCATGACCGCCACCACGACGTGGACGATCATGAAGATGTACATCACGACCGCGAACGGCTTGTGCAGCACGTGCCAGTAGTGGAAGAGCTCGTGCACGCGGTCCCACAGGATCACGCGCCGGCGGGTGGCCGCCTTGTCCCTCACCACGCGCTCGAACTCCCGGAACACCGGCGCCGGCACCGAGCGGCAGCTGCGCGCGAAGCGCCGCAGCCCGGACCGCAGCCTGAGGTCGTCGAGCAGGATGTGCACCAGCCCGGCGAGGACCCCCGTGCGGGCGGGCACCGCCACCAGCGCGTCGAGCTGCGACAGCTGCGCGTTCGTCAGGCCGAAGCGGACGCGCAGCCTCTCGGTCAGCTCGCCGTCCTGGCGTTCCAGCTCGGCGAGCGCCAGCTCCTCGCCGGCGCGCGTGCGCGGGATCTGCAGGTAGAGGTAGCGGCCGAGGACGCCGCTCGACGCCACGAGGATCATCGACCAGAAGCTCAGCGCCACCAGCCCCTGCACCTTGAAGCTGCTGTGCAGGACCACGAGCAGCGGCCCGAACACGCCCAGGTAGATGTGGCCGTCGAGCCAGCGGCTGAGCGGTCCGGCGCGCCGCAGCGCCGGGACGCGCTTGCGCACCGAGTAGAGCAGCATCAGCACCATCATCGAGGAGCCGACGATGCCCAGCGTTCGCCCGACGTGGCCGCCCGCCTTGAAGTCCCAGTAGCCCGGGTGGTGCGCCCGCTCGCGCAGCGGCGTCAGGTAGTAGTCGGAGCCGCGGACGAAGAGGTAGGCGACGGCGCAGAAAGACGCCGCGTAGAGCCCGGCGAGGATGGAGGGAGATCCCGCTGGCCGTTTCATCCGCTTTACATACTTTGCATGTGACGGATGAATAGCACGGGTGAGACGTGTCACACGTTGCGGAAATGCAATGAGGACGACACATGCTGTGTCACGGGGCGCGCGGCGAGAGGCCCTCGCGCGTGACGCGGCTCACACCACGACGCCGCGCTCGTCGGAACGACCACGGGCGAAGCGCTTGCCGATGGGGCGGAGTACCATAGGCGCGAAGCGCGATCACCGCCCGGGAGGCCCCTCATGAAGCAGACGCTCGCCGCTGCAATTGCATTCGCCGCGCTCGCACTCTCCTCCGTCGCCGCTCCTGCACAGACCTGGACCGAGCCGAAGAGCAACACCGCCTTCGAGGTGAAGATGGACGGGATGACGCTGCTCGGCGCAGGGCTGCGGGTCAAGAAGATTCTCTTCACCTTCAAGGCGTACGCCCTCGGGCTGTACGTCGACGACGCGGCGCTCGGCGGCCCTCTGGCCGCCTTCAAGGGCAAGACCAGCTCGCCGGAGTTCTACCAGGCGCTGCAGACCGGCGACTTTCGGAAGCAGGTCGTGCTGAAGTTCCTGCGCACGCTGAGCAAGGGCAAGATCCAGGACGCGATGCGCGAGTCGCTCGCCGGCGCCGACCCGAAGACGCTGGACCAGTTCGTCTCGTACTTCCCCGAGGTGAAGGAGGGCGAGCAGTGCGTCCTGCGCTACCTCCCCGGGGGAAAGCTCGAGTCGATCATGGCGGGTCAGCAGAAGCCCACGATCGACAGCAAGGCGTTCGCCGACCAGCTGTTCGGCCTGTACGTCGGGCCGAAGCCCATCCAGGACGACATCAAGGCCGGAGTCGTGGCGCGTGCGAGCGAGGCGCTGAAGTAGCGGCCAGCGGCGCCGGCCGCTAGGGCCTGAACTTCTCCGAGCGGGCGACGCCGGCGCGGTGCAGCAGGAAGCGCAGCGCCGTCCACAGCGTGCCGAGGCCGTACACCACGCCCTGCCGGAAGCCGACCGACGAAGCATCCGCGAAGTAGCGCGACGCGACCGGCACCTCGACCACCGGCAGGCCGAAGTGCACCGCCTGGAAGATGACCTCCGTGTCGAACACGAAGCCGTTCGCGTTGCGCAGGAACGGCACCGTCTCGAGGAAGCGCCGGCTGTACGCGCGGTAGCCGGTGTGGCACTCGGTGAACCGGCGGCGCATGGCGAGGTTCTCGAGCGTCGTCAGCACGCGGTTCGCGACGCGCTTCCACAGAGGCATGCCGCCGCGCTTCGCCCCGCCGGGCACCAGCATGCGCGAGCCGAGCACCATGTCGGCGCGGCCCTCGCGGATCGGCCGGATCATCTCGGGGATGATCGCCGGGTCGTACTGCCCGTCGGGGTGCAGCATCACCACGATCGTGGCCCCGTCGCGCAGCGCCTCCATGTAGCAGGTCTTCTGGTTGCCGCCGTAGCCCACGTTGTGCGGGTGGCGGATCGCCTTCAGCTGCAGGGCGCGCGCGCGAGCGAGCGTGTCGTCGCGGCTGTGGTCGTCCACCACGACGATCTCGTCGTAGTAGCCCTCGGGGATCGCCCGGAAGGTCTCCTCGATCGTGCGCGCCGCGTTGTAGGCGGGCATCACGATCACGATCTTCTCCTTCGCCGCGGCCGCGCCGGCCGCGCTCTCGGGCTCCCGTGCCACTTCCGTCATGCCGCGCCATCTTATCGCAGCCGGCACGGCCCGGCCGGCGCGGCGCCGGCGGCGGCGCCCGGCGAGCGTGTGCTAGTCTGGCGCGGGATGCTGCTCGATTCGCTCTTCGCGCGCCGGGTCGTGGTCCTGAGCGGCAAGGGCGGGGTCGGCAAGAGCGTCGTGGGCGCGGCGATCGCGCTGGCGGCGAGGGACCGCGGCCGGCGCGTGCTGCTGGTCGAGGTGTCGGCGCCGCTCGAGGCCGCGCGCCTGCTGGGTGGCAGCCCCTCCGGCGGCCGCGAGGTCGAGGCGCTGCCCGGCCTGTTCACCGTCAACCTCGATCCGCGCGCGGTGCTGGACGAGTACGTCCGCCACGTCGTGAAGCTCGAGCTCATCGCCCGCCGCATCCTCGACAGCCCGATCTACCACCGCTTCCTGGCCGCGGCGCCGGGGCTCAAGGAGCTGATGGTGCTGGGCAAGATCATGGTGCTCGAGGAGGCGCGCGCGCGGGCCTCGCGCGCGCCGCTGTGGGACCTGATCGTGGTGGACGCACCGGCGACGGGCCACGGCCTCGCCTTCCTCAAGGTCCCGCTCGCCGCCAGCTCGGCGATCCCCGTCGGCCCGGTCGGCGCGAACGCGCGCAAGGTGCTCGAGCTGCTGCGCGACCGGCGCCGGACGTCCCTGCTGGTGGTGGCGGTGCCCGAGGAGATGGCGGTCGTGGAGGGCCTGCAGTTCAGCCAGCTCGCCGAGCAGGAGCTGGGGCTTGCGCCCTCGGCGTTCGTGCTGAACGCCTGCCACGAGCGGCGCTTCGACACGCACGACGAGGCCGAGGTGCTGCGGCTCACCGCCGAGGGGCAGGACGGCCGCATCGCCGGCGGCCTGCCGCTCGGCGCCGCGCTGCGCGCCGCGCGCCGCCAGATCCGCCGGCGCAAGCTGACGAGCTTCTACCAGGCGCGCCTGAAGCGCTCGCTCGACGTGCCGCTGGTCGCGCTGCCGTTCCTGTTCCGCGAGGCGCTAGCGCTCGACGACCTGCGCCTGCTCGCCGCGCGCCTGGAGGCCGCCTGATGGCGCCCCGCCGCGAGCCGCGCGCGAGCCTCGAGCACGCGCTCGCGACGCGGCGGATCGTGGTGGTGGCCGGCTCCGGGGGCGTCGGCAAGACGACGACCGCGGCGGCGATGGCGCTGCGCGCCGCGCGCGCCGGCCGGCGCGTGCTCGCCTGCACGATCGACCCCTCGCGCCGCCTGGCGACCAGCCTCGGCCTCGGCTCGCTCTCTGGCCGGCCGCGCGCCATCGACACCAGGCGCCTGCCGCCGCCCCCCGCCGCGGGCGGCGCGCTGTGGGCCATGGTGCTCGACGTGAAGAGCACGTTCGACGAGCTGGTGACGCGCTACACGCCCGACCGCGCCGCGCGCGAGCGGATCCTGGGCAACCGTTTCTACAAGCACATCTCCGCGGCGCTCGCCGGCAGCCACGAGTACATGGCGATGGAGAAGTTGCTCGAGCTCTCGGCGGACGACCGCTACGAGCTGATCGTGCTCGACACGCCGCCCACGCGCCACGCGCTCGACTTCCTCGAGGCCCCGGACCGCCTGCTCGAGTTCCTCGACACGAGCGTGCTGCGCTGGTTCCTGCGCCCGTACTTCGCGGCCGGCCAGCTCACGCTCAGGGTCGCCACGCGCACCGGCGCAGTCGCGCTGGGGCTCGCCGACCGCTTCCTCGGCCTGCAGTTCCTGGCGGACCTCTCCGAGTTCTTCCTGGCCTTCGAGAGCATGTACGCGGGCTTCAAGGAGCGCGCCGCGCGCGTGCACGCGCTGCTGCGGGCCGCCTCCTCCGGCTTCGTGCTGGTGGCCGGCCCCTCGCCGCTGGCGCTCGAGGAGGCCCTCTTCTTCCACAGGCGCCTGGAGGAGAAGCAGATGCCGTTCGTCGCCTTCGTCGTCAACCGCGTGCACCTCGACCCGGCGCGCGAGGCCGGGCCGCTGCGGCGCACACGCCTCTCGCTCGAGCCCGGCCTGGCCGAGCGCCTGGCAGAGACGCTGCGCGAGCAGCAGGTGCTGGCCGGGGTCGAGCGCCGCGCCATCGCGCGCCTGGAGGTGGACACCCGCGAGAAGCCGCTGCTGGTGCCGGAGCTGGAGCAGGACGTGCACGACCTGCGCGGGCTCCACGGCTTCGGCGAGCTGATCTTCGACGGGCCCGCGGCCGCTGGCCGGCGGGCGCGGGCGGTGGCCTCGTGAGCGCGCGCTTGATCCTGTACTCGGGCAAGGGCGGCGTCGGCAAGACCAGCCTCTCCGCGGCCACCGCCATCCGCTCGGCGGCGCTCGGCCACCGCACGCTGGTCGTCTCGACCGACTCGGCGCACAGCCTGGGCGACGCGCTCGAGCGCGAGATCGGCGGCGAGCCGACCGAGGTGTTGCCGCGGCTCTCGGCGATCGAGGTCGACGTCAACCGCGAGCTGGCGAGCCACTGGGGCACCATCCACGAGTACCTCACCCGCTTCATGGCCTTCCGCGGGGTCGACGAGACGGTCGCCGAGGAGATCGCGATCCTGCCGGGCATGGAGGAGCTGTTCAGCCTGGTGCGCGTGCGCGCCTGGTCCGACAGCCGCCGCTACGACGTGATCGTGATCGACTGCGCGCCCACCGGCGACACCGTGCGCATGCTGGCCGTGCCGGAGGTGCTGGGCTTCTACTTCTCGCGCATCTTCCCGATCCAGCGCCGGGTCGTGAGGACCGTGCGGCCGGTGGCTCAGCGCATGACCGACATGCCGATCCCGAACGACGACGTGTTCGGCGCGGTCAAGCGCATCTACGAGCAGATGGAGGGGATGGGCCCGCTGCTGCAGGACCCCAAGCGCAGCTCGATCCGGATCGTGCTCAACCCCGAGCGCATGGTGATCAACGAGTCGCAGCGCCTGTACACCTACCTCAGCCTGTTCGGCTTCCCGATCGACGCGGTGGTGGCGAACCGCGTGCTCCCCGAGGAGGCGCGCTCTTCGTACTTCGACCGCTGGTTCGAGATCCAGGCCGGCCACCTGGCGAGCGCCCGCGCCGCGTTCGACCCGCTGCCGTTCTTCGAGGCGCCGCTCTTCGACCGCGAGATGGTCGGCACCCGGATGCTGGACCAGTTCGGCCAGCGGGTCTTCGGCGGCAGCGACCCCGCCGCCGTCCTGCACCAGGACCGGCCGATCGAGATCCGCAAGGAGCGCGGGGGCTACGCGCTGTACGTCCGCCTGCCCTTCGCCGAGAAGGAGCGCATCCACGTCTGGGCGCGTGGTGACGAGCTGTCGATTCAGGTGGACAATCAGCGGAGGCACTTCGTGCTGCCCCGCACGCTGGCGGGGCGCGTGGTCACCGCCGCGGCGTTCGAGGAGCAGCGGCTGCGGGTGGCGTTCGGTGCCAGGGAGGACGCGTGAGTGGCCGCGAGAAGCGCCCGGGGGCGCACGCCGCTGCGGGCCTGCTGCATGATCTCGGAGCTGCTCGAGGAGTCGGGCATCGACCGCGAGCACATCCGCCGCGTGCGCAGGCAGGTGCTGCAGGGGATCATCCTGCTCTGCCAGTGGCAGCTCGACCGGATGGACGAGGCCAGGGAGCGGTCGACGGCGACTGCAGCCGGGCGCAAGGGCCGCAGCGTCGCGGTCGAATGAGCGGCGCGGCGCGCGGCGCGGGGCGGGGATGAGGGAGGCGAGGATGACGGCAGGTGTATCCAGTCGGCGGGCGCGGTGGGTTGGCGCGACCTTGTGGGCGCTGGCCCTCTTCGGGCTCGCCCGGCCGGCGGCTCCGGCGGAGATCTCCGCCTTCCTCTCCGGCGGCAGGCCCGGCCAGGTCTGGAGCAATGCGTG
>CAWHRC010000004.1:0-434775 GCA_963831755.1 uncultured Acidobacteriota bacterium
CAGGTCGCGGTCCACGGTCGGCAGGTGCGTGACGTCCACCACCTCGGCGACCGGGATCAGCTTGCGCAGGTTGGCCGCGACGAGCGGCGCCGGCACCCGCGCGGTGTCGACCACGATCGTCATGCGCGAGAACTCCTCGGTCTCCGTGTGGCCGACCGTGAGCGACTCGATGTTGAAGGCGCGCCGGCGAAACGGCTCGCCACCCGGTTCAGGACGCCGGGCTGGTCCATCACCGTCGCCACCAGCGTGTGTTTCACGAGCGCACCTCCTCGGCCTCGGCCGGCCGGCGGATCATGGCGTGGAGGTCGCTCCCGGCCGGGACCATCGGGTAGACCACGTCCTCCTTGACCACCTTGAACTCGATCAGCACCGCGCGACCGGAGGCGCGCGCGCGCTCGACCGTGGGCACGACGTCGCCGCGCGCGCCGACGCGGTGCGCCTTCGATGCCGTACGCCTCGGCCAGCTTCGACGAAGTCGGGCGACAGCATCGGCGTCGCGGCGTAGCGCTTGTCGTGGAAGAACTCCTGCCACTGGCGCACCATGCCCAGGTAGCCGTTGTTGATGATGGCGATCTTGATGTCGAGCTGCTCCTGCTGCAGCGTGGCCAGCTCGCACTGGGTCATCTGGAAGCCGCCGTCGCCGACGACCACCCAGACCTCGGCGTCGGGCCGGGCCAGCTTGGCGCCGATCGCCGCGGGCAGGCGAAGCCCATCGTGCCCAGGCCGCCCGAGGTGATCAGCGTGCGCGGCTGGTCGTGCTTGTAGTACTGCGCCTCCCACATCTGGTGCTGGCCGACGTCGGTGACGACCACGGCGTTGCCGCCGGTGCGTGCGCCAGATGTCGTTGATCACGTGCGCGGCGAGCAGGCTGCCGTCGCCGTCCGGTGCAGGATGTCGCGCGAGCGCGTGTCCTGGCGCCAGCCGGCGATCTGCGCCAGCCACGCGTCGTGGCGCCTGGCCGGCACGATCGGCGTGAGCGCCTGCAGCGCGGCCTGCAGGTCGGCGACGAGCGCCACGTCGACCTTGACGTTCTTGCCGATCTCCGAGGGGTCGATCTCGACGTGGATCTTCTTCGCGTGCGGGGCGTAGGTCTTCAGGTTGCCGGTCACGCGGTCGTCGAAGCGCATGCCGAAGGCCAGCAGCAGGTCGGCCTCCTGGATCGCGCTGTTGACGAAGGCCTCGCCGTGCATGCCCATCATGCCCAGGCACAGCGGGTGGCTCTGCGGGAAGCCGCCGATGCCGAGCAGGGTGAGCGCCACCGGGACGCCCGCCTTCTCGGCGAACGCGACCAGCGCCTGCGAGGCGCCCGAGCGGATGACCCCGGCGCCGGCCAGGATCAGCGGGCGCTCCGAGCGCTCGATCAGCTCGGCCGCACGCGCCAGGCCCTCGGCGTCCGGCTCCTCGAAGTCGTGCAGGCCGGGCAGGTGCACGGCCTCGGGGTAGTGGAAGTCCGTCTTCGCCTGCTGCACGTCCTTCGTGATGTCGACCAGCACCGGCCCGGGCCGTCCCGAGCGCGCGATCACGAACGCCTCGCGCAGGGTGCGCGCGATCTGCTTCACGTCCGTGACCAGCGAGTTGTGCTTGGTGATCGGCAGCGTGATGCCGGTGACGTCCACCTCCTGGAAGGCGTCGGTGCCGAGCACCTTCGAGGAGACCTGGCCGGTGATGAAGACGGTCGGCGAGGAGTCGAGCATCGCGGTCGCGATCCCGGTGGTGAGGTTCGTGGCCCCGGGGCCGGAGGTGGCGATCGCCACCCCGACCCGCCCGCTCGCTCTCGCGTAGCCGTCGGCCATGTGCGCGGCGCCCTGCTCGTGCCGCACCAGCACGTGGCGCGTCGGGTAGTCGAGCATGGCGTCGTAGGTCGGCAGGATCGCGCCGCCCGGGTAGCCGAACACCACGTCGACGCCCTCCTTCACCAGGCATTCCCAGACGATCTGTGCGCCCGTTCGTTGCACTCGCTCCTCCGCGAAAACACGCCCAAAAAGCAAAACCCCCGAGGTTGCCCTCGGGGGTTTCCGGGTGGCCTCGGTGGCTTCTCAGCCTAGGTCACCGCACCCCCGAGCCGCAGGCCCAGGACGAGGGCCAGCAGGGACAGTCGAATGGACAGTCGTACAGCCACGCTGGGAAGAGCGACGAGCCGGGCTGCAGCCGAGATGCGCATGCGAATGGGGGAGGTTACGCGGCCAGGCCGCCGCCTGTCAACAGCCATTCACGGAATGTGGCTCGGGGGCGGCCGATGATTAGGCTCGTCGATCGAGGCCATTCGCGGGACCGCTGTGTGAGGCAGGGCTCAGCGGGCCGCCGCCGCCTCGAGCGCCAGCGTCTCGCGGGCCTGCGGCGGGACGATGCGCCAGTTGCCGTCGGGCCTCTCCGGCAGCCTCTTGTGCGTGACGAAGTACTCGACCAGCAGGTCGCGGATGTCCCGCCCGCTGCGCCACACGATCTTCGCCTGGCGGAACATGCCGTAGCCGGCCGAGCCGGCCGCCCGGTAGTTGTTGATCGCGATGCGCAGAGGCTGCTCGTCGCGCAGCGGCGCGCCGTGGTAGCGCAGGTTCCGGACGCGGCTGCCGACCGGGCGGGTGAGGTCGATCTCGTACTCGACCCCCTGCGCCATGTCGAAGTTGTAGCCCATCACCGAGCGGTCGACGAGCGGGCCGCTCGCGCACGACGGCTCGGGGCAGCTCCGGAAGTAGCGGGCGGCGTTCTCGAGCGCCTCGCGCACCATGCGGCCGTTGCCCTCGACGGCGTAGAGCTCGTTGTCGTAGACGTAGAGCCCCGCCAGCTCGCGCACCGTCACGGGGCCACGCGGGATGCGCAGCTGCGGCCGGAACAGCGCCGTGAAGCTGACCTGCGCGCGGGCGTAGTGGAGCTGCACCTCCTGGATCGCGTCGACGAGCGCCGTGTCCTCGATGCGGCCGCGTGCTGCCGAGAGCTCCACCGTCGCCCGGGCCACCGGTCGGTCCAGGTAGCGTTCCGCCGCTTCGTGGTAGGGCCGTGCGATCTCGAGGATCCTCGCGTCCGCCACGGTGCCGGGCTTCACCTCCAGCAGGGAGCTGGACGCGCGCTCGAGCTTCCACGCCCCGGCGGCCTCGCGCACGAGCGAGAGGTCGATGCGTGCCACGTCGGCTCGCCCCGTTCCTCGGCTGGACGAGCAGGACGTTGCCGACGCGACGGCCGGGCTCGCGCTGGTGCGTGTGGCCGTAGACGACGGCCGCGAGCTGCGGGAACTGCTCGGCGATCTGCCAGGCCCGGTTCTCGAGCTGCGACTCGCCCGGGCGGCGGACGCCGGTCTGCGCGTCCCGGTCGAGGCCGGCGTGGACGGCCGCCAGGATCACGTCCGGCTTCTCGGGCGCGAGGGCGGCGAGCGCGCGGCGGACGCCCTCTTCCGGGGCGAGGAAGGTGAGCCCGCGGATCTGCTCGGGCTTCTCCCACTGCGGGACGGCGCCGGTGGTCACGCCGATCACGGCCACCTTCACGCCGGCGACCGTCTTCAGCAGGTACGGCGCGAACGCCGGGAGCGCGCCGTCGGAGAGCGTGTTCGCCGACAGCCACGGGAAACGGGCCGACCTCGCGCGCGGCCTGCAGGTTCTTCAGGCCGAAGTTGTACTCGTGGTTGCCGACGGTCATCGCGTCGTAGCCGATCGCGTTCATCGCCAGCATTATCGGGTCGGGCGCCCGTGTCTTCCCCGCGCGCACGGCGTTCTGGTGCACGCTCTCGAGCGGCGAGCCCTGGATCGTGTCGCCGCAGTCGACGAGCAGGGTGTTCGGCGACTGCCGACGCACCTCCGCGATCAGCGTCGCGGCCGCCGCCAGCCCGCGCGCGGCCGGCTGGCGCGTGTAGTAGTCGTACGGGTAGAGCGAGCCGTGGACGTCGGTGGTGGCGAGCACGGTGATCGTGACGGTCGCGGCAGGCGGCTGCTGGAGCGCCGGTGCCGGCGCGGGCAACAGGCTGAGAAGGAGGAATGGGATCATCGGCCACCTCGGCAGCCGCTCCTCGCGAGCGGGCCGGCTGACCAGCCTACAACAGAAGAGGCCCGGGGCCGGGCTGGGCCCCGGGCCGGCACGCCAGGTCGTGTCAGTGCTTGCCCGGCTCCAGCGGCACGCCGCGCCGCTCGTAGGTGACGTAGGCCTCGATGCGCGATCATCTTCGGGTCGTCGACGGCGAGCGGCTTGCCCTCGAGCGGATGCTGCAGGCACCAGTTGATCATCTCGCGCAGCGCGATCACCCGCGCCGAGCTGCTTCTGGAACTTGGGGTAGGTCTCGGGGTGGGTGTTGGCCGCGTTGGGGTGGCACTGGGCGCAGGCCACGCCGTTGGTGCCGAGGGTGGCGCTCGTCCACAGCTCGCGACCCTGCTTCACGACGCTCATGTACTCTGCCTCCCAGCGCGTCGGCGTCCTCCTTGGTGAACTCGTCGGCGCGCCAGGCCGTCCGCTCGAGGACCGCGACGGCGATCGCCGCGCCATGACGCAGCGATGCGGTCTTCCTGTACATGACGGCTCCTCTCCTCAGTAGTGGCACTGCGGCGGGATGCGGCTCGGCTGCGTCCTGGAACGCCGTGTCCTCCGGGCTGCCCGGTCTGTCGGGTTGAAGGCCACCGCTGCGGCTGGTGTTGTTGTAGAGGTTGTAGCTCCACTGGCCATCCGCCCGCGGTTCACGTCGATGAACTGCCAGCCGGTGCGCGTCGCGCTCGAAGAACGGGTCGGCGCGGTTCATCGGCACGGTCAGCTTCGGCAGCGCGGCTTCGCCTGCGCGTAGCTCTGCGGGTACGGCCACGGCCAGGCGGTCGCCATCACCGAGTGGAAGGTGATGTTGCCGATCTGGTTGTACTGGATCTGGTGCACGTGCCCGTAGACGACGGTCACCTTCTTGAACGGCGCGAGGAGCGCCTGCACCTGCTCGGCGTCGTCGGTCCAGAAGTTCCAGCCCTTGTAGATCTTCTGCAGCGGCGAGTGCGAGAAGACCACGAGCGGCGTGTCCTTGCTCCACCTTGTCCAGGTCCTGGGCTTGAGCCAGGCGCGCTGCTTCTCGCCGACCATGAACGGCGAGCCGTTCGGGTTGTCGAGCCCGGCCATCTCGCAGCATGCGCTGCTCGGCGGTCGGCCAGCGGTTGTAGCGTCCAGTCGTCGTAGGTGAGGACGCTGTTGAGCACGACGAAGTGCACGCCCTTGTGGTCGAAGCTGTAGTGCTGCGGGCCGAAGAGCTTCGACCAGTACTCGCCGAGGTCGAGGTAGTAGTCGTGCTCGCCCATCACGCAGTAGCGCTTCTTGCGCAGCTTGCGCGAGCATCTCGGCGCCGTGGTCCAGCTCTTCCTTCTTGCCGAGCTGCGCGAGGTCGCCGCCGAACATGACGAAGTCCGGGCTCGGGGATGAGCAGGTTGGTCTCGGCGACGGCGCGGATCAGGCCGCGGTCCCAGTTGCGGACGAACTTCGTGCCCGTGATCTGCTGGATGTGCGCGTCGGAGATGTAGGCGAAGGTGAAGTTCTGGCGCTGGCGTCGGCGAAGGCCAGCTCGACCAGGCTGAGCGGGGAGGCTGCCGGCGGCCGGACGAGCGCCGCCGCGCCCTTCAGGAAATCGCGGCGGCCGACTTGGCTTGTCAGTGGTCATGGCTCTCTTCCTTCACTTCGGGCCGGTCGCGGCCGCAGGGCGAACTCGGGGCTGGTGAGCGCCTCCATGAACGCCACCAGGTCGTCGATCTGCGGCGTCGGTCAGGTTCAGCGGGCGGATGCCGCCGCTCAGGAAGTCGTTGACCGGATCCCCTTCTTGGTGACGCCGCCGTTGTTGTAGTGCACGACCACCTCGCGCAGCGTCTTCAGGCTGCCGTCGTGCATGTAGGGGGCGGTCGACGGCGACGTTGCGCAGGGTCGGCGTCTTGAACGCCCCCAGGTCGTCGAGCGTGCGGGTGACCGCGAAGCGCCCGAGCTCGGAGGTCTCGCTTGTCGCTCAGCACCTTCTTGTCCACCTCGCGCGGCGGTCGCCTTGGCCTTCAGGAACTCGCGCGGCGAGCGCCGGGGACCTCGGCCTGCATCGCGTTGATGCCGACGCCGATGTTGTGGAAGCGGTTGTCGGTGAAGAGCGCCTGCGTCTGCTCGATGACGATGGCAGGACACGCAGCGGCCCTTGTTGACGAAGAGGTCGAAGCCGCGCTTCTGCGCCGGCGTCAGCGCCGCCTCGTCGCCGCCGGAACCAGAAGCGGTCGAACGGCGAGTCGCCGGAGACGCTTCGTGCGCTCGAAGGCGGCGATCGCCTGGGTGACCTCGTTCATGGTGACGTCGCGGCGCCGTCTTGCCGAAGACCTGCTTGAAGGCGTCGACGTACGAGGCGATCGCTGCGCACGACCTTGAGGATCGGCTGATGGTCCTTGAGGCCCATCTCGACGGGGTTGACGAAGGGGTGCAGCGCCTGGTCCTCGAGGTCCGGCGAGCGGCCGTCCCAGAACTGCTTCGTGGAAGTACGCGGCGTTGACCACCGTGGGCGCGTTGCGCGTGCCGGTCAGCTTGCGGATGCCCTCGGACACCGCAGCGGGCCGTCGGTGAACGCCTTCTTCACGTCGTGGCAGGTCGCGCAGTTGACCTGGCCGGTGGAGCTGAAGCGCTTGTCGTTGAACAGCTTCTCGCCGAGCGCGACCTTCTCCGGCGTCTGCGGATTCGCCAGGGGCACCGGCACGGGCGGCAGGCCGAGCGGCGCCGGCGCGGGCGCGTCGGCCCCGCGGGCGGCGGCCGCCGCCAGCACGACCACGGCGACGAACGACGTCAATCGACACGAGCGCATGGGTTCACCTCGCTTTCGGACGAGCACGGCGTGCCGGCGACGCTCGGCCGGCACGCTTGTTCGAGCTGCGGCAGGCGCGGCACAGCCCGCGCACCAGCACGCCGAGCTCGAAGGGCTGGAAGTCGTGGTCGGAGGAATTGGGGACCGGCAGCGCGTCCAGCCTGGCGTCCACGACGTCGATCACGCGGTCGCAGCGGACGCAGATCAGGTGGTGGTGGCGCTCGAGGCGGCGGTCGTAGCGCGTCGCCGGGCCGGGCAGTGCGGCCTGGCCGACGACGCCGAGCCGGACCAGCGTGTCGAGCGTGCGGTAGACGGTGGCGCGGGACACGCCGGCCAGCCGGCGGCCGACGGTCTCGAACACCTGGTCGGCCGTGGGGTGGTCGGCGCGAGAGAGCACGGCCGCGAGGATGGCGCGTCGCTGCACCGTGAGCGGCAGGCCGCCCGCGCGGCAGATGCGCTCGAGATCGAGCAGCCGTCGTCGTCGGGCGGGCGCGTCCACGGGTCTCCCGGCCGGAGCCTCCCCGTGGCCCAGCGCAATGCGGCACTATCTCGACTGGATGCGACGCTATCTCAACTGGGAGCCTGAAGCAACGAGAATCGGCGCCCGCGGCTGCCGCGTGCCGCTGCGATTGCCGGCGCCTCGCCAACCCCCACGCGTCAGCAATCTCCGGCGGGTTCCGCCAGCTCCCCGTCCGGGGTGAACACGTCCTCGATCCGCAGACCGAACAGGCGCGCGATCGCGAACGCCAGCGGCAGGCTGGGGTCGTAGCGGCCGTTCTCGATCGCGTTCACGGTCTGCCGCGAGACCGACAGCCGCTGGGCCAGCTCGGCCTGCGACCAGTCGCGCTCGGCCCGCAGCACCCGCAGCCGGTTCGTCACCGGTACCGCCGCGCGGCGAGGTTCCAGCCGACGAGCCAGGTCGCGATCATGGCCGCCGCCACCCACAGGCCCTGCAGCGGAGGCAAAAGGTCCTGCAGCAGCGCGTACGCCAGCGCCAGCACCAGCGACAGGACGAAGGCGAACGCGAGCGCCTCCTGGTTGATGCGCCGCTCGAGCTCGTCCGTGCGCGCCACCATGCGCACGAAGGCGTACACGGCGGCCAGCACCAGCAGCAGGCCGTACACGGCCCCGACGGTCCGCCAGAAGAGCGTGTCGGGCTTGTCGAAGGGCTGGTAGAGGGGGATCGCCAGCGCCGCGACGAACATGAGCCACGGGTAGTCGGCGCGGCGCACCAGGCGTGTCGTCATCACTCCCGCGACGACGAGGCAGAGCAGGCCGCACGGGAAAAGGGCCCGCACGCTCCAGCGGGGGTCCACGTCGTGCTGGCCGAAGAAGACCAGGAGAGCCTCGCCGGCCCACAGCCCCACCGTGGCGACCACGGCCGGCACGAAGCCCTCCCGGGACATGCCACCGGCTAGCGTCGCGGCGGGCGCCGGAACGGGTTCGCGGTCGCCTGTCACCATGCGGACCTCCTACTCCGTGATGTCCCGCCGCCGGAAGTAGAGCAGCGCCGGGACGAGGAACGCGAGGGGGGTCGCGAGCACGACGAGCCAGAAGTCGGCGCGCGTGTAGACGCGCGCGAACGGCGTGTCGCGATAGCCCATCGCCGCGAACGGGTCGGCGAACTCCTGGAGCGGGAAGAAGAAGTGCCGCATCAGCACGAGGCGGGGCGGCACGAGCTCGTGCGGCAGCATCGTCATCAGCGCCAGTCCGATCACGACCAGGTAGGCGGTGACGATAGCGCCGCCCACGGTTCGACGCGCGGACGCGGCTGCCATGGCGACCCACGCGAGCGCCAGCAGGAGCGCCGTCAGCTCCAGCGCGAACCACCCGATGCGGGCAAGACCGGAAGCCCCCACGTCCGAGAGGCCCGAGTACAGGGCGACCCACGCCAGCTGGGAAACGAGGAAGGTCGCGCAGAAGAGCATCACGTACGCGGACAGGGCCAGCCAGCGGCCGGCCAGGTACTCCGTCCGCGACAGCGACTGACAGAGGCCGACACGGATCATCCCGTACTGGCTGTCCAGCGTAGTCCAGAAGGCGCAGAACGCGATCAGCGCCGCCGGCAGCAGCAGCGTCTTCCAGGTCCCGAACGCCAGCACCGGCAGCACGTCCATCGCCGCGCTCTTCGCGTAAGCCCCTCCCCTGACGCGTTCGAAGTGGTAGAAGTCGACCACGAACAGCGAGACGACGACCACGGTCGACAGCAGGAACGCCAGCGGGATGTGAGACGCCCAGATCTTGCCGCACTCGGCCCCCACGAGCCTCGCCAGCCGAAAGACGCCGCCCCTCACTCGATCCCTCCCTTCCCCGGCCCGCCGTAGTGGGCAAGGTACAGGTCCTCGAGGCTGCGCCGGCGCGGCGTGACCTGGTGGACGGCGACTCCGGCGCGGACCAGCAGCTCCACGAGCAGCGGCACGTCACGCGCCGCCGTTCGGCACTCCAGGCCGACCGGCAGAGGGACGAGCTCGCGCACGAAGGGCTGTCCCTGCAGCAGCCGGCGGGCGAGGGCGTCGTCGCCGGTCCGCAGCAGCACGGTCTCGATCTCCGCGAGGCCCTCGCGGGTCAGACTCGCCTCGTCGAGCAGCCGGCCATCACGGATGAAGAGGACGCGGTCGCAGATCTGCTCGACCTCGTGCAGCAGGTGGCTGGAGACGAGCACGCTCACGCCCCGCCTGGGGCCGAGATCCCGCAGGAACCCGCGCAGGCTCGCCATTCCGACCGGGTCCAGCCCATTCATGGGCTCGTCGAGGACGAGCAGTCGAGGCGAGTGGAGGATCGCCATCGCGATGCCGAGCCTCTGTTTCATGCCGAGAGAGAACTTGCCGACGGGCTTGCGCGACTCGGCCGCGAGCCCGACTTCCTCGAGCGTCCGGGAGACGAGCTCGCGGCTGAAGCAGCCGCGCACCCGCGCGAGGTAGGTGAGATGGCCGAAGGCCGAGAGGCCGGGGTAGTAGCCGGGTCCCTCGATGAGGACACCGATCTGGGACCGGAAGGCACGCGGGCGCCTGCGCACGTCGTGACCCGCGAGGGTCACCGTCCCGGTGTCGGGCCGAAGGAGGCCGCAGACGATCCGGAACGCGGTCGACTTGCCCGCGCCGTTGGGCCCGACGAGACCGACCACTTCGCCGGCGCCGACCGACAACGACACGTCCGACAGCGCCGCGCGACGGCCGAAGGACTTGCCGACGTGGGAGACCTCGAGCAGGCCGGAGGAGCCGTCGAGTGCCGGCTGAGCCACGCTTGGCGTCCCCATGGCACCCTGAATGTACAGTCTTCAAGACATAATGTCAAGCATACTTTCCATAGCAAGCCCTCTGTGGCGCTGGCGGTGACACAATGGCAGCCCCACCTGAAGACGCGGAGGCCCCCGAATGCCGATCCTGAACCTCGTCGCCGCCGTGCTGTTCGCGACCGCTCCAACGACACAGGCAGCCACACAGGCGGCCAGGCCCGACGCCACCACCAACATCAAGGTGAGCCAGGCCGGCTACCCGACGGCCGGCGCGAAGGTCGCGTTCGTCGCCGCCGGCGGCAAGACGCCCGAGCGCTTCGCAGTCCGCGATGCGAAGAGCGGCGCCGTGGCCTTCGAGGGCACGCTGGCCGCGCCTGTCAGCGATCCGGACTCCGGAGACCGCGTGCAGGCGGCCGACTTCTCGGGCCTGACGAACCCGGGAACCTACGTGCTCGAGGTGCCGGGCGTCGGCCGCAGCTTCGAGTTCCCCGTCGGCGACGACGTGCTGGCGCGGCCGCTCTACCTCGCCATGCGCTCCTTCTACGGCCAGCGCTGCGGCACCGCCGTCGACCTCGGCCCGCAGTTCCCCGGCTATCGCTACCCCGCCTGCCACCTCGAAGGCGCCTGGCACGCGTCGTCAGGCAAGACCGGCTCCCGCGAGTCCGTCAAGGGCTGGCACGACGCGGGCGACTACGGCCGCTACGTCGTCAACTCCGGGATCACGACCGGCACGCTGCTGTGGGCCTTCGAGCTGTTCGGCGACCCCCTCGGGGAGCTGAAGCTCGACATCCCGGAATCGGAGAACGCCGTGCCGGACGTGCTCGACGAGGTCCGCTGGAACCTCGACTGGATGCTGTCCATGCAGGACGCGGACGGCGGCGTCTTCCACAAGCAGACGAGCGAGCGCTTCGCCGGGTTCGTGATGCCGCAGGACGACCACAGCGTGAGCGTCGTGATCGGCACCGGTGCTGCGCCGTACAAGAGCACCTGCGCCACCGCCGACTTCGGAGCGGTGATGGCGATCGCGGGCCGCGTCTACCGCCCCTACGACGCGGCCTACGCCGCGCGCGCTCTCTCGGCGGCGAAGAGCGCGTGGGCGTGGGCGCAGGCGCACCCCGACGTCCTCTTCCGCAACCCGCCGGGAGTGAACACCGGCGCCTACGGCGACCGCAGCTGCACGGACGAGCTGCTGTGGGCCGCGGTCGAGCTGTGGCGCACGACCGGCGACGAGGGCGCGCAGCGGTACTTCCTGGACCACCAGGCGGCGCTGCGCGGCGCGATCAAGGCGGACGACCCGCCCTCGTGGCCGAGCGTCGCCCCGCTGGCGCTGTGGTCCTACGCGCTCGCGCCGAAGGGCGAAGCGGCCGTCCAGGCCGCCATCCGGGCGGAGTCGCTGGCGGCGGCGGACGCGATCGTCGCGCGCTCCGCGGCCAACGGCTACCGCGTCAGCCTCACGCCACACGACTACGTCTGGGGCTCGAACGGCGTCGTCGCCAACTACGGCCTGCAGCTGCTGGTGGCGAACGCCATGAAGCCGGACCCACGCTACGTCGCAGCCGCGCTCGACGACCTCCACTACCTGCTCGGGCGCAACACCTTCTCGCTCTCGTGGCTGACGCAGGTCGGCGCGAACCCGTTCCGCCACCCGCACCACCGCCCGAGCGGCGCCGACGCGAACCCGGAACCCTGGCCGGGCCTGCTGTCGGGCGGCCCGAACGGCCGCGCAGGACCCAGCGATGCAGAAGCTGCCCGACGGGCTGCCGCCGGCGAAGATGTACGTCGACGACCAGGCCTCGTACGCCAGCAACGAGATCGCGATCAACTGGAACGCGCCGCTCGTGTTCCTGCTGGCGGGCGTGCAGTAGCGGCCGGACCTCAGCCGCCGGCCGCGCGGCCCCCGAAGCGGCGCACGGCTCGCGCGCGCGCCTGGGCGGCCAGCTCCTCCCGGTTGCGCGGCGGCGTCGCCGTGACGAGGCCGTCCACCAGCCGGCGCGCGGCGCCCGCCACCTCGTCGACGGCCCGCTCGAAGGCCGGCTGGTTCGCCTTCGACGGCGCCTGGAAGCCGCTCAGCTTGCGCACGAACTGCAGCGCCGCCGCGCGAATCTCCTCCCCGCTCGCCGGCGGCTCGAAGTTGAAGAGCGGACGGATGCTGCGGCACATCGCGGCCGCCTCAGCCGAGGTCGCGGTCGGTGACCGCCCCGAGCGCGCTGCTGCTGACGAGCCGCGCGTACTTGGCGAGCACGCCGCGCGTGTAGCGCGGCGCCGGCGGCTTCCAGGCGGCGCGGCGGCGCGCGATCTCGGCCTCGTCCACCTCGAGCTGCAGCAGCCGGCGCTCGGCGTCGATCGTCACGCGGTCGCCCTCGTGCACGAGCGCGATCGTGCCGCCCACGGCCGCCTCGGGCGCGACGTGGCCCACCACCAGCCCGTAGGTGCCGCCCGGAGAAGCGGCCGTCGGTGACGAGCCCGACCGAGTCGCCGAGCCCCGCGCCGATGAGCGCCGAGGTGGGCGAGAGCATCTCGCGCATGCCCGGGCCGCCCTTCGGCCCCTCGTAGCGGATGACGACCACGTCGCCCGGCCGGATCTGCCTGCCGAAGATCGCCTCGATGCAGGCCTCCTCGGAGTCGAACACGCGCGCGGGGCCGGTGATCTGCGGGCTCTTGACGCCCGTGATCTTGGCGACGGCGCCCTCGGTGGCGAGGTTGCCGCGCAGGATCGCGAGGTGGCCGTGCGGGTAGAGCGGGCTTGCGTCCAGGGCCGGATCACGTCCTGTCCGGCAGGCGGCGCGTCCGGGCACGCCCGGCGCAGCGATCTCGGCCACCGTCTTGCCCGGTGATCGTCAGCGGCGTCGCCGTGGAGCAGGCCGTGGATCGAGCAGCATCTTCATCACCTGCGGCACGCCGCCGGCGCGGTGGAAGTCGGTCGTCACGTAGCGGCCCGAGGGCTTGAGGTCGCACAGCACGGGCACCCGCGCGCGGACCGCTTCGAAGTCGTCGATCGTGAGCGGGACCCGGGCGGCGTGCGCGATCGCCAGCAGGTGCAGCACCGCGTTGGTCGAGCCGCCGATCGCCATCACCACGGCGATGGCGTTCTCGAAGGCCGCGCGCGTCAGGATGCGGCGCGGCGTCAGGCCGGCTCTCGATCGCGCGGGCCAGCACGCGCGCCGACTCCGCCGTGCTCTCGGCCTTCTCGGCGTCCTCGGCGGCCATGGTCGAGGAGCCCGGCAGGCTCATGCCCATCGCCTCGATCGCCGAGGACATCGTGTTGGCGGTGTACATGCCGCCGCAGGCGCCGGCGCCCGGGATCGCCTTGCGCTCGATCGCGTCCAGCTCCTCGCGCGGCAGCTTGCCGGCCTCGTAGCTGCCCGAGCGCCTCGAACACGCTCACGATCGTCAGGTCCTTGCCCTCGTGGCAGCCGGGCTTGATCGTGCCGCCGTAGACGAAGATCGCCGGGATGTCGAGGCGCGCGAAGGCGATCATCGCGCCGGGCATGTTCTTGTCGCAGCCGCCGATCGCCAGCACGCCGTCCATGCACTGCGCCCCGCACACCGTCTCGATCGAGTCGGCGATCACCTCGCGCGAGACGAGCGAGTACTTCATGCCCTCGGTGCCCATCGAGATGCCGTCGCTGACGGTGATCGTGCCGAACAGCTGCGGCATGGCGCCGGCCTCCGCGCAGCGCGGCCATCGCGCGCTCGGCCAGGGGGCCGATCCCCACGTTGCAGGGCGTCAGGTTGCTGTGGGCGCTGGCGACGCCGACGATCGGCTTCGCGAAGTCGGCGTCGCCGAAGCCGACGGCCCGCAGCATCGAGCGGTTCGGCGCGCGCTCGTCGCCCGCGGTGATGGCACGGCTGCGGCGGTCGCTCGTCATCTCTCGTCCCTCCGAGCCCGTCATCTTAATCCGGGCGTGCTACCTCGGCACGCGGAAAGCGGGATCGGGCCCGGCCTCGACCGTGAGCACGCTCACCGTCGTCTGCCCGGTCTACAACGAGGAGGACGTGATCCTCGGCCTTCCACGTCGCAGCTGTCGGCCGGTGCTGCGCGGCCTCTGGCCGGCCGCTGGCAGTCCACGGTGCTGTACGTCGTGGACCGCGGAGCAGCGACCGCACGACTCGAGCGGCTGCGCGCGATCGCGGCGGAAGACCCGTGCGGTGCGGCTGCTCGCGCTCTCGAACCGCTTCGGCCAGCAGGCGGCGCTGCTGGCCGGCCTCGACCACTGCGACTCGGACGCGGTGGTGATGATGGACGCGGACCTGCAGCACCCGCCCGCCGTGATCCCCGAGCTGCTGGCGCGCGCACGAGCAGGGCTATCGACGTCGTCTACACGGTGCGCGAGGACAGCCCCGACGTGCCCTGGCTCAAGCGCGCGAGCGCACGGCTCTTCTACCGCCTGCTGACCGCTTCTCCGAGACCCGCGTCCACCAGGGCGCGGCCGACTTCCGGCTGGTCTCGCGGCGCGTGGCCGAGGTGTTCCAGCGCCAGGTCCGCGAGCGCGCGCGTGTTCCTGCGCGGGCTCGTCAACTGGGTGGGCTTCCGCGAGCACCGCGCGTCCCCTTCCGGCTCGCCCGCCGCGCGGCGCGGGCGCATCGAAGTACCCGCTGCGGCGCATGCTCGACTTCGCCGTCGCACGGCGTCGTCTCGTTCAGCCGCGCCCCGCTGCGCGCGGCCTTCGTGGCCGGCGCGACGGTGCTGCTGCTCGACGGCTCGTCGCCGCGGCGGGCTCCTGCTCGGCCGCTGGCTCGCGCGGGGGCGACGCGCCCGGCGCCGTGGCCCTGCTCGCGCTGCTGGTGGTCCTGCTGTGCGGCCTGCAGCTCGGTGTTCCTGGGCGTCCTCGGCGAGTACCTGTGGCGCGTGGTCGACGAGGTGAAGGCGCGCCCCCGCTACCTGGTCGACGAGAGGATCAACTTCCCGGCCTAGACCATGCGCCTCTCGGTGATCCTGCCCGCGCGCAACGAGGCGCACCACATCCACACGAACCTGCGCCGCGCCTGCGAGGCGTTCGCTGGCCGGCCGTTCGAGCTGGTGGTCGTCGACGACGGCAGCAGCGACGCGACCTACGACGAGGCCTGCCGCGCGGCCGGCGAGGGCCTGCCGGTGCGCGTGGTCCGCCAAGAGACGAACCGCGGCAAGGGCGCGGCGCTGTTCCGCGGCTTCGCCGAGTCCACGGGCGAGCTGGTCGCCTTCCTCGACGCGGACCTCGAGATCGCGCCCGAGCAGGTGCTGCGGCTGCTGGAGGTGCTGGAGACCTCGGGCGCGCAGGTCGTGGTCGGCACCAAGCACGGCGGCCAGAGCGAGTTCCCGCTGCGCCGGCGGCTGCTGAGCCGCGCCTTCCGCGCCAGCGTCTCGTTCCTGTTCGGCCTGTCGGTGGCCGACACCCAGACCGGGGTCAAGCTGTTCCGCCGCGAGGTGCTGGAGCGGGTCGCGCCGCGCATGAGCAGCAGCCGCTTCGCCTTCGACATCGAGCTGCTGGTGGCCGCCACCCGCTTCGGCTACAAGGTCGCGGAGTGCCCGGTCCCGGTGTCGTTCGCGCGGGAGCGCGCGATGGGCCGGATGTCGCTGCGCAGCCTGCTGCAGCTGCTCGCCGACGCGCTGCGCGTCTACTACCGGGCGAGCTTCTGGTCGTGGCTGCGGCCCGGCCTCGCGGCGCGGCTGTGGATGATCTCGTTCGCGCTCGGCGTCTTCCTGTTCGGCGTCGGCGTGGCCAAGGTGCTGACGCCGATCGTGCTGCAGCCGCCCGTGGCCGACGTGTTCCGGATCGTGGCGCTGCAGTTCCTGCCCCGCCCGCTGCGCGACTGGCTGGTGCTGGTCGGCGGCGGCCTGCTGATGGCGATCTCGCTGGTGCAGCTCAACAAGATCCTGCTGGCCGCGTTCGCTCCCCGCAACCGCTCGGGCCTCGCGGGGCTGCTCGACGAATGAGCACGGGCGAGGACGACCTCGAGCGGCCGGACTGCCCGCTGTGCGGGCCGGGCGTGCCGCGGCGGCTGCGCTATTCGTTCCCGCCGTTCGCGGCGGTCACCTGCGTCGGCTGTGGGCTGCTCTTCCTCTGCCCGCGGCTCGCCGAGGCGCGCGTGCTCGAGCTGTACCAGGGCGCCGGCTACTACGACTCGCAGGTCGCTGGCCGCGGCTACGACGAGTACCTGGCGCTGCGCGAGAACTGGCTGCGCACGTTCGCAGCACGACTGCGCGCCATCGCGCGCCACCAGCCCGCCGGCCGGGCCCTGGACGTCGGCTGCGGACCCGGCTTCTTCCTGGAGGCGGCCGAGGCCCGCGGCTACGAGGCGTGGGGGATCGACCCGTCCGACTACGCGATCGAGATCGCCCGGCGCCGCTTCGGCGAGCGCGTGCAGCCAGGCGTCCTCGAGGCGGCCCCGTTCCCGCCCGGCCACTTCGACCTCGTGACCGCCTTCGACGCCTTCGAGCACGTGTACCGGCCGCTGCGCTTCCTCGAGGCCGCGCACGCGCTGCTGGCTCCGGGCGGCCTCGTCGCGATCACGACGCCCGACCCGAGCAGCCTGCTCGCCCGGCTCTCGGGCCGGCGCTGGGTCTCCTTCAAGATCCCCGAGCACGTCTACTACTGGTCGCCGCGCACGATCCGCCTCGCGCTCGAGCCGCGCTTCGAGCTGCTCGAGATCACGGGCGCCGGCCAGTACGCGAGCGGCGGCTTCCTGCTGCGGCGCCTGCTGCGCCTCGGCCCGCGCACGCCGACGCCGCTGCGCCCGCTCGTCGGCGCGCTCGGCCGCGTCAGCTTCTACGCGAACAACGGCTCGCTGACGGCGATCGCGCGCCGCCGGGAAGGCGGGGCCGCGAGGCGGGCGGGCGCCGCATGAAGGCACTGCGGGCGTGCGCGTACTACGCAGCGCACGCGGCCCTCGCCAGCGTCGTGCTGGCCCTGCTGCCGCCGCTGCGCTACCTGCCCCTGCGCGTGCCGATCACCTACGAACGCGACGGGCTGTTCCTGACGATCCTCGCCAAGACGGTCCACGAGAACGGTCTCTTCCACGCCACGGCCTTCGGCGCGCCGTTCGGCGTCGACCTCGTCGACTGGCCGCTCGGCATGTGGCTGCCGCTCGGGGAGCTGGCGGGCCTGACGGGCCTTTTCGGCGAGCCAGGGACGGCGATCAACGTCTACTGGCTGTCGACGATCGTGCTGGCCGGCCTGTGCGCGACGTACGCCCTGCGCCGGCTGCGCCTCGGGCCCGGGCTTTCGTTCGTGCTGGGGATGCTGTACGCGTTCCAGCCCTACGCCTTCTACCGCAACGTCGAGCACGTGAACCTGGCCTTCCCGTTCGTGCCGCTGCTGGCCCTGCTCTGCCTGCGGGTGGCGGGCGCCCGGCCCGGGGACGAGACCCGGGGCGAGCGCACGCTGACGCTTCTCGCCTGCGTCGCACAGGGCTTCAGCTTCGTCTACTACAGCTTCTTCGCCTGCGTGCTGCTCGCGATCGCTGCGCCGCTCGGCTGGCTGCGGACGCGCAGCACGCGTCCACTGCTGCGGGCGGCGGTGGCGGTGGCGATCCTCGTCGCCTGCACGGCGCTGACGATGCTGCCGAGCCTCGTCTACTGGCAACGGCACGGGTTCAACCCCGACCTCGACTACAAGCCGCCGGCGGAGACCGACGTCTACGGGCTCAAGCTGCGCCACCTGCTGGTCCCGATCCCCGATCACCCGCTGGCGCCGATGCGAGCGATCGCGAGGAGCGTGGAGCATGCCGCGTTCCCGGGCGACAACGACGAGAACGTGCTTTCGAAGCTCGGCACGCTCGGCAGCCTCGCGCTGCTCGGCCTGCTCGGGTTCCTGGTCGGGCGCGGCGCCGGCGCCCTGCGCGCGCGTGACGACGACCTGGATGCCCCGGCGGCGCTGACGCTCGCGACGTTGCTGCTGGCGACCGTCGGCGGCCTGGCCTCCCTGTTCAGCGTCTTCGTGAGCTCGGACGTGCGCTGCTGGGCGCGCATCGTCGTCTACCTGTCCTTCTTCGTGACCGTCGCCGCCGGCGTGTTCCTCTCGCGCCTCCTCTCGCGGCTGCCCCTGCCGCGGCGCGGGCGGCCGGCCCTCGCCATCGCAGCGCTCGGCGCCCTGCTGGCCGGCGGCCTACTCGACGAGATCCCGGTCGACCGGCTGTGGACGATCCGCGCCGGCTCGGACGCCGCGTTCGCCGAGGAGCGGGACCTGGTGCGCCAGATCGAGTCGAGGCTGCCGCCCGGCGCGATGGTGTTCCAGCTGCCGCACATGACCGTGCCCGTCGACCGCGCGACCTACCCGCCGATGCTGTACTACGACCCGGGACGCATGTACGTCCACTCGCGCACCCTGCGCTGGAGCTGGGGTGCCTTGATCGGGCGCCACTACGACTGGGGCCGCGCGGTGGACGCGCTGCCCGCGGCGGAGAAGGTGCGCACGCTCGCCCTGGCCGGCTTCTCCGGCCTGTGGATCGACCGCTGGGGCTACACGGGCCGCGAGCGTCCCCCCTACCAGCAGGTCGAGGCGACGCTCGGCGCGATCGTGGGCGAGCAGTTCGTGGCCAGCCGCAGGGGCCGCTACTCGTTCGTCAGCCTGGTTGCGTATCGCGAAAGGGTCGAGGCCGAGCTGGGAGAAGAACGGCTCGCGCGGGCGCGCCGGGAGCTGCTGGCGGACATGCCCATCTCGCGCTGGGCAGGCGGCTGCGGGGAGGAGCGGCTGGTGGACGGTGAGTGGTGGCGTCCCTGCGGGACGCAGGCCACGCTCGAGCTGCACAACTGGCGCCCGGGCGCCATTCGCGTGAGCCTTCGCGCGCGGCTCCGGAGCCGGCGCACGCCGACCTCCGTGACGATCAGCGGCCCCGGGTTCGAGGACCGGGTCGTCCTGGCGGCGACGGGCGCCGTGCCCTACGCGCGCGCGTTCGAGATCGAGGGCACCGACACCGGGCCCGTGAAGCTCACCGCGCCGCGCGAGGCGACCGTGAGCCTGCGCGCGCAGGGTGCGCCAGCTGCCGGCGAACCCGCCTTCGAGCTCGGGGACGTGACGATCGAGACCCGCCGCGAGATCGGCGGCGTGCCGGTCAACGCCGACGGCGGCGTCCCGAGGCGCACGAGACAGTGACAAGCGCGAGCGGGCCCGGACCGTGTCCTGAGCTCCGCCCGAGCTCCGGCACGGTCAGCGGCCGTAGCAGCCCGCCAGAGTGGCGAACGCGGCCTTCGGCTCCCATGGCAGGTCGGGGTAGCGCCGACCGCCTGCCCCGCTCTGGCCGTCGAGCACCTTGACCACACCGCGGCTCGCCAGGTCGAGGTCCGCGCGCGATCCTCGCGGTGCGGGAGGTCGTAGCGCGCGAACGTGTACACGAACGCGGCGTCCACGCCCTCCGCCTCGAAGACGTCCAGCAGTTCGCGCAGGTAGGTCGCCTGCTCGGCCTCGTCGCGCACGTACTCGCCGTTCAGGCGGACGGCGCGGCCGTCGTCGCCCCACACGACCATCGAGTGGACGTCGGCTGCCAGGTCGGCCGCACCGCGGTACGTCATGCACCCGAACTCGGTGACCGCAACCGGCTTGCCCAGCGCGCGCCCCTGCGCGACGAAGGCGCGGACGAGGTCGCGGAAGCGCGCGGCCGTGGCCGCCGAGCGGTAGACGGCGTCGCTGGCGATGACGTCGAACGGGGCCCAGTCGACCCCCTCCAGTGGCAGCGAAGCGTAGCTCACCGGCCCGCCGAACCGCGCGCGGATGAGGTCGACGGCCCGGTGCAGGAATGCGTTCATTCGCGCGCGCACTTCCCCGATCAGCGGGCAGAACGCCGAGGCGAGCGGAAGCAATGCAGAACCCTGAGATGAGGTTGGGGCTCGCGTCCCCGTTCGGGGGGCTCACACGCCTCAGGGTCCGGTCGACGACCTTGGACGGCGAACGTCGGTGGCAGGACCGTCGGGGCGGTCACGGCGGTCGGCGAGAGGAACGGTCACCGACTCTAAGGGCCGCAGCTTGGTCAGCACGCCGCCAGCGTCGAGCATTCCGGCGCCACAGGTGCTGGTGGTGCAGTAGCACTCCTCCTGGTCAACCGGTCTACCCCTCAGGTCGTACTGCGGCAGGGTGCACTCGGCAACGCCGGATCCGCTGACCGAGGCCGGAAACGGGCGTGCAGCGCCCCGAAGCAGCTCCTTCAGCGTCTGCGGGCTCAGGTCGGGCTGCGCCGACAGCGCGAGCGCCGCCACTCCGGCCACGAGCGGTGCCGAGAAGCTCGTGCCGATCGAGTATCTGTGGCTGTCCGAATACGTCGGACCGGCCGGGACCGTGCTGCCCGCGTCCGTGGTGGTCAGGATGGGGTACAGGCACGACGAGCCCGCCGCGGTGTTGACGCAGTTCCCGGCGGGTGCGCTGATCGCCACCTCGGGTCCGAGCGAGGAGTAGCCGACCTTGGTGCCGCTGTGGCGCAGGCCCGCGACCGCGATCACGCCGCTGCAGTTGGCGGGCATGTCGACGGCGTGCCCGGAGGAGTTGCCGGCCGCCGCCACCACGACCACGCCCGCGGCCGTGACCTCGTCGATCGCCTCCTGGTACGCCGGCGAGCAGGAGCCCTCGCCGCCCAGGCTCAGGTTGACGATTCGGGCAGGCTGGGGATTGGCGGGCACGCCGGGGACCGGCAGGCCGGCGGCCCAGCGCACACCGGCGATGATGTCCGAGTCGTAGCCGCCGCACTTGCCTAGCACGCGCACGGGCAGAACGCGGACGCCTGGCGCCGTGCCGGCCATGCCGATGTCGTTGTCGGTGAGCGCGGCGATCAGCCCGGCGACCTGGGTTCCGTGCCAGGAGCTCTCCTGCGGAGACCTCATGCAACGAAACAGCGACACGCCGGGCGCTGAGAGCTCTTCCCCAGCAACCCAGTCGCCGGGGTCGGAGGCGTCTGCATCCCGGCCGTCCCCGTCGTTCGCCATGGCAGGGTCGCTGACCATGTCGTAGCCGAGCAGCAGCTTTCCGCCGGCGGCCACGGACAGGAGGTCGGGGTGCTCGAAGCGGACGCCGGTGTCGACGACTGCCACGACGACGTCAGGGTTTCCCGTGGTGACCGCCCAGGCCGGCTCGGCGTCCAGGGAGGACCGGACCTCGCCCGAAGGCGCGCGCAGGTACCACTGGCCGACCTCGGGACCGTTGCCCGCCACGCCGGCGGCAAAGAGCGGGTCGTCCGGTACGCCCGTAACCAGCCGGCGCTCGTCGGCGACCGCGTACTCGACGTCGCTCTCTAGTGCAAGGCGCTGCGCCAGCTCGTGCGAGGTGACTCCGGTCGCGAACACCACCTGCGCGAGCTCGGAGACGGTTGCGCCGGCCCACATCCTCAGCCGCAGGCGCTGCGCCAGCGCCGCTGCCCGGACCGCGCTCGCCTCCGCCGCCGAGCCGGCTCGCGCCTTCAGCAGGATCGCTTCTGGCTTGAACCGGATGATGACGCGAGCGGCCTCGTCATCCACCGCCGGCGAGACGCTTTGGGTCCTGGCTGTGGCCGGCCACAACGACGCGGCAAGCAACGCCGCCGGCAGCGTCCAGGCGCGGCGGGAACTCACGGCTCCCATCGCGCCCGGCCTCGGTGATTGTTCGACGCAGCCACTGCAATGTCGCTCGTCGAGGATTGCCGCGCCGCCCCGGCTGAGTTCCGTGCGGTCGGCGGGGCCCGAGCGGCGTTGCAGCAATTTGCACGCCGCGCCGCAGTCGCGTCAGCCGCCGTCAGGCGCAAGAGGGCGACGGACGTCCTCGACACTGTAGTCGGCGGGCACTTCGAAGAGAGACGCTTCCGGCTCCCGTCGGTCGATGCGCCGAAGCACGAACCGCGTCTCGCCGAAGCGCGGGTCGACGTGGCGTGTCTCCAGCACAACGTCGAGATCGGCCGAGTACCAGCGCTCCGTGATGATGGTGAGCGGTTTCGCGTTTCCGACCCTGCCGGCCGCCAGCACCAGCGTGTAGCGCGTGCCCTCGGCGGCGAGGGACTCCATCTCGCGGGTGCCGAGGGCTTCGGCCGGCCCCTTCGAAGCGAAAGGTTCCCCCGGCACGGGGGCGTCGCCGTTCAGCCGGCGGAGCGGCGGCGGCATCGGCCCGCCGCCCGGGGCGTCCTCCCGCCAGCGGAGGCGGCGGGCGGTCTTGGCCGCCGCGTCGAGGAGGAGGGTGACGCGCGCGACGGGGTCGTGGATGACGATCACTCGCGGTGCGCGGAGGCCGATGACGAGCGACCCGATCGCGGCCAGCGGCTGCTCGCGCCGGGTGCGGCCCTCGGAGTCGCGCGCCACGAAGCCCGTCGAGCGGGTCGCGATGCGGTTGCCGTCGGCCAGGGTCTGGGTGATCTCCGTTTCGGTTGCCGCCGCGTACGGCAGGCCCCTGACGGTCTTCGCCTCGAAGGCGCTCTCGGCGCCGAGGAAGACGAACGGCGGCGGTGCGCCCGGCGGACCGAAAGCGGGACCGAGCGGCGCTGTCTGCGCGGCGGTGCGCGACACCAGCCCGAGGCCGCAAACCGCGACCGCGAGTGCGTACCTCGTGGCCGTGCTCATTGTCGTGGCCTCGCCCGCCGGATCCCGCGCGCCACGCCGTCCGGGCCGACCAGGACCTCGGCCTCGATGCGACCCGTCGGAGACGCGGAGCCGAGAGGAGTTGGGAGCTTGGCAGCCCGGAGCTCGTCTTCACTCAGCTGGACGCGCACGATCTGTCCACTTTCGATGACGGAGGGCTCGGGCTCAGTGAGGAGCGGGATGAACGCGCCCGCGTCCGCGTGCTCGGTGGTGTTATCGGCCACAGCCGGGCGGATCGCCTCACCGGGGTCGACACCTGCCGCGGGGAGCGCCGCGACAGTCTCGGCCCCATTCGGCGCGGACATCGCCCCTGGCGCGGCGACGGGCGCGGCAGCCCGCTCCGCCCGGGGAGGACGGGCGGGGGCATCCGGTCCCGCGGAGCGTCGCGCGGCGGCCACCGTGGGCGCGACAGCGGAAGGCACACTGCGCGGCGAGGGCAGGGCGGCTGGCCGCACACCGGCCCCGCCGGCCACAGGGGAGGGCGACTGGTGTGTCGGGTGCACCCCGGGGAAGACGATCAGGACGGCGGCAACCGCACCTGCGACGGCCACGCAGAGCGCCCACGCCAAACGTCCGGGTGCAGGCGCCAGGGGGCGGGCTGCCGCCGGTCGCCAGGTGTCCCGGAACGCTCGCCGAAGGGCCGCCTCGACGGCCGGTGAGGGCTCGGCCGCCTCCAGCGCGAGCGCCTGCGCCAGCCTGGCCGTGGCGACACGGGCGCGGCGCTGACGTGCCACCCACTCGCGACAGGAGGGGCAGCTCTCGGCGTGGCGATCCAGGTCCGGCTCGGTGGCGTGCTTCCGAATGCGTGAGCAGCTCACGGTTCGATCCTCGCGAGCGCGCGCACACCTCGAGCCCGGTGGCGCGTGAGACGACGCGCGAGCGCCTCGCGCGCCCTCGAGAGCCTCGAGCGGACGGTTCCGATGGGCACCGCCAGGATGGCGGCAGCCTCGGCGTAGCTGACGCCGTCCATGTCGCACAGCACGAGCACCTCCCGCAGCCGCGGGGTGAGGCGCAGCAGCGCCGACTGCACTGCCCGCTCCTCTTCGCGGCGGATCAGCGTCTCGGCTGGATCGGGCGAGTGGGGCGCATCTCGGCCGAGGGCCGACTCCAGCGAAGCGGCGAGCCCGTCCGCGAGGGCCACGAACCGGGAATCGCGGCGGATTCGTCGCAGCACCAAGTGGCGTGCGACGCCGCGGATGTAGGCGCCGAACGGCCCGCGTCGCGGATCGTAGCGTCCCCCGTCGCGGATCAGCACCATGAACGTCTCTTGCATCACGTCCTCGGCGGTGTGGGGAGAGCCGATCATCGCCAGCGCGAACCGTTGAACGGGCGCCTGCCAGCGGCGGTAGAGCGACACGAAGGCCTCTTCGTCCCCATTCGCGAGACGCGCGAGCAGATCGACGTCTGAGATATCCGCTGCTGCCACGTCCTCCCCGGGCCCTGCTGCGAGCGTCCTATGTATTGCCTCCACACGCGCTGGAAGTTCCCTGGAACTTCCAGCGCTTCGCTGCGCAATACCAACTGCCGGCGTATCGGCGCCGACGTGGGCTGAAGTCCGTGCCGGCTGCCGCGCGTGCGGAGCCTCGAGTATCGCTGAGATCGCCACCTGGGGAGTTTACGGCGACTTGCATGCGCTTGATGACTTTGGGACGAAGAGTGCCTAGGTGTCGCGCCGTACGTGCCGCGGGTGCGGTTCTACTGGCGGCCTGCTTTGGGGCGACGCTCGGCGTCCCGCAGGTCGCCGCACAGGTGCCAGGCGCGGAATCCCCCGGGGTCGTGGAGCAGGTCGAGGTCACCGGCAACCAGTTCCTGCAGCGCGAGACGCTGCTGTTCTACGTCCAGACCAAGGCGGGCGATCCCTACGACGAGCGCAAGCTGCGGGAGGACTTCAAGCGGCTGTGGGACACGGGCTTCCTCGACGACCTGCGGGTCGAGGCGCTGGACGGGCCCAAGGGCAAGCTGGTGCGCTTCGTGGTCACCGAGAGAAAGCGCATCCAGATCGTCGACTACCGCGGCGCCAAGGACCTGACCACCTCCACGATCGAGGACGAGCTCAAGAAGCGCGAGGCGCAGGTCAAGATCGACACCTTCTACGACCCCGCCAAGGCGCGCAAGGTGGAGTCGATCATCCGCGAGATGCTGGCGGCCAAGGGCCGGCCCTTCGCCACGGTCAAGCACGAGGCCAAGACCATCGGCGGCTCGGGCCAGCAGCTGTCCTTCATCATCGACGAGGGCCCCAAGGCCAAGGTGAAGGAGATCGTGTTCGACGGCAACACGGTGTTCTCGGAGGCCAAGCTGCGCAGCGTGATGAAGAACGTCAAGCAGCCGGGCTTCTTCAACCTCAGCTGGCTGGGCGGCAAGACGACCTACACCGAGGAGAAGTGGGCGGGCGGCGGGGAGAAGGACCAGCGCGGCGACCACGGGCGGCTGGAGGACTTCTACCTCAACCACGGCTACGTCACGGTGCGGGTGGGCCAGCCGAAGATCAGCTACACGGACAAGCCGGGGGTGAAGAACCCGAAGAAGGCCGTCAAGTACATGCGGCTGACGATCCCGATCAGCGAGGGCGAGCAGTACAAGATGGGGGAGCTGAAGTTCGAGGGGCTGACGGTGCTCAAGGAGCCCTTCGTGCGCAGCTACTTCAAGCTCAAGCCGGGCGAGGTCTACAACGACGCGAAGTTCAAGAAGGCCTACGAGAAGCTGCGCGACCTCTACGGCATGCTGGGCTACTTCCAGTGGACCGGGGGCACGCAGAGAAAGCCCGACCCGCAGCGCAAGGTGGTCGACGTCACCGTGAAGATGGAGGAGGACAAGCAGTACTTCGTGGGGCGGATCAACTTCACGGGCAACGACCAGACGCGCGACAAGGTGATCCGGCGCGAGATCTACATGAACGAGGGCGAGGTGTTCAACACCGAGGCCCTGAAGAACTCGATCAAGCGCATCAACCAGCTGGGCTACTTCAAGCAGATGGAGGGCGCGCCCGACATCAAGCCCTCCGAGCTGGCGGACAACAAGGTCGACGTCACGTTCAAGGTGGAGGAGCAGAACCGCAACCAGTTCACCTTCGGTGGCGGCGTCAGCGGCCTGGAGGGCACCTTCCTCAACGCCTCCTTCTCCACCACCAACTTCCTGGGCGCCGGCGAGACGGTGACGCTCGCCGCGCAGACCGGCCAGCGGACCAAGAACTACCAGTTCTCGGTCAGCGAGCCCTACTTCCTCGACCGCCCGATCACCGCCGGCATCGACGTGTTCCTCCGGCGCCAGACCTACCTGTCTTACGCCACCACGGTGGGCTTCGGCGAGCAGATGCAAGGCGTGTCGCTCAACAGCGGCCTCGCAGTTGGCCGCTTCTCCCGCGCCTACGCCGGCTACTCCTACCAGATCATCGACATCTACAACGTCGACCAGAAGACGCTGCAGGCGCTCGAAACCTCGGCGGTGGTCAGCGGCACGACGCTGCCCGCGGTCGATGTCAGCTATTTCGGGGGAGTCGGGCGCCGCTACGAGAGCAGCATCAGCCCGTCCTGGGTCTACAACACCGTCAACAACCCCTACCAGCCGCGCAGCGGCATGCGGCACACGGTGAGCTTCCAGTTCGTCGGCGGCTGGCTGGGCGGCAACACCGACTACTACCGGCCCACGGCCGAGTCGGTCTTCTACCAGCCGTTCGGCCGGAAGATGGCGCTCGGCCTGCGCGGGCAGGTCGGCTGGATCCGGTCCTTCGGCGCGACCACCGAGATCCCCTACTACCAACGCTACTTTCTGGGCGGCGAGACACAGATCCGCGGCTACGACGTGCGGACCGTCTCGCCGTACGACCCGGAGAAGAAGATCTCGACGGGCGGCAACAAGTTCCTGCTGTTCAACGCCGAGTACTACTTCGACGTGCTCGGTCCTGCACGGCTGCTGCTGTTCTTCGACGCGGGCCAGGCCTACCCCGACGGCCAGGGCTTCTACTGGAAGACGATGAGCACGTCGACCGGAGTCGAGCTGCGCTTCATGATGCCCGTGCTCAACGTCCCGTTCCGCCTCATCTACGCCATCAACCCCAATCGCGACTTCTACCAGCCGGCACACGCCTTCAAGTTCGCAGTGGGCACGACCTTCTGAACCCCAAGGAGAGATCCGCCATGAACCGAGCCGTCCTCACCTTCTTGCCGCTGCTGGCGGCCGCCTGGCTGGGCGGCTGCAGCTCGCCGACGTCGTCCAGTCCCACCTTCGACGTGACCATCACCGCCAGCCCCGATCCCGCGACCGCGACCGCGTCGACGGGCGTGCAGTACAAGGTGACGAACGCGGACAGCACCGTCTCCTACTACGACTACGCGTACAGGGTGCACTTCGACACGAACATCAAGGACAACGCCGGGATGGCCCTGGACCTCACCAGCATCAACCTCACCGTCCAGCAGGCCACGGGCGGGATCGTGGTCACGCCCTCCGGTGGCGACTTGATCTACTACAAGTTCAACTCCTCGGCGGTGACCAACCACATCAACAAGAACGGCTCTGCGGACGTCGGCTTCGACGTCTGGTACTCGCTCCCGAGCCAGGGCAAGGAAGCCCTCATCACCGTCGCGTTCGACTTCTCGTACACCGATTCGAGCAGCAACACGTACACCTACTCCAAGAACGGCACCGTCAAGGTGGCGCCGTAGGCAGCTACGGTGCGACGAGTCCGTGCGCGGCAGCTCGCCTCGTGGCCTCCCCCTGTACTTCGTGCCAAGAGTGACGCCTTTGTTTCCAGGGTCCTCGGGGGTTCCTTCGTTCTTCCTTGGTTCAGTCAATGAGGTACGGACTTCGCACGAAGTCGTGTACCGTGCCCCCGTTCCTGGGTGGATGTGGACGACTGGCACGCGACCTACCTTGGCCGAGCGGCTCATCCAGACCCGCCTACGCCAGGACCTTCTCCCACCGCAGCGAGTACGAACGCGGGCAACGGCCCAGCCCGGGCACGAGGGGGAGAACATGATCAACAGCCAAGCCGCGTTGCGAATCCGCAGCGAACTGGCCGTAATGCTGCGGGTCGACCGCCGTCAGCGAGGCGAGCCTTTGTCCGCCGCGATCTACCTGCCGTTGACCGAGAAGGCTGAGGGTCAGTGGATCTATGTCGGGCGACGGCTCACGTTGAGCCAGGTCGCTGACGTAGTCATCGAATTGCTTTCCCTCCGTGCTGAGATTCTTCTCGAGCTTGGAACCAGAGTCGATGATAGTGAACGCGCCGAGCTCGAGAGGGAAGTGCACGCGAAGGAGACACGGCTCACAATCGAGGCAAGGACAGACGGTTCGCTCGTCTGGCGCAGGTAAGCGTCGCCCTTGACGCCCGCGGCGGCGTCGCGTTCTTCCCTGGGGACGGCTGGGCGGTGTTGAAGCGGAGAGGGATCCGGCTCCTCGGGGGTCGCGGTATGTCGCGTCCGCAATCGCGCTGGCATCTTGCCGGTTCTGACTAGCCATTGCATCGGGACCTCCCGCGGGCCCTCGGCGCCCGCAGGGACCTCCAGGCGATACGGCATCGCCACGCAGGCCACCATCATGGCCGGCAAGGCCCTGAGCAACGCGGGGAGTGGCCAGGACTCCTGGATCCTCGCAGGCATCAGCTGGGCGATCCGCGCTTGCGGGGCTGATGTTCCTCCCCGGTCTGCAGCTCGGGCTCACCGGTGTCGCCAGAGCCTCTGACGCGACTCGAGTACTTGCCGTAGAAGAGCGTGCGGTGCTGGCCCGGGTCGGGGATGTGGCCGGAGAGACGGGCGAGCCAACTCGAGCAGGCCCATCGCCTCGAAGTTCCGGCCGAGGAAGGGATTCATGCGCGAGCCGTAGACGACGGCCTTCTCGCCGTCGAGGTAGACGAGCTTCTTGAGCGAGAGGGGATTGCGGACGAGGTTGGCGGCGGTGTCCTCGAGGCGCTGCTTCTCTTCGGGTGCGATCGGCTCGCCGACGGAGAAGCCGGGATGCCTCCAGGCGAGCAGCTTCGCCAGGAGCTCTGGCGAGATGGCGTGGGCCTCGAGGCGTCTCGCCAGGAGACGCTCACGGAAGAGGCTCATGAGCCGCCCGCCGTCCCATTCCGACAGAGGCAGACAGGAGCCGTCCGTCGTCTTGCCGCCGTCGGCGGCGAGCAAGTGGAGGAGCGGATGCCACTGAAGCAGATCACCGGCGGTGGCGATGGAGATGACGATGCCGGGGCGGGCGTCAGTGCCGAGGCTGCTGCGGACCAGCTGGCACGGGCCCGCCGGGAGGTGCTCGCCGACATGCCCATCTCGCGCTGGGCAGGCGGCTGCGGGGAGGAGCGGCTGGTGGACGGTGAGTGGTGGCGTCCCTGCGGGACGCAGGCCACGCTCGAGCTGCACAACTGGCGCCCGGGTGCGATCCGCGTGAGCCTGCGGGCGCAGCTGCGCGCCCGCAGAGCGGTCGCCGTGACGATCAGCGGACCTGCCGCACGACCTCCGGGTCGAACGGCTCGCGCGTGCTCGTGCCGGCGCTGAGGAAGCCGGTGTCGAAGGTGATGCCCTTGCCCCGCATGCCCGATCTCCGCCGTGTCCTTCATAGCACGGTCTCGGCCTTCGCCTTCTTCTGCGGCACGCCCTCAGGATGGCAATCGCTGCAGGCGACGCGGTGAACGTCGTTCCGGCTCTCGCGCGACTAGAAGGTCGCGGGTCTGCCGGACGGATACAATCCCCGCGTGCGAGCCCGGCTCTTCACGGCTTCCCTGCTCCTCCTCGCCGCGTCCACGGCGAGCGGCCAGACGGTCGAGATCACAACCTTCGTCGGGTACCGGTTCGGCGGGAGCTTCACCGCAGGCATCCCGCAGGGCGCCTTCGTCTACGACATCGAGGACGCGGCGAGCTTCGGCGTCCATCTGGGATACCGCGTGTCCCGCGAGGGCGAGATCGACGTCCTGTACTCCCGCCAGAACACGCGGCTCGCCACCGGCGCCCTCTTCACGGGGGCGCCGGTCTTCGACCTCGCTCTGGAGCACTGGCAGGCGGGGGGCAACTACCTCTTCGAGGAGGAGGACGCCCGGGTGCGGCCCTACGTCGGCATGGGGCTGGGGATCACGCGGCTGCTGCCGGGGCCGGCGGACCTGAGCGAGGAGACATTCTTCTCGGCCTCGTTCGCCGCAGGGGCGAAGGTCTGGCTGGGGCGCCACGTCGGCCTCCGCGTCGAGGGCCGCCTGTTCACGATTTTCGGCGGCAGCCAGGTGACGTTCTGCCAGACGGGGCAGGGATGCCAGGTGTCTGCGGAAGGCTCCGAGATCTTGCAGGGAGACTTCCGCGCCGGCCTCGTCTTGAGGTTCTGACCCCAGGCCCTTCGCTGGTCCCCCGTCGCACGCTTCTCCTGAGAGGCGTTCGAGGATCGGGCCCACGGTGTAGAGCGGGACCCCAGCCGTGCAATCTCGGCGGCGGCAGGTGTGAGGCGGGGTGTGGGCGTGACTTCGATTCCACCTCTTATCGAGTGGAGTTCTGGGATGGTGCGCCCCGGGCGATTCGAACGCCCGACCTACAGATTCGTAGCTCGCACCAGAGAGGCGGTCGACCATCGCCGCGCGGGCCTTCAGCCGTTCGTTCTCTTCCTGCAGCCTGGTCAGCTCGGCCTTCAGGTCTTCTTCGCTCACGAGGGCCCCTTTGGGCTGGTGTGGGTGCTGTCGAGACGTCCAGCGCATTTGTCGCCGCTCGCCGGCTCGGCGATGCCAGAGCCCCAGGCCAGCGTCGTGCCGTGGAACTCCGGCCCCGACCTTGCCGTCTCTCAGGTATCGTCCCGAAAAGGGGGCCATCGGGGATGCCGGAGGCTGGATGACAAGCAGGGGCGTGGTCGTCTGTCTGGCGCTCGTCGCGCTCGCCGGGGCCGCGGGGAACGCCCTCGCCGGCGAGCCCGACGAAACGGTGCTCGTGCGCGGCGGCACGTTCCGCATGGGCACGCCGGCCTCGGCCATCCCGGAGCTGAAGAAGCGGTACGCGGTGAGCTTCCCCGGCGTGTTCGAGGACGAGGCGCCGGCGCGGGACGTGTCGGTCGGCGACTTCCGGATCGACCGCGACGAGGTGACGAACGCGCGCTTCCTCCGCTTCCTGGAGGCAAGACCCGAGTGGACCCGCGAGCGGCTCCCACCCGCGATGCACAACGGCCACTACCTCGAGCACCTCCGGAACGGGCAGAGCCCGCCGGGCAAAGCGGCGCATCCCGTCGTCTTCGTCACCTGGCACGCCGCGCTCGCCTACTGTCGCTGGGCGGGCGGGCGCCTGCCGACGGAAGCGGAGTGGGAGTACGCCGCGCGGGCCGGGGGGACGAGCGAGTTCCCCTGGGGCGACGAGCCGCCGACGCCCGAGCGCGCCAACTACTCGGCCAGCGGCATCGGTGACACGCGTCCGGTCGCAAGCTATCCCGCCAATCCCCTCGGCCTGCGCGACATGGCGGGCAACGTCTGGGAGCTCGCCCTCGACGCGTGGGGACCGGGCGGCTCCGGGTTCCGCGACCTCCCCGCCGGCGGCTCCCCGGACGACCTGCGCGTGGTCACGGGCCGCCGCGCACTGCGCGGAGGCAGCTACGGCGGCGCCCCCGTCAACCTCCGCACACGCTGGCGCGACAGCCACGAGGTCCTGAACGCCGTCGCCTTCGTCGGCTTCCGCTGCGTCTACGCGGCGTCTGTGGACACGGCGCGGCGCATCGCGCCACTAGCATCTAGCATCGTGCCGCGGACTGGCGCCATGCACGAATCCGGGCGCGTCGTCCCTCGATGCGCCGAGGCATAATCCTCCGCGACCGAGGAGGATCGATAGGGGATGCCGCCGTGGGCTCCGGCCTGCCCGCGTGGTCTCGATCCGATCGACACACACCTCGACGACGGGGGCTTCGATGGGAATCGCCGACATCACTGGAGGCGTCGGCTTCATCGCCGCGCGCCCGGGCCCGCCGCGCTCAGCGAGGCTGGTTGCTCGCGCTCTTCGCCTCCGGGCTCGGGGGCGTCGCCCAGGCGGTGCTCATGCGGTCGGTCGGCGGAACGACCGCCACGCTGTCCGCCGCCTGGCCGGTCGAGCCGGTCGGGTGATAGGTCAACTCGACGTGCTGGCCGCGGGCGAGACCGTCCGGCAGGACCGTGGAGCGGTCGACGTCGAACCGGATGTGATGGCCGTGGTCGTCGATGCGCACGACCAGAGCGTCCTTGCTGTTCGACAACACGGTCCCCGTCGTCCGGATCTCGTAGGCGACTGCCGGCGCCCACGCGGCCCCGGCAAGGGCGAGGGCGAAGGTGAAGACGGGAACGGCAGGGCGGATCCTCATGGCTCCTCCTTCGAACCGCGCGCTCGTTCGAGCGCTCGATGGACGAGGCTCCTGGCGGCTCGGCCAGCCCCGCCCGCGCGGGGTTCCGTGGCTCTGCGCCCCCGGGTCGCCCCGGGTTTGCTCTGAGGCAGGAGCGGGCTTCGACACTCCGAACATGAGCCGCGCGCGGATCGGCGGCCGTGACCGCGCTCACCTTTGCCTTTCTTCACACGGGGGAGGTCTGGCTCATGCCCCTCCGCGGGCTTCAGGTATCATCTTGGTATGAGAGCGAATACCAAGTCCAGCATCACCCTGCCGCCGGAGGAGCTTCGCGTCGTCCTCGCGCTGCAGGCCAGGCTCAAGGCCAAGAGCAAGGTCGAGGTGGTTCGACGCGGCCTCCGGCTCCTTCGCGACGCCACGGAACGGGAAGCCCTTCGCGCGGCCTACCGTCGTGCTTCGCGAGCGACCCGGGCCTCGCTCACGAGCGAGCTCGCCGAGCTCGACCACCTCGCCGGCGAAGGCCTGGGAGAGCCGTGAGGGCCCGGCGCGGAACGCTCTACCTCGCCGACCTCAGCCCGCAGGCGGGGACGGAGCCGGGCAAGGTGCGACCCGTCCTCGCCATCCAGACCGACCTTCTGAACGAGGCGGGTCACCCCTCGACCTGGGTTTTGCCCTGCACGACACGCCTGACCGGCGAGAACCTGCTGCGCGTGGTCCTTCCCCGGGGCATCGCCGGCAATCGAGAGGACTGCGAGGTGATGGTCGACCAGAGTCGGGCCATCGACAACCGGCGGCTCGTGCGGGCGCTCAAGCCGGTTCCGCGCGCCATCCTGGCGGAGGTCGCGGAGAAGCTGCGCACTCTCGGAGAGCTCTGAGAACGGCCTATCGGTAGGCGTCTTGATCTGTTGCGGGTTCCTGGCGTGCATCCGCAGCTGCGCCGTGAAGGAGCTGCCGTGGCAGTCCGTCAGTGGCTCCGCGACCGCCACTCCCCGTGAAGGATCCGGGGCACTTCCCCGACCTTACGCCCCCGTCGGCAGCTGCCTCCCGAACGAGTTCGACCTCTATGACAAGGGCTCACCGGAGAGCCACGAAGTGAGGCCGGACAGCGGCTGGGCGGTGACTCCCGCTGCCAGGGGATACGCAGTGGGGCTGCGGCACACGATTGCGGCCGGCGGGGGCTGTCGAAACTCGGCCCGGACCCGCTCGAGGCGCCCCGGCCCGTCCGGGTGCTCGGCCCACTTAGCGTCCGCGAGGAGAACCCTGCCTGCCTTGTGCAGAAGGAAATCCGCCTCCTTCGTCCGGTCGCGCCAGAAGGCGAGCTGCCACGAGCCCATCCCCGAGGAGAGCAGCCGGTGGAACTCGGAGAAGACCAGCGTCTCCCACAGCGAGCCGGCGAGCGGAGACTGGCGAAGGTCGGCGACGGTGTCGAGCCCCATCAAGAACGCGCACAGGCCGGTGTCGTGGAAGTGCAGCTTCGGAGTCTTGACCAGGGTCTTGGTGCGGTTGGAGAACCAGGGCTCCAGCAGGGCGACGATGCCCGACCGCTCGAGCACGGAGAGCCACTGTCCGGCAGTCGACGGGCTCGTCCCGACGTCGCGCGACAGCTCCGCCCGGTTCAGGAGCTGGGCCGTACGCAGAGCCGCCGCCCGCAGGAAGCGCTCGAAGTCGCGCAGGCTCCCCACCTGCAGCTGGGCCCGCAGGTCGCGCTCGAGGTATGTGGCCACGTAGGACTGGAAGAAGCCGCGAGGGTCGATCTCCGGTCGAGCGTGTAGCTCGGGATAGCCGCCACGAAGCAGCACCTCCTCGACGGTGACGCGCGGGCGGGCACGCACGATCTCGGCGTAGCTGAGCCCACCCAGGGTCAGCACCGCTACTCGGCCCGCCAGCGATTCCGCGACGCTCGTCATGAGCGGAAACGCCTGCGAGCCCGTGAGGATGAACTGCCCGTTCGCCTGCCGGCGCTCGTCGACCCGGCGCTTCAGATGCCGGAAAAGGCCCGGCGCGTACTGGACCTCGTCCACTACGAGGGGCTCGGGGTGGCGGGCGAGGAAGCCCGTCGGATCCAACTCGGCCTGCTCCGACTCACTCGGCAGGTCCAGGCTGACGTAGGCGTGCCCGGGGAAGACCCGCCTCACGAGGGCGGTCTTCCCCGTCTGGCGCGCGCCGGTCAGCACGACCACGGGGCGCGTGCGGGCGCGGTTGGCCAGAACAGGCTCGTGCAGACGCTCGATCCACATCATGCGAATTATATGGCGTCATCGAATTATTTGCATGCGAGTAGGGGCGGCGGCTACTGCCCTGGCACTTCAAGGCGGTGCAACACCGAGCCGAGCGCAGCCGTTTGCCTGTCCTGGACGACGACGCGGATCTGCCAGTTCCCCGGACGCAAGTGCAGACCGGTAACCTGTACCTCGTTCGGGGCTGACGGCTCGGTCCGAGCGTCCGCCTTGTAGTCAAAGGTGCCACCGGCCAGACGCCTCGCCTGGATGGCGATCCTGACATCCCGTTGGGCTGCTGACCCTGTCGAGGGAACAAGTCGGATCGTGAGCGTTGCCTGCGTCTCACCGCGCCCGTTCTTCTGGCCGAGCCGAGAGCGGACGCCGAAGCTCAGGCCGGTCTCGTCTCCCACTGCTTCAAGCGCCCGCTCGGTGGGTCGGGGCTCACGTCCGATTCGCCTAAGGAAGTAACGGTCGCGCGCACGGACCTCGCACCCTTCGCGCAGGACGCGCACCCGGACCTTGCGCAAGTTGTCGCCTCCCGCCGGTGGCTCGTAGCCAAGCAGGTAGTAGACGGAGGACTCCCTCATCACCTGCTGGAGACCCGCTACGACGTCGTTCGTGCCGTAGTCACGGCCTCCGGTCGCGAAGCTGATGTAGGTGGTCCCGCCGATCTGCCCCTCGTGCTCGATACCCGGCTGAAGTTTTCTCGTCACGGGCTGAGATGAGTCGGCAGCCTGTGGGAGACCGCTCGTCAACCCTTCCGGGTTCACGAACGAAATGGCAACCTGCGCCCGCCGCGCAGCGTCGATGACGCGGCTGTAGTACTCCTCGAGCGGTGGAGCCAGAATGAAGCCCTCCGAGAACAGGATGAGCGCCTTGTGTCCCGGCAGGCTGGCCAGGGACTCCACCGCACGATCCAGGGCGTCCAGCGTCTTGCGGATCCGCCGCTGGGCAATAGCATAGATCTCAGGCGCCGACGATCCCGACGGTTCGGCCTGGCGCTGTCCTGCACGGGGCGCGATGGCATCTCGAGGCGCCACCACCAGACGGCCTTCCACCGCCTGCATGGCTTCCCACTCTCCGATCGAGCCGTGGAAAGGATCGCGCACGTACTGTCCAGACAACCGGCGTATGAGTTCAGGGAGAAGCCGGTACTCGGAGGTATCGCGAGCCGTCCAGTTGAGCCCTCTCTCGGGAGCGACCACCGTCACCCAGTCGCCGTCCCGCAGTTCCTTCTGCAAGTAGGGGCCGAGCTGCGAACGGACGCGCTCGGCGGACACCGACGAGATGTGGACATCGTCGAAGAAGACCAGGATGTGACGCCCCCCTGACGGCTCCGCGACCCGAGCCACCGTTTCGTCTGCGGACGTCGTCGGTAGCGGCGCGGGCAACCCTGCAACTCCGACCGGCGCATGGGTCACGACAACGGACTCGAAAGAAGTGACCTTCTGCGGCTGGCCCTCCTCTCGTACCTCGAAGTCCTCGGCGCGCAGTCCCGGAACGGGTTGCCCGTCGCGGTTTACGACAACGACGTCGAGCCGAACGAGTTCGACGGCAGAGGGGATTGTGGGCGGCTGAACGCTCGCCTGGCCCACGACCAGAAACGCCACGGCGGCAGCAAACATCGCGTGACCTCCTCGAGACAGTCGGGGTCGGGCGCCGCGTCCGCCTTCGCCGAGACGATGGCGATGCTGGTCGTCCATACGCGGGTACTCAAGGGCCGGCCCACGACGAACTCGACAGCCAACCGGGTTCCCCGGATGAGCGGCTTGCCACCCAAGACGCCGGCGTCGATGCCGATGGCCGCAGTCCAGTCCATGGCCGATTGTCCCTCGCCGGGGGCCGGAGTGGCAGGCTGGCGCGCTCCGCCCCAGGCGGCTCGCGGTACACCCGCCGGACGCCGACACTGTGCCCTGCAGGTAGCATCTTCGGGCAGGGAGGGCGAAGCGCGCCTCTCCCGAGGCCTCCATGCGATCCCCAGGTCGGCACTCGCTCTTCGTACCTGCGACGATAGGAGATTCAATTCCCAGGGTCTCCGCGAGCCGCCGCGCCAAGGGACCAGCCAAGCGGAGCGACGCACGCGCTGGCCGGGAAGGGCGCGCGGGCCTAGACCTTCGCCTTCTTCTGCGGCACGCCCTTCGGATGGCAGTCGATGCAGGCGACGCGGTGAACGTCGTTCCGGCTCTCGCGCGACTTGAAGGTCGTGTCCATCTTCTCGACGTCGATGCCGCAATTCGAGAGGCGCGGGTGGCATCCCGCGCAGGAGGCGCGCGTGGTCAGGCCGTGCCCCGCGTGACAGGCCTGGCAGCTCAGGCCCTCGTGCACGCCCACCGGCGTGCGGTCGTCTCCCGAGAAGACCTGGTTCCCCGCGCGCGGCGCGTGGCACTGGTAGCACAGGGCCTGGCGCCGGTCGGGGCTCGCCTTCACCGGCCGCTCGCCCTCGCGCATCGCCGGCAGCGGCAGCTGCCCGACGGCGACGTGCTCGAGCGCGCGGCGGTCGTATAACGCGAGCGAGGGCCGCAGGATCTCCTGCTCGCGGCCTTCGAGAACGACGCGCTGGCTGCGGGGGGCGTACGGCTCGCCCCTGCGGTGCAGGCTGTGGCACGAGAGGCAGGGCACTGCGGGAAGCCCGGCGTCGCCCTCGTGCACGAACGTCCACGGCCCCTTGCGGTCGAGCGGCGTCACCAGGTCGCGGATCCCGCCTTCGAAGTGCTGGGCGTGGCAGCGCAGGCAGTCGTCCATCAGCTGCTGGCTGGAGTTGTGCTCCGGGTTGATGAAGATGGCCGCGTAGGGCGCGCCGTGCGGCCCGCTCTGCCAGTCCGCGTACTCCTGGCGGTGGCAGGCCCTGCAGCGCTCGACCAGCGCGACCACGTCCTGGTGGCGCACGTGGATCTGCTCGGGCACCAGGCCGCGCGCGTGCAGCCACACGCGCTGCAGGTTCTTGGCGTGCATCCGCAGCTGCGCCGTGAAGGAGCTGCCGTGGCAGTCCTTGCAGGCGACGCTCCGGTGGCTGGAGGCCGACCAGCTCTCGACCATCGGCCGGATCTCGTGGCAGCGGGCGCAGGCCTTCCCGTCCTCGCCGCCGTAGTAGAGGCTGGTGCCGGCGAGCGCGGCGAGGCCGACCAGCGCGGCCGAGGCGGCCAGGAGCAGGAGACGTCGCAGAGTCCTCATCGGCGCCCTCCTAGCCCCGCAGCCCGCCGCCCTTCCAGGCCTTGACCAGCAGCTCGGAGGCGCGGAAGGAGTTCGCGTAGATCGTCAGCACGGGGTTGAAGCCCCCGTTGGTGACGTGGACCGAGGCGTCGATCACGAAGACGTTGGGCAGGTCGTGGACGCGGCAGCCGGGGTCGACGACCGACGTCTTCGGATCGCTCCCCATGCGGCAGGTGCCCGACTGGTGCTGGTGGCCGCTGACCCCGCGGCCGGCGCGGCGCTGGTAGCTGATGACGGCGCCGGCCTCCTTCAGCCACGCCTCGGCGCGCTCCGCCTGCCGGTTGGCGGTGACGATGGTCTGGTCGTGCTTGTCACCGGAGATGCGCAGCACGGGGATGCCCCAGTAGTCTTTCACCTTCGGGTCGAGCTGCACGCGGCCGTCCCAGGTCGGGAGGTCCTGGGTGGGACCGAACACGAGGATGTTCCGGCGGTAGTACTTCCGCATGAAGTCCTTGTGCGCCTTGCCCCACGAGGGCGTCCCGGGCGGCTGCTGGTCCACGAACTGGATCGGCAGCCGGATGAAGTCGTTCGCCAGCATCCCGCCGCCGACGATCCCGGGGGTCCCGTGGTTGTAGTCGCAGATCGAGACGCACACGCCCGGGCCGACGTCGTCGTAGGTCTCCTGCTCGAAGAAGCCGACCGCGCCCGTGTAGGTGTGCCCGGTCAGGTTGCGGCCGACCCAGTCGTAGCGGTTGCCCAGGCCGGTCGGAAACAGCGGGCTCTTCGACAGCAGCAGCAGGCGCGCCGACTCGGTCGCCCCGCAGGCGACGACCACCACGTCCGCCGGCTGCTCCTGCAGACGATCGTTCTCGTCGAAGTAGCTGACGCCGGTCGCGCGGCCGCGCGCGTCGACGAGCACCTGCCTGACCTTGCACTCGGCGCGCAGCACCGCGTTGCCCGTGGCCAGCGCGCGCGGGATCACGGTGTTCTGCGTGCCGTTCTTGGCGTTCGTCTCGCAGCCGAAGCCGACGCACCAGCGGATGCGCATGCAGGCCGAGCGGCCGTTGTACGGCACGCTGTTGATGGCGAGCGGCGTGTCGAACGGGTGCAGGCCGAGCCGCAGGGCCGCGGACCTGAGGATCTCGTACTCGCGCGGCTTGGGCGTCATCGGCGGCATCGGCAGCGGCTTTCTCCGGGGGCCCTTGAACGGGTTCGGCTCCACGTCGCCGCTGACGCCGATCTCGTACTCGGCCCGCTCGTAGCAGGGCTCGAGGTCCTCGTAGGAGATCGGCCAGTCCTCGAGCGTCGAGCCGGGCACGACGCCGTAGGTCGAGCGCATGCGGAAGTCCTGCGGCATGTAGCGCCAGGCCTGCGCGCCGTAGCTGACCGTGCCCCCGCCGACGCAGCTCGCGTTCGGCTGGTACTCGCCCTGGCGCGGGTAGACGACGCGCTCCTTGCCGTCGAGCCCGACGAACACGCGGGGGTTCTTCTCCTCGTCCGGCCCGTAGGCCACACCGAGGCTCGAGTTGCGCTGGTTGACGAGATCGTCCTTGCGCTCCTCGAACGGCGACTGCCAGCGGCCCTTCTCGAGCAGGACGACGCTGAGGCCGGCCTCGGCCAGCACGCAGGCGGCGACGCCGCCGCCCGCGCCCGAGCCGACCACGACCGCGTTCACGCGGGGCAGGGCCATGCCTCACCCCCTCCCCTGCCTGCCGGCCGGCCCTTTCGCCGCCGGGGACCCTGCCGCTCGGCGCGGGGCGAGGGCCGGCGGCGGCGGCGTCTCGTGCAGCCGTCCCCGCACCGGCGGGTCCGGCACGCCGAGCATCCGCCAGGCGACGCGGTCCTTGTTGCCGCCGTGCCGGGGATCGCCGTAGAAGCCCATCATCGTGTGGCGATGGAGCTCGTGGAAGAACACGACCGGGTCCGCTTCCTTCCAGTCCGCCCGGTCCACGGATCCCTCCTCGAGCGCCTTCAGCAGCGAGGCCTGCAGGTCGGGAGCGAGGTCGGCGAAAGGCTTCCCGTGGCGCCGTCGTGCGCTCGCGTCGAGCGCCCGGACGCCCGCCTGCCACGCGGGCAGGGCCGCCTTCTGCCGCGTGGCGAGCTGCCGGTCGATGAACGTGACGACGCCGGCCTGTGCCGCGCCCGGGTCCTCGTCGGGCGGGACGATCCGGTCGCAGGCGGCCGCGAGAGTGGTCGCCTCGTCGTCGCTGAGCGCGCGCCAGCGGCTCGTCGGCGTGCCGCAGGCGACGGTGGCGGCGGCCGCGGCCACGGTGCCGGTCTTCAGGAAGCCGCGTCGATCGACGGCGTAGGGGTCGGCCATGCCGGAACCTCCGAACAGTCGGAGGCACCATATCGGCCCGCGAGATCCACCGGCAATAGGCACGACGCCCCATGGCATGAGGCGCCGGTCATCCTTGCCCGTGCGGCAGCCGGCGGGCGATCAGCGCTCGCCGGAGGGCAGGACCGCGGGCGCCACGTCGGGCACCGTCGTCGCCGGGCGCTCGGGAGCGCCTCCCGGCCGGGCCCAGTGGTCGACGCCGAGGCCCACTGCCAACAGCAGGATCGTAGGCAGGGCCAGCCCGCGGAACCACGCGTCGATGCGCCGCCCTCTCGCCGCCAGCAGGTCGAGCGCGAGCAGGACGGCCAGCGCGGCGAGCCACACGACCGCGGTCCTCCAGTCGTCGGGCTGCGCCGCGACCAGCGACGGCAGGTAGTGCGCCACCTGCCCCGGGGACGGGGAAAGGGCCTCCCACAGCCGGGTCGGGCGGCTGCCGCGATTCACGAGCAGCAGCCGCCCGGGCTCGAAGCTGACGAACAGCACGTAGGCGACCCCGAGCGCGGCGAGAACGCTGCGCCAGCGCGCGAGGCCCGTCACGCCGGCCGCCACGCGCAGCGCGGCGAGGACGCCGAGCAGCGGCACGAGCGGGACCAGAAACCGGCCGGGCGGGCACTGCCCTCCCCACCACATCCGCCACGGCAGGACAGGCGCGAGCACGGCGGCGCCCACCAGCAGCTGCGGCCACGTCGCGCGCAGGTGGCCTCTCAGGCAGAGAAGGCCGGCCAGCGCGAGCAGGAACAAGGGCGCGTGCGGGAGCAGGCCGAACGAGCGGTCGAGCAGCAGGCCGACCAGCGCACGGACGGGCTGGCCGCTCGCGTCCTGGGGCATCCCGCCGTACACGGCCAGCGGCGTGGGCCGTCCGAAGATGCGCCAGTAGAACACGCACAAGGCCGCCACCTCGCCCGCCGTGACCGCGAGCAGGACGAGACGCGGGCGGCCGCGCAGGCGCACGAGCCCCAGCGCCCCGAGCACGGCGGCGGCCGGGATCATCTTCGGGTGCAGCCAGGGCAGCGCCCCCGCGAGCGCGCCGGCCAGGACCGCGGCCCCGACGCCTGCGCCGCCCAGCAGAAGCCGCAGCGCCAGCGCGACGGCGAGGGCCGAGGGCACCTCGGTGTAGGTGTGGAACGAGTAGAGCGCCACCGGGGGGCCGATGGCCACGGCCCAGGCCGTGAGCGCGGCCGCCTCGTCGCCCGTGGCCAGGAGCGCGAGCCGTCGCGCTTCCCCGGCGAGCGCCGCGGCGAGCAGGGCCAGCAGCACGGCGCACGCGGCGCGCCCACCGAGCGCGTACACGGGTGCGAGCAGCAGCGGCAGGCCCGGGCTGTGGGCGGGGAACGGACGGCCGTCGGCGCGCGGCTCCCCGTAGTGCGGCGTCAGCGAGCCCGGTGTGAACTCGTGGTAGTCCTGGCGGGCGTAGTTGTCGCGCAGGTCGAGGTCGCCCTCCCGCCACAGGCTCTGCGCCATCACGAGGTAGTGCGGCTCGTCCCCGGTCGCCTGCATGCGGGACGCGTAGTGGACGCCGATCGACGCGAGCACCGCGGCCGAGGCGGCGAACAGCAGGAGCGGCGAGGGTCGGGGCATCCGGAGAGGGGGGGCCGCGAGGAGACCGTGGAGCGCCACGCCGAGGGCCAGACCCGCCCACAGCAGCCCGAGCGGCCCGCGCAGCAGGCCGAGCATCGGCGCTGCGCGCGTCGCAGCCGGGTGAAAGGAGAGGGCGACCGGGAGCGCGCCCCACGCCAGCGCGGGCGCAGCTCGCGCCCACGCGGCGCGCGTCGGCAGCGCGGGGGGCAACCCGGCTACCCGGCGCAGGCCAGCTGCTGGTAGAAGTCGTTGCCCTTGTCGTCCACCAGGATCACCGCCGGGAAGTCGACCACCTCGAGCCTGTAGATCGCCTCCATCCCGAGCTCCGGGTACTCGATCAGCTCGACCTTGCGGATGTTCTCCTGGGCCAGGAGCGCGGCCGGCCCGCCCGCCGAGCCCAGGTAGAAGCCCCCGTGCTTGCGGCAGGACTCGGTCACCTGCGGGCTGCGGTTGCCCTTCGCGATCATCACCAGCGAGCCGCCGTGAGACTGGAAGAGGTCGACGTACGAGTCCATGCGGCCGGCCGTCGTGGGACCGAAGGAGCCGGACGGCAGGCCTTCGGGCGTCTTCGCCGGCCCGGCGTAGTAGACGGGGTGGTCCTTGAAGTACTGCGGCAGGTCTTCGCCCCGGTCGAGCCGCTCCTTCAGCTTCGCGTGTGCGATGTCGCGGGCGACCACGATCGGGCCGCTGAGAGACACGGCGGTCGCGACCGGGTGCTTCGACAGCTCGGCCCGGATCTCGTTCATCGGCCGGTTGAGGTCGATCGCGACCTGAGCCGCATGGCGCGCGCCGCGGTGGCGCTCGGGGATGAAGCGCGCGGGGTTGCGCTCGAGCTGCTCCACCCAGACACCGTCACGGTCGATCTTCGCCAGGATGTTGCGGTCCGCCGAGCAGGAGACGCCCATGCCGATCGGGCACGAGGCGCCGTGGCGCGGCAAGCGGACGACGCGCACGTCGAGGGCGAAGTACTTGCCTCCGAATTGGGCGCCGATGCCCGTCCGCTGCGCCGCCTCGAGCAGGGCACGCTCCAGCTCCAGGTCACGGAAGGCCTGCCCCTGCCGGCTGCCGGAGCGCGGCAGGCCGTCGAGAGCGCGCGCGGAGGCGAGCTTCACCGTCTTGAGGCAGGCCTCGGCCGAGGTCCCGCCGATCACGAACGCGAGGTGGTAGGGCGGGCAGGCGGCGGTGCCGAGCGTCCGCATCTTCTCGGAGAGGTACTTCACGAGGCTGGCGGGGTTGAGCAGCGCCTTCGTCTCCTGGAACAGGAAGGTCTTGTTCGCGGAGCCGCCGCCCTTCGCCAGCATCAGGAAGTGGTACTCCATGCCGTCCGTCGCGTAGATGTCGATCTGCGCGGGCAGGTTCGAGCCCGAGTTCGCCTCCTCGTACAGGGTGAGCGGCACGGTCTGCGAGTAGCGCAGGCTCTCCCTGGTGTAGGTCTCGAAGACGCCGCGCGAGAGGTGCTCGGCGTCGCCTCCGCCGGTCCAGACCCGTTGGCCCTTCTTCGCCACGATGGTGGCGGTGCCCGTGTCCTGGCACATCGGGAGCACGAAGCCGGCGGCGACCTCCGCGTTGCGCAGCAGGGCGAGTGCCACCCCGCGGTCGTTGGCCGAGGCCTCCGGGTCGTCGAGGATCGCGGCCAGCTGCGCGAGGTGGGAGGGCCGGTAGAGAAAGGCCACGTCGCGGAAGGCCTCGCGCGCGACGAGGGCCAGGGCCTCCGGCGCGACCCTGAGCACCTGCTCGCCTTCGAAGCTCGCCAGGGACACCAGGTCCGAGGTGAGCTTGCGGTACGGCGCGTCGTCAGCGGCCAGTGGGAAGGGCTCCGCGTAGCGGAACTCGGGCATGGTGACCTCCTCGCGAGCGCCCTTCGCCTGGATGCGCAACGGTGGCGTTCGGCAGCCCGAGCGTAGCGAGGCCGCCCGTGGCCGTCAATCGCCGCTCAGGGCTTCGCGGCAGGCGCGTTGCTGTTCCAGATGTCCCGGTGCAGCCGCCAGCGCCCGCCTTCCTTCTTCCACAGCACGACGTACTTGCCCTCGTCTGCTACCGTGCCGTCGGGCGTCTTCAGCACGTACGTCCCGACCTCCTGGGCCGCGTCGCCGGCGCCCGTGACCTCGACGGCCGTCAGCGCGAGCGAGCGGATGCCGCTCGCCAGCAGGCCGCCCCACATCTTGGTGATGGCATCGCGGCCCTCCACGGCGGGCGCGTTCGGCGGAAGCGCCCTGGCCGTGGCGGTGTAGAGCGCGCCGCAGGCGGCGGCGTCCCCCTTCGCGACGGCCTCGCTGAACTGCCGGTTGGCGGCTCCGATCGCGGCCTTCAGGTCCTCGGCCGCCGCGACGCGGATCGAGCCGAGCGGGAAGAGCGCGACCAGGCACAGGCCCAAGGCGGTTCGCACCATGACTCGTCCTCCTGCGGCCCGGCGACGCCGTCGCCGCGCCGCTGACGTGAATTCCTTCGCTGGGACGGGGATCGACTGCACGAGTCTGCCACCGCCGCCGACCCGGCGCCAGGCCCACGCTCGCGGGCTTCGGGTCGTGGGGACTCGTCGGACGCGGCACGAGCGTTGACAGCACCGTGACCCGGGAATAGCATCGTTGGTTCGTAGGCGTCGCGCCCCGTGCTGCTTCGTGCCGGAGTGGTGGAATTGGCAGACACGCACGTTTGAGGGGCGTGTGGAGAAATCCGTGCGGGTTCGAATCCCGCCTCCGGCACCAACCCTTCGCCCGTCACGAGCCTTCCGACGGCCGAGGGCCTGTCCGTTCAGCCTGCAGCGCCGACGTCACCCCTGGCGACTCCCCGGCTCCCTCCACTGCCGCGAGCGTGAGCAGCACGATCGGGACCAGGACCACCTCGGCCGACGAGGACGGGGCGAGGGCGATTCCGACGAGCGCAGCGAGCGCGGCGACGGCCGCCGGCGGCGCCAACGGCGGCCGCAGGGCGAGCGCCGCCGCCAGCAGGACGGCGAGGGCCGGACAGACGGCGGCGATCAGCGGCGCAGCGCTCGACGCCTCGGCCCCGCGGTAGGCGACCAGGTTGAAGAGCCCCAGGCCCGGCCCGATGCCCGCCGCCTCGCCCCAGCGCGCCAGGAACGCGGCCGGGTCGAGCAGCGCGACCGGCAGCACGATCGCCGCGTAGGTCGCCGCGCCGGCGAGCCCGGTCCTCCATCGCGAGCGGGAGAGCGCGGGCGAGATCGCCAGCAGCGGGAGCGCCGCGAGCAGCGCCCGGTGGTCCATCGCGACCGCCACGCCCGCGAGGACGCCGGAAAGCCCGCCTCTCCCGCGACGCGCGGCCGCCCAGGCGGCGACCAGCGCCGCGAGCGCCAGCACGTCCGGCGAGCCGAGCGCGATGCCCAGCGCGACGGGCGGGGACAGGAGCGCGACGGCCAGCGCGGCCTGCCGGCTCTCGCCGTGCAGGGAAGCGCCGATGCTCCAGCCGAGCAGGCCGAGGCCGAGCAGCACAAAGAGCCGCAGGTCCCGCTCGCCGATCAGCCGACCCGCGAGCGCCAGCAGGGAAGGCCCCGGCGGCAGGAGCGGCCGTTCCGGCTCCTGCTCGGCCGGCGGATCGAGCCGGAAGCTGGACGAGACGGCCTCACGGCCACGCGGTGTCGTCTCCGGTGGGGGCGTGTAGGGGCTGCGCAGCGCGGCGAGCCGCCCCGCGTCGGCGGCGGCCTGGACCACGGCTGGATCCTGCGCCCGCACGAGACCGGTGCTTTCGCTCACGCTCACCAGCACGAGCGCGGGCCCGCCGACGACCAGCGCCGCGGCGGCGACCCGCAGCACGGCGCGCAGCCGCGCTCCCGCGCCGGCCAGGTCGGCCGACAGGCACACGAGCGCGAGGCCCGCGGCCGTGGCACTGAACAGGAGCCCCAGCGGGTCCCGCGTGAGCGCGGGGCCCGCCCGCGGGCCGAGCGCGGCGGCGAGCCCGCCCAGTCGCGCGGGCAGCCCGGCCCCGGCCGCCTGCTCCCAGGTCGTGCGGAAGAGGGCGGTGCCGGCGGTCTCCACGGCCACGGCGAGCAGCAGCAGCGGCGCGAGCGCAAGGGCGGCGCCGCGGCGGCTCCGCGCGAGGACCGCGACCGGCAGCAGCAGGGCGGCGGCGACCAGGTAGTTCGGGTGGACCACGCGCGAGAAGTAGAGCGAGGCGACGAGCGCGCCGGTGCCGGTGGCGAGCGTCCACTCGGCCCGGCCCGCGCGCAGCTGTGAGCGCAGGAGCAGCAGGCCCAGCGGGATGAGCAGCACGTAGAAGACGGAGAACGGGAAGTAGTCGCGCAGGCTGGCGACGCGGCCGAAATAGATCAGGAAGTTCGCGAACCCGAGGCCGGGCGTGCCGCCCAGCGGGTAGTTGTCGCCCCCGGGCAGCCCGACGTTGTAGACGACGACGTCGCCCCAGAACGCGCGCAGGTCGAGGGCGGCGACGGGCAGCACGACTGCGGCGAACACCGACGCCGCGGCCGCCAGCGGCCCGGCGGCGCGGCGCCAGCTGGCGCTCGCCACGAGCTCGCGCCACGTGCGGGCGCCCGAGAGGAAGACGAGCAGGAACGGCGCGAACGGCCAGGCCAGCTGCTTCGTCGCGCAAGCCAGGCCCAGCAGCGCGCCGGCCAGCAGCCCGCGCCCGCGGCGCGCCAGGAGCACGGCGCCCAGCAGCATGGCCACGAAGACGACGTCGTTCGCGCCGAAGATCTGCTGCCAGTAGGCGAGCGGGTTGAGCGCGGCGACGCCCGCCGCCGAGAGCCTCGCGGCGGCGCCTTCGGGCACGCGGGCGGCGAGCACGACCACGAGCGCGTAGAAGAGCAGCGTCACCGCGCGCGGGTCGAAGAACCCGAGCGTCGCGCGCGACGCGAGCTGGAACGGCAGCATCACCAGGTGCGTCCCGGGCAGGTAGGCGTGGTGGTGCAGGATCGGGTTGCCGCCCAGCTCGTCCCAGAAGCTCGAGACGCGGGCCTCGCGGGCGAGGATCGTGCCCGAGTAGTCGGCGCCGTAGGGGCTGTGCCCGGCGAGGATCCTGTCGATCGCGAGAGGAAGCTGCACGACGCCGCCGTCCTGGCCGTAGGGCCGATCCGCCGCCGCGCCCATCGCGACGAAGGCGACGCTGGGCAGCACGATCAGCAGCGAGGCGGCGACGGCGATCGCCACCGCCCGTGCGGCCGGCCGGGCGCCGAACGCGACCAGCGTCGCGTAGGCCAGTGCGAGCAGGACGGCCAGCGCCGAGAGCAGCAGGGCGACCGGGTCGCGGTCGAGCGCCCCCGAGGGGGCGGGCAGCAGCGGTCCCAGCCAGGCGCCGGCCGCGGCCAGTCGCGGGTCGTGCGCCAGGCGCCAGGCGAGCACGCGCGGCGGGTCGTGCAGGGCGAGATCGCGGGCGACGAGCAGCAGGAGCCCGGGAACGACCGCGCCGTCGAACGGGAAGGCGCGCTTCTCGCTCAGTCGTCTTTCCCGTCGGGTGGCGGCGCCGGGATGCGCGCCCCGCACGAGCAGACGAGGCTGCGCACCGGCCACTCGATTCGCAGCAGTCGGCCACACGCCTGGCAGCCGATGTAGCGGCCGGGCTGATAGCGGGTGACCTTGCGGCCCCGCGGCTCGGTCGCCGGCGTCGGCGTCACGGCGCGCGGCCAGCGGCGGGAGAGCGCCATCGGCAGGCAGCTTACGCTCCGCGTCTTCGGGCGGTCAAGCGAGGACGTCACGCGCGCGCCCGAGGGCTCACAGCTCGCTCAGCCGGGCTCGGCGCGCGAGCAGCAGGAGCGCCACCACCAGCAGCATCAGCGAGTACGCCGCCATCACGCGAGGCGCACCGAAGCTGCGGATGAGCAAGCCCGCCACGAGGCTGCCCACCGGGCCCCCGCCGCGGAAGGCCAGGCCGAAGATCGACAGCACCCGGCCGCGCAGCGCGTCCGGCGCCAGCTCCTGGACGAGCGAGTTCAGGGTCGAGAAGGCGGTCGTCAGGAACAGGCCCGAGCCGACCAGGAGCGCCATCGAGAGCCACTGAAGGCGCGAGAGGGCGGCGCCGCTGGTGAAGGCGCCGAACAGCGCAAACGCGAGCAGCATCAGCCGGCCGCGACCCTCCGCCTTGCCGCGCTGGGCCGTCCCGATCGCGCCGACGATCGCGCCGACGCCGACGCTGGTCAGCAGCAGGCTGTAGCCCGAGGCGCCCGTCCGCAGCACGTCGCCCGCCAGCACCGGCAGGTACGTGATCAGCGGGAAGGCCAGGAAGCTCGCGCTGAAGGCCAGGAGCGTCGCCGGCCGCAGCAGGCGGTCGCCGAACACGTGGCGCAGCCCGGCCTGCAGGCTGCGGCCCAGGCTCTCGGAGGCCACCAGCGGCGGCGGCAGCTCGATCGTCCACAGCGCCGCGATCACGCCCACGAACGACAGCGCGTTCGCGGCGAAGCAGGCGCCCGCTCCGAGCTGGGCCAGCAGGATCCCCGCGATCACGGGCCCCACGGCCCGCGACAGGTTGAACTGGAGCGAGTTCAGCGCCACGGCGTTCGCGATGCGCTCGCGCGGGACGAGGCTGGTGATCACGGCCTGGTAGGTCGGCGCGGACTGCGACTGCACCAGGCCGGTCATCACCGCGATCACGACGATCGCGGCGATGCCCAGGCGGTCCACCGCGAACAGCAGGCCGAGCAGTAGCGCCATGGCCATCTGGAACAGCTGCGAGGAGAGCAGGATGAAGCGCCGGTCCACGCGGTCGGCCAAGGCGCCTCCCACCAGCATGAACGTGAACAGCGGCACCTCCTGCGCGAAGCTGCGCAGCCCGAGGTAGAAGGGATCGACGAAGCGGACGTGGATCAGCCAGGACAGCGCGACGTCCTGGGTCCAGGTGCCGATGCTCGACAGGAAAGCGCCGGCCCAGAGCAGACGGAAGCTGCGGAAGGAGAAGGCCGCCAGGAAGCCGGGCAGCACGCGGGCCGTGGCGGGCGCACCCCTCATCGCCGCTCACCCCGGATGGCTGGCATACTCGACCCGTGCCCTTCCCCTGCCCCGGCTGCGACGCGCCGATCGACGCGCGGCCGGACCGCTTCGCCCTGAGATGCCCGTCGTGCGGCGCGCTCGTCCGCAGCCGCCCGCTCGACACGAGCGGCCCGCTGCCGGCCTACGAGGTCTACGTGACGGGACGGAACGAGACGCGGCGGCGGGTCGAGCTGCCGTGGGACGAGGCGCAGCGCCGGCGGCTGCGGTCCTGGCTGCTGTGGTCCTCGCTGCTGACGCTGGGGCTGGTGCCCGTGCTCTACGCGCTCGCCCGCCTGCTCGGCTAGCCCTTCTTGGCGGCCTTCCTGGCGGTGGCGATCGCCTCGCGCTTGCGGCCCTTGCGGGCCTTCTCCTTGCGCTGACGGCGCCGGCGGATCTCCTTCTGCCTCTCGATCATTCGACCTTCCTCTCCTGTGCAGCGGACGGGGCCGGCTGCGCGGCCTCCCTGCGCGTCTCGGCGATGCGGGCGCGGATGATGCGCAGGTACGCCCGCGGGATCTTCTGCATGTCGGCCAGCAGCTGGCCGAGGTCCCCGCGCGCGGCGCCCGCGGAGCCGCTGTCGCCCCACAACAGGTTCACCACCCGGCCGCGCAGCGCGATCGGGAACAGAGCGGCGGTGGTCGCCGGCTTTTTCCCGATCGTCTCCAGGAACGCCCGGTTGGCCTCCTCCGGCCCCGGCTTGCCGACGAACATGGTGCGGTTGCGCGTGACACCCTGGAACACCGAGGGCATGTCGAGCGGCACGCGCAGCGCCGCCGCGCGCGCGCGATCCATGCCCTCGCCGCCGCCGTCCCAGCCCAGCACCCAGGGCTCGCGCACGATGAAGAAGATCACGCGCCGGAAGTAGCAGCGGCCCAGCGCCAGGGTGGCGCCGACGACGTCGTCGCGCGTGCGCGCCGAGTCGATCGCGGCCGCCGCCGCCTCGGGGTCGCGCACCTCGGGCGCCGCCGCCGGCTCCACCAGGCCCCGCAGGTCCGTGTAGCGCCAGCGGTCGTCGATGTCGTAGTGGTCGTGGAGCAGCCGCACCATCCGGAACTCGGCGATCACCAGCGGCCGCACGATGTAGCCCAGCGAGTACCCGATGTGCGCCACCGCCGAGTGGTCGCCGGGGTCCACCATGCCCAGCCAGAGCGTCTTCCCGCGCGCCCGGCAGGGGAAGACCTTGAAGCGCTGCGCCAGCCGCTTCGGGATCAGCTCGAGGGCCTCGGGCTGTAGCGCCTTCAGGTCGGCGGCCGGGACGCCGTGGGCCCGCGACAGCGCGTCGACCAGGCGCTCCTCGGTGATGTAGCCGAGCTCGTGGAGGCTGGTGCCGAGACGGCCGCCGTAGAGGACCTGGTGCTGGATGGCCTCCTGCAGCTGTCTGTCCGTGATGACCCCGCGATCGCGCAGGATGCGTCCGAGTATCGGCAGGGCGCGCCTCCGTGAGGCCGGTATTCTAGCAGCGCGGGCCGGCGGACGCCGCTAGCTGCGGAAGACGCAGCGCGCGCGCGCGAAGCGCAGCTCGTCGCCGTCCTCGAGCTCGTGCTCGCGGCGGATGCGCCGGCCGTTGACGCGCGTGAAGTTCGTCGAGTCGAGGTCGCGCACGACCCAGCCCTCGCCGCGCCGCTCGAGGCGCGCGTGCAGGCGGGAGACCAGGGCCTCCTCGATGCGGATCGCCGCCTCGCCGTCGCGGCCCACGTCGAGCGCCTCGCCCTCGAGCGGAAACTCGACGGGCTCACCTTGCGCGCGGAGCCAGATCAGCCGCGCGCTCACGGCCCCGCCCGCCGCGCGGCCAGGGGCGCCACGGCCGGCCCGTCGTTGTCGATCAGGGTCGCGTCCTTGGCCTCGGCGGCCGCCTTGTAGGCCTCGACGGCCTGCGGCCTGTAGCCCAGCTTCTCGAGCGCGAGGCCGAGGTAGTAGAGCGCCGTCCCGCGCGAGAGGCCGGGCCGGCTGGCCAGCTCGGCCTTCGCCTTCTGCAGGTAGTCGTGGGCGCCGGCGTAGTCGGAGAAGTGCATGGCGCACAGCGCGAGGTTCAGCCAGGCGAAGGCCGCCTGCTCGCTGCCCGGGTAGCCCTCGACCGCCGCGCGCTGGTCCATCATGGCCTTGTTGTAGAGCAGCTGCGGGTCGAACAGCGGGACCTCGCGCGCGCTCTCGCCGAGCGCCACGTCGACGTCCCGCGGCAAAGAGCCGGGCGCGCCCCCCCGGACCTGGAGCAGCAGCTTGTCTCCCGCCTTGCGGGCGGCGACGGCCGCCAGCAGGTCGGCCGTGCGCTTCAGCGGCTGCCCGTTGGCGGAGAGCAGCACGTCGCCCGCCCGCAGCCCGGCAGTCGCCGCGGGGCTGCCCGGAACCACCCGCAGCACGGGTATGCCGTCGAAGAGCAGCGTGTCCACCGTGACGAGGCCGCTCCAGGGCCGGCGGCTCGCGAAGCGGCTGTCCAGCCTCGACACGACGCCCGTGTAGGAGGCGCTCTCGGAAAACGCCGGGACGTCCAGCGCCTCGGCCGAGGTGTTGCCGGCGGCCAGCAGGTAGAGCCGCGCCGTGCGCTGCAGCCTCTCTTCGGGCAGCACCGCCAGCAGGAATCCCTGCACCTCGAGCGCCGCGGCCAGCCGCTCGGTCACCTTGCGCACCAGGTCGGGGTCGGCGCCGCTGCCGGGTACGAGCGTGAGGCGCGTCGCCTTCTCCTGCTCCAGGATGCGATCCACGGCCTCGCGCGGCGCGCTGATGAAGTTGAGCGAGCTGAGCTTCGCCAGGTTCTGCTGGATCTTCTCGGTCGCGTCGGCCAGGTAGCGCTGGCCGGCGGCGCTGGCCGCCTCCGTGCCCAGGAACGCCAGCGTGGGGCGGATCGGGCAGTCGAGGCTGACGTTCTCGTCCTTGGCGAGCACCAGGTCCTTGATGAACTTGCCCGCCGCGTGCTTCACCTCGACGCGCAGCTTCCCCGAGCAGATCCCGTCGATCTGTGCCGGCGTGACGCCGCGCGCCTCGCCATTCAGGAAGATGCGCGCCCCGGGCGGGTCGGAGACGAGCCGCAGCGACGCCAGCGAGTCCTCCAGGCGCACGGGATCGGCGTCGTAGTCCTGGGCCTGGGGCGTCTCGATGGTGCGCTTCACGGTCTCGTAGCACCTGCGACGCAGCTCGACGGCGTGGCTGCCCAGGGAGAGGTTCGCGATCTCGGTCCGTGCCGAGGCCTTGTCCGGGTCCAGGCCCCGGGTGCGCGCCGCCTCCAGGAAGTCGGGCGCCAGGCTGCCGCCGGTGGTGGCACGCAGCTCGCCGTCCACCCAGACCTCGACGCCGGGCGGCTCCGTCACGAAGAAGACGCTCGCCAGCACGCGCACGAGGTCCACACTCAGCGTCTCCTGAGCCCGCGCCGGGATGCTGACCTGCCGCGTCTCGGTCTGGTAGCCGGGGCGCGCGACCTCGACGGTGTAGTCGCCGGCGAGCACGTCGAGCGGGAAGAAGTCCGTCAGCCCGAGGTCGGTCCGCGACCCGCCCGGCCCGACCAGCGTGACGCGGGCACCGGCGGGGCGCGACGCGACCGCGAGGTAGCCGACGAGCGCGCGCTTCACGCTGCCGAACAGCTCGACCACCTTCGGCGAGACGCGCTCCTTCGACAGGGCGTAGTCGGGCTTGAGCTGCACCAGCAGCCGGAAGTTCTCCGACGCCTTCTCCGACAGGCCGATCCCGTAGTACGCGCGCCCGCGGTACTCGTAGGCCTGCGCGAGGATGTCGCGCCCGCGCGCCGGCAGCGCCTTCGCGCCGATCGCCTCCAGCCTGCGCACGACCTCGTCGAACGTCACGATCGAGCGGCTCTGCTGCGGGCCATTGAACTCGTCCGTCGCGCGGGCCAGCAGGTCCTGCGCCCCCTGGACCTCGCGCTGGACCGCGTCCGGGACCTCCGGCGGTGCCCCCGGCGGCTGCTGGGCAGCGAGCGGCGCGCCCAGGGCGACGAGCGCCAGCGGCAGCAGGCGGGCCGCGAGCCGCGCGGCCCGGCTGCACCTGGATCGGTCGCGATCGCGGGACACGGTTCCCTCCTAGCGATAGCGCAGGATGCGCTCGGAGCGGTCGTCGTAGACGAGCACGGCGCCGGTCGCGTCCAGCGTCAGCGCCCGCGGCCGCCGCAGCTCGGGGCTGGTCAGCGTGGTGAGCAGGCGACCCTGCGGGTCGAAGACGAGCACGCCCAGCTCCTCGTCCGCGACGTAGAGGTTGCGGAACGGGTCGACGGCCACGTCGACCGGCTTCTTGAGGCCGGCCGGGCCCGCCGTGCGCAGCAGCTTGCCCGCCTCGTCCCAGGCACGCACGCTCTTCTCCTCGCGGTCGAGCGTGAGGATCGCGCCCTCGGCGTCGACGAGGATCCGCGTCACCTTGCGCTTCGCGGCGTCCGCCGGCGGAAACGTCCCGAGGTACTGGCCCTTCGCGTCGAAGCGCAGCACCTTCTCGCGCTCGTCGTCCGAGACGAGCAGCGCGCCCCCCGGCGTGAGCGCCGCCGCCAGGATCCGGTCCACCGCCTTCGGGGCGGCGCCCGGTTTCTCCGGCGGCGTCGAGAGGCTGCGAATGTCCTTCGGCCCGATGCGCACGGCCGTGGCGGCGGCCAGCACCAGCTCACCGGCCGGACCCAGCGAGAGCGCGCGCGGGTCCTCGGCCGTCACGCTGCCCGCGATCCTGCCGCCCGGGTCGAGCAGCACGGCGCTCCTAGTCTTGCCAGAGGCGATCCACAGCCCCCCGCCGGGGGCGGGAGCGAGGGCCTTGACGTCTTTCAGCACGTCGCCCGCGCCGACGCTGAAGGCCGCGTCGAGCGTGAACGAGGGCTTCGCTCCGCCGAACAGCCGGTAGAGAGCCGTGATCCGCTCCAGCGCGGGCTGGGCCCACTCGCTCTGCGGGAAGCGGTTGCGGACCTGCTGGAACTCCTCCATCGCCTGGCGCGGCTGGCCCTGCAGCGCCAGCGCCCGGCCGATCTCGAACTGGGCCGCTCCCGCCGCGTCGCTCGCCGGGTACTCGAGCGAGACCCGCCGGTTGAGGTCCGCCGCCTCGCCGTAGCGCCCCGCGCGCCGGTGCGCCATGGCGGCGGCCTGCAGCGCGCGCGGCACCCAGACGCTGTGCGGGTAGAGCGTCTCCACCCGCGAGAACTGCGCGAGCGCGTCCTCGATCTCGGCCGCCGTGGTGGCGCGCTGCAGCGTGAGCAGGCCCAGGTAGTAGTAGGCGCCGGGCGCTGCGTCGCTGCGCGCGTGCTCCTTCGTCACCTGGTCGAAGGCGGCGCGGGCCTTCTCGGCGTCGGCCTCGACCTCCATCCGGTAGCGCCCGATCTCGAGCAGGGCCTGCCCCACCGCCTCGGTCTCGCGGAAGCTGCCGACCACGATCGAGAAGTTGTCGAGGGCCTGCTTGAGCTTGCCCTGGGCACGGTAGGCCCGGCCGTCCTCGAGCAGGCGCTGCGCCTGCTCCTCCGGCGTCTCCTGGGCCGACGCTGCGCCCGCTGCCAGGAGCAGCGGCGCGAGCAGGACGAGCGCGAAGCGCGGCACGGCTACTCCTTTCGGCCGAACACGAACGCGGGCGAGCCGCGCTGCACCTCGACCGTCTGCTCGTGACGCCGCCCGTCCGGCCAGCGGAAGGCGACCGTGTGGCGGCCCGCCGCCGCCGGCCGATCGAGGATCGGCGGGTAGTCGACGAAGGCCCCGTCGACGAAGATCTCGCAGTTGTCGGGGTTGGCACGGACGTTCAGCCTGCCGAGCGACGGCGCGTCGAGCGTCACCTCGCCGCCGGAGACGACGTTCACGGCCGTCTCGAGGCGCAGGAACACGGAGGGCGCCAGGAGCGTGAGCAGCTGCCGGCCGCCGGCGACCGATACGCGCGGCGAGACCGTGCCCTTGGCGAGCGGCCGGCCGCGCCAGACGACGTCGAGCGGGTACGACGAGGAGATCGCGACGCTGCCGGGCGGGGCGAGCTTCTGCAGCGCGAGCGCCAGCGTCGCGTCGCTCTCCCCCTTCCCGACGCGCGCCTCCTGGGGCAGGTAGCCGTCGAGCGACGCGACGAGCCGGTGCTCGGAGCCGGGGTCGAGCGCGAGCTGCAGAGGGGTCACGCCGGCCACGCGCGCCCCGTCGACCGTCACGCCGGCCCCGGGCGGGTCCGTCTTCAGCGTCAGCAGCGGCGCCGTCGCCTCGAGCGTGACCGAGACGCCGCCGGCGTCGGCCGGCGGGAGCGTCACGGTGCGGATCTCGTCGCGGTGGCCGGCCTTGCGGAAAGTCAGCACCACCTGCCCTGGGAGCGGAGACGGGAGCCTGAGCTCGCCGTTCGTCAGCAGGCCGGAGTCGCGGCCGTCGACCAGCACCGAGGCCCCGACCGGCTGCGAGCGCACGGCCAGCCGCAGCGGAGCCGGCGCGGGGCGGCTGTCGCGCAGCAGCACGAAGGCGGCCAGCGTCGCGACCACGGCGAGGGCCAGGGCCGCCCACAGCCAGGCGCGGCGCGACGCCGCGTCCGCGACGCCGGCCGGCCGCTCGGCGGAGGCGCCGCTGGCGGGCACGACGACGGTCGGCAGCAGGTCGGTGCCGGCCGCCTGGCGGGTGGCCGTGGCCTGGAAGGTCGCCTCCAGCTCCGGATAGCCGTCAGGCGCGGCCGGTGCGGGCTTTTCGCGGCGCGCCTGCTCGCGCAGCGCGAGGCGCAGCCCGCGGCGGGCCTCGACGTACTCCGGGTGCTCGGACACGATCGCGCGCAGTGCCGCGACGGCCGCGTCGGACCGGCCGTCCCTGGCGAGCCGGCGCGCCGCGGCGAGCGCCGCCACGGCGCCGGCCGCGGGCGGCGCCGCGCGCTGCAGCTCGTCGTGCAGCGCGCCGAGCTCGGCCGCCAGGGCGCCGGCCGTCGGGTAGCGCGCGTCGGGGTCCTTGGCCAGGGCGCGCGCGACGATCGCGCCCAGCCTGGGGCCGAGATCCCCGAGCGCGGCGAGCTGGAGCTCCGGCGGCTCCTCGTGCACGATCTTGTAGAGCACCTGCGTCGCGCCCTCGCCGCGGAACGGCCGCTCGCCCGCCAGCATCTCGTACAGGATCACGCCGATCGAGAACACGTCGCTGCGGCCGTCCAGCGGCCGGCCGCGCACCTGCTCGGGGCTCATGTAGTGCACCGTGCCGACCATCATGCCGGTCTTGGTCAGGTGCGTGCCGCCCAGCTTGGCGATGCCGAAGTCCATGATCTTCGCGCTGCCGTCGTCGAGCAGCCGGATGTTGCTCGGCTTCATGTCGCGGTGCACGATCCCGCGCTCGTGGGCGTAGGCGAGGCCGCGGCAGACCTGGGCGACGACGTCGAGCTTCTCCGCCAGCGCGAGCGGCTCGCCGCCGCGCAGCACCGCCTCGAGGTCGGCGCCCGGCAGCATCTCCATCGCGATGAACGGCACGCCGCGGTCCTCGCCCAGCTCGTAGACGATCACGATGTTGGGGTGCTGCAGCCGCGCCGCGGCCTTCGCCTCCACCTCGAAGCGCCGGCGGCTGTCGGCGTCCAGCCCGCCCTCGGCCGCGAGCGTCTTGAGCGCGACCTCGCGCTCGAGCGCCTCGTCCAGCGGCGCGGTACACCATGCCCATGCCGCCGCGGCCGACTCGGCCGGTCACGAGGTAGCGCCCGACCCGCACGCGCCCGCGACTCGGCCGGACGGGGCAGCATGCGCGTCACTCCTCGAAGCCGAGCAGGACCACGGTGATGTTGTCCTCGCCGCCGCGCTCGTTGGCCGCGTCCACCAGGCCCTGCGCCGCCAGGGCGAGGTCGCCGCCGGCCATGCCCAGGATGCGCTGCGATCTCGGCGTCCGGCACCATCGTCGTCAGCCCGTCCGAGCACAGCAGCAGCAACTCGCCCGGGCGCAGGCGCCGCGCCTGGACGTCGACCATCAGCTCGGAGCGCCCGCCCAGGGCACGCGTCACCACGTTGCGCAGCGGGTGGTTGCGCGCCTGCTCGGCCGAGATCACGCCGTTCTGGATCTGCTCGTTCACCCACGAGTGGTCGCTGGTGAGCTGGCTGCAGCGCGCCGTCGCTCCACAGGTAGATCCGGCTGTCCCCGACGTGGGCGAGGTTCGCCACGTCGCCGTCCACCAGCACCGCGGCCACGGTGGTCGCCATGCCCTCGTACTCGGAGCGCTCGCGGGTGGCCTCCAGCACGCGCCGGTTGGCGTGGCGGATCGCCGTCTTGAGGCGGTTGCCGTCGTAGGAGATCGAGTCGTCCAGGCCGAACGGCCAGGTGATCTCCTCGTCGCCCGCGGTGAGCGCCACGAACTCGCAGATCGCGTCGACCGCCACCCGCGAGGCGACCTCGCCGGCGGCATGCCCGCCCATGCCGTCGGCCACCACGAACAGCTTCTGTGCCTGGTCCGCGACGAGCGAGTCCTCGTTGCCCTTGCGCTTGCGGCCCACGTCGCTGCGGGCCTCGCACCGGACCTTCATGGCGCCCACCCTCAGGAGCGCTCCAGCTCGGCGGCCAGGCGCGCGATGCGGGGGTCCTGGGGAGCCAGGCGCTGCGCGGCCGCGAGCGCCTTCTGGGCGCGCAGGCGCAGGCCCTGGTCCGCGAGCACGCCAGGCGAGGTCCGCGAAGGCGGCCGCGCCTCTCGGGTCGAGCTGCGTGGCGCGCTCGAGCGCCTGGATCGCGTCGCGGGCGCCTCCCGGCAGGTGCGACAGGGCGTGGCCGAGCGCCGCGTGGTAGGAGGCTTCGCCGGGAAGGTGGTGGACGGCCGCGCGCAGCAGCGCGACCGCCTCCTCGTACTGGCCCGCCCGGACGAGCGGCTGCGCGCGCGCGTAGGCGTCGCGGGCCTGCTCCTCGGGCGTGCGCGGCGCCGGGGGGCGCTGCCGCGCCTCGTCGTACTCCTGGCGGCTGCGCGGGTTCGAGAGGGTGTTGAAGGCGGTGGTGATGTCCTGGAACTCGGCCTGGGCCTCTGCTTCTGCACGGGGTCGGTGAAGCGGTCGGGGTGTTTCTCGCGGGCGAGGCGCAGGTAGGCCTGGCGGATCTCCGCCGGCGCTGGCCGCGGGGCTGACACCGAGCCTCTCGTAGTAGTCGCCCATCGGCTACTTGCTGCGCCCTTGACGAACTTCTGGGCGTGCTTGCGGACGGCCTCCGGCACGTTGCGGTCGATCGCGACGCCCTTCACGTCCTTCGGGTTCAGGCGCGGCACGAGCGTGAGCGCGATGCCGATCGGCGTGCGCGGGTTGCGCACGAGGTTGTTGGCGACCGCGTAGCGCTTGGTCCACTCGCGGTGGTTGCCGATCTCGCGCAGCACCTCGTCCGAGACGTTCTTCATGGCGGAGAACGCCTCGATCTCGGCCTCGGTGAGGCGCGGGCTGCCGAGCACGGCCGCGGAGACGAGGCGGTTGGGGTCGCGGACCAGGATCGCCCGCTCCTCGCGCGAGCCCTTGAGCGCCGCGATCATCTTCTCGGCCGTGTTCGAGCCGGTAGATCTTCTGGACGACGCTGACCTTCTCGCTCTGCTGGCGCTCGTCGGCCGTCAGATAGCGCACGACCGCCTCGTCCTCGGTCAGCGGGACGTCCGCAGGCAGCTCGAGCGGGACGACCTCGGGCGGGGCGGCGGGCTGGGGCGCCGCCGGCGCGGCCGTGGGCGGCGGAGCGGCGGGCGCGGCCGGCTCGGCCACCTGGCCCACGCGGAACGTCTCGCGCAGCTCGCGCAGCCGGCGGCGCTGGTCGTTGTTCAGCCCTGGGTTGCTCTCGAGCGCCACGAGCAGCGACGTGCGGCGCAGCAGCCGCGTCTGGTTGATCACGACCAGCTCGGCCAGCGCCTCCGACAGCGTCGGCGCCAGCGCCTCGATCGTCTCGTCCGGCAGGGAGGTGTTCTGCAGGGCGATCTCGCGCAGCTCCCGCTCGGGCCGCCTTCTCACCGCCCACGAGATGACCGCCGGCGGCGTCTCGCGGCTCCTGAGGACCGGCGCGAGCTCCTGTGCCGGAAACCCCGACAGCGACGCCTCCGCGGCGGAGCGCACCTGCGCATCGGCGTCGGCCAGGAGGTCAGTCCACAGCTCCAGGAGGTCGTCCGGCTTGAGCGGCAGCAGGCCCTGGGCCGCGATCAGGCGCAGGTCCTGGGGCACCCCGCCGCGGCGGAACTGGTCGACCAGCGGGTTGGTGACCCGGGTTTCGGCCATCAGCCGCTAGCCGCGGCTCCCGTCGGAGGCCGGGCGATCCTGGTCGACCAGCGCGGGCAGGTTCTGCCGCGTGATCACGATGTTCTTGCGGACCTCGCCGCTGCGACCCAGGGGAAGCGCTGGCCGATCGTTCACGCGCACGCTCAGCCCGCCGGCATTGCCGACGGAGAGGACGATCTCGCCCCTCGCCTCGAGCGTTTGCGTCTCGCCCTCCGCCAGCACACGGTTGATCACCGTGGCGCCGTCGGCGCGCACCTCCACCCAGCACTCCTGCTGGGCCGTCAACGAGAGCACGAGTCCGTCGCGCGCCGCCGCGGGGGCCGCGGTCGGGGTCGGGTAGACCCGGTCCGTCGGCAGCACCGCTGGCGCGGCGACGACCGGCGGCGCGACGGGCGCCGCGTGGCCGCGCTTCTCGGCCTCGCCGCCCGGACGGCGGAAGGCGAGCACGACGATCACCACGGCCGCCACGCCGAGCAGCACCTGCCCGGCCGTCACGCGCAGACGGGGACGGTCGACGGGCATGGAGGGCCGCCTCTCCACGGGCTCCTGGGCGTGGGCCGCAGTGAAGTCCGCGACCAGCCTCTCGGCGTCGAGCCCGATCTGCATCGCGTACTGCCTGACGAACGCGCGCGGGAACAGGCCGCCGGGCAGCACGTCGATCCGGTCCTCCTCGAGCGCCTGGAGGAAACGCAGGCTGATCTTGGTTCCGTCCGCGATCTCGCGCAGGCTCACGCCCCGCATCTCGCGCTCGAGCCGCAGTTTCACGCCGAAGGACGCCATGGCTTCCGTCCTGCTCGACCTCAAGAAGGGCCGCAGCGGGCCCGGATTCTAGCCTGCTGCCCTGCCGCTGTCAAATGCATGTCGTTGAGCCGTAGACAATTGGCGTAACACTCAACCACCCGCGGACTCGAGCACGCCCTCCGCCGCCAGCCGCACCAGCCGCGGCAGGTCCGCCTGCCGCGAGACGCGGCGCAGGTCGCGCGGCACCAGGCCGCTGATCTGCTGCAGCGCGAGCGGCAGCGGCGTCCTGGGCTGCAGGACGAGCGCCAGGCGCACGGCGTACGAGGCGCGCCAGCGGTGCGACGCGAGCGTCCCAAAGGCGAGTACGCGTGAGACATCGTCGCGCCGCAGCGCGGACACCAGGTCCTCCTCGCGCAGGCGGGGGTTCTGCAGCACCGCCTCGATCACACGTGGCTCGGCGTCAGCGAGCAGTACCGGCAGCAGCGCCGGGGTCGCCAGTCGCGCGAGCGTCACCCGGTCGCCGAACCTCATGTCGGCCAGCCCGTCGCGCAGCAGCGACTCCGCGCGGAAGCGGACCGCGGCGCTGACTCGCGGCGTCAGCGCCACCTCGGCGAGATCGCGCCATTGCAGGGCGCCCACCAGGCGCAGCCCGAGCGCGCGCGGCGCGCGCGGGTTCGTGACGACCCGCGCGAGCAGACGAGGCCTCTCGGACCAGGGCGGCGTGCCGGCCACCGCCTCCAGGAAGGCGAGCGGCACGGCCCGCCGCAGCAGCGCCGCGAGCACGGTCTCGTCGTGGCCGGCCGCCAGCAGCTCGCGCGCCCGGGCCCGGCTCTCGCCCGCGCGCAGCGCCTGCTGGAACAGCGCGTCCACCGCCGCAGCCTCGTGCTCCCCTGGCCGGTCCATCACGCCGGCTCCGCGCTCAGCCGCGGCGGCCGCCGAGCAGCCGCGCGTGGAGGTCGGCGGCGGCCAGCGCGACGTTGACGAGGCCGAGCCCGGTGACGGCGCCGCGCGCGAAGCCGCTGCCGACGAGGCCGCGCAGGCCCGGCCACGGCTGCAGCAGCCAGTTCGCCTCCCAGACCGACGTCCAGGGCGCGACGACCAGGACCAGGCCGACGAGCAGGGAGCTCACGATCGAGAGCAGTGCCGCCACGGGCTGGTTCGCAGGCGTCAGCGGGCGCCGAGCCGCCGCACCTTCTCCGCCACGTCACGGAACTTCGCGTTCTGGCCGAACAGCTCGCTGAAGATCGCGAGCGCCCGGTCGCTCTCGCCCCCCTGCTCGAGGGCGTTCGCCAGGTCGTAGCGCAGGGCCTGGTACTCGTCCTCGCTGCGCCCCGGCGCCTGCAGGCCCTTCTCGAACCACTTCACGGCCAGCTTCGGCATGCCCTTCTCGAGGAAGCAGATCCCCAGCATGCTCGCGCACTCGAGCAGCCGGGCGTCGTCCTTGGCCGCGAGCTGGAACTCGGCGATCGCCTCGTCGACGAGCCCCATCTCCTTGTACGCGATCCCGAGGTTGTAGCGGGTCTCGTAGTCTTCCTTCCCGAGCTGCTTCTCGACGCCCTTCTGGAACTCGCGGAAGATGTCGGCGAGCGCCGCGTCCCCGAGGTCGGTTCCCGAGGGCGCCTCCTCCTCCTCGGCGACGGCCGACTGTGCGCCGAAGAGGTCGCCGAGCTCCGCCGACAGGTCGAACCCGCCCGGTTCCTCCGCCGGCGCCGGCTCGGGCTCGAAGGGCGCCGGTGCGAGGGCGTCGAGCGCGCCCTCTGCCGGCGCTGGCGGCGGCGCCGTGAGGTCGAGGAAGTCCGCGCCCAGCTGCAGGGGCTCCTCGCCACCCAGTGGCGCGCCGGGCGCCGCGGGCGGGGTCTCGACGAGCACGAACTCCTCGCCCGCCTCGCCTGCTCCGGGCAGCTCGAGTCCCAGCTCGGACAGCCGCTGGGAGAGAGCGGGGTGCCCGGCGAAGCGGCGTGCCACCTCGGCGAGGACCCGCTGCGCGTCCTGGACGAAGCCCAGCGCCACGTACGATTCGATCTCGTCGAGGCCGCGACGCAGCTCCGGCGGCTCGTCGCCGACCCGTGCGGACGTCGCGCCGGGCACCACGAGCTGCGCGGGGGGCACCGGCGCCGCCGCCACGGACACCGCGGGAAATGGCGCGGTCGACGTCTCGGGCACGGCCGCAGCGGAGGCAGGCTGCTCGCTGAGGTCGAAGCCGGTCTCGCCGGTCACCGGCGCCGGTTCCTCGTCGATGAACTGCCCGCCGAGCTCGCCCTCCGCCGGGCCGAGCTCGCTCTCGTCGAGGCGCTGCGGGTGAGACTCCGCCTCGTCCGGAATGGCCTCCAGGTCGAAGTCGAGCTCCTGCTCTGCCGGCGCTTCGGCGGCGTCCTCGACGTCGATGTCGACGTCCAGCCCGGACTCCGCCGCCGGCGCGGCCTGCGCCGCTGCGGCTCCCGGCCGGCCGGCCGGCGCCGCCGCCGGCTCGAAGGAAGGAAGAGCGGCGGCCGACGGCACAGGGACCGCTGCGGCAGCGGGGACGGCCGCGAGTGACGGGGCGGCGGCCGGCGGCCTGGCGAGGCGGTCGGCCTGCTCGTCGGTGCGGGCCGCCCGTGCGGCGTCGCCCTTCAGCCGGAAGACCTCCGCCAGCACCCTGAGCTTCTGCGCCGCCGCCTCGTTCTCGCCCTTCTCCTGCAGCAGGTCGGCCAGCTCCTGGAGCGCCTCGTCGTTGTCGGGGAAGCGGGAGAGCACGGCTTCGAACTGGTCGCGCGCCTTGTCGCCGAGGCCGTACTTGCGGAACACGCGGCCCTCGGCGAGGTGCTCGCCCACGAACTCCTGGTCCTCGGCGGACAAGGGCCCGCTCAGCTCGAGCCCCGGGCGTACCGGCGCCGGGGAAGGCGCGACCGCGAAGGCAGGCGGGGGCAGGGACGCCGCCGGACGCGCGAGGTCGACGTCGAAGCCGCCCGAGCTCTCCTGCTGCTCGCGCAGCCACTTGAGCTTCGTGCGGTGCTGCTCGTTGGTGGGCTCGAGCTGCACGAGCAGCTCGAGGATCGACGCCGCCTGGTCCTGCTGCCCCTCGGCGAGGTACGCCTCGACCATCAGCGAGTAGGTCTGGGCCACCAGCGTGTCGTTGCGCGAGACCCTGTACAGCTCGACCAGCTTGGCGAGGCTGCGCACGTGGGCAGGGTTGCGCTGGACGATCTGCTGCAGCAGGGCTGCGGCGCGGTCCACCTGCCGCCGCTCCACCAGGCGGTCGACCAGCGGCTGCAGCTGATCGAAGGCCTCGTCGTGGCGCCCCTCGGAGAGTGAGACCTGCGCGAGCTGCTGGCGCGCCTCCTGGTCGCCCGGGTCCTTCTCGAGCAGCGCCTGCAGCACCGACCTCGCCTGGTCGCCCCGCCGCGCGCCGACACACGCCTCCGCCAGCCGGAGCGCGAGCTCGCGGTCGGCCGGCGCCGCGCGCCGAGCCTCCTCGAGCAGCGCGACCGCCCGCGCGAAGTCCTTCTGGACGAGGTGCACCCGTGCCGCCGCGCTCAGCAGGCGGGCGCTGCGCTGCCCGCCGCGCAGCGCCTTCTCGAGCAGCTGCAGGGCCTCCGCCAGCAGGCCCTTCTTGACCAGCTCCTCGGCGATGCCGACGAACTCGGCGGCGGCCTTCTCGGGGTTGCCCTCCCTGCCGTAGAGCTCGGCGAGCCGGATGCGCACCTTCATGTCGCTCGGGTCCAGGTCGGCCATCCGCCGCAGGACCTCGCCGGCCTCGCGCAGCTTGTTGCGCTTCACGTACTCGTCGTAGACGAAGCCGAAGGTCTGGCGGGCCTCCGCCACCAGGCCCTGCTTCTGGTAGAGCTCGCCGAGGCTCACGTGGCCGTCGAGCAGCGCCGGCTCGTTGCGCAGGACTTTCTTCCAGACGGCGATCGCCTTGAGGTAGAAGCCGTCGTCGGCGAAGTAGCGCGCCACCTTGACGTACTGCTCGTTCGCTGCCTTGGGGTTGCTGAGCTTCCCGTAGAGGTCGCCGATGCGGTTGATCGTGTTCCAGTCGCGGGCGCTCTCCTGGACGATCTGCTTCAGGGCGTCGATCGCCTTGTCGAAGCGGCCGGCTTTCTCGGCGGCGTCCGCTTCCTGCCGGAGCTTGACCTGGTTGATCTTGGCCACGCTAGCCCCGCGTCCTCACGTGAACAGCCACGCCTGGGTGCCGTTGAACGAGCGGCGGTGGATCGGCGAGGGCCCCATGCGGCGCAGGGCGTCGCGGTGGTCCTGGCAGGCGTAGCCCATGTTGCGGGCCAGGCCGTAGCCCGGGTGCCGCGAGTCGAGCTCGGCCATCAGCGCGTCGCGCGTCACCTTGGCCAGGATCGAGGCCGCCGCGATCGAGACCGACTGGGCGTCGCCTTTCACGATCGGCCGCTGCTCGACGTCGAGGCCCGGGATCGTGAGCGCGTCGACCAGCACCAGGTCCGGGCGCAGCGGAAGGGCCAGCACGGCGCGGCGCATCGCCAGGAGCGTCGCCTGCAGGATGTTGACGGCGTCGATCTCCGCGGGACCGGCGACACCCGTGGCGAACGCGCGCGCCCGCTCGCGGATGCGCGCCGCCTGCCGCTCGCGCTGCCTGGCAGTGAGGCGCTTCGAGTCGTCCAGCCCTTCCGTGTCGAACCCCTCGCCCAGCACCACCGCTGCGGCCACCACGGGGCCGCACAGCGCGCCACGGCCGACCTCGTCCACGCCCGCCACCGCGAGGCGGCCGGCTGTCCGCGCCTCGTCCTCGAAGCGACTGCCGCAGCGGAGCTCGACGCCGTGGTGGACCATCGGCCGCCGGCCCCGCCTGCCCGCCCCTGTCATCGCCGCCCGTTCCTCCTGGCCCGCCGCGCCGCCCGGCGCGGAGGCTTTCGAGGGCCGGAGCCCCGGCGTCCCTAGGCCTCGGACGCCGCCGCCTCCGTGCGCTTCTCCTTCATGCGGCCGGCCTTGCCCTTCAGCTCGCGCAGGAAGTAGAGCTTGGCCCGGCGCACCCGCGCGTGCTTGACGACCTCGATTCTCTCGATCGTGCGAGCGTGCAGCGGGAAGATCCGCTCCACCCCGTGGCCGAAGGAGACCTTGCGCACCGTCATCGTGGCGCGGGTGCCGCTGCCGCGGAGCCCGATCACGAGCCCCTCGAAGACCTGCACGCGCTCGCGCTCGGTCTCCTTGGTGCGGCCCTTCTCTTCCTTGAGGGATGTCTCCTTGACGCGCACGTGCACGCGCACGGTGTCGCCCGGGTTGAGCTGCGGCAGCTTCCGTAGATCCGCCGACTCGACTGTCTCGATCGCCTTCATGGTCCCTTTTCCGTCCCTATTTGTGTAGTACGGCGGCCTTTTTGTCCAGCGCCCCGGCTGCGCCGGCCCGCGCCTCGTCTTCGATCTCGCGCAGGACCTCCCGGTCCTCGGCGCCCAGGCGCGCGGCGGCCAGCAGGTCCGGCCGGCGCTCGCGCGTCGCGCGCAGCGCCTGCTCGCGGCGCCAGCGCCGGATCCGGCCGTGGTCTCCGGAGAGCAGCACCGGCGGTACTTCGTGGCCGCGCCAGTCGGCGGGCCGGGTGTAGTGCGGCCAGTCGAGGACGCCGTCCTCGAACGAGTCGGCCTCCGCAGAGCCCGCGTCGCCGAGCGCACCCGGCAGCAGCCGGACCGTCGCCTCGACCACCGCCAGCGCGGCCGTCTCACCTCCCGTGAGCACGAAGTCGCCGAGGCTCAGCTCCTCGGTCGCCAGCTGCTGAGCCACCCGCTCGTCGACGCCCTCGTAGCGGCCGCACAGCAGCACCAGCCGCTCGAGCCGCGCGAAGCGGCGCGCGCCCTGCTGGTCGAAGCGCCGCCCGCGCGGCGAGAGCAGCACCACGGCCTCGCCGTCCTGCGCCGGCGAGGCGCCGCGGATCGCCGCCAGCGCGCGCGCGAAGGGCTCCGGCTTCATCACCATCCCCGGTCCGCCGCCGAACGGCGCGTCGTCGACGCTGCGGTGGCGGTCGTCGCTGAAGTCGCGCAGGTCGTGGACGCGGATCTCGACCAGCCCGGCCTCGCATGCCCGGTGCACGATTCCGTCCGCGAGCGGGCCCTCGAGCATCCGCGGGAAGATCGTGACCAGGTCAATCCGCAACGACGTACTCCGGGCGCGCCACGACGAGCCGCCGGCGCACCACGTCCACCGTCTTCACGGTCCCGGCGGCGAAGGGCAGCAGCGTTTCGCCCTGCACGCCGCGCACCACGAGGACCCGGGCCTCGGCGCCGGTCTCGACGACGTCCTCGACGGTCCCGAGCGGCGCGCCCGCCTCGTCGACGACGCTCATGCCGGCGAGCTGGTGGTGGTAGTAGGAGCCGTCGGGCAGCGGCTCGAGCTCGTGCTCGGGGATCCGCAGCTCGAGGCCGCGCAGCCGCTCGGCCGCGTCGATCGAGTCGACGCCTTCGAACTTGAGCACGAAGCGGCCCTTGTGCGGCCACGCGCGCTCTACGCGCAGCTCGCGCGGCTCACCGTGCTCGCCCGCCACGAAGGCGCGGCGCATGGTCGGGAAGCGGTCGGGCCGGTCGGAGAGGTGCAGCACGGCGACCTCCCCGTGGCGGCCCTGGGGCTTCACCACGCGGCCCACCAGCACGAGCTCGTGGAAGGCGGGCATCACTCCAGGATCTCCAGCGTGCACGGGCTGCCACGGCGCCGCGCCAGCTCCGAGACCAGCGTGCGCAGCGCCGCCGCCGTGCGCCCCTCGCGCCCGATCACGCGTCCGCGGTCGCGCGGGGCGACCGACAGCTCGAGCACGGTCCGGCCGTGCTCGGTGTGCTCGCGCACGCCGACGCGGCCGGGCTCGCGGGCCAGCCCGCGGGCAATCAGGGCGACGAGCTCGCGCACCGGCTAGGCCTGGGCGGCCTTCGGCTGCCCGCGCTTGAGCAGGCTGCGGACGGTGCCGCTGGCGCGCGCGCCCTTGCCGATCCAGTAGCTCGCCCGCTCGGCGTCGATCGCCACCACGGCCGGCTGGCGCCGCGGGTCGTAGTGGCCGAGCACCTCGACGAACCGCCCGTCGCGCCACGCGCGCGAGTCGGCCACCACCACGCGGTAGTAGGGCCGCTTGGTGGAGCCCGTGCGCCTCAGTCTGATGGACAGCATCCTTCTTCCTTTCCTAGCGGAGGTGCGGCATGCGGGCGGCGAGGCGCTTCATCGCCCTCGAGCCCGAGCCCAGCTCCTTGACCAGCCTGCGTGTCTGTACGAACTGCTTGAGCAGCCGGTTGACGTCCTCCACCGAGCTGCCGCTGCCGCGCGCGATGCGCTTGCGGCGGCTGCCGTTGATCAGCGACGGATCGCGCCGCTCCTGCGGCGTCATCGAGTCGACGATCGCGATCGAGCGCCGCATCTCCCGCTCGCCGCGGTCCACGTCGACGCCCTTCAGCGCGCCGCCCATGCCGGGGAGCATCGAGACCACCTGCTCCAGCGGGCCCATCTTCCGGACCTGCTTCAACTGGTCGCGGAAGTCCTCGAGCGTGAACTCCTGGCGGCGCAGCCGGCGCACCAGGTCCTCGGCCTGCTCGCGCTCGACGTTCTGCTCGGCCAGCGCGATCAGGCCCAGCACGTCGCCCAGGCCCAGGATGCGCCCGACCATGCGCTCGGGATCGAACGGCTCGAGCGCGTCCACTTTCTCTCCCGTGCCGGCGAACTTCACCGGCTGCCCGGTGACCGCCGCGGCCGACAGCGCGGCCCCGCCGCGCGAGTCGCCGTCCAGCTTCGTGAGCACGATGCCCGTGATGCCCACGCGCTTGTGGAACTCGTCCGCGCTGCGCACGGCGTCCTGGCCCGTGAGCGCGTCGGCGACGTACAGCACCTCGGACGGCCGGGCGATCGCCCGCAGCTCCGCCAGCTCGGCCATCAGCGCCTCGTCCACGTGCAGCCGGCCCGCGGTGTCGACGATGACCGTGTCGTGACCCAGGGCGCGCGCCTCGGCCAGCGCGGAGCGCAGGATCTCGCGCGGGTCCGCGAGCGGGGGGTGGTGGACCTTCACCCCGGCCTGCTGTCCGACGCTGCGCAGCTGCTCGCGCGCGGCGGGCCGCTGGACGTCGGTCGAGACGAGCAGCGGGTGGCGCTCGCGGCCCGCCAGCCAGCGCCCGAGCTTCGCCGAGCTCGTCGTCTTGCCCGACCCCTGCAGCCCGGCCATCAGGATGACGGTCGGCGGCGTGGAGGCGGTCGCCAGCGGGCGCGCGCCGGCGCCGCCGAGCACCTCGATCATCTCGTCGCGCACGACGCGCAGCACCGCCTGGTCGGGGGTGAGGCTCTTGAGCACGTCCTGGCCCAGCGCGCGCGCGCGCACGCGCTCGAGCAGCTGCTTCGCGACCTTGAAGTGGACGTCGGCCTCGAGCAGGGCCAGCCGCACCTCGCGCAGCGCCGCGTCGACCTGGGCTTCCGTGAGGACGCCGTGGCCTCGCAGGGACTTGAAGATGCCCTGCAGCCTCTCGCTCAGCGACTCGAACAACGCACACCACCCCGACGCTTGGCCTCGGCCAAGCCAAAGCAAATCTTGATCTTATAGATTCGGCGGCGGGTCGTCAAACGGCTGGTCGGGGAAGGCCGGGCCGTATCCGGCGGCCAAGGGTTCGGCGCCTCCCGGCGACCGGCTAGACGGACCGCAGCAGGTGCCCCAGCTTCTCCCGCTTGGTGCGCAGGTAGCGGCGGTTCGCGTCGGAAGGCGGGATCTCGATCGGGACCCGCTCGGCGATCGTGAGCCCGTAGCCCTCGAGGCCCACGAACTTGCGCGGGTTGTTCGTCATCAGGCGCAGCTGGCGGACGCCCAGCTCGACCAGGATCTGCGCGCCGATCCCGTAGTCGCGCTGGTCCGCCTTGAAGCCGAGCGCCTCGTTCGCCTCGACCGTGTCCTTGCCCTGGTCCTGCAGCTGGTACGCCATGATCTTGTGCACGAGCCCGATGCCCCGGCCCTCCTGGCGCAGGTAGAGCAGGATGCCGCGGCCCTCGGCGGCGATGCGCTCGAGCGCCGTGTGCAGCTGGTCTCCGCAGTCGCAGCGCGTCGAGGAGAAGATGTCCCCGGTCAGGCACTGCGAGTGGACGCGCACGAGCACGGGCTCGTCCGTGCGCACCTCGCCCATCACCATCGCCACGTGGTGCCGGCCGTCGATCCGGCTCTCGAAGGCGTGGATGCGGAAGCCGCCGTAGCCCGTGGGCAGGTTCGCCTCCGCGATCTTGCGCACCAGCCGCTCCTCGCGCATCCGGTGCTGGATCAGGTCGCGCACCGTGATCATGCGCAGGGCGTGCTCGAGGCAGAAGGCCTCGAGCTGCGGCACGCGGGCCATCGTCCCGTCCTCGTTCATCACCTCGCAGATGACGCCGGCCGGGTAGAGCCCGGCCAGCCGGGCCAGGTCCACGGCCGCCTCGGTCTGGCCCGCCCGCTCGAGGACACCCCCGGAGCGGGCGCGCAGCGGGAACATGTGGCCGGGGCGCGCGAGGTCCTCGGGGCGCGTCCTGGGGTCGATCGCGGCGAGCACCGTCCGCGCCCGGTCCGCCGCCGAGATGCCCGTCGTGGTGCCCGACTTGGCCTCGATCGGCACGCAGAAGGCGGTGCCGAACTTCGCGCTGTTCTGCTCGTCGCGCACCATCAGCGGGATGCGCAGCTCGTCGAGGCGCTCGGCCGTCATCGGCAGGCAGACCAGGCCCCGCCCGTAGCGGGCCATGAAGTTGATGGCCTCGGGCGTCACCTTCTCGGCGGCGATCGTGAGGTCGCCCTCGTTCTCGCGGTCCTCGTCGTCGATCACGACGAGGATCTTCCCTTCCCGGAAGTCCGCAATCGCGTCGGGGATGGAGCTGAACGGCATGGGGCCTCTCTGCTTCCTTCGAACGCCGGCGGCTAGAGCCCGCGCGCGGCGAGCAGCCGCTCCACGTACTTCGCGATGACGTCGGCCTCGAGGTTGACCAGGCTGCCCGGCTTCGCGTCGCGCAGGTTCGTGACCTGGAGTGTATATGGGATCAACGCGACCGAGAAGGCGCCTTCGTGGATCCCCCACACCGTCAGCGAGATGCCGTCGACGCACACGGAGCCCTTCTCCACCAGGTAGCGCGCGAGCTCGGCGGGCGGCTCGATCCGGATCTCGGCCGACTCGCCGAGCCAGGTCATCTCGCGCACGCGTCCGATCCCGTCCACGTGGCCCTGCACGACGTGGCCGTCGAAGCGCCCGTCGGCCTTCATCGGCCGCTCCAGGTTGACCAGCGCACCCGGGACCAGCCGCTCGTCGAAGCGCGTGCGCCGCAGCGTCTCCTCGGTGAGGTCGACGTCGAAGCCCTGCGCGTCCGAGCGCACTGCGGTGAGGCAGCAGCCGTCGACCGCCACGCTGCCGCCGAGCGGCAGGCCCTCGAACAGCCCGCCGACGTCGATCCGCGCGCTCATGACGTCGCCGCGACGCGACGCCGCCCGGACCGTGCCCGTGCCTTCGATGATGCCTGTGAACATCTTCTCGTCAGGGGGGTGCTGCGCCGCACCCCCCTGACCCCCCGCTCGCTACGCGGGAGTGAATCCCGCTCCGCTCGCCGCTGTTGCCCGTTGCACGGCTCTCACCGCACCGCCTGCGGATCATTGTCTTCCGCTTCCAGTCTAGCGCCGCGGACGCCACAGCTCGAACTGGAGCGGCCACGGCCACGGGAACTGCGGCTCGCCCGGCACGGGCGCGAGGCGCAGGGCCTCGGCGATCTCGGCCGGATCCTGGCCGCCGAACGCCGGCCGACTGTGGCGGCCGCCGAGCAGCAGGGGTGCGCGGAAGAGAGCGACCCCGTCCACGAGCCTCGCAGCGAGAAAGGAGCCGAGGGCCTCGGAGCCGCCCTCGACCAGCAGGCTCGTGACGTCCCGTGCCGCAAGCACGCCGAGCGCCGGCCGCAGGGCGACGCGGCCAGCCTCCGCCTCGACCGGCAGCACCGTGACGCCGGCGTCCTCCAGCGCGCGGCGGCGCGCCGGCTCGTCGCGGCACGCCAGCACGAGGACCGGCGCACGCGCCGAGGCCGTGCGCACGAGGCGCGAGCGGACCGGCAGCCGCAGCCCCGAGTCGAGCACCACGCGCACGAACCCCCGCCGGGTACGAGGTGTCGGCAGCAGGAGGGGGTCGTCGGCGAGCACCGTGCCGATGCCCACGAGGACCGCGTCGTGCAGGCGCCGGAGCCAGCGCGCCTGCCGCCTCTGGCCGGGGCTCGTGATCCACTTCGAGCGGCCGGACGCGGTCGCGATGCGGCCGTCGAGCGTGATCGCGGCCTTCAGCAGCACGTAGGGCCGGCGGAGCCGGGCGGACGTGAGGAACCGCTCGTTCAGGCGCGCCGCCTCCGCCCCCAGCACGCCGGTCTCCACGGCGATCCCGGCGCGGCGCAGCAGCGCGAGGCCGCGGCCGCGCACTGCGGGGCTCGGATCGCCGATCGCGACGACCACGCGGTCGACACCGGACTCGCGCACCAGGGGCGCGCAGGGCGGGGTGCGGCCGAAGTGCGCGCAGGGCTCGAGGGTCACGTAGAGCGTCGCGCCGCGCGCCCGCTCGCCCGCCCGGCCCAGTGCGACCGCTTCCGCGTGGGGTCCCCCGGCCCGCCGGTGCCAGCCCTCGCCGACCACCCGGCCGTCGCGCGCCACCACGCAGCCGACGGCCGGGTTCGGGTTCGTCTCGCCCAGGCCGCGCGCCGCGAGCTCGAGCGCGCGGCGCATCAGCTGGCGGTCGCGCTCCGGCGAGCGGCCCACGTCACGCGCCCACGAGCGAGCTGGCGAAGGCGCCCGCGTCGAAGGGCAGCAGGTCGTCCAGCTGCTCGCCGACGCCGACGTAGCGGATCGGCACGTCCAGCTCGCGCACGACCGCCACGGCGATGCCGCCCTTGGCGGTGCCGTCGAGCTTCGTCAGCACGAGTCCGGTCAGGCCGCCGGCGCGGGCGAACTCGCGTCCCTGAGCGAGCCCGTTGGCGCCCACGGTCGCGTCGAGCACGAGCAGCGTCTCGTGCGGCGCGCCGGGCAGCTCGCGGCCGGCCACGCGCGCCATCTTCGCCAGCTCGGCCATCAGGTTCGACTTCGTGTGCAGGCGCCCGGCGGTGTCCACGAGCACGGCGTCGATGCCGCGTGCGCGCGCCGCACGGAGCGCGTCGGTGAGGACGGCCGAGGGGTCGGCCCCCTCGGCGCCCCGGTGAAACGCGCCGCCGGAACGCTGCGCCCACACCTCCAGCTGCTCGGCGGCAGCTGCACGGAAGGTGTCGGCTGCGCAGAGCAGGACCGAGCGGCCCTGGGCCGCCCACGCGAAGGCCAGCTTGCCGATGGTGGTCGTCTTGCCGGCGCCGTTGACGCCCACCACGAACACGACCCAGGGCTGCGCGGAGAAGGGAACCCTGCGGGCCGGCCGCTCGAGCGCCCGGCGCAGCTCCTCGCGCAGCGCCTCGCGCATCGCAGGCAGGCCTCCCGGCGCGAGGCTTCCCGACTGCTCGCGCAGCACCTCCATGGCCTCGCTCACCGCGGGCACGCCCAGATCCGCCGCCAGCAGCGCCTCCTCGACGGCCTCGAGCGCCGCCTGGTCGAGCGGCCGGCGCCCGCGAACCAGGTCCTCGATCGGCGTGTTGAGCGCCTCGCGCGTGCGGCTGAGCCCGCCGCGCAGGCGGTCGAGCAGGCCCACGCCTCAGATCTCCTGGTTCAGCCGGCTGCGCGCCTCGTTGCAGTGATGCCTGGCGAGCGCCACGACCGCCCGGGGCCCCAGCGAGAGCACCAGGTAGTAGCCGTCGCGCAGGGTGGCGAGCAGGATGGAGCCGCCCTCGTGGCGCCAGAGAAGCGACTCGACGGACCCGGCGTCGAAGCGCGCGGCCGTGCGGGACACCATGCCCAGGGCGATCCCCTGGTAGGCGCCGATCAGGCGATGGCGCTCGTCCAGCTCGCCGGCGCCGACCACGACCTCGCCCTGGGTGTCGAGCAGCAGGGCCGCACGCGAGCCGGGCACTGCCGCCAGCAGTGCGTCGAGGATCCGGCGGTAGGGCACGTGCACCTACTTGGGCAGGGACTTCAGCTGGTCGGCCGCGGCGCGCCCCACCGGGCCCGAGGGGTCGGCCTTCACGGCTTCGTCCAGCTTCGTCCGCCCCTCCACCAGCCGGCCGACCTTCAGGTAGGCCCGCGCCATGGCCAGCAGCAGGTCCGGGTCGTTGGGCGCCTCGTGCACGCCCGCCTCGAGCAGCGCGACGGCCTCCGTGTCGCGCCCCGTGGCCACCAGGGTTTCCGCGAGCAGCAGGTAGGGCGCCGAGTAGGACTTGTTGCGGTTGATGGCGTTGCGGAACCAGTTGCTCGCCTCGCCGAAGTTCTTCTCCTCCATGAAGGCCCGGCCCAGGTTGTAGGCGGAGATCTCGGGCGCAGGGTTCATGGGATCGCTGAAGGCGGACAGGAACTCCTTCTTGCCGCCGTCGCGGTCGCCCGACATGATCAGCGCGTAGCCGAGGTCGTTCCGGGTGTCGACGTAGAGCGGGTTCAGCTCGAGCGCCCGGCGGAAGGCCGAGATCGCCGCCGCCCAATCGCGCTTCGCCGCGAACGCCTGCCCGAGCCCCTTCTGGAAGTAGGGGTTCTTCGGGTCCTCCTTGGCGGCTTTCTTGAACTCCTCGAGCGCGAGGTCCACCCGTCCCTCGCGAAGGTGCATGACTCCGGTCGAGAAGCGCAGCTCCGCCTCCGCGGGGCTCTGGGCGAGGGCGGCCGGGCCGACGGCGCACAGGAAGACGAGCACGGCCGGGCCACAAACGTCGATTCTGCAGATTCGCATGTTCACACCGAAGTGGGAGGCGGGCCCGGCGCCGCGGCGGCGACTGCCCCGCCGGGGCTCGCGGCCGCGGCAGTCGCGGGCTCGCCGAAGAGCGAGTTGAGGTCGAAGTGGCGGGAGGCGACAGAGGCCCTGCGCGCCTTGGCCGGGCTGACGTCCCCGGTGAGGAAGGCGCGCTCGAACGCCTCCACGCAGGGGGGGTCGAACTTCTTGCCGGCCAGGAATTTGAGCCTGGCGATCGCGGCCTCGAAGGTCATCGCCTTCGAGTAGGGACGGTCGGTGGTCATCGCGTCGAAGGCATCGGCCACGCTGACGATCCGGCCCAGGAGCGGGATGTCGTCGCCGCGCAGGCCGCGCGGGTAGCCGCTGCCGTCGACGTTCTCGTGGTGCATCAGGCCCTCGCCCGCCTTGTCCTTGAGCAGCGGAACCGCCTCCAGGATGTGCTCACCCTTCGTCGGGTGCTGCTTCATGATCTCGTATTCCTCGTCCGTCAGGGCGGCCGCCTTGCGCAGGATCTTGTCCTCGATGCCGATCTTGCCGACGTCGTGGATGATGCCGGAAAGGTGCACGCGCTCGACCTCGTCGGGGCTCATCCCGAGGTGCTTGGCGGTGCAGGCCGAGTAGTAGGCGACGCGCTCGGAGTGGCCGCGGGTGTAGGGGTCCTTCTCGTCGATCGCGTTCGCCAGCATGCGGATCGAGCCCATGAAGAGCTCCTTGTTCTCCTCCGCGCGGCGCCTCACCTCCTCGATCGCCTTCTGGATCTCCTCCCCCATCTGGTTGAAGGCGTCCGCCAGCACGCCGACCTCGTTCCCGCTGCGCACCGTCACGCGCGTGCCGTAGGCCCCGCCCGCCAGCCGCCGGGCGCCCTCGGCCAGCTTCTGCACGGGGCGGCTGATCTGGCCGGCGAACAGGAAGCCCAGCACGCCGGCCAGCGCCGTGACGATCGCCACCACGCGCAGCGACTTGCGCTTCAGGTCGATGGCCGTGAAGTAGGCGGTGTCGACGTCGCTCTGGACGATGACACCCCAGCCGGAGTCGTCGGGCACGCGCATGTACGTGCCGAGCATGTGGCGCGGGTGCTGCGGGTCGTCGACGACGTCGAACGGGGTCGTGCCGGACGCCCCGCTGCGGCGGCCGCCGGGTCCCGGCCGCTGGTCCTCCGAGGCGCGCAGGAAGATACGCACGATCTCGGCGCCCGTCATGTCGGCCGCCAGCGGCTGCTTGGGGTCGGAGTGCGCGACCAGGCGGCCGCGGTTGTCGACGACGTACACCTCGAACAGCCGGCCGCCGGTCGCGCTGGTGATCTGGCGGATCGGCTGCAGGCTGGCCACCGCGAGCACGACGCCGGCCACCTGGCCGGCGGCGAGCACGGGCTCGCCCAGCACGACCACGGGCTCCTGCAGCGAGCCGAGCACGATCGGCACCGAGATCATGCCGCTGCCGTGCTGGCCGCGCTGGCAGGCCTCCTGGAGCTGCTCGACCAGCCGCGCGTCGTGCAGGGCGAGCCCGGCGTAGGGGCCGACGCAGGTGGTGTCGACCACGCTCAGGAAGGCGAGGCTGTCGGAGGTTTGCAGGTAACGATCGAGCGACTTCTCCTCGCGGATGCGCGCGATCCGCGCGCTGAACGCGCCGGCGCCGAGACCGATCTCGAAGGTGCGCGCGATCGCCACGACCTGCGAGCGCAGGCCGTCGACGTAGATCGCCACCTGTGTCGAGATCAGGCGCGCCTTGTCGAGCTGCCACTCCTGCTGCGTGGTCTCGATGCTGGTGCGGCTGCGCGAGACCAGGTCCCACGACACGTAGCCGAGCGGCACGACCCCGACGGCGAACAGCAGCAGCAGGATCGAGAACAGGATGCGCCCCCGGCGGGGCCGGGGCTGGCCCTGCGCCATGCGCTTCAGGCCCCTCCCAGCGGAGGCAGCGAGGGGTGGGAGTCCGTGGCGGCGCTCGTTCCGTTGACCTCGTACACGAGCACCTCGCGCTCCTTGCCCTTGAGCGCGATGGTCCCGAGCGAGCGGCAATCGAACAGGCCCTCGGCGAGCTTGTAGGTGTTCTCCCCGATCACGACCGTGCCCGGCTTGGCCACGCCGCTCTCGAGCCGGCTGGCCGTGTTCACGGTGTCGCCCAGCACCGTGTACTCCTTCTTGTTGATGCTGCCGATCTCGCCGGCGACCGCCTTGCCCGAGTTGATCCCGATCCGGATGCGCAGGGAGGGGCCCTCCTTGCGCTCGGCGTTCCACTCCGTGAGCCGCTCCTGCATCTCGAGCGCCGTGCGGATCGCGCGCTCGGCGTGGTCCGGCATGTCGAGCGGCGCCCCGAACACGGCCATGATCGCGTCGCCGATGTACTTGTCGAGCGTGCCCTCGTAACGGAAGATGACCTCGGTCATGCGCGACAGGTAGTCGTTGAGCAGCAGCGCCACGGCGTTCGGGCTCATCTTCTCGGACATGCCCGTGAAGCCGACGATGTCGGCGAACAGGATGCTCACCTCGCGCACCTCGGGCGCGCCCAGCTCGGCGCCCTGGGTGTCGGAGGCGGCCAGGATCCGGCTCGTCACCTGGGGCGAGAGGAAGCGCCCCAGCCGCTCGCGCTTCTTCTCCTCGGCCACGATCTTCTGGTTGAGCCGCGCGCGCTCGACGGCCACCGCGGCGTAGTTCGCCAGCGCGGTCAGCAGGTCGAGGTCGTTCACGGTGAAGCAGTTCGTGAGCATCGGCGAGTCGACGTGGATGATCCCGATCACCTGCTCCTTGAGCCACAGCGGGGCGCACATGGCGCTGCGGATGCCGTGGAAGCGGATCGAGTCGCCCGCGCCGAAGCGCGGGTCGACCATGGCGTCCGAGGTCAGGATCGACACCCGATCGTGCATCACGCGATCGGCGATCGTCTTGGAGACCGTGATCCGGCCCTCGCCGCCGCCCGGGGAGCGGTGCTTGACGACCATGGGCACGAGCTTGCCTCCCGAGGCGTCCTCCTCGAGCATCAGGAAGCCGCGGTCCGCAGGCATGTGCTCGAACACGATCTCCATGACCTGCTGCAGCACGTCCTCGACGGGCCGTACGGCGATCAGCGTCTCCGCCACCTTGGTCAGCACCTTCAGGATCCGGTTGGACTGCTGGATCTCCTGCAGGTCGACGGCCGGCGCCTTCTTCTCGTCGGGCGCCACGGCCGGGATCGCCGCGCCGGTGAGCAGCCGCGACAGTTCGCCCACCGGCCGCACGATCGTGCCGGCCTCCTCCGAGAGGGGCTTGGCCTCGTCGAGCACGACCTTGCTCTCGAGCGCCTTGCCGAAGGTCAGCTCGAACTTGCCGAGCAGGATGCGGTCGCCGTCGCGCAGGGGCGCCTCGACCACCTGCACGCTGTTGACCTGCGTGCCGTTCTTCGACTTGAGGTCGACGATGCGGCAGGCCCCGTCCTCGCCCACCACCACCTTGGCGTGCGTCCGCGAGATGCCGAAGTCGCGCAGCACGATCTGGCACTCGGGTGAGCGGCCGATCACCACCTCTCCCGAGGCGAACGAGTACGTCTGCGGGCTCTCGCCGTCCTGATAGATGAGCCGGTACATCGCTCCCGCCCGCGGGGCACGCCCCACCCCCAGCCCCCGGCGCGGATGAGTCTACTCCCTTTTCAGGCTGCGCAGCATCAGCTCGTCGAGCGCCTCTCGGGCGGGCTTGCCCTCGTAGAGCACCGCGCGCATCTGGCGCGCGATCGGCAGCTCGATGCCGCGGCGCTCGGCGAGGGCGCAGGCCACGAGCGTCGTGCGCACGCCCTCGGGATGCAGGCCGGCGCTCGCCTCGCCGAGCGGGAGCCCCTGGCCCAGGCGCGAGCCCACCAGCCGGTTGCGCGAGAGGCTGCCCGTGCAGGTGAGCACCAGGTCGCCCAGGCCGGCCAGGCCGGCCAGCGTGTCCGGGCGGGCGCCCTCGGCGACCGCCAGCCGGGTGATCTCGGCCAGCCCCCGCGTGATGAGGGCCGCCAGGGTGTTGTGGCCGTAGCCGAGGCCGGCCACGATCCCGGCCGCGATCGCGATCACGTTCTTGAGCGACCCGGCGAGCTCCACGCCGACCACGTCCTCGCTCGAGTAGACGCGGAAGGAGCGGGTGGCGAGGGGACGCTGGACCGCCTCGGCCACCGCGTGGTCCGCCGAGGCCACGACCACCGCCGTCGGCAGCGCGCGTGCGACCTCGAGCGCGAACGTGGGCCCGGAGAGCACGGCCAGCGGGCGCGACGGGGCCTCGCTCGCGGCCACCTGGCTCATGCGCTGGAGCGTGTCGATCTCCAGGCCCTTCGTGGCCGAGACGAAGATCGCTCCGGCGGGCGCCAGCCGGTCCGCCTCGCGGTACAGGACCCGACAGAACTCCGAAGGCACCACGACCAGCACGACCTCGGCGTCGGCGAGCGCCTCGTCCAGCCGGCTCGTCGCCTGCAGCCCCGCCGGCAGCTCCGCGCCCGGCAGGTAGCGCGTGTTCTCACGGCGCTGGTTCACCGACGCCACGACCTCGGGCTCGCGGATCCACAGGCGCACCGGCAGTCCCGCACGCACGCAGTGGCTCGCGAGTGCCGTGCCCCAGGCTCCGCCCCCGACGATCGTGGTCCTCACGGGGTCATTCCCCGGGGCGCCCCGGCGCGCCGCTCGGTGCCGCCGAGGATCCGCCGCAGGTTCGACCGGTGGCGGAAGAGGATCAGGCTCGCCCCGACGACCGCGCTGCCGACGACAGGCGCCGGCCCGCCGAGCAGCCAGGCCAGCGCGGCCAGGGTGAGCGCGCCGGCGATCGAGCCGAGCGAGACGTAGCGCGTGGCCCAGGCGACCGTCGCGAACCCGGCAACCGCGGCCAGCGCGGCCAGCGGCGCGAGCGGCGCGAAGGCACCCAGGCCCGTGGCGACGCCCTTCCCGCCCTCGAAGCGCAGCCACACCGGGTACATGTGGCCGACGACGGCGAGAAGCGCCGCGAGCGCGGGCAGCGCCGTGTCGGACGGCGCGAGCCGGGCCGCCAGCAGGGTTGCCGCGGCCCCCTTGCCCGCGTCGAGCAGGAACGCGAGCAGCCCGGCGGCCTTGCCCGCGCTGCGCAACACGTTGGTCGCGCCGACGTTGCCGCTGCCGACGCGGCGGACGTCCTTCACCCCGAACGCCCGCGCCACGAGGAAGCTGAACGGCAGGGAGCCGACGAGGTAGGCCACGGCGACAACCTGCAGCGTGAGCATGTTCGTCGGCAGCGGCAGTATAGCCGACCGTGCCGGCGCCGGGCGCTCGTCGACGGCCAGCCTAGTCCGCGCCGTCGCCGCTTCCCGCGAGCGGGAAGCGCGCGAGCGGCGTGTAGACGGCGCCGTCTGGCCGCAGCTCGCTGCGAAACAGAGTCAGCGTGTCGAGCCGCGTCCTGCCCAGGTCGACCTCGGGCAGCTCCGGACGGGACGCCCGCTCGCGCCAGCGCCCCAGAGTGAGGTGGGCACGGAAGCTCCGCGGCTCGGGCTCGAAGCCCGCAGCTCGCGCCGCGCGCTCGCAGGCCTGCTGCAGCGCCAGCAGCGGCTGGGGCAGCTCGATCCCGAGCCACAGCACGCGCGGGCTGCCGCGGGCGGGGAAGGTGCCGATGCCGCGCACGTGCACCTCGCAGGGCGGGCACGCCGCGGCTGCCGCGGCGAGGTCCGGTCGGAGCCGCTCGAGCCTCGAGGGCGACGACGGTCCCAGGAAGCGCAGCGTGAGGTGGATGCCCTCCGGGCGCACCAGCCGCACCGCGCCCAGGCGCGGGCGCAGCCGCGCCTGCAGGTCGCGCAACGCCTCGCGCGGCGCCGGCCCGAGATCGAGGGCGACGAAGCAGCGGACGGACTCGCCCGCGCTCACAGCGCGGGCAGCCCCGACAGGCCGCGCCGCAGCATCTCGAGCGCCACCTGGGTCGCCTGGAAGCGCACGCGCTCGCGGCCGCCGGGAAACAGGCACCGGCGCAGCGTGCTGCCGGCGGCGCCGTCGATCGCGACGAACACCAGACCGACCGGCTTCTCGGGGGTGCCGCCCCCGGGCCCCGCGATCCCGGTGATCCCGACCCCCACGTCGGTGCCGGCCGTGCGCCGCGCACCCTCGGCCAGGGCGGCGGCCACGGCCGCGGACACCGCACCGGCGCGCTCGACCAGCGCCGGCTCGACGCCGACCTGCTCGGCCTTCGCCCGGTTCGAGTAGCTGACGAAGCCGCGCTCGAGAACGTCGCTCGCGCCCGGCACCTCCGTCAGGCGCGCCGCGAGCAGGCCGCCCGTGCAGGACTCGGCCAGCGCCAGCGTGAGCCGGCGCGCACGCAGGAGGTCGAGCACGACGTGCGGCAGCTCGCGGCCGTCCTCGCTGTAGATGCGGTCGGGGAGCGCGGCGCGCAAGGCAGTGGCCAGCTCCTCGATCCGGCGCTCGCAGTCCTGCTCGCTCGTACCCTGAGCGACGAGGTGCAGCTCCACCTGGCCGGGGCTGCCGAGGATCGTCGTCCTCGGGTTCAGGAAGCGCGAGTAGACCGGCGCGGCAACCTGGTCCACCTCGCCTTCCGGCAGCGAGGCGATCTTCAGCACCCGCCGCCTGACGACGCTCGTCGCCCCGGCGCGCGCGCGCAGGCGCGGCAGGACCTGCTCGTCGAACATCGGCTTCATCTCGCCTGGGGGCCCCGGCAGCAGCGCCAGCGCCCGCCCCTCGACCTCGAGCCACTGGCCGGGGGCCGTGCCGCGCGCATTCGCCAGCAGCGAAGCCCCCTCGATCACGTCGGCCTGCTTCTCGTTCGTCGGCGCGAGCGCGCGCCCGTAGCGGGCGAAGCGCTGCCGCAGGGCCTCGACGATCGCGGCCTCGCGCCGCAGGGCCCGGCCGGTGGCCGCGGCCGCGGCCTCTCGCGTGAGGTCGTCCGCCGTGGGCCCGAGCCCGCCGGTCGCGATCACGACGTCGGCCCGGGAGAGCGCCGTGCGCAGCGCCGACTCCACGAGCGGCAGCTCGTCCGCCAGCGTGAGGCGCGCTGTCACCTCGACGCCGGCGTCGAGCAGCCGCTCGGTCAGCCACAGCGTGTTCGTCTCGCTGCGCAGCGGCCCGAGCAGCTCGCTGCCGATCGCCAGCAGCTCCGCCTTCACCGCACCACCGGCCAGACCAGCAGGCCGGCCCGCAAGGCGAGCTGCGCGTAGACGGCCGCCATCGCGTCGTCGGTCATGATCCCCCAGCCGCCGGGCAGCCGCTCGAGGTCGCGGGCGGGCCACGGCTTGACGACGTCCATCAGGCGGAAGAGCACGAAGCCCGCCAGGGCGACGGCGGGCGTGAACGGCAGCGCCGTGAGCGTGATCCACTGGCCGGCCACCTCGTCGACCACGACGAGCCCCGGGTCCTCGACGCCCAGGCTGCGGGCGACGCGGCCGGCTGCGGCCACGCCGACGAAGAAGACCACGGCGCAGGCGGCGAGCTGCCACGGCCAGGCGAGGGCCGCCAGCGGCCAGAACAGCAGCAGGCCGACCGCGGAGCCGGCCGTGCCCGGGGCGAAGGGAGCGTAGCCGCTGCCGAAGCCGGTCGCCAGCACGCGGGCCAGGAGATCGGTGACACGCCGAGCCATCCGAGCATGATACTGCGGCGCCGCGCCGCGGCCGTCGGCTACGGGCGCCTGCGCAGCCGCCCCTCGGGGTCGCACGGCCGGACGCGCAGCGTGTCGGAGTGGGCGACGAACACGCGCCCGGGCCCGCCACGCGCCGGGCGCACGTGCTTGCGGCGCGTCACGTGCACGTCCACCAGCGCCGCGCCGCGCGCCTCGCTGAAGAACGCCGCCACCTCGGCCGCCTCGCGCAGGTCCTGGGCCCCGGCACGGCCCTCGCTGTCGCGCAGCACCACGTGCGCGCCGGGCACGTCGCGCGCGTGCAGCCACAGGTCCTCCGGGCGCGCCACCCGGAAGGTGAGGTGCTGGTTCTCGCGCGCGCCGCGGCCGACGAGCAGGCTCAGGCCGCGGGTCGTCAGGTAGTGGCGCGGTCCGCCGGGCGACGGCGCCTCGGCCTGGTTCCTGTCGCGCCCCAAAGGCACGCCGAGCTCGACGGCATCGCGGGCGTCGAGCAGCCGGGCCTCGCGCGAGCGCGCCGCGGCCAGCGCCGAGCGCGTCTCGCGGAGCCGCAGCTCGATCTCCCTGCGGGCACGCTCGCTGCGGCGCGCCTTGTCGAACAGGCGCTCGGCGTTTCCGGGTACGGACAGCCGCGAGTCGAGGTGGAGCAGCAGGCGGGAGTCCGCGTCGCGCGGGTCCGGCAGCTCCGCCGACTCGACACCGGCCGGCAACGCGTGGCCGAACGCGAGCAGCGCCTCGCCCTGCCGCCGGAGCAGCGCCTCGTCGCGGAGCGAGCCCAGGTCGGCCGCGAGGTTGGCCTCGAGCTGCGACAGCCGGCGCGCCGCCCGCCGCTCCTGGTCGAGGGCCAGGCGTCGCAGGCGCCCGAAGAGAAGGCCCCGCTTTCGGGCCTCGAGGAACAGCGCGGCCGTCTCGAGCCAGGACCCAGCCTCGACGCGCACGAGGCCCGGTCGGGACAGGGGCACGGGCGCCAGGATCACCGCGTCCGCGGGCTCGAGCTCGGCATCGTGCCAGGCGGCGGCGGGGCCGGGAGCGAGCAGGGTGGGCACGGGCGCGGCGAGCCGCGCCCGCAGCGCGCGAAACGAAGCGGCGCTGCCGTCCGTCTCGCGTGCGAGCCACGGGCCGAGGCCGGGACAGGCGGCGAGCACGGCGCGCACCGGCGACCGCCCCGACGCGACGAAGGCCTCCACGGCCGCGGCGAAGGCCTCGGGGTCGAGACGGTCCCACTCGCGCTCCGGCGCGGCCGCGGGCGCCGGCCAGGCCGCGGGGCCGGGCCCGACCGTGGCGAGAAGGGCGCCCTCGCGGGCCAGCGTGAGCGCCGGCGCGCCACCCAGCCGCAGCACCAGGGTGCTGCCGCCGGCTTCCAGCACGAGCGCCCGCTCCCCGGGCACTCGCTCGAGGCGGCTGAGGCGAGCGCCCTCGACGTGCTTGCGCAGGTGGAGCAGGGCCTGGCGCTCACGGCCGGAGGGCGTGATGCCCGCCGGGGTCGACAGCCGCTGTGCCAGGTCGCGCCGAACCAGGTAGGCGCCCGCGCTGCCGCGCGAGGCGTCGAGCCAGATCCGTTGCTCGCGCGCGCCGGACAGCTCGAACGTCACGCCGTCGGTGGCGAGGCGGGGGCGGGAGAGGTGCCGCCCCACCACGAGCGGCTGCAGCCCGGCGACCACGTGGTCGAGCGTGATCGCGTCCAGGGGGTGGCTCGCTCGAGCGGCGGGCCGGCGCCGGCGTCAGCGCCGGACGACGCGGGTCCGGAACAGGCGGTCGTGCAGCGCCCGTCCGGCGGGGTCGAAGGCGATCGGTGCCAGGCCCGCCCCGGCCAGCGTGACGCCGAGCAGGCCGACGAGCGCCCGCCCGAGCGCCCGCGGGTATCCGGGCGGCCGGCCGCCGGCGTCGACCACGCGCAGGCCGGTGATCACCTTGCCCGGCGTCTGGCCAGTCGTTCCGGTGAAGTAGCAGGCGTAGAACCCGGCGAGCAGGCCGATGAAGCCGAGGAACCACGGCCAGCTCGCGGCCAGGCTGGGCAGGTCCACGCGCGCGGCGCGCCCGGCGAAGTAGACGACGACCGCCGCGATCACGGCGAACAGCGCGAGGTCGAACGCGGCGGCCTGCGCGCGCTCCAGCGCCCGCGCGGGCCGCTCCAGGGGCGAGGGCTCGGCCGCCGGAGGCTCGATCTCGATGCCGGAGTCGAGATCGGACCGGTCCACGAGCACCTCGTCGTCGAGCGAGGGCCGGCCCGGTCGCCGAGGCACGGTCACGGCCGGCCCCTCCACCACGCGCTGCGCAGGGGGCGCGGCCCGCAGCGGCAGGTCGGCGAGCTCCGCCTCCGTCAGGGCCGGCGGGAACAGGCGGTGATCGGCCGGATCCGCGTCGGCACTGATGAGGCCGGCCCGCGCCACGTGCGGCGCATCGCGCGCGGGCTCGGGCGGAGCCGGCGCCGCACCGGGCGACACGGGCTGCGCCGCGCCGGCGCCTTCCACTGGCCGCACGGCCTCCTGCTCGAACAGCGGCAGCCCGGCCTCCGTGCGCTTCTGCCGCCGCGAGCGGATGCGCTCCTGCACCTCGTCGCGCCACGAGCGCTCGCCGCGCTCCGCGCGCTCGCGCGCGTCGCGCCTGCGCAGCCCAGGGATCTCGCGGATGGGCTCGCCCGGCGCGGCGGGCTCCGTCCTGACCTTGCCGCGGGCGGGCGGCGTGATCAGCCGGGGATCGGCCGCCAGGGCGCCCTCGACGCGCGGCGCGATCGACGCGTCGCAGACGGGACACCGATCGGCGCCTGGCACCAGCTCGCCGCCGCAGGACGGGCAGGTCATCGCAACGCTCCCTCCGCGGCGGAGCCGGCCAGCGGCGGGCGGGCCAGCCGCGACATCAGGGTGTCCCAGCGCACCGCGAGGGCCACACCGGCGACGACGAACACCAGCAGCCACAGGCCGACGAGCGAGCGCCGCAGCCACCCCGCCGGCCCAGAGCTCACCAGCGCGGCTTCACCAGCCTTCCTCATCCCTGCAGCTGCCCTCGGTTCAGGGGCATTATGGGAGAGGGCCGGTGCGGGATTCAAGCTTCTTCCGCCCGCTCGTCGCGGCGCGCCGGCAGCAGCCCGAACGCCTTCATCTTCCGGTACAGGTTCGAGCGCTCCACGCCGAGCGCCTCGGCGGTGCGGCTCATGTTGCCGCCGCACTCGTGGTAGCGCCGCAGGATGTAGCGCCTTTCGAACTGCTCGCGCGCAGCAGCCAGGGAGCCCTGTGGCTCCGCCTCGCCCGTGGCCTCGGGCGGGCCCGCGACGGCCGGCGCCGACTCCAGCAGCGAGCCGGGCAGGTGGCGCAGCTCGATCCTCTCCCCCGGCGCCATGATCACCAGGCGCTCGATGATGTTGCGCAGCTCGCGCACGTTGCCCGGCCACGGCAGCTGCGAGAGCAGGCCCAGCACCTCGGGGGCGATCTCGCGCGGCCTCTTGCCGTGCTCCGTCGAGAGCAGCTTCATGAAGTGCCGCGCCAGCAGCGGTACGTCCTCCCTGCGCTCGCGCAGGGGCGGCACCTGGAACGGGATCACGCTCAGCCGGAAGTAGAGGTCCTCGCGGAAGCGGCCGGCGCGGATCTCCTCCTCGAGGTTCTTGTTGGTCGCGGCGATCACGCGCACGTCGACCGCCACCGAGCCGGCGCCGCCGACCGGCTCGATGCGCTGCTCCTGCAGGGCGCGCAGCACCTTGGCCTGGGTCTTGAGGCTCATGTCGCCGATCTCGTCCAGGAACAGCGTGCCCCCGTCGGCCAGCTCGAACTTGCCCTTGCGCGCCGCCAGCGCGCCGGTGAAGGCGCCCTTGACGTGGCCGAACAGCTCGCTCTCGATCAGCTCCTCGGGGATCGCCGCGCAGTTGACCTCGACGAACGGGCCGCCGCAGCGCAGGCTCTGCTCGTGGATCGCGCGCGCGACCAGCTCCTTGCCGGTGCCGTTCTCGCCGTAGATCAGCGCCCGGCCGTTGCTGGGGGCCGCCTGCGCGATCTCGGCGCGCAGCCGGCGCAGCGCGGGGCTCTCGCCCACCATGGCGTAGCGCTCGTCGAGGCGGGCCCGCAGGTCCCGAAGCTCGCTCTCCAGCCGGCCGCGCCGCAGCGCGTTCTGCACCGCCAGCAGCGTCTTCTCCAGCGAGAGCGGCTTCTCGACGAAGTCCTGCGCGCCCAGGCGCACAGCCTTCACGGCGGTCTCGATCGTGCCGTGGCCGGAGATCACGACCACCGGCAGCTCCGCGTCCGACTCCCGGATGCGGCCGAGCACCTCGAGCCCGTCCGCGCCGGGCAGCCAGACGTCGAGCAGCACCAGGTCGTAGCGATGGTCCCCGAGCGCCGACAGCGCCGCCTCGCCGCTGGCGACCGCCTCGACCTGGTAGCCCTCGTCGGCCAGGATGCCGGCGAGCGAGGAGCGCACGCCGGCCTCGTCGTCCACGACCAGGATCGTCTCCTTCATGGTGCCCTCACGCAGGCAGCTCCATGACGAAGCGCGCACCCTTCGCCCCGTTGTCCTCGGCCCGGATCGTGCCGAGGTGCTCCTGGACGATCCGGCTGACGATCGCCAGTCCCAGGCCGCTGCCCCGTTTCTTCGTCGAGAAGTGCGGCACGAACAGGCGGCCGCGGTCCGCCGGCGGGACGCCCGGCCCGTCGTCGGCGACGACCAGGCGCGCCCGGCCGGCCGCGCGGTCGTACTCGGTCGAGACCACGATGCAGCCCCTGCCGTCCGCCGCCTCGATCGCGTTGTCGACCAGGTTGATCAGGGCGCGCTTCATCTGGTCCGCGTCGAGCCGCAGCAGGGGCAGGTCGCCGGCCAGCCGGCGCTGGATGGAGATCCCCGGGAACAGCCCGTCGTAGAGCGAAAGCGCCTGCTCGACCACGTCGGCGAGCGCGGCGGGCTGCAGGTTCGCGGCCGGCAGCCGTGCGAACTGGGCGAACTCGTCGACCAGGTTCTTGAGCGCCTCGACCTCGTCCACGATCGAGCGCGTGCACTCGCTCACGATCCTCTCGAACGCGGGATCGGACTTGAGCCAGGCCTTGCGCACGCGCTGCGCCGAGAGCTGGATCGGCGTCAGCGGGTTCTTGATCTCGTGCGCCAGCTTGCGCGCCACCTCGCCCCAGGCGGCCACCCGCTGGGCGCGCATCAGCGGCGTGAGGTCGTCGACGACCACCAGGGCCCCCGGCGCGCCGCCCAGCGAGCCCGGCAGGCCGACCACCGTCACCGCGAGCTGCCGGTCGCGCTCGCGCGCGGGCACGATCACCTCCCGCTCCTGCCGGCTGACGCGCCCCGAGAGCAGCCGCAGCACGAGCGAGTGGATCTCGTCACGGCCCGGCCCCTGCAGCAGGCGCTCGAGCGGCAGGCCCACGGCGCCCGGCTCCAGCTCGAGCAGGCGCAGCGCCGCGGCGTTCGCGGCGGTCAGCGTCCCCTCCTGGTCGACCACGGCGACGCCGGTGCCGACGGTGTCGAGCACGGCCTCCGTCAGTCGTCGCCTCTCCTCGAGCTCCTGGTTCTTGCGTACCAGGCCCGCGCGCGAGAACTCCACCTCCTCCTCGCTGCGCGCCAGGCGCTCCGACATGCGGTTGAACGAGGCGATCAGCGCCCGGAACTCGTCGCTGCCGGACGGGAAGTCGACCCGCGTGCCACGCTCGCCGGCGGCGATGCGCTCGGCGCCCTCGGCGACCAGGCGCAGCGGTGTCGTGATGCGCCGTGCGAGATAGACCGCCAGCCACACCGCGCCGAACAGGATCAGCAGCGCCGGGAAGAGGTACAGCGAGCGGTAGAACGCCAGGATCGGCTCGCGGTAGGCCTGGGTCTCGCGGAACTTCGTGTAGCGGTCGCGCACCTCGAGCACGGCCGAGGCCACCTCCGGCGACAGGAAGGTGGAGACCACGACCGCCCCCGCCGGCTGGCCGACGGCGTTGCGCACGGGGGCGGCCACGCGCATCAGCCGGCCGTTGCCGAACGTCACCGACGCCGCCGACTCCTTTGCGTGCAGCGCCGCGTCCGCCAGCGCCTCGCCCGACGCCACGTCCCAGGCGGCGGGCGAGGGCAGGCGCGGGTCCATGACGGTGACGATCTCGCCCGCGGGGCCGTACACCGAGACCACGTCGAGCTCGCGCTCGCGGGCACGCGCCTCGATCATCCGGCGCAGCCGGCCCAGCTCGCCGTCGTTCAGCAGCCCGCGCTGCTCGATCTCGCGGGCGAGCACGCGCGCGTGCACGCGGCTGGTCCCGGCGGCGGAGGCGTCGAGCGCCGAGCCGAGCGCCTGCGACGAGGCCAGCAGCCGCTCGACGTCGACGTTGAACCAGCGGTCGACCGTCTGACGGATGAGGTCGCTGCCGACCAGCAGCAGGAGCAGGGACGGCGCGACCGCCATCAAGAGGAAGACGAGCAGCAGCCGCACCCGCAGCTGCGCACCGAACACCCCGCGGCGCCGTTCCATGAGGATCCGCACGAGGTTGCGGCCGAGCACGAACAGCAGCACCAGCAGCAGCGACAGGTTGAGGACCGTGAGCCCGAAGAGCAGCGCGGAGGCGAGGAACGTCGGCTGGAAGTCCCCGCTCTTGCGCAGCAGCAGCTCTGCCAGGGCGAACACCAGCAGCAGGCCCAGGGTCACGGCCGCCACCAGCCGGACGTTGTTCTGGAAGCGCTCCCGCGGCATCAGGCCAGTGTAGCTCCACAGCCACACCCCGGAAAACGCTATGACGGAACTGGAGATAGATGCCGGACAGGGTCGTCGGGCGGGCGAACGCGGTCCGGCTCAGTCCCGGGCTTCGAGAAGCCCCTTGAGCGTTCCCATGAACTGGTCGACATCCTTGAAGTCCCGGTAGACGGACGCGAAGCGGACGAAGGCCACCTTGTCCAGCTCCTTCAGCCGCTCCATCAGGAACTCGCCGATCTGGTCGGTCGGCACCTCGCGGTCCGGGCTCTCCTGCACCATCGCCTCGACCCGCTCCACGATCGACTCGAGCGTCTTCACGGAGACCGGCCGCTTCTGGCAGGCGCGCAGCAGGCCCTGCATCACCTTCTCGCGGTCGAACCGCTCGCGGCGCCCGTCCTTCTTGACGACCAGGTGCGGGATCTGGTCGATCCGCTCGTAGGAGGTGAAGCGCTTGCCGCAGGCAAGGCACTCGCGCCTGCGGCGGATGACGTCGCCCTCCTTCCCCTCGCGCGAGTCGACGACCTTGTCCTCGAGGTGGGAGCAGAACGGGCACTTCACGGACGCACCTCCTGTGTCTCCCCGCCGGCCCGGGTCGCCTCCGCCAGGCGGCCGAGGTTGAGCCCCTCGCGCCCGAGCAGCGCGAGCCCGAAGAGGAGCACCGGCAGGTTGCTGAGCGCGTGGGCCGCGATCCCCGCGGCGGCGGCCTTCTCGCGCGCGACACCGAAGACCTCGCTGAGGGCGAGCAGGTAAAAGGCGTGGAATCCACCGACCATCCCCGGCGTCGGGATGGCGACACCCACCACCAGGAAGGCGATCAGCAGGAACGTCGCGTGGTACGGCAGGTCGATGCCGAAGGCGAGGTTGTTGAGGTGGAAGGCGAGCCCGATCAGCAGCCATATCGCGAGCGACTGCCCCGCCACGACCGCGAGCTGAGGCAGCGGCGCGCGCAGCACGGCCAGTCCCCCGGAGAACGCCCGCAGGGCACGGCCCACCGGCGCAGCGATGCGGCCAGGAGCCCTGGTCAGCAGCCGCTCGATCACGCCCAGAACCCGCTCGGCGTTGGCGTGCAGCCCGAGCAGGAACGCGAGCACGAGGACGGCACCGACGCCGGTCGCCGCGCCGCCCGCCTTCAGCAGGTCCATCAGCCGGCCCTGCACCTGCGCGGCCGGGGTCGGGAGCACGAACAGGTACAGCGCGAACAGCACGAGCACCGTCACCAGGTCGATCAGCCTTTCCAGGATGATGGTCGCGAAGCCTGCCGAGGTGGGGATCGGGTAGCGCCGCGACACGAGCCAGGGCCGCAGCAGCTCCTGGGCACGCGGGATCAGGAGCCCGGAGGCGAAGCCCACCATCGTGGCCGAGAACAGGTCGGCGTAGCGCACGCGGCCGAGCGGTGCGAGCAGCCCACCCCAGCGCCAGGCACGGACCCCGTACAGAACGACCGTGAGGAACACCACGCCGGCGAGCGGGAGCCAGTGGGCGTTCGCCAGGGCGTGCCCCAGCGCCTGCCAATCCATGCCCCGGAAGAAGAGCGCGAGCAGCAGGGCGGCCGCGAGGACTCCCAGGAGGAGCCTCCCGCGCTCGGCGGTCACCGCCCTGTCGCTCCCGTCACAAATTCTTCCAGTTCAGGCACTTGATAGCCGGCGGCGACTCTACTACAATGCGCCGCCGAGCGTCAAACGGTCCCCCCGGTCGCCGCCGGACGGAGCTTTTCGAACTCGTCTCGCCGGCGCTGCGTTCCGGCAAGTGAGCGACAGGGGACCGTCTGGGCGCAGTCACGCTGAGCTTGACCACCGACTCCGACCTCCTGTCGCGGTGCCGCAGGGGTGACGAGGCCGCCTGGCACGAGATGGTGGCCCTGTACACCCGGAAGGTCTTCGGCCTCGCCTACCGGTTCACCGGCCGGGTGGACGAGGCGGAGGACCTGACGCAGGAGGTCTTCGTCAAGGTGTACCAGACGCTGGACCGATACCGAGACAACGACGGGGCGTTCGGCGCGTGGCTCATGGCCGTCGCCCGCAACCACGCGATCGACCACTACCGGCGGCGCAAGCAGGAGAGGACCCGCCGCAGCGAGGACACCGAGGTGCTGGAGCGAATGGCCGCGCCGGGGGAGCACCCGATCGCCGGGCTCGAGCGCCAGGAGCGCGCCAGCCTCGTGCATCGCGGGCTGCGCGCCTTGCCGCCGGACCTGCGCCTGCCGTTGATCCTGTGCGACCTGCAGGGAATGGCGTACGACGAGATCGCCGCCGAGCTGCAGGTGCCGCTGGGAACGGTCAAGAGCCGCATCAATCGTGCCCGCGTCGAGCTCGCCAAGCGCCTCACCGGCCGCCGCCACGAGCTCGTGGGCGGCGCGAGAGGGTGACGAGATGGACTGCCGCCGAGCCGAGGAGCTGTTCTCGGACCACCTCGAGGGGGTGCTGCACGAGATCCTGAAGGCCGAGCTCGAGGCCCACCTCGCTTCGTGCGAGGCCTGCCGCGAGCTGCGCGACTCGCTGGGCGAGGTGGTCTCGCTGCTGCACGAGTACCCGGAGGTTGAGGCGCCGCCAGGCCTGGCCGTGCGGGTCGCGCGCGCGGCTCTCGCGCGCGCGAGGCGGCCGGTCGAGGTGCGCCCCGCCTTCGTGGTGCCGCAGTGGGTGCAGGCCGCCGCGGCCGGCTTCGCCCTGATCGCGCTCGGCACGATGTTGGCGCTGGTCGGCCCGGAGAAGCCCACGCGCGCCGCCCAGCGGCTGGTGGGCCAGACGGTCCTCGCGGGCAACAGCCTCATCGAGCGCAAGGACCGGCTGTTCGAGGACGTGCGCATCCTGGGTGTCGTCCTGAGCACGGCGTTCGAGGGCCGGCTCGACCGGGTCAACGAGCGGGTCGAGGACTACCGGCGGCTGCTGGAGAAGCGCCGCGGCGGTGCGGACGGCGAATCCAAAAGGGGCTCCGGGACCCTCAGCGTCCCCCTCGGCGTCGCCTCAGGTTTCCGAACCCCCGGTCGCCCCGTCGCGTAGCAGCCGATGAACGAGCGGAACCGTCTGCCGTTGCCGGGCCGCTCAAGGAGAAAGTGACGATGAGCAGCCAGCCGATCGAACCGCAGCCCGTGGCGCCCCCGCCGCAGCTGCCGCCCGCGCCCCCCTACGTGCGGCTCCCCAAGAGCCCGGGCCTCGCCGCGTTCCTGTCGCTGTTTCCCGGCCTCGGCCAGGTCTACACCGGTCAGATCGCGCGGGCGTTCGCCTTCTTCTTCTCGTGGGTGGGCGCCATCTACCTGACTTCGACGGGCCACGAGTTCCCGTTCGCCTTCGTGATCCCGTTCGTCTACCTGTACAACATCATCGACGCCTGGAAGAGCGCCAATGCCATCAACCAGCGCTTCCTGGGCGGCCGCGCGGACACCGAGCCCGAGGCGGGCGTCGAGTCCCCGATGTGGGGCGGCCTGCTCGCGCTGTTCGGCATCCTGATCCTGCTCAACAACCTCGGCTGGCTCGACCTCGAGCGGCTCGCCCGCTGGTGGCCGATCCTGCTGATCGCGGTGGGCGGCTGGTTCGTCTACGAGTCGGTGCAGAAGAAGAGGGCTGCGGAGTCGACGGATGAGCGCCCGCAGCTCTAGCCCCTTCAGCCCCGAGGGGCTGACGCTCGGCGTGTGCCTGGTGGCGCTGGGCGTGCTGTGGACGTTCGCCAACATGGGCCGCTTCGAGCTGCTGGCGGTGCTGCGCACCTGGTGGCCGCTGTCGCTGGTGCTGTGGGGTGTCCTCGAGCTGGTGGACCTCGCCCTGCGCCGCTCCTCACGGAGGACGCCGTGAGCGGCCGCAAGATCGGCCTGCTGCTTCTGCTGCTCGCCTTCGGCGCCACGGTCGAGACGGCGTGGAACGTGCGGGGCGACCTGCGCATCGGCCCCGAGGGCTGCCGCGTGATGAGCGGTCGCTTCTACGGTCCATCGTGGACGTTCGAGCAGACCGCGGAGCGGCCGCTCACGGGCAAAGCGCCTCGCCTGGAGGTCCGCAACGCCTTCGGCGGCGTGCGGGTCAGCGCCGGCGCGCCCGGAACGGTCAAGGTGCACCTGCGCAAGGTCGTCTACCATTCGACCGAGGAGAAGGCGAAGGCCTTCGCCGACACGATCGAGCTGCGGCTCTCCGGCGACGGCCAGCCGCTGCACGTGGGGACCAACCGCGACGAGCTCGATCGCAGCGGGCAGGTCGGCTTCGAGACGCACCTCGAGATCGAGGCCCCGGCGGATGCGGTCGTCGAGCTGCACAACGACCACGGCCGGGTGGACGTCACCGGCGTCGGCGCCGCCTCTGTCGAGTCGTCCTTCGACGGTGTGGCGCTCGAACGGATCGCCGGCGACGTGAAGCTGGACTGCCGGCACGGCGACGTCACCGTCACTGACGTGGGCGGCCGGCTCGACCTCTCGGCGAGGTACGGCAACGTCGAGGTCGCGAACGTGAAGGGCGCGGCCAAGCTGGACGTCCAGCACGGCGAGCTGACGACGCGCCACACCGGCGCGCTCGAGATCAGACAGCAGTACGCCGGGGTCAGCGTGGAGGGCGTTGCGGGCGACCTGGTCGTGCGCGCCCACCACTGCGAGGTGCACGCGAGCGACGTCCTTGCGAAGGCGGACGTCGAGACCTCGTACGGCGCGGCGCGTTTCACCCGCATCGGCGGCCCCGTGCGGGCGAAGGTGGACCACGGCGCCGTCGCGGCCGAGGACGTGACCGGCGGTGTCACGGTCGAGAGCTCCTACGAGGGGATCGAGGTCGCGCGGCTGGGCGGCCCCCTCGAGGTCACGCTGCACCACGGCGGTGTCGACGCCAAGGGACTGGCCCAGGGCGCGCGCGTGCGCGCTTCCGGGGGCGACGTCGAGATCGAGGGCGTCTCGGGGGCGCTCGACGTCGAGCTGGACCGCGGCAACGCCCGTGTCGCTCCGCGCGCGGCGATCGCCGCGCCGGTGACGATCACGGTCCGCAACGGCGACGCACGGCTCACGGTCCCGGAAGGCAGCCGCGTGGACGTCGAAGCCGGGTCGCGGCGCGGCGAGGTGCACGCCGTCGACGTCCCGGGCCTCGCCGTCGCGACCGAGCAGCGCGAGGGACAGCGCGGAGAGAGGCTGACCGGCCGCCTGGGGGGCGGCGGCAGCCTCGTGAAGGTGAGCGCCGAGGGAGACGTCACGCTCGAGTCGCAGGCGGCGGCGCCGATCGCGGACCAGCCGATCGCGAGGCCGGAGCTGGCAGCCGCGCCCGCAGAGGTGGTGACGCCGCCTTCGGCGCGGACGCTGCCCGAAGCGACGGCCGCCGTGCCGAAAGCGCCTGTGGCGCCGCCAACTCCTGCTCCGCCTCCGGCACCAAGACCGTAGCCACATCGATCACAACGTGATTGCGGGCGGGCCACAGGCGGCCCGCCCGCGTTTTGGTCGGGTGTGCTTTTCACCCTTGCCACGCGAAACCGGCTTCCGGTAGACTCCCCGCCTCCGTAGAGACGACCGGCCTGGCGCACCAAACCACTTACGCCACGCAAGCAGGCTCGCGGGACCTGTGCGGCAAGCGATGAGGATCGACGCCAATTCGAAACCCCTTCTGCAGACGACCCTTCCCGGCGTGAAGCTGTGGAGGCGGGGGAAGGTGCGCGACGTCTACGACCTCGGCGACCGGCTGCTCGTCGTCGCCACCGACCGGCTGAGCGCATTCGACGTCGTGCTGCCCACCGGCATCCCGGGCAAGGGCGTCGTGCTCACGCAGATGTCGCTCTTCTGGTTCGGCCTGCTGCAGGGCGTGATCGAGAACCACGTGGTCACGGCGGACGTGGCGGAGTACGAGGCGCAGCTGCGGCCCTACCGGGACCAGCTCGCCGGGCGCTCGATGATCGTCGTCAAGACGGAGGTGCTGCCCGTCGAGTGCGTCGTGCGCGGCTACCTCGCGGGCTCCGGCTGGAAGGACTACAAGGCGAAGGGCGCCGTGTGCGGCGTCGCGCTGCCGCCAGGGCTGCGCGACTCCGACCGGCTGCAGCCACCCATCTTCACGCCGGCCACAAAGGCGGAGACCGGGCACGACGAGAACATCCCGTTCGAGACGATGGAAGCCACGGTCGGCCGCGAGCGTGCGGCCCAGGCGCGGCGCGTGAGCCTCGAGATCTACTCGCGGGCGCACGCGCACGCCGAGGCGCGCGGGATCATCCTTGCGGACACGAAGTTCGAGTTCGGGGTCCGCGACGGGCGACTCATCTGGATCGACGAGGCCCTGACGCCGGACTCGTCGCGCTTCTGGCCGCGCGACGCCTACGCGCCGGGCCGTTCGCAACCCAGCTTCGACAAGCAGTTCGTGCGCGACTACCTCGAGACCCTGGGCTGGAACAAGCAGCCCCCGGGTCCCGAGCTGCCGCCGGACGTCGTCGCGCGAACCGTGGAGAAGTACGCGGAGGCCTTCGAGCGGCTCCGCGGGGACGCCCGCTAGCGAGCAGCGCCGGGCGAACGGCCCGGCCTCAAGGGAGCAGCGCCGTGAAGCAGCAGCTGGAAGCCCTCGTCACCGAGATGGTCGACCGGGGGATTCTGTTCTCGGACGCCAAGCGCGAGTTCGAAAAGCGTTTCATCGCGCGGGTGCTGCAGCGGCACAAGGGCAACCTCTCCCGCGCCGCCCAGGACCTGAAGATCCACCGCAACACCCTGGGCAAGAAGATCGAGGAGCTCAAGATCCAGCCCTGACGCGAGCCCCGCTGGTGCTCGCGTGTGAGGGCCCCCTACAGCGCCTTCGCCGTGATGATCAGCGCGACGGTGTGACCCGCCGCCGCTGCCCCGCTCGATGTGCTTCCAGCTGATGCTGAGCACCAGGCGATCTGTCGAGGCCTCGAGGACCTCGAGGTCCGCCGACCACGCGAGTGGATGTTGCGCCACGAGCGGCTCGGCCATCTGAGTCGTCACCTGGGCGCCGCAGCCCGACGGCAGCACAGCGCGCGGCGCCACGACGTCCAGCTCTTCCAGTCCATGAGCTATCTCCCCTCAAGCAGCCTCCAATCGACTCCCGGCTCGAAGCGGATGACACGCGTGGCCGTCGGGGTTCGTCGGGACGCTGCTCGGGCCGCACGCCACGCACCAGGTCGTAGGCGCCGACGGTTGCCAGCGTCGCGACAACCAGCGCGGACTGCCAGCCGCAGCAATCGCGCCGCGCGCCGGCTCGGGCCACGGGCGAGACGCTCGCGCAGTCGGCGAGTGAAGGCCTCGGAGGGCTTGCCGGCGGCGGCGACCGCGACCCGCAGCCGGACAGAGTCGATGGTTGTCTCGCGCGCCGGGCTCGGCCGGGGCCGGTGACGCTCGAAGAGGTCCAGGGCGCTGGGCATTCCGCTCTCCAACCCTGCTAACGCCGGAGGGGCTGCAAGCTCTCGCCGCAGAGAGTCGTCGATCCCCGACCGGGGTCGGCAGTCCTGGTACTCGCCTGGCACTCGCCTGGCACTCGCCTTGACAGACTGCCAGGGTGCGAATATCTTGGTTGGCAGTCGGTACATTGGACTGCCAAATGGGTGCAATGGGTGCGTTCCGCCCATTTCGTGCGCCTGATCGACAACTTTGGTGCGGCACTAAACGAAGGAGACGACACAGATGGCGAAGGTTCGGCCGCTTCACGACCGCCTGCTGGTGAAGCGCATCGAGGAGCAGGAGACCGTCAAGGGCGGGATCATCATCCCGGACACCGCGAAGGAGAAGCCCCAGGAGGGTGAGGTCATCGCGGTGGGCAACGGCAAGGTGCTCGACAACGGCACCAAGCTGGCGCTCGACGTCAAGGCCGGCGACAAGATCCTCTTCGGCAAGTACTCCGGAACCGACATCAAGATCGACGGCGAGGAGTACCTCATCTTGCGCGAGGACGAAGTCCTCGCGGTGATCGGCTAAGGGAGGCCGAGGAAGCCATGGCGAAACAGATCACTTACGGCAACGACTCGCGCCAGGCGGTGCTCCGGGGCGTCAACCGGCTCGCCGACGCGGTGAAGGTCACGCTCGGCCCCAAGGGCCGCAACGTGGTCCTCGACAAGAAGTTCGGCTCCCCCCTGATCACCAAGGACGGCGTCACGGTCGCCAAGGAGATCGAGCTCAAGGAGCCGCTCGAGAACATGGGCGCACAGATGGTGCGCGAGGTCGCGTCGAAGACCTCCGACGTCGCCGGCGACGGCACCACCACCGCGACCGTGCTCGCGCAGGCGATCTACCGCGAGGGCATCAAGAACGTCACGGCCGGTGCGAACCCTATGGACATCAAGCGGGGCATCGAGAAGGCCGTGGCCGCGGTCACCGAGGACCTGAAGAAGCTCAGCAAGCCCGTCAAGGGCAAGATGATCGCCCAGGTCGGGACCATCTCCGCCAACAACGACGCGACGATCGGCGAGATCATCGCCGACGCGATGGAGAAGGTCGGCAAGGACGGCGTGATCACGGTCGAGGAGGCCAAGACGCTCGAGACCTCGCTCGAGGTGGTCGAGGGCATGCAGTTCGACCGCGGCTACCTCTCGCCCTACTTCGTGACCGACCCCGAGCGCATGGAGGCCGTGCTCGAGAACGCGCTCGTGCTGATCCACGAGAAGAAGATCTCCAGCATGAAGGACCTGCTGCCCGTGCTCGAGCAGGTGGCCAAGCTCGGCAAGCCGCTGCTGATCATCGCGGAAGACGTCGAGGGCGAGGCGCTGGCGACGCTGGTCGTCAACAAGCTGCGCGGCACGCTGCAGGTCGCGGCCGTGAAGGCCCCCGGCTACGGCGATCGCCGCAAGGCCATGCTCGAGGACATCGCGATCCTGACCGGCGGCAAGGCGATCACCGAGGACCTCGGCATCAAGCTCGAGAACCTCAAGCTCGACGACCTGGGCAAGGCCAAGAAGATCACGATCGACAAGGACAACACCACGATCGTCGAGGGCGCCGGCACGTCCAAGCAGATCGAGGGCCGGGTCAAGCAGATCCGCACCCAGATCGAGGAGACGACCTCCGACTACGACCGCGAGAAGCTGCAGGAGCGCCTGGCCAAGCTGGTGGGCGGGGTTGCCGTGATCAAGGTCGGCGCGGCCACCGAGACGGAGATGAAGGAGAAGAAGGCGCGGGTCGAGGACGCGATGCACGCGACCAAGGCGGCCGTCGAGGAGGGCATCGTGCCCGGCGGCGGCGTCGCCCTGCTGCGTGCCCAGAAGGCCGTCGACGGCGTCAAGGCCGAGGGCGACGAGACGGTCGGCGTCGCCATCGTGCGCCGCGCGCTCGAGGAGCCCCTCCGGCAAATCGCCGGCAACGCGGGCTTCGAAGGCGCCGTGGTGGTGGCCAAGGTGCGCGAGATGAAGGCCGACGAGGGCTTCAACGCGCTCACCGACGAGTACGAGAACCTGGTCGAGGCCGGCGTCATCGACCCGACCAAGGTCGTCCGCTCGGCGCTGCAGAACGCCTCCTCGATCGCGTCGCTGCTGCTGACCACCGAGGCCCTCGTCTCCGAGATCCCGGAGGAGAAGGAGGAGAAGGCTCCGATGGGCGGCGGCATGCCGCACGGCGGAGGGTTCTAGCAACCCGCTCTTCCGTTCCGCGAGAGAAGTGCCCACGGGGGTGGCTTTCGGCCACCCCCGTCTTCTTTCGTCTGCTCGCTGCGGTCCCGCCGGGGCTGCACGCCTGCGCGGGCCGCGGGCCCGGGCTCAGCGCTGGCGCGGCTTGAAGTTCACGACGATCGGCATCCGGACCTTCACCGGGACGCCGTCGCGCGAGCCCGGGCGGTACTTCATCGAGCGCACCTGCTCGAGCGCCGCCTGCTCGAAGCCCAGCTTCAGCGGCTGCGCCCGGACGACGTTCGCCTCGACCACCCGTCCGCGCTCGTCGATCAGCGCTAGAACCTCGACGACGCCCGCCGCGCCGAGCGCCTCGGCCCCCGGGGGATAGCGCGCGTTCGACCTGCTGACGAGCACCGGCCGCACGAGCCTCGGGTCGGAGGCCTCGACCGTCATGCCTGGCGTCGTGGGCGACGCCGTGGGCGTGGCGGCCGCGGCGGATGGCGCGGCGGCTGTCGCGGTCGGCGGCGCAGCGGTCGTGGTCGACGGCGCGCCGGTCGTGGTGGTCGACGGCGCGGCGGTGGTGGTGGTCGGCGGCGCCGCAGCGAGAGCCGCAGCCTCGGGAGTCGGCGTGGGCGCGAGCGTCGCGACGGCCTCCGGTGTCGGCAGCGGCGGCGAGGGCGAGGCCTCCGCGATGCGCTTCTCCTCGGCACGACGGGCCTCGGCGATGCGGGCCATCTCCTGCTGCTGCTTGCGCTCCTGCTCGCTGCGCGCGCGCTGGCGCGCCTCCTCCTGGGCCTTCTCGAGCGCCGTCGGGTCGACCGCCCGCCCGCGCGCGGCCGCCTGCGCCTCGACCTTCTTGCGTGCCTCGGCGGCCGCCTTGGACTCGGCCTCGGCCCGATCCCGCTCCATCTGCGCGATGCGACCCTCGAGCTGCTTGACGCGCGCCATCGCCGCCAGCACCTCGGGGGAGACCGTGGTCGTGGGCGTGGTCGCCTGGGAAGGCGCGGCGCCGCGGCCGAGCCAGAACCACGCGCCTGCCGCGACCACGAGCACCCCCACGAGCCCGGCGGCGATCCACAGCCCGCGGCGCGACGGCGCTTCGCCGCCCGACGCCTCAAGCCCCAGGCGCGGCGTGATGTCGCGCGCCGGCGCCTCGCGCGGAGCCTTCGCGGCGGGCTCGCGATGGGGGTGGGCGATAGCCGGGGCGGGGGCCGTGACCACGGTCGGGGGCTCTGTGGGCGGCGGCGCCGTCAGCGGAGCGGGCTTTGCGGCAGGCGTGGCCGGCGCGGCAGGCGTGGCCACCGGCGCGGCAGGCGTGGCCGGCGCGGCAGGCGTGGCCGGCGCGGCCGGCGCGGCAGGCTCGGCCACCGGGCCTGACGCTGGCGCCGGGACCGCTGCTGGCGCAAGGGGGCGGGCGGTCGCCGTGGCCCCTGGCACGGCCGCTGCCTGAGGGGCCGTCTGAGCGGCGGCAATGGGCGCAGTTGCCTGCGGAGGAGCCACAGTCGCCGGCGGGACGGGTTTCGGCGAGGTCGCGGGCGCCGGCGAAACGGGCACCGCTGGCGCCGGGGCGGCAACCGGGGTTGCCGTGGGTGCAGCTGCCGGCCGTTCCTCGATGAACTCCCGATAGTCCGCGCGACGAGCCTCCTCGATCGCCCGGGACTCGCGCTCCATCTCGTCGCGGAACAGCGTGTGCATGAAGAAGGCGAGGTCGAACGTCGTCGGCGTGAAGTCGCCGGAGAACAGCAGCGTGTCGATCGCCTTGCGCATGTCGGCCATGCTGGCGTAGCGCGCGGCCGGGTCGCTGGCCAGGGCTCGCGACAGGAGTTCCGCCAGCGGCCTCGGCAGCGGCGACGACTCTCCCGAGACGCTGACGACGCGGGCGCCGGGCAGCGCGTCGAGCGGGTTGCCCTCCGCTGCGGAGCCGGACAGCGCCTCGAGCAGCACGAGGCCGAGGGCGTAGACGTCGGAGCGCGGGTCACCGACCCCGCCCTCCGCCTGCTCGGGCGCGAGCCGGCTGCGGTCGGAGGCGGCGAGCAGGTCGGTCTCGCACAGCGCGGGCCACAGGCCGAGGCCCTTGACCTTCACCTCGCCGTCGTAGGCGACCACCAGGCGGGCGGGCGCCAGCAGGCCGTGAAACAGCGGCCGGCCGGCATCGTCCTTCTTCGCGTGCAGGTACTCGAGCGCGGAGGCGGCTCGGCTGGCCACCATCAGCCCGTGGTCCGCGGCGAACGGGAAGGAGTCGTGCGAGCAGCGGCCGAGGATCGCGCCGAGCGTGCGGCCCTCGACCAGCTCGGTCGAGACGTAGAAGGTCTGCTCGACCCGGCCGATCCCGAGCACGCGCAGCAGTCCGGGGTTCTGCAGGCGCGCCGCCAGGCGCGCCTCGTCCATCAGCCTCCTGGTCGCCCTGGCGTGGGACGAGATCGGCGGCGCGAAGCACAGGACGCTCACGAGCCTGTCGAGGCCCGCGGGCCCGAGGCGTGCCGCGCGGAACTCGCGGCCGAGCGGCGTCGCCTCCGTCTCCTCGAGGAGCACGAGCCTTCCGAACTTTTCCCGCAGAGCCATGCGCACCGCCCCTCGCGAGTGCGCGGACGATAGCACGAAACCGGCGGCGGCCGTGCGGCACGCGGCACCGGCTCGTGTCTCAGTCGGGCAGCAGCAGCGTCGTCTCGCCGCCGTCGCGCCGCCGGATCGTCACACCGTCCTCGCTCACGGAAACGACCGTCACGCCTGCGGCTGACTCGCCCGGCCCGGCGAGCTCGACGTCACCGTCGAGGGCGAGCGCGGCCACGAGCCGGCCGGACTGCCGCAGGATCCCGACCAGCCGCGGACCGGCCGGCGCGGGTGCCGCGGCAGGCGAGGGCCGCGCTCGCACGCCGGGCGCGATGGCCGCCTCGTGGGGCAGCTCGTCGGCGAATCGGAAGACGTCGCGCAGGGCGGAGACGTCGACGGGCTCCTGCTCGCGGGGGGCGACCTTGGCGGGCGCCACGTGCGGCGGCGAAGGCGGCAGCTCGCGCGGCATGCCGCCGCGAGCGACGCTCAGCGCGCCCACCGCGACGGCGAGCACGGCAGCGGACAGGCCGACCGCCGCCGCCTGCGGCCTCACGGCGAGGACCTCACGCCGATCGCGTCGAGGTCCAGGCGCAGCACACTGCCTTCCTCGGCACGCGAGGACCCGAGCTCGACGCGCTCGACGAGCACCCCCGAAGCGGGCCCGACCAGCCGCTCGACCAGGCTCAGCACGTCCGCCATCCGCCCCTGCGCGCCGAGCCGGCCGCGTGCGGCCAGCCGTCCCTGCCCGGCGCTGACGGCGATGCGGACGGCGCCGACCCTCAGGCCCTGCGTCGCGCGCAGCAACGAGGCACGCAATGCCCGCGCGGCTGCGGCGCCGGCCTCCGGCGTGCGGCCGGCCGTCCCGCGCCGCTCGAGCGCCACGGCCTGTGCACGCACGCGCTCACGCTCCTCTCGCGCGCGCGCGTACTCCGCACGCGCGAGGTCCCGCGCGCGCCGAGCGGGCACGCCGACGGCGAACCACAGGCCGGCGGCAGCCAGCAGCAGCAGCGCACCTGTCGCCCGCCGGATCACGGCACGCCCCCGGCCCAGCGCGCGCGGACCACCGTCCGCACCTCCCCCTCGCGGGACTCGGGGCCGGGCGCCACCTCGGCGAAATCCTGCGAGCGCTCGAGTCGCTCGAGCAGCCGGTCCCAGCCCGCGGCGCTCCTCGCCTCGACGCCCATCTCGAGCGCGGCGCCACGTGCGTAGTCGATCGTGAGCCGTTCGAGGCGAACCTCGGGCGGCAGCACGGCCGCCACGGCGGCCACGATCCGGGCCGGCGAGGACCCGCCGGTCGCGCGGGCCGGCTCCCCGTTCGCGCCTGGCGCCGACAGGGCGCGAACCCGGGCCGCCTGCTGCTCGACCTCGCGGCGCACCTCGGCGGCCCGCCGGGCCGCCTCGCCGGCCTCGTCGCGCGCGCGCCAGGTCGCGGCAGCCGAGGCGGCGAACGCGAGGAGCCCCAGCACCAGCAGGGCTGCGTCCCAGCGCGGCAGCCGCGCGGGACGTGGCGTGGTCGAGAAATCGGGCTGGCGGCTCACGTCAGGGCACCCCGTAGCCAGGCCGTCTCCTCCGCCTCGGGACGCTCGTCCGCGACGGCGGCCGCCACGTCGCCGGGGACGATCTCGGCGCGCAGGCGAGGGGCGTCCGCTCCGCAGAACAGCACGGGCGGCTGCCTTTCGCCGTTGCCCGAGAGGCGGGCCGCGCGGGCGGCCTCCTCGACCAGGCGCACCGCCTCGCCGGCCGACGCGTCGCGGCGGCGGCTGCGCAGGCCGACCAGCTCGCCCTCGTGGACCGCCGCGAGGCAGGCCGCGGCCTCGCCGAGCAGCACGTGGACGGCCTCGCGCGGCCCGGAGCGCAGCGCGCCCTGGAGCGCCAGCAGCGGCGCGAGGTGCACGCGATCGAGGTCGACGCCGGCCGCGGCGAGAGCCTGCTCGTGCTCCGTCACCGCGGCGCGCCGCACGGCCGCCGCGACCACGCGGCTGCGGGTCACCGGCAGCACGTCCACCATCGAGTCGGCGGCCGGCCAGGGCAGCGCCGGCGCCAGCCGGAAGCGCACGAAGTCGCGCGGATCCGCGTCCGCGGGCAGCGACAGCAGCGCCAGCCGGGCGAGCCCGTCCGGCAACACCAGCGTCGCGCGCAGGCCCCCGCAGCCCGCCTCGTCGACCGCGCGCCGGATCGCCGCACGCACCTCGTCGGGGCGCACCAGGCTCGCGGAGGAAGGCGAGGGCACGAGCGCTCCGGGCGCGAGCGGGGCGCGAGCGAAGCCGCGCAGCCGCGTGCCGCCCAGGCCGCTGCCCACCGACGCAGCCGTCACGCTGAGCGCGTCCAGAGCGACGAACAACCGCGTCCCGCCGAGTGCCACGTCCCAATGGTACCGCTCGCAGGTCGGCGCAGGCGGGGTGTATCATCCCGCTTTGCCTGCATCGGGAGGGACGGACTCATGAAGGTGTACGACGCCCCGAACATCCGCAACGTGGCACTCGTGGGGCACGGTGGCAGCGGCAAGACCTCGCTCGCGTCGGCACTGCTCTTCGACGCCGGGGCGGTCAACCGGATGGGCCGGGTGGACGACGGCACGACCGTCACCGACTTCGACCCGGACGAAATCGAGCGCAAGATCAGCCTGCAGGCGGCGCCGGCGTTCTGCGAGTGGAGGAAGACCAAGGTCAACCTGATCGACGCTCCCGGCTACGCGAACTTCCTGTCCGAGGCGCGGGCGGCCCTGCGCGTCGCGGACGCCGCGATTCTGGTGGTCGACGCGGTGGCGGGCGTCGAGGTCCAGACCGAGAAGGTGTGGGCCTACGCCGGGGAGTACGGGCTGTCGCGGCTGGTCGTGGTCAACCGCATGGACCGCGAGAACGCCTCCTTCGAGCGGGCCTTCGAGGCGGTCGAGAAGGCGTTCGGGCGCGGCGCCGTGCCGGTCGCGATCCCGATCGGCCAGGAGAAGGGCTTCGCCGGCGTCGTGGACCTCGTCAGCCAGACGGCGCAGATCTACGCCGACGACGCGAGCGGCAAGCTCCAGCCGGGCGCCATCCCCGAAGCGGCGCAGGAGGCCGCCAGGACCTGGCGCGAGAAGCTGGTCGAGATGGTGGCCGAGAGCAACGAGCAGCTGATGGAGGAGTTCTTCGAGAAGGGCACGCTCTCGCAGGAGCAGCTCGCGACGGGACTGCGCCACGCGGTCGTCAGCGGGAAGGTCTTCCCCGTGCTGCCGGCGTCCGGGGTGCTGAACGTGGGCGTGGCCGGCGTGCTCGACGCCATCGTCGACCTGCTGCCGTCGCCGGCGGACCGCGGCGAGGTGACGGGCAGCGACCCGGCCACGAAGGGGGAGGCGCACCGCATGCCGACCGCCGACGCGCCGTTCTCGGCCTTCGTGTTCAAGACGCTGGTCGACCCGCACGCCGGGCGCATCACGCTGTTCCGCGTCTACTCGGGCAGCCTGCGCTCCGACTCGGCCGTGCACAACGTCTCGCGCGACGCCGCCGAGCGCGTGGGCTCGCTGCTGCTGCTGCAGGGCAAGAGCCAGGTGCGGCGTCCCCGAGCTGCAGGCCGGCGACATCGGCGCGGTGGCGAAGCTCAAGGACACGCAGACCGGCGACACGCTCGCGGACAGGGCGAGCCCGATCGTCTACCCGCCGGTGGTCTTCCCCGAGCCGGCGACCACCTTCGCGATCGAGCCCAAGACCCGCGGTGATGACGACAAGATTTCGACGGCGCTGCAGCGGCTGCTCGAGGAGGACCCCGTGCTGCGGGTCTCGCGCGACGCGCAGACGCACGAGATGCTGATCTCGGGCGCGGGCCAGCTGCACGTCGAGGTGGTGGTCGCCCGCCTGCGCAAGCGCTACAAGGTCGAGGTCAACCTCAAGAAGCCCAAGATCCCGTATCGCGAGACGATCAAGGGCTCGTGCGAGGCGCACGGGCGCCACAAGAAGCAGACCGGCGGCCACGGCCAGTTCGGCGACTGCCGGATCCGGATGAAGCCGCTGCCGCGCGGCGAGGACTTCAAGTTCGTCGACGACATCTTCGGCGGCTCGATCCCGAAGAACTTCATCCCCGCGGTCGAGAAGGGCATCCAGGAGGCCCGCATCAAGGGCTTCCTGGCCGGCTACCCGATGGTCGACTTCCAGGTCGAGCTGTACGACGGCCAGTACCACGACGTCGACAGCTCCGAGATGTCGTTCAAGATCGCCGGCTCGCTCGCGTTCAAGGACGGCGTCGCGAAGTGCCGGCCGACGCTGCTCGAGCCGATCATGAAGGTCGAGATCGCGGTGCCCGACGACTACGCGGGCGCGGTGATGGGCGACCTGTCGAGCCGCCGCGGGCGGCCGCAGGGCATGGAACCCAAGGGCAGCCTGCAGGTGATCAAGGCCGAGGTCCCGCTCGCCGAGATGCTCTCCTACGACGCCGAGCTGACGTCGATGACCGGCGGCCGCGGCTCGTACCACATGGAGATGGACCACTACGACGAGGTCCCCGGCGCACCTCCAGGAGAAGATCATCGCGGCCTCCAAGGCCGAGCGGCGGCGAGTCGAAGGAAGAGGAGTAGCACCCGCACGCCCGCACCTTCCACACCGAATTCACACGGGCGCCCCGGCGAGTGCGATAGACTGTTCCTCATGAAGCCCGCCCGTGCCGTCGTCTTGTCCCTGCTGGCCGGCGTCCTCGCCGGACGGCTCCGCTGCTCGCGCAGGAGCAGCCCCTGGTGGTGGGAAGCGAGGGCGTGCCCGTCCCCAAGAAGACGAAGGACGTGCAGCCCGTCTACCCGGCCGAGGCGCTCGCGCGGGTGTCCGCGGGATCGTGATCCTGGACCTGCGTGATCGACACGCACGGGCACGTGGCGTCGACGTCCGTCGTCCGCAGCGTGCCCGGGACTCGACGAGGCGGCGATCGCGGCGGCCCGCCAGTGGGAGTACGAGCCGGTGCAAGGTCGCGGACAAGGCGGTCAGCGTGCGCATGACCGTCCCCATCATCTTCACGCTGCGCCTGCCGCCGCTGGCGCGCGGAGCCGGGCATCCCCGAGCTGCGCCAGGGCGCCGCGCCCGTCTACCCCGCGAGGGCGAGCGGGGACGGGCATCGCGGCCGCGGAGGTGACGCTCGAGGGTGACGGCCGCGTGGAGACGACGCGCGGATCGTGGACGGCAGCGAGCCCTGGGCCGGCGCGCTCGTCGCGGCGCTCCAGACCTGGCGTTTCTCCCCCCACCGGAGGAGTGCCAGCGTCTCGTTCCGCGTCGAGGCGGACTTCGTCGCGGCTGGCGGCTCCGAACCGCAGCGCGTCGCGCTCAAGGCGAGCGGCCTGCAGCGCAGCGACCTGCTCGCCGAGACGGCGCCACCCGCTGCCGCGCCACCCGCTGCCGCGCCGACCCAGGCGGCCGCCGAACCGGCCTCGCCTCCAGCGCCTGCAACGGCTCCTGCTGCAGCGCCAACGCCCACGGCGGCAGCGCCGCAGCCCGCAGCCGCTGCTCCGACGGGCGACACGGCCAGGCCGGCCGGACAGCCAGCGACGCCTGCCACGCCGGCGACGCCTGCGCCGGCCGCGGCGGCCCCGGCGGCGCCCGCCACCGCTCCTGCACCAGCGACGCCTGGCGCCGTACCCGTCCCGGCTTCTGCCACGGCAAAGCCGCCCGGCGGCGCCGCCCCGGCGGCACTCCCGGGAGCGGCGCCGGTGCAAGGGAACGCGTCCGCCGCCGATCGCGGCGCGCCGCCACCCGTGGAAGTGATCACGGCCCTGCCCCCGCCCCAGCCGCCGGAGAACGGCGTCTCCGCGATCCGGGACGTCACGCTGGAGCCAGGCGTGCCCGATCTCACGCGCGGACGACGTCCCGTGACACCGCCGCTGGCCCGCATGGGCGGGGCGACTGGCAGCGTCGAAGTCGCATTCTCGGTCAGCGCCGCGGGCACGACGCTCGTGGGATCGGTCACCGGCCCCGACCTGCTCAAGAAGGCCGCCGAGCAGGCCGTCGCGTCCTGGGTGTTCCGGCGCACGCGGGCGGACCGCGCCTATCTGACGGCCGTGTTCACGTACGGTGCGGACAAGACGGTTGCGCTCGTGCGCCCGCAGCCGGCACCGGCGGTGCCCGCCGGGCCTGCTGCGGGCCTGGCCGCGCCGGTGGCCCCGGGATCGGCCCCGGCCGCGACGCCGGCCCCCGCTGCGGCACCGGCCTCCGGCACGCCACCGGCCCCTGCCACGGCACCGGCCCCGGCCACGGCACCGGTCACCGACAAGCCCCCGGCCGCGACGCCGCCAGGCCCGCCCTCGCAGCCTCGACCGTAGCGGTGGCCGCGCCTACTCCGCCGCCGCCTCGTCCTTCTTCTTCGAGGGCTTCTTCAGGGCGGCATCCTCGTCGGCGCCCTTGGCTTCCTTCTTGCCCGCGTCCTGCTTCGCGCCCTTCTCGTCCTTGCGGCGGCTTGTACTCGTAGCCCACGAGCTCGAGGTAGGCCATCTCCGCCCCGTCGCCGTGGCGCGGGCCGAGGCGGAGGATACGGGTGTAGCCGCCCGGGCGCGTGGCGAAGCGCGCGCCCAGGGTGTCGAACAGCTTCTTGACGACGGCCGGGCTCTGGATGTCGCGGGCCGCGAGCCGACGCGCGTGCAACCTGTCGTCCTCGCGCCGGGCGAGCGTGATCAGCTTCTCGGCGAAGGAGCGGACCTCCTTGGCCTTCGGCAGCGTGGTGCGGATGCGTTCTTTCTCGAAGAGGGCGGTCGTCAGGTTGCGCAGCAGTGCCTTCCGGTGAGGCGTGGTCCGCCCCAGCTTGCGGTGTGCGACACGGTGTCTCATGGTCGGTCCCCGGCGCCCCTACTTCTGGGCCTGCGGCCAGTCGTCGAGCTTCATGCCGAGCGAGAGCCCCATGCCGTTGAGGATCTCCTTGATCTCGTTGAGCGACTTGCGGCCGAAGTTCTTGGTCTTGAGCATCTCGGCCTCGGTCTTCTGCACCAGCTCGCCGATCGTCCGGATGTTCGCGTTCTTGAGGCAGTTGTAGGAGCGCACTGACAGCTCCATCTCGTCGACGCTCTTGTTGAGCTTCTCGTAGAGCGCGCCCTTCTCCTCGTCCGAGACCTCGACCGGCGTCGTCTCGGCGCCAATCTCCTCCTCGTCCTCCTCGTCGATGTTGATGAAAATCTGCAGGTGGTCCTTCATCAGCTTCGCGGCGAGGCCGACCGCATCGCGCGGACTGACCGCGCCGTTCGTCCAGACTTCGACGGTGAGCTTCTCGTAGTCGGTGGCCTGGCCGACGCGCGCCTGCTCGACGAAGTAGTTGATCTTCTTGACCGGCGAGTGCACCGAGTCCAGCGGGATCCAGCCGATCGAGAGGTCCTCGTCGAAGTTCTTGTCGGCCGACACGTAGCCGCGCCCCGGCTTGATCCGCATCTCGACCGCCAGCGTGGCCCCCGCGCCGAGCGTCGCGATGTACGCCTCGGGGTCGAGGATCTCGACGTCGGGGTCGAGCGTGATGTGCTTGGCGCGCACCTCGCCGGGCTCGGACGTCCGCAGCATCAGCGTCTTCGGGTGGTCGACGTGCATCTTCAGAGGCACGCGCTTGAGGTTGAGGATCAGGTCGGTCGTGTCCTCCATCGCCCCCGGGATCGGCGAGAACTCGTGCAGCACGCCCTCCACCCGGACCGCGGTGACCGCCGCGCCCTCGATGCTCGAGAGCAGCACGCGCCGCAGCGCGTTGCCGACCGTCGTGGCGAAGCCTCGCTCGAACGGCTGGGCGTAGAAGCGACCATAGAGGTCGGACTGCGTGTCGCGTTCGACCTCGAGCCGCTTCGGCTTCTGGAACCCTTTCCAAAGCATTCTTTGAGTCCTCCGCGGCCCGGGGCCCCCGCCCCGCGCCGAGATTTCCTACTTCGAGTACAGCTCGACGATCAGCTGCTCCTGGATCGGGAAGCTGACGTCGTCGCGCGCCGGCAACGCCAGCACCTTCGCGCTCATGTTGGCGGCGTCGAGCTCCAGCCAGCGGGGCACGCCGCGGCCCTTCACGGCCTCGACCGACGACTGCACGAACGTGTTCTTGGCCGCGTTCGCGGACAGCGTCAGCTGCGTCGCCGACCTTCACTTGGTACGACGGGATGTTGATCCGGTGCTCGTTGACCCGCACGTGGCCGTGGCGCACCAGCTGGCGGGCCTGCGCCTGCGAGCTGCCGAAGCCGAGGCGGTAGACCACGTTCGACAGGCGGCGCTCCAGCTTCTGCAGCAGCACCTCGCCCGAGACGCCCTTCTCCTGGGCGGCGCGCTGGAAGGTCAGCGCGAACTGGCCCTCGAGCATGCCGTAGAGGCGCTTCACCTTCTGCTTCTCGCGCAGCTGCAGGCCGTAGCCCTGCAGGCTCTTCTTGATGCGACCGCCCTTGCCGTGCTGCCCCGGGGCGTAGTTGCGCTTCTCGATCGCGCACTTCTCCGTGAAGCAGCGGTCGCCCTTGAGGTACAGCTTCATGCCCTCACGGCGGCACAGGCGGCAGACCGAACCGATGTATCTCGCCACAGCTTCGACTCCTTAGACGCGGCGCCGCTTGGGAGGGCGGCAGCCGTTGTGCGGGATGGGCGTCACGTCCCTGATGGACTTGATCTCGATGCCCGCCGCCTGCAGGGCGCGGATCGCCGACTCGCGGCCGCTGCCCGGGCCCTTCACGCGGATGTCGAGCGAGCGCAGGCCGTGCTCGCGCGCCGAGCTGGCGGCCGTGGTGGCCGCCTGCTGCGCCGCGAACGGCGTGCCCTTGCGCGAGCCCTTGAAGCCCAGCGTCCCCGCGCTCGACCAGGACACCACGTTGCCCTCGAGGTCCGTGATGGTCACGACCGTGTTGTTGAAGGAGGCGTGCACGTGCGCGATGCCGTGCACCACGTGCCGCTTCTCCTTCTTGCCCTTCTTGGCGCCGGCGACCTTCGGTGTCGCGCCTGCGCTCGTGCTCGCGTTCGTGTTCGTGCTCATCTCGCTCCGGCTCCTAGGCCTTCTTGGCGCGGATCATGCCCCGCCGCGGGCCCTTGCGGGTGCGGGCGTTCGTGTGGGTGCGCTGGCCCCGCACGGGCAGGTTCCTCCGGTGGCGCCCGCCACGGTAGGAGCCGATCTCCATCAGCCGCTTGATGTTCAGCGCGATGTCCTTGCGCAGATCGCCCTCGACGTCGCCCTCGGCGTCGATGATCTTGGCGATGCGGCTGGCCTCCTCTTCGGAGAGGTCCTTCACCCGCACGCCCGGGTCGATCTCGGCCTGGCCGAGGATCCGGTTCGAGCGGGCGACACCGATGCCGTAGATGTAGGTGAGCGCGATCTCGACCCGCTTCTGGCGCGGGAGGTCGACGCCTGCGATGCGAGCCATTGGCTACCCCTGCCTCTGCTTGTGTTTCTGGTTCGGGCAGATGATCCGCACCACGCCGTGGCGCCGGACCACCTTGCACTTCACGCAGATCTTCTTGACCGACGACCTTACTTTCACGATGCCATTCCTCTAGCGCCGCCTCACGATGCGGCCGCGCCCCGCGTCGTAGGGGGCGATCTCCACCACCACGGCGTCGCCCGGCCGCAGCCGCAGCAGGCTCGACTCGCCTGCCACGTGCGCGGTCACGGACCCGCGGCTGCCCGCCTGCAGCTCGACGCGCACGAGGGCGTTCGGGAGCAGCTCCCGGACGGTGCCCGGCACCTCGAGCGTCTCACGTGCCCCCTCCTGGGGGCGTGCCCCCTCCGGGGGGCGCCCCGCCGCGTCAGGCATGCGCCGCCTCCTGCGCGTAGGGGTACGGCTCCGAAAGAATCCAGGGCCCGAACGGCGTCACCGCCACCGAGAGCTCGAAGTGGGCCGACAGGCTGCGGTCCCGCGTGACCGCCGTCCAGCCGTCTGCCAGCACCTCGACCTCGGGGCGGCCCACGTTGACCATCGGCTCGATCGCCAGGCACATCCCCGGCACCAGCCGCTCGCGGCGGCCGGGCGGCCCGTAGTTCGGGACCTGGGGCTCCTCGTGCAGGCTGGTCCCGATGCCGTGGCCGACGAACTCGCGCACCACGGAGTAGCCGTGGGCCTCGGCGTGACTCTGCACCGCGTGGCCGATGTCGCCCACGCGCTTGCCCGGACGGCACACGTCGATGCCCGCCGTCAGCGAGCCGCGCGTCACCTCCATCAGCCGCAGCGCCTGCTCGCTGGCGCGCCCCACCGCCACCGTGCGCGCTGCGTCGCCGAAGAACCCGTCCACGACGCAGCCGAGGTCGAGGCCGACGATGTCGCCCTCCTGCAGCCGGCGCGGGCCCGGGATCCCGTGCACGACCTCCTCGTTCACCGAGATGCACAGCGTCGCCGGGTAGCCGCGGTAGCCGAGGAACGCCGGACGCGCGCCCGCGCGCTCGATCTGCAGGCGCGCGATGCGGTCCAGCTCGCGCGTGGTGACGCCGGGTGCTGCCGCCGCCTCCAGCGCGTCGAGCGTGTCCACCACGATCCGGCAGGCGCGCGCCATCGTCTGCAGCTCGGGCCAGGACTTGACGGTCACGCCCGCACCTCGACCGTGTCGACGAGCTCGCGGAACACGACGTCCATCGGCCGGTCCCCGTCGACCCGCACCATCCTGGCGCGCGTGCGGTAGTACTCGACCAGCGGCAAGGTCCGCTCGTCGTACTGCCGCAGCCGCTCGGCCACCACGCTCTCGTGGTCGTCGGCGCGCTGCACGAGGCCCGCCCCGCAGGCGTCGCAGACGCCGGGCCGCTGCGGCGGGTCGTTCAGCAGGTGGTAGGTCGCCTGGCAGCTCGGGCACCAGCGGCGGCCGGAGAGGCGCAGCAGCAGCACGTCGCGCGGAACCTCGAAGTCGAACACGATCCAGGACCCGGGGTCGCCGTCCGTCATCGCCTCGAGGCCCCGGGCCTGGGCGAGGGTGCGCGGGAAGCCGTCGAGCACGAAGCCGCCGTCGCAGTCGGGCTCCTGGATCCGCTGGCGCACCAGCGCCACCAGCAGCTCGTCCGGGACGAGGCTCCCCCGCTCCATGCTCGGGCGGGCTTCCCGCCCGAGCGGCGTGCCCGCAGCGATCGCCGAGCGCAGCATCTCGCCCGTCCCGATCTTGGGGACGGCCAGCTGCGCCGCGAGCTTCGCCGCCTGCGTACCCTTCCCGGCCCCGGGCGGGCCCAGGAAGATCACGCGCACGGCGAAGGCGGCCCGGCGGGCGCTAGCGGCGGCCACGAACCCTCTTGCCTCCCTTGCCGGTGAAGCCGTCGTAGTGGCGCATGATCAGCTGGGCCTCGACCTGCGCCACGGTGTCCATGGCCACGCCGACCACGATCAGCAGCGAGGTGCCGCCGAAGTAGAAGTTGAGGTGCAGGCCCTCGGTGATCCAGCCCAGGTTGTTGTTCGAGAAGAAGTTGTCGAGCGCCGGGCCGATCATCGGGAGCGGGGCGACCTTGATGCCCGTGATCAGGAACTCCGGCAGGATCGCGACCAGCGCGAGGTAGATCGCGCCGCCGAACGTGATCCGGCCGAGTATGTGGTCGAGGTACTCCGAGGTGCGCTTGCCCGGACGGATGCCGGGGACGAAGCCGCCGTACTTGCGCATGTTCTCCGCGACGTCGTCGGGGTTGAAGACGATCGCCGTGTAGAAGTAGCAGAAGAAGATGATGAACGAGACGTACAGGATGTTGTAGAGCGGCATCCCCCAGCGCAGCTGCTCGGAGACCGCCTGCATCCAGGGGTTGTTGGCCTGGAAGAAGGACGCCACGGTCTGCGGGAAGGCGATGATGGAGGATGCGAAGATCACCGGGATCACGCCGGCCGTGTTGACGCGCAGCGGCAGGTGGGTGGTCTGCCCGCCGTAGACGCGCCGGCCGACCACCCGCTTGGCGTACTGCACCGGGATCCGGCGCTGGCCGCGCTCGACGAACACGATCGCGTAGACCACCGCGAACATGGCGGCGAGCAGGATGAGCGCCGCGAACAGGCTCAGGTCGCCCCGCTCGACCATGGTGAAGGTGTCGATCATGCCGCGTGGGAAGCCGACCACGATACCGGCGAAGATGATCAACGACATGCCGTTGCCGATGCCGCGCTCGGTGATCTGCTCGCCCAGCCACATGATGAAGCAGGTCCCGGTGGTGAGCGTGAGCACGGCCATGAAGCGGAAGCCCCAGCCCGGGCTGTCGACGATCCGGAACTGGTTCGACACCGTCATCCGCTCGAGGTACACCGCGATGCCGAAGGACTGGACGAAGGAGATCAGCATCGTCCCGTAGCGCGTGTACTGCGTGATCTTGCGCCGCCCGAGCTCGCCCTCCTTGGAGAGCTTCTCCAGGAACGGCCACACCACCGTCAGCAGCTGCAGGATGATCGAGGCCGTGATGTACGGCATGATGCCGAGGGCGAAGACGGTGACCTTGGCCAGGTTGCCCCCGGAGAACATGTCCACGAGCCCGAACCAGTTGCCGCGGTTCTGCTCGAAGAAGTCCACCAGCGCCTGCGAGTTGATCCCCGGCGTCGGGACGTGGTTGCCCAGGCGGTAGATCGCCAGCAGCCCGAGGGTGAACAGCACCCTCTTCCGCAGGTCGGGGATGTCCCAGATGTTCCGCAGGGCCTGCAGCATCGTGTTACCCCTCGAGGACCTCGGCCTTGCCGCCGAGAGAGGCGATCCGCTCCTTGGCCTTGGCCGAGAAGCGGTGCGCGTGCACGGTCAGGGCCTTGGTCAGCTCGCCGTCCGCCAGCACCTTGAGACCGTCGCGCAGCCGCTTGACGATGCCCTGCTTGACCAGCAGCTCGGGCGTGACGATGGTGCCGGCCTCGAACACCTCGAGCCGGCCCAGGTTCACGGTCGCGAACTCCTTGCGGAACGGGTAGTTGCTGAAGCCGCGCTTCGGCACGCGCCGGTGCAGCGGCATCTGGCCGCCCTCGAACCCGGGCTTGCGCGCGAAGCCGCTGCGGCTCTTCTGACCCTTCTCGCCGCGCCCGGCCGTCTTGCCGAGCCCGCTGCCGGGTCCGCGGCCCACGCGCTTGCGGTTGCGTACGCTGCCCTTCGCCGGCTTCAGATCGTGAAGGCCCACTGCTCTCTCCGCTCCGCTACTCGACCACTGCGACCAGGTGCGGGATCTTCTTGATCATGCCCCGGACCATCGGCGTGTCCTGCCGCTCAACCACCTGGCTCATGCGGCGCAGGCCCAGCCCGCGGACGGTCGCGCGCTGGTCGTCGGTGCAGCCGATCACGCTGCCGATCTGCTTGATCTTGACGGTGCCGGCGCTCGCCGCCGGCTTCCTGGCTCTGGCCATCAGCTTCGTCCCCTCATCACTCCACTCACGACTCCGCCGGCGCCGGCGCCGCGGCAGGCGCGACCGCTTCGGTCTTCGCCTTCGACTCGGAGCCGACGACGTCCTCCAGCGTGCGGCCGCGCAGCTTCGCCACGCGCTGCGGCGACTTCAGGCGCAGCAGCGCGTCGACCGTCGCCTTGACCACGTTGTGGGCGGTCGTCGAGCCCAGGCTCTTGGTGAGGATGTTCTGGATGCCCGCGGCCGTGATCACGGCGCGCACCGCCCCGCCCGCGATCACGCCCGTGCCCTCGGAGGCCGGCTTGAGCAGCACGCTGCCCGAGCCGAACTGCCCGGTCACGGCGTGCGGGATGGTCGCCCCCTTCTCGGTGAGCGGCACGCGCACCACGTTCTTCTTGGCCGCCTCGACGCCCTTCTTGATGGCGGAGGAGACCTCGCGCGCCTTGCCCATGCCGTAGCCCACGTGGCCGGCGCCGTCACCGACCACCACCAGCGCGGAGAAGGACAGGTTCTTGCCGCCCTTGACGACCTTGGTCACGCGGTTGATGGACACCACCTGGTCTTTCAGCTCCAGGCTGCCCACGTCGATCTTCTCGGCAATGAATCTCATCGGCTCTCTCGCTCGTGCCCTAGAACTTCAGCCCGGCCTCGCGGGCCGCGTCCGCCAGGGCCTTGATGCGGCCGTGGTACAGGAAGCCGCCGCGATCGAACACGACGGCGGCGATGCCCTTCTCCCTCGCGCGGCCGGCGATCAGGCCGCCCACTTCCTTCGCCGCCGCCAGGTTGCCGCCGCCCTTCAGCTTCGCCTTGAGGTCCTTGTCGAGCGACGAGGCGGCGCACAGCGTACGGCCGGCGTCGTCGTCGATCAGCTGGGCGTAGATGTGGGTCCCGCTCCGGAACACTGCGAGTCGAGGCCGCTCGGGCGTGCCCCGCAGCTTCTTGCGGATGCGCTCGTGCAGCCGGGCCCGCGTTTCCTGCTTCGTTCTCACGCTCATCTCGCTTCGCTCGGCGGGCGTTCCCGCGCGGCCGTCGGCCGCGGCGGCGTCCCCGCCCCTCCTACTTGGCGCCCGTGGCGCCGGCCTTGCCCGCCTTCTTCTTCAGGACCTCGCCCACGTAGCGGATGCCCTTCTGCTTGTAGGGGTCCGGCTTGCGCAGGCTGTGGATCTCGGCCGCCACCTGTCCCACCTTCTGGCGGTCGATGCCCGACACGGTGACCCGCGTCTGCTTGTCGATCGCGATCTTGATCCCCTCGGGGATCGGGTACTCCACCGCGTGCGAGTAGCCGAGGGCGAACACGACCTTGTTCCCCTCCAGCGCGGCGCGGTAGCCGACGCCCACGATGTCGAGGTCCTTGGAGAAGCCCTCGGTCACGCCCCTGATCGCGTTCTGCGCGAGCGCGCGCGCCAGCCCGTGGAACGCACGCTGCTGTCGCTCGTCGTTCGTGCGCTTGCAGCTCAGCTCCGCGCCCGCGAGCGCGAACGAGATGCCCGGGGGCACCGGCGTCGTGAGCCTGCCCTTGGGGCCTTGCACCTCGAGCTCGGACTCCTTGACGGAGACCTTCACGCCCGCGGGCACGACGATGACCTTGCGTCCGACCCGAGACATCGTGGCTCCTTACCAGACGTTGCAGAGGATCTCGCCGCCCACGCCGGTCCTGGCGGCCTGCCGGCCGGTCATGACGCCGCGCGAGGTGGACAGGATGTTGATGCCGAGGCCGCCGTAGACGCGCGGGATCTCACCCTTGCCGCAGTAGATGCGGCAGCCGGGCTTGCTCACGCGCTGCACGTCGGTGATCACGCGCTCAAAGCCCGGGCCGTACTTGAGGAAGATGCGGATCGCGCCCTGGCGGTCGTCCTCGACCAGCCGGTAGTTCGCGATGTAGCCCTCGTCCTTCAGGATGCGCGCGATCTCGACCTTCAGCCGCGAAGCGGGCACGTCGATCTTGGGCAGCCTCGCCCGCACTCCGTTGCGGATGCGGGTGATCATGTCCGCGATGGGATCCGTCATGTTCATCGGACTTACCTCTCCGGCTCCTACCAGCTCGCCTTGATCACGCCCGGGATCTCGCCCGCCAGGGCCAGCTCGCGGAAGCAGATCCGGCACATCTCGAACTTGCGGATGTAGGCGCGCGGCCGGCCGCAGCGGCGGCAGCGGGTGTACGCGCGCACCGCGAACTTCGGCTTCCGCTTCGCCTTGGCGATCATCGACAGCTTGGCCAACTCGCTACCTCCTCACTGGGTCCTGAACGGCATGCCGAGGTACTGAAGCAGCAGCTTCGATTCCTCGTCCGTCCGGGCAGTGGTCACGAAGGTCACGTTCATGCCCCGCAGCTTCTCGACCTTCGCGTAGTCGATCTCGGGGAAGATGATCTGGTCCTTCAGGCCGAGCGTGTAGTTGCCGCGGCCGTCGAAGGCGTTCGTGGGCACGCCGCGGAAGTCGCGCACGCGGGGCAGCGCCACGCTGAACAGGCGGTCGACGAACTCGTACATGCGGTCGCCGCGCAGCGTGACGGTCGCCGCGATCGGCATACCCTCGCGCAGGCGGAAGGCCGCGATCGACTTGCGCGCGCGGCGCATCGCCGGCCGCTGGCCGGTGATGCGGCCGAGCTCCTCCATCGCCGTGTCCAGCAGCTTGATGTTCTGGGTCGCCTCGCCGACGCCCATGTTGACGACCACCTTCGTCAGGCGCGGCACGGCCATCACGCTCGCGTAGTTGCGCTCCTTCAGCAGGCGGGGCACCACCTGCTTCTGGTAGCTCTCCTTGATCCGGGGCAACAGTTTCTCCGCGCTCACTTGTCCAGCACCTCGCCGCCGCGGCGGCAGATCCTGACCTTGCGCCCGTCGGGCAGCAGCTTCGACCCGACGCGGGTGCGCTTGTCGTCGTCGGGCGAGACCATCATCACGTTCGACACGTGGATGGGCGCCTCCCGCTCGGCGATGCCTCCCTTGATGTTGCGCTGGGGGTTGGGCCGCGTGTGGCGCTTGATGAAGTTGACGCCCTGCACGATCACCCGGCCCTTCTCGGGGAGCACCACCAGCACCTTGCCGCGCTTGCCGGCGTCGCGGCCGCTGATGACCTCGACGAGGTCGTCCTTCCTCAGGCGGATCCTGGTCCGCTCGCTCGCCTTCTGCCTCGCCATGGCCCTACAGCACCTCCGGGGCTAGGGACACGATCTTCATGAAGCGCTTGTCGCGCAGCTCGCGCGCGACCGGCCCGAAGACGCGCGTCCCCACCGGCTCGCCGTCCTCCTTGATGAGCACCGCCGCGTTCTCGTCGAAGCGGATGTAGCTGCCGTCGCGGCGGCGCTGCTCCTTGCGGCAGCGCACGATCACGGCCTTGACCACCTTGCCCTTGCGCACCGGCTCGGGCGCGTCCGGGGCCGACTCCTTCACGTTCGCGGTGATCACGTCGCCGAGCCGCGCGTAGCGGCCCGTGGACCCGCCGACCGGCAGGATGCAGGAGATCTTCCGGGCACCGCTGTTGTCGGCCACCTGGAGGATGGTTCGCATCTGGATCATGTCGTCCTCCCGCCTCCGCTACGCCTCTCTGGTTCCGGGGGACGCTGCGTCGCGCCCCCCGGCCCCCCCGCTCGCTGCCGCGGGAGTGAGTCCCGCCTCGCTCGCGGCTCCGGCCGGCGGCGGCTCGGCGCTGGCGCGCTCGAGGACCTCGGTCACCCGCCAGCGCTTGCGGCGCGACAGCGGGCGGCTCTCCACGATGCGCACGCGGTCGCCAGCCTTCGCGCCCAGCTCGTCGTGGGCCATGAAGGTCGACGTGCGGCGGATGGTCTTCTTGTAGAAGCCGTGGCGCACCAGGCGCTCGACGGCCACCACCACCGTCTTCTGGGCCTTGGCGCTGGTGACGACGCCGACGCGCTGCTGGCGCGTCTGCCGGGCCGCGGGCTTTTCCGTGCTGTCCGTCATCGCGACACCTGCTTCTCTCTCAGCACCGTCTTGACCCGCGCGATGTCGCGCCGGATCTCGCGGAGCTTGATCGCGTTGTCGAGCTGGCCGAGCGACTTCTGCACGCGGAGCCGGAACAGCTGCTCCTGCAGCTCCCGCTCCCTGGCCTTCAGGTCGTCCGGCCCCATCTCACGAACCTGGCTGGGCTTCATCGTCAGGCGACCTCCGCCCGCGTCACGAAACGGGTCGAGATGGACAGCTTGTGTGCCGCCAGGCGCAGGGCCTCGCGCGCCTCGGTCTCCGGGACGCCCTCCATCTCGTACAGGATGCGGCCCGGCTTGACTACCATCACCCAGGCCTCGGGCGCGCCCTTGCCCTTGCCCATGCGCGTCTCCTGTGGCTTCTTGGTGATCGGCTTGTCGGGAAACATGCGGATCCAGATGCGGCCGTTCCTCTTGATGAAGCGGGTGATCGCGATGCGGCCCGCCTCGATCTCGCGCGCCGTCACCCAGCCGCACTCGGTCGCCTTCAGACCGAAGTCGCCGAACGAGAGCTTGCCGCCGGTCCAGGCCTTGCCCTTCATGCGCCCGCGCTGCTGCTTGCGGTACTTGACCTTCTTCGGCATCAACATGGCGACTTCCTCGCTAGGCGAGCGCGCGCGGCTGGCGCGCGGTGTCGGTCTCGCCCCGGTAGATCCAGGTCTTGACCCCGATCTGACCGAAGGTGGTGTGGGCCTCGTGGAAGCCGAAGTCGACGTCCGCGCGCAGGGTGTGCAGCGGCAGCTGGCCGTGCAGGTACCATTCCGAGCGCGCGATCTCGGCGCCGTTCAGCCGGCCGGAGACGCGGATCTTGATCCCGCGCGCCCCGAAGCGCAGCGCCGCGTCGACCGCCTTGCGCATGGCGCGGCGGAAGGCGATTCGCTTCTCGAGCTGCAGCGCCACCGACTCGGACACCAGCTGCGCGTCCAGCTCGGGCTTGAGGATCTCCTGGATGTTGATGAAGACCTCCTTGCCGGTGCGCTTCTGGACCTCCTGCTTCAGCTTGTCCACCTCCTGCCCCTTGCGGCCGATGATGATCCCGGGCCGTGAGGTGTAGATGGTGATCTTCAGCTTGTTCGCCGCGCGCTCGATCTCGATCCGGCTGACGCCGGCGTGGGCGAAGCGCTTCTTGAGGTCCTTCTTCAGCGCGAGGTCCTCGTGCAGCAGGCCCGCGTACTCCTTCTCCGCATACCAGCGGCTGCGCCAGGTCTTGTTGAAACCGAGCCGGAACCCGATGGGGTGGACTTTCTGACCCATGGACTTACTGCTCCCTCTCCGCGACCCGGACGGTGATGTGGGCCGTGCGCTTGATCACGCGATAGGCCCGGCCCATGGGCGCGGGGCGCACGCGCTTCTGTGAGGGCCCGCAGCCGGCGTAGCACGCCGAGACCACCAGGTCCTCCTCGTCGAGCCGCCGCTTCTGGTTGCGGTCCGCCACCAGCACGGCGTTGGCGATGGCGGAGCGCAGCGTCTTCTCGATCTCGCGGGCGATCGCCTTGTTCGTGAAGCGCAGGATGCTCAGGGCGTCGCCGGCCTTCTTGCCGCGGATCAGGTCCAGCACCAGCTTCGCCTTCTGCGCGGAGGTCCTGACGTACTTGTTGGTGGCGCTGGCTTCGAGCGTGGCCACGGCCGCCTCCTAGCTCTTGGGGGCGGGCGCGGCCGCCGGGGCCGCCGCTGCCGCCACCTTGGCCACCTTCTCGACCTTCGAGGAGTGGCCCTTGAACTGGCGCGTGGGCGAGAACTCGCCGAGCTTGTGCCCGACCATGTTCTCGGTCACGTACACCGGGACGAACTTCTTGCCGTTGTAGACGGCCAGCGTGTGGCCGATCATCTCGGGGATGATCGTCGAGCGGCGAGACCAGGTCTTGATGACCTTGCGCTCCCCGGCCGCGTTCATCGCCTCCACCTTCTTGGCCAGGTGGTCGTCCACGAACGGCCCCTTCTTCAGCGATCGCGCCATGGCTTACTTGCGCCTCTTCACGATGAACCGCTCGGTCCGCTTGTTGTTCCGCGTCTTGGCGCCCTTGGTCGGCTTGCCCCAGGGCGTCACGGGGTGGCGGCCGCCGGACGTGCGGCCCTCGCCCCCGCCGTGCGGGTGGTCGATCGGGTTCATCGCCACGCCGCGGTTGTGCGGGCGCCGCCCGAGCCAGCGCCGGCGGCCCGCCTTGCCGAACGACACGTTCTTGTGGTCGATGTTGCCGACCTGCCCGATGGTCGCGATGCAGTCGACGTGCACCTGGCGCACCTCGCCGGAGGGCAGCTTGACCTGGGCGTACTCGCCCTCCTTGGCCACCAGCTGCGCCGCGGCGCCCGCGCTGCGCACCAGCTGGCCGCCGCGGCCCTTGCGCAGCTCGACGTTGTGCACCATGGTGCCGGCGGGGATCGCACGCAGCGGCAGCGCGTTGCCGGGCAGGATGTCGGCGCTGTCGCTGGCCACGATCGCGTGGCCGATCTTGAGGCCGTCGGGCGCCAGGATGTAGCGCTTCTCGCCGTCGGCGTAGCTGAGCAGGGCGATGCGCGCCGAGCGGTTGGGGTCGTACTCGATGGCCGCCACCTTCGCGGGCACGTCGCGCTTGTCGCGCCGGAAGTCGATCACCCGGTAGCGCCGCTTGTGGCCGCCGCCGCGGAACCAGATCGTGGTCCGGCCCTTGCTGTTGCGCCCGCCGGTCTTCTTGAGCGGCTCGGTCAGCGGGCGCTCGGGGCGCTTCTTGGTCAGGTCGGAGAAGTCGAGCGTCGTCATGAAGCGACGCCCGGGGGAGGTGGGGTTGTACTGCTTCAGTGCCATCGCTGCCCCTTACGCCTGCTCGAAGAACTCGACGTTCTTCGCGCCCTCTGCGAGCACGACGAACGCCTTCTTCCAGTCGGGCCGCCGGCCGGCGTGCCGGCCCTGCCGCTTCACCTTGCCGTGCACGTTGGAGACCCTGACCTCGGAGACCTTGGTGTCGAACAGCGCCTCGACGGCCTTCTTGATCTCGGGCTTGGTCGCGTCGCGGTGGACCTCGAACACGAGCGTGCGCTGGGTCTCCTTGAGCAGGGTCGACTTCTCGGTGATCAGCGGGCGCCTTATGACCGCGTAGATGTTGTCCACGGGCGTTACTCCTGGGCGCGGGGCGCCAGGCGCTCCGCGAGCTTGCCGAGCGCCTCGGGCGTGAACACGAGGTGCTTGCAGTCCATCACGTCGTAGGCGGTGAGGTGGCTGTCGGCCACGACCCTGACGCCGGGCAGGTTGCGCCCGGACAGCACCAGCGCGTCGGCCGGCTCGTGCTCGACGAGGACCGCCTTGCCCACGATCCCCAGGCGGAACAGCAGGCCCTTCAGCACCTTGGTCTTCGGCTGCTCGACCGCCAGGCCCTCGACCACCTTCAGGGCGCCCTCGCGCAGGCGCTGGCTGAGCGCCGCGCGCAGCGCAGCCGCGCGCGCCTTCTTCGGCATGGCGTAGGCGTAGTCGCGCGGCTGCGGCCCGAACACCGTGCCGCCGTGGCGCCACAGCGGGGTGCGCGTCTCGCCGGCGCGCGCGCGGCCGGTGCCCTTCTGGCGCCAGGGCTTCCTGCCCGAGCCCGAGACGAGCGCCCGGTTCTTGGTCATGTGCGTGCCGCGGCGCGCGCCCGCCCGGTGCTGCTTCACCGCCTCGTACACCAGGTGGGTGTTGCGCCTGGCCGCGAACACGTCGCTCGCGAGCTCGAGCTCGCGCACGGGCTGGTTGGCGGGGTTGACGACGGTCACCGTCGGCGAGGCCTTGGCCTTCTCCGCCGGACGCTGTGGCTCGCCCGCGGCACTGCCCGCGCGCCCCGGGGAAGCGGGCTTCCCGGCGCTCTCGGCCTTCGGCTTGCGGGCCTTCTTCTCGGCCATGGCTAGTTCTTCCTGATCACGACGATGGAGCCGCCCGCGCCCGGCACCGAGCCGCGCACGACCAGCAGGTTGTTGCCGGCGTCGACGCGCACCACCGTGAGGTTGCGCACCGTCACCCGGTCGCTGCCCATGTGGCCGGCGCCCTTCATTCCCGGAAGGACGCGCGAGGGGAAGGCCGAGGCGCCGATCGAGCCGGGGGCCCGGTGGAACATCGAGCCGTGGGTGGCCGCGCCGCCTCGGAAGTGGTGGCGCTTGACGACGCCCTGGAAGCCGAGCCCGCGGCTGGTGCCCGAGACGGTGATGCTGTCGCCCGCGGCGAACTGCTCGACCGAGACCTTGTCGCCCACCTTGAGCTCGGCGCCGTCGGCCACGCGGAACTCGCGCAGCACGCGGCAGGGCGGCAGGCCGGCCTTGGCGAAGTGCCCCTTCATGGGCTTCGTCAGCTTGTTGAGCTTGCGCGCCTCGACCAGGCCGAGTTGGACGGCGGAGTAGCCGTCCTTGTCCTTCGACCTGCGCTGCACGACCACGCAGGGCCCGGCCTGGATGACCGTGACCGGGTAGGCGCGGCCGTCCTCGGCGTAGACCTGGGTCATGCCGACCTTCTTGCCGATGATTCCCTGAACCGACATCGCGCTGCCTTTCACTCCTGTCCGTGAGGTCGCCGGCCTTCTCCGCTCGTCCCCGGGGGACTTCGCGGTCACGGCCCGGGGCCGCCGCCGTCGGCGTCGCCCCTCGTCCGGAACCTCTGTCGTTCTGGGTGGTGCTGCCTCACACCCCCCGGACCTCCCGCTCGCCTCGGGGAAGTTGGTCCCCCTGGCTCGCGGTTCGTGGTCGAGTTACTTCTGGTGCTCCTTCCCGAACGCCTTGATCTCGACGTCCACGCCGGCGGGCAGGTCGAGCTTCATCAGCGCGTCGACCGTCTGCGGCGTGGGCTCGAAGATGTCGAGCAGCCGCCGGTGCGTGCGCACCTCGAACTGCTCGCGGCTCTTCTTGTCCACGTGCGGCGAGCGGTTGACCGTCCAGCGGTTCTTGATCGTGGGCAGCGGGATCGGCCCCGCGACACGGGCGCCGGTGCGCTTCGCGGTGTCCACGATCTCGCCGGTGGACTGGTCGAGGATCCGGTAGTCGTACGCCTTCAGCCGGATCCGGATCTTCTCGTTGATCATCATGGCGCCGCCCGCCTACTCGATGACTTCGGAGACGGTGCCGGAGCCGACGGTGCGGCCGCCCTCGCGGATCGCGAAGCGCAGCCCCTTCTCCATCGCGATCGGCGTGATCAGCTCCACCGTCATCTGCGTGTTGTCCCCCGGCATCACCATCTCCACCCCCTCCGGCAGGTGCGCCACCCCCGTCACGTCCGTCGTGCGGAAGTAGAACTGCGGCCGGTAGCCCGTGAAGAACGGCGTGTGCCGACCTCCCTCCTCCTTCGTCAGCACGTACACCTCGCCCTTGAACTTCGTGTGCGGCGTGATCGATCCCGGCTTCGCCAGCACCATCCCCCGCTCCACGTCCTTGCGGTCCGTCCCCCGTAGCAGCACCCCGATGTTGTCCCCAGCCACCCCCTCGTCGAGCAGCTTCTTGAACATCTCCACTCCCGTCACGACCTTCTTCTGGATCTCCGGGCGCAACCCCACCAGCTCCACTTCCTCCCCCACCTTCACCTTCCCACGCTCCACACGCCCCGTCGCCACCGTCCCGCGGCCCGAGATCGTGAAGATGTCCTCGATCGGCATCAGAAACGGCTTGTCGATCTGGCGCACCGGCAGCGGTACGTACTTGTCCACCGCCTCCATCAGCTCCAGGATCGGCTTGGACGAAGCGTCGCTCCCGCTCCCCTCCAAAGCCTGCGTCGCAGAGCCCCGGATCACCGGCACCGTGTCCCCCGGAAACTCGTACGTCTTCAACAGCTCCCGCACCTCAAGCTCCACCAGGTCCAGGAGCTCCGGGTCGTCCACCATGTCCACCTTGTTCAGGAACACCACGATGAAGGGAACCCCCACCTGCCGCGCCAGCAGAATGTGCTCCCGCGTCTGCGGCATCGGCCCGTCCGCCGCCGACACCACCAGAATCGACCCGTCCATCTGCGCCGCGCCCGTGATCATGTTCTTGATGTAGTCCGCGTGGCCAGGGCAGTCCACGTGCGCGTAGTGCCGGTTCGCCGTCTCGTACTCCACGTGAGACGCGTTGATCGTCACCCCACGCTCCCGCTCCTCAGGTGCGTTGTCGATCTGGTCGTAGGCCTTGAACTGGACCTTCGGGTTCCCCACCGCAAGGCACTTCGTGATCGCCGCCGTCAACGTCGTCTTCCCGTGGTCCACGTGACCAATCGTCCCGATGTTCACGTGCGGCTTCGTCCTGTCGAACTTCTCCTTGGCCATGTCTTCTCTCTTCTGAGGGGGGCTGCGCCGCGCTCCCTAGTCCTTCGTGACCTTGCCCGTGACGCGGGCGACCACCTCCTCCGAGACGTTGCGCGGGGCTTCCGCGTAGCGCTCGAAGTGCATCGAGTAGGTGGCGCGGCCCTGCGTCCGGGAACGCAGGTCGGTGGAATAACCGAACATGTTGGAGAGGGGCACCATGGCGGTGATGATCTGCGACCCGCCCCTCGAGATCTGGCCCTCGAGGTGCCCGCGGCGGCTGGACAGGTCGCCCGTCACGGCGCCCGTGTAGTCGTCGGGCGTCACGACTTCGACCTTCATGATGGGCTCGAGCAGCACGGGCTGGGCCTTCTTCGCGGCCTCCTGCAGCGCCATCGAGCCCGCGATCTTGAACGCCATCTCCGAGGAGTCGACGTCGTGGTAGCTGCCGTCCCACAGGCGCACCTTCACGTCCACCATCGGGTAGCCCGCGAGCACGCCGCGCTCGAGCGCCTCCCTGATGCCCTCGTCGATCGGCTTGATGAACTCCCTCGGGATCACGCCGCCCGTGATGTCGTTCTCGAACACGTAGCCCTCGCCCGGCGCCGGCGCGATCTCGATCTTGCAGTGGCCGTACTGGCCGCGGCCGCCGGTTTGCTTGATGTACCTGCCCTCGGCGCCCGCGCTGCGGCGGATCGTCTCCTTGTAGGCCACCTGCGGCTTGCCGACGTTGGCCTCGACCGAGAACTCGCGCTTGAGGCGCTCCACGATGATCTCCAGGTGCAGCTCGCCCATGCCCGAGATCTTGGTCTGGCCCGTGTCCCGGTCGGTCTCGACCTTGAAGGTCGGGTCCTCCTGCATCAGCTTGGCCAGGCCGTTGCTGAGCTTCTCCTGGTCGCTCTTGGTCTTCGGCTCGACCGCCAGCGCGATCACCGGCGCCGGGAACTGGATCGACTCCAGCACCACCGGCGCGTTCGCGTCGCAGATCGTGTCGCCGGTGATCACGTTGCGCAGGCCCACGGCCGCCGCGATGTCGCCGGCCCAGACCTCCTTGATCTCCTCGCGCTTGTTGGCGTGCATCTTGAGCAGACGGCCGATGCGCTCGCGCTGGCCCTTCGCGGTGTTGAGCACGCTGTCGCCGGTCTTCATCGAGCCGGAGTAGACGCGGATGAAGGCGAGCTGGCCGACGAACGGGTCGGTCATGATCTTGAACACGAGCGCGCTGAACGGCGCGTCGTCCCTGGCCGGCCGCTCCACGAGCTCGCCCGTCTTGGGGTCGTTCGCCACGGTGGCCGGGATGTCGAGCGGCGAGGGCAGGTAGTCCACCACCGCGTCGAGCAGCGGCTGCACGCCCTTGTTCTTGAACGCCGAGCCGCACACCACCGGGAACAGCTTCATGCGCACGGTGGCGAAGCGGATGGCGGCCTTCAGCTGCTCGAGCGTGGGCGCCTCGCCCGCCACGTACTTCTCGAACAGCGTGTCGTCGCCCGCCTCGTGGGCGGCCTCGGCCACCCTCTCGATCATCACCTCGCGCCAGTGCCGGGCCTCGGCCACGAGCGCGTCCGGGATCTCGCACAGCTCGAACTTCGCGCCGAGCGCCTCGTCCTGGTAGCGCACCGCCTTCATCTCGACCAGGTCGACGACGCCGGCGTGCTTGTCCTCCTCGCCCAGCGGGAGCTGGATCGCCACGGCCGAGCGGGCGGCGAGCCGGTCGTGCATGGTCTCGATCGCGTGCAGGAAGTTGGCGCCCACCCGGTCCATCTTGTTGATGAACGCGATGCGCGGCACGCGATACTTGTCGGCCTGGCGCCAGACCGTCTCGGACTGGGGCTGCACGCCGGCCACCGCGTCGAACACCGCCACCGCGCCGTCGAGCACGCGCAGCGAGCGCTCCACCTCGGCCGTGAAGTCGACGTGGCCGGGCGTGTCGATGATGTTGATGCGGTGCTCGCGCCAGAAGCAGGTGGTGGCCGCGGAGGTGATGGTGATCCCCCGCTCCTGCTCCTGCTCCATCCAGTCCATGGTGGCCGTGCCCTCGTGGACCTCGCCGATCTTGTAGTTGACGCCCGTGTAGTACAGGATCCGCTCGGTAGTCGTCGTCTTGCCGGCGTCGATGTGCGCCGCGATCCCGATGTTCCGGGTCCGCTCGAGCGGGGTGGTCCTGGGCACGTGTCCTTGCCTGCCTGCCGCCGGGGCTACCAGCGGTAGTGCGCGAAGGCCTTGTTGGCCTCCGCCATCTTGTGGGTGTCTTCCTTCTTCTTGACCGCGCCGCCGCGCATGTTGGCGGCGTCGATGATCTCCGCGGCCAGCTTCTGCACCATCGTGCGCTCCGGCCGCTTGCGCGCGAAGCCGATCAGCCAGCGCAGCGCGAGCGACGTGCGCCGCGTGGCGTTGACCTCGACCGGCACCTGGTAGTTCGAGCCGCCCACGCGGCGGCTCTTCACCTCGAGCGTGGGCTTGACGTTGTCGATGGCCTTCTTGAAGAGCTTGAGCGGATCGTCCTGGGTCTTCTGCTGCACGACGCCGAGCGCGTCGTACATGATGCCCTGCGAGGTGGCACGCTTGCCGCCGTACATCATGCTGTTGATGAACTTCGTCACCAGCGCGCTGTTGTACAGCGGGTCCGCCTGAACCTCACGGCGCGCGATCAATCCACGACGCGGCATAAGAGAATCCCTCTTCCACAAACGACAACAGACGGCGCCCCGGGTCACGGCTCCTGCCGTTCCCGGCCGGCGTCCGTCTGAGGCCCAACGACCGCCCCGCCTCGAGGATCCTGGCCCTGCCACCTGCGCGAGGCGGGCCCGATTTCCCCGACCGTGTCTTTCCGGCGATCCCGCCGGAACGTCCTTTTCTCCACCCCTCCCCCGGACGGCCCTCCTGGGCGGCCGGGAACGACTCACTGCCCGGAGCGCCTAGGCCTTCGGCCGCTTCGCCCCGTACTTGCTCCGGCTCCGCTTGCGTCCCTGCACGCCGACGGCGTCGAGGGTGCCACGCACGATGTGGTAGCGCACGCCCGGCAGGTCCTTCACACGGCCGCCCCGGATGAGGACGATCGAGTGCTCCTGCAGGTTGTGGCCCACGCCGGGGATGTACGCGGTCACCTCGATCCCGTTCGTCAGCCGCACGCGCGCGACCTTGCGCAGGGCCGAGTTCGGCTTCTTGGGCGTCGAGGTGAAGACGCGCACGCACACGCCCCGCTTCTGCGGAGACCCCTGGAGCGCCGGGCTGTCGGTCTTCGAGCGCAGCCTGCTGCGACCGACCCGGACGAGCTGGTTGACCGTGGGCACTTTGCCTCCGAATGGGAACCGAACGAGGGTGAAGGTCTGCCTCGCCAGAGGCACGCGTTCACCACTAGTGCAACCCTCCGAGTTTACTCGAAACGAAGGCCCTGTCAAGGGTTCGTCGGGCGGCTCGCCTTCCCGGCGGGCCGGCGGGGGTCGGCCCGGGCGGGGGGACCGCGGTCCGGTCAGCCGCCGGCCTTGCGCTCGATGTGGAAGACCTCGCGGCACTCGACGGAGACCGGGGAGTCGTCGGCGTTCGAGGGCATCAGCTCGCGCATGGACCTCCACCAGCGGCGGCAGACGTCGGTCTGCGCGATCCGTGCCCAGCGCTCCTCGCTCTCCATTTCCACGTAGGCGAACAGCTGGTTCGTCTCGGCGTCCAGGAAGATCGAGTAGCTGTCGACGCCGTGGGCCAGCAGGGTGTCCTCGAGCTCCCGCCAGATCGGGTTGTGGCGCCGCTCGTACTCGGCCTGCCGGCCGGCATGGACGGACATGCGGAACGCGCGGCGGATCATCGTCCCGGCCGGTCCATCCACAGCGGCGTGGCCGCGAACCAGGCGACGGTGGCCACGGCCATCCACGCCTTCACCTGGTCCAGGTCCAGCACGTTGGCGACGAACAGCAGGGGAGGCGCGATCGTGCCGACGAGCGCGAGGCCCGAGACGGCCCGGAGCAGGATCCTCATGCCAGGGCCTCCACGGGCGCGCGCGCCCCGATGCGGCGATGCCTGGCCTGCAGCAGCCGGCTCAGGACCACGTAGATGCAGGCCGCGATGAACCAGCCCGGCAGGCCGACGAAGTAGATCTGCAGCGTCCCGCTGAGCGCCAGGCCGAGGCAGAGCGCCAAGGTGACGAGCCAGGCCAAGGCCGCCGCCCAGTTGAAGGAGGTCCCGCTGCGCTCTGCGAAGGCGGGCTCGAAGCCCAGCCTCCGGCTCAGCCAGAAGTCCACGAACACGACGGCGCCCATCGGCATCAGCACCAGGCCGTAGAGCGCCACGAAGTCGAGTAGCTTCATCGCGATCGCCGGGAACATGCCGGCCACGGTCGCGACGCCGCCCGTGACGAGCGTGACCTTGTAGCGCGACCAGCGCGGCCAGATGGCCTGGAACGCCAGCCCCGCGCGGTAGATGGTCGGGTTGGCCGTGGTCCAGCCGGCCACGATCACGCAGATGAGACCGGCCAGGCCGCAGGCCCGGTAGGCCATCGGGCCCGGGAGCACGGCGTGGTTCGCGGGATCGGCGTGCAGCTGCAGCGCATACAGGATCGAGGCGGCGATCCAGGCGACGTAGTGGCCCAGGAACATCCCCGAGGCGCTCGCGACGCCGTACCAGGACCTGCGAGCGTAGCGGAACACGCTGAGGTCGGCCATGCCGATGTGCATGGCCATGTTGCAGAACCAGGCGAAGAACATCACGTGCCAGAACGTGAACTTCACCTGGCCCGGCAGCGGCGCGCCGCCGGTCCAGACCAGCTCCTGCAGCCGCTGCCAGAGGCCTGCGGTCGAGTCGATGCCCAGCTCGCGCAGGCCGACCAGGCCGAAGGCGACGAACACCAGCGTCATCCACGGGGCCGCCACGTTGGCGACGCGCGCGACGAACCGGTAGCCGTAGGCGGCCACGACCGTGACCATCGCGCCCATCACCAGGCTCGCCAGGACCCAGCCCAGGCTGTTGGGATACAGGTCGTTGAGCCCCGGCATCCGGATCGAGAACGACACGCCGACGGCGGTGGCGTAGACGGTCACCATCGCCCCGGCCAGGAAGCAGAACATCACGCCGTTGGCCAGGTTGTAGAGCGTGACGAGGTTGCGCCCGCAGATCTTCTCGAGCTGGTAGTAGAGCGTCAGGCGCGCGCGCGTCGCGATTGGCGCGGTGAGGAACGTCCAGCTCAGCACGGCCAGCAGGTTGCCGACGAGCAGGCCGACGAGCAGGTCGAACGCGCTGACGCCGGCGGCCACGAACAGCGGCCCGATCATCAGCTCCGTGCCGGCCGTGTGCTCGCCCGCGTACTGGCCGATGAAGCTGCGGAAGCCGAGCAGGGCCCGCTCGGGCACCGGCTCGCGCTCGTACTCCTCCACGGGCCCGTCAGTGGGGTTGGGGTCGATCGCCGGCGCCGCCGTGGCCACGCGTCAGAACCCCAGACCCTTCGTCTTCGTCCGGATCCGGCAGAGCTTGTCGTTCGCCGTGATGTAGAGGCTCGCGCCGTCCGCGTCGCCGAAGGCGCAGTTGGCGGTCGGCACGCCGGTGACGATGGTGCCGAGGTGCCGCCCGTCCGGCGCGAGCACGAGAACGCCGCCGGGGCCGGTGGTGAAGATGTTCCCGTGCTGGTCGACCTTCATGCCGTCGGGCGCGCCCGGGCCCTGCGCGCGCAGCGGCTTCGTGTCGAACAGCACCCGGCCGTTCGCGACCGTGCCGTCGGCGGCGAGGTCGTAGGCCATCACCACGGGCCGGTCGGGGTCGGACTGGCCCACGTAGAGCGTCCTGCCGTCCGGCGAGAGGCCGATCCCGTTCGGCGCCTTGAGGTCCTTCACCAGCACGCTCAGCTTCCCGTCCGGCCCCAGGCGGTAGACGCCGTTCCAGCCGATCTCGCGGCCGGGGTCGTCGAAGGTCTTCGGGAGGCCGTACGGCGGGTCGGTGAAGTAGAGCGCGCCGTCCTTCGCGAACACGAGGTCGTTCGGGCTGTTGAAACGCTTGCCCTCGAAGCGGTCCGCCAGCGTCTTGAAGCTCCCATCCGGCTCGAGGCGCGCCACCTGACGGTTGCCGTGCTGGCACATCACCAGCCGCCCCTGCGCGTCGAAGGCCAGACCGTTGGCCCCGGGCTCCCGGCCGCCGCCGCCCTCCGGGCCGGTGTAGCCGCTCGGCTTCAGGAACACCGACGCCCCGGCCTGCTCGCTCCAGGCGTGGACGACGTTGTTCGGCACGTCGGAGAACAGCACCCGCCCCTTCGCACGGTCCCAGACGGGCCCCTCGGACCAGCGGAAGCCCTCGGCCAGCACCTCGACCACGGCGCCTCGAGGAACGAGCGCGTCGAGCCGCGAATCGACGCGCTCGACGCGGCCGATCGTCCGACGCTCCGACGCGAGGGCGGCCGCGCCGAGAGCGACGGCCAGGCCCAGCAAGCCGACGGTTGCCGTCCGGGTCTGCCAGTGCATGCGGTTGCCTCCTTCATCCTCTGGATCGATCGGCATCCTCGCCCTCAGGGCCGGTAGCCTCGGGCCCGCTCGAACTCGGCCAGGCGCCGCTCCAGGAGCTCGCGCTCCATCACCAGGCCGGCCTCGAGCAGCGCCCACTCGAGCTCCGCCGGGTCGCCGAGCGGCTGCAGCTCGGGGGCGTTGTCGCCGTAGAAGACGAGCCCGGCGCCCTCGCGCAGCAGCATGGGCACGACGAGCGCCTCGGTCGGCCGCGGCCCGCCGAGCAGCGCGAGCAGGCGCTCGTTGGCCGCGCTCGGGTCGAGCGCGCCGCGCCGCGTCTCGCGCCGCTCGACCGCCTCCGCGATCAGCGAAGGCTCGCCGAGCGGCAGCCGGATCGAGCGGGCGAGCGCGTCCGGGTCGGGCACGTGCTCGAGGCCGATCTGCCCCGCGGCCCTCACCTCGTCGCCACGCACCACCAGCAGGAGCCCGCGCCTGGCCACGGACTGGGCGCGCTGCAGCAGCCCCATCGTCAGCTCGCCCCCGAGCGAGGGCGAGAACGAGGACGAGGCGATCTCGATCGCCGTCGCCGAGGAAGCCAGCACGGGCTCCTCGATCTCGGCCAGCGCCATGGCCTCGAGCAGGAGCCGCTCGGTCGGCACGCCGCCCGGCACCACCAGCTCCTCGGCGTCGACGCCGATGTCCCCGGACGCGGCCACGGCCGTCAGCTCGAACTTGAAGTAGCCGCTGCGCCAGCGGCACATCTCCTGCACCACCAGCCCGATCTGCTGGGCGAGGGCCTCGTGCAGCGCCTCCTCGCCGATCGTCCCGGTCTCGACCAGGATCGCGCCCAGCTTGCGCCCGTCGGCGGACTGGTGCTGCGTCTCGAGCGCGGCCGCCAGCTGCGCCGGGCTGACGAGTCCCCGCGAGATCAGGATGCTGCCGAGCGCCTCGCGGATCGAGCTCGAGGCGGCGTACACGGTCCGGCCGAGCCGCACCACGACCGTGCCCTGCGCGTCGCGGCGGGTGAGGGTCAGCCTGCCCGTGCGGTTGTTGAGGCTGAGGAAGTGCAGGATCTCGGGCAGCTCGACTTCCTCGAGGCGCCCCGCCAGGCTCATCGCACGTCGCTCGCTTCGTCGCCGAGGTCGACCGGCGCTCCCGGCTGGAGGCCGCGGATCCGCCGCACGGCTTCCTCGGCCTCGGGCCACGAGCCACGCCGCAGAGCGTGCGTGAGGGTCGGCAGGGCGTCGCGGGCGTCGGGCCCGATCGCACCGAGCGCCTTGACCGACGCCTGTCGGACGGCGCCTTCGCGGTCGCCGACGGCCTTGATCAGCGCCGGCACGGCCGGTGCGGCGGCCGTGCCCATGTTCTCGAGCGCCATGGCGGCCACCACGCGCAGCTGCGTGTCAGCCTCGCCGAGCGCCGCCGTGAGGTCGGGGATCGCGGCCCGGCCGCGTGCCCCCATGCCCCACAGCGTGTTCGCTGCGGCCAGGCGCTCGGCCGGCTGACCCGAACGCAGCAGCTCGGACAGGGCGGGCACGGCCGGCTCGCCCAGCCCGATCAGCTGCAGCCGCGCCTGACCGCTCTTCTGCGGGTCGCCTCCGCGCAGCTGCGCGACGAGCTGGCCCACGTCGGGAGGCTTCTCCTTCGCCCGGCAGCCGGAAAGAAGGGCGATGCCGACGAGGAGGAGGGCTCCGGTCGTTCGCATGGTCAGGGCCGAAGTCTACCTCAGCGTGTCGAGCGGCGTAGGGTAGCGATCACGGGAGCGTGGTCGCCGCCGACCCACGGCCCGACCCGCGCGTCGACGCACTCGAGACTGTCCCCCGCGAGTATATGGTCGATGCGGGTGCCGATGCGCCGCGTCTGCTTGGTGTGGCCGAAGCCCCATCCGGCTGCCGCATAGCAGTCGCGAAAGCCGCTCCAGTAGGCCCGGAACAGGTTGCTCTCGACGGTGGTGTTGAAATCCCCGGCCACCAGCCGCAGGCCTCGGGCGCCTTCGTCCACCCAACGACGCGCCACCCGGGCCTCGAGCTCGCGCTGTGCGTACTTCGCCTGCAGCTCCGGGACACCGCGCAGCTTCGAGGCGAGGATGGCCTCGAGTCCCTCCCGGGGGGTCTCAAGATGCACGTTCGTCAGCTCGACCAGCCCGATTGGCGTGTCGAGCGTGTAGCGCACGATCTCTCCCGATCCCGCGAGCTTCCACATGTCCGTCGGGTCCCGCACCGCCACCTCGACGATGGGGAAGCGGCTGAGCAGGCACGTGTCGTGCGTCCGGTGGCGGTGCCATTCGGCAGGCTGCTCGAGCCGGGCGTCGTTGCACTCCTGCAGGACGGCGACGTCGGGTCGGGCTTCCTCGAGCACCCAGGCTACGGGCCGGGGCCCGGGCTCGACACCTCCCCCCATGTTCCAGGTGAGCGCCCGGATCGCGGGCGCCGTGTCCTCACCCCGAGGCACGAGGTGGGCCCAGGGAATGTTGACGCCCGACAACGGAACGAGCATCGCGAGACACGCCACGGTCAGAGGCACGGCGAACCGACGATCGACGAGCACTGCGAAGAAGGTGAGGACCGGCAGCGGCAGGGCGATCACCCAGCGAGGGCCGAAGAGGAAGAGCGTCACCGGCCAGAGAGCCTCCCCGGGCCCGAACACGAGCCCCAGGAGGAGGAGGAGTCCCCCGGCGTAGAGCAGGAAGACCAGACGCAGGAGCCGACGCACCTGACGCCAGGCGTCCTTCCGGGGTGGGCGCCGTACCTGCGCCCTGCGTCCCTGACGCGCGTCGCGAGTGCCTGCCTTGTCCGCCATGGGGCGACTGTTCTTCGTTGGTTCCCGGGATCGCCGTTCGAGCCAGAGCGTCTACGCCCCCCGGCTCCCGCGCAGCTTCTCGAGGGCGATGAGCCTCTGGATGGCGTCGAGCGTGAGCTCGTCCTTCCGCGAGCTCGCGCAGGCGCGACCACTCGCGCCGCAGCTCGGGGGCGAGCGTATCGGGGAGCGTCCGGAGCCACCCCTCGATCCGCAGGTCGACGAACTCCCTCTTCTCCTCGAGGGTCAGCTCGCGGGCGAGGAGGAGGCGCGAGGCGTCCTCGGCGTCCACCAGCGTCTGGAGGACGGGCCAGCGGCTCGCCCGGCCGCTCGGCGCAGAGGGCGACGAAGGCGACGCTCGACGTCTCGCGGATCAGCTCCTCCTCGCGCGTCGTCTGGCTCTCGTGCTCCTTCGTCTCGTCCCAGCTCTCCGAGTCCTCGGCCAGGTACCGCAGGTACTCCATGGCGAAGAGGCAGGTCGGGCGCGACGAGCTCCTCGCGGGTGCGGGCGTCGACCCAGAGCGCGGCGGCCGCGCGCTGGCACCGGCGGGCGGTCGTCTCGGCCAGCTTCCGGCCGAAGACGAGCGCGGCGGACTCCTTCACGAAGCAGGGGAGCTCGCTCGCGACGATCTCGCGGTACCCGGGCGCGTGGCGGTCGAGGAGGACGGCGGCGCGCCGGTCGAGGACGCCGAGGTCGCTCGTCACGGCCGGCAGGCCGAGCGTCGTGCAGGCGAGGTTGTAGACGATCGCCCGCGGGAGGGTGACGCCCTCCGGCCAGGCGTCGCGCAGGTCGCGGTTGTCGGGGAGCACCTTGCCCCCGCCCCACTCCTCCGGGTACGCCGGGATCGAGCGCCCGTAGTTCACCGAGCCCGTGGCGCGGATGCGGACGCGGGTCTGGGGCACGAGGCTCCCGAAGGGAGCGAGGAGCGGGGCGATCCGCAGCAGCGTCTCGGTGTGGGCCTTGACCGCCCGCCTCGAGCAGCTTCATCAGCGATTCGGCGTCGGCGGCGGAGAGGGCCGGGCCCCGGTCCTTCGCCGCCGTCCGCGCCGCGACCTCGGCGCGGAACGCCGCGGCGAGGCGGGCCGCCTCCTCGGGCGCGTCGGCCCGGATGCCCTGCAGCGTGACGCCGTCGGCGCGGGCGAACTGCCGGAGGACCCCCGGGTGGGCGGGGTCGAAGCCGCCGCGGAAGCCGGCCCGGCCCGCGCCGATCAGGAACGTGACCGACGGGGCGGGCTCGCCGAGCCGCCGCGCGTGCGCGGCGAGGCGGCGCTCGGCCTCCTCGCGACCGGCGAGGGCGAGCGTGTAGGCGGCGTCGGTGGCGATCTTCCCGCTCTGCTCGGCGGTGTCCGACATCGCGACGAAGACGCGGACGACGGCCTCGGGGCGGTCGAACGAGGTGCGGAAGATCCCCGGGGTCGGCAGGTCCTCCACCCCGAGGCCCCGCTCCAGCGCGAGGTAGAAGGCCTCGAGCAGGTCGGGCAGGTGCGCGAGGGCGCCGACGTTCTCGCACAGGGGGACGAGGCGGACCCGGGCGACGCGGGCGAGGAGCTCCGCGCGGCGCGCCTTCGGGACCCGCTTGCCCAGGAACGCGTCGACGCGCTCCGGGGGGCCGTCGAAGAGGCCCGCGACCGCCTGCAGGTAGAGCGTCCCGACCTTCACGACGGCGCCGATCTCGGCGGTGGAGTTCACCTGGGGGACGGTGATCTCGTGGATGGCGTTCTGCTTCGGCACGACCCCGACCCGCTCGCACGCGAGGTGGAAGAGCACGTTCGCGCGGGCGACGGAGGCGAGGATCTTCGAGACCTTCTCCTCGTCCTGCTCGATGAAGGGGTTGGGGACGCGGAAGAGGAGGTGGCGGTCCTCGCCGGGGACGATGCCGTGGCGCAGGAGGGCGAGCACGACCTTCTCCGGGACGTCGAGCCAGTCCGGGCTGATCTGCCGCCCCTCGAGGTCGAGCAGCACCTCGCTGCAGGGCCCGAGGAGGTCGGCGATCGACTCCTCGTACTCGAGCCGCGCCTCCATCAGCGGGTGCCACTCGAGGTGGGTCAGGGCGAGGCGGGCGCGGTCGGGAGCGCCCTCGGGGGCCGCGCGCAGGGCGCGGTCGAGCTGCTCGGCGCGGTGGGCGGTGGAGTCGGGGTGCTTCGTCCCCGTCAGGCGCAGCGCCTCGTGGCGCGGGTCCTCGAGGAAGCGCCGCCGCGCCGCGGCGAACGCCTTCGGGTCGAGGCCGTCGAGCGCGTCGTAGCCGTCCGCCGTGCAGACGCTCTCCCAGACGGCGTCCTGCGCCGTGCGCGGTCGGGCCGCCACGGCGGCGGGCGCGCTCGAGCCGAGCTGGCCCTGCTTCGTGATCCGGGCGCGGACGCGGTCCATGAAGACCGCCAGCTCCTTGACGTCCTTCGAGCCGTAGGAGAGGCGCTGCCACGTCCCGAAGCGGGCGGCGCCCGTCGCGGCCCCCCGCGAAGGCGACGAAGGGGATCCCGCCGACGCCGCCCGAGAGGAGCAGCTCGAAGGCGTCGACCGAGTCCTTCACCACGGCCTTCTCGTGGATGCCGTTGCGCAGGCGGTCGAACGGCTCGCCCACGAGGCCGGGGAAGGCGAGCGGGGAGTAGAACGTCCCGCCGAAGTCGGTCCTCTCGACGCCGAGCGGGCGCGAGCTCGTCCGCGGCCCGCACCATGAAGTCGCGCCGCTCGCGCATGTAGGGCGACGGCCGGCGCAGGGCGGCGAGCGGGCTCTGGAGGGCCGCGAGCGCCCAGTCCTGGGCCAGGGTGGAGGGGGTGGCGACGAGCCAGGCGGAGAGGTTCGCGAGGATCTCGCGGGCCCGCACGCCGTTCGCGCGGATCTGGTCGGAGATGACGAGCCAGCAGGCGCGGGTGCCGGTCGAGGCGCCGAACATGTCCATCTTCGACAGGCCGGAGAGCGAGACGACCCAGTCGCGCCACTCGGGATGGGCGAAGGCCGGGTTGACGAACCAGCCGACGTAGTCGAGCCGCTGGTAGACCGAGTCGTAGAGGACGTAGCAGCGGTGCTTCACCGCCACCCGCACCAGGTCCTCGACGAGGGCGCGCGGGTAGACGCGCCCGGTCGGGTTGTGCGGGTTGTTGAGGATGACGGAGGAGATCCCTCCCTTGCGCGAGGAGCCGGTCGAGCGCCTCCGGGTCGGGGAGGAACTCGGGCGCCGACGTCGGGAAGCTCGACCACCGTCTTGCCGGCGCGCTCGACGAACCAGTCGTACTCCCAGCTCGGGCGCGGCACCACGACGCCCGACCCGTCCGCGCCGAGGACCTCGAGGACGAAGGCGAGCCCCGCGCGCGTGCCCGGCGTGAAGATCACCTCGTCGGGCAGGAAGCGGACCTCGGAGTCGGGGTAGTCGAGGAGGCCGTCGCGGTTGAAGAACTCGGCGACCTCGCTCCTCACGTCCATCCGCCCCACCGCGGGCCCGTAGCTGTGGACGGTGTTCCGGGTGATCCGCTGCGCGGCCCGGACGACCTCGGGGTGCGGGGCGAAGTCGGCGTTCTTGTAGTCGCCCTGGGTGAGGTCGAGCGCCCCTTCCTGCTGGACCCTGCCGCGAGAAGAGGCGGACGAAGGGCTCGGGCGTCGACAGGGCGCGGGCGGAGAGGCCGTCGACGGACGGCGCCCGCCGGGCGTGCTTCGGAGGACTGGGTCTTGGTCTTCAAGCCGACGATTTTCGCACGCCGGCGACGGACCGCGCGAGCTGCGTCGATCGGCATAGGGGGGCCGGGTTACCCCGGCCTCCCCTGCCACACCACCCGGCATGCGGGTCCGCACCGGGCGGTTCGTGAAGTTGAGGTCATGCGCTCAGCCTCGGGAGACCGAGCGCGTCGAAGTGCGACGTGGTCAGCACGGTGTGAAGGCCCATGCTGGCGTTCCGCCACCATCGGCGCGTGTTCGCCGCCACACGGGCGGCGACGTGTTCGGAGGCACCGCGGGCTCGCATTTCGCGGTAGACCGTCCTCCCACGTTTCCACTGCTTCAGTTGGAGAGCACGTAGCCGGTGACGGATCCACTGGTCCAGGTCGCCGAAGATACCGGGCGTTTCTGCCAGGCTGAAGTAGTTGCGCCAGCCCGGCAGGTAGTCGCGTAGTTCTTCGATGACCTGACGCAGGCTCCGTCCACCAGACCGCCGGGTGATGAGGCGGACTTGGTCCTTCATCGCGTCAAGGGCCTTGCGCGCCACCCGCAGCTTCACCGTTCGACCCGCAGCCACCCAGAACGAGTAGCCGAGGATCTTCCGGTTCCACGCCAGGTCGACCGCACTCTTCGTCTCGTTGACTCGGAGCCGGAGTCGCCCGAAGAGCCTCCGTAGCAGCTCCATCGTGCGTCGCCCGGCCCGTCGGCTGCGTACGTATACGTTGCAGTCGTCGGCGTACCGGACGAAGGCGTGACCGCGCTTCTCCAGTTCCTTGTCCACTTCGTCGAGGAGCACGTTGGCGAGCAGCGGAGAGAGCGGTCCACCCTGCGGTGTGCCTTCGCCCCGCTCCATCACTACCCCGTTCACCATCACGCCGGCTTCGAGATAGCGACGGATCAGTCCCAAGACACGGCGGTCCGGAATCCTCTTCGCGAGCCGTCCCATCAGCACATCGTGGTTGACACGGTCGAAGAACTTCTCGAGGTCCACGTCCACCACGAAGCGGCGTCCCTCCTCGACGTAGCGCTTCGCCGCCATCACCGCGTCGTGCGCGCTGCGTCTCGGCCGGAAACCGTAGCTGTGCCTCGAGAAGGTCGCGTCGAAACCGGGCTGCAGGACCTGTAAGAGCGCCTGCTGGATGAGTCGGTCGAGCACCGTTGGAATGCCAAGCTCGCGCACCCCGCCGCCGCTCTTGGGAATCTGCTGCCGCTTCACCGGTGAGGGCTGGTACGTCCCCGCGAGCAGATCCTCGCGAAGCCGCGCCCAGTTCGCCCACAGGTACGGCAGCAGTTCTTCCGTCGTCATCCCGTCGACACCGGGACTGCCCTTGTTCTTTCTCACTCGCTTCAGCGCAGCCTTCAGGTTCGGGCGTGACAGCACCTTCTCCATCAGAGGCGCACCGTCGCTGCCTGGGCGTTCGCTCCCCCTTGCCGCCGTCGGCGCTTCCACGCTCCGTTCACCTCTCGGGGCTTCACCCCTGCCCATGAACGGGAGCTCCAGTTGCCTGGACATCTGCGACATCGCACCTTCGAGGCTCGAGCGCGCCTCACCCTCCTTCACGTTCGGCCCTTCGCTGCCCGCGAGTCCGGCAGCTACTACGGCCTCTGCTGACTCCTCGCTCCGCTGTTCTCAGCGTCGCCCTTTCAGGCGTGAGGCGAGGTCTCCCCAGGTACGAGCATCAGCCGTCACCGCACGACCGCCGGATCTACGCCCTCGGGTCTTGGCCATCGAGGCTTCGCGGTCATCTGCCCGCTCACCCCGCCCGCCAGCGCCTCGTATCCGGTTCCTGTTCGTCGGCCCGCGGTTTTGCTCCCCGCTTCCTCCCCACGGTCGGTCACCCTTCCGCAGTTGCGGTTCGCTTCGCTTGCGATGGCCTGCTTACGAGAGGACTTTCACCTCCAAGCTGAAGCCCACGCTGGGCGCACATAAAGCAAGGCGCGGGCCTCTCGGCCCGCGCCGGTGCGGCTACACCTCGGCCACGCCTTCGCGGATGTGCTCGGGCTCGACCAGGTACTCGGGGGCGTACTCGCCCTCGAGGCCCGCGTCGCCGCCGCGCTCGATCAACTCCTCGGGGATCTTGATCTTCCGGTAGAACTCCATCCCGGTGCCGGCAGGGATCAGCCGGCCCATGATGACGTTCTCCTTCAGCCCGCGCAGGTGGTCGACCTTGCCGCTGATCGCCGCCTCGGTGAGCACGCGCGTCGTCTCCTGGAAGCTCGCCGCCGAGATGAACGAGTCGGTCGACAGCGAGGCCTTGGTGATGCCGAGCAGCAGCGGGTGGCCGCTGGCCGGCTTCTTGCCGTCCGCCACCAGCCGCGCGTTCTCGGCCATGAACTTGAAGCGGTCGACGACCTCGTCGATCAGGAACTCGCTGTCCCCGACCTCCTCGACCTTCACCCAGCGCATCATCTGCCGCGAGATCACCTCGATGTGCTTGTCGTTGATGTTGACGCCCTGCAGCCGGTAGACCTCCTGGATCTCGTCGACCAGGTAGCGCTGCAGCTCCTTCTCGCCGCGCACGCGCAGGATGTCGTGCGGGTCGATCGGGCCGTCCATCAGCGGCTCGCCGGCGCGCACCCGCTCGCCTTCCTGCACGTTGATGTGGGCGCCGCGCGGCAGCTGGTACTCGCGGGTCTCGGCGTTGTCGCCGGTCACGAAGATCTTGCGGTACTGCTTCTGCACGTCGCCGTACTTCACGCTGCCGTCGATCTCGGTGATCACCGCGGGCTCCTTCGGCCGCCGCGCCTCGAACAGCTCGACCACGCGCGGCAGGCCGCCGGTGATGTCCTTGGTCTTGGCCGTCTCGCGCGGGATCTTGGCCAGCACGTCGCCGGCCGCGATCTCCTGGCCGTCCTCGACCATCAGGTGCGCGCCCGAGGGCAGCAGGTACTTGCGCACGATCTTGCCCTTGTCGTCGCGCACCTCGATGCGGGGCTGCTTCTTCTCGTCGGGCGACTCGATGATGACCAGCGCCGACATGCCGGTGTTCTCGTCCACCTGCTCGTGCACGGTCTGGCCGTCGAGCACGTCCTTGAAGTGCGCCAGGCCGTCGTCCTCGGTCATGATCGTGAACGAGTAGGGGTCCCACTCGACGATCAGCTGGCCCTGCTTGACCTCGGCGCCGTCCTTGACCTTGAGCCGCGCGCCGTAGACCACCGCGTGGCGCTCCTTCTCGCGGCCCTTCTGGTCGTGGATGATCAGGGCGCCGGAACGGTTCATCACCACCAGGTCGCCCTTCTTGTCCTTGACCGTCGTCACGTTGTGGAACTTCACCGGGCCGGCGTTCTTGGCCTCGAGCGTCGTCTGCTGCGTGGTGTGGCTGGCCGTGCCGCCGATGTGGAACGTGCGCATCGTCAGCTGGGTGCCGGGCTCGCCGATCGACTGCGCGGCGATCACGCCCACCGCCAGGCCCATCTCGACCAGCTTGCCGGTGGCCAGGTCGCGGCCGTAGCACAGCGCGCACACGCCGCGCGCCGACTCGCAGGAGAGCACGGAGCGGATGCGCACCCGCTCGATGCCGGCGGCCTGGATCGCGTTGGCCGTCTCCTCGGCGATCTCCTCGTTGGCCTTGACGATCACGGTGCCGTCGATCGGGTCCTTGATCGCCTCCAGGCTGACGCGGCCGATGATGCGGTCGCGCAGCGGCTCGATCACCTCGCCCGACTCGATGATCGGCCGGATCTCGATGCCGTCCACGGTGCCGCAGTCGTGCTCGCTGATGATCACGTCCTGGCTGACGTCGACCAGGCGGCGCGTGAGGTAGCCGGAGTCCGCGGTCTTGAGCGCGGTGTCGGCGAGGCCCTTGCGGGCGCCGTGCGTGGAGACGAAGTACTGCAGCACGGTGAGGCCCTCGCGGAAGTTCGAGGTGATCGGGTTCTCGATGATCTCGCCCGAGGGCTTGGCCATCAGGCCGCGCATGCCGGCCAGCTGGCGGATCTGCTGCTTGGAGCCGCGCGCGCCGGAGTCGGCCATGATGTAGATCGGGTTGAACTCGATGCCTTCCTTGTCCTGCTTCTCCATCTCCTTGAACATCGCGTCGGCGACGCGCTCGGTGACGGCGGACCAGATGGAGATCACCTTGTTGTAGCGCTCGCCGTTGGTGATCGCGCCGTCGAGGTACTGCTTCTCGACCTCGAGCACCTCCTTCTGCGCCGAGCCGACCATCTTCTCCTTGCCCTCGGGGATGATCAGGTCGTCGATGCCGATCGAGATGCCGGCGCGCGTCGCGTAGGAGAAGCCCAGGTCCTTGATCGCGTCCAGGATGTGGACCGTCTTCTCCAGGCCGTAGCGCAGGTAGCAGTACTGCACCAGCTGCTGCAGGCCCTTCTTGCGCAGCAGGCCGTTGACGTAGGGCGTGGCCTTGGGCAGCGAGTCGTTGAAGATCACGCGGCCCACGGTGGTGTTGATCACCTGCGACTTCACGAGCTGCGGCTCGGTGTGCATCACGTCCTGGTCGTCGTAGACGGTGGTCAGGTCGATCAGCTCGCCGGTGTACAGCAGGCGGATCGGCGTCAGCGTCTCGACCTCCTTGTGCTCGAGCGCGATCAGCACGTCTTCGGTGCAGGCGAAGGCGCGGCCCTCGCCCTTCGTCCCCTTCTTCTCCTTGGTCAGGTAGTAGCAGCCCAGCACGATGTCCTGGCTGGGGATCGCGATCGGCTGGCCGTTGGCCGGCGAGAGGATGTTGTTCGAGGAGAGCATCAGCACGCTGGCCTCGATCTGCGCCTCGGGCGACAGCGGCACGTGCACGGCCATCTGGTCGCCGTCGAAGTCGGCGTTGAAGGCGGTGCACACCAGCGGGTGGATCTTGATCGCCTTGCCCTCGACCAGCATCGGCTCGAAGGCCTGGATGCCGAGCCGGTGCAGGGTGGGCGCGCGGTTCAGCAGCACCGGGTGCTCGCGGATGACCTCCTCCAGGAAGTCCCACACCTCGGGCCGCTGCTGCTCGACCATCTCCTTGGCGGCCTTGATGGTCGTGACCAGCCCTTCCTTCTCGAGCTTGTTGTAGATGAAGGGCTTGAACAGCTCGAGCGCCATCTTCTTCGGCAGGCCGCACTGGTGCAGCTTGAGCTCGGGGCCGACCACGATCACCGAGCGGCCCGAGTAGTCGACGCGCTTGCCGAGCAGGTTCTGCCGGAAGCGGCCCTGCTTGCCCTTCAGCGTGTCGCTGAGCGACTTGAGCGGCCGGTTGTTCGCCCCGCGCAGCACGCGGCCGCGGCGGCCGTTGTCGAAGAGGGCGTCCACGGCCTCCTGCAGCATGCGCTTCTCGTTGCGCACGATCACGTCGGGCGCGCGCAGCTCGATCAGCTTCTTCAGGCGGTTGTTGCGGTTGATCACCCGCCGGTACAGGTCGTTGAGGTCGGACGTGGCGAAGCGGCCGCCGTCGAGCGGCACCAGAGGCCGCAGCTCCGGCGGGATCACCGGGATCGCGTCCAGGATCATCCACTCCGGCTTGTTGCCGCTCTTGCGGAAGGCCTCGACCACCTTCAGCCGCTTGGCGAACTTGATCTTCTTCTGGACCGAGGTCTCGCTCTTCATCCGCTCGCGCAGCTCGAGCGAGTCGTCGTCCACGTCGACGCGGCGCAGCAGCTCCTTGATCGCCTCGGCGCCCATCGCCGCGCGCATGCGCGGGTACTTCTCGCGCAGCTGCGCGGTAGCGCTCGTCGGAGACCAGCTCGTGGCGCTTGACCTCGGGGCAGTCCCCGACGTCGATCACCACGAAGCTCTCGAAGTACAGGATGCGCTCGAGGTCCCGCAGCGAGATGTCGAGAATGTGGCCGATCCGGCTGGGCAGGCCCTTGAAGAACCAGACATGGCTCACCGGGCAGGCGAGCTCGATGTGGCCCATCCGCTCGCGCCGCACCTTGGACTGGGTGACCTCGACGCCGCACTTGTCGCAGATCACGCCGCGGTGCTTCATGCGCTTGTACTTGCCGCACAGGCACTCCCAGTCCGTGATCGGGCCGAAGATCTTGGCGCAGAACAGGCCGTCGCGCTCCGGCTTGAAGGTGCGGTAGTTGATCGTCTCCGGCTTGGTGACCTCGCCGTGCGACCAGCTGCGGATCTTCTCGGGGCTCGCCAGGCGGATCCTGATCGCGTCGAAGTCCAGCATGGACCGTCCCGGCTCCAGGTTGGGCCTCATCGGAATCATCACGCTCATCGTCTTGTCCGACCTTTCTGCAAACGATCTGCCCCTTGGTTCAGTGCTTGGTCTTGATCAGCTCGACGTCCAGGCACAGGCTCTGCAGCTCGCGGATCAGCACGTTGAACGACTCGGGGATGCCCGGGTTGTAGGCGGTGTCCCCCTTGACGATCGCCTCGTAGATCTTGGCGCGCCCGTACACGTCGTCCGACTTCGCCGTCAGCAGCTCCTGCAGGATGTGCGCCGCGCCGTACGCCTCGAGCGCCCAGACCTCCATCTCGCCGAAGCGCTGGCCGCCGAACTGCGCCTTGCCGCCCAGCGGCTGCTGCGTGATCAGCGAGTAGGGTCCGATCGAGCGCGCGTGGATCTTGTCGTCGACCAGGTGCGACAGCTTGAGCATGTAGATGTAGCCGACGGTGACCTTCTGCTCGAACGGCTCGCCCGTCATGCCGTCGATCAGCGTGCTCTTGCCGCTCTCCAGCAGGTTGGGCCGCAGCGGGTTGCGCTGCTGCTCGGCCTGGTTGGCCTTCCCGAGCAGCAGCTTGATCTCGTCCTCGCTGGCGCCGTCGAACACCGGGGTCGCCACGTACAGGCCGCAGGCCTTCGCCGCCCAGCCGAGGTGCGTCTCCAGGATCTGGCCCACGTTCATGCGCGAGGGCACGCCGAGCGGGTTGAGCACGATCTCGACCGGCGTGCCGTCCGGGAGGTAGGGCATGTCCTCCTCGGGCAGGATGCGCGCGATCACGCCCTTGTTGCCGTGGCGGCCGGCCATCTTGTCGCCCACGGAGAGCTTCCTCTTCATGGCCACGAACACCTTGACCAGCTTGATGACGCCCGGCGGCAGCTCGTCGCCGCGCTTCAGCCGGCTCTCCTTCTCGGCGAACAGCGTCTTCAGGACCTCGATCTGGCGCTCGGTCTTGTCGACGATGTCGTTCAGGCCCTCCTCGATGTCCACTCCGTCGCCCGGCGCGACGCGCAGCTTCAGGATGTCCGAGTGGCGCAGCTTCGAGAGCGCGTCGCGGGTCAGCGTCTGGCCCTTGCGCACCACCTTGTCGCCGCGGGCGTTCACCAGGTCGGAGGCCGCCGTCTGGCCGTCGAGCAGGTTCTCGATCCGCTTGTCCCGCTCGTCCTGCAGGATGCGGATCTCGTCCTTGAGGTTCTTCTCCATCATGAACAGCTCGGCTTCCTCGATCTGCCGCGCCCGGTCGTCTTTCTCGACGCCCTTCCGGGAGAAGATCTTCACGTCGACCACGATGCCCTCGATGCCCGGCGGGCAGTAGAGGGACGCGTCGCGCACGTCGCCCGCCTTCTCGCCGAAGATCGCCCGCAGCAGCTTCTCCTCCGGCGTCAGCTGGGTCTCGCCCTTCGGCGTGACCTTGCCCACCAGGATGTCGCCGGGCTTGACGCTGGCGCCGATGCGGATGATGCCGCTCTCGTCGAGGTTCGCGAGCAGGCCCTCGGAGACGTTCGGGATGTCGCGCGTGACGTCCTCCGGCCCGAGCTTGGTGTCGCGCGCCTCGATCTCGAACTCCTCGATGTGGATCGAGGTGTACATGTCCTCCTTGACCAGCTTCTCGCTGACCAGGATCGCGTCCTCGAAGTTGTAGCCGCGCCAGGGCATGAACGACACCAGCACGTTGCGGCCGAGCGCCAGCTCGCCCATGTCGGTGCACGGGCCGTCGCCCAGGATCTGCCCCTTGGCGACGTGCATCCCGACCTTGACGATCGGCTTCTGGTTGATGCTCGTGTTCTGGTTCGAGCACTTGAACTTCGTCAGGTTGTAGATGTCGGCGCCGATCTCCTTGCCCTTGTCGGGTCCGTCCTGGGCCTCGACGCGGATGATGATGCGGCGCGAGTCGACCGAGTCGACGACCCCGGCGCGGCGGCAGACGACCGCGGCGCCCGAGTCCTTCACGGTGATGTGCTCCATGCCCGTCCCGACCAGGGGCGCTTCCGAGCGCAGCAGCGGCACGGCCTGGCGCTGCATGTTCGAGCCCATCAGGGCGCGGTTGGCGTCGTCGTGCTCGAGAAACGGGATCAGCGACGCGGCGACGGACACCAGCTGCTTCGGCGAGACGTCGACGTAGTCGATCAGCTCGCGCTTCACGAGCATCGAGTCGCCGATCTTGCGCGCCTCCACGCGCTCGTCGAGCAGGTTGCCGTCGTCGTCGAGCCGGACGTTCGCCTGCGCGATCGTGTAGCGGTCCTCCTCCCAGGCGGAGAGGTAGAAGCAGTACGGCTCGATCTCCGCCGGCCGCTTCTTGCGCGCGAGGATCGCCTCGTTCTCCTTCACCATCTCGGCGCGCTCGACCACGTCGCCGACCTTGTACTGGCTGTCGCCCGACTCCATCACCTGCACGTAGTCGAGGACGCGGGCGTCCTTGACCTTGCGGTACGGGCTCTCGATGAACCCGAACTCGTTGATGCGGGCGAAGCAGCTGAGGCTCGAGATCAGCCCGATGTTCGGGCCTTCGGGCGTCTCGATCGGGCAGATGCGTCCGTAGTGCGTCGGGTGGACGTCGCGCACCTCGAAGCCGGCGCGCTCGCGGCTGAGGCCGCCCGGGCCGAGGGCCGAGAGGCGCCGCTTGTGCGTGATCTCCGACAGCGGGTTCGTCTGGTCCATGAACTGGCTGAGCTGGCTGGACCCGAAGAACTCGCGGATCGAGGCCATCACCGGCTTGGCGTTGATGAGGTCGTGGGGCATGGCCGTGGCCATCTCCTGGTAGACGCTCATCTTTTCCTTGATCGCGCGCTCCATGCGCACGAGGCCGATCCGGAACTGGTTCTCGAGCAGCTCGCCCACGCTGCGCACGCGGCGGTTGCCGAGGTGGTCGATGTCGTCCACGTCCTGCGGGTTGCGGCGCAGCTTCAGCAGGAAGCCGATCACCGCGACGATGTCCTCGAGGTGGATGATCTTCTCGGTGAGCGGCGAGGAGAGGCCGAGCTTGGTGTTGAGCTTTAGCCGGCCCACCCGCGAGAAGTCGTACTTCTGCGGGTTCAAGAACATGCCCTCGAACAGGTTGCGCGAGGAATCGAGCGTCGGCGGATCGCCCGGGCGCATGCGCCGGTAGATCTCGATCAGCGCTTCCTCGGGCGACTTGATCGTGTCCTTCTTGACCGTCATCGAGAGCATCGGGCCGATCTCGTCGCGCTCGGGGAAGAGCACCTCGAACGAGTCGATCTGGCTGCCCTCGGCGAGGATCACCGACAGCACGCGCGGCGAGAGCGCCTCGTTGCCCTCCAGCACGACCTCGCCGGTGCGCGGGTCGACGATGTCGGACACCGTGAAGGCGCCCTCCAGGTCGGCCTCGGTGACCTCGATCTCCGAAAGGTCGAGCCGCTGGATCTCCGCCAGGTGCGCCTGGGTGACCTTCTTCCCGGCGTGCACCAGCTCGGGCCGGTGGCCGTTCGCGTCCTTCGGGCCCAGCACGCTCTTGGACAGCTTGAGCCCGACCAGGTTGGGCGAGGTCTTCCAGTGCAGCCGGCCCTCGCGCACCAGGATCCGGTCGGAGCGGTAGAAGCGCTTGAGGATCTCGGCGTCGGACTTCATGCCCAGCGCGCGCAGGAAGACCGAGGCCAGGAACTTGCGCTTGCGGTCGATGCGCACGTGCAGCAGGTTCTTGGAGTCGAACTCGAACTCCACCCAGCTGCCGCGGTAGGGGATGATCTGCGCCGCGAACAGGCCCTTCTCCGGCTGCGAGAAGAAGACCCCCGGCGAGCGGTGGAGCTGGCTGACGATCACGCGCTCCGTGCCGTTGATGATGAAGGTGCCGTTCTCCGTCATCAGCGGGATGTCGCCGTAGTAGACCTCCTGCTCCTTGATGTCGCGGATCGTGCGCGCGCCGGTCTCGGCGTCCTTGTCCCAGACGACGAGGCGGATCGTGACCTTGAGCGGCACGGCGAAGGTCATGCCGCGCTCCTGGCACTCGTCCACGTCGTACTTGAGCTTCAGGCCGACCGGCTCGTCGCAGGTCTCGCAAGTGACCGGGCGGTTCTCGTTCAGGTGCCCGCACTTCGTGCAGTGGATCTCCCGGTCCCCGCGGGGGTCCGTGATGATCGTGGCGCCGCAGAAGCTGCAGGGCCGGCCCAGCTTGTCGAGCCCCACCAGGCGCCCGCACTTGCACTCCCAGTTGCCGATCGAGTAGTCGACGAACTCGAGCGAGCAGTTCTCGCGCAGGTCGGTGATCGGGAAGATGCTCTTGAACACCGACTGCAGCCCCGCGTCCTCGCGGTCCTGCGGCAGCACGCGCATCTGCAGGAAGCGCTCGTAGGAGTTCTTCTGGATCTCGATCAGGTTGGGGATCGGGATCGACGTCTTGATCTTCGCGTAGTCGATGCGGTCCCGGTAGACGTTCTTGGTCGCCGTATACATGTTCGTCAGCAACCCTCAGGCTTGCGGCCGGCTGGCCGCGTCCATCGCCGCCGCGCCCACGCGCGGCCGGCGTCCCCCGACGGCCCGCCCCCGCCCGCCAGGACGACCCGGCCGGGTGAGAGACACCTCTCCCCGGAGCGGGAACGCCGAGCTGGCTGGGGTCGAACCACCCGTTCTAGCGACCTCGCTCGAACGGTTACTTGACAGCGACCTGGGCGCCGACCTCTTCGAACTTCTTCTTGATCGTGGCCGCCTCCTCCTTGGACACGCCCTCTTTCACGACCTTTGGGGCGCCGTCCACGAGGTCCTTGGCCTCCTTCAGGCCGAGGCTGGTGACCTCGCGCACGACCTTGATCACGTTGATCTTCTTGTCGCCCGCGCTCAAGAGGTGGACCGCGAACTCCGTCTGCTCCTCGGCCGCCGCCGCCGGCGCGCCCGCCGCGGCCGCGCCCGCCGCCGCCACCATCACCGGGGCCGCGGCCGCCGCCGAGACGCCCCACTTCTCCTCCAGCGTCTTCACCAGCTCCGCCACCTGGAGCACGGTGAGGTTGCTGAGGTCGTTCGCGATCGCCTGAATGTCAGCCATCTCTTCCTTCTTCCTCTCTCGTCAAAGACGCTGCGAGGCCCTCCCCGATTCCCGTGGGAGACCCCTAGTTGCCCTGTTCCTTGTCCTGGTGCGCCTTCATCACCTGCGCGAGCTGCGTGGCGGGCGTGGCGAGCAGGCGGACCAACTGCGTGGCGGGAGCCTGCAGCAGCGCGAGCAGCCGCGCGCGCAGCTCCGGCAGGCCCGGCATGGTGCTGAGGCTCTTCACGCCCGCCACGTCCAGCACCTGGCCGCCCGACACCACGCCCACCTTCAAGGCGAGCGCCGGGTGGTCCTTCGCGAAGTCCACGAGCACCTTGGCCAGGGCCACGGGGTCCTGCTGCGTGTAGGCGATTCCCGTGGTGCCCGTCAGCCTGTCCCCGAGCGGCTCCAGCGGCGTTCCCTTCGCCGCGCGCAGGGCCAGCGAGTTCTTCACCACCCGGTAGCGCGAGCCGGCCGCCTTCACCTTGCGGCGGAACTCCGTCACCGCCGGCACGTCGAGGCCCGTGAAGTCCACCAGCACGGCGTGCGGCGAGGACTCGAACTCCCTGTGGAGCTCGTCGATCAGTTCCTGCTTCTCGGTGCGGTTCATGTTCTCACCCGCCGTTAGGCGTGCCCTTCAACGGAGGCGAGGTCCACCCGCACCCCGGGGCCCATCGTGGACGACAGCGCGATCGACCTGACGTACCTGCCCTTGGCGGCGGACGGCCGCGCCTTGATCACGCTGTCGATCAGCATCTTCGCGTTCTCGAGCAGCTTCTCCGGGCCGAAGGAGACCTTGCCCACCGGCGCGTGCACGATCGCGGTCTTGTCCACGCGGAACTCGACCTTGCCGGCCTTGATCTCCCGGATCGCCTTGCCGACCTCGAACGTGACCGTGCCGGTCTTCGGGTTCGGCATCAGGCCGCGCGGGCCGAGCACCTTGCCCAGGCGCCCCACCGACTTCATCATCTCCGGGGTCGCGACCACGGCGTCGAACTCCAGCCAGCCCTCCTGGATCCTCGCGACCATGTCGTCGCCGCCGACGAAGTCGGCGCCGGCGTCCTGCGCTTCCTTGAGCTTCTCGCCCGACGCGATCACCAGCACCCGCTTGCTCTTGCCTCCCAGCCCGTGCGGCAGCACGACGGTTCCGCGCACCATCTGGTCGGCGTGCTTGGGGTCGACCCCCAGCCGCATCGCGACCTCGACGGTCTCGTCGAACTTGGCGAACGCGTTCCTCGCGACCGCCGCCACGGCCTCGGGCAAGGGGTAGGTCGGCTTCGCCGCCACCGCCTCCCGCGCCTTCCGATACTTCTTCCCGACCCGGCCCATCGGCTCTCCTTTCGCGCCACGGGGCGCTCCCACCTATCTCTTCTGGGGAGTGCTACGTCGCACTCCCCAGACCCCTCCGCGGGTTCGCCGGAGTGAATCCGGCTCACCCGCGAGCCCGTTGCCTGGAGCCTGCGTCGCACCCAAGCATCCGGCGCCGTCGCTGGTGGTCGTGGCGACGGCGGCGACTACGCTTCACTCCTAGCCCGCGACCTCCACGCCCATGCTGCGCGCGGTGCCGAGCACGGTCTGGATCGCGGCCGGCAGGTCGCCCGCCGTCAGGTCGGGCAGCTTCAGCTTGGCGATCGCCTCGACCTGCTTCATCGTGATCTTGCCGACCTTGTTGCGGTTCGGCTCTCCGCTGCCCTTCGCGATCCCCGCCTCGCGCTTGATCAGCACGGCCACGGGCGGCGTCTTCGTGATGAAGGTGTACGAGCGGTCGGCGTAGACCGTGATCACCACGGGGATGATCAGGCCCTCGTCCTTCGCGGTCTTCGCGTTGAAGGCCTTGCAGAAGTCCATGATGTTGACCCCCGCCTGGCCCAGGGCGGGGCCCACCGGGGGCGCCGGCGTGGCCTTGCCCGCGGGGATCTGCAGCTTGATCTGTCCGACGACCTTCTTCATTTGGCTTTCTCTCTTCCGGGGGACGCTGCGTCGCGTCCCCCGTTCCCCTTCTCCGCTCCGCGGGAGTGAATCCCGCTTCGCTCCGTGCCCTTGCCACTCGCTCTCTAGAGCTTCTCCACCTGGAGGAAGTCGAGCTCGACCGGCGTCGACCGGCCGAAGATGGTGACCATCACCTTGAGGGTGTTACGGTCGAGGTTGACCTCCTCCACCACCCCCTGGAAGTTCGAGAACGGGCCGTCGATGATGCGCACGCTCTCGCCCCGCTCGAACGTGTACTTCGGCTTCGGCTTCTCGATCGACTCCTTGACCTGGTTGAAGATCTGGTCCGCCTCCTCCTGCGAGAGCGGGACCGGGCGGTTGCCGGAGCCGACGAAGCCGGTGACCTTGGGAGTGTTCTTGACCAGGTGCCAGGTGCCGTCGGGGATCTTCTTGCCGTCGGCGCCGTCCTCGGTCTCGATCTCCACCAGGATGTAGCCGGGGAAGAAGCGGGTCGCGGTCTGCACCTTGCGCCCGGCCTTCATCTCCACGACCTCCTCGGTCGGGATCTCGATGCGCCCGATCTGGTCCTCGAGGCCGTAGGCCTTCGCGCGCTGCAGCAGGCTCTCCGAGACCTTCTTCTCGAAGCCCGAGTAGGTGTGGACGATGTACCACTGCTTCGACGTCGTGGTTGCCGTCACAGCTACCTCTTCAGCGCGAGGGACAGGACGCGCGACAGCGCGAGGTCCAGCCCCCACAGATAGAAGCCGAAGAAGACGGAGGTCGCGATCACCACGATCGTGGTCGAGTACACCTCCTTGCGCGACGGCCAGGTGACCTTCTTCAGCTCCGACCTCACCTCGGCCAGGAAGGCGCGGCCCTCGGCAATCTTGCGCGGCAGCCAGCCGACGACGCCGGCGAGGCCGCCGGCGGGCCCGTCGTCGCTGGGCCTGGCCTCGGCGGGCTTGACCGGCTTCTCGGGCTTGTCCGGCTTGTCCACCCTCTCCACCTTCTCGACGTCAGCCACGGCCATTGGCATCGACTCTCCGGGGCAGAGCGCCCGTTCCTGGAGCGCCGCCTCTCCTGCGGCTTCTGGCAGGCCAGGAGGGACTCGAACCCCCAACCCCCGGTTTTGGAGACCGGTGCTCCACCAATTGAGCTACTGGCCTACTCGTCTTCTCTTCTGGGGGACGCTGCGCCGCGTCCCCAGCCCCCCCGCGCGCTCCGGGGAGTGAATCCCGCTCGCGCGCGAGCTCGTTGTCTGTGGGCTCGTGGCCATGACCATCCCCGGTACCTTCCTACTTCGTTTCCTTGTGCGCGGTGTGCTTGCGGCAGAACGGGCAGTACTTGCTCAGCTCCAGCCGCTCGGTGGTCTTCTTCTTGTTCTTCGTGGTGTGGTAGTTGCGCCGCTTGCAGTCGGGGCACTGGAGGATGATGTTGTCGCGCATCGCCGCCGCCTCTCCCGCCTACTCGATGACTTCGGAGACGGTGCCGGAGCCGACGGTGCGGCCGCCCTCGCGGATCGCGAAGCGCAGCCCCTTCTCCATCGCGATCGGCGTGATCAGCTCCACCGTCATCTGCGTGTTGTCCCCCGGCATCACCATCTCCACCCCCTCCGGCAGGTGCGCCACCCCCGTCACGTCCGTCGTGCGGAAGTAGAACTGCGGCCGGTAGCCCGTGAAGAACGGCGTGTGCCGACCTCCCTCCTCCTTCGTCAGCACGTACACCTCGCCCTTGAACTTCGTGTGCGGCGTGATCGATCCCGGCTTCGCCAGCACCATCCCCCGCTCCACGTCCTTGCGGTCCGTCCCCCGCAGCAGCACCCCGATGTTGTCCCCAGCCACCCCCTCGTCGAGCAGCTTCTTGAACATCTCCACTCCCGTCACGACCTTCTTCTGGATCTCCGGGCGCAACCCCACCAGCTCCACTTCCTCCCCCACCTTCACCTTCCCACGCTCCACACGCCCCGTCGCCACCGTCCCGCGGCCCGAGATCGTGAAGATGTCCTCGATCGGCATCAGAAACGGCTTGTCGATCTGGCGCACCGGCAGCGGTACGTACTTGTCCACCGCCTCCATCAGCTCCAGGATCGGCTTGGACGAAGCGTCGCTCCCGCTCCCCTCCAAAGCCTGCGTCGCAGAGCCCCGGATCACCGGCACCGTGTCCCCCGGAAACTCGTACGTCTTCAACAGCTCCCGCACCTCAAGCTCCACCAGGTCCAGGAGCTCCGGGTCGTCCACCATGTCCACCTTGTTCAGGAACACCACGATGAAGGGAACCCCCACCTGCCGCGCCAGCAGAATGTGCTCCCGCGTCTGCGGCATCGGCCCGTCCGCCGCCGACACCACCAGAATCGACCCGTCCATCTGCGCCGCGCCCGTGATCATGTTCTTGATGTAGTCCGCGTGGCCAGGGCAGTCCACGTGCGCGTAGTGCCGGTTCGCCGTCTCGTACTCCACGTGAGACGCGTTGATCGTCACCCCACGCTCCCGCTCCTCAGGTGCGTTGTCGATCTGGTCGTAGGCCTTGAACTGGACCTTCGGGTTCCCCACCGCAAGGCACTTCGTGATCGCCGCCGTCAACGTCGTCTTCCCGTGGTCCACGTGACCAATCGTCCCGATGTTCACGTGCGGCTTCGTCCTGTCGAACTTCTCCTTGGCCATCCCGCTTTCCCCTGGCTTCTATCCGGCGAATCCGTTCCTGCGCAGCGACGGTGAGGCTGGAGCCCACGACCAGAATCGAACTGGTGACCTCGTCCTTACCAAGGACGCGCTCTGCCGACTGAGCTACGTGGGCGCCGTCTTCGTTTGGTCGAGTCTCCTGTGGTCCCGGCTCCCCCGCTGCCCGCTTCAGGTTGGAGCGGGCGACGGGATTCGAACCCGTGACATCCAGCTTGGAAGGCTGGAGCTCTACCAGCTGAGCTACGCCCGCCTCGCTCCCGGCACTCGGGGTCCGGGAGCCCGTTCCCGAATGGTGGGGAGGGAAGGATTCGAACCTTCGAAGGCCGTGGGCCGTCAGATTTACAGTCTGATGCGTTTGACCGCTTCGCTACCTCCCCGACTGTCCCGACGTGCCCTCCCGAGCCGCGCTCGTGCCGCCTTGGCTGCGGCCCTCGGCAGCGGCTGGAGCTGGCGGAGGGAATTGAACCCCCGACCCGCTGATTACAAATCAGCCGCTCTACCGCTGAGCTACGCCAGCGACAAACGCTGAGTTTAGCAAACGCAAGGGGAGGGTACAAGTCCAGTGCCTGTCCGTTTCGAGAGGAGTGCACGAAAGCCGAGAGCAATAGCATACACCGGCCGCGCCCGCCGTGCACGCCGGGCCCCTGCCGCTCGGCGTCCCGGCGGTCCTCAGCGCATCAACGGCGACGACGCCGGCGTCGGCGCCGGCCACCGCCGTTCGCCGGCGGCTTTTCGCTCCCGCCGGGACGCGAAGCGGGCGGCGCCGGGCCCTCGCCCGCCCCGTCGCCGGCGAGACCCGTCCGGTGGGCACCGGGCTCGCCGCCCGAAGGCCATCCACGCCGGCGGCGACGGCGGCCGCGACGGCCCGCACCCTCACCAGCGGGCGACGGGGACGGCGACGGCGGCCCGGCCAGCCCGCCGTTCGGCGGCTCCTCCGGCGACGCCTCGCGCGGCGCCGCGGTGTCCGGCGGGCGCTGGTCGCGTGGCGGCGGGCCCCGGCGCTTGCCGGCCTTGCCGGGCCGGCCACGCCGGCCGCCCGGCCTCTCCCCAGGCCGGTGCGCACGATGGAACTCGATCGGCTTGAGCACGGTCGGCCCGCGTCCCCAGGCCACCTCCTCGTGGAAGTCGAGGTGCGGGATCGCCGGCGTCTCGAACTCGGGCTCCTCGCTCGCGGCCTGCCCGTCGTCGCCGCGCTCCGCGTGCACGGCGGCCAGGCCCGGCTCTTCTCCGTCGTCGCCCGGCCCCGGGCCGATCACCTCGTGGGGGCGTGGCGCGCGCTGCGGGATCGGGCGCACCCCGCTCGGCACAGCCTTGCGCTGGCGTACGGCCTCGTACAGGGCCACGCCCGCGGCGACCGACACGTTGAGCGAGTCGACGTGGCCGAAGTGCGGGATCGAGACCAGGTGGTCGCAGTGCTCGCGCACCAGGCGCCGCATGCCGCGGCCCTCGCCGCCCAGCACGAGCGCCACCGGGCGGGCGAGGTCGACCGCGTCCCAGCGCTCCGTGCCGGCCGCATCGAAGCCGATCACCCACACGCCGCGCTGCTTCAGCTGCTCGAGCGCCTGCGCAAGGTTGCCAACGCGCGCCACGCGCACGTGCTCCAGCGCGCCGGCCGAGGCGCGCGCCACCGTCTCCGACAGCCCGGCGCTGTGCCGCTCGGGCAGCAGCACGCCGTCGGCGCCCGCTGCCTCCGCGGTGCGCAGGATGGCGCCGAGGTTGCGCGGGTCCTCGACGCCGTCGAGCACCACCAGCAGCGCCGGGTCGTGCACCGCGGCCAGTAGCGCCTCGAGCGACAGCACCGGCTTCTCCGAGACGACCGCGATGATGCCCTGGTGCGGCACGCCGCCGGCCAGCCGGTCGAGCGTCTCGCGCATCTCGAAGCGCAGCGGGATGCCAAGCTGCGTCGCGCGGCGGATCGCCTCGGCCAGGCGGCGGCCACGCAGGCCCTTGACGATCAGCAGGCGGTCGAAGTGGCGCGTGCCCGCGGCGAGCGCCTCGAGCACGGGGTTGACTCCGCAGATGAGGTTCATGGAGCCCCTCGATCCTCCTTCATCAAGAGCGCCGTGGCCAGGGCGGCGATGCCCTCGGCACGGCCGAGCGCGCCAAGGTGGTCCGTGCTCTTCGCCTTCAGCGAGACCTGCGCGGCGTCGACGCCCAGAGCAGCCGCGACGGCGGCGCGCATCGCGTCGAGGTGGGGCGCCAGCACGGGCTCCTGGGCGATGACGGTCACGTCGACGTTGCCGAGCGCCCAGCCGCCGGCCGCGACGATGCGCGCGACCTCCTGCACCAGCACCCGGCTGTCGACGCCGCGCCAGCGCTCGTCGCGGCTCGGGAAGTGGCGGCCCATGTCGCCCTCGCCGGCGGCGCCGAGCAGCGCGTCGCACACCGCGTGCAGCACGCAGTCGCCGTCGGAGTGGCCCTGGAGCCCGCGGGCGTGCGCGATCTCGACCCCGCCCAGCCGCAGGGCGCGGCCGGCGACCAGGGGGTGCATGTCGAAGCCGTGGCCGACGCGCAGCGCCTTCATGCGCGGAGGATACCCTGCACGATGCCCTCGGCCCAGGCGAGGTCCTCGGGCGTCGTCAGCTTGCGGTTGCGCGGCGAGCCGGGCACGGCGTGTACGGTGGCGCCGATGCGCTCGACCGCCATCGCCTCGTCGGTGAGAGTCAGGCGGTCGCGGAAGGCGGCCTCGTAGGCCTCTGCCAGCAGCGGGAAGCGGAAGCCCTGCGGTGTCTGGGCGGCCGCCAGCTCGCCGCGGTCGAGCGTCTCCACGACCGAGCCGTCGCGGACGCGCTTCACGGTGTCGGCGAGCGGCAGCACGGGCAGCGCCGCGCCGCAGGCCGCCGCCTCGCGCACGACGCGCTCCACGAGCGCGACGTCGACCAGCGGCCGCGCCGCGTCGTGCACGAGCACGACGCCGTCGAAGCCCGCCGGTACCTGCTTCATCCCCTCGAGCACGGAGTCCTGCCGCCGCTCGCCGCCGGACACCACCGCCAGCAGCTTGCGGATCGGCTCGAGCAGCGTGCGGGCGGCCTCTCGCTCCGCCTGGGGCACCACCGCCACCACCTGGTCCACCGAGGGCGCGGCGTCGAAGGCCCGGGCCGCCCGCAGCAGCAGCGGCTCCCCGGCCAGGTCGAGGAACGCCTTGGGCCGCTCGCTGCCCATGCGCTCCCCGCGTCCCGCGGCGACGAGGATGGCCAGTGCCCGCATGCGAGTGCCGGCCAGACTAGCCTGCGGCCAGTGACGGGTCAAACCGTCTCGTGCACGAGCCGGTCCGCGGCGTGGCGCGCGCCGGCGACCTCGCCGCGCAGCGCGTCGCGCGCGTTCGCCGCCTGCACCAGCGCCCGCGAGAGGCGGCCCTCCAGCTCCTCGTCCATGCGCCGCAGCGCCTCGGCCAGCTGGCCCACGCGGGCCGCGAGCTGCCCGGCGTCGGGCGCGCTGGCGAAGCGGACGACCAGCCGGTACAGGCAGAGCAGGAACGGCAGGGCGAGCGAGTAGGGCACGACCAGCACGCCCTCGCGCCAGCCCTCGCCGTGGGCCTCGGGCACCGCCGCGTGCACGGCGTCCGGCACCGCGAGCACGGCCAGCGCCAGCGTCCGCTCCGGGTCGAGGTACTTGGCCATCTCCCTCACGCGCTGCCGTACGTCGCGCGCCACCTGCTCGCGGACGCGACGGAGCTCGTCGGGATCGTCGGCCGCCGTTTCGAGCCTTTCGAGGTCGCTCGCGCTCGTCCACTTGCTGTCGACGGGGAGCAGCTTGCCCCCGGGCAGCCGCACGGCGTACTCGACGACGCGCCCGCCGAAGGCCGCGTTCGTCTCCAGCAGGTCCGGCGGCAGCTGGGCCAGGGCGCGGGCCAGGATGTTCTCGCCGGCGGCCCCGCGGCTGGGCGAGCCGGCGACGATCAGCTCCAGGCGGCGCAGGCTGTCGCTGGCGCGGTCGAGCTGCGACCCGCGGGCCTGCTCGATCGCCTTCACCTCGGCCAGCGCCCGCTGCGCCTGGGCCAGCCGGCCCTGCAGGTCCTGCGTCGCGCCCGCGAGGGACACCAGCGCGGCCTCGCGGCCCTTCTGGACCTCGAGCCGCAAGGCGTCCTGCGTCCCGGCGATGCGGTCGACGGTCTGCTGCAGGCGGCCGACGTCGGCGAGCGAGCCGCCGCCGCGACGGGCCGAGGCCACGGCGTAGCCGATCGCGGCCGAGAGCAGCAGGCCGGCCAGGACCAGCGCGGTCGAGAGAGCGTCCATCAGTCTCGAGCCTGACACGGCGCGCTGCCGGGCGAGGTCCGGCGCCGCAGCGATGGCCCCCGTGGCCGAGCCTGTGTAGACTGACCGTTCGGCCGCCGGGGACACGGGGCGGCCCGGGGAAGCCGAGTGCCCATGAGAGCCCTGATCCATCGCTTCGCGTCGCTGCGCATCACGGTCGTCCTGCTCGTGCTCGTCCTGCTGGCGCTGTCCTCGGGCACGGTCGTCGAGTCCCTCCACGGCTCGCCCGCCGCGGGCCGCCTGGTCTACGGCGCCCCGTGGTTCCGCGCGCTGCTGACCGTGTTCGCGCTCAACCTGCTGTCGTCGATCGTCGACCTCTGGCCCTGGGGCCGGCGGCGGATCGGCTACGTGATCACGCACGGCTCGATGCTGGTCGTGCTCGCGGGCGCGCTGACGACGGACCTGGCCAAGACCGAGGGACAGCTCCAGATCTGGGAGGGCGAGGCGTCGAGCGAGCTCGTGGCCGCCGCCGCGGCGGGCGGCGGCTCGCCCGCGCGCGTCGCGACGCTGCCGTTCGCGGTGCGCCTCGACTCGTTCGAGATCGACTACTACGAGGGCACGCACATGCCGGCCCAGTTCCGCAGCCGGGTCACGGTGGAGGACGGCGGACGCCGGACGCGGGCCGTGATCGAGATGAACCACGAGCTGGCCTACGGCGGCTGGCGCTTCTTCCAGAGCAGCTACCGCCAGGGGCCCGGCCGCGACATGACCGTGCTGACGGCGTCCAGGGACCCGGGCGAGGGCATCGTCTTCTTCGGCTACTACTGCCTCGTCGCCGGCATGCTCGTGGTGCTCGGGACGCGCATCGGCGAGCGGCGGCGGGCCGCGCGGGCGGCCGCCGGCGCCGCGGTCGCGCTTCTCGGCTCGCTCGCGCTGGCAGGGACGGCAGGCGCCCAGCCCGCACCGCCGGTGCCGCCAGCCGACCAGGTCGAAGCGCTGCGACGGCTGCCCGTCCAGCACGACGGCCGCGTGATGCCGCTCGACACGCTGGCGAGGGAGGGCGTCTTCAAGGTCACCGGGCGGCGCTCGATCTGGGGGCTCGATCCGGTCGCGACGGTCCTCGGCTGGACCTTCGACCGCGAGGCCTGGGCCGTCCAGCCCATCGTGCCCGTGAAGGACGACCGGCTCGCGGCGGCGATCGGCCTGCCGCCGGGGACCTCGTGGAGCTCGTTCCAGGCCCTCGCCGGCAACGACAGGCTGATGGGCCTGATCCAGACGGCGCGGGATGCCGAGGCTCGAGAGCGGCCGCTCGCCCCGCTCGAGAAGTCGGCGCAGAAGCTGGAGGAACGGCTGCTCTGGATGCAGCAGTTCTTCGAGGGCGAGGCGCTGCGCGTGGTGCCCGCGGCGCAGGCGGGAGGGCCCTGGACGACGCCCGCGCCGCTGCGCTCGGCGGCGGACCTGCGCGCCGTGCTCGACTCGGGCGCCGGGAACGGACGGCTTCCCGCGCGCAAGGCGGAGCGCGAGATCACCTACAACCGCGCGCGCACCACGCGCACGGCGTGGCTGGTGCTCACGCTGTCGCTGCTGCTGTCGATCGTCGCCTGGAACGTGCCGCGCCGCGGCTGGGACCTGGCGGCCGGCGCGGCCCTCTTCGCCGGCTTCGCCGTGATGAGCTGGGGCATCTGGCTGCGCTGGTCGGTAGCCGGGCGCATCCCCGCCTCGAACATGTACGAGTCGCTGCTGTTCCTGGCCTGGGGCACGGGCGCGTTCGCGCTGGTGGCCACGGTCTTCCTGCGCAACCGGATCGTGATCATGAACGCGGCGGCCATGTCGGCGCTGACGATGGCGCTCACGGACCTGCTGCCGATCGACCCGTTCGTCCACCCCATGCCGCCGGTGCTGTCCGGGACCTACTGGCTGGCCGTGCACGTGCCGATCATCATGGTCGGCTACTCCGTGCTCGCCCTGGGGGTCGTGGTCGCGCACATGCAGCTCGGCTTCGAGGCCTTGGCGCCGACTCGCCGCAGCACGGCCTTGCTGATGAGCGACCTGCTCTACTGGTACACGATGGTGGGCGCGATCCTGCTCGTGGCCGGGATCCTCACCGGCTCGATGTGGGCGTCGTCGTCCTGGGGCCGCTACTGGGGCTGGGACCCGAAGGAGGTCTGGTCGCTCGTCGCGTTCCTGGCGTACATGGCGATCATCCACGCGCGCGCCGAGCGGTTGCTGGGCAGCTTCGGGATCGCGGCCTGGAGCATCGTCGCGTTCCAGACGATCCTGATGACCTACCTCGGCGTCAACTTCGTGCTCTCGTCCGGCCTGCACTCGTACGGCTTCGGCGAGTCGAACGTCGTCGAGGCCATGGTCGCCGTGGCGGTCTTCGAGGCGGCGTTCATCGGCTTCGCCTGGGCGCGAAGGACGCGGGCGACCCGGGCCTGAGACGGCTCCAGCCGCTCAGGCCGTCTCGCCGGCGGCGCGCTCCAGCGTCTTCACCACCGCGCAGATGTCCTCGCGCCCGAAGCCCTGCGCGCGCGCGGACTGGAACACCTCGCGCACCGCCGCCAGCCCCGGCATCGGGACCTTGAGCGCGGCCGCCTGCTGCAGCATCAGCGTCTGGTCCTTGACCAGCAGGTCGATGGCGAAGTGCTCGTCGAAGTCGCGCCTGGCGATCGCGCTGCCCTTGAACGCGAAGTAGGGCGACGAGTAGCCGGAGGCCATCACCACCTCGAGGATCGTCTCGATCGACACCCCCGCGCGGCGGCCGACCACGATCCCCTCGCACAGCGTCTGCAGCATCAGGGAGATGACGCTGTTGCCGATCAGCTTCACCGTCGAGCCCTGGCCCATCGCGCCGCAGCGGATGGCCTTCGTGCCCATCGCCATCATCACGGGCAAGAGCTCGTCGTGGACCGCCTGCTCGCCGCCGGTCATGAACAGCAGCGTGCCGTTCTCGGCGCCGTTCTTGGAGCCGGTGACGGGCGCCTCGAGCGCGTCGGCGCCGCGCTCGCGCAGGGCGGCCTGGACGCGGCGGGTGGTGCCGGGGTCGACCGTCGAGCACTCGAGGTAGCGGAACCCCGGGCGCACGCCGCCGAGCAGCCCGTCCTCCGCGAAGACGAGGCGCTCGACCGCGGCGGGGTCGGCGACGCAGGCCACCACCACGTCGGTGCCCGCGGCCAGCTCGCGCGGCGTCGCCGCCACCTTCGCGCCGTCGCGTGCGAGCGGCGCGCATCTCTCCTGGCTGCGGTTCCAGACCGTCAGCGGGAACCCCTTCTTCAGCAGGTTGCGCGCCATGCGCCCGCCCATCAGCCCCAGCCCTGCGAAGCCGATCCGCTTGCTCATCCCTTATCCCTCCGTTGGTTCGCGGCGCTCGCTCGACGGCCCGGCCTCACCGGCCCCGGACGACGGCGTCGAGCGCGGCCGCCAGCGCCTCGGGCCGCAGGCTCTCCTCGTCGAGCGCCGTCGCGTAAGTGACCTTCCCCGTCCGGTCCACGACGAAAGCACGGCTCGGGAACGCCGAGAACGCATGCTCGGCCGCCCCGTTCATCCCGTCGAGCACCGCCTCGTAGGGGATCGCCAGCCGCGTGCGGCAGAGCCCGGCGTGCTCGCCGCGCTCGCGCTCGCTGCGCGCCTCGGGCAGGCTCACACCCTGGCGGGCGTTGATCGTGCTCTGCCACTCGCCCTGTGGGTGCGCCTCGCGCATGTAGACGAGCCGGAACTCGACCCGGTCCCGGTAGCGCTCGTAGAGCCGGTTGAGCACCGGCGCGCCGTGCCGGAACTGCGGGCAGGTGAAGCTGCCGAAGGCCAGCAGCACCGGCCGGCCGCGCAGCGAGGACAGCCGCAGCGTCCCGCCGGAGGCCGTGTGCAGCTCGACGTCCGGCGCCGGCCGGCCGACGAGCGGCGACGGCTCGCCGGCCGGCAGGGCCGCGGCGCGGGGCGCGTCCAGGCCCGCGAGCAGGGAGCGGGCCTCTTGCGAGCGCGGCCGCAGCTGCAGCGCGCGCTCGGCGAGCGGCCGTGCCTCCGCCGTGCGCCCGCGGTTCGCCAGGATCGACGCCAGGTAGAAGGCGGCGTCGTAGTCATTGCGCGTCGCCGCGAGCACGCTGCGGAAGGCCTGCTCGGCCCCCTCGGGATCGCCGGTGAAGAGCAGCGACTGCCCGTAGTAGGTCCGCAGCCCGGGCAGCGCGGGGTCGAGCGCGAGCGCCCTGCTGAGATGCTCGACCGCCTTCGGGTAGTCCCTGGCCACGAACGAGGCCGAGCCGAGCAGGTACTGGCCCTCGGCCGAGTCGCCGGCCTGCATCAGCTTCTCGATCCGCACCTGGCCCTCGGCGGGCTTGCCGCCGCGCACGAGCGCCATGCCCAGCAGGTACTGCACCGTCCGGTCGCCGGGCTGCGCCACCTCGACCGGCCGCAGTAGCTCCTCGACGCGCTGGTGCTCGCCCAGCTGCAGCCGGCAGTCCGCCAGCAGCAGTGTCGTGCGCAGGTCGTCGGGCTGGCTGTCGTGCAGGGCCTGCAGCTCCTCGGCCGCGCGCGGGATCTCGGCGGACTTGTAGTAGGCGAGCGCCAGGTTTGTGCGAATGCGCGCGTCGCCCGGTGCGAGCTCGAGGGCCTCGCGGTACGAGGCGATCGCCTCCTCGTAGCGGCCGAGCGCGGCGAGCGCGGCGCCGAGGTTCGAGCGCAGCTGCGCGTTGCCCGGCAGCGCGGCGAGCGCCTCACGGTAGGCGCGCACTGCGCCCTCGAGGTCGCCCGACTGGTGCAGGGACACGGCCCGCGCGTAGGCGGTGGCCGGGTCCTCGGCGGCGGTCGCCGAGCGCAGCAGGGCCAACGAGAGCAGCGCGGGCTTGAGGACGGGGATCATCGCGGCCGAGACAGCTAGCATAGCCGCCGCGTGCCGTGCCGGCGAGTCGGCAGCTCGGCGTCAGCGTCCCGTCCGTCAGGCGGCTTCGTCCGGTCCCCAGGCCGTGTGCGGGCAGATCTCGCGGAAGGGGCAATGCCCGCAGGCGAGCCAGGTCGGCCGGGGCGGGAACTGCCTGCGCCTGATCGCGCCCGCGGCGGCGCGGATGCGCTCGGCCGTGGCCTCCGCGTCCTGCGCCGTCGGCCTGCGGCCGGCCGCGAGCCCGGACTCGAGGAAGCGCAGCTCAACCCGTTCCGGCAGCCGTCCGCGCGACTTCAGGTGGGCCAGGGCGTAGACGTCGAGCTGCAGGCTCTCCTGCGCGCGCTTCTCGGCGGCCCGCGGGTCGCGGACGTCGCCCGTCTTGAAGTCGACGATCGTGACCGCGCCATCTCTCTCGATCACGAGGTCGTAGCGGCCCTGGACGCGGTTGCGCTCGAGCGTGAACGCGAACTCCTGCTCGACCGCGGTCGGGGTCCAGGGGTCGCGCTCCTGCTCGGCGTGGAAGCGGCGCAGCATCGCCTCGCCCTCGCGCAGCCGCTCGTCCTCGTGGGTGCGGGAGAGGAAGCCCTCCGACACCCAGGCCGCCCGGAAGGCGGCGACCAGGTCGTCGGCGCCGAACCCGCGCCCGGCCAGGCGTGCCTCGAACAGCCGGCGCACGGCCTCGTGCACGGCGTGCCCGTAGACGACGGCGTGGTGGGTCAGGAGCGGCACGCGCAGCACGTGGACGTAGCGGTACTTCAGCGGGCAGGTCTCGTAGTCGTCGATCTGGCCGTAGGACAGCCGCAGCAGCTCGTCCTCGGGAATCGGCGGGTCCGCAGGCGGCGCGCCCTCGGGCACCGGCGCGTGTCGGGCGAGCGCCTCGAGCGGGGCGGTCCTGCGCGACACGGGCTTGGGCGAAGGCAGGTCGAGCGCCTCGACGACGAACCGCGACACCTTCCGCGCCCGCAGGGTGCCGTAGTCGCTCGCCGAGGTGAGCAGCAGCTCGTCGCGGGCGCGCGTCATCGCGACGTAGAACAGCCGCCGCTCCTCGAGCAGCTGTCCGCCGCCGCCCGGCGCCAGCTCCTCCTTGGCCAGCGCGTCCGGCAGCGCCAGCGCGTCGCCCCTGCGCTGCAGCGGGAACTTGCCCTCGGCACAGCCGACCAGGAACACGGTCGGGAACTCCAGGCCCTTCGCCTTGTGCACGGTCAGCACGTGCACCGCGTCCTCGTCCGGGTCGGCCTCGGCGACGGCCGGGTCGTCCCCCGCTTCGCGCAGCAGGTCGAGGTGCGCCACGAAGGCCGGCACGCGGTCGTGCTCGGCCAGCTCGCCGTAGGCCTTCACCGCCTCGAAGAAGCGGGCGATGTTCTTCACCTTCGCCTCGGCCTCGGCGGAGGACTCCTTCGCCAGGCGGCCGAGCAGGCCCGACCACTGCAGGAAGCCGTAGAGCACCTCGCCCGTGCGCCGGCGGGGCAGCTCGGCGGCGGCCCGCTCGAGGTCCCGAACGAGCCGCGCCGCGGCCTCCCGGGGCCGAGCCCGACACGCTGGCCAGGTCCTCGTTGGCGGTTAGGCCGCGCAGCACCTCCAGCAGCGGCCGCGTCCTCCGCCGCGCGTAGTGGTTGAGGCGCAGCAGGTCGCCCTCCGGCACGCGGTACAGCTCGGATGCCGCGAGGTAGAAGAGCGAGACCGAGTCGTCGGGGTTCGCCAGCACGCGCAGGAAGGTCACCAGCAGGCGCACCTCCTCGCGAGCGTACAGGCCGCGGCTGCCGCTGAAGCGGTGCGGCAGGCCCTTCACGTTCAGCGCGCGCAGGAAGGGGTCCGCGTCGGCGTTGCTGCGCACGAGGATCGCCACGTCGCGCGGGCGCGAGCCGTGCCGGACCCGCTCCTCGATGAGACCGGCGACGCCGTCCGCCTCGGCGGAGACCGTGTCGAAGTGGAGGTGGCGCACGAGCACGCCCTCCGGGCGCTGCGAGCGCAGGCGCTTGTCGACGCCGGCGATCGCCTCCAGGCGATAGGGGTTGTTGTAGGACACCAGCCGGGCGGCGGCGTCCAGGATCGGCTGGGTCGAGCGGTAGTTGTCGACCAGCAGCACCTCGCGCGCGCCCGGGTAGAGGCGGCGGAAGGCGAGCAGGTTCGCCGCGGCCGCGCCGCGCCAGCGGTAGATCGCCTGGTCGTCGTCGCCGACCACCGTGAGGTTGGCGGCCTCACCGGCCAGCAGCTTCAGCAGCTCGAGCTGGGCGTGGTTCGTGTCCTGGAACTCGTCGACCAGCACGAAGCGGTAGCGCTCGTGCAGCCGCGCCAGCACGGCCGGCCGCTCGCGCAGCAGCTGCAGCGGGCGGTGGATCTGGTCGCCGAAGTCCGCGAGCCCGGCCTCGGCCAGCAGCCGCTGGTGCGCCTCGTAGAACGAGGCCAGCTCGAGCTGCGCCTCCGCCGCGTCGCGCTGCTCGTCGTCCGCGGCGGCCGCCAGCTGCGCCTCCGCCCACGCGCGGTACTGCGCCGGCGAGACGTCCTCGTCCTTGGCCCGGCTGACGAGGGTCGCGAGCGCGGCGAGGTGCCGCGTGGGGTCGCCCAGGGGCCGGAAGCGGCGCAGCGGCAGCTCGAACAGCCTCTCGCGCAGGAAGATCAGCTGTTCGGGCTGCGAGAGCACGCGGAACCGCGGGTCGAGCCCGACTTCGAGCGCCGACTCGCGCAGCACCCGGTCGCCGAACGCGTGGAAGGTCGAGATCGGCGTCTCGGCGTAGCCGTACGGGATCAGCTGGTCGACGCGCTCGGCCATCTCGGCCGCCGCCTTCTCCGTGAAGGTCAGGGCGAGGATCTCCTCGGGCCGCGCGCGCCGCGTGGCGATCAGGTAGGCGATGCGCCGCGTCAGCACCGTGGTCTTGCCGGTGCCCGCCCCGGCGATGATCAGCAGCGGCCCTTCGCCGTGGCACACGGCCTGCCGCTGCGCGTCGTTCAGGCCCTCGAGGATCCGCTCTTCGGCGGTGGGAAGGACCGGCTCGGCAGTCGCGGCCACGAAGAGATACTACCGGCGCCGGACTCCGCACGGGGTCCGTCCCGCCGCCTCGGCACGGCCGGGCGAAGCCGGCCTACGCCACGATCGACCGTCCTGCAACCCGTCCGCCGCAGAAGCGGATCAGGGTTTCGGCCGTGCCGTCGAGCACCTCGTTCAGTCGCGGTGGGGCGTAGCCCGCGGGCGCGTACGCGACCACGAGGGCCTCCCGCGTCTCGAGCGTGATGGAGGTTCGCAGCGAGTCCGACGAGGGGTTGCCGAAGGGGCCTCGCGCGTCCACCAGGACCGGCCGGCCCTCGACGTTCACCGCTCCCTTGCGAATGCCCTCGTAGACCTCGCCCGGCTCGCCCCTGCGCAGGACGAGCGGCGGCTGGAGGCGCGCGAGGTCGTAGAGGCCGAACGGCAGCTGCTCGCGCAGCGAGACGAGGTTCAACGCGTCGACGAGCGTGTTGATGCGGTACAGCGCCTCGCCCTTGAGCGCCCGCCGCAGCAGGGCCTCGTTCGAGGGGCGCGTCTTCGTGGGGTCGATCCCGAGGTTCTTGTACAGGGTGCGCGCGTCGGCGACGCCGGCCACCTCGGAGCTGCGGCCCTCGCCGTAGCGCTCGCGGAAGGAGGCACAGAGGCGGTCCACCTCCGCGTCGAGCGTGGCATCGCTCGGGTGCACCTGGATGTCATCGAGAGCGAGCAGCCCGACCCTGACGCGACCCTGCAGGCCACTCGTCACGGAGAGCTCGATGGCCACGTTTCCTCCCGAGCCAGGCCGGTGACCCTCTCACTGTATCGATGTCGCCCGCGGCTGCCCCCGTCGGTGTCGGCCCCTGTCGCGTGGGGACCGGCCCCGTCCGCTGGCTCGCGGGGTACGATACACCTCTCACAGCGTCGATTCTCACAGCATCGATGCCGGAGGTGGGCCGATGAAACGAAGCTTCGCGATCGCCGTCGCTACGGTCCTTGCGTGCGGGTTGCTCTTCCCTGGGCCCACCGCCCGGGCCCAGGGATTGGTGACCGCCGTGGGGAGGATAGTCGACGGACAGGGCCACCCTCTTCCCGACGTCCAGGTCCTGCTCGAATACAAGGGACACGTCGTCCAGAAATACAGGACGAAGACGGACAAGACGGGGAGATTCATCCACCTCAGCGTCTACGAGGGCCCCTACCGCGTCACGCTCACCAAGGAGGGCATGGGAACGGCCTCGTTCGACTTCAACGTGCAGGACATCCCGAGCACGCAGCCCCCGCCGGAGCTCAAGTTCCTCGTGAAGGCAGCACCGCCGCCGCCCCCGCCCGGCTCGGGACTCGCCCCCGCAGGCCCCGCTGTCGGGGCACCCGCCGTCGACATCGGAAAGCTGACGGAGGAGCTCAACGCAGCGGGAGCGCTCCTGGACCAGAGCAAGGCCGGGGAGGCGGTCGCCGCGTACGAGGCGATCGTCAGCTCGGCGCCACAGATCCCTCTCGTCCATCTGAAGCTGGCTGCTGCCTACAGGAAGGCGGGTGACATCGTGAAGGCCGAGGCCGCTTCCCGCAGGGCCATCGAGCTCGACCCGGGGTTCGTGGACGGCTACGTGGGCCTGGCCACGCTGCTCGCGGAGACCGGAAGAAGGGACCAGGCACTCGAGACGGTCAGGCAAGGGGCGGCGGCAAACGGGAAGAGCGGCCGGCTTCAGTACGCACTGGGCGTTCTCGAGATGGGCGAGGGGCACAATCCGGTGGCGAGGGAGGCGTTCCTCAGGGCCGAGGCGCTGGACCCGCAGAACTTCGACACCCAGTACCAACTCGGCACGGTCGCCCTGAACATGAACGACCGGGCGGAGGCCATCGCACGCTTCGAGAAGTTCGTGGCCGCGGCGCCGCCGGACGCACCGAATGTCGCGGTGGCGAAGTCGCTGATCGCGGCGCTCCAGAAGAAGTAACCGAACGGAGTCGGCCAACACGTGCTCGAAGCCCGGTCGGTGGCGATGGCCCTGGCCGGCTCCTTCGTGGCGGCCACTTTCTGGCGGGCCCCGCAGGAGTCGACTGGCCGGCAGAAGTCCGAGCCCCCGCGCGTGTTCCGCTCGGACGTCCAGGCGGTGGTCCTCGATGTGGTGGTACGAGACCGCAAGGGGCAGACGGTGCCCGACTTGCGAACAGAGGACGTCGAGGTCTACGACGATGGCGCTCCCAGGCCGATCAAGGCCTTCCGTTTCGTCGCGACGGCAGCGGCACGCCCGGCCGGGACACGGGTGGAGGTCACGACCCCGGTGGCGCCGCCGCCGGAGTCCATTCGAATGCCCACCCTGATCACCCTCGTCTTCGACGCGCTCGGCCCAGAGGGGCGGGTCTTCTCGCGGACCGCGGCCCTGGAGCTGCTGAAGCTCGGCGAGCGACCCGACGTCGTGCTGTCGGTCTTCTCGGTCGGCCAGCGGCTGCAGCTGCTGCAGCAGTTCACCAAGGACCACGCCGCACTCCGGGCGGCGGTGGAGCGGGCTTGCGGGATGCCCGACCCGCGCGGCCCCGTTCCGGACGCCACGGCGATCGACCGGGCGGCTGCGAACGCGCAGGCGACGGCAGCAGCGGCCGATGACGCCCAGGCCGCGGGCGGCGACCAGGGCGGCGCGGCGGGGGCCCAGAAGACCGTCGCCGCGATGTTCGCCGACGTCGAGTTGCGGGCCGTCCGGATGGCGGAGGACCTCGAGCGTGGCCTGCGCGGCAATGCCTCGCTCTTCGGTCTGTTCGCGCTGGCCCGGCAGCAGCAGCGACTGTCCGGCCGCAAGGCCATCGTCTACTTCTCCGAGGGCTTGCAGGTCCCGCCCCCGCTCGAGTCGATGTTCCGCTCCGTAGTCAGCGAAGCGAACCGCGCCAACCTCAGCGTGTACGCTGTCGACGCCCGCGGACTCCGCTCAGCCTCGGACTTCGAGCGCACACGGACCGACCTCCGGGACGTCTCGGCCGAGACGTCCCGGCGCCAGATCCAGTCGCGTGGCGGGCGAGCGGTGACTCGAGCGGACGTGATGGCCCCCGAGGTCGCGGAGGGCGCGATCAACCTGAACGTGCAGGGCATGCTGGGCGCGCTCTCCGAGGAGACCGGCGGCCGTCTCATCGCCAACAGCAACGACGTCCGCGCCGGCCTGGCGCGCGTGATGGACGACATGGCCGGCTACTACGAGATCACCTACGACCCGCAGCTCGCGGACTTCGACGGCCGCTTCCACAAGATCGAGGTCAAGGTCCACCGACCCGGCGTCCGTGTGCAGGCCCGCGCCGGCTACTTCGCGCTGCCCCCGGGGGAGGGTACGGTCGACTTCCCCTGGGAGCTGGCGCTGGCCCGGGCGCTCCAGAGGAGTCCAGCACCCCACGACTTCGATCTGCGTGCCACCAGCCTCCACTTCGGCCCGGAGGGCGGCGCGGTCCGACACACCCTCGTGGCCGAGATCCCTCTCGCGGGGTTGGCCTTCCAGGAGAAGGGGGGCGGCCGCCGTGCGCACTTCTCCGTGATGGCCGTCATCCGCGACGCGAAGGGTGCGGTGCAGGAGCGCTTCAGCCAGGACTCCCCGGTGGAAACGAGCGAGAAGAACTTCGAGGCCCTCCGGCGGGGGAACGCGGTGTTCACCCGGAGCTTCCGGCTCTTTCCCGGCCGCTACGCCGTGGAGATGGCCGTCCTGGACGAGACGACGAAGAAGGCGAGCGTGCGGCGCAGCGTGCTCGTGGTCAACCCGCCCCGCCCGCTCGGGCTTTCCAGCCTGGCGGTGGTGAAGCGCGTCGAACCTGTGGCGGAGGGGGCCCTCGACTCCGCCGATCCCCTGCGGGTGGGTACGAATCGCGTGGTGCCGTTCGTGGGAGAGCCGGCGTTCAGAGCCGGGGACACGATTCCGCTCTTCCTCGTGGTCTACGAGCACCCCGGGCCGGAGGGCCGGGCGGAACTCACGCTCGAGCTCGCGCGGCAGGGTGAGGTGGTGGCGCGCTCCGCCAGCGAGCTTCCCGCCCCCGACCCCGAGGGGCGTGTCCCCTACGTCGCGAGCCTGCCCAGCCGGAACCTGGCGCCTGGCCGCTACGAGGTCACGGCGGTGGTGCGCCAGGGGGGTGGGGCAACGGGTCGCGAGACCACATTCTTCAGCGTGGTGGCAAACTGACCCTGGAACTCAGTTCGCGGCCACGGCGAACGGTTCGCGGAGTTCGACCCTCTGACCCGCGATCTCGTCGCGAACCGCGAGAACGAGGTCGTAATCACCCGGAGGCGCGTCCTGCAGGAAGACCCCGTTCAGGCGCAGAAGCGACCCCACCGAGGTCGGGCGGATGCGGGTCGGGGCGCCGCGCTTGAAGACCCAGCCGTCGGCCCGACGGATCTCGTAGCCGGCCATCACGTCCGGCAGCAGCGAGCCCTTCTCGTCCCGAGCGGCGCCGTAGACGCTGAACTGGCAGTACAGTGTCGAATTCGGCGCGAAGGTCCGTCGTACCTGCAGCACGGGACGCCTGGCACCGTTCTCACCCGTCTCGAGGGTGTCGCTCAGCACGGGCGTGGAGACCCTGAACGATCCGGCGGCGGGCACCTCGAAGTCGTGGCTGACCGAGCCCACGTGGCCCGAGTTCAGGTCCTTGACGACCACCTTCACCTGATAGCCGCCGGGGGGCAGCGTGAAGTCCCTCGAGACGGGGTACCAGGTCCGCCGGAGCCGCTCGCGGGTCTCGGGCAGCAGCGACATCTCGATCGTCTGCTCGTTTCGGAAGAACTCGCCGCTCTCGAGGTGCTGGGCCTCGATCAGGAACGCCAGCGAGTCCTTCGCACGCCCTCCCTCTTCCTTGAAGTCGAGGTTGCTCACGTCGACTTCCGTCGCGATGGTCGTGCTCAACTGATTGAGCCCCGTCTCGTCGAACACGAACGCCGCCACCCGCAGCGGCACCTCGTCCATCTCGAACGGCGAGTCGAAGGCGCGCATCACGTCGGGGAGCTCCTTCGAAGCCGTGGCCGTCGTCGGCTTCTCCGCCGCCGGCGCGCGGGGCGCGTAGTAGCCCCGCCGCGCCCGAACGCTGAGCCCTTTCCTGCGGGAGCCCTTCAGCTTCACCTCGATCTTGCGGAACTTGCCGTCGCGGCGCAGGTTGCTCGGGCTGTAGCCCAGGAGGTAGTAGGTCCGCGACTCGCTCGACACCCGGTTGATGCCGGCCGCGAGGTCGTTCGAGTTCCTGACCACGAAGCCGCCCGTATCGAGGGCGATGTCGGCCGCGCCCTCGGCGTCGAGCGTGATGTCGGCGAGCACGGCCGCCGTGTCCTGCGCCTCGAGCGGGCGCCCGAACGCGGCGGTGAAGGCCTCCGGGAGGCCCTGCAGCCCACGGGTATCGATGAAGTAGACGGGGACGTTGGCCCGGGTGGAGGCCTCGACCACCTTCCTCATCTCGTCGAGCTGTACGTCGTAGATGAAACCCTGCGATACCAGGATCATCGACTTGCGGCCCTTGGTGCCCGCCAGGGCTTCGATGGCCCGGGTCATGACGCCCAGCGTGATGCGATTGCGCGAGGTGGAGAGGTTGTGGACCTCCTGGGCACGGCTGCGGATGAGCTCCGGCATGATGCCCACCGCACCCCCCGAGTCGGCGTCGGGAGGCTTCACGCCGCGAGGGTCCCTCTGGGAGTTCACCGCCCCGTAGTTGTCGAACCGACGCTGGACCTTGTCCGCGACCTGCATGTCCTGGTACTCCTCGATGCGCATCGCCTCGTACTCGGTCAACCGGTCCGGCGAGCTGTCGGGGACGTACCGGCCGTCGAGTCGCTTGAGGATGGCGAGGATCTGGTCGCGGCCCTCGGGCATCCGCGCGTTCCACCAGGCGCCGCCTCCGCTGGCGATCAGCGTGACCCGGTCTCCCGGCGCCAACCCCGTGCGCAGGAATTCCGCCACCGCGCCCTTGGCCCTGAGAGCTTGGGCCGGCGAGAGGTGGATGTCGTCGAAGACCACGAGGAACGTCCGGGCCCGACGGGACTCGGGCACCACGTTGGTGGAGAAGGCCGCCCGCGGCGCCACCTGGGCCGGCGCCGCCCCAGGCTCGGGAAGCGCCACCGCCTCGAAGCTGGTGAGGTTCTGGGGAGTGCCGTCGTCGGTCACCAGGAAGTCGTCCCGGCCGAGGTCTGGGACGGCCTTCCCCCGCCGGTCCACCACCGCCGCGTCCACGACGACCGTCTCAACCGCGCTGGGGAAGCTGGCCTGGGGCGCCGCCGCGGACTGCGGGCTCGGCGGCTCGGCCGCCGGCAGCGGGCGTGGAACGAGGCTCGGAGCGAGCAGGACGACGAGGGCGACAGCGGGGGTTCGTTTCATCGTTGACTCACGGTGTCAAGCGGGGACTGTAGTGATGCGCGTCAGGACGGAGGACCCACCACCCGGAACGAGCAGTGCTCCCAGGCGCGGTCGGATCCCCTGCGGAGCTCCGCGCGAACCTCGTACTCGCCGGGAACGAGGCCCGCGCCGGGAATGCTGACGACGTACGGGATCTGGCCTTTAGAGTCGGGCGGGGGCAACACGGGCGCGGCCTGGCCCACGACACTGCCGTCGCGCACGAAGTCGAGCTCGAGCTCGGGAGGATCGCCGATCCCCGCCCGGGTGTACGCGACGAGGAAGATCTTCAGGTCCTGGCCCCTGCCGAGCTCCGCCTCCGTGACCCAGGGCACGATCCGGACCTCGCCCACGCGGAAGGGGTCGTCGGAGGCGAGCGCGCCCTTCGGGACCGCCTCCGTCCGCCTCACCACGGCGAGGTCGCTGAGGGCGAGGGGCATGCTCCTCTCCCCCACGAGCAGGCGGCCCAGCTCGACGGTCTTTCGACCCGTCTGCTGGTCGATGGCCGCGGCCTCCAGGCTGTAGCGGCCCCTCGTCAGGGTGAATGAGCGCATGAAGACCGCGTTGCCCTGGCGCAGGGCCTGGAGCCGGTTGCGGGGCAGGAAGAGAGGGGAGTCCTGGCCGAACTTCTGCGCCACCATCCCCGAGGCGCTGCGCAGCACCCCCATGAAGGAGAAGTGCGCCCGCTCCACCGACGAGCCCGGATCCTTCAGGAAGCTGATCGCGTCCAGCGGGAACTCCAGCACGACGGTGTACCGCGTCCCCGTCTCCTCTCGCCCGAAGCGAAAGGCACGGGCGTGCAGCGCGAAGTCGTGCGGCGGGGAGCTCGCCCGCATCGCTCGCAGCAGATCCACCTCGTAGGGAAAGGTGACGGTGCCCTCGCCGGGAGGCATCGCGAAGTAACCGCTCCGGGTCTGCACCGTGACGCCGGGCCGGCTCACCTTGAGCGACACCCGACGGAACTTCCCGTCGAACTCGCGGTTCGAAGGCGAGTAGGCGAGCTCGTAGTATCCGCGGAGGTCGCCGATCGCGCGCGCCACGCCCGCGCGCACGTCGTTGGTGTTGGCGATCAGCAGGCCACCGGTGCTGGTCGCCAGATCGCCCAGCGTGGCGATCGGGTCCATGCGGATGGCGGCCTCGGCGTTGTCCACGATGGTGGCCTCCTCGCGGGTCACGGGCAGGTAGCCGCGCGTCATCTGCTGGCGCATCCCGGTGGCGACTGCCTCTTGGAGGGTGTCGCGCGCAGCGGCGAGATTGCTGGTCGTCGAGAGCCCCCGGGCGTCCACCGCGTAGACGCTGACGTTGGCCCGGTTGGCCTCGCTGATCGCCGTCTGCAGGACGTGCTCCAGGGTGGGCGGGGTCTGGAGGCCCTGGGAGAAGAACAGGATCGTCTTCCGGCCGGCCAGCGCCTGCTGCTGCCGGGCGAGGGCCAGGACCGCGAACAGCGCCGAGCGGCCCTGTTGCTCGCGCTGCAGGGTCTCGGTGAGGCGCAGGGCGTTCACGGTCAGGTCGGCCATCGCGACCTGCTGGCCCAGCGCAGCCGCGGCGGCCCCGCTGTCGGAGATCCCGGGACCGCCCTGCATGAGGGCGTCCGCGCGCTGCTTGGCCTCCGCTGCCTCCTGGGTCGCCCGGGCGAGTTGGTCCGTGGCGGACGTGTACTGGGTGTCCAGCTCGCCCGTCGCCCGCAGCACGGCGTGTCTCACGGTTTCCCGGTCGGTGGTGAACTGCTGCAGGAGCCTCAGGCTCTCGCCGATCTGGAAGACCGACACGTACACGTCGGGCCGGTCCTCGAGCTCGACGAACGAGAGGGCCGCCTTGCGGGCGATCGCGCGGCCGTCCGGACCGAGCCGGTCGAACAGCAGGGTGACGAGGTTCAGGTGCCGCGCTTCTGGGGACGGGGGAGTGGATCGTTGCGCCGGCGCGGCCGCCTGCGCCTCCTCGATGGCTTCGCCGGCCGCCCTCGAGTCCAGGAAGCGGAACCCGTCGACATCCTGCGTGACGCCGTCCTCGTAGACCGTCACCTCGTCCGGTCGCAGATCGCGGACGGTGCGGCCCTTCTTGTCACGGACCACCACGTCGAGGAGGACCACCTCCGTGTCCACCCTGAAGACCTCCCGCTGGAGGTCGGGCGGCGGCGCCTGGGGGAACGCGGGCGCGGCGAGGAACAGGACGAGGCCCAGCCCGATACGACTGCACACGCGGCAAACGCGCTTCATGGCCCTTCCCGAGATCGAGGCTTCGACAGCCTCAACCATTCTTGCCGCCGGGCCCGGCCTGGGTACGTGCCACCCGTTCACTGCTGGCGCCTCGAACCGACGGTCCCCGGCGGGGCGTCGCCCCGGGAAACTGCCGGCGTCTGTTTCTGGCGGCGGCTCTCCTCGAGTCTCTGGAACGCCGCCCGGGACCTCTCCGCGTCCACCTTGCGCCCGGCCAGATCGTAGGCATGGGCCAGGGCGTGGAGCATCTCGGGGCTCCCGGGAGCCAGCCGGGCCGCCTCCTCGAGCTCGGCAATCCCCCGCTGGAGCTCGCCCGCCTCCACGAGGGCCCGGCCCAGGGCGTTGTGAGCCGCGAAGAGGCCGGGGGCGAGCTTCACCGAGTCCTCCGCGTAGGGCCGCGCCCCCGTGTAGTCGCCGCGCTTGATCAACTCGAACGCCATTTCCAGCCGCGGGTAGACGCTCCCGGGCTGGACCCTCATCTCTTCCTGGAACTGCGCGAGGGCCTCGCCCGAGCCCTGTGCCCGAAGGAAGAGCCCGTAGCAGTAGTGAGCGTTCGGCGCGTCCGGGTAGCGGTCGATGAGGTCCTTGAAGCGCGCCCGCGCCTCGTCGTTCCTCTCGGCCAGCCAGGAGCAGGAGGCGTGACCGGCGGCGGCGACCATCTGCTGCTCCTGCTTCGGCACGTCGTCCGGGAAGATCGCCTTCCTGAGGAGCATGAGACCGGCTGCCCTGACGAACTGCGGGCTTTCGGGAACGGACGCACAGAGCTGGGTCATCGGCGCGAGCGCCAGCTCGAACTGACCTCCGCGGATGCGCAGGGCCGCCAGGTGATAGAGGGCCACGAGGCCGGTCTCCTGGTTCCCTCTCCCACCTTCCGACGCCCACTTGTCGAGATCAGCAAGCGCGGTCGCATAGTCCTTGAGCTGGAACTCGCACAGGCCACGCAGGGCGCGAGCGGGGCCGGCGCCCGGCTTCAGGCGGAGGAAGCGCGTGAAGGAGTCGCGCGACTCGGCGTAGTGGTCCCGGTCGTAGAGGAGGGTCGCCAGGTACCACCAGCCCTCGTCCCACCGGGGCCGCATCCGGACCCCGCGACGGTACCAGCGGATGGCTTCGTCGGATGCGTTCGCCTCACGAGCCCGGGTCGCGTTCGCGGCCACGGCGTCGAACGTCGGCGACACACCGACGGTGGACCTGCGCGGCGGGGGTGCGCTCCCGTCGGACGGCGCCGGCGCGAGCCACGCAGGCGTTGCCGACAGGAGGCTCGCGCCGAAAGCGAGGACCACGGACGGCCTGAGGGAGCGACTCACGACCCTCCCATGATATCTCAGGGCCGAGGGGCCCACGGACGAGAAAGCGGGCGCTGCCCGGAGGCAGCGCCCGCTTCGAACGGAACGAGGAAGCGTCCTAGAAGGTGAACCTCAAGGCGATCTGGACGATCCGGCGTCCGTACTTGTTGTCCTGCGGGAGCTGCCCGAACCCGGCCTTGTCCTGCACGCCGTTCGTGTAGTGCAGGGTCAGGTTGTTCGCCACGTCAGGGAAGGCGATCGGGTGGTTGAGCACGTTGTACCCGCTGAATCGCAGCTGCAGCTTGTATCCCTTGGAGCCGATCGGGAAGTTCTTGAAGAGGGACAGGTCGAGGTCCGTGTACGCCTGCGTCTTCATGTAGGGGAAGACGTAGGACCCGTTGTGTCCCGGCGTCGGCGCCGCGAAGCAGGAGGGGTTGAAGAGGTACCCGCTGGGCACGTTCGCCATCGGGTCGCAGGTGATGACCGGCTGCGGCCGGATCTGGTTCGAGCCCGTGATGTGCTGGGAGTCGATGGGCGTGCCGTCCGCCAGCGTCCCCGAGATGTCGAAGTTGCCGTTGTTGCCCCAGATCGGAGCGCCGCTGACGTAGGTTGCGATGCCCACGATTTGCCAGTTGCCCGCGATCGTGTTCAGCAGAGCGTTGTTCTTGACATCCGGCAGCAGCCAGCTCATGGACGCGCTCGCCACGTGGGTGCGGTCGGAGCCGAAGACGCCGTAGTTGTGGGTGCGAGGGTCCCAGATGTACTCGGAGCCGTTGCGCGACCCGTTGGGATCCTCCGCGCGGATGCCCAGGACCTTCGAGAACGTGTAGGCGGCCGTGAAGTTGAACTTCCCGCGCTGCCGGCTGACGAGTGCCTGCAGGCCGTGGTAGTTCGCGTACGCCGAGTGGCGGTAGACCTGCAGGTCGCCGTACTGGTTGTACGTCCTGAGGGTGTCGGGGTTGGTGGCCCCCGTCGGGTCGACCGTCAGCCCGTAGTACTCCGGCACGGCGTTCAGGTTGGCGATGCCGTTGTTGAGGATGTTGGACTGGTGGTTCCCGACGTAGCTCACCTCGGCCATCATCGACCACGGCAGCTTCTGGTCGAGGGACAGGCTCCAGGAGTAGGTCTTGGGCTGCTTGTTGTCGTTCTTGTCGAGGGCAGATCCGGTCAGGTTGATGCTCCCGCCGCCGAGGCCCTCCAGGGCCGCGAGCGTCGTCTGCGCGGAGCTGTCATAGGTCTTGACGCCGTTCGCGAAGTCGAGGCTGTTGGGGAAGATCGACTGCGGCTCGTGGTAGACGTACATCCCGAACCCGCCGCGGACGACGGTGTCACCCGTGCCCTTGGTGTCCCAGGCGAAGCCCACGCGCGGCGTGGCCACCACCGGGACCGAGACGGCGCTCAGCGGAATGGACGAGTTGACCGCGTTCCAGGTGAGGCCCGGGTAGGAGCTGATCGCGGCCGTCGGGCTGTAGAGCGACGGATCCCAGGCGACGAGGCCGGGGGTCTGTCCATCGAAGTTGGCGCGGCCGTACCACGGCCCCATGTAGGAGACGCGCACGCCGAAGTCCACGGTCAGGCGGGGCTTCAACTTCCAGCTGTCCTGCAGGTAGCCCTCGAAGATGTTGTAGGCGATGTTGTGGAGGGCGTTCTGCGTCTGCTCGTTGTAGCTCCCGGTGACCCGGCCGGTGAGCAGGTCGGCGAAGCCGTTCCCGGTGGACGTCGTACCCGAGACCGCCTCGATGATGCGCCCGTTGCTGTTCCCGTTGCCGGGCTGGTTGTTCGTGACGTGCTCGTAGTAGAGGCCGCCCTTGACGGTGTGGGTGCCCCAGACCTTGGTCATGCTGTCCTGGGCGGAGATCTGCCACTTCTCCGCGAACAGGATGGGATCGAACCCGCCGGGGTTGAAGTAGATGGGCCCGCCGCCCCAGTTCATGTACACCGAGGGGATCTGGTCGTTGCTCTGGTTGAAGACCCCGCCGTACGGATAACCGAGCGCCTGGCGGGAGACCTTGCCGAGGTCCGTGATCACGTTCGGGAAGTTGATGTAGGTGACCGCGAAGATCGTCTCGTTGGTCAGGGTCGGATTGAAGACGTGGGTCAGGCTGACCGTGCCCGAATCGGACCGGTTCTTGCCTTCGATCCTCGAGGGGTAGGGAACCTGCTGCTGGCCCTGGCGCCACCACAGGCCGATCACGAAGGGCTGGACCTCGCGCTGGATGTTGTAGCGGAGAAACATCTTCGTGTTGTCGGAGATGTTGACGTCCACCCGGGCCAGGCCCTGCCAGCCGTTCTGGTCCACGAGCAGGTTGTCGACGTAGTTGAAGCCGCCCGTCACTGCCGGATCGGCGTTCGGGTTCGGGAAGACGTTGAGCAGGGTCTGCCCGCCGCGGTCGATCTGGCTGGCCGGAATGACGCCGCCCGGGAACCCGCGGGGGACGGTGTTGATCTCGGAGCCCGTCAGGCCGAGGCTCGCGGCCTGGCTGAAGTCGCCGTTGCGCATGGCGGCCGTCGGCACCCAGGACTTGACGAAGCCCGTGTCCAGGCTCTGCTTGAAGTACTCGAAGCCCACGAAGAAGAACACCTTGTCCCGGTTCTTGTTGAAGCCGGTGCCCGGGATGATGAGCGGGCCGCTCAGGTTGAAGCCGGGATACTGGAACTTGTTCTTGATCCTCTCCGTCCCGATCTTGTTCGCGTACCACTCGTTGGAGTTCAGGTGGTAGTCGCGCAGGTAGCCGAAGACCGCGCCGTGGAACTCGCGGCCACCCTGCTTGCTGATCACGGTCATGTTCACCGGGCCCTTGGCGTGCTCGGCCCCGAAGTTGGACTGCAGGACCTTGAACTCCTGGACGAACTCGGTGTTTGGGTTGACGGAGGTCGCGCAGTTGCAGCCGGGGTCGGCGCCGGGGGCCCCGTCGATCGTGATGTCGAGGGCGCCCGTCTCGGTCCCGTTGCTGCTGTAGTTGCCAATGGCGCTCTGGTTGTTGCCGCCGCCACCCTGGAACTCGCCGTTGCCGTTGATGCCGTAGACCTCGCCGGTGAAGTTCGGCCGGTTGCTGTTGGCGGCGGTGGTGGGGGCCATGCCCGGCAGCAGCCTCAGCACCTCGGCCGCGCTCGTTCCGACGATCGGAACGTTCTGGATCTGTTCTGAGGTCAGCGTCGCGCTCTTCTCGCCCGAGTTCAGGGGCGTCAGGGCCACCTCCGCGCTCACCGAGACGGTCTCGGCCACGGTCGCGACCTTGAGCTGGATCTGGCGCAGCGAGCGGCTGTCACCAGACCGGAGTTCGATGCCGGTGACCTCGTACGTGTTGAATCCCTGGATCTTGATAGAGACTTTGTAGGTGGCGGCGGGCAGCGCGGCGAACGCGAAGAACCCGTCGGAGTTCGTCACCGACCGGCGGACGCCGCCGGAGGCTTCGTTGGTGACAGTCACGTCGGCGCCGGGGATGACGCCCCCGACTCGTCGACGACGCTGCCGCTCAGCTCACCGGTCATGCGCTGTGCGTACGTCGTGCCCGGCAGCGCGAGCAGTACCGCCAGGACGGGCATGGCCAGGAGGACGAGCCTCTTCGCCATCCCCGAAAGTGGGTTGAACCTCATGTGCTATCTGCCTCCAAGTTTCGAGAGAGCCCGGATGCTTCGCTCTGCTCCAGCCGCGGACCTCAAGGCACAGGACCTGGCGGCTGTCGGTTAAGCAGGTTAAGAGGGCCGTGAAAGGCTGTCAAGAAAAAACGCCATCTGGCTCATAGAGCTTACGACGTTCACAATGAACCACTTAGCCGAAGATTCGGTCCACGCGATTGGAGCGCATAAGGCACCGCCGGAGAGCGTCTTGGGGCGCACAACGGGGGATCGGTCGACGGCCGTTACGGTCCATTGGAGAGGCTCTCGGCGGCCAATGGGAGCCCCGGCCAACGGGGCATTCCCATAGAGACTACGCCCGCCTACTGCAGCGTGAAGGCGACCTCGTCCTCGGCCTGCGCGGCGCCCTGGCGCACGGTGACCTTCATTTCGTGCTCGCCGAGGGCAAACCTCTCGATCGGGATCGGAGCGAGGAAACGGATGCGGCCGTCCGGATCGGGCGCCGGCAGCAACACGCTGCTGCGGCCCTCCGGCTTGCCGTCCGACGAGAACTCGATCGTCATCTGCGGCGGCGCGCTGGCACCGGCCAGCGGGTACACGACGAGGTAGATCGGCAGCTTGGGGGTCGTCGCCTTCTGGATCGGGTCGTTGAGGCTCGGTACGATCCGCGTCGCCTCGCCCCGCAACGGGTCGTCGGGCGCGCCGGGCTGCGCCGGCGGCGCAGGCTCCATGCGCCGGATCACGACGACGCTGCTCAGACCGAGGCCCTCCTGCGCCGGGACCTCGAGCGGCATCCGGTGAACGCTCGTCGCGTTGCCGTCGCGGTCCTGGGCGACGATCTCGACGGTGTAGCGGCCCGGGGGCACGACCACGCGGCGCTTGAAGACGACGTTGCCCTGCTGCATCTGCGGCAGCTTGTCCGCTGGACCCTGGAACGGGTAGTCCTGGCTCACGCGCTCGACAACCTTGCCCTGCGCGTCCTTGACGACCGCCAGCAGCGCGAAGTGCATCTTGTAGGTCTTCGTCTTCGGGTCGATCGTGAACTTGAGCTTGGACATGGGCAGCTCGGCCACCAGGAACACGTCGCGCCCCTCCGCGCTCGAGCCGAAGCGGAAGGCGCCGGCGGTGATCGGGAAGTCCTGCTTCGGCGCCGGCGCCTTCAGCGCATCGAGCAGCGGCAGCTCGTAGCCGAGGATCGGGCCGGAGTCGTCGGGCGGCACCGCGAAGTAGCCGCTGCGGTCCTGCAGCTTCGTGCCGCCGCGGGCGACCACGACTTCCGTCTTGCGGAACGTCCCATCGAACGCCGGGTTCGCGGGGGCGTAGGTGATCTCGTAGAAGCCGCCGAGGTCGGCGGCCAGCCGCTCCATCGGCTTCCTGTAGTCGTTCGTCTCGAGCGCCGCGAAGCCACCCGTGCTCTCGCTCAGCTCTCTCAGCGGCTGCTTCAAGTTGGCGCGCGTGCTGGCTTCGGCATCCTCGTCCACGCGAATCTCGTCCCTGGAGAAGGCACCGCTCGTCTTCTGGCTCTGCTCCTGGGCCGTCCGCGCGACGTCCGCGAGCGCGTCACGCGCGCTCTGCGCCTCGCTCCGGGTGTCGAGCCCGGCCACGTCGATCGCGTAGAAGCTCACGTGCGCGCGGTTCGCCTCGCTCTGCGTCGACTTGAAGAAGTCGTTCAGCAGGCCGGAGACCGTGAGGCCGCCCGCGAAGTAGAGGACCACCTTGCGCCCCGGCGCCGTCGCCTGTCCCTTCGCGATCGCCATCAGGAAGTAGAGCGGCGAGCCCTCCTGCTGCTGGCGCAGCAGGCGGTCGCCCTGGCGGATGATCTTCCCGAGCACCTCGGCCCGGGAGATCGCGGCGGGATCGCCCTTGCCCTGCTGGAGCTGGGCCAGCGCGTCGGCGACGCTCTTGCGGGCCGCCTGGTCGGGCTCGCCGAGCGCCAGGTCGGCGCTGCTCGCGGCCTTGTCGACGGCCTGGCGCACGAGCGCCAGGTCCTTGGTGTAGGGCTGCACCGTCCACATCTGCAGCCCGAGCCGGAAGACGCCGATCCAGGTGTCGGGGCCGAGGTCGTGCTTCAGCAGCTCCTCGACCGCCTGCTTCGCCCGCTTCTGCTGGTTGATGTCCATCCCGGTGAAGACGAGCGAGACGAGGCTGCCAGGGCCCGGAGCGCCCGCCGGCGCCACGCCCGGCTTGACGAAACGCACCGCCTCGACCGGCCGCTTCGCGCCGTTCTCGATGACCTCGATCTCCTCCGGCTTCAGGTCCGGGACCACGACGCCCTTCTTGTCCTTGACGACGACGTCGAGGACGACCTTGTCCGCGCCGGCAGGCGCTTCGGCCGCGCGCGCCGAGGCGGCGGGAGCGGCGAGCAGGAGACCGAGGACGAGTACGGTGGCATTGCGCATGAGTGCCTCCCGGGGAGTGGCACAGGCCACACCCCGAACCGGGCCAGCTTGTGCGGACGGGGCGAGGTGTGTCAACCGGCCGAACGAACCAGCGAAACGGCAACGGGGTCAGGTCTTGTCCCATGACATTTGTCACAGCGCAAGACCTGACCCCTCATCCGCCCCCGTATCAGTGCGCTGTGACGAGCGCCTGCGCGATCGCGTCGATCGCGTCGACGGCCTCGCGGCTGCGGTGCGCGTGGTTGTTGACGAAGACGACGAACGCGAGCCGCTCGCCGCGAAGGGTCGTGGCGTAGCCGGCCAGCGCGTTCGCGAGGTTGAGCGTGCCCGTCTTCGCGACGACCCGGCCCTCGGCCGCAGTGCCGCGCAGCCGCTTCTCGAGCGTGCCGTCGACGCCGGCGACGGGCAGCGAGGCGCGGAACGCCGCTGCTGCCGGGTGAGCGTCCATCGCGGCAAGCAGAGCAGCGAGGCCTCTCGGCGTGACGACGTCGGTGCGCGCCAGGCCCGAGCCGTCGCTCATTTCCCAGTCCTCGGCCGGGACGCCGAGGCGCTTCAGGAACTCCGCGGTCGCCTCGTGGCCTTTCTCGACACTGCCCTCGCCCTTCACCTTCAGGCCCACGAGCCGCAGCAGCATCTCGGCGTGCAGGTTCTGGCTCTCCTTGTTGACCGCCCGGACGAGCTCGGCCATCGCTGTGCCGTCGTGAAACGCGAGCACCCGGGCTCCCGGCGGCAGCGGCGCACGCGAGGTCTCGACGCCGCCGACGACGCGGATCCCCTTCACCCCCAGCACGGCGGCGAAGGCCGCCGTGGCGAAGCGAGCCGGGTCCTCGACCGCGACGCGCCCGCTCCAGCGCGCGCCGATCGGCAGCACGCCCGAGAGGCGGACGCAGTTCGTGGCCGGGTCCTTCTCGAGGCGCACGTCTTCGGCCACACCTGCGGTCGCCGTCGTGACGCTCGAGGCCACCGTCAGCACCGTCGTGGACGGGCCCAGGTCGAGCACGGCCGGGTCGCCCGCGCGCTCGCCCGGCGAGAGCTGCAGAAGGACGCCGTTGTCCTCGTACGAGAGCGCCGAGACCTCGGCGCCGTAGCCCCAGACGAGGTCCTCCCAGGTCCAGTCGCTGCCGCGCCGCTCGCCGACGAAGGCGCCCTCGTGCCCGATCAGCCGTCCCTCGACACGGCGCACGCCGGCGGCGACCAGCGCGTCGGCCAGCTCCTCGAACGCGGCCCTCGGACGGCCCGGGCTGAAGCGCGCCGAGAGGCTCGGGTCGCCACGGCCGACGAGGTAGACGTCGCCGAGCACACGGCCGAGCCCGTCGAGCCGGCCGGCCGTCTCGACGGTCGTGCGCAGCCGCGCCGATTCTCCGTAGGCGTCGAGCGCTGCGGCGGTGGTGACGAGCTTGAGCGTCGAGGCCGGGCGAAAGGCGTGATCGGCGTTCAGTTCGTAGAGCGTGCGGCCGGTCTTCAGGCTGCGCACCTCGATGCCCCAGAAGGCCGAGGCCAGCTCGGGGCGGGAGACGATCGGCGCGATGGCGCGGCGCAGCGCCTTCGGCGCGGGATCCGCGAGCGCCGGCCGGCCGGGCACGCCGACCGCCACTGCCAGGACGAGGGCGATCGAGGCCGTCCTCACGCGCGTGCGCCCTCGTCCCGCGCGGGTCCGCGCTCGAGCGCCTCGCAGCCTGCGATCACGATCCGGCGGACCTCCTCCGCCAGCGCCTCGACGTCCTCCGGCGCCCGACCCGCGACCGGAACCGGCGGCGCGATCCGCACCTGGATGTGTCCCGGCCGCAGGCTCGTCATGCCGTTCGGCACCACTGCCTTGACCCCGGCGAGCGACACGGGCACGACCGGTGCGCCCGCCTCGAGCGCCAGGCCGAAGCTGCCGCGCTTGAAGCGGTGCACGCTCCCGTCGCGGCTGCGCGTGCCCTCCGGGAACACGACGACGCTGGTCCCGTCGCGGATGCAGCGCGCCGCGGCCGCCAGGCTGCGCCGGGCGCGGACCGGGTTGCGGCGATCGATCGGCACGTGGCCGCCGAGCCAGATGGACCAGCCGAGCAGCGGGATCAGGGACAGCGAGCGCTTGTAGATGATCCGGAAGTCGACCGGCAGGTGGCCGAAGACCACCAGGATGTCGAGCGCGCTGCCGTGGTTCGCCGCGTACACGGCTGGTCCGCAGGGCAGCTGCTCGACGCCGCTCACGTCCACCTCGACGCGCAGCAGCCGCAGCAGCAGGCGACTCCAGGTCCCGCCCACCTCACGCGTCGCGCGGCCGCTGCGGTCCATCAGCGCCGCCACGCAGGCGGCAGCTGAGTAGGCGGCCGTCAGCAGCAGCGCAGCCGGCGCCTGGACGAAGTAGAGCAGGAGCGCACGCGCCGTCACGCCCGGCCCGTCACTCCCCGCGCAAAGGCGGCGCGCCGCCGGTGCCCACCGGCGGCTGCGGCTCGCCGCCGTTCGGGGCGCCCGTCGCCTCGGCGCCCGCCGCGGGCGCCGGCCGGTCGGTGCCGTCGCGGCGGTCCGCGTCGCGCCGGCGCTCGACGCGGTACTCGCGGCCGTTGCGGCCGTCGCGCCTCTCAGCGGCCCGCGGCTCGCGCCGGGCCTCGCCGTCCGGTGCAGCGGACCCGACGGCCTCCGGCCAGCGGCAGAAGATCATCTTGCCGGCGGTCGTCTGCAGCACGCTCGTCACCGTCACCTCGATCGTGCGGCCGATCGCGCGCTTGCCCTGGTCGACCACGACCATCGTCCCGTCGTCGAGGTAGGCGACGCCCTGCCCCGCCTCCTTGCCTTCCTTCAGCACGAACACGCGCAGCAGCTCGCCGGGCAGCACCACGGGCTTGAGCGAGTTCGCCAGCTCGTTGATGTTGAGCACCGCGACGCCGCGCAGCTGGGCCACCTTGTTCAGGTTGAAGTCGTTGGTGACGATCTTGCCGGACAGGCGCTTGGCGAGCTCGATCAGCTTCAAGTCCACCTCGCGGACCTCGGGGAAGTCCGTCTCCACGATCTGCACCTGCACGTGCGTCATCTTCTGGATGCGCTGCAGGATGTCGAGGCCGCGCCGGCCCCGGTTGCGCTTGAGCGAGTCGGAGGAGTCCGCCACCTGCTGCAGCTCGCGCAGCACGAACTGCGGCACCACGAGTGTGCCGTCGAGGAAGCCCGTCTCGCAGATGTCGGCGATGCGGCCGTCGATGATCACCGAGGTGTCGAGCACCTTGTACTGGTGCAGCCGGGAGGCGTCCTTGAAGGCCGCGATGATGCGGGCCGGCTCGAACCACTCGCCGCGGCGCGCGCCGATGGCAAGCCCCATGTAAATCAGGAACACGATCAGCAGCGCGTGGATGAAGCCCTGCGCGCCCAGCTGCAGCCCCGAGAGCACGCCCCAGACGAGGTTCGCGCCGATCAGGCCGGTGACGCCGCCCACCAGCGCGCCGACCATCTGGTGCGCCGGCACGCGGTACGCGCGCAGCTCGAGGACGAAGATCCCGAGCGCGAAGGCTACCCCGAGCCCGAGCCCGGCGAGCGGCTGCTCGGGGATGGGATCGTAATGCCAGCCGGCCCACGCGAGCGAAACGACGACGAGCACGCGGAAGAGGACGAGCCACATGGAGTGACCTCTCGGGGCCCCGTCTTCGGCCCCCTGCTGTGGGATGAAACGGCAAGCTGCATAAAGCCGCCCTGAGGCCGAATCATACGCCTCGGGCTGCGCGGCCGTCGAACGGGCCGCTGCGCTCGGCCGCCGGCCTGGCGGGGCGCCCGGGCTCAGTCCGTCAGCCGCTCGAGCGCCTCCTCCAGGGTGTTGACGCCGATCAGGCGGATGCCGGGAAAGGCCTCGTCGGGCACGTTGCGGGCCGGCAGCACGCAGCGCGTGAAGCCCATCTGCGCCGCTTCCTTGAGCCGCAGGGGGGACTGCGCCGCCCCGCGCACCTCGCCGCCGAGCCCCACCTCGCCGAAGAGCACGGTGTCGGCCGGCAGGGGGCGGTTGCGGAACGAGGAGGCCACCGCCGCCGCCACGCCCAGGTCGGCGGCCGGCTCGTCCACCTCGAGCCCCCCGGCCACGCTGACGAACACGTCGTCGCCGAGCAGCTCGAGCCCGACCCGCTTCTCGAGCACCGCCAGCAGCAGGCTGGTGCGGTTGGGGTCGAGGCCGATCGACATCCGGCGCGGCGTGCCGAAGGAGGTCGGCGAGACGAGCGCCTGCACCTCGACCAGCATCGGCCGCGAGCCCTCGATCGTGCACACGACGGCCGAGCCGGGCGAGCCGGCCTGCCGCTCGGCCAGGAAGAGAGCCGACGGGTTGGCCACGGGCTTGAGGCCCGCGCCCGTCATCTCGAACACCCCCAGCTCGCTGACGGCGCCGAAGCGGTTCTTCACCGCGCGCACGACGCGGTGGTGCTGGCGCTTCTCGCCCTCGAAGTAGAGCACCGTGTCGACGATGTGCTCGAGCGACTTCGGGCCGGCCAGGCTGCCGTCCTTCGTGACGTGGCCGATCAGGAAGGTCGTGATGCCGCGGCCCTTGGCCACGAACAGCAGCTGCGTCGCGACCTCGCGCACCTGGCTGATGCTGCCGGGCGCGGAGGGGAACTTCGACGAGAACACCGTCTGCACGGAGTCGACCACCAGCGCCGCGGGCCGCGTGGCCTCGACCTGCTCCAGCACGCGCTCGAGCGAGGTCTCGGCCAGCAGCAGCAGCCCGCCGCCCGCGATGCCCAGCCGCTCCCCGCGCAGCTTGACCTGGCGCTCCGACTCCTCGCCCGAGACGTAGAGCACGCTGCCGTGCGTGCGGCCCAGCAGGTGGGCCACCTGCAGCAGCAGCGTGCTCTTGCCGATGCCCGGCTCGCCGCCGATCAGCACCATCGAGCCGGGCACGATGCCTCCGCCCAGCACGCGGTCGAACTCGCCGATGCCGGAGGAGACGCGCTGCTCCTCCGAGCCGTCGATCGCGTCCCAGGGCTTGGGCGAGGACGGCGCCAGCGGCAGGGTCTGCGCGTCGGGGCGCCCCTTGCCGGGCGGCGGGGCCAGCTCCTGGCGCTCCTCGACGAAGCTGTTCCACTCGCCGCAATCGGGGCAGCGGCCGAGCCACTTCGAGCTGCCGAAGCCGCAGGCCTGGCAGACGAAGACGGTGCGCACCCTGGTCATGGGCTGCCTACTGCGCGCCCCGCCACTCGAGGTTCTCGAAGCGCGTGAACTCCTTGATGAACGCCAGCTTGCGCGAGCCCGTCGGGCCGTTGCGCTGCTTGCCGATGATGATCTCCGCGATGCCCCGGTTCTCCTCGCTGGGCTTGTACTCCTCCTCGCGGTAGATGAACATCACGACGTCTGCGTCCTGCTCCAGGGCTCCCGAGTTGTGGCTCACGACTCCATCGGCGAGCCAGCAAGCGGGCCCGGGCACGGTGAGGTCGTAGACGTCCTCCTCGCCGGCCGGCTCGACCGTCGTGACCCGATCCCAGAAGAGGTCACTCTCGGCGAGGGACTTGAGGCCCTCGTCCTCGAGGAGCGCCGCGTAGCTGGCGACTGTCGTACGGGATGGGGCGAACGCGAAGTGCGCGCCACCCCCGTAGTGAGTGCCGCGCAGGGCGGCCATGCCCCGCATCGTGATGCCGCGACGGCTCATCGCGGCGCGGACCTGGCCAAAGGCCTCGCGCGGCAGCGTATCGACGTTGGGATTGACCTCGACCGCCTCGAGCACCCGCGCGAGCCGGGCCGCCGGCAAGACGCGTGGGCCGAAGGCGCCGACCTCCCCGAGGAAACGCCGCTGGGCTTCTGCGCCGCTGACGGCCACGACGTGGCACGGTCGTGCCCCGCGCTGCAGCACGGTGTGGATGCGGGCCACGATGCCGAACCGGAGCAGGAGCGCCGCCACGTCCTCCGCGAGGCCGCGGCTGCTCGTCGAGAAGTTCACTCCCGCGCTGCCACGGGCGCCGGGCCTGCGAACGGTGATGGTGCCGTCCGTCGCCCACAGGTGGCGCAGCAGGAGCGCCAGCTGGCGGTTCGGGAGCGAGTACACCGCACCGGGCAGCCTCTTCTCGTGCGAGCGCTGGCCGAAGATGCCGAGCCCCCGCAGCCAGAGGTTCGTTCCCGCGGGGTGCCAGCGGTCACCGTTGCCGCTGATCACCAACTGGTGCCAGGCACCCCGGCCGGCGTGTCGGGTGACGCTCGCCCCGAACTCGGCGCGGGCGGCGTCGGCTACCGCCCGGCTGTTGTCCTCGGAGGCGGTGGTGTAGCGCAGAGGCTGGTGGACGAGATAGCTGCCGTCCCCGACCAGGTGGCCCAGCAGCACCAGGCGCTCGTCCGGCCAGCACGAAGGACTCACCGGCTCGGGCAGTCGCCGCGCGAGTGCCAAGCGATCGCCGGGCCGTAGCCGTTCGACCGCGACCCAGCCGGCCGCGCCGAGCAGGCGGTGTGGTCCGGTCGCACGCAGCCGGCGACCGCTCGCCAGCCGGACCTCGTACACCGGGCGGCGACCCACCTTCCACACCTTGTCGCTCGCAGCCAGCGTGAGGCGCTGGCTCGGGGACAGTGCCACCACCTCGGGTGCCGTCCCGACCAGGTCGCGAATCGGCATGCGCCTGCCGTCGGACAGCACGACGGGCGTGTCTCCCGTGACGCATTCCCTCAGGTCCGACAGCTGCGGGCGCCGGTCGGTGCGCGCTTCCGGTGCGCGCGAGAGCTGCGACAGCGCGATCACGGGCACCGCCAGCTCCTTCGCCAGGCCCTTCATCGAGCGGCTGATGGCCGACAGCTCCTGCTGCCGGTTCTCGCTGCGGCCCGAGGACGAGACGAGCTGCAGGTAGTCGACGATGATCAGGTTCAGCCCGTGCTCGGCCTTGAGGCGGCGGCACTTGGCGCGCATCTCGAGCGGCGAGATGGTGGCCGAGTCGTCGATGAAGATCTTGGACTGCGCCAGCTCGGTGTAGGCCTTGGCCAGCCGCGCCCAGTCCTTCTCGTTGAGCTTGCCGGTGCGCAGGCGGTGGGCGTCGATCCGCGCGTCGGCGCACAGCAGGCGCAGCGCGAGCTGCTCCTTCGACATCTCGAGCGAGAACAGGCCCACGGTGCTGCCGCCGGCGATGGCGACGTGCTGCGCGACGTTGAGGCAGAAGGACGTCTTGCCCATCGCGGGGCGGGCCGCCACGATCACGAGGTCGCCTTTCTGCAGCCCGCTCGTCATCTCGTCGATGTCGACGAAGCCGGTGGCCAGCCCGGTCACGACCTCCTTCGACTGCGAGAGCTGGTCGATCGTGCGGAAGCTCTCCTTGACGATCTCGTCCATGCCCACGAAGCCGGCGCGGATGCGCCGCTCGGCGATGTCGAAGATCGACTTCTCGGCCTGGTCGAGCAGCACCGCGGCTTCCTCGCCGGCCTCGTAGCAGGAGTGCACGATGCGGTTGCCGGCGTGGATCAGGTTGCGCAGGACCGCCTTCTCCTTGATCAGGCGGCTCCAGTGCTCGACGCTGGTGATGCGCGGGACGCCGTCGACCAGCGACGCCAGGTAGGCGGCGCCGCCCACGGCCTCGAGCGCCGAGCGGCGCACCAGCTCGTCCTTCAGCGTGACGAGGTCGATCGGCTGGCTGCGCTCGGCGAGCGCGGCCATCGCCTCGAAGATCCGGCGGTGCGCCTCGCGGTAGAAGTCCTCGCGCCCCAGGATCTCCGCCGCCGAGTTGAAGGCCTGGTTGTCGACGAGGACCGCGCCGAGGACGGTCCTCTCCGCCTCGGCGTTGTGCGGGAGCGTCCTGTCCTGCGGCGGCGCCTCGGCGGACATGCGCGACCCCGGGCCGGGCGGGCGGCCGGCTATCCTTCCTTCGTGACGAGCAGCTTGAGCGAGGCCTGCACCTCGGGGTGCAGCCTGACCTTCACCTCGTGCTCGCCCAGCGTCTTGATCGGCTCGTCGAGCAGCACCTTGCGCTTGTCGATCTCGATGCCCTTCGCCTTCAGGAACTCGGCAATGTCGCCGGCGGTGACGGAGCCGTAGAGCACGTCGTTCTCGCCGACCTTGCGCGGGGCGACGAAGCGCAGGCCGCCGACGCGCGCGGCCAGCGACTCGCACTCGGCCTTCTCCTTGGCCAGCCGCGCCTCGTGCGCCTTCTTCTCCTTCTCCACCATCGCCTTGTTCGCGGCGTTGACGGCCATGCCCAGGCCGCGCGGCAGCAGGTAGTTGCGGGCGAAGCCCTCGGCCACCTTCACCACCTCGCCGCGGCGCCCCAGCTTGTCGACGTCCTGCCTCAGGATCAGCTCCATGACTCTCCTCGGAATTCAACCACGCCGGCCGTCCCGGCCGGGTCCGGCTAGGCCTTCTCCCGCGGGGGCTCCGCCCAGCGCCGGAAGTCGAACCAGTTGTCGAACAGCCCCAGGAGCGCCAGGATCTGCGGCGCCCACGGGTTGGCCAGCACCAGCACCAGCACCGCCGCGCGCAGCAGCGGCGGGGCGGCGAGGCGGCGCGCGTAGAACGCCACCACGGCGAGCCCCTGCAGGGCGAAGAAGAACGCGACCACCAGCAGCACGTTGTAGGCGGCGGGCCGCGCCACCGGCACGGCCACCGCCGCGCCCGACAGGATGAACGCGGCCACCAGGGCGAGCGGGAAGCGCACCCTCTCGAACTCGCCGTCCTCCAGCCAGCCGGGGTCCCGCCGCAGCAGGTAGAGGCGCAGCAGGGCGGCGTTGGCGATCACCAGCACGGCGGCGCCGATGATCCAGACGGCCGGGAACACGACCGCGATCGCGTCGCGTGCGGTCGTGACCTGCTCGGTGAACTCGGTGATGGACTCGGCCGGGACGCCGCTCGAGCGCAGCTCGGACAAGAACGCCTCCGAGCGCAGGTGGTCGAAGGGTGCCAGCGAGCGCTGCGCCATGGTGTCGCCCGCGAAGAACAGGGCGAGCGCGATCTCGGCCACCAGCAGCGCGAACGCCCAGGCGCAGCCGCGCAGCAGCCCGCGCCCGCGCGCCACGGACTCGCCGAGCAGCAGGCCCGGCAGGGCGAGCGTGAGCAGGAAGGTGGCTGACGCGCCGGCGGAAGCGGCCGCAGCCACGATCGCGACCGCCAGCGCGGTGGCCAGCCAGGCGGCCGCGGTGCCGTGGCGCAGGCGCTGGACCGCGAGCGGCAGGGGCGAGACGAAGGACAGCAGCGCCAGCGCCGGCAGGTACGCGGCCAGGCCGAACAGCAGCGCCGCCAGCGCACCCGCCCCTGCCACGCCGCTCAGGCGCTGCTCCGCCCCCGCCCCGGTCCCGGCCGACACCGGTCCCCGCTCGCTCATCGTCCCGCCCGAAGCCGCGTCAGTCCCCCGCGTACGGCAGCAGGGCGATGTGGCGGGCGCGCTTGATGGCCTCGGTCACCTTGCGCTGGTGCTCCGCGCAGGTCCCGAACATGCGCCGGGGCAGGATCTTGCCCCGCTCGGGCACGAACTGCGAGATGAGCTTGATGTCCTTGTAGTCGACGTAGTCGATCTTGTCCGCGCAGAACTTGCAGACCTTGCGCCGGCGGAAGAAGTAGCGCTTGCCGCCGCCGTCCTTGCCCGCCCCGCCCTTGGCGCCGGCGCCGCCCACGCCGCCGCGGCCGGACGGCCGGCCGAACGCGCGCTCACCGCCCCCGCCCATGCTGCTCGATTGCGAGCTCACGGCTGCACCCCCTCGCTCTCACGCGGCGCCGCTGCGCCCGGGCGCCCTCGCCGCTTCTCCTCGCCCAGGGCGCGCTTGGCCTTGCGCCGCTCGGCCTTGCGCAGCTCCTCGTCCACGCGCACGGTGAGGAAGCGGATGATGCCGTCCGTCACCTTGAGCCGGCGCTCGACTTCCTTGATCAGCCCGCCGCCGCCCTCGGCGACGAGCAGCACGTACGAGCCCTCGCGGTGCCGGTGCACGTCGTAGGCGAGGCGCTTCTTGCCCCACTTCTCGACCTTCTGCAGCTTGCCGCCGGCCTGCTCGACGAAGGCCTGCACCTGCGCGGCGAGGGCGTCCACCTCCGGCTCCCCGAGGTTGGGGTCGGCAATGAACAGAATCTCGTAGACCCGATCGCTCAACTGGTCCTCCTTCTGGATCCCGCCGACGCTCCAGGTGAGCGCCCGCGGAGCCCCTTTGGGGGCCCGAGGGGCCCCTACTGGGAGCAAGGGTACGGATGCGCGCCGGATGGGGCGCGACAAACACCAAGTATAGCTCAGGCGCGCCGGCCGTTGAAGTCGTTCATGGCCGCCTCGGTCCCGTCCCGCAAGAGGCAGACGACGGCGTCGGCGGCCAGCGCCAGCGCCGCCTCGACAGCCGCTGCGTCCGGCTCCGGGAAGTCGGACAGCACGTAGGAGGCGAGGTCGAGCGGCAGCTCCTCGATCGGCGTGCCGGCGTCGCGCACGCCGATCCGCACGCGCGCGAAGTCGGTCGTGCCGAGCGCGTCGGCGACCGCGCGCAGGCCGTTGTGCCCGCCGTCGCTGCCCCGCGCGCGCACGCGCACCGTGCCCAGCTCGAGCGCGACGTCGTCCACGACCACGACCAGGTCGGCCGGCGAGCCGCCCGACTCCGAGAGCAGCCGGGCGAGCGGCTCCCCGCTGCGGTTCATGAACGAGAGGGGCTTCACGAGCAGCACGCGCTCGCCGCCCAGGCTCGTCTCGGCCAGCCAGGCGTCGGCCTCGAGCCGGGCCCGCGCGCGCGCGCGCGCGGCGAGCACGTCGAGCGCCAGGAAGCCCGCGTTGTGGCGCGTGCGCCGGTAGCGCTCCCCCGGGTTGCCCAGCCCCACGACGAAACGCATCGGCCTGCGGCGGGAGGAGGCAGCGGCGCGCCCGGCGGGCGCGCCGGCCCGCTACTTCTTGTCCTTCTTCTCGGCCTTGCCGCCGCCCTTCTCGGGCTTGCCCGCGGCGGCCTTCTCCGGCTTCTCCTCGGCCGCTGCCTCGCCCTCCAGCTTGCCCTTCTTGATGACCTCGGGCTCCGCCGCGGCGGCCTCCGCCGGCACGCCCTCGACCGGCGCTGCCTCCTCGACGACCTCGGCCCGCGGCACGACGACGTGCGCGATCACGACGTCCGGCTCGGCCAGTATCTTGACGCGATCGCCCAGCGCGAGGTCGGAGACGCGCAGGTGCTTGTTCAGCTCGAGGTGCGAGATGTCGAGGGTGATCTTCTCGGGGATGTCGGCCGGCAGGCACTCGACCTCCAGCTCGCGCGTCACGAAGTCGACGATGCCGCCCTGCAGCTTGACGCCCACCGGCGTGCCCGTGAGCTCGATGTGCACGCTGACCTGCAGCGCCTTGTCGAGCGCGACCTCGTAGAAGTCCGCGTGCAGCAGCTTGCCGCGCAGCGGCTCGCGCTGGAACTCCTTGAGGATCACCCTTCGCCGCGAGCCGCCCAGGTCGAGGTCGAACAGCGTGTTCTCGCCCGAGGCGCTCTTGAGGATCGCGCCGATCTCGCGCGGCGAGACGGCCACGGCCTGCGCGTCCTTGCCAGCGGCGTACAGGACGCCGGGGATCATCCCGCGGCTGCGCAGCCGGCGGACCGCGTTCTTTCCGGTCTCACTCCGGCTCTCCGCCGGCACCACGAATTCAGGCATCTGGCAACACTCCCAACGCTACGAAGGCTAGACGAACAGGCTGGTCACCGAGGTCTCCTCGTGGATGTTCTTGATCGCGCGGGCCAGCAGCTCCGCGATCGTGAGCACCACGATCTTGCCGCAGGCGCGCTTCTCGGGCGCGAGCGGCAGCGTGTCGGTGACGATGAGCTTGGAGAGCGGGCTTTTCTCGATCCGCTCGATCGCGTGGCCCGAGAGCACGGGGTGCGTGCAGGAGGCGAGAACCTCCTTCGCCCCCTCGGCCTTGATCGCCTCCGCGACCTTGGTCAGCGTGCCGGCGGTGTCGACGATGTCGTCGACGATCAGCGCGGTCCGCCCCTCGACGTCGCCGATCACGTGGTGGACCTCGGCCACGTTGGGCTGGTCGCGGCGCTTGTCGACGATCGCCAGCGAGGCGTCGAGGCGCTTCGCGTACGCGCGCGCGCGCTCGACGCCGCCGGCGTCCGGCGAGACCACCGTCAGGTCGGGCAGCTTCAGCTGCGAGACGTGGTCGATGATCACGGGCGCCGCGAACAGGTGGTCGACCGGCACGTCGAAGAAGCCCTGGATCTGCGCGGCGTGCAGGTCGATCGTCAGCACGCGGTCGGTGCCGGCCGTCGACATGAGGTCGGCCACCAGCTTGGCCGAGATCGGCACCCGCGGCTTGTCCTTGCGGTCCTGCCGGCCGTAGCCGTAGTAGGGCAGCACCGCCGTCAGCCGCGACGCGCTCGAGCGCTTGAACGCGTCGAGCATCAGCAGCAGCTCCATCAGGTTCTCGTTGACCGGCGCGCAGGTCGGCTGCACCACGAAGACGTCCGCCCCGCGCACGTTGTCGTGGATCTGGAACCAGACCTCGCCGTCGCTGAAGCGCGCGAGGTGGGCCCGCCCCACGGGCACGCCCAGGTAGCCGGCGATGGCCTCTCCCAGGGCCGGGTGCGCACTTCCGGTGAAGAGCTTCATCTCTCGGCGCATGCGCTCAGGCTCGAGCGACGTTGGGTGGCTGGGGCGGAAGGATTCGAACCTTCGATCCGGGGTCCAAAGCCCCGCGCCTTACCACTTGGCCACGCCCCAACGCGTGGGGATCGCTACCCCTCCGAGCCCTCCTTCTGGACCTCGCCACCCGTGGCCGGCGGGGTCGCGGGGGCGGCGGACGCCACCTGCTGGCGGTAGACCCCGAGCACCTTCTCCTCGAGGTACTGCCGCATCTGGTTGTTGAGCGGATGGGCGATGTCCTTGAACGTCCCGTCCTTCCGCTTCTTGCTCGGCATGGAGACGAACAGACCCTTCGGGCCGTGGATCACCTTGATGTCCGTCACCACGAAGCAGTGGTCGAAGACGATCGACACGAAGGCCTTGAGCTTCTCGTCGTCTACGGGGATGACCTTGACGTCGGTGATCTCCATGTTGGCTGCTCCTCTCGTCGCCTTTGGCCCCTTCAGCGAACCCGCGACCGACCCCAGGCAGCGCGGTACTCGTCGAGCGTCAGCGTGCGCGCGACGTGCGCCTTGAAGCCCTCCGCGCCGAGGGCCCGGCAGCCACGTCCGGCCGCGCGCGACGACTCGAACAGCCCGAACCAGCACGACCCGCTGCCCGAGAGAGCCGAAACACACGCCCCCGCGCCTGCGAGCGCGGCCCGGATACGGGCAGCCTCGACGCGCAGGGCGGGCGCCTCCTCCAGGGCCGCTGCCTCGAGGTCGTTGACCAGGAGCCGGAACGCACCGGATCCCTCCAACTCTCTCGATACGAAGTGAAAGATGCTATTGCTGTTTTCCCGGGGTGTCAAACCTGCGTCGAGCCGCGCGAAGACGCGGGCCGTGGAGACGTGGACGCCGGGATCGACCACCACCAGGTGCGCGCGAAGCTGCTGCCGCAGCGGGTAGACCTCGTCGCCCCGCGCGAGCCCGAGTGCCGTGCCCCCGACCAGGAAGTACGGCACGTCGGCGCCGAGACGCCGGGCGAGGGGATGCAGCCCGGCGGGGCCCAGGCCCAGGCGCCAGAGCCGATCGAGGCCCATCAGCACCGCCGCGGCGTTGCTCGATCCCCCGCCCAGCCCGCCCCCCACCGCGATGCGCTTGCGGATCCCGATCTCGACGCCGCGCTCGATGCCCGCGTAGCGGCGCAGTTCTTCGGCGGCGCGTGCGGCCAGGTTCGCGCCGTCCGTCGGCACGAGCGGGTGATCGCAGACGACCACGACGCCCTCGTCTCTCGGGCGCAGCACGATGTCGTCGTGCAGGTCGATCGTCTGGAACAGCGTCCGCAGCTCGTGGTAGCCGTCCTCGCGCCGGGCGAGCACCTCGAGCCCGAGGTTCACCTTGGCGAAGGAACGTATCCTCATCTGGGGGGTGCTGCGCCGCCCCCCCCAGACCCCCCGCTCGCTCCGGTGAAGTGAATTCACCTGCGCTCGCCGCCCGCTGCTTGTTGCCGTGCTGCGCCGCCCCCCCCAGGCCCGCCGCTCGCTTCGCGCGAGTGAATCGCGCTGCGCTCGCAGCTCGTGGCCTGTTGCTGGGATGCGCCGTGGCCGGGACATCAGCGGCCCCCGAGCAGGCGGCGTGCCTCGTCGGCGTCGATCGGTCGATAACCCTGGCGTGGCGGGGGGTCGAAGGCAGCGGTTGCGAGACCCTCGCCGGCGTCGGCGTCCTCCACCGTGGCCTTCACCCTCGTGCCGTCTGCGAGCACCGCGTCGATCCGCCGCGGCAGCGCCGGGCCCCAACGCGCCTGGTACTCACGCGTGCCCTTCGGGGGCACGCCGACGAGCAGGTCCATCAGCTGCTCCGGGTCGAGCGCGATGCCGATCAGGGACTCGAACTGAGCCGGGCTCGCGTCGCGCTCCAGCACGGCGCGCTCCGAGGGCAGGACCGCGGTCAGGTGGCCGTCGCGCGCGACCGCCACCAGTCGGGCGCCGGCCGGCCCGGGGATCTCGATCCGCAGAGCGTCGGGCCGGCGGAAGGCCACCAGCGCGCGGCTGCGCCCGCGTAGGGCCTTGCCGCTGACCGACACGCGCAGGCTCGCGGAGTACGAGGGCAGCGCGGCCGCCCGTGCCGCGACCTCGGGCGCCGGCGGAGCGACGCGGGCGCAGGCAGAGGCGACGACGAGCGCGGCCGCGGCCTCAAGGAGCGGGTGGTGGCGCCTGTCCCCGCTGCTGGGCCTGCAGTGCTCCCTGGGCCTCACGGATCTTGGCCTCCACGCGCGAGCGGTCGAGCTCCCCCTCCTCGTCCTCGCCGCGCAGGGCCTTCTGCCAGAACTGGAGCGCCTCGGCCACGTGTCCGCGCTTGACGAGGATGTCCCCGAGGTGGTCGAGAATCACCGCGTTGTTGCCGTCCTGCTCGAGCGCCTGGCGGACGGCCTCCTCGGCCGCTCCCAGGCGATTCAGGCGGTACAAGGCCCAGCCGAGGCTGTCCTTGTAGGCGCCGCTCACCGGGTCGAGCTCGACCGCCTTCTGGATCAGCCCGAGCGACTCCTCGAGCTTCACGTTGCGGTCGGCGTTCATGTAGCCGAGGTAGTTGAGTACGGGCGCCGAGTCGGGCTCGAGCTCCAGCGCCTCGCGGAACACGGCCTCGGCCTCCTCGTGCCGCCTCTGCCGTTCGAGCACGGCCCCGAGCTGGAACAGCACGAGCAGGCTCTTCGGGTCGGCCTGGCGCGCCTGGCGCAACGTCGTCTCGGCCTTGGCGAACTGCCGGGCGCGGCGGTAGAAGTCCGCCACCGACGCCAGCACCTTCGCGTCCTTCGGCGCACGCGCGCGCATCTTCTCGACCAGCACAACGGCCGCCGCGGTGTCGCCCTTCTCGCGCAGCAGCGTCGCCTCGAGGCCGGTCAGCTCGACGTCGTCCGGGAACCGCTGCCGCGCGGCGCGCACCGCAGCCAGGGCCTCGTCCTGCTTCTTCGCCAGGTAGAGCGCCTCGGCGTGGAGGTGGAGGACGCCGGCATCCGGGGGGTCGCCTGCGGCGATGGCGCGGGCGAACGCGTCCGCCGCCTCGGCGTAGCGCTCGAGCTGGCGGTACGCGAAGCCGAGGTGCAGCAGGAAGACGCGCTCGTTCGCCTCCTCGTCGCCCTTCGCGCGCGCGCGCGCCAGCACCTGCTCGATCAGCGCGGCGGCCTTCTTGTAGTCGCGGCGCGCCTCCGCCACCGTGATCTTGAGATACGCCGCCTTGAGGTCGCTGGCGTCGCCCGCGAGCAGCGCGTCGGCCGCGGCGTCGGCCTCGTCGTAGCGCTTGAGATCGCGCAGGCAGCGGCCCTTCAGCTCGAGCGCGAAGCGGTTGCTGGCGTCGGCCTTGAGCACCGCCCCGGCCTCGACCAGGGCCTCCTCCGGCCGCTTGGACTGCACGAGCACGTCGCCCAGCTCGAGCCGGAGCCGCACGTTGCCCGGGTCGAGCTCGAGCGCCTTGCGGTAGTGCAGCACCGCCTGGTCCGCCTGGTCGGCGCGGGCGTAGACCTCGCCGAGGATCTGGTAGGCGCGGGCGGAGCCCGGCTGCAGCTCGAGCGCGCCCTTCAGCGCCGTGGCGGCCTGCTCGGTCTCGCCTGCGAGCAGGAGGTGCGTCCCGCGCTGGATGTGGGCCTCGAAGTTGCCCGGGTCGACCGCCAGGTATTTCTCCCAGGCGGCCGCCGCGGCCTTGTGGTCCTGCAGCGTCCCGTAGATCCCGGCCAGGTTGAGCAGCGACTGGCCGTCCGCCGGACGCCGCTTCACCACCTGCTCGTACTCCGCCGCCGCCCGCCGGAGCGCGTCCTCGGAGCCGGGTCCCGTGGCCTGAATCTGCAGGAGCTGGGCCAGCGCGAGGTGCGCGTCGGCATCGTCCTGGTCGAGAGCGACGGCAGCCCGGGCCTCCGTGGTGGCCTCGTCGAGCCGGCCGGACTCGCGCAGCAGGCGCGCGGCCTCCACCCGGATGGCCGCGGCCGTCGGGTCCAGCTTCTGTGCGCGGCGCAGCTCCGCGAGCGCCTCGTCGGTGTCGCCCGCCATTCGCGCCTGGAGGGCCAGGCTGAAGTGGTAGTAAGCGTCGGCCTTGGCGGACACGGGAGCCGCGGCGGGCCGGGCAGCGGGCGTGGGTGCGGCAGCTGCCGGTGCAGCGGGTGCGGCCGCGGGCGGGACGGCCTGGGCCACGGAAACCACGAAGAGAGAGACGAGAATCGACATGAGGGTTGCGGGGACTCCTCCCCGGCGATTGTCCCACGCGTGTCGCCAGAGGGTCAAAGACGACCGCCCGGAGGGGCGGCGGGGGCGGACGCCAGGGCGGCTCCGCCCCCGCGCGCCTACGCGGCGACCTCGCGCGCCGCGCGGAACTGCTCGAGGATCCAGGCCTTCACCCGCTTGGAATCGGCGGCCTGTCCCTCGACCGAACGGAGGAAGTCGAAGAAGCGGCGCTCGCTGCCCGTACCGAACGCCCGCGAGGGGAAGGTCACGTAGACCTCGCCCTCCGGCGAGCGCCACAGCGAGAAGCCGACCAGCTTCATGCCGGCGAGCGCGCCGGCCTCCGCCTCGAACACGATCTCCGCCTCGCACACCAGCCGCTCCGGTGCGTTCTCCCTCTCCACGAACACCACGCGCATCACTGCCTCCTGTGGGCTTTGTCGGGCCGGTGGGAGAGGGACCGGCGGTCTCAACTGGCGCCGGCGCCGGTCATCGGCGTCGGCGGGAGCATCCTAGCGAGGAGGGCGGCCGGGCGGGGTCCGACGGCGGGCGGCTACCGGCTGCTCCGGCCGGTGCGCTAGACTCGCCGCATGCCGATCGACCCGGAGCTGCTCGAGATCCTCGCCTGCCCGGAGTGCAAGACACCGGTCGAGGTGGTCAAGGACGGGGCCGGCCTGCGCTGCGCACGCTGCCGGCGCGTCTACCCGGTACAGGACGACATCCCCGTGATGCTCGTCGACGAGGCCACCGTCGAAGACTAGTCGGAGCACGCGGGCGTGAGGCTGCAACGCGCGCAGCTCGGGCTGCTGGCCGCGCTCGCGGCCACGGTGCCCGTCTCGATCTTCGCCAGCGAGATCCTGCTCGCGCTGTCGGCGCTGGTCCTGATCGCCCGCATCGTGCGCCGGCAGGCTCGCCTGCCGCGCACCGCTGCCGACACGCCGCTCGTCGCCTTCGCGGTGTGGTCGCTGCTCTCCGCCTCGTTCGCCGCCAGCCCCGCCCGCTCCCACGAGGACGCCAAGAAGCTGCTGCTGCTCTTCCTCTTCTACCTGGGCGTCGAGGTGCTGGCGCGGGGCGACGAGCGGCGGCGCGTGCTCGACGTCTTGCTGATCGGCGGCCTCGCGCTGTCGGCCCTGATGGTCGCGCAGCATCACTTCCTCGGCTTCGACCGGCTCGACCGCCGGCCGCACGGCTTCCTGGGCCACTACATGTCGGCCTCGGGCGAGGCGATGGCCGTCCTGCTGCTGGCGGTGGCGCGCCTCGGCTTCCAGCCGCTGCCCCGCCCGCGCCTGCGCGACCTGTGGCTCTGCGGCCTGGTGCTGCTCGGGGTGGCCGTGGTCGCGGCGTTCGACGCGGCCGGGCCCGGGACGCTGCCCACGCGCCTGTTCGTCGCGCTGCTGGCGCTCCTCGCCGCGGGCCTGGCCCTGTCGCGGTCGCCGGCCGTGGGCGCGGCAGCCGCGGCGCTGCCGCTGGCGGTGGCCCCGCTCACGGCCTGGGCGCTGGTCGTCTCGCAGACACGCGGCGCCTGGCTGGGGGCGGTCGTGGGGCTGGCGGCGCTGGCACTCCTGCGCGCCCCGCGCCTGCTGCTCGCGGTCGGCGCGGCCGTGCTGGCGCTGCTGCTCGCCCACCCCGCCGCACTCGACGGCCGGCTCACGCTCGAGGACGCCAGCAGCGTCGACCGCTACTACATGTGGCAGGCCGGCCTGGACATGATCGCCGACCGGCCGGTGTTCGGCCTGGGGCCGGGCATGATCCTGTCCAGCTACCCGCGCTACCGCTGGCCCGAGGCGCCGAACCCCCTGGCACCGCACCTGCACAACAACCTGCTGCAGTTCGCGGCCGAGCGCGGCCTGCCCGCGCTCGCCTTCTTCGCCTGGTGCGCGCTGGTGGTGGCGGCGACGGCCCTGCGCCAGGCGCGGCCAGCCGTGCCCGGCGGGCACGGCGACCCCGACGCCGCGGGCGCGCTCGCGGTGCTGGCCGCGGTCTTCGCGGCCGGGCTGTTCGAGTACAATCTCGGCGACTCCGAAGTGCTGATGCTGGTGCTGCTGGCCGTCGCGGTGCCGTTCGCCCTCGAGCGCGCGCGCCGCGCGGAGACGCCGGGCGCGTGAGTCCGCTCTCCGCGCCGCGCGCGGCGGCGCTGCTCGACGCGATGCGCGGGCGGCGCGTGCTGGTCGTGGGCGACGTGATGCTCGACGAGTTCCTGTGGGGCCGCGTCTCCCGCATCTCGCCCGAGGCCCCCGTGCCCGTGGTCGAGGTCACCCGCCAGAGCTTCCACCTGGGCGGCTCGGGCAACGTGGCCGCGAACGTGCGGGCGCTGGGCGGCCGGGCGGCGCTGGTGGGCCTGGTCGGCGACGACGCCGCCGGCGCACGCGTCCGCGAGGCGCTGCGCGCCGCCGGGATCGAGGCGCGGCTGGTCGTGTCCGACGAGGGCCGGCCGACGACCGTGAAGACGCGCATCGTCGCGCACAGCCAGCAGGTGGTGCGGGCCGACCGCGAGGACGCCAGCGACGTCACCGGGCGCGCGGCCGCGGCGATCCGCGAGGCGCTGCGCCGGGAGCTGGCAGGCAGCGACGCGCTGGTCGTCTCGGACTACCAGAAGGGCGTCGTCTCCGCGGCGCTGCTGCGCCAGGCGCTGCCGCTCGCCCGCCGGCGGCATCTCAGCGTGCTGGTCGACCCGAAGCTGCGGCACTTCCGCCTGTACCGCGGCGTGACGGTGGTGACGCCCAACCAGCTGGAGGCCGAGCAGGCGACCGGCCTGCGGCTGGGCAGCGAGCGCGAGCTGGCGGCGGCCGGGCGCCGCATCCTCTCGCTGCTGCGCTGCCGCGCGGCGCTGGTGACCCGCGGCGAGCACGGGCTGAGCCTGTTCGAGCGGGGCCGGCCGCCGCTGCACGTGAAGGCGGCTGCGCGCGAGGTGTTCGACGTGACCGGCGCGGGCGACACGGTGATCGCCGCCATGAGCCTGGCCGTCGCCGCGGGGGCGACGCTGCCCGAGGCCGCCGCGCTCGCCAACCTCGCCGCCGGCGTCGTGGTCGGCAAGCTGGGGACGGCGCTCGCCTCGCCGGCCGAGCTGCTGGCCGCCCTCAGTGGCGGAAGTGGCGCACGCCGGTGAAGACCATGGCCAGGCCGTGCTCGTCGGCGGCCGCGATCGTCTCCTCGTCGCGCACGGAGCCGCCCGGCTGGACGATCGCGGTGGCGCCGGCCTTGGCGATCTCGTCGATGCCGTCGCGGAACGGGAAGAACGCGTCGGAGGCGACCACGCTGCCCTGCAGCGGCAGCACCGCCTTCAGCGCGGCGAAGCGGGCGGCGTCGACGCGGCTCATCTGCCCGGCGCCGACGCCGAGCGTCTGTACGGCGTTCGCGTAGACGATCGCGTTCGACTTCACGTGCTTGACGACGGTCCAGGCGAACAGCAGCGCCTGCCACTCCTCGTCGGACGGCGCGCGCTTCGTCACCACCTCGCAGCGGTCGCGCTCGAGGCGGTGCAGGTCCCACTGCTGCGCCAGCAGGCCGCCCATCACGCGCCGCAGGTCGAAGCCGCTCACCTTGTGGATGGCGGTCGTGTCCATGCTCATCACGCGCAGGTTCGTCTTCTTGACCAGCGCCTCGAGCGCGCCCTTCTCGAAGCCGGGGGCGATCACCGCCTCGACGAACTGGTCGGTGAGTTTCCTGGCCGTGGCGGCGTTCAGCTTCTCGTTGAAGGCGATCACCCCGCCGAAGGCCGAGGTCGGGTCGCAGGCCCAGGCCCGCTCGTACGCCTCGAGCAGGCCCTTGCCGGTGCCGGTGCCGCAGGGGTTCGTGTGCTTGACGATCACGCAGGCCGGCTCGTCGATCTCCGTGGCCAGCCGCCAGGCCGCGTCGAGGTCGAGGATGTTGTTGAAGGAGAGCTCCTTGCCCTGCATCTTGCGCGCCGCCGCGACCGAGAACAGCGTCGAGCCGAGGTCGGCGTAGAACGCCGCGCGCTGGTGGGGGTTCTCGCCGTAGCGCAGGTCCTGCACCTTCTCGAACGAGAGGTTGAGGCGGTAGGGGAAGGTCTCGTCCGCCTCGGCCGGCACGTAGACGCCCTCGCGTACCTCCACCTGCGAGAAGTAGCCCGCGATCGCCGCCTCGTAGCGGCCCGTGTGCCGGAACGCCTTCTGCGCGAAGTACAGGCGCGTCGCGGCGTCGATCCCCTCGGGCCGGTCGAGCTGCTCGAGCAGCAGGCCGTAGTCGGCCGGGTCGACGACCACGGCCACGTGCCGGAAGTTCTTGGCCGCGGCGCGCACCATGGTTGGGCCGCCGACGTCCACGTTCTCCACCGCCTCCTCGAACGAGCAGCCCTTGGCGACCTTCTCCTCGAACGGGTACAGGTTCACCACCACCACGTCGATCGGCGGGATGCCGTGCTGCTCCAGCGCCGCCAGGTGGGCGGGGTCGTCGCGGCGCGCCAGGATGCCGCCGTGCAGCCCTGGGTGCAGGGTCTTCACCCGCCCGCCGAGGATCTCGGGGAAGCCGGTGGCCTCGGCGGCGCTCGTCACCGCCACGCCGGCCTTCTGCAGCTCGCCCGCGGTGCCGCCGGTGGAGACGATCTCGAAGCCGCGCGCCACCAGGCCGCGTGCCAGGTCGACGACGCCCTCCTTGCGGTAGACGGAGACGAGCGCTCTCTTGACGGTCATGGGGCCTCCGGTCGGGGAGAACGGCGGTCGGCGACGGGCGGGGCGGGCGCGTCCTGCGGGGCGATCACGCGCGGGCGGCCGGCGCGCGTGGGGTCGCCGCGCGCCTCGCGCCAGGCCACGAGCCAGGTGGCGGCGGTCGCGGTCACGGCGCGCGAGTAGGCGATCGAGGCCATCGCCCAGGCGGGCGAGCGGTAGTCGAGCCGCGCGTGGCTCACCACGCGGCCGCCGCGGAACAGCTCGTCGCGGATGGTGGGCACCTGCGCCCGGCTGCGGTCGACGAGCGACTGCCACAGCTCGGGAAGCTGCTCGCGCCTGAGCTGGAGCGCCTTCGGGTCGTCGAGCACGACGGGCATGCGATCGAGGTTCGCGTCGAAGAGAGCGTAGTACTCGCGCGTCAGGCCCGGCGGCCAGCCCTCGGGGCCGACGGCCAGCACGGGGTCGGAGAGGTCGGAGCTGATGCGCAGCAGGGCGCCCAGCCGCACCAGGCCCTCGCTGACGCGCCGCTCGTGGAAGAGAGCGACCGAGGCGTCGACCTCCGCCGCGAGCGCGGCCAGGGTCTGCGCGCGCAGCCGGCCCGTCGGCAGGTCCTCGGCCAGCGCGCGGCACAGCTCGGGCGGGAAGCGCGCGACCTGCTCCTGGATCTGCGGCTCGCGCTCGGCGAGCAGGTGCGCGAGCGAGCGGGGCAGCAGGCGCCGGGCGTCGCGGCCGACCGCGGTCATCGTGGCGGCCGGCCAGGCTCCCGCCGGGGGCGCGGCGAGCGCCAGCACGGCGGCCAGCAGGGCGCGCCTCACGGCCCTCACCGCACCACGCGAGCCTTGAGCGACACCTTGCCGTCCCGCATCTCGAGCCGGAAGTCGACGGCCTTCGCGCCCTTCTCGCTGCGGATCCGCTCGGCCTGCTGTGAGACCAGCTGCCGGAAGGCGTCGAAGGCCGGTGCGGCGGCGTCGCCGGCGCGCCGGCGCTCGGCGACGTAGCTCTCGTACAGCGCGCGGATGGCCGCCTGGTCGCGCCGCCCGTCCGCGACGCGGAACTCCCCGGCGGGGGCCGCGACGCCCGGCGCCGGCGCGGCCGTCCGCGGCTGGGCCGGCGGCGGCGCGGCGGCGGGCAGCTGCTCCGCGCGCAGGCCGTGCATACCGAAGACCTTGCCCTCCTCGCGCGCGCGCAGGCGCTTCTGCCACAGCTCGTTGAAGGTCGTGTAGCGGGCGCTCAGGCCCTGGAAGCGGAAGCGCTCGCCGTTGTTCCGGATCTCGGCGTTCGAGTAGCGCTTGACGAGCGCGTCGACCTGGCCCTGCAGGTCCAGCGGCGGCTTCCTCTCCGCGCCGCTGAAGAACATGTCCCACTTCGCCTGCAGCTGACGAATCAGGAGCTCGAGGCGGTCGAGGTCGTCGGAGAGAGGCACGGCGGACGCTCAGGCCTCCCCGCCGACGAAGATCCAGAACAGCGGCAGCCACAGCTCGTGGGCGTAGGGGATCCGCTTCCCGTCGACGAGCACCTCGGTGCCGGGCCGGCCGCGCACGAGCTCGAACAGGTCGCGCAGCGTGCGGGCGGCGCCCGCGTCGAAGGCCGCTTCGTGGCACGGGCCCTCGGCCGTCTGCTGCTCGCGGTACGCCTGCGACTGGCGGGCGAGCGCGAGCGCGCGCTCGTAGGCCGGGTCGTCGAAACGGGCGAAGCGCACGCCGATCCGGAACGGGCGCGGGCGCCGTCCCGGGTACAGCAGGTCGGCCATCTCGTCGGAGAGGTGCGAGATGTCGCTCTCTTCCTCGGGGACGACGCGGGGCAGGCGCTCCGCGAAGTCCGGGGGCCGTTCCCGGGACATGGTCCCGGCGAGGATACCACGCGGTCGAGCGTGTATATTGCTCGAGATGCCCCTCGAACAGCGCACGGACCCGCGCCGGAGCCTGCCCTCCGTCGACCAGGCGCTTCAGCGACCCGAGCTGCAGGCGCTCACTGACCTGCACGGGCGTGTCGCCGTCCGGGAGGCCGTGCGCGAGACCCTCGAGCAGCGCCGACGGAAGGCGGCCGCCAGCGGCGCCGCCGAGGCGAGCTTCCCGGAGCTCGCCTCCGAAGTGGCCGTCCGCCTCGAGCGGGCAGCGGCCCCGTCGCTCCGGCGGGTGATCAACGCCACGGGTGTCGTGGTGCACACGAACCTCGGGCGCGCGCCGCTCTCGCCGGCAGCCGCGGCGCGCGTGGCGGAGGTCGCCTCGTGCTACTCGAACCTCGAGTACGAGCTCGGGCGCGGCGAGCGCGGCAGCCGCGAGGCGCACGTGGAAGGGCGGCTGCGGGCGATCCTGGGCGTCGAGGCGGCGGCGGTCGTCAACAACTGCGCCGCGGCCGTGCTGCTCGCGGTCAACACGCTGGCCGAGGGCCGCGAGGTCCTGGTGAGCCGCGGCGAGCTGGTCGAGATCGGCGGCTCGTTCCGCATCCCGGACGTGCTGCGCAAGGGGGGCGCCCGGCTGCGCGAGGTCGGGACCACCAACCGCACGCGGCTCGCCGACTACCGTGCCGCGCTCTCGCCCGAGACGGCGCTCATCCTCAAGGTCCACCCCAGCAACTTCCGCGTGGTGGGCTTCACGGAGCAGGCGCCGCTTCCGGAGCTGGCCGCGCTCGCGCGCGAGGCGGGCGTCCCGCTCGTGGAGGACCAGGGCAGCGGCGCCCTCGACCGGCTGCCGGGCGCCCTCGCGGGTGAGGCCACGGTCCGCGGCGCGCTCGCGGGCGGGGCCGACGTCGTCGCGTTCAGCGGGGACAAGCTGCTCGGGGGTCCGCAGGCCGGCCTGCTCGCCGGCAGGAGCGCCTTCGTCGAGCCGATGCGGAGAAACCCCCTCTGTCGGGCGCTGCGCGTCGACAAGATGACGCTCGCGGCGCTCGACGCGACGCTGCTCGAGCACGAGGCCGGGCGCGCGGCCGAGCGCGTGCCCGTGCTGCGGATGCTCCACGCCGGCCGGGACGAGCTGCTGGCGCGCGCCGCCGACCTGGTCGCCGCCCTCGCGCAGTCGGCCCCGGAGCTGCGCGCCCGCCTGCTCGACAGCGAGTCCGCCGTGGGCGGCGGCGCATCGCCAACCGTGGGCGTGCCGACGGTGGCGGTGGCGATCGACCCCGGCCCGGGCGGGCCCGACCTCTTCACCGCCCGCCTGCGCGGCGCCACGCCGCCGGTCGTGGCCCGGGTCGTCGAGGGCCTGGTCGTGGTCGACCTGCGCACCGTGATGCCGGACGAAGAAGCGCTGCTTGGCGCCGCGCTCGTACAGGCTGCTGCGGCGCGATGACGCGCCAGCTGCTCCTGCTGTTCGCCGTCGGCCTGCTGCCGCTGCGCGCGGAGGCGGCCGACGAGGTCGTCAGGCGGGTGGGCCGCGTCACGATCCGGGTCGACCTGTCGAACGCGTTCCCGGGAGGGGTGGCCGTCGTGCGCCTGACCGGCACGCGACTCGGTGGCGCCTGGGCCCTGCTCGACGGGCGGCGGGCGCCCTTCTACCCGGAGCGTGGCGTGCCGCGCGCGCTCGTCCCTGTCGACGCGTCCACCGAGGCCGGGCCGGCGACGCTGGGAATCGAGATCGCCGCACGCCGGGGCGCGCAGCGGATCGCCGTCCCCGTGCAGATCGCCGGGCGCAGCTACCCGTCGCGGGCCGTCTACCTCGACGAGCCGCGCCGCGCGCTGCTCGCTCGCAGCGAGGCCCCGCGCGACGCCCGCCGGCTGCTCGGCCACGTGCGCACGGAGTCGCGCACGCCCGCGCCCGGCCCGCTCGCGGCGCCGGTGGCCGGACGGGGACGCGGCTTCGGAGAGCTGCGCACGCACACGGGCTTCGCCGACGCCGAGAGCCGGATCGACGGGCTCGGCGGGCAGAGGCACCGCGGGCTCGACTACTCGCTGCCGATCGGGACGGCCGTGCGCTCGCCCGGGGCCGGCACCGTGCTGTTCGCCGGCCCGCTGGTCCTCTCGGGCGAAACGGTAGTGATCGACCACGGCCAGGGGGTAGTCAGCGTGCTGCAGCACCTCTCGCGCCTGCTCGTCCGCGCGGGCGACGCCGTGGCAGCGGGCGCCGAGGTCGGCGCGTCGGGCGACACGGGCCTCGCCCCCGAGCCGATGCTGCAGTGGCGCGTCTACCTCCACGGCGTGGCGGTGGACCCGACGGCGCTGGGGCCGATCCTGGGGTAGCTGGGGTCAGGTCTTGTCTTGTGACGTCGTCACAAGACAAGACCTGACCCCCTAGTAAGAAGACAGCAGCGAGTGCGCGGCGACCCGCGCGAGGGCGAGCAGCGGCGCGGGCCAGACGCCCAGCACCAGCGCCACGCCGGCCGAGAACGCGAGAGCGAAGCCGGAGGCCGGGGAGACCGGGGCCCACGCGTCCTCGCCGACGGGGTCGCGCATGTACATCACGACCACGACGCCCAGGTAGTAGTAGGCGGAGACGACGCTCATCACCACGCCGACGATGGCCAGCGTCACCCAGCCGGCCGCGACGGCGGCGTTGAACAGGTAGAACTTCCCGACGAAGCCGGCGGTGAGCGGGATGCCGGTGAGCGAGACGAGGTACACGGCGAGCGCCGCCGCGAGAGCGGGCCGGCGCTGCGCCAGGCCGGCGAGGTCGTCGATCCGCACGGGCTCGCGCCCCTCGCGCGAGAGCGCCGCGATTGCGCCGAAGCCGCCCAGGTTCACGGCGGCGTAACCCACCAGGTAGAAGAGCATCGCCTCGCCCGCCAGGCCCGGCGCCGCGACCAGCGCGGTCAGCAGGTAGCCGGCGTGGGCGATCGACGAGTAGGCCAGCATGCGCTTGAGCCTGGGCTGCGCCAGCGCGGCGAGGTTGCCGACGACCATCGTGACGATCGCGAGCACGGCCACCAGCGGCCGCCAGCTCGCGGCCAGCCCCGGCAGCGCGAAGGCGAGCACGCGCAGCAGCGCGCCGAAGGCGGCAGCCTTGACGCCGGCGGCCATGAACGCCGTGGTCGGCGTGGGCGCTCCCTCGTAGACGTCGGGCACCCACATGTGGAAGGGCACGCTCGCGACCTTGAAGCCGAAGCCCACGAGCAGCAGGGCCGTGCCGAGGATCGCCAGGCCGCTCGTGTCGGGTGAAAGCAGCGCCAGCTGCTGCGCGACGCGGCTGAGCTGCGTGCTGCCGCTCACGCCGTAGAGCAGCGCCACGCCGTACAGGAAGAACGCCGAGGAGAACGCGCCCGTCACGAAGTACTTGAGCGCCGCCTCCTGGCTCTGGACGCGGCCCCGCTGCATGCCGGCCAGGCCGTAGAGCGCGATCGACATGATCTCGAGCGCGACGAACAGCGACACCAGCTCGAGGCTGGAGACCAGGCCGAGCATGCCCACCACGGAGAACAGCAGCAGCGCGTAGTGCTCGCCGCGCTCCATGCCGTTCGCCTCGAGGTACGAGCGCGAGAGCAGCACCGCGATCACGGCGATCGAGAGGATCAGGGCGTGGAAGAAGAGGGCGAAGTCGTCCGCCGTCACCGCCTGTGCCATCACCGCGCCGCGCGCGCCGCCCGTGGCGAGCAGCCAGACCGAGAGAAGCGCCGCGACCAGTCCGGTCACCGAGAGCGTCGTCGAGGGCGCGGCCTTGCCCTTCGGCGTGAAGGCCTGGACGAGCAGCACGAACACGCCGGTGAGCGTCACGATCACGGCGGGCACGATCGGCCGCAGGTCGAGGACGCCGGTCACCGCCGCACCTCCGACCCGCCCGTGGCGCCGGCCGGCGCGGCGCCGGCGGCGGCAGCTCCGGCCGCGGCAGCCCCGGCCCTGGCCGCGGCGGCCGCGACCGAGGCAGCCCGCACCGGCTGCGTCTGCTGCTTCACCTGCTGCACCAGCGCGTCGGCGGCCGGCTCGATGCGCCGCGTGAAGAGCGGGCTGGCGACGCCCATCAGCAGGGCCAGCACGACGAGCGGCACCAGCACGAACGCCTCGCGCGCACCGAGGTCGGGCAGGCCCTGGTTCTTCGGGTTCTTCAGCTCGCCGTAGAAGACGCGCTTCACCATCCACAGCACGTAGCCGGCCGCCAGGATCACGCCGATCGAGGCCGCGACCACCATCCCGGCGCTGAAGTTCCAGGAGCCCATCAGGATCAGAAACTCGCCGACGAAGCCGTTGAAGCCGGGCACCGCGATCGAGCTGAGGCTGATCAGCAGGAAGACGGCGAAGTACCAGGGCATGGCCGCCTTCAGCCCGCCGAACTCCGAGATCAGCCGGGTGTGCCTACGGTCGTAGAGGAAGCCGACCAGGAAGAAGAGAGCGCCGGTCGAGATGCCGTGGTTCAGCATCTGGTAGACCGAGCCGACGAGGCCGGTGGTCGTGAAGGCGGCGATCCCGAGCATCACGAAGCCGAGGTGCGACACCGACGAGTAGGCGACCAGCTTCTTCAGGTCGGGCTGCACCAGCGAGACGAGCGCGCCGTACACGATCCCGATCACCGCCAGCACGCCGATCGCCGGCGCGAACTGCATCGCCGCGTTCGGGAACAGCGGGATCGCCAGCCGCAGGAAGCCGTAGCCGCCCATCTTCAGCAGCACCCCGGCCAGGATCACCGAGCCCGCCGTCGGCGCCTCGACGTGGGCGTCGGGCAGCCAGGTGTGGAACGGCCACATCGGCACCTTGATGGCGAAGGCCAGCGCGCAGGCCAGGAACAGCCAGACCTGCAGACCGCTGTCGACCGGAGCGGCGACCAGCTCGGGGATGCCGAAGCTGCCGATGCCCGCCGCCTTGTAGAGCACCAGGAACGCCACCAGCATCAGCACGCTGCCGGCGAACGTGTACAGGAAGAACTTGACGGCCGCGTAGATGCGCCGCTCGTGGCCCCAGATCCCGATCAGGAAGTACATCGGGATCAGCATCGCCTCCCAGAACACGTAGAACAGGAACAGGTCGAGCGCGACGAAGACGCCGACCATGCCGGCTTCGAGCAGCAGCATGAAGACCACGAACTCGCGCACGCGCTCGCGGATCGAGCTCCAGGAGCCGAGGAGCGCGAGCGGCGTCAGGAACGTGGAGAGGATCACCAGCCACAGCGACAGCCCGTCGACGCCGACGTAGTACGAGATCCCCCAGGCCGGGATCCACGGCGCGCGCTCCACGAACTGCATCGTCGCGACGTCGCGGAAGCCGGGCAGCAGCAGCAGCGAGAGCGCCAGGACGGCGCCGGAGACGGTGAGGCCGAGCGTCTTCTGCAGCGTGCTCGCGGCGCGCGGCGTGAGCGCGACCAGGATCGCCCCGGCGACCGGGAGCGCTATGAGCAGGCTGAGCAGGTGGCTGGAGAGGTTCATGGCCAGAGCAGGTAGGAAACCACTGCAACCGCGCCCGCGAGCACGAGGAGAGCGTAGTGACGCACGAAGCCGGTCTGCACGGGCCGCAGCCGCTGCGCCAGCCCGGCGGCAAGGGCGCCCACGCCGTTCACCAGGCCGTCGATCAGCCCGGCGTCCACGCGCTTCCAGAGGAAGCCCTCGCTGCCCCCCACGACCACGCGCGACACGAACGCGTCGTAGACGGTGTCGAACCAGTACTTCGCGGCGAAGACGCGCAGCAGCGGGCGCAGCGGCCGCGCCAGCCTGGCGCGCAGCTCGGGCAGCGACAGGTAGAGGTACCAGGCGATCAGCAGGCCGAGCACGGCCGAGCCGGTCGCGGCCAGGGGCAGCCACGGCAGGTGGGCGGCAGCCGCCTCGGGCGCCCGGAAGACCGGCTGCACGACCTCCGGCAGCCGCACGCGCCGCGCGGCCTCGTGCGCCGCGGGGAACAGCCGGTAGCCGGAGACGATCGAGCCGATCGCCAGCAGCAGCAGCGGGACGAGCATCGTCCAGGGCGACTCGTGCAGGTGGTGCTCGGCCTCGTGCGAGCCGCGGAAGCTGCCGAAGAAGGTGAGGAACAGCAGGCGCCCCATGTAGGCGGCTGTCAGCAGCGCCGTGAACAGGGCCACGCCGAAAAGCACCGTGTGGCCGCTGGCGAAGGCGGAGGCCAGGATCTCGTCCTTGCTGTAGAAGCCGGCGAACAGCGGGATGCCGGAGATCGCGAGCGTGCCGGCCAGGAAGGTCCAGAACGTCCGCGGGATCCTGGTGCGCAGCCCGCCCATCCGGCCCATGTCCTGCTCGCCCGACAGGGCGTGGATCACTGAGCCGGAGCCGAGGAACAGCAGCGCCTTGAAGAAGGCGTGGGTGTACAGGTGGAAGATCGCCACGCCGAAGGCGCCCACGCCCGCGGCCAGGAACATGAAGCCGAGCTGGCTCACGGTCGAGTACGCGAGCACGCGCTTGATGTCGGTCTGCACGATCGCGATCGTCCCGGCCATGAGAGCCGTGGCCGTTCCCACCACCGCGACCACCAGCATCGCGGTCTGCGAAACCATGTAGAGCGGGCCCAGCCGCGCGACCAGGTAGACCCCGGCCGTGACCATCGTCGCGGCGTGGATCAGCGCCGACACCGGCGTCGGGCCCTCCATCGCGTCCGGCAGCCAGACGTGCAGCGGGATCTGGGCGCTCTTCCCGGTCGCCCCCAGGAACAGCAGGAGGCAGGCGATCGTGGCCGGGCCCCACTGCCACAGGCCCTCGCGAGCGAGCCCGCCGGCGTTGTCCGCGATGTCCACCAGGTCGAGGCTGCCGAGCGCGTGGTAGGTGAAGACCATGCCCAGGATCAGCCCCACGTCGCCCACGCGGTTCACCACGAAGGCCTTCAGCCCGGCGGCCGAGGCGCTGTCCTTGCGGTACCAGAAGCCGATCAGCAGGTAGGAGCAGAGGCCGACGCCCTCCCAGCCCACGAACAGCAGCGGCAGGCTGCCGCCCAGCACCAGCAGCAGCATGAAGAAGGTGAACAGGTTGAGGTAGGAGAAGAAGCGGACCTTCTCCTCGTCGTGCGCCATGTAGCCGACCGAGTAGACGTGGATCAGCGAGCCGACACCGGTGACCACCAGCATCATCACGCACGACAGCGGGTCGACGAGCAGGCTCATCGGCACGTGGAAGCCGCCCGCCTCCATCCACTCGAACCCGAGGTAGGGCTGCGAGAAGCGCACGCCGCCGGGCGCCGGCACCAGCGCGAACAGCCGGACCGTCGACCAGGCCGCAAGCGCGAACGCCGCCAGCACGGTGCCGCAGGCGAGCCAGGCCGCCCCGGCGTCGTCCCCCTCGCGCTTGATCCAGTCGCCGAAGAGAGCCAGCACCACGAAGCCCGCGAGCGGCAGCAGCAGGATCGCGAAGGGCAGCACGCGGTCGATCGTCTGCAGCTCCAGCAAGGCCCTCATCCCCTCAGCAGGTGGAAGGCGTCGACGTCGAGCGTGTCGCGCTGGCGGTGGAGCGCGATCACGATGCCCAGGCCGACCGCGGCCTCGGCGGCGGCCACCACCATCACGAAGAACACCAGCACCTGGCCGTCGAGCGTGCCCGCCGCGCGCGAGAAGGCGACGAAGGCCAGGTTCACGCCGTTCAGCATCAGCTCGATGCACATCAGCAGCGTGATCACGTTGCGCCGCAGGAACACGCCGAGCGTGCCGATGCCGAACAGCGCCAGGCTCAGCAGCAGCGCGTGGTGGACGAAGTCCGGGTGGCCCATGCGCCTAGAGCTCCTTCTTGGCCAGCGCCACGGCCCCGACCAGCGCCGCCAGGATCAGCACCGAGGTGGCCTCGAAGACGTAGAGGAAGTGCGGGGAGAACAGCACCTCGGCCATCTTCCGGGTCGAGGCGTCGAAGCCGGCCGCGGCGGCGCGCTCGTAGCGCAGCACCACCGTCCCCGCCTGCAGCACCAGCAGCGTCACCAGCGCCAGCGCCACGCCGCGCAGCGTGCGCCCGCCGCGCTCCGGCGCGTCCTGCTCGCGCCGGACGTTGAGCAGCATCAGCACGAACAGGAACAGCACCATGATCGCGCCGGCGTAGACGATCACCTGCAGCGCGGCGATGAACGGCGAGCCGAGCAGGCCGAAGATCACGGAGAGCGAGCAGAGCGTGACGATCAGCGCGAAGGCCGAGTAGATCGGGTTGCGCTGGCCGACGACCACCAGCGCCGAGACGACGGCCAGCCCGGCGAAGGCGTAAAACAGGATGGCGTCCATCAGCGGCTCGCCACCTGGAACAGGCCCGGCAGCAGGGCGACCCCGGTGGCGGTGACCAGGATCCAGACCGCGGCGACCGGGATCAGCACCTTCCAGCCGAAGTGCATCAGCTGGTCGTAGCGGAAGCGCGGCAGCGTGCCGCGCAGCCAGATGAACACGAACAGCAGCGCCGCGACCTTGAGCCCCCACCAGAGGAAGCCCGGCGCGCCCTCCGAGGGCAGGCCCGGGACGCCCGAGTGCCAGCCGCCGAGGAACAGGCTCGTGCACAGGACCGCGACCGTGATCATGTTGATGTACTCGGCCATCTGCAGCAGCGCGAAGCGCATCGAGGAGTACTCGGTGTGGAAGCCGGCCACCAGCTCGGTCTCCCCCTCCGGCAGGTCGAACGGGATGCGCGCGACCTCGGCCGTGGCGGCGGTGAAATAGACGAGGAAGGCCGGGAACTGCAGCACCAGGTTCCAGCGCCAGAAGCCGCCGGCCTGGGCGTTCACGATGTCGGTGATCTGGAACGAGCCCGCCAGCATGATCACCCCGACCCAGGACAGGCCGAGCGCCAGCTCGTAGGAGAACATCTGCGCCGAGGAGCGCAGCCCGCCCAGCAGGCTGAACTTGCTGTTGGCCGCCCAGCCCGCGAGCACGACGCCGTACACGCCGAGCGCGGTCACCGCGAAGATGAACAGCAGGCCCACGTCGATCGTGGCGATCTGCACCTGCAACGTGCGGCCCTGCAGCCAGGCCGGCAGGAAGCCCCAGCGCGGCAGGCTGAACGGCGGCCCGTAGGGCAGCACCGCCACCGCCAGCAGCGCGGTCGTGACCGCGACCACCGGCGCCGCCAGGAAGCCCCACTTGTTGGCCCCCTCCGGCATCAGCTCCTCCTTGAAGAAGAGCTTGATGCCGTCGGCGATCGGCTGCAGGATGCCGAGCGGGCCGGTGCGGTTGGGGCCGAGGCGGAACTGCATGAAGGCGAGCAGCCGGCGCTCGATCCAGGTCATCAGCGAGAACAGGCCGAGCAGCGCGCCGACCACGACCGCGATCTTCACGAGCGCGAGGATCAGCTCCTGGACGGCCGGCGAGGGGCTCATGCGCCCACCCCGCTCCTGGCCACGGCCTGCTCGAAGGTCGGCGCGACGCTCTTCCAGCAGCGCTTCTCGCGCACGTGGTAGAGGAACTCCTCGCGGAACTTCTTGAGCGTCGACTGCGGCGGTGCGATCGCCGCGTCGCCGAACGGGCAGACGGTCTTGCCGCCGATCGAGTCGGCGACCTTCCACAGCAGGTCGAGGTCGGACTCCTTTGCCGTGCCCGCCTCGATCCGCTCGAGCAGCCGCAGCATCCAGCCCGTGCCCTCGCGGCAGGGCGAGCACTTGCCGCACGACTCGTGCTTGTAGAAGTAGATCAGGTTCTTCGCCATCCACACCATGCAGGTCGAGTCGTCCATCACGATCGTGCCGGCCGAGCCGAGCATGGAGCCCGCCCGGGCGACGCTGTCGAAGTCCATGGCGACGTCGATCTCGTCCGCGGTGAGGACGGGGGTCGAGGAGCCGCCTGGCACGACGGCCTTGAGCCTGTGGCCGTCGCGGATCCCCTGCGCGTAGCCCTCGCCGTAGATCAGCTCGCGCAGCGTGATCCTGCCCATCGGCGCCTCGTAGCTGCCGGGGCGCGCCACGTGGCCGCTGATCGAGTACAGCTTCGGCCCGCCGTTCTTCTCGGTGCCGTAGTGGGCGAACCAGTCGGCGCCGCGCGTCAGGACGAGCGGCACGTTCACCAGCGTCTCGACGTTGTTGACGATCGTCGGGCAGCCGTAGAGGCCGACCACGGCCGGGAACGGCGGCTTGATGCGCGGCTGGCCGCGCTTGCCCTCGAGCGACTCGAGCAGAGCCGTCTCCTCGCCGCACTCGTACGAGCCGGCGCCGCGGTGGACCCAGACCTCGACGTCGACGCCCGTGCCCAGGATGTTCGTGCCGACGAGGCCCGCCGCGCGCGCCTCGGCGAGCGCGCGCTCGAGCGTGCACGCGCCCTCCTGGAACTCGCCGCGGATGTAGATGTAGGCGGTCTGGCAGCGGATCGCGTGCGCGCTGACGACGGTGCCCTCGATCAGCCGGTGCGGGTCGCGCTCGATGATCACGCGGTCCTTGTAGGTCCCGGGCTCGCTCTCGTCGGCGTTGACGCACAGGTAGCGCGGCTTCGGGTTGTCCTTGGGCAGGAAGCCCCACTTCATACCCGTGGGGAAGCCCGCGCCGCCGCGCCCGCGCAGGTTCGAGCGCTTGACCTCCTCGACGATCGCCTCGGGCGCCATCTTCAGCCACTCGCCGAGCTTGGCGTAGCCGCCGCCCTGGCGGTAGACGTCGAGCGAGGTCGAGTTCTGCTTCCAGACGTTCTGGAACAGGATGTGCTCGCCGGGGCTCTTCGGCCATGCGAAGGACCGGCGCACCGTCTCGCCCGCGAGCACGCGGTCGAGGTCGGCGGCGGTCGCGTGCTCGAGCCACTCGCCGTCCACCTGCACCGCCGGCGCGCCGCCGCAGGCGGCCAGGCACTCGACCTCCTTCACCGTGAACTTCCCGTCCTGCGTGGTGCCGCCCGGCTCGATGCCCAGCCTGCGGCAGGCGTGGTGCAGCAGCTCCTCGGCGCCGCCCAGCGCGCAGGAGAGCGTGGTGCAGACCTCGATCGTGGTGCGGCCGCCCGGCTTCAGCCGGAACATCGTGTAGAAGCTCGCGGTGTCGTGCACCTGCGCCGGCGTCAGCTCGAGCAGCGCGGCCACGTGCTCGATCGCCTCGCGGCTGATCCAGCCTTCCTGCTCCTGCACCAGGCGCAGCGTCGGCAAGAGAGCCGAGCGCTTCACCGGGTAGCGCCTCAGCAGCTCCTCGAACGCCTTCCTGTTCTCCGGGCTGAGTTCCATTCGCTGTTCTTCGCCTACCAGTCGAGCGCCCCGACCTTCCACGCGTAGACGAAGCCCCCTGCGAGCAGCGCCATGAAGACGCCCATCTCGAGGAGCGGCAGCAGGCCGGCCGCCGCCACCAGCGCGCGGAAGTTGAGCGCCCACGGGTAGAGGAAGGCCGCGTCGACGTCGAACAGGATGAAGATCATGCAGACGAGGTAGAACTTGGTCGGGAAGCGCTCGCGCGCGTTCCCGACCGGGGGCACGCCGCACTCGTAGGTCGAGCTCTTGGCGGCGTTCGGGCGCGGTCGCCCGAGCAGGTGCGACATCAGGAGCGTGAAGGCACCGAACCCGAAGGCGACGGCACCGAGGATCAGGATGGGGACATAGCTGGGCATGGTCAAGGCGCGCGATGAGGTGAGGGACTCTGTTCCTTACTGGGCAGACGGCCGCCGGCAAGACGTGGACGGCATGCGGGTTGCGACTATATCGTCCGCCCGGAGAACGTGTCAATCATCCGGCGCGCCGCTTATACTCGCGCGCGATGCGCCGAACCAAGATCGTCGCGACGGTCGGCCCCGCCTCGCGCAGCCCGGAGATGCTGGAACGGCTCGCGAAGGCCGGCGTCAACGTCTTCCGCCTCAACTTCTCCCACGGCAGCCACGAGCAGCACCTCGCGGTCGTACGCTCGGCGCGCGAGATCGCGCAGCGGCTCGAGCTGCCGCTCGCCCTGCTGCAGGACCTCTCCGGGCCGAAGATCAGGACCGGCACGGTCGCGGGCGACGCGGTCGAGCTGGTGAGGGGCGCCAGGCTCACGATCACCACCGACCTCGCGGTCGAGGGCACCCCAGAACGGATCTCGACGACCTACGCGGAGCTGCCGCAGGACGTCAAGCCCGGCGACCAGATCCTGCTCGACGACGGCAAGCTCGAGCTGCGCGTGCTCGGCGCGTCCGGCTCGACGGTCGAGTGCGAGGTCGTGGACGGCGGGACGCTGCGCTCGCACAAGGGCATGAACCTGCCGGGTGTCGTGCTCTCGACGCCGGCGATCACGGCCAAGGACCGCGAGGACCTCGAGTTCGGCATCCGCGCCGGCGTCGACTACGTGGCGCTGTCGTTCGTGCGCCGCGCGGCCGACGTGCTGCAGGCCAGGGAGCTGGTCCGCTCGCTGGGGGCGCAGACGCCGGTGGTCGCGAAGATCGAGAAGCCGCAGGCGCTCGAGGACCTGGCGGCGATCCTCGAGGCGGCGGACGGCGTGATGGTGGCGCGCGGGGACCTGGGCGTCGAGCTCGGCACCGAGGACGTGCCGATCGCCCAGAAGCGGATCATCGCGGCGGCGAACGCGGCTGGCAAGGTGGTGATCACCGCCACGCAGATGCTGGAGAGCATGATCGAGAACCCGCGGCCCACGCGCGCCGAGGCCTCGGACGTGGCGAACGCGATCCTCGACGGGACCGACGCGGTGATGCTCTCGGGCGAGACCGCGGTCGGCAGGTACCCGGTCGAGGCGGTGGAGACGATGGCGCGGATCGCCGTCTACACCGAGGAGCACGGGCTCGCCGCGATCCGCACGCGCGCGATCGAGCTGCCGCACGACGGCGCGGGCACCGCCGTCACGCGCAGCCTGACGCGGGTCGCGGCGTCCGTGGCCGAGGAGCTGGGCTGCAAGCTGATCCTGGCCTTCACCGAGTCCGGCCTCACCGCCAAGCTCGTCGCCGGCCACCGGCCGCAGGTGCCCGTGGTGGCCGTGACCCACGACGAGCGCGTCTATCGGCAGCTCGCCCTGTGGTGGGGCATCCTGCCGACGCTCTCCGCCTCGACCGAGAACACGGACGAGCTGCTGGCCGCGGGGGTCGAAGGGCTGAAGGCGAAGGGCCTGACGCGGGCGGGCGACACGATCCTGATGCTCTCCGGCCACTCGATCGCCGCCGCCGCGACCAACATGATGCGCGTCCACACCGTCTCATGAGGCTTCACGGGCTGATCGCCGTGCTGGCGCTCGGACCGCTGGCCGCCTGCGCCAGCCACCCGAAGCCGAAGTACTTCTTTCCGCCCCCCGAGACGCCGGCGATCGGCACCGTGGTCGAGGGGGTCGCCTCCTGGTACGGGCCCGGCTACCACGGACAGCGCTCGTCGAGCGGCGAACGCTACGACCAGGACGAGCTGACGGCCGCCCATCCCTACTGGGCCTTCGGGACCAGGGTCCGCGTCACGCTGCTCTCGACCGGAAGAAGCGTGGTGGTGCGGATCAACGACCGCTTCGCCGCGCACAAGGGCCGCGCCATCGACCTCTCGCGCGCGGCCGCGAGGGCGATCGGGCTGATCGGCCCCGGCACGGGCGTGGTGCGGCTCGAGGTCGTCGAGTAGCCGTCCCGGCTGCGACCCTCACGCGCGCGGCGTGGGCGGCGGCGCGACGCGCAGAATGGCGCTTGCCTGCAGGTCAGGCGGCAGGTCCCCCGGGAAGCGCTCGATGCCGCGGAAGTCCGGCACGGCGACGGGCGCCCCGCCCCGCCGCAGGCTCTCGCGCGAGACGAGGCCCGGCAGCGTGAAGTCGAGCGCGTCGTGGACGTCGATCGGGGGCCGGCGGCCGCTGCGCACGCTGTCGACGAAGTCGCGCACCTGGAAGTAGTCGCCCCCGCCGTGGCCGGCGCTCTCTGCCTCCGGCGGAGGCTCTCGCCACTCCTCGGGCAGCAGGTCCTCGTAGTCCCAGAGCGTCTGCCAGGCCTCCTTGTCCGGCGAGCGCCCGAGCAGCCAGACGAGCGGCTCCTCGCCGTCGTGCCGCCCCGAGAGGTACGCGCCGCGCGTCCCCTGCAGCGCGTAGTGCGTGCCGTTCGAGGGACGCTCCGACAGCAGGTCGAGGCGCAGCGTCAGCATCCCGCCGTTCGCGAGACGGCACAGCGTCGTCGTCGAGTCCTGGCCGGCGTAGGGCTCGCCGCGCGAGTCGCGATAGTGGTGGCCGCTGCCGATGCAGGAGACCGAGACGACTCGCGTCCGCGTCCACTGCAGCAGCGGGCCGAGGCTGTGCGTGGGGTAGGTGTTGCCGTCGAGGCCCACCTGCCAGAAGCGCCGCCAGGGAGTCGCCTCGTGCAACTCCTTCAGCTCGTGGACGTAGGCCCCCTCGCCGTAGTACGTCTCGCCGAGGAGCCCGGCGGCGCAGAGCGCCCTCACCAGCACGCACTCGCGGGTGTAGCAGTAGTTCTCGGCCATCATGTAGCTGGCGCGGCTCGAGCGCACCGCCTGCGCGAGGCGGAAGCACTGCTCGAGGTCCGTCGCCGCCGGCACCTCGCTCAGCACGTGGATGTCGCGCTCCAGGGCGGCCAGGGCCTGGGGGACGTGGAGTGGCATCGGCGTCGCCACGACGACGGCGTCGGGCCGCTCGCGGTCGAGCATCTGCTCGTACTCGGTGTAGCGGCGCACGACCCCGGCCGCGTCCGCCGTGCGGGCGAGCGTCGCGGGGTCGCGGTCGCACAGCGCCACGACGTCGGCGTCTCCCAGGGCCCGGAAGGTCGGCACGAACGTGCTGCCTCGCGGCCCGCCCGCGACGGCCACGCGCAGCGTCTTCTCCATGAGGCACCTCCGAACGCCGGACGCGTGCTGCGTATAGTGCCCTGTCGGACGGTCAGCAGGGGGCCAGGGCCCTCTGCCCACGCGTCAGGCCTCGTGCGGCGGTGCCCGGGCAGCGCCGCCTGCCGGGGCCGGCGCGCAAAGCGGGCTATACTGCCAAGCGCAGCCTGATGAACGACCCCTCCCCCCGGGTCTACTCGGCCCGTCGTTTCCGGATCGTCGTCTCCCTCCTCACGCTCGTCTTCCTGCCGATCGTGATCGGCGCTTCGCTCTTCGTCTACCAGTACATGCGCTTCTCGCTGATGGTCGAGCAGCGCCTGCGCGGCGAGCGGGGCAGCCTGCCTTCCAAGGTGTACGCCCGCCCGCTCGTGCTGCGGCCCGGGCTGGTGATCGACCCCGAAGGGCTGCTCAGCGTGCTGAACGGGCTGCGCTACGCGCAGCGCGAGAAGGCGGCGCCGGAGCCGGGCCAGTTCGCGCGCGGCGAGGCCGGCATCCTGCTCTTCCCGCGGCCGGTCGAGGGCGGCGCCAGCGAGCCGCTGCTCGTCTCGTTCGTCGCGGACAAGGCGGGCGTCGTGCGCATCAAGGACATGCGCGGGGCGCAGTCGAAGAAGCGCTACGCCGCGCAGGCGCTCGAGCCTGAGCTCGTCACCTACCTCTTCGACGAGGAGCGCGAGAAGCGCCGTCGCGTGCGCTACGAGGAGCTGCCCGACCACCTCGTCAAGGCCGTGCTCGCGATCGAGGACCGCCGCTTCTTCAGCCACCCGGGCCTCGACCCGATCCGGCTGGTGGCGGCGATCGTCCGGAACGTCCGGACGGAGAAGGAGATCCCGCAGGGCGGCAGCACCATCACGCAGCAGCTGTGCAAGAACTTCTTCCTCACCCCCGAGCGGACCTACAAGCGCAAGGTCCAGGAGGCGCTGCTCGCGTTCGTGCTCGAGCGGCGCGCGACCAAGCAGGAGATCCTCGAGCTCTACCTCAACGAGGTCTACCTCGGCCAGGCCGGCTCGTTCAGCATCAACGGCATGGGCGAGGCCGCGCGGATGTACTTCCGCAAGGACGTCTCGAACCTGACGCTGCCCGAGGGCGCGCTGCTCGCCGGGATGATCCAGTCCCCCAACCCCTACAACCCGTTCCGTCACGCGAAGCGGGCGACCGAGCGGCGCAACGAGGTGATCCGCGCCATGCAGGACGCGGGGTTCATCGACCAGGCGCGCATGCAGGAGGCGCTGCGCTCAGCCGCTGCTGGTCGAGCGCCCGAGCGTCGACACCACCGACGCCCCCTACTTCGTCGACCTGGTGCGCCGCCAGCTGGACCAGCACTACGACCCGAAGGACCTGACCACCCAGAACCTCTCGATCTACACGACGCTCGACCTGCACCTGCAGGACCTCGCCCAGCAGGCGCTCGAGCGCGGCCTCGACCGGGTGCAGCAGATGATCCGCAAGCGCACGAGCGCACCGGTCCAGGGCTGCCTGATCGCGCTCGAGCCGGCGAGCGGCAAGGTCGTGGCCCTCGTGGGCGGCCGCTCCTACGGCGCCAGCCAGTACAACCGGGTGATGCAGGCGCGGCGCCAGCCGGGCAGCACGTTCAAGCCCTTCGTCTACCTGACGGCGTTCGAGGCGACGTTCGAGGACGCCAGCCTGCCCCCGATCACGCCGGCCACGGTGGTCGAGGACGCGCCCTCCGTGTTCTTCTACGAGGACAAGGAGTACATCCCGACCAACTACGAGGACAAGTACCACGGCATGGTCACCCTGCGGCGGGCGCTGGCGATGAGCATGAACGTGGCGACGGTGAAGGTCGCGGAGATGGTCGGCTACGACAAGGTGGCGGCGCTGTGGTCGAAGAAGCTGGGCATGGGCGGGCAGATCCAGCCCTACCCGGCCCTGGCGCTGGGCTCGTTCGAGGCCACGCCGTACGAGCTGGCCACCGCCTACAACGTCCTCGCCAACGGCGGGCTCAAGGTCGAGCCCGTCACCATCATGCGCGTGGCCGACGAGAAGCAGCGGGTGCTCGAGCAGCACCGCGCGCCCGTCCCCGAGCGCGTCGTGCGTCCCGAGTCGGCGTTCCTGGTGACCGACATGCTGCGCAGCGTGCTGAACGAGGGAACGGCCGCCAGCGCGCGCTCCCTGGGCTTCACCGCGGACGCCGCCGGGAAGACGGGCACCACGAACGACTACCGCGACGCCTGGTTCGCCGGCTTCACCCCGGACCTGCTGACGGTCGTCTGGGTCGGCTTCGACGACAACACGCCGGTCGGCCTCTCGGGCACCAGGGCGGCGCTGCCGATCTGGGTCGACTTCATGAAGGCGGCCCTCGGCGGCCGGAGGCCGACGCCCTTCCCGCCACCGCCGGAGGGGATCGTCTTCGTGCAGATCGATCGCGACACGGGGCTGCTCGCCGGCCCCCACTGCCCCAGCACGCGCAACGAGGCCTTCGTGGCGGGCACCGAGCCGCGCGAGATCTGCGGCGCGCACGACTGAGCGGCTGATCCGGCCCACGCCCGGGCCGTCCCGTGCGACACTGGCCGGGTTGGCGAACGCCGGGGACGGGGGGCTCCCCGGCGGGACGCGGATGCGCCCCGGACGGCAGTGTCCGGGCCGTGAAGCCTGCGGCAGGCGCGTGCTCCAGGCTCGAGCACCCGTGCTGGCCGCGAAGCGGGATTCTCGTTCACGGCGTGGGAGACGCACATCGTGTTCGCGCACTCGAAGACCGTCATCTCTGCGACGGCCGCCTTCGCGGCCGTGCTCACCCTCTCGTGCGGGGGCGGAGGCTCGCCCGCCACCCCGACGACCCCCGTGCCCACGTTGTTGCCGACGCCCCCCCCGACCGGCGGCGGCGGCGGCAGCTGCAAGCTCGGGAACGGCGACCCCGGAGCGGTCTGCGGGCGGGGCGGCCCGCCGCAGCTGCTCGACCGGGTCGAGGCGGCGATCGACCTGCTGGTGCAGGAGAAGCCGCAGCTGTTCGACCTCAACGACGTCGCCGCGCCGAACTCGGGGCTGTACAGGGTGCTCGACCCGGAAGGCTACCTCGACGGCGTCGTCGCCAACCTGGGGCGGCCAGGGCGCCTGCGCGGAGCGCGACGGCGACGACGCCTACTCCGAGCGGATCGTGGTGAAGGACAGCAACGACTACTCCGAGATGTTCGACGTCCTCTCCTCGACCGGCTACATCCGCCGGGGCAGGCGGCGCCTACCGCGACGACCTGCACCCCGGCTGCGTTCCCGATCGACCGGCGGTCGGCGACATGCCGCCCGTCGGGCAGCGGTTGCGGCCGGCCCTATCCGCCGCCGGTCGACCCGCTTCAACTGCAAGGTCCACCTGCCGGGCATCGAGTACTACACGCTCGACTCGACGCCGATCGTGGGGCCCGAACGGCGACTACTGCGCGTCGGTCGGCTTCACCGACGGCCGGTCGCTGTGCCCGGTCCGGCCCGAGGGCGCGCCGGACCGCGTCGCGTGCGAGAACTGGCGCGTCGGGCAGGCGCGGGACACCGGCCGCCCCGGCCCGACCTGGACGCAGAGCGACGGCAGCTACTGCACCGGCGAGGCCAGCGGCTGCGCAGAACGCCCCGGACAACCAGTACCAGCTGGGTGTACGTCCCGGGCGGCGTACACGGTCCGCGGAGAACGGCTCCGGTGCACGGTCGATCGGCGAGGGCGCAGACGGCCCGGCTGCACGTCGCGCGGCCGACCGTTGAGCGGCCTTGACCGCTCCGGAGCGCCGGACTATTCTTCGATCTTCGGCGGGCGCTTAACTCAGCGGTAGAGTGCCACCTTCACACGGTGGAAGTCGAAGGTTCGAATCCTACAGCGCCCACCATTGCCCGCCCGAGCGGCCGTCGGCGCCCGGGTCTCGACAGGACCCGGAGACGATGAGCGACGCAGCGCCTCGGCGTCAGCCGCGCCGCAGCTACCGCTACTACGACCTCGTGATGGCGGCGTTCGTCACGGTGCTGCTGTGCGCGAACGTGATCGGCGCCGCCAAGGTGCGCCCGCCTGTGCGGGCTTCACCTTCGGCGCCGGCGTGCTCTTCTTCCCGATCAGCTACATCTTCGGCGACGTGCTGACCGAGGTGTACGGCTACGCGCGGGCGCGCAAGGTCGTCTGGGCGGGCTTCGGGGCGCTCGCCTTCGCCTCGTTCATGAGCTGGGCGATCCTGGCCTTCCCGCCGGCGCCGGGCTGGCCGCACCAGGCGGCGTACGAGACGGTCTTCGGCGCGACGCCGCGCATCGTGCTCGCCTCGCTGGTGGCGTACTTCTGCGGCGAGTTCTGCAACTCGTACGTGCTCGCGAAGATGAAGCTGCTGCACGGACGGGCCGCCTGCTGTGGACGCGCACGATCGGCTCGACGATCGTCGGCGAGGCCGTCGACTCGGCCGTGTTCTACCCGCTCGCGTTCCTCGGCGTCTGGTCGAACGAGCTGGTGCTGCAGGTGATGCTCGTCGAACTACGTGATCAAGGTGCTGTGGGAGGTCGTGATGACGCCGGTGACCTACCGCGTCGTCGACGTTCCTCAAGCGCGCGGAGAACGAGGACTACTTCGACCGCACACACGAACTTCACGCCGTTCTCGCTGCAGACCTGAGGCTACAATCGGCGTACGCATTCGCCACCCGCATGCAACGGTCCGCCGTTTGCCGATCGAGGAGGTTGTGATGCCCGATTCGACCGAGACGAACTCGCTGCCCTGGGGCGCCGTCGTGGTGCCCGCCGCGATCACGCTCGCCGTCACCCTGCTGCGGCTGGCGGGCGAGCTCGCGCACTGGTCGCCGCTGTTGTTCAGCTCCGCTGCGGGAGGCGGCGGCGCGCTCGTCGGCATCTCCTGGCTGGTGCCGATCTTCGGGATCTGGTTCGGCGTCCGGCTGGCGCGAGCCGGCCAGGGTCCCGCCCGTCCGCTCGCGGGCGCCGGGCTCCTGGTGCTGGCCCTCGCCCTGATGCCGCTCGCCGGGTTTGTCGCGGTGAAGGTCTTCGGAGTGAACCCGCAGGGTCGGCGAATGCTGCTACTGCTCTGCGTGGCGGCCGTGGTCGCGGTGCCGATCGCGATGCAAGCCTGGCCGGCGCTCGGCCGCACGCTGTTCGCGTACGCCCTGGCCGCCCGCATCCCGGTCGCGATCGTGATGCTGGTCGCGATGTTCGGCAACTGGGGCACGCACTACGACGTGGTGCCCGGCTTCTCGGGCCTGGCCCCCCTCGCCAAGTGGCTGTGGTTCGGCGCGCTGCCGCAGCTGACGGTCTGGATCGCCTACACCACCGTGATCGGTGGGCTGTTCGGGCTCGTGGCCGGGGCGATCGCGGCGCGCGGGCGGGCCGCCGCGCCACAGGCCGCCTGAAGACGAGGGCCTGCGTTCAGTCGAAGTCGGTAGGGCGCGCGGGGTCGGCGTGGTGGGCGAACGCCACCGCGAGCTGGCCGGGTGTCGCGCGCTCGAGGTCGAGGTCCGGCAGCGCTTCCCTCGCGAAGAAGCCGACCCCGTTCGTCTCGTGGCTCTCGCGCGCCTCTCCGCCCAGCAGGTCGCACAGCACGAGCATCTTGTAGGTGTAGTAGAGCGACGGCGGGTGCTCGTGGCGCGACTTGTCGAAGACCGCGACCATCTTGCGCGCCCGCACGGCGTAGCCGCTCTCCTCGCGGGTCTCGCGCTCGGCGACCCCGCCGGGCGTGTCGCCGACGTCCGCCCAGCCGCCCGGGAACGTCCAGCCGCCGGTGCGCGCCTCGCGCACCAGCAGCAGCTCGTCGCCGCGGAAGACGACCGCGCGCACGTCCACCTTCGGCGTCGGGTAGGCGTCCTCCGTGGTGAACGCGACACGGGCGGCCAGGGCGTCCGCCCCGGCCGCCGCGGCCATCTCGATCGCGATCTCGCGCAGCTCCCCGTAGCGCTGCCGATCGAAGGGGTCGCGGGCGTACGTGAGGCCCGTCTGCGCGATCGCCTGCAGGCGCTGCGCCCAGCGCAGCAGCGCCGGCCGCCGGTCCGCGCGCTCGCTCACCGCGCTCCCGGCGCGCCGCCGGCGGCCGCCACCCCCGCGCGCCGCAGCTCGTCGTCGATCACCTGCTGGAACGCCTCGAAGGGCTGGGCGCCGACCAGCGGGCGCCCGTTCACGAAGAACGCCGGCGTGCCCGAGACGCCGTAGCTCGCCCCGGCCTGCAGGTCGCGGTCCACGAGGCCCGCGTGGCGTCCCGAGTCGAGGCAGCGGTCGAAGGCGGCGGAATCGAGGCCCAGGGCGGCGGCATAGCCCTTCAGGTCGGGCACCTCGAGCTTCGTGTGGTTGGCCCAGAGCTGGTCGTGCATCTCCCAGAACCGGCCCTGGTCGCCGGCGCAGGCGGCGGCCTCGCCCGCCTTCTCGGCGTACTGGTGGAAGCTCAGCGGGAAGTGGCGGAACACCCAGCGCAGCTTGTCGCCGTAGACCTCGCGCACGCGCGCCACCGTCGGCCGCGCCCGAACGCAGTACGGGCACTGGAAGTCGGAGAACTCCACCACCGTGACCGGGGCCTTGGGGTTGCCGCGCACCGGGGCGTCCGCGAGGTCGACGGGCACGCGATACGGCTCAAGCAGCACGCGCACGTCGTACTTCGCGCGCAGCTCGCGGGCGAAGGCGCTGCGGCGTTCGTTCTGGCGCTGCTGAGCGAGCCCTTCCCTGATCTGCTTCAGTGCCTCGGCCACGGGAGTCGAGCCGATGCGTGCCTTGTTGGCGTCGTAGTAGGCCCTCACCTCGGCGTCGGTGACGACGGCCTTGTCCTGCACCTCGGCCTTCTCGAGCGCCTCCTCGCTCACGCCCCGCGCGACCGCCTCCTTCGCCATCAGCGCCTGCGCGATCAGCAGCTCGAGGGCCTGCGAGCGGAGCTGGTACTCGCGCGCCCGCAGCTCGGCCAGCTGCGGCCGCACCAGCTCGTCCGCCTCGGCGCTCTGGATCGGCTGCCCGGCGACGATGGCCAGGGGCGGTTGCGGCGCGGCCGCCTGGCGCTCCTGCGCCGCGGCCGTGGCGCAGAGCGCCGCCAGCCCGAGCGCGCCCAGGGTGAACCCCTTCATGCGCCTCCTTCCCCGGCCGGCGTGGCGGCGCCCCGGCCGAAGGCCAGCGCGGCGAAGCTCACGACGCTCGCGGGATCGATGTTCCACTGCTCGTAGCTCAGCAGCGCGCCGTGCTTCGGGGCGGTCGCCCGCAGAAAGGCGTACAGCGGCGCCGCACCGCACCACTTGAGGTCGTCCCCCTGCTCGCGGACCGCCTCCCAGAACCCGTCCGCGTCGCCTTCGAGGATCGCATCGATCCGCCGCCGGTCGCGGAGCTCGACCTCGGCCAGCGGCCCCGCGCCCGCCTGCGCCTCGAGCGGGTCTCCGTAGCGGCGGCCGACGTGCGCCATGTCGACGCCGAGCACCCAGGCCAGGCGGCCGTCCTCGCGCGCGTGCAGCTCGCCGAGCGCGCCCAGCATGCGCGCCACTCCCTCGTCGTCCTCCGGCCTGCCCGGCCCCAGCGTCGCCTCGGCGAACGGCCCGCACAGGACCGGCACCACGCGCACGGACGGGCCGAAGAGGTGCTGCAGGAAGACGACCTGGAACTCGATCGAGTGCTCGACCGCGTGGCAGTAGTCCTCGACGACCGCCGCGTCGCCCGCCTCCGCGGCGAGCCGGTCGACGATCGCCGTGTCGGTGGCGGCGGCGCCGTAGGGCGTCTCGTACGCCTTGCGCGTCAGCCCGAACCTCTCCGGCGCCCCGTAGTGGGAGGTGCCGAGGACCACGAACGTCCGGCCGGCCGCGTCGCTCGGAAGCGCGGAGTAGGCCGCGGCGTACGAGCGGTGGCCGCCCTCGAAGCTGACGTGCGGCGCGGCGATCGCGAACACGTCGTTCCGCGGCGCGGTCTCGGCCAGCCGGCGCGGGAGCAACCAGCCGTCCAGCAGCGCGCCGAGCTGCGCGGCGTCCGCCGGGTAGGCCTGGCCCGCGTGTGCCGGCTCGCGCCGGGCCGCCTGTGCGAAGGCTCGGTGCCGGGCGTGACGGCGGTGCTCCAGCGCCTCGTTCTCGAGGAAGCCGCGGTCGCCCAGGGTCTCGACCAGCCGACGCGCGAAGGTCTGCGCCTGCGCGTCGCCGGTCGCGCGGAGGAGCGCCTCGGCCAGGTCGCCCTCCTCGTGCGCGCCGTCGAAGTACTTCAGGAACGCCACCAGCGGCGGCGGCACGATCACGACCTCCTCGGCGTAGGCGAAGGGATCGCGCAGCAGCAGACCCGGGCGGCCCTCGACCGGCGAGGGCATGACGTCGAGCGCGCGGCGCAGCGGGGCGAGGCGGCGGGGCATCTCTCCTGCCATGGTACAACGCGGCTCCGGGGGCCGCGCTGCAGCCGGCCACCACGGGCGTCGGCTCAGTGGCGCTCGCGGTCGAGCCAGACCTCGAGGCCCTGCGCGTTCAGCTCGACGTCGAGGGCGAGCAGCTCCAGGACTCGGTCGGGAACGAGCGGCGTGCCGTGCTCGCGGACCCAGCCCAGGAACAGCTCCGCGACGCCTGCCCGCAGTCGTGCCGCGCGGTCGGGCTTGCCGTGCTGGGCGCGCGCGAGCGCCACCAGCTGGTCGATCTGCCGGTGCAGCACGCCTGCCAGCCGCTCGACCTCGGTCACGCGCGAGTAGTGCGTGAGGTACGCCGCCGCCGGGCCGAGCTCGGCCAGCCGGTCGATCGAGGCTTTCAGGGCCTCCGGCTCGAATTGCACCGGCGTCGTCGTCGGCAGGATGAAGGCGCCCCGCTCGCTCGCCAGCTCGCGGTACGAAAGCCCGAACGTGTCGCCCGTGAACAGGCCGTGCGAGGCCTCGTCCCACACGCAGACGTGGTGGCGCGCGTGCCCCGGCGTGTCCAGGAAGAGCAGCGGTCGGCCGCCCAGCTCGACCCGGAAGCCCTCCGGCGCCTCGATCACCCGCTCCGCGGGCACCGGCACCAGCGCGCCGTAGCTGCGGCGCATCGCCTGCTCGCCGTAGACCGCGGTGGCTCCCGCCCACAGCTTCGAGGGCTCGATCATGTGACGCGCCCCGCGGGGGTGCACCACCAGCCTCGCTCGCGGCAGCCGCTGCATCAGCTGGCCCGCCCCGCCGGCGTGGTCCAGGTGCACGTGCGTGAGGATCACGTAGTCGACTGCCTGCGGCTCGACTCCCCGGGCCGCGAGCTCGGACAGCAGCCGCGGAACGGAGAAGCTGGTGCCGACGTCGACGAATGCGGCGTGACCGTGCTCGATCAGCAGGTGGCTCGCGTCGAAGAAGGGACGGTGGAAGCCCGTGTCGATCGCGCTGATGCCGTGGCCGAGGTCCTCGCTCGCCATGCTCCACGCATTGTGGACCGGATCACCCGCGCGGAGTTCCGTCGGGGCGCGGGCTGTTCTACGATTCGACTCATGGCCGAGACGGCGAGCCACAGCTGGACCTGCTCTCTGTGCGGGCGGCGGGTCCCGACACGGGTCGCCGTCTGTCATTGCGGCGCGACGCGCGCCCAGGCCGAGGCCGCCCGCGCGGCGCGCCCGCTAGGCGAGCCGCCCCTCCCGGCAAAGCTCGGCTGGCGCGGCCTGTGGGCGTCGCTGCCCACGGACGTCGTCGCCATCGCCGTCGCCGCGGGGCTCGTGCTGCTCGCCGGCTTCGGCTGGCTGGTCTTCGGCCCGCCGCTCCGGAACGACACGCCCGCGCTGCTCGGCTACGTCGACCGCAGGCCGCCGCAGCCGCCCGCCCCGCTGGCACGGCCGCCGCTCAAGCTGCCCTGGTGGAAGTGAGGCTCAGCGCCCCTGCTCGCGCGCATGTTGCACGCTCGGCAGGCCGGTGTCCGGGCCTGCGGCCGCGGCGCCCCTCGCGAGGGCGCTGCGCAGGGCCAGGCCCACGTCGGGGGAGACCGGCATCGAGGCCGCCGTCAGGTCCGCGCGCCTGAGGCGGCTGGCCATCAGGCCCTCGCCGTGAGGCTGGCCGGGCGCCAGCGCGTGCACCAGCTCGTGCGCGATCACGCGCCCGAGGGCGAGGCCGAGGCGGTAGGCGTCGGGCAGGTCGAGCGTCGCCGGTCTGCGCTCGCCGAGCCCGAGGACCTCGCGCACTCCCGGCACGTGGACCCAGACGAGCGGCGCGTCCTCCTCGAAGTGCGACGGCGTCGCGCCGAGCACGATCGCGTGGCGGGCGTCCACCGCGCCCCGGTCGAGCAGGACCACCCGGACCTCGCCGGCGCGGGCAGCCTCGCGCGCCTCCGCGCGGCGCCAGCTCGTCGGTATTCCCATCGTCCTGAACACGCGCGAGGCCTCGTCGCGCGCGCCCGCGGCGCCGAGACCCACGACATGGGCGGGGTCGAGCCACGCGAGGTGCACTGTCGGCACCGGCTCGGCCGTCCCGGCCGGCCGTGCGACCGGTGACACGCCCGCCGTCGTGGGGCCCGGCGGGGCTGCCATGCGGCTCGCACCGAAGTCGGGCGGGAACAGGAAGCCGCCGGTGTCGAGCCCGAGCAGCTCGTCGCCTCCGGAGGACGACCCGGCCAGGGCCGCGACGGCCCACACGAGGACGACCTTCCGTGGGGACACGATACGCCCTCCTCTACCCCTTGAGCCCCGCCGGATCGGCAGCGGCGGCGGTGTCAGCTGGTTCGTGCGTTTGGAGAGGTTGACGCTCGGGACGCGGCGGCAGTTGCGTGAGGCACCCGGAGGAGATCGCGATCCGCGGATGAGCAGGCAAGCTCCGCCCGGCGATGGCGTTGCACGCACCTCTGAGGGCCGGGCGAGGGCCCTCGCGTCCAGCGCGCCGTACGCGGAGGAGACGAGGGCGTCAGCGAACGCCGCTGACGACGTGCAGGTCCGACAGCCGGCGGAGCACGGTGTAGACCCACGCGTCCCCGCGGCGCGAGACGACGACCCCGGCGATGCTCTGCGCGCCGGCCAGGTCGCGCGGCGCGAGCTCCGCGATCGCCCGGGCGTGGCCGTTGGCCGGGTCCACGCGCCAGAGCGTCTCCGGGAAGCGCCGCGAGCGGTCCCTGAAGTAGATCCGGCCCTTCTCGTCCCAGCCCGTCGGCCGCCACTCGGGCTTCGCGCCCGGGACCGGGACGGGCTCGCTGCCGTCGAGCGGGACGATGCAGGGCCCGCTGCTCTTCCCGCCGCTCTTCCCGCAGCTCATCACGACGCGTGTGCCGTCGGGCGAGAACGGGCTCTCGTACAGGGCGCGTCCCTCGGGCAGCGGCAGGCGGCGCGGGTCGGAGCCGTCGTCGTTCACGAGCCAGCTCGACCGCCGGCCGGCGGCGTCGCGCACCGTGACGGACACCCGGCGTCCCCCGGGCACGAACCCGGCGACCTCGTGGATCGCGGCGCCGGGGATGCGGATTTGCCGCGCCTCGCCCGGACCGGTCGGCAGCACGTCGACGTGGTCGGGTCGTCTCAGGTTGATCGCGAGCGCCCACTGCCCGTCGGGCGACAGCGCGCAGGCGCGTCCGGTCCCCACCCGTACCGGCGCCAGGGACCCGTCCGTGCGCCGCACGAAGTTGAGGTAGTCGGGCCCGCCGCCCTGGCCGCTCTCGTAGAAGTAGACCTCGCTGGCGTCGGGCGACAGCGCCACCGCGGCGGAGAAGTCCAGCCACGAGAGGTCCCGGTCTTCCGTGTCGCCCTCGCGCCTGAAGAGCATCTCCGAGCGCAGCGTCGCGCTCTCGAGCAGCACGCGCCCGTCCGGCGCGACGTCGTGGATCACGAGCCGGCCCATGCCGGCGAGTACGGGGCGGGTCCGGCCGTTCAGCGCGAGCGCGTGCAGCGCGCTGTCAGCCCCCGTGCGCGCGGCGGTGAACCAGACCTCGTCGCCCCGAGGCGGCCAGGCGAGCCCCTCGAGGCTGGCCCAGCCATCGGAAGACGCGACCTGCCTGCCGGAGCGGTCGTAGACGACCACGCTGCCGCGGTCGTCGTCGAAGCGGGGGTGCACGGCGAGCGCCAGGTGGCGCCCGTCGGGCGAGACGCGCAGGCGGCTCGGACGCAGCGTCTCCGCCACGACGTGGCCGACCGGGAACTCGAGCCGGTAGCGGCCGTCCGCCACGCGAACGACGGCGAACTCCTCTCCGCCCGCCCAGTCGGCCGCCGCCACGTCCTTGAGCTCCACCTTGGGCGGGCCGCCGGCGAGCGGCGCCCGGGCGAGGACGCCGTCGCGCAGGAACGCCACTTCGCCCGTGCTCGACACGCCGACCACGGCCCCTCCCACCTCGAGGGCACGGAAGTCGCGCGCGTCGGTGCCGGTCACGTGCACGCGCGGGGCCTGCCCGTCCCACGAGGCACCGAACACCACCTGGCCGTCGGGCGCGAAGCGGGCAGAGTTCACCAGCCCCCTGCGAAAGGTCAGCCGCTGGAACGAGGGCGGCGCCGTGGGCGCAGCCGGGCGCAGCGCCAGCCACGTGGCCGCGGCCACCGCGGCCGCGGCGAGCAGGGCGAGCCCTGCCGTGACGGCGCGCGAGGTGCCGTCGGGCCGCGTGCCCACCGTCGCTCTGGCCGCCGCCGGGTCCTGCGACACGCCGGCCGGCCCTTCGGCCTCGGGCTCGCCCGCCGGACTGCGCTGCTCGAGGGCCACCGGGCGCGGCCACCCCCGCGCCTCGGGCACGGCGACCACCCGCTCCACCGATCCCCCGACCCAGCGGTAGCCGCGTCGCGGCAGCGTCTCCACGTAGCGGGGGGCCAGGGCGTTGTCGCCGAGCGCGGCGCGGATCTGCCGGATGCAGAAGTTGAGCGACTGCTCGAAGTCGACGAACGTACCGGCGGGCCAGACCTCCGCCTGGATCTCCTCGCGCGTCACGACCTCTCCGGGCCGGCCCGCGAGCAGCGAAAGCACCTTGAACGGCTGAGGCTGGAGCCGCACCAGGTGCCCGCTGCGGCGAAGCTCGCCGGCCCGCAGGTCCATCTCGAACGCCCCGAAATGCAGAGCTCTCAGCTCGACGGTGCGCTCGCGCGGGTGCGAGCCCGGATCAGACGTCATTCGGGTGGCTCCGTCAGGGCGCCCTCCTGGCGCGTCGTTCAGGAGATTGGATGCGCAGCGTGACACGTGGCCGACGACGAACGACGCCTCGCTGCTTAAGACGCTCGGAGAGGCCCTGGAGTTCACTCGTCTGCCGCCGTGCCGGCGAAAGACGGGTGGGATGGCCCGGCGCCGGAGCCGTTCCGCGCCGATGGCATAATCCGCGCCTTCCGAGCCGCCCGTCCTCGGAAGAGGAGGCCCCATGACGAAGACCACCATCCCGTCCGCCGCGGCCGCGGCCTTCCTGCTCCTGCCGGCTGCCGGCCCGGCGCTCGACCGCGACCCGGCGCTGGCGCGCGCCGAGGCGATCCTCTCCCGCCACCCGGTGATCGACGGCCACAACGACCTGCCCTGGGCGATCCGCGAGAACCCGCAGGCGCCGGGCGACGTGGCCGCGTACGACCTGCGCGCGCGCACGAAGGGCGCCACCGACCTCGAGCGCCTGCGGCAGGGCCACGTCGGCGGCCAGTTCTGGTCGGTGTACGTCCCGGCCGACCTCGACGGCGGCTTCGCACGCATGCAGCTCGAGCAGATCGACATCGCGCGTCGGCTGATCGCCCGCTACCCCGATCGGCTCGCGTTCGCGACCAGCGCCGACGAGATCGAGCGGGCGCTGCGCAGGGGAAAGGTCGCCTCGCTGCTCGGGATGGAGGGCGGACAGTCGATCGAGGACTCGCTGGGCGCGCTGCGCGCGTTCTACGCCCTCGGCGTGCGCTACATGACGCTGACGCACTCGAAGACGCTCGACTGGGCCGACTCGGCCACCGACGCGCCGCGCCACGGCGGCCTGACGCGCTTCGGCGAGGAGGTCGTGCGCGAGATGAACCGGCTCGGCATGCTGGTCGACCTCTCGCACGTGTCGGAGGAGACGATGGACGACGCGCTGCGCGTGTCGCAGGCGCCGGTCATCTTCTCGCACTCCTCGGCGCGCGCGGTCTGCGCCCACCCGCGCAACGTGCCCGACTCGGTGCTCGCCAGGCTGAGAAAGAACGGCGGGATCGTGATGGTCACCTTCGTCGCCGCCTTCGTGTCGGAGGAGTTCTCGAAGGCCAGCGAGCCGCTGTGGAAGGAGTACGAGCAGCGGACGAAGGGCGTCAGCGACGCGGCCGAGCGCGCGCGCATCGGCCGCGACATCGCCGGGCGGATGCCCAGGATCGAGGTCACGATCGGGCAGGTCGCCGACCACCTGGATCACGTGCGCAGCGTGGCGGGCGCGGACCACGTCGGGCTCGGCGGCGACTACGACGGCAACGACTCGTGGCCGAGGGGGCTGGAGGACGTCTCGGGCTATCCGCGCCTGTTCGCGGAGCTGGTGCGCCGGGGCTGGAGCGACGAGGACCTGGGCAAGCTGGCCAGCGGGAACCTGCTGCGCGTGCTGCGCGAGGCCGAAGCGGTGGCCCGCCGGCTGCAGGCGACACGACCCGCCTCGACGGCCACGATCGAGGCGCTCGACGCCGCACCGCGGCCCTGAGAAAGGCCCCGAGGCCTGGGGTATAGTCGGAATTCCGGGGAGGCCGCCGTGGCCGAGACGACCTTGAAGACGCTCATCGAACGGTTCCGCAGCAAGCCCGAATGGCAGCACCCCGATCCCGCCGTGCGCGCCGAGGCCGTGCTGAGGCTGCCCTCCGGCGAGGCCGAGACGCTGCTCGCGATCGCACGCGAGGACGCGGACGCGCGGGTGCGGCGAGCCGCGGTGAAGAAGCTCTCGGACGTCGCCGCGGTGTCGGCCATCGCCGGCGAGGACCCCGACTCCGGCGTGCGCGAGGAGGCCGAGTCCCGGCTCGCGCACGTCGCGATCCACGACCCCGCGGAGCGCGTCGCACGCCAGGCGGTCGCGGGACTGCGCGACCCCCGGCACCTGACGGCCGTCGCCCGCTCGGCGTCGCTCGCCACGGTGCGCGAGGCCGCGATCGGCGCGCTCGGCGACCCGCGCGCGCTGGCCGTGATCGTGCGCGAGTCGGAGGACACGGCCACCCGGCTGCTGGCGCTCGCCCGGATCGAGGACCCGGCGACTTTGCACGCGATCGCGCTCAAGACGGAGCACAAGGCCGTCGCGCTGGCGGCGGTCGAGCGCCTCACGGACGAGGACGCGCTGCGCTCCGTGGCGGAGAGGGCCCGCGCCGGGGCGGCGGCGCGGCGCGCGCACGCGAGACTGGCTCCGGCGACCGAGGCGGGGGCGGCGCCGGCCACCGCCGCCCCGCTGCCCGAGGCCGACGAGGAGGCCGAGCGCCGGGCGTACGAGGAAGCGCGCGCCGCGCTGGAGCGCGAGGCGGCCGCACGGGCCGAGGCCGCGCAGTCGCGGGTGAGAATCGCCGAGGCGATCGAGGCGGCGCAGGCGGAGGCGATCCCCGGGGTGCTCGAGACGGCGCGCGCGCAGTGGGGCGGCCTGCTGCCGGCGGCCTCGGCCGAGGCGGAGGCGTTCGACCGCCGCATCAGCGAGGCGCTCGCCGCGGCCGAGCGGCGCCACACCGCGTACCTCGCGGGGCTCGCGAAGCAGGACGAGCTGGAGGCGCTGGTGAGGGAGGCGGAGGCCCTGCTCGAGGGCGAGCCCGGCGCCGCGCGCCCCGCCTTCGCCGCGCTCGAGGTCAAGTGGAAGCTGGCGACGGCCGGCGCGGAGCTGCCGGAGCTGCGCGCACGCTTCGAGGCGGCCGCGGCCCGGCTGCGGGAGCGGCAGCACGCCCAGCGCTCGGAGCAGTCCCAGAAGGACCAGCAGCACCTCCAGCAGCTCACGCGCCTGCTCGAGCGCGCCGAGGCGGTCGCCGCGCAGGGCGCCGATGCCATCCTGCGCGATGCCGAGCACGTGCTGCGCGAGATGCGCGAGGCCCTCGAGCACCCGGGCCACTTCCCCACCCGGCGCGAACGCGAGCTCGTGCTCGGCCGGCTGGAGGCCGTCCGCAGGCAGCTCTACCCGCTCGTGCAGCAGCTGCGCGAGGACGCGGAGTGGAAGCGCTGGGCCAACGTCACGGTGCAGGAGGAGCTGTGCGCGCGCGCCGAGGCCCTGGTCTCCGATCCCGACGTCGAGAAGGCGGCGCGCGAGCTGCGCGACCTCGACGCGAGCTGGAAGCAGGCCAAGGAGGCGCCCAAGGAGAAGGCCGAGGCGCTGTGGGCCCGCTTCAAGGCCGCACGCGAACAGGTGAAGACCCGCGCGGACGCGTTCTTCGCCCGCCAGGCCGAGGAGCTGGGCGACAACCTCAAGAAGAAGGAGGCGCTCTGCGAGAAGGCCGAGACGCTCGCGGAGTCGACCGACTGGCTGCGGACCGCGGAGGAGCTGCGCGGGCTGCAGGCCGAGTGGAAGGCGATCGGGCCCGTGCCGCGGCACGTCTCGCAGCGGATCTGGGAGCGCTTCCGCAAGCCCTGCGACCGCTTCTTCACGCGCTGGGGGGAGCATCGCAGCCAGCGCAGCCACGAGTGGGCCGGGAACCTCGCCCGGAAAGAGGGGCTGTGTGAGAAGGCCGAGCTGCTCGCGGAGTCCAGCGACTGGGAGACGGCCGCGACGGAGCTCAAGCGGCTGCAGGCCGAGTGGCGCACGATCGGCGCGGTGAAGAAGAGCCGCTCCGAGGCGGTGTGGCAGCGCTTCCGCGCCGCCTGCGACCGCTTCTTCGACCGCTACAAGAACCGCGACGAGCACGCGCGGCAGGCGGCGAGCTCGGCGCGCGAGACGATCTGTGCCGAGCTCGAGGCGCTGCTGCCGGCGGAGGGCGATACGGCCGAGCCGCCGGCCGACCTGGCCGCGCGGCTGGCGGCGGCACAGACGGCGTGGCGGCAGGCAGGCGGCCTGCCCCACGACCAGATGACCGCGTTCGACGACCGCTTCGCCCGCGCGCGGGACCGCCTGGTGGAGCGCTTCGCCCGTGCCCTCGAGGGCACCGACCTCGACCCCGAGGCCAGCCGCCGCAAGGCCGAGAAGCTCGTGGTACGGGTCGAAACGACACTCCAGGACCTCGCCCCGGCCGGCGGCGCGCAGCCGGCGCAGACGGCCGAGGAGTTCGCGGCGCGCCTGCGCGACGCGCTCGCCACGAACACGATCGGCGGCCGCGCCGCCGTCGAGGAGAGGTGGAGCGCCGCCGCGAACGAGGTCGAGGCGGCGCAGGCGGCGTGGAAGCGCCTGGGCCCCGTGCCAGGCGAGGAGGGGCGCCTCCTGGCCGAGCGCTTCGAGCGCGCCTGCCGACGCTTCGCCGAGCAGCGGCCGAAGAGCGAGCGGCCGAGGGCCGAGGCGCCTCGCGCGCGACCCGACGGCCATCGCCCGCGGCCGGACGGCCATCGCCCGCGGCCGGACGGCGCACGCCGCGGCCGCCCCGGCCGGCCCTGACCGGTTGAGCCAGAGGCGCACGCGAACGGCGAGGCGCAGCGCCGGGGACGTGCTCGAGCTGTTCGTGCTGGCGCCCGAGCCCGGGGCCCGCGCGGCCTCGGTCCTCGCCTCCTTCCGCAACGCGCGCGTGCTCGCGGCGTTCCCCTGCCGCGGCGGCGAGGCCGGCGCGCGCTGGCAGCGGATCATCCGCCTGCACGAGCGCACGCTCGCCTGCCTCGCGGGCCGCTCGGGCGCGGGCCCCCTGCCGTCTCCCGCCGAGCTGCGCGGCTTCGGCCGCGACCTGTTCGAGGCGCTGCTCCCCGGCGACCTGCGGCGGCTCTACGACACCGCGCGCTCGCTCCAGCCGGACGGCGTCCTCGACCTGACGCTCACCTCGATGATCGAGTGGGTCGCGGACAAGCCGTGGGAGCTGGCCTTCGATCCCCAGCGGCGCGAGTTCCTGGGCACCTCGTGCGTCAACTTCGTGCGCAACGTCTTCACGGCCGTGCCGGCCGACGCCCCGAACCGCCGCCCGGGCCGGCTGCGGGTGCTGGTCGCGTCCTCGCGCCCGGCCGGAGCCCCGCCGCTGGCGGTGGAGCAGGAGACGGCCGGCCTGCGCGCCGCGTTCCGCAGCCTCAGCCGGTCCCGCCTCGCAGTGGTGGACGTGCTGCCGCGTGCGACCGCCGCGAAGCTCCAGCGACGGCTCGTCGAGGGGCGGGCGGACGTCCTGCACTTCGTGGGCCACGGCGCGTTTTCTGCGGATCGCGGCGAAGGATCCCTGCTGCTCGAGGACGACCGCGGCCGGCCCCGCGCCCTGGGCGCCGATGCCTTGCGGCAGATCGTCTGCAGGCGCGGTCTGCGGCTCGTCTCCCTGAACGCCTGCGAGAGCGGCCGCGGCGGTCGGGTCGACTGGAGCCGTGGCCTGGCGCCTGCCCTGGTCGCCGCCGGCGTGCCGGCGGTGGTCGCCAACCAGTACCCGGTGCTCGACACGGCCGCCAGCACCTTCGCCGGCGAGCTGTACGAGGCGCTCGCCCGTGGCCGCTCGCTGGGAGACGCGGCGCGCGAGGCGCGCGTCGCGGTGGGCCGCGAGCTGGGTACCGAAGGCCTCGACTGGGCGATTCCGGTGCTCTTTGCGCGCGACCCGCGCGAGTCGCTGCGGTGAGACGCAGCCTGGCCGGCGCCCTCGCCCTGGGGCTCCTGCTCCGCCTGGTCGCGATCGCGGCCTCGGACCGCGTCGTGGCCGACGTGGCGCGCTACGAGAAGGTGGCACGGCACCTGCTCGACGTGTCCTGGAACCCCTACGAGACGAGGCACCTCTACCCCTACCCGCCGCCCTGGGCCGCCGCCGAAGCCGCGGCCGGCTGGGCCGCCCGACGCGGGCTCCTGCCCTTCGCCGTCGCGATCAAGCTGCCGGTGCTCGCGGCCGACCTGCTGCTGATCGTGCTGCTCGCGGCAGCCGCGGGGCGGGGCCGGGCCGGCCCGCTCGCGCCGTGGCTGTACGCGGTGCACCCGGTCGCGCTGCTCGTGGGCGGCTTCCACGGGCAGTTCGACGCCATCGCGCTGGCGTTCGTGCTGCTCGCGCTCGAGGCGCTCGCGCGCGGGCGCCGCGACGGCTCGGCCCTGGCGCTCGCCGCCGCCATCGCGACGAAGGCGTTCCCGGTGCTGCTGCTGCCCCTGCTCGCGAGCGCGGGACGGGCGAGCGGGCGGCAGGTCGTGCGCTACGCCCTGCTCGCCTGCCTGCCCGTCGCCCTGCTGCTGCTGCCGTTCGCTCTCGCCGACGTTGCGGCGCTGCGGCGCGAGCTGTTCGCCTACTCGGGCATCGCCGATTTCGGCTGGACGGGGCTCTTGCGCGGGATCGAGTGGCTGGCGCGGGGCACGCTGCCGCGCGCCGAGGCGCGCTTCTGGCCGCTCGCCTCCCTGGCCTCGAAGGGGCTGTTCCTGGCCGCGTGGGCCGCGCTCGTGATCGCCGTCCGGGCCGGCCGCTGGCGCGCCGACGTCGAGCGCCAGGCGCTGGCCGTCGTGCTCGCGTTCCTGGCCTCGTACGGCCTGCTGAGCGCCCAGTACCTCCTGTGGGCGGTGCCGCTCGGTCTGCTGAGGCCGAGCCGCTACGCGCTCGGCTACGCGCTCGCCGCGACGGCCGGGCTGGCGGGCTTCTACCTCTTCCTGGCCCCCGGCGTGCTCTTCGATGAGACGCCGGGCGCGCCGGCCCTCGCGCTCGCCGGCCGCCTCTGGGTCCTCGGCACGGGCGCGACGCTCCTCGCCGCGCTGGCGTGGCTCGTGGCCAGCCTGCGCGGGCCGTGCGTCGGCCTGCGCGCGGCCACCGACGCGACCTGATCGCCGTCGAGCTCGTGGCGGAGGCGGTGCGCCCCCGGCAGGTGGCCGTCCTGCTCCCAGGCCCGCACCGTGCGCAGGTCGAGCACGAGTGCTCCCGCGGCGACCAAAGCGGCCGCCCGCTCGGCGCCGACGGCTTCGCTCCCGCGCCGCGCGGGACCTATAGTGGTGGGGGGAAGGAGCACGTTGGCCCGCATCATAGTCAGCGCGGTCGGCGCCGGAGCAGTGCGGCGGATCACGCCGCCGGCCCCTTGCACGCGCGCCCGTCCCGGCGGCACGCAGTGCTCCCTCCCTCCCGGATGAGCCGCCCGACCGGCCCGGCCCGCCCCCGGCCGAGCGGGGGCCTGCGGCCCGCCCTGCTGTCCGGGCTCGTGTTCCCCGGGCTCGGGCAGCTGGCGAACCGGTGCTACGGCCGGGCGCTCGCGCTGGGCGGGGCGAGTGTCGTGCTGGTCGCGGTGCTGCTGCGCCGCGTCGTCGTCGAGGTCGCGGCGCGGATCCCCGCGGATCCCGACCGAGCCGCCGCCGCGCTGCTCGAGGACCCGGCGTGGCCGCTGCGGCTCGGCGCCGAGATCCAGCGTGCGAACGCGGCCTTCTTCGTCTGGATCAGCGTGGCGATCACGGGGGTCTGGGCGCTGGCCGTCTGGGACGCCTGGCGCGGCGCCGGCCGCCGGCCGCCCGCCGGCGCCTTGAACCGCGGCCGCTTCCTGCCTAGAGTTGGGCCATCCCGTGGGACGGAAGTCGGGCCCGTGAGGCGAGGAGGGCTCATGGCAGTGCCCCGGTTCTGCTCCAACTGCGCCGCGCCGCTGCCCGGGCCACCCCCCGTGACCTGCCGCGCGTGCGACACCAGTCACTGGCTCGACGCCAAGCCGTGCGCCGGCGTGCTGGTGATGCGCAACGACCGGCTGCTGCTGGTGCGGCGGGCGCACGAGCCCTGGCGCGGGTACTGGGACATCCCCGGCGGGTTCTGCGGGCCACGCGAGCACCCGCGCGACGCCGCGGCCCGCGAGCTGCGCGAGGAGACAGGGCTCACGGCGCGCATCGGGCCGATCCTCGGCATCTGGATGGATAGCTACGCGCCCGAGGGTCCGGAGTCCGAGAAGGTGACGCTCAACGTGTACTACCACGCCAGCGCCGAGCAGGCGGCCCACGAGCAGACCGACCCCAACGAGGTGGCCGAGATCGGCTGGTTCGACGCGAACGCGCTGCCGCGCGAGCTGGCCTTCCCCGGCCACGTGCCGGCCGTGCTGCGGGCGTGGCTGGAAAGCGCCCCCCGGGGCGCCGGCAGCGTGCGCATGCCGCTCGCGCGACGGCAGGAGCCGACCGCGTAGCGCGCGCCGGCTTGTCGCTCCCCTCGGCGGCACGGGAGAATGGCGCGCGTGAGCGAGCCGTCGTTTCCCGACCTGCGGGCGTTCCTCGATCAGCTGAAGCGCGACCGCGACCTCGTGGTCGTCGAAGCCGAGGTCGATCCGCGGCTGGAAGCGGCCGAGGTCCACCGGCGCGTGATCGCGGCCGGCGGCCCGGCGCTGCTGTTCACGCGCGTGCGCGGCGCGGACTTCCCGCTCGTCAGCAACCTGTTCGGCACGGCGCGCCGTGCCGAGCTCGCCTTCGGCCGGCGGCCGGGCCGCCTGGTCCGGCGACTGGTCCAGCTCGCCGAGAGCCTGCTGCCCCCGACCGCCGGCAAGCTCTGGGGGGCGCGCGACGTGGCGCTCGAGGCGCTGCGGATCGGCCTGTCGCGGCGCGCGAGCGGCCCGGTGACCGAGGTCGTGACAGACGACGTGAGGCTCGATCGCCTGCCGGCGCTGACCTGCTGGCCCGAAGACGGCGGCGCGTTCATCACGCTGCCGCTCGTGTACACCGAGCGCCCGGACGCCCCGGGGTCCAGCAACCTCGGCATGTACCGCCTGCAGGTCCACGACGCCCGCACCACCGGCATGCACTGGCAGATCGGCAAGGGCGGGGGCTTCCACCACGCGCTGGCCGAAACGAGGGGCGAGGGCCTGCCCGTGACGGTGTTCCTCGGCGGCCCGCCCGCGCTGCTGCTGGCGGCGATCGCACCCCTGCCGGAGAACGTGCCGGAGCTGCTGCTCGCCTCGCTGATCGCCGGGCAGAGGCTCGCTCGCTGCCCCGGGCCGGGGCCGCACCCGCTCGTGGCAAGCGCGGAGATGGCGCTGGTGGGCCGGGTGCCGCCGCACGTGCGCCGGCCCGAGGGGCCCTTCGGCGACCACTACGGCTACTACTCCCTGCGCCACGAGTACCCCGTCTTCGAGGTCGAGCACCTGTGTCGCCGGCGCGACGCGATCTATCCCGCGACCGTGGTCGGCAAGCCGCGGCAGGAGGACTTCTTCATCGGCGACCTGCTGCAGGAGCTGCTCTCGCCGCTTCTCCCGCTGGCCATGCCGGGCGTCGTCGAGCTGTGGTCGTACGGCGAGACCGGGTATCACTCGCTCGCGGCCGCGCGGGTGAAGGAGCGCTACAAGCGCGAGGCGATGGCCTCGGCGTTCCGCATCCTCGGCGAGGGCCAGCTCTCCCTGACCAAGTTCCTGCTGGTCACCGACCGCCCCGTCGACCTGCGCGACTTCCGGGCGACGCTCGAGCACCTGCTGGCGCGGACGCGGCCCGAGACCGACCTCTACGTCTTCTCGAACCTGTCGATGGACACCCTCGACTACAACGGCCCCGCCGTCAACGAGGGCTCGAAGGGCGTCTGGCTGGGTCTCGGCGACCCGCTGCGCGAGCTGCCGCGCGAGTTCCGACCGGCGGTCCCCCCTCCGCACGAAGCCAGCGAGGTGCTGGTGTTCTGCGCGGGCTGCCTGGTCGTCGGCGGGCCGCCGGCGGCCGAGGCCCCCGACCTGGGCCCGCGGCTCGCTGCGCACCCGGCCTTCGCCGGCTGGCCGCTCCTGGTCCTCACGGACGAGCCGCGGCGCGCGGCCCGGAGCGCGATCAACTTCCTGTGGACGACGTTCACGCGCTTCGAGCCGGCGGCGGACCTGCATGCCGCGCGAACGCGTCTGGTCCGGCACCACCTCGTCCACGAGCCGCCGCTGCTGATCGACGCGCGCCGAAAGCCGTCCTTCCCGGCCGAGCTGTCGTGCGACCCCGCGACGGCCGCGCTCGTCAGCCGCCGCTGGCTCGAGTACTTCCCCGACGGCCGCGTCGAGATGGGCGACTCGGAAGCCGCCCACCTCGATCCCGCCTAGGGCTGTCGGCCGTCCCCGACGATCAGGCGCGCGCTGCGCTGTCAGGTCACCCACGCCCACGTCGACGTGACGAGTGCGACCAGCCTGTTGCGGAAGCCGATCAGGGAGAGGATGTGGACCGACGAGGCGTGGCTCCGTGGGCCGGTGCCTGCGCTTGCCCGTGCCGCGAGCAGAGGCTAGATTCGCCTGACCGAGGAGGTCAGCTTGGGTTCGAGCGCGGTGAGGCGGATCGTGGCGGCTTTGTGCCTGTGCCTGGCGGGCGCCCTGGTCTCGGGCCTGCTGCTCCTGCAGCACCACGGCGAGGGCCGTGCGGTCGCCGCGGTGAACCAGGTCTGCGGCGGGCCACAGAGCGGCTGCGACGAAGTCGCGCGCAGCTCGTGGTCGTCGTTCGCGGGCCTCCCGGTCGCGGCCTACGGCGTTCTCTTCTACCTCGCGCTGGCGATCGCCCTCGCGATCGCCCTCGTCGGGCCGGCCGAGCTGCGGGAGACGCTGGCCGGGCTCGCGTTCGTGGCGCTCGCGCTCGGGCTGCTGGTCGACCTCGGCCTGCTCGGCGTGCAGGCGCTCGCGATCAGGGCCTACTGCGCGCTGTGCATCCTGACCTACGCGCTGAGCGCCGGCGCGCTGCTCGCGCTCTTGCCGGCGAGGGCGGGCGCGCTCGCCCTCCGCGCCGCGCTCGCCCGCAGCGACGGCCGGCTCGCGCTCGGCGGCTGGGCGCTGGCCACGCTGGCCACGGCCGGTGGGGTGCTCGCGTCGGAGGCGACGCTCGCCGGGCGTGCCGCCGCCCGCCAGACGCACCTGCTCGGCGCGCCGATCGCGGCGAGCGCCGTGCCGGCGGCCACCCCCGTGACGCCGGCGGCGCCCACGCCCAGCGCCGGCTCGCCTCCGCCCGCGGGCGCGGCGCCGGCCGGCGCTGCCGGTGCGCCCGCCCAGCCGCACGACGCGAGCTACTGGCAGCAGCGCGCGCAGCAGTTGCAGGAGACGCTGGACGACCCGCGCAAGCTCGAGACGTACTTCGAGCAGAAGGCGCAGCACGAGTACGACACCGCGCAGCCGGTGGCGATCGACCTCAGCGACACGCCCGCGCGGGGGCCGGCGTCCGCGCCGGTGAAGGTCGTCGAGTTCTCGGACTTCCTCTGCCCGTACTGCCGCAGCCTGGCGGCCGCGCTCGCGCAGTTCGTCCCGCAGGCCGGCGGGCGCGTGGTCGTCTACTTCAAGAACTTCCCGCTCGACGCGACCTGCAACACGAGGCTGCCGCAGTCGACGCACCCGGGCGCCTGCAACCTGGCGCTAGGCGCCGTGTGCGCCCAGCGCCAGGGCAAGTTCGATGCCTACCACGACAAGGTGTTCTCGAGCGAGCTGCGCAACCCGCAGCCCGCGGACGTCGTGCGGCTGGCCGGAGAGGCCGGGCTCAACGCGCTGGCGCTGCAGGGCTGCCTCGAGGACCCGAAGACCAGGCAGACGCTGGCCGCACAGATCGCCCAGGCCAACACCCTCAAGGTGAGCGCCACGCCGACGCTTTACGTGAACGGGAAGAAGCTTCCCCGCATCAACGATTTCGTGGCCGTGGTCGACAAGGAGGCCCGCAAGAAGGGCTTCCCGCCGCTCGCGCCGCAGTAGCACGGCGAATCGACGGCAATTGGCCGATCGATCGCAGGCCGCCTGCGGGCGGCCAGGCGCCTTGCGCACCCGTGTCGAAATGCGGCATCCTTTGTGGTGCGCCTCCGGCGCACGCACCTACCCAAAGCCATCGAGGTCGAGCTTGAGCGCCGTGGAGACTCCTGCTTCCATTCGCTGGGCGGAGGAAGCCCGCAAGGGACGTCGCCGTCTCTATCCCGTGACGATCGTGTACACGGTCCTGGCGAGCGCCGCCGCCGTCCACGCGCTGCGCACGAACGCGCCGCTGGCGGCCTGCTCCTGGCTGCTCGGGGTCTCTTTCTGGACCTGGGTCGAGTACATGGTGCACCGCTTCATCCTGCATGGGGTGTTCCCCGACGGGCCCGGGCTGCGTCACTGGAGCCACCGCCTGTTCGACCACCTGCACGTCGAGCACCACAAGCGCCCCTGGGACGGGAACCACATCAACGGCACGCTGAAGGACACGGCGCCGTTCCTCGCCCCGGCGGCGGCCGTCGCGCTGCTGCTGCCACCGGCCACGCTGCTCGCGTTCCTCGCCGGCCTGGTGCAGGCCTACGTCGTCGAGGAATGGGTCCACCATTCCGTTCACTTCTACCACTTCGACAATCTCTACTTCCGCTACATCAAGCGGCATCACATGTATCACCACAGCCGCGCCGGCAGCGAGGTCGCCTTCGGGCTGACGAACGGCACGTGGGACGTGGTGTACCGCACGCGCATCCCGGCGCCGATTCGCCACGCGCTGTACCGGCCGCTCCTCGGCGGCACCGGGCCTCGCCGCTCGTCCTAGCCTCGGGCCTCCCCGGCGTCCGGCCCCGGCGTCCTGCGTCCGGCCTGCGTCCGGCCTTGACGGGGGGCCTCGTGACAGCTAGCCTCCGATCGCCATGAAGCTCGACGCCTGGCTCAAGCAGAATCGCTCGCTGGCCGACCGGCTGCGCGTCGTCGAGCGGCTCGCTCAGGCACTCAACGAGGTTCACGACCGCGGCGAGCCGCTCGCCGCGCTCCAGCCGGAGACCGTCGACGTCGCAGGCGACGGCCGCTGCGACTTGTCGGCGGCGCGCAAGGGGACGCCCGCGCCAGGCTACGCGGCGCCCGAGCGGACCGAGGGCGGCCCGCCCAGCCTCGAGGCCGACATCTACTCGGCCGGTGCGATCGCCTGGGAGGTACTCGCGGGCAGTCCCTGCGGCCCGGCGCCCTCCCACCTCTCCGAGGCGCAGCCTGACGTGGCACAGGAGCTGGCCGACGCGGTGATGGCCTGCCTCGAGCGGTCGGCGCAGTGGCGCCCGCGCGACCTCACCTATCTGGCACAGCTGGCGCAGCACGCGCAGGGGACCCGGCGCAGCGCAGAGGCCCCAGCACGCAGCGTGGCGCCGCCCCGGCCCGCGCCACGCGCGGCCAGCGTGCGCAGCGCCCGCGCGTCCGCGTCGCGATCCGGAGGCGACGGCGGGTCGGCCACGAGGCTGCGGCTGGCGATCGGCGCGCTGCTGGCGCTGGCGGCGGTCGGTGCAGCTGCCTACTTCTGGCTGGGCTCCCCGAGCGAGCGAGCCGCCGGTCGATCGGCGTCCGCGCCGACGACGACGGCACCCGTTTCGCCTGCGGCGACGCCCACCGCCGTGGCAGCCGCGCCACAGCCCACACCCTCGGTCGCACTGACGGCCCAACCGGTGCAGTCACCCACGCCGCCGGCACCTGCGGTGCCGAGCCCCACGCCGGTCAGCACGCCGACCGTGCGGCCGACGCTGCCACCGGCCGCCACCGTCGCACCGCCACCGGCTGCGACGCCGCGCACGCGCCCTGCCGTGGACACCACGCCGGCAGCCGCGCCGCCGGTAGCCGCGGGCGCTGCAGCCCCAGCCCCGGTCACCCCGGTCACGACGGTTGCGCCTGCCGCTGCCGCGGCCAGCACCGCGACGCCGACTCCGACGCCTGCGCCGGCGCGGGGACCGGTCACGCTGACGGCACTGTCGCCCCTGACGGCGCGCCGAGGGGGAAAGGTGCTGCTCGACCTGCGCGGCAGCGGCCTCTACGACGGCGTCCGCGTGCGCATCCTGCCGCTGCGCGACGCCCCGCGCGGGATCTCGATGGTCCGCCAGAAGGTCGAGAACGACACGCTGCTGCGCGTGCTCGTGGACCTCGACGCCGAGGTCACGCCCACGGCGTACGCGATCGTGCTCGAGGACGCAGAAGGCCGGCAGACGAAGCCCCTGATGTTCACCGTCACGCGATAGCCGCCGCACACGACGCGTCCACAGGCCGTCCACAGCCGTTGCACCGTCGGTGCACAGCTCGGCGAGGGGTATTCCACGGCATTTCCACACCGCGCCGGCAACGTCGCACACGGTTTCCACAGCGGTTCGACAGGATGTCCGCGCCCGCTGACCGTGGCGTGCACAGGGATTCCACAGGTCTTCCACGGATGGCACCGGCCGACCGTGTAGCCGGCAGCCTCTGTGCTCAGCCGATCAGACGCGCGACGCGGGCCGCCGCCTCGAGCGCGGCGCGCGAGTTGTGATAGGGGCACTTCCAGGGCTCGACCTTCGGCAGGCCGGCGATCGGCGCGCCGTCGCGACGCACGCGCCAGCGCCACTCCCCGTGCTCCCGGTCGACGACGAAGCGCTCGACGAACGCCCAGGTCGCCTCAGCAGCCTCGAGGAAGGCCTCGTCGCCGGAGAGCTCGTGCGCGTTCAGGAAGCCGACCACGGCCTCGGCCTGCATCCACCAGTGCTTGTCGTCGTCGAGCCGGCCGTCCGCGTGCCGCTCCGCGAACAGGCCGCCGTGCTGGCGGTCGAAGCCCTCCGCGAGCGCGACGCGCGCCATCCGCAGCGCGGCAACGCGGGCTCGTCCCAGCAGACCCGGCTCGCCGACGGCCTCGGCCGCCTCGACGAGCAGCCAGCTCGCCTCGATGTCGTGGCCGAAGGACACGCCCCCCGGGAGCGGTCCGAAGCCCTCGTCGAAGAAGAGCACGAGGTGGCCGCTCGCGGGGTCCAGGATCCGCTCGAGGTGCAGCTCCACCAGGGCTCGCAGCAGGGCGCGCAGCCGCGGCGTGTCGGCTGCGCGCAGCAGGTTGGTGTAGGCCTCCATCAGGTGCAGGTGCGTGTTCATCGACTTGGGCGCGTTCTCGTCCTTGTCGCTCAGGCGCACGTCCGCGAGCGCGCTCCAGTCGCGCGCGCGCGCCTCGAAATAGCCGCCGCGCGCGGCGTCCCTGGCGTGAGCCTCGAGCGCTTCCTGCAGCTCCAGCGCGCGCTCGAGCGCTTCCCGGGCCCCCGTCGCGAGCCGGTGCTCGGCAAGCGCGTAGACCGCGAAGGCCAGCGCGTAGGTCTGCTTGCGCTCCTCGAGCGGCCGGCCGGCGTGGTCGAGCATCCAGAAGACGCCGCCGTGCCGGGCGTCGAGGAAGCGCTCCGTCAGCCACGCGTAGAAGTGCTCGGCGGCGCGCCGGTGCGCGGGGTCGCCCGTCGCGCGGTACGCCGCCGAGAACGTCCACAGCAGCCGCGCACAGAGCACCGAGCCCATCGGCGCCAGCGGGTCGGCGACGCCGCAATCGCTCAGGAAGCCGTGGAAGCCGCTGCGCTCGTCGAGCACGCGCCCGAGCCAGTACGGCAGCACGTTCTCGCGCAGGTCCCGGCCCATCGCGTCGCGCAGGGCGGTCAGGCGGGGGGACAGGCTCACGCGGCCAACGATAGCAGAGCCTGGACGGGCGGCTTCGCGTCCGCGTGAAAGTGAGGGAAACTCCGCGCGAGGATTGCATGACAGCCGCGTTCCACCAGAGCTACGCGCCCGTCGCCGGAAGCGTCGCGCTGTCGGCGCTGGTGGCCGCGTTGCCGCTCCTGGTGCTCGGCGTGCTGCTGGCCCTCGTCCGCACGGCCCCCTGGAAGGCGGCCGTGGCGGCCGCAGCGAGCGCGCTGGCGCTGGCCTGCCTCGTCTGGCGAGTGCCCGCGGGCCTCGCGCTCTCCACCGCGACCCACGGCATGGCCTTCGGCCTGTGGCCGATCAGCTGGGTCGTGCTGAACGCCGTCTTCTTCTACAACCTGACGGTGGCCAGCGGCGACTTCGACGTGATCCGCCGCTCGCTCGCGCGGCTGACCGCCGACCGCCGCATCCAGGCGCTGCTGGTCGCGTTCTGCTTCGGCGCCCTGATCGAGGGCATCGCGGGCTTCGGCGCACCGGTCGCGATCTGCGCGTCGATGCTGGCCGGCCTCGGCTTCGAGCCCCTGACCGCCGCCGTGCTCGCGCTGGTCGCCAACACCGCGCCCGTGGCCTTCGGCTCGATCGGGATCCCGGTCGTCACCCTCGGCGGCCTGCTGGCGCCGATGCTGGGCCGGGACGTCGCCTCCACGACGCGCGACCTGTCGGCGATGGTCGGGCGGCAGCTGCCGCTGTTCTCGCTGCTCATCCCCGGCTACCTGGTCGTGCTGCTCGCCGGCTGGCGCCGCATGCTCGGGGTGCTGCCGGCGGTCGCCACCGCCGGCGTGAGCTTCGCGAGCGTGCAGTTTCTCGCCTCGAACTGGCTCGGGCCCGAGCTGGCCGACATCCTGTCCTCGCTCGCCTCGCTGGCGGCGGTCGCGTTGCTGCTGCGCGCGTGGGCGCCGCGAGAGGTGTGGCGTGGCGACGACGCCCCGTCGCCGGCGACGGACGACCGGCGCCGGGATCCCCCCTCGCGCGTGGCCCGCGCCTACGGGGTCTACGCCCTGCTCGTGCTGGTGGTGCTGCTCGGCCAGGCCGCGGCCTCCGCCGGCCTGCGCAAGCTCACCTGGGAGCGGCCCTGGCCCGGCTCCTACGAGACGGTCGCGGGCCGCGCCGTGCCGCTCGTGCAGCGCGAGCCGCCGGTCGTGGCGCGCTCGACGCCTTACCCGCTCGTGTACCGCCTCGATCCTTTCAGCTCGGCCGGGTCGCTGGTGCTGGCGGCGGCGGCGGCGGCCTTCCTGCTGATGGCCGCGCACGGCCTGCCGGGCGCGGCGTTCGCCGTCACCTTCGCCGCGACGCTGCGCCAGCTGCGGCTGCCGATCCTCACCATCGCCTTCATCCTCTCGATCGCGACCGTGATGAACTACTCGGGCATGACCTCCTCGCTCGCCCTCGCGCTCGCCGCGACGGGCGTGCTGTTCCCGTTCTTCTCCGCCTTCATCGGCATGATCGGCGTGTTCCTCACCGGCAGCGACACCTCCTCGAACACGCTGTTCGGCCCGCTGCAGGCGACCACCGCCCGCGTCTCGGGCCTCGACCCGATCCTGGCCGCGGCCACCAACAGCTCGGGCGGCGTGATGGGCAAGATGATCAGCCCGCAGAACCTCTCGGTCGGCGCCGCGGGCGTGGGCGCGGTCGGGCGCGAGGGCGAGATCCTGCGCCGGGTCGTCGGCCACAGCCTGCTGCTCACGACCCTGGTGGGGCTGCTGGCGATGCTGCAGGCCTACGTGGTGCCCTGGGTCGTCCCGGGGAGGTGAGGGTGGCCGGGCCGTTCGCGCGCGTCGTGCTGCGCCGCCTGCTGCACCCGCTGCCGCTCGTGCACACGCTGTTGCTGTCGATCGAGACGCACGCGCTGTGCGGCGCGCTGGCGTTCTTCGCGATGCTGGGCTTCTACCCGCTCAGCGTGCTGCTGATCTCGCTCGCCAAGTACGTGCTGCGCTCGCCCGACGCGCACGAGGTCGTGCGGCTCGCCGTGCAGTCGTACTACCCCGCGGGCCAGGAGTTCGTGCTGCGCAACCTGGAGGCCTCCGCCTGGCAGGTTCGCGGCGAGATCTCGATCTCGCTGGCGCTGTGGATCTTCCTGGGCGGCGCCGGGATCTTCATCCCGCTCGAAATGGCGTTCAACCGCCTGTGGGGCTTCGCCGTCCACCGGGCCTACTGGCACAACCAACTGGTGGGCCTGCTGCTGACGGCGGCCTGCTGGGCGATCGCAGTGGTGCTGGTGCTGGGCGTCAGCCAGGTGTCGCGGCCGCTGCGGGCGCCGGCCCTGTGGTTCGCGGTGCTCTTGCTGACCGCCGTCGCGCTCTTCCTGGCCTACAGGCTGCTGCCCCACGGCCCGGTCCCGGGCGGCATCGCGCTCGGCGCCGCGGCGCTGACGGCCGGCGCGGGCGAGGTGGTGCGCTGGGTCTTCCTGCTCGTGCTGCCGCGGCTCGACCTGTCACGCAGCCACGGACCGTTCCAGGTGTCGGTCAGCTTCCTGCTGTTCGCCTACGTCGAGGCGTACGTGCTGTTGGCCGGCGCCTTCCTCGCCGCCGAGGCGACGCGCGAGCGGCAGGCGCCGCGTGAGGGCGTCAAGGTCGGTGGCGTCAAGGTCGGTGTCAAGGTCGGTTGACGCCCGCTCCAACGCAGGCGTAGCCTCGGCCACGCGAGGAGGCACTGCATGCAGCGAGCGCGACTCTCGGTCATCCTCACCCTGTTGACGGCGGCCGGCCCGGGAGGGGCGATGGCGGCGAGAGCGGACGAGTTCCGGATCGAGCTCGAGGGCGGCTGGGCGATCCAGTCGTCCGCGACCTCGAACGCCGGCGGCGAACGGCTCTCGCTCCCCGGCGCATCCACCGCCGGCTGGCACCGGGCGAGCGTGCCGACGACCGTCGTGAGCGCGCTCGTAGCCGACGGCACCTACCCCGACCCCTACGTCGGCTCGAACCTGCGCCGAATCCCGGGCACGAGCTACGAGGTCGGCCAGAACTTCTCGAACCTGCCGATGCCCGCCGACAGCCCGTTCGCCGTGCCCTGGTGGTACCGGACCGAGTTCACGCTGCCGCGCGAGGTGGACGGGCGCCGCCTCTGGCTGCGCTTCGGTGGCGTCAACTTCCGCTTCGACGCCTGGCTCAACGGCAGGCAGATCGCCGCTGCCGACGCCACGGCAGGCGCCTGGCGGGTCCACGAGCTGGACGTCACCGGCATCGCCACCAGCGGTCGCAACGCGCTGGCGGTCCTGGTGAGCGCGCCGCAGCCGAACGACCTGGCGATCACGTTCGTCGACTGGAACCCGATGCCGCCGGACAAGGTGATGGGCATCTACCGCCCGGTCACGCTCCGCGCCAGCGGCCCGGCGACGCTGTGCCACCCGCAGGTCGTGACGAAGCTGTCTGGCGGGCTCGACCGCGCCGAGCTGACGGTGAAGGTCTTCGCCCGCAACGCGACCGCCGCGCCCCTCAGCGCGCTGCTGCGGGGACGCATCGGCGCGATCGCGTTCGAGAAGCCCGTGTCGCTGGCTGCCGGCGAGTCGCGCGAGGTCGTGCTCTCGCCCACGGAGTTCCCGCAGCTGGTGGTGAAGGACCCGAAGCTGTGGTGGCCGGCGCAGTACGGCACGCCGAGCCTGCACCGGCTCGAGCTCGAGCTTGCGGTGGACGGGCGCCAGTCCGACCGGGCGACGGCGCAGTTCGGCATCCGCGAGTTCACGGCGGAGAAGACGCCCGCCGGCCACCTGCTGTTCAAGGTGAACGGCCGCAAGCTGCTGATCCGGGGCGCGGGCTGGACCTCCGAGATGATGCTGCGCTCGAGCCGCGAGCGCGAGCAGGCCGAGCTGCGCTACGTGAAGGACATGGGGCTCAACACGGTCCGGCTCGAGGGCAAGCTCGAGGACGACGCCTTCTTCGACCTCGCGGACCGCGAGGGCATCCTGGTGATGCCCGGCTGGTGCTGCTGCGACCACTGGGAGAAGTGGGAGAGCTGGCAGGAGAAGGACCTGCCCATCGCGACCGCCTCGCTCCGGGACCAGATCCTGCGCCTGCGCGGCCGGGCCTCGGTGTTCGTGTGGCTGAACGGCTCGGACAACCCGCCCCCGGCGAAGGTCGAGCGCGCCTACCTGGACGTGCTGAAGGAGCTGGGCTTCCCGAACCCGGTCGTCTCCTCCGCGACCGAGAAGAAGGCCGAGTTCTCGGGCGAGAGCGGCGTCAAGATGCGCGGCCCCTACGACTGGGTCCCGCCGATCTACTGGTACACGGACACGAAGCTCGGCGGCCCGCACGGCTTCGCCACCGAGATCGGTCCCGGCCCGGCGCCACCGCCGCTCGAGAGCCTGCGGCGGTTCATTCCCGCTGACAAGCTGTGGCCGATCAACGAGGTCTGGAACTACCACTGCGGCGGCGGGCCGTTCAAGGACCTCACGCTGTTCAACGCCGCGCTCGACGCCCGCTACGGGCCCTCGCAGGGCGTCGAGGAGTACGCGCGCAAGGCGCAGGTCGCGGCCTACGAGTCCCACCGCGCGATGTTCGAGAGCTTCTCGGCCCGCAAGTACCGTGGCGACCGGCGTGATCCAGTGGATGCTGAACAACGCCTGGCCCGGGATGATCTGGCACCTGTACGACTTCTACCTGCAGGCCCGGCGGCTCGTACTTCGGCGCCAAGAAGGCCTGCGAGCCGCTGCACGTCCAGTACTCGTACGACGACCGCTCGGTGCTGGTGGTCAACTCGACGCTCGCGGAGCACGCCGGCCTCGCGGTCACGGCGCGCGTGACCACCCTGGACGGCGTGGAGAAGGCGAGCCGGCGCGCCACCGTCGACGTGGGCCCGGACGCCGTGACCCGCGCACTCGAGGTGCCCGAGCCGGACGGCCTGTCCCCGACCTACTTCTTGTTCCTCACCCTGGAGAACGCGGCCGGCCGTGTCGTCAGCCGCAACGTCTACTGGCTCTCGACGAAGGCGGAGACGTTGGCCTGGGACAAGTCGCAGTGGTACGTGACGCCGGTCGCGCAGTTCGCCGACCTCACCGGCCTGCAGCGGCTGCCGGCCGCCGAGGTGCGCGCCTCCGCCAGCTTCCAGTCGACCGGCGGCGAGGGACACGCGCGCGTGGTGCTGGAGAACCCGTCGAAGTCCCTGGCGTTCTTCCTCCACGCGAGCGTCCGGCGGGGAGCGGCCGGCGAGGAGGTCCTGCCCGTGCTGTGGGAAGACAACGACCTGACGCTCCTGCCCGGCGAGCGCCGCGAGATCGTGGCCGAGTACGAGACGAAACACCTTGCGGGCAGCCGGCCGGCGGTCAGGGTCGAAGGCTGGAACGTGCCCGCGACGACGGCCAGCACGCCGTAAGCGGAGACAGCTCCGGCCGGCCGCCGCCGCGAGCGATGCGGCGCGGCCGCCCGGAGCTCAGCCCGCGTGCCGCGGCCGGCTGCTCTCCCTCCAGTAACGCTCGACGTCGGCCATCAGCGACGCCAGGCGCTCGTGATCCGCCGGCTTGACGAGGTAGCGGCTCACCTGGAGTTCCTGCGCCCGGGCCACGTCCACCTCGGCCTCCGAGGTCGTGAGCACGACGCACGGGATGGCGGAGAGGCCCGGCGTGGCCTTCATCTCCCGCAGCAACTGAAGGCCGCTCATCTTCGGCAGGCGCAGGTCGAGCAGGATGAGGTGGGGCGCCGATTCCGTGTCAGCGCGCAGGTACTCGAGTGCGGCCTCGGCATCCGGACAGACCGTCAGTTCGACCGGGACTCGCTGGCCGGCGAGCCCACGGCGCACCAGCTCCGCGTGGTCCGCATCGTCCTCGACCAGAAGGACCCGGAGCACTGTCGCGGGCGGAGACAACATTGCATTTCTATTAACATATCCTGACACTCGCGCCAACCCGGTGGATGCGTTGCGGTGGTGGCGCATGCGGCCGAGTGCGCCGATCGGGCAAGCTAACGCGGGGCCCATTGACGCGCCGTCGGCGGCGCCGCTAGCGTGCGTGCCCGGAGGCCCCGATGAATACGCTGGTTTCCTTGCTGCTGGCCGGTGTCACGACGGCTCACCCGGGTCAGGCCGGGACGCAGGCGGACGCCGCACGCGTGTCGGTGTGGGTGACGGCGAAGGGCACGCGCGAGCGCCTCGCCAGCAGGGAGCCCGTCGCCCTGCTGCCCCTGCCGCAGCCGGACGAGCACTTCCCGACGGTGATGGTCGACCCCGCGAAGGCATTCCAGCAGATCGAGGGCATCGGCGGCGCCCTCACCGACGCTGCGGCCGAGACGTTCGCGCGGCTGCCGAAGGCCGCGCAGGACCGGGTGCTCGAGGCCTACTTCGACCCGTCGCGCGGCATCGGCTACACGCTCGGGCGCACGCACATCAACAGCTGCGACTTCTCGAGCGAGAGCTACGCCTACGCCGACGTGTCGGGCGACACGGCGCTCGGCTCGTTCACGCTCGAGCACGACCGGCGCGCGCGGTTGCCGTTCATCCGGGCCGCGATCGCTCGCGCGGGCGGACTGCGGCTGTTCGCCTCGCCCTGGAGCCCCCCCGCGTGGATGAAGACCAACGGCAGCATGCTGCAGGGCGGCCGGCTCAGGCCGGAGTACCGCGAGGCCTGGGCGCGCTACTTCGTGCGCTTCGTGCAGGAGTACGAGAAGGAGGGCGTGCCGATCTGGGGCCTGACCGTGCAGAACGAGCCCATGGCCACGCAGACCTGGGAGAGCTGCCTGTTCACGGGCGAGGAGGAGCGCGACTTCGTGCGCGACCACCTCGGCCCGGCCCTGGAGCGGGCCGGGCTCTCGCGCCTGAAGCTGATGATCTGGGACCACAACCGCGGGATCCTCTACCAGCGGGCGCAAGCCGTCTACGGCGACCCCGCCGCCGCGCGCTACGTCTGGGGCGCCGGCTTCCACTGGTACATCGGCGACCACTTCGACAACGTCCGCCTGGTCCACGACGCGTGGCCCGACAAGGCCCTGCTGTTCACCGAGGGCACGCCCGCGAGCTTCGCGCCCGCGGCGCTCGAGGAGTGGAAGTGGGGCGAGGTCTACGGCGCCTCCATGATCCGCGACTTCAACAACTGGGCCGCGGGCTGGACCGACTGGAACGTGCTGCTCGACGAGCGGGGCGGGCCGAACCACGTCGGCAACTTCTGCCTGGCACCGCTGCACGGCGACACGCGCACGGGCGAGCTGCGCTTCACCAGCTCGTACTTCTACATCGGCCACTTCTCGCGCTTCGTGAGACCCGGCTCGCGGCGGGTCGCCGCGACCTCCAACGACGACGACCTGCTGGCCACCGCCTTCGTGCAGCCGGGCGGCGCCGTGGTGGCCGTGGTCATGAACGCCACGGAGAAGGACAAGGAGTTCCTGCTCTGGATCGCCGGCCGGGCGGCCCGCGCCCAGAGCCCGGCGCACTCGATCGTGACGCTCGTCTACGAGCGCTAGGGCCGCGCCACGAGCGCCTCGAGCCGCGCCCGCAGCGCCCGCTTCTCGGCGCCCCTCTCGGGCCGCCCGGCGAGGTTCTCCCGCTCGCCGCCCCGGCCACGCTCGTCGTAGAGCTCCTCGCTCCCGTCCGGCCACAGCGTGTAGCGCAGCCGCGACGTGCGGATCGACCAGCCCCGCTCGGGCGGCTGGACGCGGCGGAAGGAGACGGCCGGACCGCGGCCGGGCGCGCCGGGGTCGACGAGCAGCGGGACGAGGCTGCGCGCGTCCAGTCCGTCGACCGCGGGCAGGCCGGCCAGCTCGACCACGGTCGGGTAGAGGTCGGAGACCTCGACCGGCGCGCGGGCGACCGCGCCGCCGCGAGCGACGCCGGGACCGGCCACGATCAGCGGCACGCGCAGGCCTTCTTCGAACAGCGTGTCCTTGCGCAGCAACCCGTCGTGCTCGCCGAGGTGAAACCCGTTGTCGCCGACGAGCACGACGAGCGTGCTGCGCCACAGATCGAGCCGGTCGAGGGCCTCGAGCAGGACGCCGACCTGCGCGTCGGCAAACGTGGTGCAGGCCTCGTACGCCGCGATCGCCTGGCGCCGAAACGCCGGGTCCCGCACGAGCCCCAGCGGCGCACGGCCCAGCAGGGGCAGGCCCGGCAGCGGCTGCGGCCTGGTCTTGACGGCGATCGCGGGCACGTCCGCCAAGTCGTCCGGCGGGTAGCTTGTCAGGCGGACCGCGTCGGGCGGGTACAGGCCGAAGTAGCGAGCCGGCGCGATCCAGCGCAGGTGCGGCCGCACGAACCCGACCGCGAGGAAGAAGGGACGGCGCCGGTAGCGCGCGAGCAGGCGCGCGGCCCGCAGCGCGCGCTGGCCGTCGGGCTGCTCGGCGTCGCCGCCGCCGGCCGCCGCCCACAGGCCCTCGCCGCCGGGCTCCGGCACGCCCTCGCCCTCCTCCTCGACGACCTGCGGGTGCTCCTCCCGCACGTCCCAGCGAAACAGCTCGGGGTAGTGGTAGATCTTGCCGACGGCCGCCGTCACGTAACCGTGCGCCGCGAAGTGCTCCTGCAGCGGCAGGGCGCCGGCCGGCCGCGCCGGGTCCAGGTTGCTCCAGACGCCGGTGCGCTCCGGGCGCCAGCCCGTCATCATCGAGACGCGTGATGGACTGCACATCGCGACCGCCACGTACGCACGGTCGAAGCGCACGCCGCGCTCCGCCAGGCGGTCGATGTTCGGCGTGCGCACCGGTGCTCCCCACGCGCCGACGCGCGTGTTGAGGTCGTCGATGACGACCAGCAGCACGTTGCGCGGACGCGCGGGCGGCGTCTTGCCCCGCGCGGCGCCTGTCGTGCCGGCATGCGACGGCGGGCGCGGGGCGAAGGCCCGCGCCAGGCCGGCGATCGTCGCCCGCTGCTCTGGCCTCTCAGCGAGGTTCGTGATCTCGAGCGGGTCGCTCTCGTGGTCGTAGAGCTCGCTGCTGCCGTCGGGCCACTCGGTGAAGCGCCAGCGCTCGCTGCGCGCCGAGCGGCCGACGCGCCCCGCCCTGCGCGCGGCCGAGGAGACGGCCTCGCCGGCCGACTCGGCCCGCGGGTCGGCCAGGAGAGGCAGCAGGCTGCGGCCCTCGAGCGCCGGCTCGGCGCCGAGGCCGGCGAGCGCGAGCAGCGTCGGCGCGACGTCGCGCGTCGAGACGGGCACCGAGGCGGCGCGGCCGGGCTGGGACAGGCCGGCCGCGGTGAACACGAGCGTCGAGCGCAGGCTGTCGTCGAACAGCCCGGCGCGCCCGACGACGCCGTGAGTGCCGTGGTCGGAGGGGGGGTCGCCCACCATGACGAGCGCCGTGCCCGGAGCGGCGCGGTCCACGAGCGAGGTCAGGCTGCCGAGCGCCGCGTCCGCGGCCATCGCCCGCTCGAGCCCGCCCGCGAGGGCGCGCTCCCGCGCCGGCTCCGACCAGGCCGGGGGCCGCACCGTGCCGCCGGGGCGTGCGAGCGGATCGAGATCGCCGGTGGCGATGCGCGGCAGGGGCGGCGCAAACGCCCCGGCCTCGGTGGCCGGGACTCCCGCTGCGCCCGCTTGGCCCACCGAGGTCAGCAGCAGGAAGCGTCCCGCCTGACCGCGGAGCCAGCGGTCGAGCGCCCCGCCAGCCTCCGTGCCGGGGGGCAGGACCGCGTCCAGGGTCGCTGCGTCGATGCCGCCCAGGGCGGCCGGATCGCCGGCCGCGGCGACCGCGAACCCGCGCGCGCGGAGCAGGGCCGCCAGCGACTGCGTCTGCGAGCCGACCACGGCGGCCCGCGCCTCGCCGCCGTCGGGCGCGGCAGCGAAGGCCTGGTCGAAGGCGCGGCCGCCCGCGGCCAGTCGCGCGAGGTTCGGCGTGCGCGAGGGATCCGTGCCCGGCTCGAGCCCCGCGGCGAGCACGAGCACGACGCCCCGCGGCGAAGGGGGCGGGGCGCCGCGCTCGAACAGCCGGCAGGACGCGCCGAGAGCCGCGAGAGGCAGCGCGGCGGCGAGCACGGCCGGCGCGGACGGACGCCTCATCGCAGCAGGGCGCGCACGTCGGCAACCGACAGCTCGACGTCCGGCGCGAAGCGCTCGCTCGCGGCGTAGCGCAGCAGGCTGTACCGGAGCTGGCGTGCGACCGGGTTTCCGGCGAGGTCGTGCTCGAGGTCGACGCTCGTCACGAGCAGGCGCCCCTTCCCCACGCGCGCCTCGAACACGAGAGCGAGCCGGCGGCTCGTGACCCAGTCGTCGATCACCTGCACCGTCGGCCGCAGCGCCCGCGGCAGCGCGTCGAGGAGGAGGGCCCCCGCCCGGCTGACGAGATACCACCACTGCCAGTTGCCGTGGCCCTCGGTCGGGAAGGCGGCGAGCGCCGGGTGAGCGGGATCGCAGAGGATGCCGAGCGTGTGCGGGGCCTGGCGGCCCGTCCAGGCCGTGTTCCAGAAGATGCTGGAGAAGCCGAGCTCGACCCTGCCGAGCTCGTCTCCGCGCACGCGGTCGGGCGCGACCATCAGCACGAGGCGTCCGCCTCCGCGCAGCTCCGCCTCCACGCTGGCATCCAGATCGCGCACCACGCGGACGCCCGCCGGCGCCGCCGTGTCCACGCGCGACGGGTAGAGCCACACGTCCCAGTCGTTCTCGACCGGCGTGCCAGCGAGCCCGACCAGCAGCCGGTAGCGCGCGGGCGCCCGCAGACGCCCGAGCCGCAGCTCGACGCGGCCGAGCGCCACGCCGTTGCCGACGGGCACGTCGCGCACCGGCCAGCCGCCCTGCGCCACGGCGTTGCCGGCGGCGTCGACGAGCCGCCACACGGGCCTCGCGCGCACGAGCGGCGCCGCCCCGAAGTGCGCGATCTCGACGTCGGCCTTCAGCGTGTCGTCCACCGTGAACACGCGCCGGTCGAGCCGGGCGAGCGGCACGGTCGCCCCGCAGAAGCGGCGGTACTCGTCTGCGCTGACGTAGCCCTTCGAGTCCCAGAACGCGTCCAGGACGCCGACGGGCGCCGTGCCCTGGCCCGGGAAATCGTGCAGGTCGAGCAGCTCGAAGCCGCCCATGCCCGGCGTGCGCAGGGCCGACTCGATCTCCTCCTTGTAGCAGCAGCGTCTGCAGCCTGCCCGAGGCGTCCAGGAAGGCGGCGGCCTGGTCTGCCATGCCGTGGGCGGCGAGCGTGTCCGCGAAGACGTCGAGGTTCTTCGCCTTCAGGTAGCCCGTGTACTTCGTCCGTTCGGCGAGGTTCGGGAAGGCGCACCACTGCCCGACCTCGTGGCTGACGACCGGGACCGTCCTCGCCCGCAGGTAGCCGCGGTAGTCGGTCCGCGTCTCGGGCGGCCTGGCGTTGACGCGCGACGCGAGGCCGGCGCCCCAGGCCTGGATCCGCGGGTCGGCCGTGACGTGGAACTGGTTCTCCGGCAGCTGCGGCCAGCCCGACGCGCTCGTGTAGAGCCGGCGCGGGTCGAGCTGTCGGAAGTGCTCGACCCAGCGGCCGAGGAACTCGCGGTCGTTCCCCGCCGGCTCGTTGCCGCAGGCCAGCAGCAGGAACGACGGGTGGTTGCCGTAGGCCTTCAGGATGCGCTCCGTCTCCCGCTGGAGCCACTCGTCGATCGGCAGGCCGACGCCGAGCCGGGTGGAGCCGTTGGCCCAGGAGGCGACCTCGACCTGGTAGTAGAAGCCGAGCTCGTCCGCCGCGCTGAACGCGGCCTCCGGCGGGCACCACGAGTGGAAGCGGATCGCGTTGAGACCGTACGCCTTCGCGATGCCGACGACGCGCTTCCAGGACGCGACGTCGGTCGGCGGGTGCCCGGTCTTCGGGAAGATCGCGCACTCGAGCGTGCCGCGAAGGAAGGCCTTGCGGCCGTCGACCGTGAACTGGGTGCCGCGCGTCGCGATCTCGCGCAGGCCGGCCACGACCGTGCGCGTGTCCCGCCCGCTCTCCGCCTCGAGAGTCGCGCCCACCCGGTAGAGCGCCGGCGAGAACTCGTCCCAGGTCCTCGCGGAGGGGCCGAGCGGCAGCGTGGCCTCGAAGCCGCCGCCGCGCGCGTCCCACGAGGCCTCGGCCACCGCCGTGGCCACGCCGCCTGCGGGCCCGACGTTGAACGGCTCGGCGGCGATCCGCACGCGGCCCGTGCCCGGGCTCCCGGTCAGGTTGCCGATCCGCCCGCGAACGCGCAGCGCGCGTTCGGCGAGCCGCGGGTAGACCTGCAGGTCCTCGATCCAGACGGGGCCGCTCGCCTGCAGCTCGAGCTTGCCTACGATCCCGTTCCAGTTGCCCTGCGTGTGGTCCGACACGCTGTGCGAGTTCAGGCCCACGTCCACGACCAGGCGGTTGTCCACCCGGATCGTCAGGGTGTGCGCGCCCGGGGGAAACGCCCCGCCGAGCTCGATCCGGTGCGGGGTCGAGAGACTGTCGCAGGAGCCCCTGACCCGCCCGTCGAGCCAGACGACCGTCTGCCAGTGGGGCCGCTCGAGGTGCAGCAGCAGGCGGCGGCCCGCCCATTCGGGAGGGACCACCAGGTCCCGCTGGTACCAGGCGGGGCCGACGTAGTAGCGGTCGGGCTGCAGCCAGAACGGCACCTTCACCTGGCCCGGCTGGCGGTAAGGCGCGTAGCGAAGCGAGGTGAAGAAGGACCGGTCCACGATCTGCCCCGTCCAGGGCGTGTCGACGGTGACCTCGTCGCCGTGGCCCTGGGCCTGCAGCACGCCGGGCAGCCGGATCGTCCCGCCCAGACGGCGCGCTTCGCCCCAGCCGGCGACCAGGCCCTCGTCCCGGCGGTCGAGCTCGAAACGCCACACGCCGTCGAGCGGGATCCTGTCGGGGACGCTCGGCGCGGGCTCTTCGGACGCCAGGGCCGTGTCGCGGGCGAAGGCTGGAATCGACGCCAGCGCGAGCACGAGCGCGAGCGGGCGCGCCGTCACGGCCGCTCCGCGCGCAGGCCCTCGACCAGCGCGTCGAGCAGCGCCCCGGTCGGGTCCGCGTGGTACTCCCAGAACATCACGCCGGCCAGGCCCTGCGTGCGCACGTAGCGCGCCTTCGCGCCAAGCGACCGCGGGTCCTCGTAGCTGACGAACAGCCCGCGGCGGGCGTTCCACAGGTAGGGCGCCTGCGCGCGCTCGTCCCAGCCGCGCGCCCAGCCTTCCTTCCCGGCGAGCGCCACGATCGCGGGATACGAGGACACGTCGAGCCCGCGCGCGGGCTTGCCGGCGTGGTAGAGCGCGTCCTTGCCGCCGGCGACGCCGCGCCACGCGCGGCCGTAGAACGGCACGCCGAGCACTAGCTTGCCCGCGGGCACGCCCGCGGCGAGGAACTGCTGCACGGCCGTCGAGGCCGACAGCTGCCGCGGGTCGTCGGGGTGCGGCAGCAGGTTCGCGTGGTGGCCGGCCTCGTCCCCGGCCTCCGCGAGACGGAAGTCGTAGCTCATCAGGTTGACGAGGTCGAGCGAGGCCTGTGCCTGCGCCATGTCGACGTGGGCCAGGTAGTCAGGGAAGGCGCCGGCGGCGATCGTGAGCAGCAGCCGGCGACCGCGCGCGGCGCCCTCGGCGTCGAGCGCACGACGCAGGTCCGCGAGCAGCGCGGTGAAGTTGGCCCGGTCGGCCGGGCGGTGCGGGTTGTCGGCGCCCGGCAGGCCCGGGTACTCCCAGTCGACGTCGAGGCCGTCGAGGTCGTGGCGCCGCAGGAACTCGACGGCGCTGGCGACGAAAGCCCCGCGGCGGGCCGCCGTGAGGGCCACGTCGGAGAAGCCCTTCGAGCCGGTCCAGCCGCCGGCCGAGACCAGCACCTGCAGCCCGGGGTTGCGGCGGCGCAGGCCCGTGAGGACGGCCAGGTTCGCGGCGTCGCCCGCCTCGCCCTCCACCAGCCGGCCGCCCCGCAGCAAGGCGAAGGCGTAGTTCAGGTGCGTCAGCTTCTCCGCGGCGATCTCGTCGGGCCGTATCGTCGCGCCGCGAGCGAAGACGTAGCCGATGATCGCCGGCCGCGACGGCGGAGCGCCAGCAGCCAGCAGGCTCGCGAGCGGCACGAGCAGGAGGCAGGCGAACAGCAGATACGATCGTTCCAGGGGCAGACCTCCCGCCAAGCGAGGCGCCCCGATTCTAACCGCTCGCCGCGGGCCGACGTCAGGCGATCGGCGAGCGGCGGGACTTCGCGATCAATCCGGCCCCGAGCGCGACGAGCAGCAGCGGCCACAGCGTCTCGAAGCGCATCCAGTGCGGCCAGTGCAGCCAGTCGAGGTTGTGGGCGAGGAGGAGGGCGCCCAGCAGCACCAGCACCGATCCGACCGCCAGCTGCGCGGCTGCCGCGTCCGGGGAGGCGGCCCGCGCCTGCGCTGCGAGCTGTGCGCCCGCGTCGCGGATCGCCTCGAAGCCGGTGCCGGCCAAGGGCGCGCCCTCCGCCGGTGCGCCCGCCGGCGCCTCCACCGGCAGGGCAGCCTCGCGGCGGGGCATCACGAACCAGCAGGCGAGGTAGAAGAGGATCCCCAGCCCGTGGACGAACGCCAGCAGCACGAACCCGAGCCGCACGAGCACCGGGTCGACCTCGAGGTACTCGCCGAAGCCTGCCGCCACGCCGCCGATCATCCCGTGTCGCGTGTCCCGCGTGAGCCTTCTCGGCACGACCGCCTCCTCGGGCAGGGCCCGCACTCGCCTCTACGGATGGAAGGCCTCTCGAGTTCGACGGATCGCCCCGGCGCGCCTGCCGCGGCTCAGGCGCGCGACTGCAAGCCGTCCGCCGGAGGGACCAGCAGGGGCGTCGTGGGCCGGCTCGCGGGGTCACCGTCGCCGCCCACGCTCTCGCGGCGGAAGCAGCGGAACACGAGCAGCGCCGCGCCGAGCAGGATGCGGTCTCCGTCGCGCAGAGCGGCCTGCCTCGTGACCCGGTCGTTGCCGACGAACGTGCCGTTCTTGCTGCCGCAGTCCTCGATCGTGGCGCCAGCCTCGGAAATGCGGATCAGCGCGTGCCGGCGCGAGACGCTCGTCTGGTCGACGCGCACCGCGGCCTCGTAGGCCCGGCCGAGCAGGTTCTCGCCGCTCCGCAGCAGGACCTCCTTGGAGGCGAACACCACGCGGTACTCGAACCCGTTGCCGGCGCCGCCCGGTCCCTCCGACTCGAGCCAGGCGTTGCCACAGAACGCGTAGCCGAAGCGGGTGACCGTGCGTACGAACCGCGGGTCGCGCGGGTCGTCCTCGAGCGCCTCGCGCAGGCGGTGGATCAGGACGGGCAGGTTCACCTCGGCGACGAACGTCTCGGGCCACAGGCGATCGTGGATGGTCGACTTCGACACCGCATTGGGCCGGCGCTCCACCAGCAGCTCGAGGAGCTCGAGCGCCTTCGGAGCGAGGTGGACGGGACGGCTTCCCCTGAGGAGCTCTCGGGCCTCGGTATCGAGGACGTAGCCTTCCAATCGTATGCGCGTCATGCCGGCCCGGACAGGAGATTACGCCAAAGGGCTGACGATCGCACCCGGACATTTCCAGCCAGCAATGGAAATACAAGGTCGGGTGGGAGTCTTACACGAACGAATGATATACAGATTGAGTGCGCGATTCCGTTCGCAGCTCGACGCGCGGCTGCGGCGATGGCTCCGCCTGCGCCGCAGGGGCTGGCCCCGCGGCGTCCGACTTGCGGACCGCGGCGACTTGGGCCGCTGCCCACGGATCCGCCCGGTTGCGCCCCTCGCTGCGGGGACGCAGAATGGTGCGTTACGGTAGAAATCGGCGTGAACGCGCGAGCGAGTCGCGGGTGCCGGGGGACACCCGGCGACACGAGGGGTGGTGTTCGCGCCCGGTTCGGGCGCGCGGTCGAACGCGGACATGACAGCTCGAGGAGAACCCGTTGCCCCCACAGAAGCCGCTCCTGCTGACCGAGGTCCCCGGCCCGAAGAGTCGTGCGCTGGTGGCCGCTGAGGCCCCCTACCTGGCCCCCGGCACCCAGTCGATCGCCACGCTGTCCGGCATCGCCGTCGCGCGGGGCGAGAACTGCCTGATGGAGGACGTCGACGGCAACCGCTACCTGGACATCGCGGCCGGCATCTGCGTGAACGCGCTCGGCCACGCTCACCCGCGCTATCGCGAGATCCTGAAGGCGCAGATCGACGAGGTCACGGTCGGCTCGCTGACGACGCCCCGCCGGGCCGAGGCCCTGAAGAAGGTCGCCTCCCACACGCCCCCGGGCCTGGACAAGGTGCAGCTTTACTCCGGCGGCACGGAGGCGGTCGAGGCCGCGATGCGCCTGGCCAAGTCGCGCACGAAGAAGTTCGAGTTCCTGTCGTTCTGGGGCGGCTTCCACGGCAAGACGGCGGGCACGCTTTCGCTGATCGGCGACGGCACCAAGAACCACCTCGGCCCGATGCTGCCGGGCGCGCATCACGCGCCCTACGCCTACTGCTACCGCTGCCCGCTGGCGCTCGAAGTACCCGTCGTGCGGGATCGAGTGCGCGGAGTTCGCGCGCAAGGTGATCAAGCACGAGACGACGGGCGCGCTGGCCGCCATCCTGATCGAGCCGATCCAGGGCACAGCGGGCAACGTGGTGCCGCCGCCGGAGTTCATGCCGGCCGTCCAGTCGATCGCGAAGGAGAACGACGCGCTGCTCGTGAGCGACGAGATGATCTGCGGCTTCGGCCGGACCGGGAAGTGGTTCGGCTGCGAGCACTGGGGCGTCGTGCCGGACGTGGTCACCATGGGCAAGGGCCTGGGCGCCGGCTTCCCGGTCTCGGGCCTCGCCTCGACCGACGAGATCACCCAGTCGAAGCCCTGGGGCGCGCCGTCCGGCTCGAGCTCCAGCTACGGCGGCAACCCGATGGCGGGCGCCGCGATCCTCGCCTCCGTCACCGTGATCGAGGAAGAGCGGCTGGTCGAGAACGCGGAGAGGGTCGGGGCCTTCATGCTGCGCCGCTTCCAAGAGCTGCAGGAGCGCTACGAGTTCGTCGGCGACGTGCGCGGCAAGGGGCTGCTGATCGGGGTCGAGCTGGTGAAGGACCGGGCGACGAAGGAGCCGCTGGCCAAGGACGTCTGCGTGCGGCTGTTCCGGGAGTGCCTGCAGCGCGGGCTGGTCTCGATGGTCTACAGCCCGTCGTTCCGCGTGAACCCGCCCGCTCACGATCGACGAGGCGACGGCCGAGGTGCGCGCTCGGGATCCTCGACGAGGCCTTCGCCCGGCTGGCGCGCGAGGGAGGCTGGCGGTGAAGCTGCGCGGCGCCCTGCTCGGCGCCGGCAACATCGCGCTGCGCGGCCACGCGCCGCAGTGGACGGGCGACGCCGCGCTCCGGCAGGAGGTCGAGATCGTCGCGGTCGCCGACCTCTCGCGGACCAACCTGGACGCCGCCCGGGACGCGTTCCCGGGCGTGCACCTCTACGAGCACGCCGAACGAGCTGCTGGCCTGCGAGCCGCTCGACTTCGTCGACGTGTGCACGCCGCCGTTCACGCACCGGGTGCTGGTGGAGGCGGCGGCGGCACGCGGCCTGCACGTGCTGTGCGAGAAGCCGATCGCGCAGTGCCTGACCGACGCCGAGGCGATCGCGGCCGCGGTCCGGGCGGCGAGCGTCGTGTTCGTGCCCTGCCACCAGTACCACCACTCCCCGCAGTGGCAGGCGGTGGTGCGCCTGCTGCCGCGGATCGGTCGCGTGCACCTGGTCGAGTACGAGGTGCACCGCACCGAGGCCAACGCGGGCAACCCCAACTGGTCGCCCGCCTGGCGCACCGACCGCCAGCTCGCCGGAGGCGGGATCCTGTTCGACCACGGCGCGCACATCTTCTACCAGCTGCGCTCGGTGCTCGGGGAGCCGGCCGCGCTGCAGGCCACCGTGCGGACCCTGCGCCACGCCGACTACGGCGTCGAGGACTCGGCCTTCGTCGTGCTCGACTTCGGCGACCGCCTGGCCGAGGTGCGCCTGACCTGGGCCGCCGAAGCGGCGCTCGATCCGCTTCCTGTTCGTGGGCGCGGACGGAGAGCTGGTGGGCGACGACGAGCACGTGGTGGTGCGCGCAGCCACCAGCGAGGAGATCTCGTTCGCCGACGGCATGAGCCGCGACTCCTCCCACTCGGAGTGGTATGCGCCCTTGATGCGCGACTTCGTGGAGCGCGTCCGACGCCAGGACAGCTCGAGCGGGCCGCTGGACGAAGCGCTCTACGTGACACGCCTGATCACCTGCGCCTACGAGTCCTCGGAAGAGCGGCGCGCGATCCCGTTCGAGGCCGGCGCCCTGACGCCGGTCCAGGTCGGGCCGGCGCTGTCGGCCATGACGGACGCCGTGTCCCGGGTGGTGGAGCCGGAGAGCGAGACCGGGCCGGCCGGCGGCGAGACCGAGGCCGTGGAGCCGCCGCCCGTGCAGACCGCGCGCCGCACTCCCTGGCTGGTGCGGGCGGCGGGTATCGCCATGCTCGCCGTCGCCGGCTGGTGGGCGGTGCACGACGTCGACTGGGCGAACATGCCGGCTGCGCTGGCGAACGTCAGCCCGCCGTGGATCGCGTCGCCGCGCTCGTCAACCTGCTGGCGGTGTACGCGATGGCCGCGCGCTGGCGCGCGCTGCTCAGCCCGCTGGCGCCGCTCGTCACCCAGGCGCAGGCCTTCAAGGCGCTGTTGATGGGCTTCGCCGTCTCCACGATCGTGCCCGCGCGCGCCGGCGAGCTGGCGCGTGCCGAGTGGCTGGCGCGCCGCAGCGGCCTGCCGCGCGCCACCGTGCTGGGCTCGATCGTGCTCGACCAGCTGGTCGGCGCCGTCGGCCTGTTCGTCGGCATGGCCGCGCTGCCGTTCGTGCTGGACCTGCCGGGCTGGCTGCACTCCGGCCTCTGGCTCGCCGTGCTGGTGTTCCTGGTCGTGTCGACGCTGGTCTTCGTGTTCCAGCCGCGGGCGGGCCAGCCCACGCTCTCCGGCGCACGGCCGCAGGGCAGGGCCGGCGCCGTGGCGGGGCTTCCTGGCGCGGGCGCGACTCGGCCTGGCCGCGGTGCGGGACCGGCGCGCGCTGGCACGCTCGTTCGGCGCCTCGCTGCTCGCCTGGCTGGTCGAGATCAACGTCGTGGTGATCACCCTCCACGCCTTCGGCCTGCACCCGTCCTTCGGTATCAGCCTGCTGGTGCTGGTGGCCGTCAATCTGGCGCTGGTGGTCCCCTTCGCCCCGCCCGGCAACCTCGGCACGCTCGAGGTCGGCGCGATGCTGGCGCTGATGCAGTACGGGGTGCCGAAGGAGAAGGCGCTCGCCTTCGCGCTGGTCTACCACCTCCTGCAGGTGGTCCCGATCGGGATCGCCGGCCTGTCGCTGGCCGGGCACTCCCTGATCCGACCCACGCCTGCCCCCCCGGCCCGGCCGGTCTCGAATCCCACGACCTGATCCCCGGAGGCCCCGTGTCGCCATCGCTCGCGTCCCTGCTCGTCGTCCTGGCGCTGCTCTTCCTGTCCATGGCCGTGTATGCGGCGCGCGGCCGCCGGCCGGACGCCGACGCCCAGAGCAAGAACGCGCAGTTCCTGGGCGGGCTCGGGGACTTCGTGCTGCACTGGTTCCTGTGGCTGGTGGCCCCGGCGGCCACGCTGTCGATCCGCCTCGGCCTCGGTCCCGACTTCTACAACTTCGCGGGTCTCGCCTTCGGCGCCGTCGCCGGCCTCGCGCTCGCGGCCGGGGCGCTCGAGGCCGGCGGCTGGGCCCTCGCCCTCTCCGGCGTCTGCGACATCATGGACGGCCGCATCGCCCGGGCGCGGGGGATCACCTCCCGTTACGGCGCGTTCATCGACTCGCTGCTCGACCGCTTCATCGAGCTGTTCTTCTTCGTCGGCTTCGCGTTCTTCGCGCGCTGGACGCCGCACGGCGCGGTGGCCGGCACGCTGGCGGTCGGGGCGTCGGTCCTGGTCAGCTACGCGCGTGCGATGGGCGAGTCGCTGGGCGTCGAGTGCACCGGGGGGCTGATGCAGCGCGGCGAGCGGCTGGCGCTGCTGAGCCTCGGCTGCCTCGTCGACCGGCCCCTCTCGGCGGCGCTCGGCCAGCCGACCGGCACGACCCTGCTGGCGATCACGTACTTCATCGGCGTCACCAGCCTGCTGACCGCAGTGCACAGGACCGTCTGGATCGCGCGCCGGCTGCGCGCACCGCAGCCGCCGGCGCACTGAGGCCGGCTCACCCGGCCGAAGGCCCGGGCTCGACGCGGTTGCGCCCGCCCGCCTTGGCGCGGTAGCAGGCCCCGTCCGCACGCGCGACCAGCACGTCCGCGTCGACGGGCCACTCCTCGGCGCCCGCGACGCCGACGCTCACCGTGACCCCGACCGGGCCCTGCGGCTCTCCGGCGGCGAACGGCCTCTCGGCGACGGCGGCGCGGATCCGCTCGGCGAGGGCCGGGGCCTCGGCGGGCGCCGTGTGCGGCAGCAGGATCACGAACTCCTCGCCGCCCCAGCGGAACAGCAGGTCGGTCTCGCGGATGATGCCGCGCAGGCGCGCGGCGAGCTGCTGCAGCACGCGGTCGCCCGTCTCGTGCCCGAAGCGGTCGTTGACGCTCTTGAAGTAGTCGACGTCGAGGAACACCAGCGAGACGCCCTGGCCCAGGCGGCGCGCCCGCTCGACCTCCCGCGGGAACAGCTCGTAGAAGGCGCGCCGGTTGAAGCAGCCGGTCAGGCTCTCGCGGCGCGAGAGCCCCCGCTGGCGCTCGCCCATGCGCGCGAGCACGTTCGTGTAGACGCCGGTCGCGATCGTGAGCGCCGCCACCAGCACGCCGAGCAGCAGCTGCATCTCCCGCAGCCGAGGCTCGAGCAGCTCGCCGCTGGCCGTGCGCGTGGCGGGGTCGATGTCGAGGGACTCCTGCAAGCGGTAGATGCCGAAAAATACCAGCGCGCCGATCACGGCGAAGGTCACCGCCGCGAGCAGCGCGGCTCGCGTGTAGGTGACTTGGTAGTGCGGGGGAGAGGCGAACTGGCGGTCGATCCAGGGCCGCACGCGGGGGCCGGTGAAGCGCAGCAGCGGCGCCACCACCAGGAGCGCCTGCAGGATGTCGCCGATCACCCAGCCACGCCAGACCCGGTGGCTCTCCGCGAGCCCGAGGTGCCTCTCCACGTTCCAGATCACGACCGCCAGCGATGCCGTCGCCGGTGCGATGATGCTCACCAGGGCGAAGCGCACGAGGTCGCGCCCGCGGCGCAGGTCGGGGCTGATGTTGAGAATGACCATCGACCCCCAGAAGATGAGCACCTCGAGCGCCCCGGCCAGGGCGAACAGCACGGCGTTGAGCGGCGTCAGGCCACTGACGAGCGCTCCGACGAGGTTGGCGGTGTAGGCAGGAACGATCCCCCAGGTCGGCCCCAGCCACACCGCCGAGAGCAGGCTGAGCACGAACGGCGGGTAGACGGTGACGGCCAGCTCGAGGGAGCCGACCCGGAGCGGGATCCCGTTCCAGTCCCAGGTGACGTTCAGGATCCCGGTGGCGACGGCGACGGCGAGCACGACCAGCCCCGCCGCCGCGATGCGGCGCGCGCCGGCGCTGTGGCGAGCCTCGATCAGCCGCGAGAAGTGCCACCAGCACGGCCCCTGGTACTCCTCGTCGAGCGACGGCAGCCCGCGCGCGATCGGCTGGCTCATGCCTCCGCCATGGCGGTACCGTAAGTGCCACGCTCGCCGCCGTCAAGCCGCGGGTGGGCGGGAGCGGCCGGGCGGCAGCGGCGGGACGGCGGGTTTGACACCCGTCGCCCACGCACATACCTTTCGCGTCGGCATGCGGACGCGCGATGCGGTGCAGGTGATGGTGACCGTGCTGGCCCCCTACGTCGGCGGCACGATGGCGCGCTCGGCCGCCGAGGCGCACTGCCGCAAGCTCGAGCTGCTCGACGGAACCATCGCCCCCGAGCAGATCGAGCTGGTGCTGGGAAAGCTCGGCTCCGGGCTCAACATCTTCCTCGGCCGCGAGAGGTCCGGCTCCGTGATCGCAGAGGTGCGCCGCGCGCTGCAGGCGGCCGGGGGAACGCCGTGAGCGGCCCGGTGCGGGCGCACCTGCTGTCCTGGCTGCTGCTCGGCGCGCTGGCGGCCGTCTACCTGGGCTGGGGCCTGGCGCCGGAGGCGCCGCTCTATCTCGATTTGCTCACGCCGCACCTGCTCACCGCGCTGGCGGGGGTGCTCAAGATCCTGTTCCTGGTGACGGGCGCGCTGGTCGCCTTCGCCTGCCGCGACCGGCTCGAGCCGGGAAACCCCGCGCGCCCGGCGTGGACGCTGCTCTCCGCGGGGCTGTTCTCCACGCTCGCGGGCCAGGTGAGCCTGGCGCCGTACCAGCTCGTCTCGGGCCAGACCCCGTTCCCGTCGGTCGGGGATCTCTACTACCTGCTGGCGTACCCGTTCTTCATCGCGGCCTTCCTGGTGTTCCTGCGCGCGTACCGCGAGGCCGGCCTGCCCGTCGGCTCGGCGGCCGAGCGCACCGCTATCGTGGTCGGCGTGGGGCTCGTGGCCGCGCTGGCGGCGCTGTCGATCCTGCGGCCGGTCGCGACGGGCGGCGCGGAGCTGCTCGACCGCATCCTCAACGTCGCCTACCCAGCGCTCGACCTCGTCCTGCTGCTGCCGCTCGCGCTGCTGCTGCGCATCGCGCTGCGGCTGCGCGGCAGCCACGTGGGCGCGGTCTGGGCGGAGCTGCTCGCGGGCTTCGTGTTCCTCTGCTTCGGCGACATCTTCTTCGCCTACTTCTCCGCCCTGGGCGAGCAGCACCTCGACCCCTACGTCCACGCCACCTACCTGCTCTCGTACGGGCTCGTGGCGGGGGGCGCGCACCAGCAGCTCCGGCTGCTCCAGTCCTAGGCCGGCAGGTGCCGGAGCCGCACGCCGAGAGGGTCAGCGTCTACGACGCGCAGGGTCGCGTCGTCGGCGCGCGGGCGCGCGAGGCGGCCAAGCGCTCGGGCCTCGCGCTGGGCGCGGTCAACGTCCTGCTGGTGAACGCCCGCGGCGAGCTGCTGCTGCAGCGGCGGCGGGCGGACAAGGAGAACGGGGGCCGCTGGGACAAGACGGTGGGCGGGCACGTGGGCGCCGGCGAGCGATACGACGAGGCGGCCGTGCGCGAGGCGGGCGAGGAGCTGTTCGGCGACGGGCGCTCGCCGCGCGTGCGCCTCGCGGTCCGGGAGAGCTTCGCGCGTGCGCTCGAGGGCGCGGACCTCGCCCGCGAGGCCGTGTTCCGCAGCGAGGCGCTGTGCCTCAACCTGCGCGACGTGCGCGTCGCTCCCGACGGCACGCTGCGGAACGTCGTGTACCACGTGGCGAGCTACCTGGGCCGCACGGACGTGCCGCTCGACGGCTTCCGGCCACAGGCCGACGAGCTGGACGGGCTGCGGTACGCAGGCCCGACGGTCGTCGACGCGCTGCTCGTCCGCGGCGAGCTGTCTCCCAACATGGCCTATCTCTGGCTCACCCATGCCCACGCCCTGCTGTCCCTGCCCGGCGTGCGGGCCGGCTCGTGAGACGACTCGCCCTGGACCGGGACGCGATCGCCCGCGCGCTCTCCGGCCGCGAGCCGCAGCGTCTCGCGGGCGAGGGGCCGCGGGCGGCGGTCGCGCTCGTGCTGCGCGAGGGGGCCCGCGGCGGGCCGGAGCTGCTGTTCATCCGCCGCGCAGAGCACGAACGCGACCCCTGGTCCGGCCACGTGGGCTTCCCCGGCGGCCGCAGCGAGAGAGACGACGCGAGCCCGCTGGCGACGGCGATCCGCGAGACCCTCGAGGAGACCGGCCTCGACCTGGCGCGCGACGCGGAGCTGCTGGGCGCGCTCGACGAGCTGCGGGCGCTCGCGCGGGGACGCCCCGTCGACCTGGTGATCGCGCCGTTCGTCTTCCAGCTGCGCCGCCCCGCCGACGGCGCGCCCAGCCGCGAGGCGGTCAGCCTGCACTGGCTGGGCCTCGAGGAGCTGCTCGACCCGGCCTCGCGCTCGCTGCTCGAGTACCGCCACGAGGGCAACAGCCGGGAGCTGCCCTGCCTGCGCGCTGGAGGCCTCGTGATCTGGGGCCTCACCTTCCGCATGTTCCAGAACCTGGTGTCTCTTGTTCTGGGGGGTGCTGCGCCGCACCCCCCACATGGTCTGCTCGCCGCGGCGGTGCACGGGCGCAAAGGCCGGTCCGTCGACAGACCTGGGCCCAGCCCCCCTCCGCTACGCGCGAGTGAATCGCGCGTTCGACGTCCTGGTGCCGGCCGAGCGCTGCGCGGTCGTGCTCCCGGCCGCGGACGGGCGGGACGTGCGCGTCTGCAGGCCTGCCGCCGCGACGCCTTGATGGCGGCGGCGGGCCGATGCTACCGTCGCCTTGGGCCATGGACGACCTCGTCAAGCTCGTGCGTACGCCGATCGACCTCGCGGCGCTCCTGGCCGCGGACGGGCGGGACGGGGCCGTGTGTCTCTTCGTCGGCGTCGTGCGCAACGAGAACGGCGGCCGGCCCGTGCTGCGGCTCGAGTACGAGGCCTACGAGGAGATGGCGCTGCCGCTGATGCAGGAGATCGCCGCCGAGGCGCGCCGCCTCTTCCCGGTGACGGCGGTCCGCCTGGTGCATCGCCTGGGACGGCTGGAGATCGGGGAGGCGAGCGTCGCGGCCGCGGCGGCAGCGCCCCACCGCGCCGAGGCCTTCGCCGCCTGCCGCTTCGCGATCGACGCGCTGAAGACCCGCGTGCCGATCTGGAAGAAGGAGTTCTACGCGGACGGCTCCGCCTGGCTCGAGCCGGCCGGCCCGTAGCCCCGGGTCTGCCCGCTAGCCGCCGATCTGGAACATCGAGCGGGTGCGGGTGGAGACGCCCTCGTCGAGGCGGTGGCCCGTGGGCTTGAGGCCGACGGCCTTCAGCAGGATCTGCTCGACGGCGGCCTGTCCGCCTCCCGTGCGCAGGGCCTGCTTGACGTCGAGCTCGTCGTCGTTGAGCAGGCACAGGTGGAACCGGCCGTCGGCGGTCAGGCGCATGCGGTTGCACGCGCCGCAGTAGGGCTCGCTCACCGGGGAGATGAACCCGACGACACCGTCCCCGCTGGCGAAGCGGTAGTTGACCGCCTCGTCCGCGAGGCTGTGCGGCGGCAGCCGCTGCAAAGGACCGAGCGCCTGCTCGATGCGCGCGCGGGTCTCGGCGCTGGGCACGAACTGCGACAGCGCCACGTGCGCCGTCTCTCCCCCGCCGAGCGGCATCAGCTCGATGAAGCGCACGTGCCAGCCGCGCTCGAACGCCCGCCGCGCGAGGTCGACCACGTCCGTGTCGTTGTAGTCGCGCGTGACCGTGCAGTTGAGCTTGATCGGCAGCAGGCCGGCCTCGACCGCCGCCGCGATCCCCGCCTCGACCTCGCTCGACGGAGGCGAAGCGCATCAGCTTCGCTGCAGCCGCTCGGGGTGGCAGCGTGTCGACGTGGATGTTCAGCCGGCGCAGTCCCGCCTCCCGCAGCGGCTCGCGCGAGCCGGGGCAGCAGGATCCCGTTCGTCGTCATCGCCAGGTCTTCGACTCCGGGCACGCCGGCGATGCGCGCCGTGACCTCGACGAGGTCGGGCCGCAGGGTCGGCTCGCCGCCGGTCAGGCGGAACTTGCGGAAGCCCACCGCGACCGCCGCGCGGACCACCGTCTCGATCTCGGCCGGCGTCAGCAGCTCGGGCGAAGGGACGAAGCTCAGCCCGCGCAGCGGCATGCAGTAGACGCAGCGCAGGTTGCAGTGGTCGATCAGCGAGAGCCGCAGGTAGTCGATCTCGCGCCCGAACCGGTCGCGCGGCAAGGCACCCTCCCCCTCGAGTGTAGCGGGCGCGCAGGGCCGCCTGCACGCGCCGGCCGGTGGCAGGGCGCCGCAGCCGGTCGGTCGCAGGGCCGGGAGGCTTGACCTCCCGCGGCGTTCATGTGGAACCTCGCCTCATGCGCGTGCGCGTGCGGCTCTTCGCCTCCGCTGCGGGAGAGCGGCCGGCCGTGCCGAGGTCGAGCTCGAGCTCGCGCCGCGGGGCCACGGCCGAGGACGCCTGGCAGCACCTCGTCGACGCAGCACCCGGCCCTGGCGCCGAGGCGCGCCGAGCCTGGCTGCGGCGGTGAACCGGCGCTACGCGCCGTTCGACCACGGTGCTCGCGCGACGGCGACGAGCTCGTCTTCATCCCGCCGGTGAGCGGCGGATAGCGCACTCCGCGCTCGAGCCAGCCGGTAGCCGACGCCGCGCACCGTCTGCAGCAGGCGTGGACTGCGCGGGTCGTCGCTCGAGGTAGCGCCGCAGGCGCATCACGAAGTTGTCGACGGCGCGCGTCTCGGTGTCGGCGCTCAGGTTCCAGACCTTCTCCAGGATCTCGGCCTTCGTCACGACCTGCGCCGCGCCGCTGCACCAGCAGCTTGAGCAGCATCGCCTCGAGCAGCGTGAGGCGCACCGTGGCATCCCGCGCGCTGCAGCTCGAAGCTGCGGAAGTCCACCTCCGCCTCGCCGACCCGCGCGCGCTCGGGCCCCTCGCTCGACGCCGCGCGCCCAGTCACGCCGGCGGATCAGGCCCTTGACGCGCGCCAGCAGCACGGCAGGTCGAAGGGCTTGGGCAGGTAGTCGTCGGCGCCCGCCTCCAGCCCGTGCACCACGTCCTCCGGCAGGCCCTTCGCGGTCAGCATCAGCACCGGGCGCGAAGTTGCCGGCCTGGCGCATGCGCTCGACGATCTGGAAGCCGTCGAGCCCCGGCAGCATCACGTCGAGCAGCACGAGGTCGATCGGCGCCGGCGGCAGCGGGCCCTCGAGGCAGGCGCGAGCCGCTCGAGCGCGCGCAGCCCGTCGCCGATCGTCTCCACCTCGTAGCCGTCGAGCTCCAGGTTGAAGCGGATGCCCGCGGCGAGGTGCTCCTCGTCCTCGACCACCAGGATCCTAGGCACGGGCGGCCTCCGCGCTCGCCCGCTCCGCTCGGCCCGCAGCGGCCCGGCAGGCTGATCGTGAAGGTCGAGCCGCGGTCGGGACCGGGGCTGTCGGCGCTGATCGTGCCGCGGTGGCCCTTCACGATCGAGCGCACGATGAACAGGCCGAGGCCGGTGCCGGTCCGGCTGCGCCGCACCTCGGCGCCGATCCGGTAGAAGCGCGTGAAGATGAACGGCAGGTGGGTCCGGCTCATCCCGATGCCGTGGTCGCGCACGCGCACGTGGGCCAGGCCGTCCGCATCCGCCCAGGTCTCGACCTCCACCTGCACCCTGTCCTTCGAGTACTTCACCGCGTTGTCGAGCAGGTTCAGCACCGCGGTCTCGAGGGCCTGTGCGTCGCCGGCCAGCCGGAGCGAGTCCGCGCCCTCGCAGCGGATCGCCCCGCGCGGCAGCTGGAAGCGGGTGACGGTCAGCTCGACCGCGCGCCGCACCAGCCGGGCGAGGTCGAGCGGGCGCGGCTCGGCCACCGGCCGGTCGGTGTACATGGCGGCGTTCAGCACGCTGTTGATGGTGGTGTTCAGCCGGTCGATGTCCTGGCGCATGGTGCGGTAGAACTCCGCTCGCCGCTCGAGCGGGACCTCCCGGTACTCGAGGGTGTCGAGGTAGAGCTTGAGCGAGGCCACCGGCGTCTTCAGCTCGTGGGTGACCGCGCTCACGAAGTTCGACTGCCGCTCGTTGAGGCGCACCTCGCGCAGCAGCAGGATCACGATCAGCACCAGGCCGGCGATCAGCAGCAGGAACAGCAGGCTGCCGAAGAAGTACACGACGGCGCGCGCCGAGCTGACGGCGCGCCCGGCGGTCTCTGACGCGGCCAGGACCTGCCAGGCCACGGTGAGCACGACGGCGACGACGATCAGCCCGACGCCGACCGCGACGTAGTGCCACTTGGGCCGGCGCGAGCGCGAGAGCTGCGAGGTCCCGGGCACGGTGTCCCTCAGAACAGCTTGTCGACGTTGCGCAGCAGGCGCCAGGCGCCGAGCCGGCGCCACAGCCGGGCGAAGCCCGCCAGGCGCAGCTGCGCGGCCACGCGGCGCAAGAACGAGGTGGAGTAGAGCGCGGGCGCCGCCTGCCTCATCAGCGCCGCGAAGGAGGCGTCGTAGGGGTACCACCACAGCTCGGGCCCCCGGCCGCGGTCGAGGCTGACGTAGCTTGGGCTGCACCATCTCGCGCAGCCCGAGCAGGCCGTGCGTGCGGCCGATCCCGCTCCACTTCACGCCGCCCCAGGGCGCAGTCGGCTCGCCGAAGCTCGAGGCATGGTCGTTGATCGACACCACACCGGCCACCAGCTCGCGCTGCAGCCGGCGCGCGGTCTCGTCGCTGCGGGTCCAGCCGCTGGCCGTCAGCCCGTAGGGCGTGTCGTTGGCCAGCCGGATCGCCTCGTCGAGCGAGTCGACGGCCATCACCGGCAGCAGCGGCCCGAACGTCTCGTCGCGCATCACGGCCATCTCGTGGCTGACGTCGGCCAGCACCGTCGGCGGGTAGAAGAAGCCCGGCCCGACGGGCGTGCAGCCTCCGCTGAGCACGCGGGCGCCCTTGGCCACGGCGTCGGCGACGTGCTGCTCGACGATGCGCCGCTGGCGCTCCAGCGTCAGCGGGCCGATCTCGACCGCCCGCGTCGCCGGGTCGCCCAGGCGCAGCCGGCGCGTCTCCTCCACGATCCGCTCGACGAGCGGCTGCGCCACCGCCCGCTCGACGTAGACGCGCTCGACCGAGGCGCAGGTCTGCCCGCCGTTCACGAAGGCCCCCCACACGATCCCGCGCGCCGCGCGGTCGAGGTCGGCGTCCCGGCAGACGATCGCGGGGTCCTTGCCGCCCAGCTCGAGCACCACCGGCGTGAGGTTCCTGGCGGCGGCCGCCATCACCTGCCTGCCCGTCGCCACGCTGCCGGTGAAGACGATCTTGCCCACGCGCGGGTCCTCGACCAGGGAGGCCGCCACGTCGTCGTCCACCGCCACGACGCCGACGACGCCGTCGGGGAAGCCCGCCTCGCGGGCGAGCGCGGCGATCGCGCAGGCCGACCAGCGTGGTGGCAGGCGCGGGCTTGAGCACGACGGTGTTGCCGGCGGCCAGGGCCGTGGCCACGACCGGCAGGCTCAGGCCCAGCGGGTAGTTCCAGGGCGTGATGGCCAGCACCACGCCGATCGGCGTGTACACCAGCCGGGCTTCCTTGTGCGCCAGCAGGAGCTGCTGCGCCTCGAGCACGTCGTCGCGCAGCAACTCCTCGGCGTGCGCCGAGAGGTGCTTCAGGGCCTCGAGCGAGGGCAGGATCTCGACGGCGTACGCCTCGGCGGCGGGCTTGCCCTGCTCGCGCTCGACGAGCCGCGCGAGCGCGTCGGCATCCTGCACTACCGCCTCGCGCAGGCGATCGAGCAGCCGCGCGCGCGCCGCAAAGCCGGTCCGCGACCAGTCGGGAAACGCCGCCTGCCCCGCTGCCAGCGCCTCTCCGGCCTGGGCGGCGTCGAGCAGCGTGACCTCGGCGAACGGCTCACCGGTGGCCGGGTTGACGACGGCGCGCGTCCCCCCCCGCCCTGGGGCCTGCCGTCCCGCGATCCACGAGTGAAACGTGGTCGGCGCAGAACCCGCTGCCGCGCTCGTCGCCATGTGACGATTCTACGGCCGCGGCGCCCGGCCCCGTCCGGACGGTCATCGTCCGGGCGGCCCGCCTCAGGCCGGGTCGCGCGTGGGCCACCCGCTCGTCGGGGCGCCCGGACGCGGGGTCGTCGCCGGGGGGGCGGAGCCGCGCTGGTCGCAGGCGCGCAGCCCGAGCCGGCGCATCTTCTCGTTGAGTGTCGTCGGCAGCACGCCGAGCTCCGCGGCCGCACGACGCTGGTTGCCACCCATCCGTTCGAGGGCCTCGAGGATCAGTCGCCGCTCGTAGTCGTCGACGAGCTGCTTCAGGTTCACTGACTGCCGCCCCAGCACGCCACCCGGAAAAAAGAGCGCCTCGGCCATCGCGTTCTCCACCCGCTGCCCCCCCCGGTTGACATGCTGGGGCGGAGAAAGGCCCGCGTCCATGAACGCGCACGGGGTTGCGCGTGAGAAACGCATGAGGGTCGAACCCTCCCGCGCTCAGGGAATTGGACGGCCGGCTGAGCCGGCGGCAGCCGTGGGACGGGCTACGGCTCGTTCCAGTCCAGGACGTAGAGGTCGGCGAGGCCGGTGTTGCGCAGCAGCAGGGGCGCGTCGTCCTGGTCCAGCCCCATCCAGGCGGACATCCAGGGGGAGGTCGGCTCGACGGAGCCGAGGTCCGCGACGCGCTCGAGCTTCCGGCGGGCCAGCGTGAAGCGATAGAGCGCGCGGTCGTCGAGTGACAGGCCGTAGACCGCGGAGCCGTCGCGCGTGAACGTCGGGTACCACAGTCCGGAGGGCACGCCGAGGCTCTCCCACTTCTGCTCGCCGGGCCGATACAGCCAGTAGCCCTGGCTCCACTCCCTGGCGGCGAGGATCGTCCCCTGCGGGGAGCACTTGGGGCCCATCATCCCCTGCGAGCCCGGGAGGACCGAGATCGTCCGCGTGCCGAGGTCGAGCAGCTTCACCGAGCCGCGGTCGTAGAGGTTGCCCCAGGCCACGTGCTCGGCGTCGACCCAGCAGGGGTCCCAGACGAGGGCCCGGTCGGGATCGGCGAACGAGTCGAGCCGGCCGCCGTCGCGCGAGACGACGTACACGGCACGTGGCTGGCGGCCGCCCGCGGGATCGGCGACGAACGCCAGCCGCCGGCCGTCCGGCGACCAGTGCACGAGCCCGGCGGCCATCGGCGGCGCGGTGAGCTGCAGCCGGCCGCTGCCGTCGCGGCGGCTGCGCCAGAGCGTCAGGTGCGACGCGTCGACCCAGGCCACCCACTCGCCGTCCGCCGAGTAGTCGACGAAGCCCCCGGGGACGGCGGACACCCGGGCGAAGCGCGAGCTGCCGGGCTCGAGCCGCAGCAGCTCCATCCGGCGAAGCGTTCCGGCGGCGACCAGGTGGCGGCCGTCGGGCGAGAACGAGGGCGCCGCGAAGTCCATCGGGCCGAACGTCAGCTGCTCCTCCCGCCCCCGCGCGAGCGGCCAGAGGCCGCGCGGCTCGTGGCGCGCGTAGAGGTTGAAGCGGGGCCCCTCGGCCTCGCCACCCGACCCGCCCCAGCGGCCGAACAGGAAGTGGCGGCCGTCGGGCGACCAGTCGCCGGCTTCGCCGCGCACCACGCGGCGTGGCGAGCCGCCGCCGTCCGCGGGCAGCTCCATCCACCACCACTCCGCCTGGGCACGGTCGAAGACGGAGAAGCGCAGGCGCGTGCCGTCCGCAGACCAGTGGATCCACGGGATCGGCACGCCGGCGTCGTAGAGCTTGCGGGCGCCGCTGCCGTCGGAGGCGGCGACGAACAGGGAGGACGGCGGGCCCTTCGCGTAGTCCTCCGATCCGGCCGAGTAGGCGATGCGCTCGGCCTCGGGCGACCAGGCGCAGCCGTATGCCTTGAGGCCGATGTTGCGCGCGCTGCCGCCGCCCACCGGCACGACCCACAGCGGCTGGTCGGCCGACTCGGCGCCCGTGAGCCCGCCGTCCCAGCCCGCCACCAGCAGCGCGCCCCGCCGCGGCGAGACGTCGTGCACCAGCGCGTGCTGGAACGGCGTCGCGATCCGCTCGGGCTGGCCGCCCGCGAGCGGCAGCTGCCACAGCACCAGGCGCCCCTCGAGCGGCGCCGTGAAGAAGAGCCGCTCGCCGTCGTTGACCCAGCGCACCGGCTGCCGCTCCGCGCCCGACAGCAGCCAGCGGTAGCCGCTGATCTGCGGCGGCCGGGGCGCCCGCGCGAGGCTCACGGCCGCGGCGCCGAGCGCCGCGCCGAGCAGCAGCAGCGCCGCTGCGCCTGCCGCGCCGGGCCGGCCGAACGACAGCCACGCGCCGAGCCTGCGCAGCGAGCCCGACGCGGCGCCCGAGGCGAGCCGCTGCGCCTCGCTGTCCGCGCCCTGGGCGAGCGCGTCGAGCGCGAAGCCGAGGTCGCGCGCCGACTGGAAGCGGTCCTCCGGGTCCTTCTCGAGGCAGCGCCTCAGGACCGATTCGAGCGCCCGCGGCACGGTGCCCGAGAGGCGGCCCATCTGCGGCGGGTCTTCGCGCAGGATGGCGCTCAGCGTCTCGGCGGTCGAGCCGCGGGCGAAGGCGCGCCGGCCGGTCAGCATCTCGTACAGGATCGCCCCCAGCGCGAACACGTCACTGCGCGCGTCGGCCTCGTATCCGCGCGCCTGCTCCGGCGACATGTAGCCCGCGGTCCCGAGCAGCAGCCCCGGCGAGGTCCCCTCGACGGGGCTTCGCTGTACCAGCGTCTCGGCCTCGGTGTCGACGCCGAGCGGCCCCTTCACCTTGGCCAGGCCGAAGTCGAGGATCTTCACGCGGCCGTCGCGCGTGAGGAACACGTTGTCCGGCTTCAGGTCCCGGTGCACGATGTGCCGTCCGTGCGCGGCGGCCAGCCCGTGGGCGACGCGGGCGGCGATCTCTGCGGCCTTGCGCGGCGGGATCGGCCCCTTCGCCATCCGCTCGCGCAGCGTCTCGCCGTCCAGCAGCTCCGTCACCAGGTAGGGTGCGCCGTCGTGCGTCCCGAAGTCGTGCACGACCAGCACGCTCGGGTGGTCCAGCGACCCGGTGGCGCGCGCCTCCTGCTCGAAGCGCCGCAGGCGATCGGGGTCGCTCGCGAGCGAGGCCGGCAGCACCTTCACGGCGACGATCCGTCCGAGCCGGCTGTCGAGCGCCCGATAGACCTCGCCCATCCCGCCCTCGGCCAGGGGCGCGACGATCTCGTACGGCCCGAGCTGCTGCCCGGTTGTCAGGCCCATCCCATCTCACCAGAACCGGCCAAGGGTAGGCGGGCGACCCGGCGATCGCAAGCTCAGTCGGCGACCGGCTCGTTGCGGTCGAGACGGCGAACGTCGCCCGCGCGCGCCCAGCCACGCGCGCCCGCGTTGTCCTCGACGCGCAGCCAGTCGCCGCTCGCCTCCAGCACCGGCACGACCTCGCCCTCGCGCAGCGTGCCGATCGGCTCGGCGCCCGGCGAGGCCGCGTCGAGGAGCGGCGCCTCGCGACGCACGACCGTGGCGGTGGGCCGGGCGAGCGACCCGGCGATCGGCGGCGCGGCCGCCAGCAGCGCCAGCGCGAGCAGCGTCACGGCCGCGGCGCCCGTTCCGCGCGGGGCCGCGCGCAGGCGCACGAGCGCGTGGCCGGCCAGCGAGAGCACGAGCAGCGCCAGGGCGACGAGGTCCAGGCGGAAGCGCCGGGCGGCCCGCGCCAGCGCGGCGAGCGGCTCGGGGGCGATCTCCGCCGGGTCGAGGTTGAGCGACTCGCGCAGCCGCGGGATGTCGCGCGCCACGGCGCGGTCGCCGGGGTCGAGCTCGCGCGCGCGCAGCAGCGCCCACAGCGCCTCGCCCGTGGCCCCGCGCGCCGAGGCGGCCTGCGCCCAGTTCCAGTAGAGGGAGGCGCTCTCGCAGCCCGAGCGGGCCAGCTCCGCGTAGGCGGCGAGCGCCTTCGGGTAGTCCCCGGCGCGCGCGAGCTCGTTGGCGGCGCGGAAGCGCTCCGCCGCCGCGGAAGCGACGGCCGCCGTACGGCCGGGCGGCGGGACGGCCAGCGCGAGGACCGCGGCCAGCAGCGCCGTCGAGGGCCTCACGCCCACCTCCGCACCGTCTCGGTGCCACGCGCGGCGAGGTCGCGGACCTTGTCCGAGTAGTCCCCGAGCTGCGGCGCATAGCGCACGAAGTGCACCTCGTCGAGCAGCGCCCGCACCGCCCGGGCCCGCTCGCTGTCGTCGCGCTCGTCCAGCTCGCCGAACGCCTCGTGGAGCGCCTTCTCGACCAGCGCGGCCGCTTGCTCCTTCGACAGCCCGTCCGACCCGGCGCGCTCGAGCTCGCGCAGCGCGGCGCGCACGGAGCGCGGGGCGGCGCGCCGGGCCCGGCCCGCAAGCCCGCGCAGGCGCGAGGCGAGCCACAGCCCCGCGTGCGCCAGCAGCGCCAGGGCCGCGAGCCCGGCCAGCGTCCAGCCCGGCACGGCGAGCGGGCGAGCGCGCGGGAGGTCGAGCGCGGAGCGCAGGGGCAGGCCCCCGTCGGCTCGCGACGAGGCGCCCGGGGCGGGTTGCGGCACCCCTGCCGCAACCGTTCCACCCTCGACCTGCAGCGAGAGCGGCGCCGTCTGCGTGGTCACGATCTTCCCCGCCGCCGAGTCGAAGTAGGAGAAGGCCAGCGACGGGATCTCCACGCGGCCCGTGGTCTCCGGGACGAGCACGAACTCCCAGGTGCGCGAGCCCGTGATGCCCTCGGCCGTCGCGCGCAGCTCGCTCTTGACCTGCGGCGGGTAGACCTTCGCCCCGGGGGCCTTCAGCTCCGGGCCGTGCTCGATCCACTTCAGGTTGCCGGTCCCCTCGACCCGGAAGCGCAGCGTCGCCGCCTCGCCCAGCGGCACCTTCTCGTGGTCGAGGGCCGCTGCCGCGCTGAAGCGGCCGACGGCCCCGGAGAAGCCCGGCGCCTCGGGGAGCGGGTCCGCCGTGATCGTGATCGGCTTCGTGGAACGCTCGACGGTCGCGCCAGTGTCGAAGAAGCCCTGCCGCGCCAGGTTGATCCGGAAGCTCGCGGCCGGCAGGGTGAAGACGCCCGCCTTCGTCGGGAACAGCAGCTTGCGGATCAGCGGGACGCGTCTATAGCTCTCGCCCCCCACGGTCGCGGCTTCGCCCGCCGGGCTCGTGGCGGGCCGCTCGAGGTCCTCCACCCAGAACCCCCCGTACTGCGGGGCGTCTTTGAACTGCAGGTCCGCGACCGACGCCTGCGAGTAGAGCATGTAGTACGTGAGGACGAGCGGCTCGCCCACCCGCAGGCGCGTGCGCGAGGGCACCGCCTCCATGAGCAGCTTCGGCTCGCCGGCGCGCCGCCGCGTGCGGCCGAACATCTGATCGAACGGATCGGAGAACGCGTCGCCGAAAGGGTCCAGCCCGAAGGGATCCGGGCGCCGCCGCTCGTCGCGCGGCCGGATGCTGCCGGCCACGACCTCCAGAGGAATGCCGGGGGCCGACTGGTCGCCGGCCTTCACGGGGCCGACCTCCGCCTTGCCGACACCGCGCGGCTTCAGCACGTAGGTCAGGCTGCGCGACTGCGACATGCGGCCGTTGACGATCGAGACCTGCGTCGACTGGAACGGGCCGCCCACGACCTCGAGGTTGGTGAGCGGCGGCAGCGCGACGTCCTCCGGCGCGCCGCTGCCCTCGAGCGTGATCGTGAGCTGGACCTGGTCCTCGACGCCCACGCGGCGCGCGTCGACCTCGGAGCGGACGCTGAAGGCCGCCGCCGTCCGGGCGGCGGCGAGCGACAACAGCGCGACGGCCAGCGCCGCGCCGCGCACGCGCCCGAGCCGTCCGCTCACCAGTCCTTCCCCTTCCTCCGCTGCGCCCGCTTCAGGGCCAGCAGCCTCTTCTGCTCCGCCATCTCGTTCTGCTGCAGGGCATCCAGCAGCTGCATCGCCCGCTCGCGGGGCATCCCCGCCTCCTGCCGGAAACGCTGGTCGACCTTCTCCTGCGGCGTCTGGGGCTGCTGCTGTTGGCCGGGCTGCGGGCTCGGCTGCTGCCCGGTCTGCTTCTGCTGTTCCTGCTGCTTCTGCTGTTGCTGCTCCTTCTGGTCCGGGTTCTGTTGCTGCGAAGCCTGCTGGCGGTCCTGATCCTGCTGGCGGTCCTGCTTCTGCTGCCGTTCCTGCTGCTTCTGGTCCGGCTGCTTCTGGTCCCGGCTCTGCTGCTCCTGCTGCCGTTTCTGCTGCTCCTCCTGCTCGCGCAGCGCGCGCAGCGCCAGCTCGAGATTGCGCCGCGCGTCCTCGGCGCCGGGTGAAAGCCTCAGCGCGTCGCGGTAGGCCTTCACGGCCCCCCGGAAGTCCTGCTTCTGGTAGAGGCTGTTCCCGAGGTTGAAGCGCGACGGCTCGGCGAGCCGCGAGCCCGCGTCGGCGCCGAGCGCCCGGTAGAGGGCGCCCGCCTCGTCGTAGCGGCCGTTCTTGTAGAGGCCGTCGGCGACGTTGAAGCGGGCGGCCAGGTCCCTCGGCCGCGTGGCCGCCGCCCGCTCGAACGCCGCGAGCGCCTGCGGGTGGTTGCCTCGAGCGTACTGCGCGCGGCCCTCCGCGGTCGCCCGCCTCGGCCGCAGCAGCAGCTCGTCGATCAGCGAAGAGGCGCGTGGGGCGGCCGTTCCGGCGGTGTCCCCGCGCGCGGCAGGGGCTGCGGACGGCTGCCCGGCCTGGGCCTCGGCCGGGGCTGCGGAATACAGCAGCAGAAGAAGCGCGGCGGCGCGCGCTGCCGCGCCTGCCCGGCGCGGCAGGGGTAGCGGCAGCAGCAGCCCCGCGACGAGGCAGAGGAGGCCGGCGGCCAGCGGAAGCTGGAAGTGCTCCTTGCGTCGATAGGAGTACTCGCGTGCCAGGGCCTTCTGCTCCATGCCCTCGATCGCCGCGGCCAGGCGCGACAGGCTCGTGTCCTGCGGCGTGAGTCGGAACATCTGACCTCCGGTCCCGCGCGCGATCGCCTCGAGCGTTCGCACGTTGAGCCGCGAGACGACCGGATTGCCGCCCTCGTCGCGCTTGTAGCCCGTGCCGCGCCCCGAGGCGTCGGTCTCGGGCACCGGCTGGCCGGCCTCCGTGCCGACGCCGACGGTGTGCACGATCACCCCCGCGTCCTTCGCCTTCCGGACCGCCGCCTCCACCTCGCCCTCGAGGTCCTCGCCGTCCGAGACGAGCACCATCACCTTGTTCCGCCGCTCCTTGTCCACGAAGGCGTCGAGCCCCTTCGCCAGGCCGATGCCGAGTGAGGTGCCGGGCGCCGGCACCATGCCCGGCTCCGCCGTGTCGAGGAACAGGGCGAGCGCGTCGACGTCGAGGGTGAGCGGCACCAGGGGGTAGGCCTCGCCCTCGAAGGCCACCAGCGCGAAGCGGTCGCCCTCCAGCCGTGCGATCAGTTGCAGGAGGGCCTGGCGCGCCAGGAAGAAGCGGCTCGGGGCCACGTCGGCGGTCGCCATGGAGGCGGACGTGTCGAGCAGCAGGACGACGTCGACCCCCTCCCGCTCGACCTTCTCGCGCACCATCCCCCACTGCGGGCGGGCCAGGGCCACGATCACCCCGGCCGCGCCCGCCAGCAGCAGGGCGAGCCGCAGCCAGCGCCAGCGCTCGCCGGGCAGCCGCACCACGCGCGGCCACAGCGGCCGCGCGACGAGCCGCCCGAGGCGCCGCTGGTCGCGGGACGCCAGCCACAGCCGCGCCGCCGCCGCGAGCGGCAGCAGCAGGAGCGCGAGCAGCCACGCCGGCGAGGCGAAGATCACGGCCGCCTCCTCACGAGGGCAGCACCCGCAGCCCCGCGGCCCACAGCGCCGCCGCGCCGGCCAGCAGCGCCGCGGCCGCCTCCAGCACCGGCGGGAACAGCTCGCGGTAGCTGCGATAGACGCGCGCGTGCATCTCCGTCTTCTCGAGCCGGTCGATGCGGTCGAAGATCCGGCGCAGGGCCTCGGGGTCCGTCGCCCGGTAGGCCTCTGCCCCGGTGCGCTCGGCGATCCGCCGCAGCAGGCCCTCGTCGATCTGCACCTCGGCCATCACGACCTGCTCGGACACCTCGCCCGTGAACGGGTCCCGGACCCGCTGAGGTATCGGCACGCGGCCGCCGCGGCCGACCAGGATCGTGTAGACGCGCACGTCCATCGCCTTCGCGATGTCGGCCGCAGTCGCCGGGTCGATCTCGCCCGCGTTGTTGGCGCCGTCGGTGACGAGCACGATCACCTTGCTCTTCGCTCGCGACTGGCGCAGGCGGCTGAGCGCGGTGGCGAGGCCGGAGCCGATCGCAGTGCCGTCGGGCAGGACGTCCAGCCGCACGTCGTCGAGCTGGCGCAGCAGCACCGACTTGTCCGTGGTGGGCGGCGACTTCGTCAGGCTGCGCGCGGCGAAGATCACGAGCCCCACGCGGTCGCTCAAGCGGCGCTTCACGAACGCGGCCACCACCTCCTTGGCCACCTCCAGCCGGTTGCGCGGCTGGAAGTCCTGGGCCGCCATCGAACCGGAGACGTCGAGCGCGACCACGATGTCGACGCCCTGCGTGGTGACGTTCTCGTGCAGCAGGCCGTGCTGCGGCCGCGCCAGCGCGACCGAGCCGGCGACGATGCCCAGCGCCGCCAGCAGCGCCGGGGCGTGGCGCAGGCGCACGCGCCAGCCGCGCCGCACGCGCCGCAGGCGCGAGGCGCCGGGGAACGAGACGGCCCGCGCCAGGGAGTCACGCTCGCGCAGGCGAACCGCGCCGAGCACGAGCGGGCCGCCGAGCGCGAGCCAGAGCCACACGGGCTCCTCGAAGCGGAAGCCGGCCCAGTCCATCATGCCGCCCTGCCCTCGACCGGCGCCTCCGCCGGCCGCAGCCGCTGCTCGAGCACCTGCACCAGCGCCCGCACCGCGGCCAGGTGCCGTTCGGCCTCGGCGGCGAGGCCTTCGCCCTTCGCGAACTTGATGCGGTCGGCGGCCTCGGCCAGGTCGCGCGCGGTCGTGAGCAGCGCGCCGGCCACCGGGTGGCCGCGCAGGAACGCGAGCGTCTCGGCGGTCGTCATCTCGAGCACCGGCGCGCCGAGACGGCGCTCGAGGTAGCGCTTGGCGATCCCCGTGAGCCGGATGTAGTAGGCGCGGTACTCGCTGCCGGCCAGCAGGCCCGAGCCGGCCAGCGCTTCGAGCGCGCGCAGCGCCTCCACGTCGGCCTCCGGCTCGGGCGCGGCCGCCGGCCGGGCCGCCGTCGCGCGGCGGCGCCGCAGCGCCCACACCACCGCTGCGCCCGCCACCAGGGCGAGCGCGGCCAGCGCCAGCCAGAACGCCGGCGCAATCGACAGCGCGAGCGGCCCGCGGATGTCGGCCAGCTTCTGCTGCTGCGGGTCCTTGGGCAGCACGGAGACGACACGCAGCACCAGGGGCGCGCTGCGTGCCTCGCCGGTGGTCCCGTCGGACAGGCGGTAGCTCACCGGGATCGGCGGGATCTCGGCCTGCCCGAGGGCGAAGACGGCGGCCTCGTAGCGGTGCACACCGGGCGGGACCGGGGTCGTCCCGCCGCCCCCGGCGGCGGGTGTCCGCAGCTCGAAGGACTCGCCCGTGGCCTCGCTCAAGAAGCGATAGCCGGTGCCCGGCGGGCCCGCCGCCTTGAGCTCGACCGTGAACGGCTCGCCCAGCTTGACCTCGGCCTTGCTCGCCGTGGCCTGCACGCTCACGGGCCCCGCGGCCGCCGCGGCAGGCGGGCCGGCAGGGGCCACGGCGAGCCAGAGCATCAGCAGAGGTGACAGGGCGGACACCTCAGCGCCTCCGCTCGCGCGCCTTGAAGAAACCCGACAGCGGCCGTTCGTACGACTCGCCCGTGCTCAGAGCCAACGCGTCGACGCGCGTCCTGCGGAACGCCGGCTGCGCCGCGGCGAAGCCGGGCGCGCGCAGGGCGCGCCGCACCTCGGGCAGCGAGCTGTCGGCCACGATGCGCTCGCCCGTCTCGGGGTCGGCGAACGAGACCAGCCCCGCGGCCGGCAGCTCCGCCTCGCGCGGGTCGGAGAGGTGCAGCGCGACGACGTCGTGCCGCCGCCGCAGCACCCCGAGCGAGCGCTCCCAGCCCTCGACCTGGAAGTCGGAAATCACGGCCACGATCCCGCGCCGGCGCAGCACGCGCTGGGCGAAGCGCAGAGCCAGCGCGAGGTCCGTGCCGCGCCCGGCCGGCTCGCGCGCCAAAAGGTCGCGCACGATGCGCAGCGCGTGCTCGCGCCCGCGGCCCGGCGGCACGTAGCCCTCGATGCGGTCCGAGAAAACGACGCAGCCCACGCGGTCGTGGTTCGCCACGGCCGAGAACGCCAGCACCGCCGCCAGCTCGGCCGCGTAGTCGCGCTTGACCAGGTAGCCGGAGCCGAACTCCTGCGAGCCCGAGACGTCCACCACGAGCAGCAGCGTCAGGTCGCGCTCCTCGACGAACTTCTTGACGAAGGGAGCTCCCATGCGTGCCGTGACGTTCCAGTCGATGGTGCGCACCTCGTCGCCCGGCTCGTACTCGCGGACCTCGGCGAACTCCATGCCGCGGCCCTTGAACACGGCGTGATACGAGCCCCCGATCCCCGACTCGAGGATCACGCGCGTGCGGATCTGGATGCGCCGGATCTTGCGGAGCGTCTCTCGCGTCAGCATTCGGTCTTCAGTGTCGGTCCCGCGGCCCGGCGGCCGCATAGCGACACGCTCGAGGGGCGGTCGGGGTAGCGCCGTGCGCTCGCTCCCCGGTACGGGGCCGGCTCAGTCGCTCGCTTCGGGCGACCCCGCCCGCCCACCGGGCGCGTGTCGCCTGGCCGGTTGCCTCCCGCCTGCATGCTGTCATCGCCACCGCTTGATGCCCATGCGCGAGGCCTACGGCACTTCCACGCGCTCCAGGATCCGTTCCACGACCGTGTCGGAGGTGACGTCCTCGGCCTCGGCCTCGTAGGTGAGCAGGATGCGGTGGCGCAGCACGTCCTTCGCGATCTCCTTGACGTCCTCGGGCACGACGTAGCCGCGCCCGCGCAGGAAGGCGACCGCGCGCGAGGCCTCGGAGAAGGCCAGCGTCGCGCGCGGAGAGGCGCCGTACGCGATCAGCGGCGCCAGGTCGACCAGGCCCACCTCGCGCGGCCGGCGCGTGGCCCCCACCAGCGCGACCATGTAGTCGCGCAGCCGGTCGTCCATGTAGATCTCGCGCACGCGAGCGGCCAGGCGCTGGACGGCCCCGCTCGAGAGCACTCGCGCGACCGGCGGCGCCTCGCCCGAGACCATGCGGTCGAGGATCTGGCGCTCCTCCGCCTTCGAGGGGTAGTCGACCCTGGCCTTGAGCAGGAAGCGGTCGACCTGCGCCTCCGGCAGCGGGTACGTGCCCTCCTGCTCGATCGGGTTCTGCGTCGCGAACACCAGGAAGGGATCGGGCAGCGGGTGCGAGGTGTCGCCGATCGTGACCTGGCGCTCCTGCATCGACTCGAGCAGCGCCGACTGCACCTTCGCGGGGGCGCGGTTGATCTCGTCGGCCAGCAGCAGGTTGGTGAAGACCGGTCCCTTGCGCGCGACGAACTCGCCGGTCTTCTGCTGGAAGATCAGGGTGCCGATCAGGTCGGCCGGCAGCAGGTCGGGCGTGAACTGGATGCGCGCGAAGCGCAGGTCCAGCACCTGCCCGAGGGTCTTGACCGCCAGGGTCTTGGCAAGGCCCGGCACGCCCTCGACGAGCAGGTGCCCGCGGCACAGCAGCGCCACCATCATCCGCTCGACGAGGCCCCGCTGGCCGACGATCACCTTGCGGACCTCGTCCATGGCCTGCTGCACCAGCAGCGTCTCCTCGCGAACCGCCTCGTTCAGCTTCGCTACGTCCATCTCGGCTCTGGCCATGGACTCCATTCTCTCGCCCGGCGGCGCCTCGCACGCACCCCTGCACAGCGTTTGACGCGCCCGGTGCGCCGAAAGACTCAGCCTACCGGAGGTGCCCGATCTTGCTCTGCAGGAAGGCCCGCCCGCGCCTGAACTCCGCCACGTCTCCCCGGCGCAGCGCCGCAACCGCGGCGCCGGCCGCGCCGGCCAGCTCCGGCTGGCCCAGCGACGCGAGGCCGCTCTGCACCTGTAGCATCTTCCCGGCGATCGCGTCGAGGCTTCCGACGTCGGTCGCCTTCAGCGTCGCGAGCAGCACGTCGATGGAGATCGCGTCGTTCACCCCCCGGATTATACTGACTCGGCTTTCGCCATCGACCGGAGACCAGATCCATGACCAGCAGGGACCACTACCGCGTCGTCGTGCTCGGCTCCGGACCGGCCGGCCTCACCGCCGCGCTCTACGCCTCGCGGGCCGAGTTGCGGCCGCTGGTGATCGAGGGCGGCGGCGGGGACGACCCGACCGACGTGCCGGGCGGCCAGCTGATGCTCACGACCGAGGTCGACAACTACCCTGGGTTCCCCGAGGGCATCCTGGGACCGGAGCTGATGGACCGCATGCGCAAGCAGGCCGAGCGTTTCGGGGCCGAGTTCGCGACAGGCGAGGTGAAGTCGGTGCTGCTCGGCCAGAGGCCGTTCCGGCTGAACCTGGCGCAGGGCCCGCTCGGCGCCGACACCGTGATCGTCGCGACCGGCGCCCGCGCGAAGTGGCTGAACCTGCCCGAGGAGCTCGAGTTCCGCACGAAGATCGGCGGCGTGTCGGCGTGCGCGACCTGCGACGGCTTCTTCTACAAGGGCAAGGAGGTGCTGGTCGTGGGAGGCGGCGACACCGCGATGGAGGAGGCCACCTTTCTGGCCAAGTTCGCGTCGAAGGTCACGGTCGTCCACCGCCGCGACGAGCTGCGCGCGAGCAAGGCGATGCAGGCGCGCGCGCGGGAGAACCCGAAGCTGGCCTGGCTGCTCGAGAGCGTGATCGAGAAGATCCTCGGCGGGCCGGGGCAGGGCGTCACCGGCGCGCAGGTGCGCAACGTCAAGACAGGCGAGACGAAGGAGGTCCCCTGCGGCGGGATCTTCATGGCCATCGGCCACACGCCCAACACGGCCGTCTTCGAGGGACAGCTCGAGCGGGACGAGCAGGGCTACCTGCTCGTCCACGACGGGACGACGGCCACCAGCGTGCCGGGCGTGTTCGCGGCCGGCGACGTCGCCGACCACCGCTACCGGCAGGCGATCACGGCCGCCGGCAGCGGCTGCATGGCCGCGATCGACGCCGAGCGCTTCCTCAGCCACTCCTGAGGCGATCCGTGTTCATCGGACACTACGCGATGGCCTACGGGGCGAAGCGGCTCGCGCCGCGCGCGTCGCTCGGCACGCTGTTCGCCGCCGCCCAGCTGCCGGACCTGATCTGGCCGTGGCTGACGCTCGTCGGCGTCGAGCACGCCACCATCGCGCCGGGCGACACCGCCTTCACGCCGCTGCGCTTCGACTCGTACCCCGTGTCGCACAGCCTGCTGACCGTGGCGGCCTGGGGCGCGGGCTTTGGGGCACTGCACTTCTGGCGGAAGCGCCGGCTTTCGGACGCGATCGTGCTCGCTGTCCTGGCGCTGACACACTGGCTGCTCGACTTCGTATCGCACCGCCCGGACATGCCCCTGTGGCCGGGCGGGCCACGGCTGGGGCTCGGGCTGTGGGATTCCGTGCCCGCCACCGTCGTCGTCGAGCTGCTGCTGTTCGCGGGCGGACTGTGGTTGGCGGCCTCCGCCAGCCGCGCGCGGGACGCGATCGGCCGCTGGGGCTTTGCGGGCCTGGCGGCCTTCCTGCTCGCGATGTACGCGGTCAACGCCGCGGGCCCGCCGCCACCCAGCATGGCGGCGGTCGGCTGGGGCGGAGGGATCGGCGGGCTCGTGCTGGTCGCACTCGGGGCTTGGGTGGACCGTCACCGGGAGCCGACGACGGCATAGCAGGAGCTTCACGCCGATGTCCTCGGGCCCGCCCCCGGCACGACGGCTGCGCATCCTGTTCCTCGCGCCGCAGCCCTTCCTCGAGGTGCGCGGCACCCCGCTCGCCGTGCTGCACATGACGCGGGCGCTCGTCGCGCTCGGGCACGAGGTGGACCTGCTGACGTTCCCACAGGGCGAGCCCGCGCCCAGCGACGGCGTGCGGCACCTGCGCAGTCCGCGCCTGCCCGTCGGCCGGGTGAAGGCCGGGCCCTCGTTTGCCAAGCTGGCGCTCGACCTGCCGTTCCTGGCCGAGGCTGTGGCCCGGCTGGCAGTTGGACGCTACGACGTCGTCCACGCAGTCGAGGAGGCGGCCCACCTGATCGCGCCCTTCGCGCGGCTGCTGCGCGTGCCGCTGGTGATGGACGTGGACTCGTCGATTCCCGACCAGCTGCGTTACTCCGGCTTTGCGAGCCGCGGCCCGATCCTCTGGCTGGCCGAGGCCCTCGAGCGTCACGCCCTGCGCCACGCGGCCGTCGCCGTCACCGTGTGCAGCAGCCTGACGAACGGGGTCCGCTCGCGGGCGCCGGAGCTGCCGGTCTTCCAGGTCGAGGACCCGCCGCTCGCCGACCGCCGGGACCCGCCAGCGCCACAGGCCGTGGCGGCGCTGCGAGGGGCGCTCGGCCTGTCGTCGTTGCCGGTCGTCCTGTACTCCGGCAACTTCGAGCCCTACCAGGGCGTCGAGCTGCTGGTCGAGGCCGTCTCACGCCTGCCGCAGGCACAGCTGCTGCTCATGGGCGGAGAGCCGCACGAGATCGAGGCGCTGCGGGACAAGGCGCGGGCGCTCGGCTCGCTCGCGCGCTGCGTCTTCTCGGGCAAACGGCCGCCGTCCGAGCTGCCGCTGTTCCTGGCGCTGGCCGACGTCCTCGCCTCGCCCCGCGTCGCGGGCGAGAACACGCCGTTCAAGCTCTACACCTACCTGGCCTCGGGCAAGCCGATCGTGGCGACGCAGCATCGCGACGCACACCCAGGTACTCGACGACCAGAACGCCTTCCTCGCCGCGCCCACGCCCGCGGCTTTCGCCGAGGCGCTGCGCCAGGCCCTGGAGCGGCCGGACGAGGCGAGGGCTCGGGCCGAGCGTGGCTACTCCCTGATCGAACGCGAGTACGGCCTCGTCCGCTACAGGGAGAAGATCGCCCGCGCCTACGCGGCGGTCGAGCGCCTGAGCGCGCGCTGACTCGCGCCCTCCAAAGCGGCTCGCGGCCCGATCCACAGAGTCCTCGAGCCGACGACGAGCATCTGCCCGGGCCACGCGGGAACCCGCCCGGGTTCACCGGTGTCGAAGCGGCAGGAGGGGGGACATGGCGATCAGCGTCGGCCGGCCGCGCCACGGGGCGATCGCCGAGATCAACGTCACGCCGATGGCGGACGTGATGATCGTGCTGCTGATCATCTTCATGGTCGCCACCCCGCTGATCGTGCACGCTCCGGTCCGCCTGCCGAGCGCGGAGCACACGGCCGAGCACAGGGGTGAACGGCTCGAGATCCTCCTGAGGCACGACGGCAGCGTGCTCGTCGCGGGGACCACGGTCCCCGTCGAGGCGCTCGGCGAGTGGATGGCGGGCCGGGCCGGCAGTGCTGCCCGCACGACGATCCTGGTGCAGGCCGACCGGGAGGCGCCGTACGACGCGGTGGCTCGAGTCCTCGCCGCCTGCCGCACGGCGGGCGTGGCCGAGGTCGGTCTCGCCGCCCAACGCAAGATCGGCCCCTGAGCCGCGGGGCCGAAGGAGGGTCCATGAAGGCCGACATCAACGTCACGCCGCTGATCGACGTGCTGCTGGTGCTGCTGATCGTCTTCATGCTCGTGGCGCCGGGGGCGCCGACCGCGCTGGACGCGTCGATCCCGGACCCGCCCCGCGGTCCCGCCCCGCCGGCCACCGGCCTGTTGCTGGCGGTCGAGAAGGACGCATTCGTCGTCGATGGCACGCCCGTCCTGACCCTGGCCGGCCTCGAGCCCAGGCTGCGGACCGCGCTCGAGACGCGGCGCGACCGGACGGTCGTCGTCCGGGTGGCCGTAGGCGTCGCCTACGCGCGCGTGATCGACGCGGTCGACCTGGCCCGCGGCTGCGGCGCCACGCGCATCGGGCTGGTGGACTCGACGATCGAGCGGCCGTAGCGATCGCTCAGGCGAGCGAGGCTCGTGCCGCCGAAGTGCAGCGCTCGGTTCACTGAGTGGCGGTGCTGCGAGACGCAGTAGGGCCAGAGCTCCTCGAACGAGCGCAGCTGCTGGTTCACTCCCCTCCAACAGGGCGTCGTGGGGTCGCTCGTCAACGGCGATCGCCACGGGCAGTTGCCAGGGCGACACCGGCGGCGGCAGCGGCAGAGTGACACCACGGGAACTGTCACAGCGAAGCGGCCGTCCCGCTCCCAGTGGCAGTCAAATGTAGCCACAACCCGGCCGAAGGACCTTCAGGGAAGTGTCGAAGGGAGGCCGCCATGGTTTACCGAGTGTTCCTGCTGGCCGTTGCGGTCCTGGTCTCTTCCTCCCCTCTGGCGGCTCTGGCGGCGCCGGCGTCAGCAGGCTCGCCGCGGCCAGCGCCGGGACCCGCGCCCGACACCCAAGGCCCCGTGTTCGAGGAGAGCCTGGGCGCGTCGGTCAACCAGCTCGGACTGCAGAACACCCTCGGCCTGCGCTGGACGCGTCCCCTCACGCGATCGCGGCACCCCCTGCTGGCGGATGCGCACCTGCGTGCGGGACTCACCCACACGCTCACGCCGTCCTACACGCGGCTTTCCGCCTGGGTCGAGCTGTCGCCGTTGTCGATCCTCGACCTGCGCGGCGGCGTCGAGCCCGGCGCGTACTTCGGCAGCTTCGGCTCCCTGATGAGCTTCGACACGTACGGCGACGACTTCGGGGACTCTGCGCGATCGGCGCGCCGCGCCGAAGCCCACGCCGGAACCGGCACCCGCCTCTTTCTCGCGCCCTCGCTCAAAGGTCGCCTGGGGTCGTTCGTCTTCGCCAGCAGCGCGTCGCTGGAGTGGTGGCGATCCAGCGCGACGGGTCCTCTGTACTACGAGCCCTCCCGCGACACGTTGCTCCGGACTGACGGAGAACACCTGTTGACGGTCACCACCGTGCTCGCGCGGCGACGGCCCCTGAGGGGCGGCGGCGAGCTCACGTACGGCCTCAGCCACGACCTGACCGAGGTCTTCGCGGCCCCCGGAAACTGCTCACAGAGGATCGGCCTGGTGGTCGCGCGCCGGCTCGTGCCCCGACAACTGTCGCTGCCGGTGCGCTCCGTCGCTCTGCGTGTCGTCTGCTATCTCCAGGATCCCACCCGCAAAGGACAGGTCGGTGCGGCGCTTGGCGTCTCACTGGGCAGCGGCCGATGAGCCCGGCGGCCGACCGCGTCGCGGAACGCGTCGCCACGGCGCCGCGCCGCGGGCCGGGGTGGCCGCGCCGCACGCTGGACGAGCTCGTGTTCCGCGGCGTGCGGCTGGCCACCCACGTGTTCTTCCGCCACGTCAGCCGGACCGGCCTGGAGCGGCTGCCGTGCGACGCGCCCGTCGTTCTCGTCGCGAACCACAACAACTCGGTGGTCGACTCCTTCCTGCTGCTCGGCCTTCCCGGTCCGCGCCTCACGCTGCTGGCGAAGAGCACTCTCTTCTCCCATCCGGCCATGGGCCCGCTGCTGGCGCTGGCAGGGGCGCTGCCCGTCTATCGCCGCGGCGACCCCGGGGTCGACGTGACGCGCAATCGCGGGACGTTCGAGCGCTGCCAGGCCGTCCTGGCCGGTTGCGGCCGGGTCGCGCTGTTTCCGGAGGGCACGAGCCACAACGCGGGCGGACGCCTGCCCCTGAAGACGGGCGCGGCGAGGATCGCGCTCGGGGCGGAGATCGCGCGCGGCCCCCTCGGCCTGCGGGTCGTCCCCGTGGCGCTGCGATACGAGCACAAGCAGCGCTTCCGCTCGCGGGTGTGGGTGCACGTCGGGAAGCCGATCGACCCGGCGCCCGAGGTCCTGCTGTGCCGGAGCGAGCATGCCGCCGCCCCGCACCCGGGCGCTGCGCGCAGCCTCACGCGTCGCATCGAAGCCGGCCTGGACGAGGCCCTGGCAGCGGCAGAAGCTGCGGCAGAGGTGCAACGCGTCACGGCGCCGCCCGCGTGCGGCCGGCTGCTCACGTGGCTCAGCCTGCCGGTCCTCGGGCTGGGCTGCGCGTTGAACTGGCTCCCCTATCGAATCCCGGGCTGGATCGCCGCCCGGCTGTCCACGACGCCGAACGAACCGGCTACCTACAAGCTGCTCGCGGGACTGCTCTCGTTTCCGATCGCCTGGACGGCCGAGACCGTGGTAGCGCTCCGGGTCGCCGGACCCACCTGGGCCCTGCTCGTCGCCGTCGCGGCGCCCCTCAGCGGCTACGCGGCGATGCGCCTGCGCGAAAGGGCCTGAGGAGCGGAGCTGCGAGCGCAGGCGCATTCACCTCGCCGTAGCGAGCGGGGGGTCTGGGGGGTGCGGCGCAGCACCCGGCAGCAGGCAACAGGCTGCGAGCGGAGGCGAATTCACTTCGCCGTAGCGAGCGGGGAGTCGGAGGGGTGCGGCGCAGCACCGCGACAGGCCCCAGGCTGCGGAGCGAGCCGGATTCACTCCGGCGAGCGCAGCGGGGGGTCTGGGGGGTGCGGCGCAGCACCCGGCAGCAGGCAACGGCTGCGAGCGAAGCGGGATTCACTCCCGCGTAGCGAGCGGGAGTCTGAGGGGGGGCGCAGCCCCCTCAGGAAAGAGTCAGATCACGAAGTCGCCGCTGTCGGCCTTCGAGCGCAGGGTCATCTCCGGCGGCCGCAGCGCTACGCGGGTGCTGGGCGGGACGCTCTCGGTCACGAACACCGAGCCGCCGACGATGCTGTCCTCGCCTATCACCGTGCGCCCGCCGAGCACGGTCGCGTTCGCGTAGACCGTGACGTTGTCCTCGACCGTGGGGTGGCGCTTCGTGTCGCGGATCACCCGGCCGCGCGCGTCGCGCGGGATCGAGAGCGCGCCGAGCGTCACGCCCTGGTAGAGCTTGACGTTCGACCCGATCTGCGTCGTCTCGCCCACCACGACGCCGGTGGCGTGGTCGATGAAGAAGCTGCGGCCGATCCGGGCGCCGGGGTGGATGTCCGTCCCGCTCTGGGAGTGGGCCCACTCGCTCATGATGCGCGGCATCAGCGGCACGCCCATCGCGTGCAGCTCGTGCGCGACGCGGTACACCGTGATCGCGAGGAAGCCGGGATAGGCCAGGATCACCTCGTCCAGGCTCTCGGCCGCCGGGTCGCCGTCGTAGGCCGCCTGCACGTCGAGGATCAGCGCCTCGCGGGTCTCCGGCAGCCGTTCGAGGAAGGCCGTGGTCAGGCGCCGGGCCTCCTCGGCGCACTGCCGGCCGGGGTCTCCCGCCCGCTCCGCGGCGAAGCAGAGGCAGGTCTCGATCTGCCGGTGCAGCCTCTCGCGGATCGTCGACAGCAGCGTGCCCACGTGGTAGGAGAGGTTGGCGTCGGTCAGGTCCTGGCGCCCGACGTAGCCGGGGTAGAACAGCTGGAGCAGCAGCTGCACCACCTCCAGGATCTCCTGACGGGACGGCAGGAAGCGGCGGTTGACGTGCTGCCCGCGCTGGTCGCTGCGGTAGCTCGTCAGCATGCCGTCCACCAGCGTCTCGAGCGCCGCGTCGACGGAGGCGCCCATCACTTCACCGCCTGGGCCTGCATTGCCTCGACGCCCGCGAACAGGCCCTCGAACAGGACGCCGCTGAGATAGCGCTCGGCGAGGTCCGGCAGCACGGCGACGATCGTCCGACCCTTGTAGGAAGGGTCGAACGCCAGGCGCAGCGCGGCGACCATCGCCGCGCCGCAGGAGATGCCGGACAGGATGCCCTCCTCGCGCGCGAGCCTGCGCGCCATGGTGATCGCGTCCTCGTTGGAGACCCGCTCCACGCGGTCGATCAGCGAGAGGTCGACGTTCTTCGGGATGAAGTTCGCGCCCAGGCCCTGGATCTTGTGCGGCGCCGGCGTCAGCGGCTGGCCCGCGAGGGCCTGCGTGATCAGCGGCGAGGCCTCGGGCTCGACCGCCACGCTCTGGATCGGCTTGCCCTTCGTGCGCTTGATGTAGCGGCTCACGCCCGTGATGGTCCCGCCGGTGCCGACGCCGCTCACCAGCACGTCGACCTTGCCGTCGGTGTCGTCCCAGATCTCGGGACCGGTCGTCTGCTCGTGGATGGCCGGGTTGGCCGGGTTCTCGAACTGCTTCATCATCACGTAGCGCTGCGGCTCGGCCGCGGCCAGCTCCTCCGACTTCGCGACCGCGCCCTTCATGCCCAGGGAGCCGGGCGTCAGCACCAGCTGCGCGCCGAGCGCGACCAGCACCTTGCGCCGCTCCATGGTCATGGTGTCGGGCATGGTCAGCACGCAGTCGTAGCCGCGCGCGGCGGCGGCGAAGGCCAGCGCGATGCCGGTGTTGCCGCTGGTCGCCTCGAGGATGGCCTTGCCGGGTTTCAGCACGCCCCGCTTCTCCGCGTCCCACACCATCGCTGCGCCGATGCGGCACTTGACCGAGTAGGCCGGGTTGCGGCCCTCGATCTTGGCGAGCACGGTCGCGTGCGCGCCCTTGGTGAGGTTGTTGATGCGGACGAGCGGCGTGCGGCCGATCGAAGCGGCGTTGTCCTCGAACACCCGGCCCATGGCAGACCTCCTGTCGCCTTTCGACACCCCGACCGCGGCTCACGACGGACCTGCCCCGGGACGCCGCCGTTCGGAGAGGCGAGCCTCGATGCTAGCACCACCGGCTCGGCCTGCAGCCGGGGAGGGGGCGGTCCCCTGACCCGGGGCGCGCTCAGCGCACGTAGGACTCGCGGCGCGAGGCCTCCGAGAGCGGCACCAGGAAGCGTGCCGGGTCACGGGCGATCTTCTCGTGGGCGGCACGCAGGCTCGCCTCGCCGGCGTAGCTCACGGCCGACTGCAGGTGGCCGCGCACGCGGTCGAGGATGTCGACCACGCTGCCGACGTAGGGCACGCGCACGGACTGCCCCTCCGCCGGCGTGCGCAGGGCCTCGGCCAGCTCGTCGGCCTCCGAGCCGTCGACCACCGCCTCCGGCGAGGTCATGCCGCGGTAGAGCTTCATCTTCTGCCGCGTCTGTGGGTCCTCGACCACGAGCCCGGGCGCCTCGTCGGTGCCCGACAGCATGCTGCCCAGCATCACCGTCGAGGCGCCGCAGGCGATCGCCAGGAACAGGTCCTTGTCGTCCTTCACGCCGCCGTCGGCGATGATCGGGACCGCGCCGCCGGTCGCGCACCAGGCCTCGCGCACCGCCTGCAGCTGCGGCACCCCGGCGCCGGTCTCCAGCCGCGTGCGGCAGCCGCGGCCCGGGCCCACGCCGACCTTGATCGCCTGCGCGCCCAGCTCGCGCAGGCAGCGCGCGGCCTCGGCGGTGGCCACGTTGCCCACGACCAGCGGCACGCGCGCGACCCTGCGCCGCAGCTCGGCGACTGCCGCCGCCGCCACGTCGGAGTCGGCGTGCGCCACGTCGAGCAGCAGCACGTCGACCTCGTGCTCGACGAGCGCCTGCGCGCGCTCGAGGTAGTCGCCCGTCGCCCCGATCGCGGCGCCCACGCGCAGCCGGCCGCGCTCGTCCTTCGAGGAGTGCGGCTTCTGCTTGTGCAGCTTCAGGTCGCGCATCGTGACCAGGCCGAGCACGCGGTCCTCCGCGTCCACCAGCGGCAGCTTCTCGACGCGGTGCTCGAACATGGCCCGCTCGGCGTCCTCCATCGAGACCGTCGGCGGGCGGGTGACCAGCCGCTCGCGCGGCGTCATGAAGTCGGTCACCGGGCGCGCGTCCGAGCGCCGGTCGAGCGGCATGTCGCGGTGCGAGAGGATGCCGGCCAGCCTGCCGCTGCCGCGGCCCTGCTCGACCAGCAGGCTGCTCGCGTTCGCCTGGCGCGCCGCCTGGCGCGCGTCGCCGATCGTGGCCGTGCGGCCGAGCATCAGCGGGTGCTCGATCACGAACGAGTGGCGCGTCTTCACGTAGCGCACCGAGTCGGCCTGGGCCTGGATCGAGCAGTTGCGGTGCAGGAAGCCGATCGCCCCCTCCAGCGCCAGCGTCTTCGCCATCTCCTCGCCGACGACCGTGTCCATGTTGGCGCCGAGCACCGGCAGCGCCAGCTCGAGGCCCGTCGCGAGCGGCATCGTGAGGTCCACCTGCCGCCGCGTCGTGACGGGGCTGTGCTGCGGCCGGAACAGGAAGTCGTCGAACGTGCGCCCGACGAAGAACGGCTCGATCTCGCTCATGACGCCATTGTGCTACGGCGGCGGCCGGTGGCGCGCGGCCAGCAGCACGCGCGAGTACCAGTCCTCGCGCCCGCGGCGGGGCTGCTCGACCAGCGCGCGCCGGCGCCCTTCCCAGTCGAGCGACGGCGGCAGCCACTCGTCCCACGGGTTGCGCCCCGGCGCGACGTGCAGCAGCACCTCCCCGAGCCGCCAGGCCTCGGCCGACTGCACGGGCGTGATGCGCAGGGCCGAGACCAGGCGGCCCCCGAGCGCGACCGCCACCACGTCGTGGTCGATCACGGCCTGCGGCTGGCCGTTGACCCAGCGCAGGTCGAGCCGCTCCTCGCGGCGACGGCGCGAGGCGACGACCTCGAAGCGCTGCCCGTCCTCGCTCACCTCCACGTCGGCGCTGCGCGGAAGGCGGGGGCCGTCCAGCGCCGCCAGCAGCGTTATCGCCTCGAGCTTCCTGGGCGCGGGCAGGCGCAGCACGAACGGTGTGGACGGCGTCGGGTCGACGTACGTGCGCAGGTCCCCGTCGCCCGCCGTGCCCGCCCCCGGCCACGGCTCCGCCTCCGGGGCGAAGGGCGGCACGAACCCCAGGAAGACGACGGCGCCGCCGGCGCTCTCGCGCCGCCAGCGGCCCCCGATCCGGCGCAGCCGGGCGTCGAGCTCGTCCGGCGTCGGCAGCCCGCTGGGCACCGCCGGCGTCAGCACCCAGGCCACGTTCTTCGCGAAGCGCACCTCGTCCAGCAGGGGCAGCGGCCAGTGGCGGAAGCGGTCGTTCCAAGGCGGCGAGGCGACCAGCCGCTCGCCGCTCTCCCACGTCAGGCGGTACGCGGTGCCGTACTCGGCGTAGGCGTGGCGCACTGCGGCCTCGTCGAGCAGGCGCCGGACGGGTGCCAGGTCCGGCAGCGAGAACGGCGGCGACGCGCGGTCCAGGCCGCGCCAGGCCTCGAGCAGCTGCGTGGCGCCCGCGAGCTGCAGGGCGGACAGCGCCAGCACCACGACCCACGCGCGGCGGGTGGCGCCCCGCGGCGCCGCCGCCCAGGCCACGAGCGCCGCGACCGGCAGGTAGAGCGGCGTCAGGAACCGGATCGTGTGCGGCGAGGCGCGCAGCGGGAACGGAAACGCGACGAGCGCCAGCGCGGCCGCCAGGAAGCACAGCGCGGACGCGTGCCGGCCCGTGGCGGCGCGGCCCGCGAGCACCAAGAGCGAGCCGTAGAGCAAGACCAGCAGGCCGGCGGCCCAGCCGGGCACGTGCAGCACGAAGGCCTCGTCGTCGGCGATCAGCGGCACGTGGGTGCCGATCACGCCTCCCAGCGGCTCGTGCAGCCGGGGCAGCAGCGAGGCGAGGTGGGACAGGGCCGACTGGTTCCGGCTCTCGAGCTGGACGACGCGGGGCGCCTGCGCGTCGTCCACCACGCGCAGCCAGAGCGGCGCGCTCGAGGCGAGCAGCGGTACGAGCGCCCAGGCGAGCATCCGCCGCCGGCCGCGCGCACGCAGCACGACCCACAGCCCCGCCGCCGCCACGGCGCTCGCCGACATCAGGTGCGTCCACAGGGCGAGGCCCGAGAACAGGCCGAGCAGGAACAGCGTGCCGCGCGGCGGATGGCCGTCGGCCGCCTCCAGCCGGCGCGCCGCCTGCGCGGCGGTGACCAGCACGAGGCCGCACAGCAGCAGGCTGGTGGCGTAGAACGGCGGCGGCAGCGCCGCCAGCAGCAGGAAGTAGGGCGGCGGGCAGGCCACCAGCACCGCGGCGGGCAGGGCCGCCGACGGGTGCAGCTGGCGCGCCAGGCCGTACGCGACGGGCACCAGGCCGAGACCCAGCAGGAAGACCGGCAGCCGCAGGGCCTCCGTGCGGTGGCCCCAGGCGGCGACGAACGGGAGCGCCACCCACGAGTCGAGCGGCGAGCCGTACGGCTGCCCCCACATCGTGGTCCCGACGCCCGGGTGGGTGGCCATCAGGCCGACGATCGCGGTGTCGCCGTCCACCGGCGTGCGCAGCGCCTCGATCCAGAACGGCACGCGCACCACCACCGCCAGCAGCAGCGCGAGCGGGATCGCGTGGATCGGCCTCACCGGCCCTCGTCCGGCTCCAGCGCGGGCCCGGCGTCGCCGGCCTCGGCGTTCACGGACCACGGCGGCGGCCAGGGGCGCGTGGCCCAGGCCACGAGGCTCGGCGCGATGGACAGCGCCAGCACGGCAGCCGTGAGCGCGGCGGCGAGCCGGTGGCGCAGAGCGGGCCGCGGCCGCGATCGCCAGGCGACCCAGCCGTGCGCGCCGACGAGGAACAGCACCGGCAGCGAGGGCAGCCGGTAGCGGGGATAGCCGTGGGTCGCGACGTGCAGCAGCACGTAGAACACGAGGAAACCGAGCAGCAGGACGGGTATCCGCCCGCCCGGCAGGTACGCGACGCCGGCCACGAACATGCCGAGCAGCGCCAGGTACGGCAGCAGCACGACCGCGATCGCCGCGAAGGCGCGCGCGCGCGGCACCTCGCCGTACGCGCCGCGCTCGAGGTGCACGATCGGCTGCCCGTGCACGGCGAAGTACTCGGGCAGCTCGTCCCGCAGCTTCTCGAGGATCCACCACGGCTGCCGCTGCAGGACCGCCTCCAGGCCGCGGCGCCGAGCGTTCTCGTACTGCGCGATCCTGCCGTGCACGAGCCGGTACTGGTCGTAGACCTCCTGGCGGCTGAGGCGCGCGTTGCCCTGCCAGAGGTTCAGCGCCCCCGCCGTCGACACGGGCACGAACGCGTCGAACACCAGCCAGTTGCGGACCGTCCAGGGCAGGACGACGAGCGCCGAGGCCCCCAGGAAGAGGGCCGCCCGCCGCCTGCCCCCCGTGCGCCGGAAGGCCAGCCACAGCGCCGCCAGCGGCACGAAGTAGAGGACGGTCTCGCGCGTCAGGACGGCGAGGCCGAACAGGGCGCCCGCCAGGGTCGCGGTGCGCCACGAGTGGTCCGCGTCCGCGGCGAGCAGCCGCTCCATCCCCCACCACAACAGCACCGTGAACGCGGTCTCGGCCCAGTAGTGCGAGACGAACCACACCAGCTCCGGGTAGAGCGCGGCCACCGCCGCCGCGACGAGCCCGGTCGCCTCCCCCGAGAGCCGGCGCCCGATCAATCCGAGCGACAACGCGAGCGTGGCGCCGAGCACGGCCTGCACGTAGCGCACGGACGAGAAGCCCCCGAGCAGCTCCGAGGCCGCGCCCACGAGGTAGAGGTACAGCGGCGGGTGGAAGATGAAGCTCAGCTTGAGCGGCGAGAAGGCCACCTCGGGCGAGGGCAGGACCTGCGCGCCCCAGGTGAGCCACATGCTCTCGTCCGCCACCGGACCCGTCTCCGGCTCCAGCCGGACCCAGGCGATCCGCACCGCCAGCGCGACGAGGCCGAGCAGCAGCAGACGCCAGCGGAAGGACGCGGGCACGACGGCGACCATAGCACAAGGACGTCGCTGCGCCCGGTCGGTTTGGCCCGCGAGCGACCGCCGTGCTAGCGTGGCTGATCGCCTGATGATGCGCCGCCTGACGAAGCACCTACGACGGCTGGCGGTCGTCGCCATCGTTCCCCTCCCGCTCCTGGCCTGCGACCGCTCGACCGGCGCCGTGGACCTGCTCCGCGCCGGCGGCCGCCTGGTGGAGGCGACGGCCGCCGGCCAGGGCCGCGACGCCGTGCTCGCCGCCGGCGAGCGCGGCCTGCGCCTCAACGACGTGCTCCTGCGCGGCTTCCCGGCCGGCCCCCCCGGCCGCCTGCGCTTCGCCCTCGACCTGCCCAGGGGTGGCCGGCTCCACGTGTCCTGCGCGATCGACCCGCGCTACCAGGACCGGCCCGGCGTCGAGTTCGTCGTCAAGGTCCGCCACGGCGGGCGCGAGGACGTGGCCTGGTCGCAGCTGCTCGACCCGATCTCCCACCCGGACGAGCGCGCCTGGGTCAGCGCCGAGGTGGATCTCGCGAAGTACGCGGGGAAGGGCCGCGAGCTGCTGCTCGAGACACGCGGCTACGAGGAGTCGGGCGACCCGGTACGCGCGTTCTGGGGCGCGCCGTCGATCAGCGCCGACGGGGCCAGGGCGCCGCTGGCGATCGTGTACCTGGTCGACACGCTGCGCGCGGACCACACCGGCGTCTACGGATACCCGCGCCGGACGACCCCCGAGCTGGACGCGTTCGCAAAGGACGCCGTCGTCTTCGAGCGCGCGATCGCGCACGCCTCCTGGACCAAGCCGTCCGTGGCCTCGATCCTCACCTCGCGGCTGCCGGCCCGGCACCGCGCCGTGCAGCTGCGCGACCCGCTCGACCCCGGGAACCCGACCATCGCGCGCCGGCTGGCCGAGCGCGGCTTCTCGACCGGTGCGGCGATCGCCAACTCCGTGATCTACGACGCCGAGTCGGCGTTCGACCCGGGCTTCGAGGTGTTCGCGGGCCTGCACGGGGACGACGACCGGCGCAGCAAGCTCGTCGGCGCCGACGTGGTGGTCGACTCGGCGCTCGCGTTCCTGCGCGCGCGACGCGGGCTGCCCACGTTCCTCTACGCGCACACCATGGACCCGCACGTGCCGTACGCGCCCCCGCCGCCCTTCGACATGATGTTCGAGCCGCACCCGACGGACGAGCACCCCGGGCGCGACCCGCGCACCGACTACAAGGAGCCGCTCGACCGCGAGCGGATGGTCGCGCAGTACGACGGCGACGTCGCCTTCGGCGACCGCGAGTTCGGCCGTTTCGTGCGCGAGCTGAAGGCGGCCGGGCTGTACGACGGCGCACTGATCGTGTTCCTCGCCGACCACGGCGAGGAGTTCCTGGATCACGGCCGCTGGCTCCACGGGCGCAGCCTGTTCGACGAGCTGATCCGCGTGCCGCTGGTCGTGAAGTTCCCCGGCAACCGCTGGGCCGGCCGGCGGGTGGCCGCGCAGGTGCAGGGCGTGGACGTGCTGCCGACCGTGCTCGAGGCGCTGGGCCAGCCGCTGCCCTCCGACATCGACGGCGTGCCGCTACAGCGTGCCGTCGAGGGCGGCGGCAAGCCGCGGCCCGCGCTCGCCGAGATCAGCCATCGCGGCTTCGTGGCCCACGGCGTGCGCACCGAGAAGGACAAGTACGTGCGCCGCTTCAGCCCGGAGGAGGACGCGCTCTACTTCGACCTGGAGCGCGACCCGCGCGAGCTGGACAACCGGGCCGCGCAGAACCCGCAGCGGGTGCGCCAGCTCGAGGCGCAGGCCGAGGCGGGCATGGCACCGAACCCCTTCCGCTACGTGCTGGAGGTCGCGGGCGCGGGCCGCTACGAGCTGCACCTGCAGGCGCGCGGCTGGATCGAGGGCGTCGAGACGACGGGCTTCGGCCCGGAGGAGCGCTGGCTGGTCGGCGGCAACGGCCGCTTCCTGCAGCTGACGGTCCGGCCGCGGCCGGGCGCGGCGCGCGAGGTCGGCTTCACCCTGCGTCCGATCGGGGCGCCGGTCGAGCTGTCGGGCACGCGCGACGGCCGGGCGCTGCGCGGCGCCGAGGTCGCGATCGGCGGCACCGCCTTCCACCCGGCCCGGCTGCCGCTGCGGCTGCCCGACATCGAGTCGGAGACGGACAGGGACCGCGGCCTGGTGCTGTTCAAGCCCCCACGCCCGGAGGTGGCCGGCGTGCGCATCTGGCTGAGCCTGCCGCCGGGGCGCACCGTCAACGAGCTGGACGCCGCCACCCGGGAGCGGCTGAAGGCGCTCGGCTACGTCGGCCCGGGCTAGCCCGTGGCGCGGCTGCTGGTCTTCGACCTCGACGGCACGCTCGTCGACTCCTCGCGCGACCTCGCCTCGGCCGTCAACGCGGCGCTGCAGCAGGTCGCCCCGGGCACCCCGGTCATCCCGCTCCCGGTGGTGGTCGGCTTCGTGGGCGAGGGCGCGAGGCTGCTCGTCGAGCGGGCGCTGCGACACGCCGGCAGCGGCCTGCCGGTCGAGCAGGTGCTGCCGGTCTTCTTCGAGTGCTACGCCGGGCGGCTGCTCGACACGACACGGCTCTACGACGGGATCGCCGACGCGCTCGACGCCCTCGCCGCGCAGACGCTGGCCGTTCTGACCAACAAGCCGGGTCCCTTCAGCCGCAGGATCCTCGAGGGGCTGGGCATGGCGCCGCGCTTCGCGCGCATCTGGGGCGCGGGCGACGTGCCCGCGCGCAAGCCGGACCCCGCGGGGCTGCTGCAGCTCGTCGAGGAGCTGCGGTCCTCGCCTGCCGAGGCGTGGATGATCGGCGACTCCGCGATCGACGTGTGCACGGCGCGCGCCGCCGGCATCCGGATCGCAGGCGCCGGCTGGGGCCTCGACCCGGGGGCGCTGCGGGCTGCCGGTCCCGACCGGCTGCTCGCGCGGCCCGGCGAAATCGTGGGGCTCGTGGCGTCGTGAGCGCCGTCACCCTGCGCCCGGCGGCAGTTCGGGCCGGCGGTGCCTGTGCTACCCTTTGCCGGTTCATTCCTGGCGGGACGCGCAGAGAGGATCGATGCCTCAACTCCTGATCTGGGGAGCGACGCGTGAGCTCGTCGAGGGCGCGCTGACGCCCTCGATCCAGGCGGAAACGGTCGCATCCCTCGTCGAGCTGCGCTCAGCGCTCGGGCCGAGCGACGTCGCGCTCGTGCTTGCGGACCCCGCCTGCCTCGAGGCCGAGCGGGCCGCCGTCGAGACCTGGCTCCTGGACGGGGGCTCGACGCAAGCCGTGCTCATGGCGGTGGCGCACCCCGCCGACGCGGACCAGGTCCTGCAGCGGCTCCCGTTCCTCGACGACGTGCTGCTCCGCCCCCTGTCGGGCGCGCGGCTTCGTCTCAAGCTCGCACGCGCCCTCGAGACGGTCCAGAGCCGGCGTGTCGTCCGCCAGCTGGAAGAGGCTCTGGCACGCAAGAACGAGGACCTCAAGCGCAAGGGCCAGGACCTCAGCGAGCTCAACAACATCGGCGTCCAGCTCTCGGCCGAGAGGAACATCGAGAAACTGCTCGATCTGATCCTGAGCAAGAGCCGCGAGATCACCAGCGCCGACGCGGGAAGCCTGTACATCGTCAAGCGCGCCGGGAAGGGCAACGGCGAGCGCGATCAGCTGGAATTCATGCTGCCCCAGAATGACACGCTGGGAGTCGGGCAGTTCGAGCGGGTCACGATGCCGCTCGACGAGAGCTCGCTCGCCGGCTACACGGCCGTGACCGGCGAGGTACAGAACGTACCGGACGCGTACGAGCGGCCAGAGGGCTCCGCCGGCAGCCGGGCGTTCGACGAGAGATCAGGCTACCGGACGAAATCGATGCTCGTGGTGCCGATGCGGGACCACAAGAACGAGGTGATCGGCGTCGTCCAGCTGATCAACAAGAAGCGCAGCCGCGACGCCAAACTGCGCCCGCTGTCGCTCGTGGAACAGACGGTGATCCCCTTCACCAGCACCGACGAAGAGCTGGTGAGCTCGCTCGCGAGCCAGGCCGCGGTCGCGTTCGAGAACGCGGACCTCATCCTGCGGATCCGGAAGCTGTTCGACGAGTTCATCCTGGCGGCCGTGTCCGCGGTCGAGCAGCGCGACCCCACGACGTCGAACCACTCCCAGCGCGTCGCCGTGCTCACCGTCGCGCTCGCCGAGAAGGTCGACGGACTCACCTCGGGGCCGGTCGCGAGGCGCTTCAGCTCCGACCAGCTGCAGGAGCTCCGTTACGCGGCGCTGCTCCACGATTTCGGCAAGGTCGCGGTGCAGGAGAAGTACCTCAAGAAATCCAAGAAGCTCTACGCGACCGAGATGATCGGCATCCGCCAGCGCTTCGCCTTCATCGCCAAGGCGCGCGAGGCCGAGTACCTGCGCGCGCGGCTCGACGCCGTGAGCTCCGGGCGCGCGAGCGCGGAGCAGCTGGCGGCCCTCGACGCCGCGTACCAGCGCCGACGCAGCGAGATCGAAAGCACGCGGGAGGCGGTGCTGAGCGCGAACGAGCCGACGGTGGTCGAAGAGGAGAGCTTCCGCGCCATCATGAATCTGCCGGGACGGCCCTTCTCCGACTGGGAGGAGGAGGAGCGCTTCCCGGTGGAGGACTGGGCCCAGGAGCCGTTCCTCAGCTCGGACGAGCTGGAGGCTCTCAAGATCCGCAAGGGCAGCCTGACTGCCAGAGAGTTCCGTGAGATCCAGCAGCACGTCACCCATACCTACGAGTTCCTGAAGAAGATCCCGTGGCTGAGCGAGTTCCGGCGGATTCCCGATATCGCCCACGCGCACCACGAAAAGCTCGACGGCTCGGGCTACCCGCGCCGGCTCAAGGCGCCCGACATCCCGGTGGAGTCCCGGATGATGACGATCGCCGACATCTACGACGCGCTCGTGGCGTGGGACCGACCCTACAAGAAGTCCGTCTCGGTCGACGAGGCGCTCGAGATCCTGGAGGGTGATGCCCGCGCCGGGAGGCTGGACTCGGATCTCCTGCGGGTGTTCATCGAGGCGAAGATCTTCGACCTGGCGGCGTTCAAGGCGCTGCTGCGGCCGAAGGGCTAGCGCGGGTGAGCCCCCGCCCGCTCGTCATCGCCCATCGGGGCGACTCCGCCCATCGGCCCGAGAACACGCTGGCCGCCTTCGCCGGGGCCCTGGAGGTCGGCGCCACGATCGTGGAGCTCGACGTCCAGCTCACCGCCGACGGCGAGGTGATCGTGCTGCACGACGCCACGCTCGACCGCACGACCGACGGCCGCGGCGACGTGCGCCGGCTGGGCCTGGCCGAGGTGCGCGCCGTGTCCGCCGGCTACCCCGCGCAGTTCGGCCGCTCCTGGGCCGGCGAGCGCGTGCCCACCCTGGCCGAGGCGCTGGGCCTGCTGCGCGGGCGCGCGCGCGTGATGATCGAGGTGAAGAGCGAGTCCGTCACGGACGAGCTGGACGGCGGGATCGAGGCGCGCACGGCCGACATCGTGCGGCGGCTCGGCATGGCCGATCGCGTGGCGATCATCTCGTTCGACCCGCGCGCGCTCGTGCACCTGCGCCGGCTGGCGCCGGAGATCACTCGCGGCCAGCTCTTCGGCCGCACCACGCCGGAGGAGGCCGTGCGCGCCGCGCTGGACACCGGCTGCGGCATCCTGATGCCGCACAAGAGCCAGCTGAGCGACGCCTTCGCGGCGCGGGCGCAGGCCGAGGCGCTCAAGCTCGCGACCTGGGTCGTCGACGAGCCTGCCGAGCTGAAGCGGATCGCTCGCTTCGGCCTCTACGGCGTCGGCTCCAACCGGCCGGGCGTGCTGCTCGACGCGATCGCGGACGGGCTGCTGGACGACTAGAGAGGGTCGCTGGAGAGCGCCCGCCGCGCCCCCGCCGCGGCGAAGCGCGCGTAGGCGGCCTCGGCCGCGTCGCTGAAGTCGGCGACGCCGGGCACCACCACCGGCGAGGCGCAGTCGTCGAGCAGCACGATCCTCCGCACCAGCCGCGGGTCGCGCGCGGCGGCCTCCGCGATCAGGTCCTCCACCGTCCAGGCCACGCAGTGGCTCTTCGCCTCGCCGGCCACGATCACCGTGTCGAACGAGAGCAGGTGCTCGACGAGCGCGCGGTTCGCGGGCGCGATCGGCCGGCCCTGCGCGTCCTCGCCCACCTCGGGCCGCAGCGCCGAGTAGTTCTCCGTGAGGGCGTGGCGGCCCTTGATTTCGAGCCGTGCAGGCGACTGGCGGGCGATCGAGTGGAAGAACACGGCCTCCTCGACCGCCGAGACCATGGCGTGACCGATGCCGCCCAGCAGCGCGTGGTACGGCCAGACGACGAGCGGGTACTTGCCGCCCTGCGCCAGCCGGCGCGTGTAGTGGCGCGCCCAGCCGCCCGGGTCGAACCCCTCGTGGGGAGCGACGGCGGCGGCGATCTGCGGGTTGACCCGCCAGCGGCCGGACTCGACGTCCGCGGCGCTGATCACCGTGTGCGGCGCGGGATGCTCGCCGGCCGCGTCCACCCAGAACAGGGGGTGGAAGATCTGCGCGGCCCCGTGCGTGTCGAGCGTGGCCACGACCTGCGTGACGTGGTCGAGGTTGCGGTAGAGAAACGACGTGATGCGCCCGCAGTCCTCCACGGCCCCGCGCCCCGAGCGGCCGGCGACGAAGAGCTCGAACTCGGGGAGGCAGAAGGTGTTCTGCACGTCCACCAGCAGCAGCGCCGTGCGCCGCCGGTCCTCGGCCGCCGGGCGCACGCCGTGCGTAGACGCCCACGCCCGGGCCTGCGCCGCGCGCTCCTCGTAGGGCACGCGGAAGACGCGTTCCGACGCCCCCGGCTCGACGAAAGGCGGCAGAGGCAGCACGTCCCTACTCTAGCCCGCCTCAGACGAGCAGCGGATGGATGACGAGGCCCGAAGGCAGCTTCGGGTGGAAGAACGTGCTCTTGGCCGGCATCGACTCGCCCGCCTCGGCCACGTCGACGATCTGCCGGACCGGCGTCGCGCGCATCAGCACGACGAGCCGGCAGCTGCCGGCCGAGAGCGCCTGCTCGGCCTCGGCCTGCGAGTGCACGTAGCTGACCGCCGAGTCGGGCACTCCGAGCACGGCGCCCAGCACGGCGTGGTGCAGGAAGTAGGTGTCGAGCGCGCGCAGGCTCTTCGGCACGTCGGCCGGCAGCATCGCCTCCGCGCCCGGCTCGGCCTCGACCAGGATCGCGCCCCTGCCGGGCTCCGCCAGCGCGAACGCGTAGGGCGCCCGGGAGGCGTTGGCCGAGGCCGCGGCCGTCTCCACGTTCTCGCGGCGCGACACGCGGAAGCGCCCGTGCAGCTTCTCCGCCGCCTCTTCGAGCGTCGGGCCCTCCGACAGGACGCGGTGGTACGGCAGGACAAGCAGGCCCGCTGCGTCGATCGGCGTGAAGTACCCGAGCGTCCACGCCCCCTCGGGGCCGTTCGCGTCGCGGTAGCGCAGCGCCGTGGCGTGCCGGTGGTGGCCGTCGGCGATGTAGGACGTGACGCCGGCGAGCAGCGACTGGAAGGCTTCGATCGCCGCCGCCTCGCTGACGCGCCACAGGCGGTGGCCGACCTGGCCGTCGTCGGTGAACTGCGCCACAGGCACGGGAGCGATCGCGTCGGCCACCAGCGAGTCGAAGCGCGCCCCGGGATCGGGGAACATGAGGAAGATCGAACTGAAGTTGGCGCGGGTGGCGTTCAGCAGCCGCCAGCGGTCTTCCTTCGCGGCGGCGCGCGTGTGCTCGTGCGGGAGGATGATCCGCTTCCCCGGGTCCTCCGCGCGGAAGCGCGCCAGGAGCCCGTAGCGGCGCTGCGGGTGCCCGCCTTCCGAGAACGCCTGCTCGAGCAGGTAGAGGGCGTCCGCGTCGTCCGGCTGGAGCACTTCCTCGCGCAGCCAGGACGCATAGGTCTCGCCGGCCTCGGTGTAGCCGGCGTCCCCGGGCGTGCGGTTCAGCACCAGGCGCACGACGTTGTGCGGGTCGCGCGCGTACAGCTCGTCCCGGTAACCGGGGGTGATCACGTCGTATGGCGGGGCGAGGACGCGAGCCAGGTCGCGGGATCGGTAGCGGACGCCACGGAAGGGGAGAATCTCGGCCAATGCCTCTCCTTAATTGGGGGCCTATAATCCCACAATGTAAGGAGTCGCCAATGCCCCTCGACCGCCGGAGCTTTCTCGCCACGCTCGGGGCCGGAGTCGCCGCCCCCGCGATCCTGCGTGCCCAGTCGCCGAAGAGGCGCTACCCGATCGCGTTCTCGACCCTGGGCTGCCCCGGCTGGAGCTGGAAGGAGGTGCTCGAGCAGGCCGATCGCCTTGGCTACGCCGCGCTCGAGCTGCGCGGCGTCGCGGGCGAGATGGACCTCACGAAGGTCCCCGAGCTGACCGGCACCCAGCGCGCCGGTACGAAGAAAGACCTGGCCGCGCTTGGGCTCGTGATCTCCGACCTCGGCGCCTCCGCCCACATGCACGAGAAGGACCCCGCCGCCCGCGAGAAGCAGCTCGACGAGGGACGGCGCTTCATCGACCTGGCGCAGGCGCTGGGCGTGAAGTACGTGCGCGTGTTCGGCGACAAGATCCCCGAGGGCGAGTCGCGCGACGAGGTGCTAAAGCGCGTGGAGGACGGCTGCCACTCCTTGTCCAACTACGCGAGGCCGGCGGGCGTGACCGTGCTGATCGAGTCCCACGGCGACTTCACTCACTCGAAGGACCTGCTGGAGATCCTGACCCGGGTCGACTCGCCGCACTTCGCGCTGCTGTGGGACGCCCACCACTCGTTCGTGGCCGGCGGAGAGCAGCCGGCCGACACCTACGCCAAGCTCGGGAAGTGGATCCGCCACACCCACCTCAAGGACTCGAAGGCGACCGGCCCGAAGCCGGAGGACCGCCGCTACGTGCTGCTCGGCACGGGCGAGGTCCCGGTGAAGGAGCAGGTCCGGGTGCTGGCCGGCGCGGGCTACAAGGGCTACTACTGCTTCGAGTGGGAGAAGAAGTGGCACCCCGAGATCGAGGAGCCGGAGGTCGCGTTCCCGCAGTACGCGAAGGTGATGGGCGAGTACCTCGCAGCCGCCGGGGTCAAGCCGGCGTAGCACAGCGCTGGCCGCGCGCGGCCGAGCAGGAGGAATCGAATGGCGAACGACAGCAAGCACTCCCGTCGTGAGTTCCTGGAGAAGGGCTCGCTGGCCGTCGGCGCCGTGGCGGCGCTGCCCGCGCTGCCGCTGAAGGACGCCGCACCCGCGGCCGGGACGCTGCCGCACCGCACGCTCGGCCGCACGGGGGCGTCCGTGTCGATCCTCGCCATGGGCTGCGGCAGCCGCTTCCTGATGTACCCGGCCGACCAGGCCTCGGCCGTGGTCGACAAGGCGATCGCCCTCGGCATCAACTACCTCGACACCGCGATCGAGTACGGCAACGGCGAGAGCGAGACGCGGCTCGGAGGCTGGCTGGCCACGCGCCGCAAGGAGGTGTTCCTGGCCACGAAGGTGCCCGCCCGCTCGCGCACGCGCGACGCCGCGCTCAAGGAGGTGGAGGCCAGCCTCAAGCGGCTGCAGACGGACCACGTCGACCTGCTGCACGTGCACAGCGTCGGCAAGGACGACGACCTCGAGCGGATCGAGGCGAAGGACGGCGTGCTCAAGGCGCTCTACGAGCTGCGCGAGCAGAAGGTGGCGCGCTTTATCGGCATGACCAGTCACACGGACGGCGCGGTGATGGCGAAGGCGATCGCCAGGAACGACATCGACTGCGTGCAGATGGCCATGAACCCGGCTCGCGCGAACCGCTTCGAGGAGCTGGCGCTGCCGGCGGCGAAGAAGAAGAACCTCGGCCTGCTGCTGATGAAGGTGACCGCCCAGGAGAAGCTGCTCGGCGCCGGCGGGGCCGAGCCCGCGTCTCTCCTGCGCTACGCCTGGAGCCTGCCCGTCTCCGCCGTCGTGTGCGGGATGCCGAAGCTAGAGCACATCGAGGCCAACGTCGCCAGCGCCCGCGCTTTCGCGCCCATGCCGGCGGCCGAGATGGACCAGCTGCGCGCCGAGCTCGCGGGCCGGCAGGGAGCGCTCGAGCTGTTCTTCGCCGACCACCACGACGGGCATCCGGCGTAGAAGGGCGCCACGCGCAGCTAGATTAGCGTCGGCCGCGTCCCGGGAGGCCGCCTCCCCTGCCGCGGCCTGTCGAGCGCCGGCCGGCCGGCCGGCCGGCCCGGCCGACGAACGCGAGCGTCAGCGCCAGGATCCCGAGCGCGACCTGCCACGGCGCCAGCCAGACGCCGTTCACCGCGCCGCGCCACCAGGTGGCGGCCCCTATCGCCACGAGCGCCGCCAGCGGCGCGAGCGCGAGGAGCACCGCCCAGAAGCGGCGTGTGAACGGCAGCAGCAGGTTCGGCACGAGAAACACCCAGAGCGCCGGCACGGGGTGGCCCCACAGCAGCACGCCAAAACCCGCCACTTGCAGCAGTCGCGCCGCGAACGGCAGCGCTCCCCCGCCGTAGGACGCCCACAGGCCCGGCAGCACGCTGAGAGCGCCCATGCCGAGCAGCCAGGGCCAGTCGACGACGCCGCCGAAGACGGCGAACCAGTGCGGCTCCTCGGCCGCGCCCGGCGGCAGGCGGTCGAGCGCACGGACGACGCCGAGCGCCCCCCGGGCCATGCGCGCGAGCGCGTCCGGGTCGAGCCGGTCGGCGAGGTCTGTCGGCTTGTGGTAGTCGGGGTAGAAGGCCGAGAACGACGAGTCGGAGGCGAACAGCGCCGGCCGGCCGGCCTGCAGGAAGGAGACGTCGTCGCCGTAGAGGCGGACGCGGAACGCGCGCACCGCCGGCTGGTAGAGCCAGGAGAGGTACGGATCGCCCAGTGCGAGCGGCGCGCCAGCCGCTCGCGAGCCCGACAAGGCCGCGCGCACCAGCCAGCCGGGCGCCACCACCGTCCCGCCGGGGGTGCGCGGGTCCGCGTAGGCGATCGGCTGCAGCGCGGGCGTGCCGCCCTTCCAGCCGCACATCTCGATCACGAAGGCCGCCACCAGCGAGCGGGCGCGCGGGCCGAGCCGCTCGAGGAACGCGCGCGAGCCCGCGGTCGTGCCCTTGCCGGTCGCCCAGGCTTCTTCCCCGTCGAAGGACACGAGCACGATGCTGCGCGTGCGCGAGGGCTCGGCGGCCAGCACCCGGGCGAGCTCCAGCAGCACGCCGACGCCGCCCGCGTCGTCGTAGGCGCCCGGCGCGCCCGGGGCCGTGTCGTGGTGGGCCCCGACCAGCAGCAGCTCCTCGCCCGGCCCGCGCAGCGTGCCGACGACGTTCGTGCCCTGGATCCCGTGCCGCTCGAAGCGCTGCAGCTCGACCTCGGCGAGCCCCGCCGCGCGCATCTGGGCGGCCACGTACTGCGCGGCCGCCTCGTTGCGCGTCGATCCCCAGGGGTGCGGGCCGAGGGCGGCCAGGGCCGAGGCGTGCCTCAGCGCGGCGCCTCCGTCGATCGAGGCGGCGAGCAGCAGGCCGAGCAGGGGCGACATTGCGCCCGGATTATAGGGCGCGTTGGCGGCCGGCGACCGGCTTGCTAGACTCGCTCCTTCCGAAACAGGAGGAGTGACGATGCGCTCGGCGAGCCTGGCCGTGCTGCTGCTGGCCGTGCCCCTGGCGGCGGGCGCCGCGACGCTGCGCGGACGCGTGCAGCTCGCGGACAAGGGCGGCCGGGCGGCGGCCGACGTCCAGGACGCCGTCGTCTGGGTCGAGGGACCGAAGCTGAAGCCACGGCCCGCGTCGGCGACGATCACCATGAAGGGCAAGTCGTTCGCGCCCCGCGTGGTGGTGGTGCCGGTCGGCGGGTCGGTCGAGTTCCCGAACGCGGACTCCGTCTACCACAACGTCTTCTCCGCCTCGGGCGAGAACCACTTCGACCTCGACCTGTACAAGAGGCCGAAGAGCCGCGCGCAGACCTTCCTTCACCCCGGCCTGGTGAGGGTCTACTGCAACATCCACCCGCAGATGAGCGCGTTCGTGATCGTGCGCGACAACCCGTTCTGGGCCCGCGTCGCCGCCGATGGGACGTTCTCGATCGAGGGCGTCCCGGCCGGGACCTGGACCGTCAAGGCGTGGCACGAGCGGGCCGGCGAGGCCACGCAGGGCGTGACGATCGCCGGGGAGGGCACGCAGGAGATCGTGATCCCGCTCGACGCCTCGCGCTTCAGGCGGGCGCCGCACAAGAACAAGTTCGGCAGGGACTACGACGCGGGCGCGGCGTACTGACGGGGACGCCATGCGGCTGACGCAAAGGATTCTGCTGTTCACGGGCGCGCTGGTGGTGGCGCTCGTGGCCGCGACACTCGCCTTCACGACCGTGCAGGCGGACCGGCTGGCGCGCACGACCATCCGCCAGGGCCTCGACGAGACGCGCGGCGTCTGGCAGGCGCTGCTGGCCGACCGCTTCAACAAGCTGCGCCTGGGCGTGCGGGTGCTCGCCAACGACCCGCCGTTCAAGGCGGCGCTGGTCGAGACCGACCAGCCGACCGCGTTCGACACCATGCGCGAGCGCGGCCGCGACCTGGCGGCCGACTTCATGCTGGCGACGGACGCCTCGGGGCGGCTGGTCGCGCGCACCGACAGGACGGGCGCCTCGGGCGACGACCTGTCCGCCGACCCGGTCGTACGCCGGGCGCTCGAGGGCGAGGAGTCGGCCACGCTGTGGCGGCAGGGCGGGCGGCTGTTCACCGCCGTCGCGGTGCCGATGACGATCGGGCCCGAGCTGGTCGGCACCCTGGTGGCCGGCTACGGGCTCGACGAGGCCACCGCCTCCCAGGTCCGCAAGCTCACGCACAGCGAGATCGCCTTCGTCGTCCAGCCGCCCGGGCAGCCCGCTCGCCTGGCCGCGTCCTCGCTCGGCCCGCGCGAGGCGGACCTTCAGGCGGCGCTGGCCCGCCCGGACCTCGGCGGCCGGGGCAACGACCCGTTCGAGGTCGAGCTCGGCGGCGAGCGGTACCTCGGCGTGCGCATCCCGCTCGAGACGGTCTCCGGCGAAGAGGTGGGGGCGGCGCTCGCGCTGCGCAGCGTCGCCGCGGAGACGGCGGTCTTCCGCCGGTTCCGCGACAGCCTCGTGCTCGTGTCGCTGGGCGTGATGGTCGTGGCGCTGCTGATCGCCTGGGCCTCGGCTTCGCGCATCACGGGCCCGCTGCGCACGCTGGTCGGCCTCGTCGAGAAGGTGCGCGACGGCTCGTACTCCGGCGCGGTCGCCGTGCAGGGCCAGGACGAGATCGGCGTCCTGGCCCGGGCCTTCAACGCGCTGGTCGCGGACCTGCGCGAGAAGGACCAGATGATCTCGTTCCTGCGCGACGGCATGCCCGCCATGCGCCGGGCCGCCGACACGGGCTCCGCCCCCACCATCTCCACGCTCGCGACGGGCGCCACCATGCCGAACGAGGCGCCGGGGCTCACCCGGGCGGCCGCCGGCGCGCTCGTCCGCGGCCAAGTGTTCGCCGGCCGCTACGAGATCCTCGGCACTCTCGGCAGGGGCGGCATGGGCGTCGTCTACCGCGCGCAGGACCGCCAGCTGGACGAGGTCGTGGCCCTGAAGCTCCTGCGCCCCGAGGCGCTGGCCGGCGACCCCTCGCTGCTCGAGCGCTTCAAGCAGGAGATCAAGCTCGCGCGCCGGATCACCCACAGGAACGTCCTGCGCACGCACGACTTCGGCGAGGCGAACGGGGTCCCGTACATCTCGATGGAGTACCTCGAGGGGGTCACCCTGAAGGACCTCGTCGCGAGCCGCGGCGCGCTGCCGCTCGGGGTCGGGCTCTCGATCGCCAAGCAGATGTGCCACGGGCTCGCCGCCGCGCACGAGATGGGGGTGGTGCACCGCGACGTCAAGCCGCAGAACATGATGCTGCTGCCGGAGACCGGCGACCTCAAGATCATGGACTTCGGCATCGCGCGCGTGTCCTCCGTGGGCCGCGAGGCGGCGGGTCTCACCAGCGCCGGCACCGTGATGGGCACGCCGGACTACATGCCCCCAGAGCAGGCGCAGGGCCGGCCCGCGGACTTCCGCTGCGACCTCTACTCGCTCGCGGTCGTGCTGTTCGAGATGTTCACCGGCTCGCTGCCGTTCTCCGGCGAGTCGCCCGTCGCGATCGTGATGGCCCACGTGCAGCAGGCGCCGCCCACGCTGCGCAGCGTCAACCCGCGCCTCCCCGCGGAGCTCGACGCGGTGGTCCTGCGCGGGCTCGAGAAGGACCCCGGCCGTCGCTGGCAGAGCACCGCCGAGCTGCTCGGCGCGCTCAGCGCGATCTCGGAGAGGACCGAGGCTGCCTAGCCGCGAGCTATCATCCGGAGTGATGCACCGCTCACGCCGAACGGCCGTGCTGCGGTGTCCGCTGTGAGCGAGGTGCGCCCCCGCCGAGTGCTGCGGTCGCTGGCGATCGCCCTGGCACTCGCGGCGAGCCTCATGCTCGCGGCCGGCGCCGGGCGAGCCCGGGCCTCCGCCGACGGCGTGACGGACGCGCCGCCGGGCCGCCGCGTCCTGCTCGTCGGGCTGGACGGGGCCGACTGGCAGGCCATCGATCCGCTGGCGCGCGCGGGCAGGCTGCCGGTCTTTGCCCGGTTGCGGGACCACGGCCGCACCGGCATTCTGCTCGCGACGCCTCCGCTCGTCTCGCCCATCCTGTGGACGACGATCGCGACCGGCCGCCGCCCGGAGGACCACCGCATCCTCGACTTCATGGTGGACCTGCCGGGAGGCGGGCAGGCGCCAGTCCCGTCGAGCGAGCGCCGCGTGGCGGCGCTGTGGAACGTCTTCTCCGACGCCGGGCGGCGCGTGGGAGTCGTCGGTTGGTGGGCCACCTGGCCTGCCGAGGAGGTCGCCGGCACGATCGTGTCCGATCGCGTCGCTCCGCAGCTCGCCCGTGGGGACACGCCGATCGAGGCCGGCTCGATCGCGCCGGCCAGCCGGACGGCAGAGCTCGCCGCTCGGCTCGTGCGCGCGAGAGACCTGACTCGCGAGGACCTCTCCGCGTACCTGCCGGTGACGGCGGAGGAGTACCGCGCTGCGCAGGAGGCGCTGCGCGAGGGGAGCGGACGGCTCTATCGCAACCCGCTCGCGCACCTCGCGGCGATCGTGGCCAGCACGCGCAGCTACGCCCAGATGGCCGAGGCAATCGTCGCGGGCCGCCAGCCCGGGCTGCTGCTCGTCTATCTCGAGGCGATCGATTCCGTCTCGCACCGCTTCGTCAAGGACGCGCGCGGCGCGGGGGCCATTGCCCGCGCTTACGCCGACGTGGACGCCGTCATCGGCCGGCTCGCGGGCCGCGTCGCGCCGGACACCTGGGTGCTGGTCGTCTCCGACCACGGCTTCTACACCACGGACGCGGGCGTGGTCGAAGACCCGTCCGACCTCGAGGGCCCCGCCACCGCCTGGCACCGGCCGTACGGTATCGTCGCCGCCGCGGAGGCATGTGTGCTGACGGGCAGCTGCGAGTCGCCGCGGCCCCAGGACGTGGGCAGCGTGACGCCGCTCGACGTCGCACCGACGGTGCTGCAGGCGGCGGGCCTGTCTGCGAGCCGCGAGATGCCGGGCCGGGCGGTGGCGGCCCTGGTCCCGGACGAGGCGGCGTCGCGTGCGATCCCCCGCGTCGCGACGCTGGAGCGGCCTCGTCGGCCCGCGGAGCCTCCGGCTCTCACGCCCGACGAGGCGTCGCGCGGGCGGCTCCGGGCGCTCGGCTACGTCGGCGCGAGCCGCACGTCGCTCGCCCGGCTGAACCTGGGCGAGATCCTCTTCCGACGTGGCGACTTCGCCGGCGCCGAGCGCGAGCTGCGCGCCGTCGTGGACGCCCAGCCGGCGAGCGCGGCTGCCCTCGGCTGGCTCGCGAAGGCGATCGCGGCGCAGGGCCGCGCGCGCTCGGCCCTCGACGTGTACGCACGCGCGCTGGCGCTGCCCGGCGAGCCCGGCGACATGCTCGTCGAGGCCGTCGACCTCGCCGCGGCCGCAAAGCTCCCCGGTGAGATGCGGCGGATGCTCGCCGGTTGCGGCGAGCGCTGCCGCGCGACACCGGCCGGGGTGGTCGCGCGTGCGCAGCTGGCCCTGCAGGATGGCCACGCCGCCGTCGCCGAGCGCGAGCTGCGCGCGGCACTGGCCACCGACCCCGCCTACCTTCCCGCGCTCGAGCGGCTGGTCGACCTTCTCGGCTCGGCAGGCCGGGGACGCGATGCCGTCGCGCCGTTGCGGGCGGGCGCCGACCGCGCCCCCCGGTCCGCGCGGCACCAGGCACTCCTCGGGATGGCGCTGCTCGCAGCCGGCGACGCGCAGCAGGCCGAGCAGCGACTGGCGCGCGCCGTCGCCCTGGCCCCGGACGGTGTCTCCGCGAGGGTCGAGCTCGCCCGGGCGCAGCTGATGCAGGGGCGCGTGGACATCGCGCTGGCGACGCTCGAGGGTGCCGCCCTCGCCGGCTCGGCGGAAGCTGCGGGCCTGCGCGGGGCCGCCCACGCGCGGCGGGGCGAGTGGAGGCCGGCTGCGGAGGCCTACGAGGTCGCCCTGCGCGCGGCGCCTCCGACACCCGACCTCCTCAACGCACTGGCCTGGGCGCGCCTCCAGCTGGGGCAGCGAGGGGAGAGCACACGACTGCTGCAGCGATCGCTCGCGCTCCAGTCCGACCAGCCCGAGATCCGAAGGTTGCTCGCGCAGATCGAGCGGGGGGGGCGCTGACCGTGGCCAAACGGCGCCGGTCAAGTCCGCGACCGGCAGCGCCTGGAGCGACTGCGCGCTCCGCTGTCGGCGCGCCGGGCCCCGCACGCCCGGCGCGACGCGCCCTGGCGGTGGGCGGAGCCTGTGCCCTGACCGTCCTCGCCGCCCTCGCCGCGTTCGTGCTCTTCGCAAATCGGCACGGGCCGCTGAACGTGTTGTTGGTCACCATTGACACTCTGCGGGCCGATCGCGTGGGCTGCTACGGCTACGGGCCAGCCGAGACACCCATCCTCGACGGCCTCGCCGCGCGGGGCGTGCGCTTCACGACCGCGATCGCCCACGCGCCGCTCACCGCGCCCTCGCACGCCTCGATCCTCACCGGCCTACTGCCCCTCGGCCACGGCGTGAGGGACAACGGCTCCTTCGTCCTGCCCCCGTCCCCGACCACGCTCGCCGAGGCCTTTCGGGAAGGCGGCTACCGCACGGCGGCGTTCGTGTCCGGCTTTCCGCTCGATCGTCGCTTCGGCTTTGCCCGCGGCTTCGAGACATACGATGACCGGATGCTCCACGGCCGCGACTCGCGGCGCGCGCCCTACGTCGAGCGCACGGCCGCCGAGGTGACGCGCGCTGCCGTCGACTGGATCCGCAGCGCACGCTCCCCCTGGTTCGCGTGGGTGCACTACTTCGACCCGCATGCCCCCTACGAGCCGCCGGGGGACCTCGCCCAGCGCTTCTCCTCGAGCCCCTACGACGGCGAGGTCGCCTTCGTCGACCGCGAGCTGGGCGGGCTGCTGGCCACCGCCACGGGCGGGCCGTCGCGCACGCTGGTGCTCGTGACCTCCGACCACGGAGAGAGCCTGGGCCAGCACGGGGAAGCGACGCACGGAGTCTTCGTCTACGACGCGACGCTTCGGGTGCCCTGGATCATGGCCGGGCCCGGCATCCCGCGCGGCCGGGTGTCGCCCGTCGTCGCCCGGGGCATCGACGTCGCCCCCACCCTCCTCGACTACGCGGGCCTGCGCATCCCGCGCGCCATGCAGGGTCGCGCGCTGCGGGCGGCCGCGGACGGGCGGCCGATGGAAGACGCCCCGACCTATGCCGAGTCGCTGTTCTGCAGGCTCAATCTCGGCTGGGCGGAGCTCCACGCCTGGCGGACGGCACGCTGGAAGCTCATCGATGCACCAAGGCCGGAGCTCTACGACCTCGGGGCCGACCCCGGCGAGGCGCGGGACGTGTCGGCCGCCCGGGCGCAGGACGCCCGTACCCTGCAGTCTGCGCTCCAGGGCGTGCTCGCGGCCTCACCGCCCGGCGCTTCGACCGTGCCCGGCCGAGAGGTCCAGGAGCGCCTGCGTGCCCTCGGCTACGTGGCGGGGGCCGCTCCGGCGCGTCCCACGGGGCGTGACCCTAAGGACGGGATTGCGCTGGTCGAGCGGCTGGAGCGCGGCCTGGCCGAGGCGCGGGCCCGCCCCGCCTTCGCCGTGGACGAGCTGTCGGCGGTCCTCGCGGCAGAGCCCGACGCCCCACTGGCCCGTCGCTACCGCGCGATTGCCTACCAGTTCGCGGGACGGTACGAAGAGTCTGTCGCCGACATCCGCGCCCTCGAGACGAGAGGGCCCCTCTCCCTCGAGGAACTCACGGTGCTCGCCGAGTCGCTTCGCCTCGCGGGCCGGCGCGAGGAGGCCCTGGCCACGCTCGATCGCGCCGCTGCCCTCGACCCGCAGGCACCCGAGCCGGCCCTTTTCCGGGCGCGCACGCTGCGGGCCATGGGGCGGAGAGCGGAGGCAGAAGCCGCCCTCCGGCAGGCGCTCGCCCTCGGCCCTGGGAACGGCGAGGCCCGGCGGGGCCTCGCCGAGCTGGCGCTCGAGCGAGGAGCGACCGACGAGGCGGCTTCTCTCCTGGAGGCCATCGTCGCCAGCGATCCGACTGACGCGCCGGCCCTCGTCAAGCTGGGCATCGCGCGCATGCGCGCGGGGCGCCTCGACGACGCACTCGCCCTCTTCGAGCGGGCGGTGACGCTCGAGCCGACGAACGCCGAGGCCCTCCTCGACCTGGCCGGGGCTCTCGGCAAGAGTGGGCGCTCGGCGGCCGCGATCCCCCGCTTCGAGAAGGCGATCGAGGTCGGCGGACGCACGACGACGGCGCTCAACGGCCTCGGTGTCGCCCGCCTCGAATCGGGCGACGCAGCCGGCGCCGTCCGCGCCTTCCGCGAATCACTGGCCCTCGACCCGCAGCAGGCCGGGATCGCCGATCTCCTGCGGCAGGTGTCGGGAGGGAAGAAGTGAGCCGCTCTCGTCGACGCAAGCCGTCGGCCGCCGTGGCAACCCCCCCGGCGCCTCCTTCGCGACGTTGGGGCTGGCTGGGCTTGGGGGCCGTGGCGCTCCTGGCCGCGGGAGCGCTCCTCGTCCTGCGGCAGCGCCCGGCGCCTTCGCCCTCGCAGCCCGGCCTCAACGTGCTCCTCGTGACGCTCGACACGACGCGCGCCGACCGCCTAGGCTGCTACGGCTACGCACCCGCCCGGACGCGCCACCTCGACCGACTGGCCGAGGAGGGGACACGCTTTGCGACCGTCGTCGCGCCGGCTCCCATCACGCTGCCCTCTCACAGCTCGATCCTCACCGGCCTCTATCCGTTCGAGCACGGGGTCCGCAACAACGGCAACTTCTACCTCGCCCCACGCTTCGAGACCCTGGCCACCCGCCTCAAGGCCCGGGGCTACCGCACCGGTGCCTTCGTCAGCTCCTTCATCCTCGATCGCCGCTACGGCCTCGACCGCGGCTTCGAGGTCTACGACGACCACATGGAAGGGGAGTACGCGCAGGTCGTCACGCTGCAGGCGGAGCGACGGGGAGACCGCACGGCGCTCGCGCTGGGCCGGTGGATCGACGAGCGGACGAAGGAGCCGGAGGTCCCCTTCTTCGCCTGGCTCCACCTCTACGACCCCCACGAGCCCTACCGGCCGCCGCACCCGTTCCGCGATCTCTTTCCCGACGACCCCTACGAAGGCGAGATCGCGTTCGTCGACGCCATCGTCGCCTCCGTTCTCGACCGCCTGCGAGGGGCCGGCCTCCTCGACCGCACCCTGGTCGTGGTGACCGGCGACCACGGCGAGAGCCTGGGAGACCACGGGGAGACGACGCACTCGATGTTCCTCTACGAGGCGGCCATACGCGTGCCGCTCGTTCTCTGGCGGCCGGGGCTCGTGCCCGCGGGCCGGGTGGTCAGCGATCCCGTGCGCCTCGTCGACGTCGCGCCGACGATCCTCGACCTCGTCGGCGCCCCCGCCCTCCCGGCACCGCACGCGCGGAGCCTGGTCCCCCTTCTCACCGGACGGGGCCGGGGCTCGCCGCCCCCCGCCTACTCGGAGACGCTGCTGCCGAAGTTCTACATGAACTGGGCTCCGCTGCGGGCCCTCCGCGACGGCCGGTACAAGTTGATCGACGCCCCCCGCCCCGAGCTCTACGACTTGTCCGTCGATCCTGGCGAGTCCAGGAACCTCTACGCCGAGCGGCCGAAGACGGCCGAGGCGCTGCGCGAGGGCCTCGTCCGGCTCACGGCCGGAGGCGACGCGATGAGCGTCCAGAGCCTCGACCGCGAGGCCATGGAGAAGCTGGCCGCGCTCGGATACATCGGCGCCGGGGCGGAGCCCCGGGCGTCCGACACCTCGAGCCTCGCCGACCCCAAGGACTTCATCGCCCTCTTCGACCGCCTGCGCCAGGCCAACAGCGCCGTGCGCGACCGGCGGTTCGACGAGGCCATCCCCATCCTGAAGGCGGTCCTGGCCGGCGACCCGAAGAACGCGTTCGCAACGCTGATCCTGGGAAGCGCCTACATGGGCAAGGGAAGCAGCCGGGAGGCGATCACCCAGTTCCGCCGCTACCTCGAGCTCGTCCCCACGAGCTCGTACGCTCACCAGTGGATCGCGATCTGCCACGTGCGGCTCGGGGAGCGGGAGGCGGCCCTGCGGGAGGCCGAGGCGGCGCTGGTCCTCGATCCGCGGTTCACCGACGCGCGCGTGCTGAAGGCGGGAGTCCTCGCGACGCGGGGCGAGCACGAGGCGGCCATCCGGGTCCTGCGCGAGGCCATCGCCACCGACCCCGGGAAGCCGATGATCCGGCTCGACCTCGCGAAGATCCTGACCGAGGCCGGCCACCGGGACGAGGCGCGGGCCGAGTACGAGACGGTCCTCCGGCTCGAGCCCGACTCCGTGCCCGGCCTCACCGGGCTGGGCGCGCTGCTCGCCGGGCAGGGCGATCTCGAAGGGGCGGAGACCGTCCTGCGCCGCGCCCTCGGGCACGACGCCGAGGCCACTCAGGCCCGCTTCAACCTCGCCCAGGTGCTCGAGCGCGCGAAGCGCGCGAGCGAGGCCGCGGCCGAGTACCGGCGGGTGGCCGGGGACGAGAAGGCTTCCCCGGACCTGCGCGCCGCGGCACGGGCACGCCTGCCCCCCCAGCCGTGATAGAGCAGGAAGGCCGCAAGCTGCGAAGCGAGCCCGATTCACTCGGGCGAGCGTAGCGGGGGGGTGAGAGGGGGGACACGGCGCAGTGTCCCCCCTAACAAGAAAGGGGTGGCGAGCGCGCCGCTCGCCACCCCCGCGCGTCAGGCGGCCGGTCCCAGGGACCGGCCGTGCTCCGTCAGAACTGGAACCGCACGCCGAACTCGGCCTGCCGCTGGCTGTTGGGGACGATCTGGGTGGCGGTGCCGAAGTTGGCTGAGGTGTACGTGTTGATGAACCCGTAGGCCGGATCGCCCGCGAAGTTCACGTGGTTCGTGAGGTTGAACACCTCGAAGAGGACCTCGAGGTACTTGGCGCCGCCGAAGCGGAACATCTTGGAGAGCCGGACGTCCCAGGTCAGGAAGTTCGGGCCGGTGAAGGAGTCCCGGGTGAACATCTGACCCGTTGCCGGGTCGATGGCTCGCACGGAGTTGCGCAGGCCTCCGAAACCCGCCTGGGCGTTGTACGGCTTGCCCGTGTTGTACTGGAAGCCGCTCGAGACCTGGAAGTTCCACGGCAGCTGGTAGACGAGCCCCGCCGTCACGCGGTGACGGACGTCGTTGGGAGTCGGGCCGTAGTCGAGGTCCCAGTTGGCGTTCGTGATGTCGGCGGGCTGGGAGAGGAAGTCGTTCGCGATGTTCTTCGCCTTCGACCACGTGTACGTGGCGAGGCCGCTCAACTTCGTCGAGCGCACCTTGCCCGCGAAGTACACGCCGTTGAAGCTCGAGTGACCACCGTTGCCCTCGACGATGTACGGACCGTGCTCGGGATCGAACACGCCCGCCGGCGAGATGCCGGTGTTCACGTTCTGCGGGGTGTTGATCCGCCAGCGGTGGATCTCGTCGTGGCGCCCGAGGCGTGCACGTAGTCGATGTCGAAGGCCACGTAGCGAGTCGGCGCCAGCGAGAGGCCCGCGTTGGCGTGATCCGCGTACGGCTGCACGAGGTCGGGGGCGGTGAGCCGGACCGCCTGGCCGGCGAAGGTCGGGTCCAGGAAGGAGTTGCGTATCGCGTCGCGGTTGGCGGCGAACTGGGCCGCGCTGAAGGGTGGCGGCGAGGCGGAGACGAAGTTGAGCGGGGTCCTCGGGTCGGACCAGGCCTCGTAGAGCGTGATGTTCTGGAAGATCTCGTCGTAGTAGCGGCCCTAGCCGCCGCGGACGACCAGCGGTCGCGTCGCCCTTGACGTCGTAGGCGAAACCGAGGCGCGGGCCGAAGTTGTTCTTGTCGTTCTTCAGCTGGCCGTTGTACCCGAGGGACTCGAGGACGCCCTTGCCCACGCTGTTGAACTTGTTGGCGTAGGGACCGGTCTGGATCTCCCAGCGCAGGCCCAGGTTCAGGGTCAGCCGGGGCGTCGGCTTCCAGTCGTCCTGGACGTAGCCGGCCACGTAGGTCCAGTCGTCGTTGGCCACGTTGGTGCCGGCGGAGCCGGTGAAGGTGTCGGCGATGGCGTTCGTCGTAGTCGCTGACGCTGTGAGCCCCGGGGATCGGGTTGTTGAAGATGAAGTAGCCGTACAGGGTGGGGATGAAGAAGCCCCCGTAGTGGGACTGCAGCACCTCGGCGCCGGCCTTGAAGTTGTGGTCGCCCGCCCAGCCCTCCTTGCGGAAGGAGAGGTCGTCGCGGAATTGCCAGCGCTTCTGGATGGTCTGCTGCGGCGTGTTGACGCTCGCGCCGGCGATGAAGTCGGGCGTGCTGATCCCCGGGATGTCGGGGTGGTCGGCCGTGATGTTGTTCTCGAAGTGCTGGAACATCACGGTCAGCTCGTTGACCTTGCCCGTCCCGAACACGGTGGTGTTCTTGGCGATCGCGGAGTGGATCTTGTTGGTGTTGGTCGCCGCTCCCGACGCGAGCAGGTTCCCGCCGGTGAAGTCGTTCTTGCGGTCGTTGTCCTCGAGAGCGTAGCGGACGATCATCGAGTTCTTGGGGCTCAGCTCGAAGTTCAGCTTGGCGGTGAGCAGGTGGTTCCGGAACGGCTTCTCGATCGGGCCTTCCTCGTTCGGCAGGACGCCGTTCGTGAAGATGGTGTCGGTCTGGTTGCGCCGGTTCCGCTCGTAGGACACGAAGAAGTGGGCCTTGTCCTTCTGGATCGGCCCGCCCAGGGTGCCGCCGAACTGCTGCTGGCTGAAGTCCGGCTTCGGCGCGTTCGTCTGCTCCTCGAAGTAGGTCCGGGAGTTCAGGCTCTGGTTGCGGGCGAAGAGGAACGCGCTGCCGTGGAACTCGTTCGTCCCGCTCTTGGTGATCACGTTGACGACGCCGCCCACCGAGCGGCCGTACTCCGCGCTGTAGCGCTGGGTGGTGACCTTGTACTCCTGGATGGCGTCGTTGCTGAACTGCTGGAGGAGCCCGCGAACGACCCCGTCGTTGTTGTCGCCGCCGTCCACGTTGATGATCACCGAGCGGCCGGTGGCGCCACCGTAGCTGATCCCGCCCACCTCGGTCTTGGTGGGGTCGTAGTAGTTCGAGGGACGCGTGCCGGGGACGAGCAGCGAGAGGTCCTGGAACTTCCGCCCGTTGAGGGGGATGTTCTCGACCATCTTCTGCGTGATCACCTGGCCGACGTCGGAAGTGGTCGCCTGAATCAGCGGAGACTCGCCCACGACCTCGATGGTCTCGGTGACCGCTCCCACCTTCATGGCGAAGTCGACGGTCACGGTGTCGCCGACCCGGACCTCCACTCCCTTCGAGACCTGCGTCGAGAAGCCGGTCAGCGTCGCGGTCACGTCGTAGGTGCCGGCAGGGAGGGCGGAAATGCGGTAGGTGCCGGTCGGGCTGACGACCGCGGAGCGGGTGAGGCCGGTGGCGGCGCTCTTGGCGGTCACCGTCGCCCCGGGCACGGCACCTCGGCTCTGGTCAAGCACGCGGCCGTCGATCACGCCGACGTTGCCCTGTGCCCGTACGGTTGTGGGAAGAGCTACAGCCAGACCGACTGCGACCGCGAAGACGGTGGCGAGGGTCGGCCATCGCAACAGCGTCATGCGTACCTCCAGAAGGGTCCACGTCGCCATCGAAAACTGCACGTCTCGATGTGAGGTTGTCGCGCCGGCGAGGCGCTGAAGATTCAACTCTCTGGATGGTTTCGGCCTGTCAAGGAATGTCAGCAATCGACGTGCCCTATTCCGGGACCACGCCACACGTCACCCAAATCGTTGAAAAGCAGCTAGTTGATCCTGGCTGGCGTACGGCCCGGGGGCCGCGAGATCCAAGCGACTGCAGATGTGAATCCATCGCTCAGGATGCCCCGCGGGGCGAGTGTCCGGAAGCCGGGCAGGAAGCCCGGGCTACGGTTCAGGCGCGCGTGGGTTCCGCGGTTCGGCTCGCCGAGGCTGGCGCACGCCCGGCGTGGGCCGCTGCGATCGCCTGAGCGAGGTCCCGCCAGAGGTCCTCGGGGTCCTCGAGACCCACCGACAGCCGCAGCAGGCTGTCCGAGATCCCGCTCGCAGCCTTGGCGCCCTCGGCCACGCAGCGGTGCGTCAGGCCGGCCGGGTGCTGGATCAGCGTGTCGGCCGTGCCCAGGCTCACGGCCGAGACGACGATCCGGACGCCTGCCAGCACGGCGCGGGCCGCTTCGAAGCCGCCGGCCACCTCGAAGGAGAGCACGCTCCCGGGCCCGGCCATCTGCCGGCCCAGCAGTCCCTGCGGGTCGGCGCCGACGAGGCCCGGGTAGTGGACCTTCGTCACCAGGGGGTGGCGCGCGAGCCGCTCGGCGATCATGCGCGCCCCGTCCTGCGCCGCCCTCACCCGCAGCGGCAGCGTGGGCAGGCCTCGGTGCAGCAGGAAGGCCGCCATCGGGTGCAGCAGCGCGCCGGTGGCGACCCGCACCTTGCGCAGGCGGACGGCCCACGCCTCGCTCGACGCGACGACGCCCGCGATGACGTCGCCGTGGCCGCCCAGGAACTTCGTGGCGCTGTGCAGCACCAGCGCGGCCCCCAGCTCGAGCGGGCGCTGCAGCACCGGCGTCATGAACGTCGAGTCGACCAGCACGGGCACGCCCGCGGCGTCGCGCACGACCTGCGCGATGTCGACCAGGTCGAGCGTGGGGTTGCCCGGCGTCTCGAGCAGCACGAGGCAGGTGTCGGGCCGCACGGCGCCCTTGACGCCAGCGGCCGTCGTGAACGTCACCTCGTGGCCGAGCAGGCCGCCGGCGAGCAGCGCGTCGCTGCCGCCGTACAAAGGGCGCACGGCGACGACGTGCCCCCGGCCGGCCTCGCGGGCGGCGAGCAGCACCGCCGTGAGCGCGGCCATGCCCGAGGCGAACGCCACGGACGCCTCCGCGCCCTCGAGCGACGCCAGCGCCGCCTCGTAGCGGGCCACGGTCGGGTTGTGGAAGCGCGCGTAGATGAAGCTGCCGGTCGGCGCGCCGCCCCTGCCCATCGCGTCGATCGAGGCCGTCGCGGCCTCGAGCTCGCCGGTCGGGTAGGTCGTGGAGAGGTCGATCGGCGGCGCGTGGACCCCCTGCGCGCCGAAGTCCTCGCGCCCGGCGTGGACCGCGAGGGTCTCGAACGAGACGTGGCGCTGACCCGGCTCGTGGCGAACGTCGTTCGGCTTCTCCATGCGAAGATGGTGCCGATTCGGAGTATTCTCCGTCAATCGAATTGACTGCGGAAGGAAGGCCCGATGGCCGGCCTGAACCGAATCGACTTCGCCATTCTGGCGGCGCTGCAGAACGACGCACGGCTGTCGAACAAGGAGCTGGCCGCGCGCGTCGGGCTCGCTCCCTCGAGCTGCCTCGAGCGGGTGCGCCGGCTGCGCGCAGGCGGCGTGCTCACCGGCTTTCGCGCGCTGGTCGAGCCGCGGGCGCTCGGCATCGCGATCCAGGCGCTGGTGTTCGTGCGGCTGGCGCGGCACGCGCGCCGGCAGGTGAAGGCCTTTCGGCAGCACGCGCTGTCGCTGCCGGAGACGGTCGGCCTGTACCACGTGGCCGGCCAGCACGACTTCATCGTGCACGTCGGCGTGCGCGACTCCAACCACCTGCGCGACCTGGCGATGGACGCGTTCACCAGCCGGCCCGAGGTGGCGCGCATCGAGACCCACCTGATCTTCGAGCACGCCCCGAAGGCGCAGCTGCCGGTGCTGGCCGCCGAGGCCGGAGGCCGTTGATTCGCGCAGCAGGGCCGCGGCTCGCGAGGCGGCGCGCCGGGTCGGTGGGCGCACGGCCGACGCGACCGGCCGGGCGGCCTCAGTCGCGCGCTACGGGTGATCCCGCTCCTCCGACGGCGGTCGACCATAGTCGTCGACCGCAACTGTCGGCCGCTGGCCGTCGACCCAATCTGTCGTCGACGGCCGAGCGGGATCGGCGATGCGACTGCCGGGAACGGCGCGGCTGCGCGGGCCAGCGAAGGGGGCCGGCGCACGGCGCAGCTGGCCGACTGTGCCCGCGCGGCCGCCACCTCGACGGCTGATGCCGGCTTGCCAGCCGCCCCGGCTCGTGCAGACCGTTGCGGCGCGCGCTGCGCCGTAGCCGAGCCTCCGAAGCGCCCGCGCTCGCGCCGTGCCGCAGCTGGTGCCGGCGATCCCGCGTCGCGGCTGCTGACGTCAACCAGTACCCGCGGCTCGCGCCGGAGCGGGACGGACACTGCCGACTACGCCGTGACGGTCGCCAGGTCCCGCTCGAGCGTCTGCAGCGACTCGGACAGCTCCCGCGGCAGATGGCTGCCGAAGCGCTCGAAGAATGCCCGGATCTCCGGGACCTCGGCGGCCCACTCGCCACGCTCGACCTTCAGCAGCAGCTGCCGGTCGGAGGCCGACAGCGGCAGGCCTCCCCACTCCAGCGACGACTCGGCGGGCACGAGGCCGATCGGCGTCTCGACCGCTCCGCCGCGGCCCTTCACGCGCTCGACGATCCACAGCAGGACGCGCAGGTTCTCGCCGAAGCCGGGCCACAGGAAGCGGCCGGCGGCGTCGGTGCGGAACCAGTTGACGTGGAACACGGCCGGCGGGCGCGCGAGACCGCGACCCAGCTCCAGCCAGTGGCCGAAGTAGTCGCCCATGTCGTAGCCGCAGAAGGGCAGCATCGCCATCGGGTCGCGGCGCACGACGCCGACCCTGCCCGTCGCGGCGGCGGTCGTCTCCGAGCCCATCGTCGCCCCGACGAAGACGCCGTGCTGCCAGTCGCGGCTCTGGAACACCAGCGGCGCTGTGCGCGCCCGCCGGCCGCCGAACACGATCGCCGAGAGCGGGACACCCTGCGGGTCCTCCCAGCGCGAAGAGAGCGACGGGCACTGGCGGGCCGCCACGGTGAAGCGCGAGTTGGGGTGCGCGGCCTTGCCGCTGCGGTCCCAGGGCCTGCCCTGCCAGTCGAGGAGGCCGGCGGGCGGGTCGTCGCCCTTGCCCTCCCACCACGGGACCCCGCCGGGCGAGACCGCGACGTTGGTGAAGATCGTGTCGTGGCTGATCGTGGCGAGCGCGTTCGGGTTGGTGTCGGGGCCGGTGCCGGGCACGACGCCGAAGAAGCCCGCCTCGGGGTTGACGGCCCACAGCCGGCCGTCGGGGCCCGGACGCAGCCACGCGATGTCGTCACCGACCGTGCGCACCTTGTAGCCCTGCGCCTCGAACGGCGACACCAGCATCGCGAGGTTCGTCTTGCCGCACGCCGAGGGGAAGGCGGCCCCGAGGTAGTGCGTCTCGCCGCCGGGCAGCTCGAGCTCGAGGATCAGCATGTGCTCGGCGAGCCAGCCCTCCGCGCGGGCCATGGTCGACGCGATGCGCAGGGCGAAGCACTTCTTGCCGAGCAGCGCGTTGCCGCCGTAGCCCGAGCCCACGCTCCAGATCCGCCGCTGCTCGGGGAAATGGACGATGAAGCGCCGGTCCGGCGAGAGGTCGCCGAGCGAGTGCAGGCCCGGGACGAAGTCCTCGCTCGAGCCCAGCTGGTCGAGGGCGACCCGGCCCATGCGCGTCATGATGCGCATGCTCGCCACGACGTAGGGGCTGTCGGTGACCTCGACGCCCACCCTGGCGAAGAGCGACCCGGGCGGGCCCATGAGGTAGGGCACCACGAACATCGTTCGGCCCTTCGCCGCCCCGTCGAACAGGGGCCACACGCGCTGCCGCGCCTCCTCGGGCGACATCCAGTTGTTCGTGGGGCCCGCGGCCTCGCGCGTGCGGCTCGCGATGAACGTGAGGTGCTCCGTGCGCGCGACGTCCGTCGGGTGGCTGCGGTGCAGGTAGGAGCCGGGAGCCGCCCGCAGATCGAGCGCGTGCAGTGTGCCGTCGGCGAGCATGCCCTCGACCAGCCGCGCGTTCTCCGCGTCGCTGCCGTCGCACCAGCTGACGCGATCCGGCCGCAGCGTCGCCGTCACTTCCTCGACCCAGCGTTCCACTGGCTTCATGGCGGGCCGCGGCCTCAGGCGTCGAGCGGGGTGAAGGGGTCTGCGACCAGCGCCGAGAGGCGGCGCGCGATCTGGTCGGCCGAGGGCCGCTCCTCCGGCGCCTTTGCCAGCGCCGCACCCACGAGCGCCTCGAGCGCGGGTGTGACACCCGGGAAGCGCGGCAGCGGCGGCGGCTCGTCCTCCGCCTGCATCGCGACCAGCGCCAGCGGGTCCGCCGAGGCCGGCATGAACGGCAGGCGGCCCGAGAGCATCTCGTACAGCATCGCGCCGACGCTGTAGACGTCCGACTTCGGGCCGTACGGGCCGCGCCGGAAGCGCTCGGGCGCCATGTACGCCGGGGTCCCGAGCAGCGAGCCGTCGAGCGTGATGGAGCGGCCGAGCGCCGTGTCGCCGGCGATCTTCGCGATCCCGAAGTCGAGGATCTTCGGCACCTCGCCGTGCGGCGCGCGGTGCAGGAAGACGTTGGACGGCTTGATGTCGCGGTGCACGACGCCCGCCGCGTGGGCCGCGGCCAGCGCCGCGCACACGGGCACCAGGATCTCCGCCGAGCGCTGCGGCGAGAGGTGGCCGGCTGCGCTCGAGCTCGCGCTCGAGCGAGTAGCCCTCGAGCAGCTCCATCACCAGGTAGGCCACGCCGGCGGCGTTGACGCCGAAGTCGAGCACCGCGACCACGTTCGGGTGCTGCACGCGGCAGGCCGACGCGCCCTCCCGGCGGAAGCGGGCGAGCGCCTCGGGGTCGGTGCCGGCGCTCGTGCCGAGCACCTTCAGCGCGACGTCGTGGCCCAGCTCGAGGTGCCGGGCGCGGAACACCGTGCCGAAGCTGCCGCCGCCGATCAGGGACTCGATCCGGTAGCGTCCGCCGAGCACCGCGCCGGGCAGCGCGTGACCCGGGGTCTGGGGCTCGAAGGCGGCCGCCGCCTCGACCTGCGCCGCGTCGCGCGTGCGCAGGTGGGCCTTGATCCGGGCCAGCGCCACCGGGAAGTCGACGGGCTTCGTCACGTAGTCGTTCGCGCCGAGCGACAGCGCCTCCACGACGTCCTCGCTGTCGGTCTTGGCCGTCACCATGATCACGGGCAGCAGGGCCGAGGAGCGCTCGGCCCGCAGCGCGCGCAGCACGTCGAGCCCGGTCGTGCCCGGCATCGCGATGTCGAGCAGCACGCAGTCGACGGACGTGCCCTCGAGCAGCTCGAGCGCCTCCATGCCGCCGCCGGCCTGCAGCACGTGGAAGCCGCAGCGCTCGAGCCGGCGCGCCAGGAGGTCGCGGTTCGCCGGCAGGTCGTCGACGACCAGGATCGTGGTCGTGCCGCTCTCGCTCACGACCCTGCTCCGCGCGCCACGAACGGGCCGGCCTGCAGCCAGCGCGACGGCGGCCTGCGGCCCAGCCGCTCGGCCAGCCAGCCCGAGGCCAGGGCGACCGCCGGCAGGTCGACGCCCGTGCGCACTCCCATCCCGTGCAGCATGTACAGCAGGTCCTCGGTCGCCAGGTTGCCCGCCGCGCCGGGCGCGAAGGGGCAGCCGCCGAACCCGCCGGCCGAGCTGTCGACGACGGCCACGCCCTGCTGCAGGGCGGCCAGCACGTTCGCCAGCGCGGTGCCGCGCGTGTCGTGGAAGTGCGCGGCGAGCGCCGCCCGCGGCAGCGCCTCGGCCAGCCGTCCGAACAGCTCGGCCGCCTGCGTGGGCACCGCGACGCCGATGGTGTCCCCGATCGAGATCTCGTCGCAGCCCAGCTCGCGCAGCCGCAGCGCGACCTCCAGCACGCGCCCGGGGTCGACCCGCCCCTCGTACGGGCAGCCGAAGCAGGTCGAGACGTAGCCGCGCAGGCGCAGGCCCGCGGCCAGCGCCTCCGGCACGAACTCGCGGAAGCGCGCGAAGGACTCGTCGATGGTGGCGTTCGTGTTGCGGCGGTTGAAGGTCTCGCTGGCGGCGGTGAAGACCGCGATCTCGCGCGCCCCGACGGCGCGGGCGCGCTCGAAGCCCTGGCGATTGGGGACGAGCACGGGCAGGCGTGTCGCGACCTGCGCCGACAGGGCGCGTAGCACCTCGTCGGAGCCCGTCATCTGCGGCACCCGCTTCGGGGACACGAACGCGCCCACCTCGACGACGGGCAGGCCCGCCGCGATCAGGCGCCGACAGAGCTCCACGCGCTCCGCGACGGAGAGCGCCACCTTCTCGTTCTGCAGGCCGTCGCGCGGAGAGACCTCGACGACGGTGACCTGCTCCGGGAGCCTCACGCCTCGATCTCCACCAGCGGCCGGCCGGGCGCCACCATGTCCCCGACCGCCACGTGCACGGCCCGCACGGTGCCGTCGCTGGGCGCGCGCAGGGCGTTCTCCATCTTCATCGCCTCGACGACCAGCAGCTCCTCGCCCTTCCTCACGCGCCGGCCGGCCTCGACCTTGAGCGCCGTCACGCGGCCCGGCATCGGCGCCTCCAGCGCGAAGGCGTCCTGCCGCGGCGCGCGGCGGGCCCCCTCGCGCTCCTCCTGCAGCGTGTAGGCGACGCCGTCCCAGAAGACGTGCACCCGCTCGCCGTCGCGGGCGACGTGCAGCAGGCCCGCCCTGCCGCCCTCTCGCGCCAGGTAGACGCCCTCGGCGACCGGCTCGAGCACCAGCTCGAACGTGCGGTCGCCGAGGCTGACGGAGGCGCCCTCCCCTCGTGCCCGCACGCGCGGCTCGTACAGCTGCCCGCCGCAACGCAGGCGCATCAGCGCTCTCCGCCGGGCGCCCCGAGCCGCCAGGGTCCGACCTGCGCCCAGGCGTCGGGGGTGACCGTGCCGTGCGGCCGGCCCGCGCCGGCCGGCGCTTGCCGCTGCAGGGCCAGCGCCAGGGCCGCGATCGCCACCGCCGGCGGGCAGGGCCGGGGGGTCAGCTCGGCCAGGTGCTGCTCGATGAAGCCGGTGTGCAGCTCCGCCCGGGCGAAAGCCGGGTGCTCGAGGATCGCCCGCAGGCGCGCGAGGTTCGTCACGACGCCCAGCACCACCGTCCGGCGCAGCGCGTCGCGCATCCTCTCCACGGCCTCGTCGCGGTCGTGGCCCCAGGCGACGATCTTCGACAGCAGCGGGTCGTAGTGGACGCTCACCTCCGAGCCGGCGCACAGCCCCGAGTCGACGCGCAGGCCCGGCCCCTCCGGCTCCGACAGGTGGAGCACGCGGCCGGGCGAGGGCAGGTCGTCGTTCTCCGGGTCCTCGGCGTACAGCCGGCACTCGAGCGCGTGGCCGTTGCGCACCACGTCCACCTGGGCCAGCCCGAGCGGCCGGCCGGCCGCGACCTCGAGCTGCAGGCGCACGAGGTCGAGGCCGGTGACGGCCTCGGTCACCGGGTGCTCGACCTGGAGCCGGGTGTTCATCTCCAGGAAGTAGAAGCGGCCGTCCGGCGCGAGCAGGAACTCGACCGTGCCGGCCCCGAGGTACGAGGCCGCCCGTGCCGCCGCGACACCGGCCGCGCACAAGGCCTCGCGCGCCGTGGCGTCGAGCGCCGGGCTGGGCGTCTCCTCGACCACCTTCTGGTGGCGTCTCTGCACGGAGCACTCGCGCTCGCCGAGGTGCAGCACGCGCCCTTGCGCGTCGGCCAGCACCTGCACCTCGACGTGGCGCGGGCGCTCGAGGAACCGCTCGAGCAGCAGCGCGTCGTCGCCGAAGGCGGAACGGGCCTCGCGCCGCGAGGACTGCAGGGCGGCCGCGAGCTCGCCCTCGTCCCGCACCACGCGCATGCCCTTGCCGCCGCCCCCGCGCGAGGGCTTGACCATCAGCGGAAAGCCGACCCGCCGCGCCTCGGCCACGAGCGTCGCGTCCCGCTGGTCCTCGCCGTCGTAGCCGGGCAGCACCGGCACGCCCGCCGCGGCCATCGTCCACCGGGCCGCCCGCTTGTCGCCCATGCTCCGGTGGACGGCGCCCGGCGGGCCGACGAACGTGATCCCGGCCTCGCGCAGCGCGTCCGCGAAGTCGCCGTTCTGACTCAGGAACCCGTAGCCCGGGTGGACCGCGTCTGCGCCGGTCCGCCGCGCCGCGTCGACCAGCGCCGGGATCGACAGGTAGGAGAGGGCCGCCTCGGCGGGGCCGATCGCGACGGCTTCGTCGGCCTCGCGCAGGTGGCGGGCTCCGCGGTCGGCCTCGGAGTAGACGGCCACGGTCGGGATGCCCAGCACCCGGCAGGTGCGCAGGACGCGCACGGCGATCTCGCCGCGGTTCGCGACCAGGACCTTGCGGAAGAGGGGCACGGGGCTACTTCACCACAGGTTTCTCGGCAGGCGCAAAGACGGCGGTCACAGCCGGCGGACGCGCTGCGACCTCAGGCGCGGCCGCGGTAGCGCAGGGCGAGCACGGTCAGGTCGTCGTACTGCGCGACGTCGTTCGCGAACTCCTCGACCCGCTCGACCAGCCCTTGCACGAGCTCCTGTGCCGCGACGCCGGCGCAGGCCGCCAGGTACGACTCGAGGCGCAGCGCGTGGAACTCCTCCTCCTGGGCGTTGCGCGCCTCGACCACGCCGTCCGTGTACAGCAGGAGCCCGTCACCCGCGTCGAGCCGGGCACGCGACGCCCGGTAGTCGTGGTCCTCGACCGCGCCGAGCGCCGGGGATACGGCGCCGGCGAGCGGCGCGCAGCCGCCCCCGGCGTGCAGGCGGTAGGTCGGGTTGTGGCCGGCGTTGACGTACTCGAGCTCGCCGCTCGCCAGCTCCAGGCGGGCGGCGAAGGCGGTGACGAACATCGCGCGCTCGTTGTCGCGCGCCAGCTCCCGGTTCATGCGCGACACCGCCTCCGCCACCGACGAGGCGCCCGGCGCGATCGCGTGGAACAGGGTCTTCGTCACCGCCATGAACAGGGCCGCGCCGACGCCCTTGCCCGACACGTCCCCCACCAGCAGCCACAGCTGCCCGCCGTCGCCGACGACGTCGTAGAGGTCGCCGCCGACCGAGCGCGCCGGCCGCAGCACGGCCGCGATCTCGACCTCGGGGCGCGCGGGGAACGAGCGCGGCAGCATCGCCATCTGGATGTCGTGTGCCAGCTCGAGCTCCTTGTCGAGCAGGCGCCGGCGCGCGGTCTCCTCCGTGAGCGCGATCGTCCGGATGCGCAGCGCGGCCGCCGCCGCCAGGGCCACCAGCAGCTCGAGGTCGTCCTCGCTGAACGGCCTGGGGCGGCGCCTCGCGCTCAGCACGATCATGCCGAGGCAGCCCTCGCTGTCGAGCAGCGGCGCCGCCAGAATGCCGCGCGCGCCGGAGGCGACGATGCTCTCCGAAGCGGAGAAGCGCTCGTCGAGGCCGGCATCGACGACCAGCGCGGCGACGCCCTTGCCGGTCACCTCCTGCGCCAGCCGCCTCGAGTAGAGGTACTCCCCGCCCACGCCCGGCGCGCGGCGGCTCGCCGCCCGGTCGAACCCGCCGTCCGGGCGCTGCAGGAAGATCGCGCCCTCGTCCGGCGAGAGCTGGGCGAAGGCCCGGTCCAGGATCAGGTCCAGCAGGGCCCCCAGCGCGATCGGCCGCGCCAGCGCGCGGTGCACCTCGTTCAGCAGCTTCAGCCGGCCCGCGAGCAGGGCCTCGTCGGCGCTGCGCGCCGGCCGTTCCGCCGCCAGCAGCATCGTCGCGGAGCGCAGGATCGTGCTGTCGGGCAGTCGCTCGTCCTCGGCCCCGGCGAGCCCGTCGCCGGCCGGACCCGCGCCGGACGCGCCGTCCTGGCCCTCGATCACGACGCGGCTCTCTGCGAGCCGGATCACGTCCCCGGGGCGCACCGGCATCGCGCCCGAGACCGGCCGGTCGTTGAGGAAGGTGGTGTTGCGCGAGCCCAGGTCCTCCACGAACCAGGCCCCGTCGCGCACGAACAGCCGCGCGTGCAGCCGCGACAGGAAGCGGTCCGCCAGCACCACGTCGGCCTTCGACGAGCGGCCGAGGACCAGGGCCGCGCCCTGCGCCTGGTGTCGGAAGACGGGGCCGTCGCGCGGCTCGAGTCGCAGGTTCAGGGTGCCCACGGCCCCCTACCCCAGGCGTGCCAGCGCCTGGGCCCTGGCCGGCTCGATGGTGAACAGCGGCAGGAAGCCGGCCAGCTCGAGCACGGTGCGGACACCCGGCCCCAGCCCGCACAGCACCAGCGCCGCCGGCGGCTGCTTCAGCCGCTTGGCCGCCATCAGCAGCACGCGCAGCCCCGCGCTGCTGATGTACTCGACCCCGGCCAGGTCGATCACGACCCGCCGCTCGCCCGCGTCCAGCCGGGAGCCGACGAGCTGCTCGAGCTCGCTCGAGCTCACCGAGTCGAGGCGGCCGGCCGGCGCGATCACCAGCGTCCCCGCCGACCGTTCTTCGCCGATCTGCATCGATCCTCCCTGCCCCCGCGCCCGAAACCGCCCTCTCCGCGCCGCCTCAGGCCTCGACGGGCACCAGCCGTCGTCGCAGCTTCAGGTGGTTGCGCCCGTCGCGGCGCTCGTAGGCCACGTCGTCCATCAGCCGCCGCACCAGCAGCAGGCCCAGGCCTCCGAGCGGGCGTTCCTCGACGCCGAGCGAGGTGTCGGGCGCCTCGGCCGCCAGCGGGTCGAAGGCCGGTCCGTCGTCGCTGACGACGAGCTCGCACAACGGCGGCGCCGCCGCCGCGTCGAGCGAGAGCACGACCTCGACGCGAGCACCCTCGCCCCGGCCCGCGAGCGCGTGCCGCACGACGTTCGCCAGGACCTCGTCGAGCGAGACGTCCATGGGCCAGGTGACGGCCCGCGAGAGGCCGTGCTCGGTCCACAGCGCCGCCAGGGCGTCGAGTGCTGTGCGCACGCCCTCGTCCGTCCCGGGCACGCTCAGGCGGCGGGTCTCCACCGGTCCGGCTCCCTTTCCTGGAGGAAGAGGGCGGAATCATACCCGGAGCGTTTGGGCAGCGTCGAATCGTGCTATGGTCGGCCATCCAACTCCACACACGTCGAGGAATTGGGGCCGCCGTTCCCCAACTTTCGGGCGGGCGGCGTGTAGTTATGCTCGATGGGGATCAGGACGCCGCTCTCGTGGCCCGCTGTCTCGCAGGCGAGGTCGACGCCTTCGAGCCGCTCGTCCTGCGCTACCAGCGGCCGCTCTACAACGTCGCCCTGCGCATGCTGGGCGACCGCGAGGAGGCCCGTGACGTCGTCCAGGACGCGTTCCTCAAGGCCTACGAGAAGCTCTCGTCCTTCGATCCCCGCTACCGCTTCTTCAGCTGGGTGTACCGCATCGTGCTGAACGCGTCACTGAACGCCCGTGAGCGGCGCAAGGCAGGCGACCCGCTGACGGTCGAGCCGGCAGCGACCGGCGACGGTCCGGAGGAGGCGTTCCGTGCACGCGAGCGCCAGGACGGCGTGCAGTCGGCGCTGCTGTCGCTGCCGATCGACGACCGGCTGGTGCTGGTGCTGCGGCACTTCGCCGAGCTCAGCTACGCCGAGATCGGCGAGGCGCTGGGGGTCGCGGAGAAGACCGTCAAGTCGCGGCTACACGAGGCCCGTCAGAGACTGGGCCGCCAGCTGGAGTCGAGGAGCGTGCGATGAGCCGCAAGACCGTGGAGGAGCTGATCGACGGCGACGTGGAGGCGACCAACACGCCGGCCGAGGCCCAGCTGCTGGCGTGGCAAGCGGCCTCTGACCCTGCGCTGGCCGACCGCCTGGAGGCCCACCGGCGCGCCCGGCGGGCCCTGGCAGCCGTCGCCCCGGCCGAGGCACCCGCCGGCCTCGCGGCGTTCGTGATGCAGGCGCTGCGCCAGCGCGCGAGCGCCGGTGCTCGCCAACTTTCCTCGTGGCGCCGTGTACTTGGGTTCAAAGCCCCCGAAATCGGCTCGCCGGATACCCGGCGACGTGACTGGACTGGAGGAGGAAGCATGACGAGCAAGAAGGTGTTGCTGGGAATCGCAGCTGTCGCGGTCATCGCGATCGCGATCTTCGCCGTCACCGGCTTCCCGCCGGTGGGACCGGGGGCTGCCGGGACCGTCGGCGCGGCCAAGCGCTACCAGTCCCAGCAGATGAGCGGAAACGACGTGGTCCTCCAGGACCCGGCCGTGCAGCAGCTGCTCCAGAGCGACTCCTTCCGCAGGCTGATCGCGGACAAGGAGACGCGGGCCGTGCTCGCGTCCAAGGACTTCCAGAAGGCCATGTCGGACGCCTCCGTGCAGGCGTTCGTCGCACAGATGGCACGAGACCAGGCGCTGGCGGGCGCCGTCTCCAACGCGGCGCGCGACGGTGCAGTGCAGAACCTGATGCAAAGGGCGGCGGCCGACCAGGCCGTCCTGGGCGCACTCAGCAGGGCCCTCGACAACGCCGCCGTCGAGAGGGCTCTCGACAACGCGGCGTCACAGGCGGCCAGCCAGGCGGCTTCGCGGGCGGCATCGCAGGCCGCCGCCGGTCAGGCCGCGTCGCAGGCGCTCTCGCAGGCCGCCGCCCAGGCGGCGATCGCGCAGGCCGTCAGCGGCGCGACGAACAACGCCGCGGCGGCGCAGCTGCTCTCGCTGGCGTCGCAGAATGCCGCGTTCGCCCGGCTCGCCGCCAACGACGCCTTCCAGAAGGCCCTGGCCGACCAGGCGTTCACCGGCCTGATGGCCAACGCGAACTTCGCCGGCCTGATCGCGAACCCGGCATTCGCGCTGGCGCTGCAGGACCGGGCGGTCCAGAACGCGATCAGCAACGGCGCGCTCTCGGCGGCCGTCCAGAGCGCGGCGGCCGCAGCCGACAGCGCCATGAGCGGCGGCGCCAGCCAGCGCTGAGCACCGCGCGCGCAGCGGCTGGACCGCAAGCCCCGGCACGACGACCAGTCCCGGCACGACGGGGAGCGCCACGGGGGGCGCTCCTCGTCGTGTCATTCCGGCGAAGGTGAACCGATTGCGGAGACCTGCCGCCCTCCTCCTGGCGCCGCTGCTTTTGGCCGGCGCCGCCCGGCCCGCCCTGGCCCAGCTCAAGGAGCTGGACACGAAGGACCTGCGGCTCGTCTACTTCGACCCGTCGCTCAGCTACCTGACTCCCCACGTCGGCCGCTGCTTCGAGAACGCGCTCGCGTTCCACCGCAAGCTGTTCGACTATCGCCCGTCCGGCAAGGTCACGGTGCTGCTCGACGACTTCTCCGACTACGGCAACGCGGCCGCGACCGCCGTACCGCGACCTTTCGTGAAGGTCGACGTCGCCCCGCTGTCCTTCGCGTTCGAGACGGTGGTCGCGAACGAGCGCATGAACTGGCTGATGAACCACGAGCTGGTCCACGTGGCCGCCGCCGACCAGGCCGCCGGCAGCGACCGGCTCTTCCGCGGCCTGTTCCGGGGCACGGTGGCTGCCGTCCCGGAGCAGCCCGAGAGCATCCTCTACTTCTACCTGACCGCGCCGCGGGCGGCGGCGCCGCGCTGGTACCAGGAAGGCCTGGCCGTCTTCGTCGAGACCTGGATGGCCGGCGGCCAGGGACGGGCGCAGGGCGCGTACGACGAGATGGTCTTCCGCTCGCTGGTCAAGGACGGCGCGCGCTTCTACGACCCGCTCGGCCTCGTCTCGGAGGGCGTGAAGGTCGACTTCCAGACCGAGGTCAACTCCTACCTCTACGGCACCCGTTTCCTGAGCTACCTGGCGCAGCGCTACTCCCCGGAATCGGTCGTGAGCTGGGGCGCGCGCGGCCCGGGCAGCCGGGCCTACTACGCGTCGCAGTTCGAGCACGTCTTCGGGCTGCCGCTCGAGCGGGCCTGGCGCGAGTGGGAGTCCTTCGAGCGCGCCTTCCAGCAGAAGAACCTGGAAGCCATCCGCCAGTACCCCCTGACACCGTACCGCGACCTCTCGAAGCAGGCGCTCGGCTCGGTCTCGCGGGCCTACTACGACGAGAAGGCCCAGGCGCTCTACGCCGGCTTCAACTACCCCGGCATCGTCTCGCACCTCGGGGCGATCGCGCTCGCCGACGGCTCGCTGCGCCGCATCGCCGACATCAAGGGGCCCCGCATCTACACGGTCACCTCGCTGGCCTGGGACCCCGGCACGCGCACGCTCTTCTACACCGCGGACAACAACGCCTACCGCGACCTGATCGCCGTCGACCCCGCGACCGGCCGCCGCCGGATGCTGCTTCGGGACGCGCGCATCGGCGAGCTGGCGTTCGACCGCAGCGACCGCTCGCTGTGGGGCGTGCGCACGCTGAACGGGATCGCCACGCTCGTGAAGCTCCCCTACCCCTACCGCGACTGGACCTCCGTCCACGCCTGGCCCTACGGCGAGGTCGTCTACGACCTGGACGTCGCGCCGGACGGCAAGCTGCTCTCGGCCTCGGTGGGCGACGCCAGCGGCCGCCAGTCGCTGCGCGTGATGAGCACCGCGGCGCTGGCCAGGGGCGACGCGACGGCCGTGGCCAGCTTCGACTTCGGCAGCGCGATCCCGTCGAACTTCGTGTTCTCCCCCGACGGCCGCTACCTGTTCGGCAGCTCGTACTACACGGGCGTCTCGAACGTCTTCCGCTTCGAGATCGCGACGCGCGCCCTCGAGGCCGTGAGCAACACCGAGACCGGGTTCTTCCGCCCCATCCCGCTGTCGAGCGACGAGCTGATCGTCCTGCGCTACACCGGTCGGGGCTTCGTGCCGGCGCGCATCGAGGCGAAGCCGCTCGCCGACGTGAACCCGATCACGTTCCTCGGCCAGCAGATCGCCGAGACGCACCCGGTGGTCAAGGAGTGGAAGCTCGGCTCGCCGGCCTCGGTGCCGCTCGACACGCTGGTCACCGGCCGCGGCTCCTACCGCTCGCTCGGCAAGATCGGCCTCGAGTCCGTCTACCCCGTGGTCCAGGGCTACAAGGACCTCGCGGCGGTGGGCCTGCGGGCCAACTTCTCCGACCCGGTCATGCTGAACCGCGCCAGCCTGACCGCGTCGTACACGCCCGGCGGCGAGCTGCCCGCGAGGGAGCGCACCCACGTGCAGGCGGAGCTCCAGCGCTACGACTGGTCGCTCGGCTTCCGCTGGAACGGCGCCGACTTCTACGACCTCGTCGGCCCCACCCGCACCAGCCTCAAGGGCTACGCCACGGGCGTGGGCTTTCGGCGCACGCTCGTCTACGACCAGCCGCGCGAGCTCGTGCTGAAGCTCGACGCGACCTACTACGGCGGCCTCGACCGCCTGCCCGACTACCAGGGCGTCGCCACCAGCTTCACCAGCGAGCTCGCGACGCGCGCCCGCCTGAGCTACTGCGACCTGCGGCACTCGCTCGGCTACGTCGACGAGGGAGAGAAGGGCATCGCCTGGGACATCGGCTACGCGGGCGACAGCGTGAAGGGCGCGTTCTTCCCGAGGCTCTACGCCGACCTCGACCTCGGCACGCAGCTTCCGCTGCGCCACTCGTCCGTCTGGCTGCGCACCGCCGCCGGCACGGCGCTGCGCGGCGCGCGCGACGAGCCGTTCGCGAACTTCTACTTCGGCGGCTTCCGCAACAACTGGGTCGACTGGCGCGACGAGCAGCGCTACCGCGAGCCGTCGGCCTTCCCCGGGCTGGAGATCAACGAGCTGGGCGGAAGGAGCTTCGCGAAGGCGATGCTCGAATGGAACCTGCCGCCGATCCGCTTCCGGCGCGTCGGCAAGCCCGGGTTCTACCTGACGTGGGCGCGGCCGGCCGTGTTCGCGACCGCGCTCGTGACGAACCCCGACCAGCTCTCCCTGAGGCGCACGATCGGCAACGTCGGCTCGCAGCTGGACTTCCGGCTGGGCGTGCTGTCGCGGCTCGAGATGACGCTCTCGGCCGGCTACGCGGTCGCCTTCGAGTCGGGTCAGGCCCGCCGCAGCGAGGCGATGCTCTCGCTGAAGCTGCTCCGCTGATCCCCGGGGCCGCGCTTTACGCGGCGCGTCCCGCGTACGAGAATGCCGCGCCGTGGGCCCCCGGTGAACGTCGCGGCCGCCCTGCTGCCGGTCCTGCTGTTCCTGTGCCTGCTGGTGCTGCTGGACAGCTTCAAGCTGGTGAAGCTCCGCTCCGTGCTGCTGGCGCTGGCCGCGGGTGGGGCCGCGGCCCTGCTCGGCGTGCGGCTGAACGAGGCGCTGCTCGACGCGACCGGCTGTCCGGCGGCGGCCTTCTCGCGCTACGGGGCCCCCGTGATCGAGGAGACGCTGAAGGCGGCCTGGGTCGTGCTCCTGATCCGGCGCCGGCGCGTGGGCTTCCTGGTGGACGCGGCGATCCTCGGCTTCGCGGTGGGCGCGGGCTTCGCTCTCGTCGAGAACGTCGAGTACCTGTGGGCCCTGGCCGAGCCGCGAGCGCTGCTGTGGCTGGTGCGCGGCTTCGGCACGGCCGTGCTGCACGGGGCGGCCACCGCCGTCTTCGCCATGCTCGCCAAGGGCCTGTCGGATCGCCACCCGGCCTGGCCGCGCGCCGCGCTCGCGCCCGGCCTGCTGGTCGCCACCGCCGTGCACTCGCTCTACAACCACTTCTTCCTGCCGCCGCTCCTCGCGACGGGCGTGCTGCTGGCGGCGCTGCCGCTGCTGGTGGTGGTGGTCTTCGAGCGCAGCGAGCGGGCGACGCGCCACTGGCTCGGCGTCGGGATCGACAGCGACCTCGAGCTGGTCGAGTCGATCGTCAGCGGCCAGGCGCTGCGGACGCGCACCGGCGACTACCTGCGGGCGCTGTCGCTCCGCTTCCCGGGCGAGGTGGTCGCCGACATGCTCTGCCTTGTCCGCATCCAGGCCGAGCTGGCGATCCGCGCCAAGGGCCTGCTGCTCGCGCGCGAGGCGGGGCTCGAGGCGCCGGTGGGCGAGGACGTCCGCGCGAACCTGCGGGAGCTGCGCTACCTCGAGCGGTCGATCGGCCGCACGGGGCTGTTGGCGCTCGGGCCCCTGCTGCGCCGCGGCAGCCGCGACCTGTGGCAGCTGTCCCTGCTGGAGGAGGCCGGGCCACGCTGACGGCGGCGGAGTGGCCCGCCGCTACGGGGCCCAGCCCGCCTTGCGCTTGTCCAGGAACGCGCGCAGGCCTTCCTGCCCCTCGGCGGAGGCGCGCCTCTCGGCGTTGAGCTGCGTGGTCGCGTCGCGCACGTCCTCGGGCGAGCGGCCTTCGACGGTGCGCAGCAGCGTCTTGGCGGCGGCGATCGCGCCGGGCGCCGCGTAGAGCAGCTCCCGCACGCGGGCCTCGACCGCCTGGTCCAGCTGCTCCGGCGGGACCACGTGCCGCACCAGGCCGATGCGCGCGGCCTCCTCGGCCGAAAAGCGCTCGCCCGTGAGGAACAGCTCGCGCGCGGCCGACAGGCCGATCCGGCGCACGACCCAGGGCGAGATCACCGCCGGCACGAGGCCCAGGCGCACCTCGCTGAAACCGAAGCGCGCGTCGGCGGCCGCTACCGCGATGTCCGCAGCGGCCACGAGGCCCGCGCCACCGCCCACCGCCGCCCCCTGGACGCGCGCGACGACCGGCTTCGGCGAGCGGTCGATGGCGAAGAAGAGCCCCGCCAGCGCGCGCGCGTCGTCGACGTTCTGCTCCCGCGAGTAGCCCGCGACCGCACGCATCCACTCGATGTCGGCGCCCGAGCTGAACACCGGTCCCTGGCCGCCGAGCACGATCACGCGCACTTGCTCGCTGGCGGAGACGGCCACGATCGCCGTGGTCAGCTCGCGCACCGTCTCGCCGTCGAAGGCGTTGCGCAGCTCAGGCCGCGCGAGGAACACGCGGGCGACCGGGCCGTCCAGCGTCACGTCGATGCGCGCTTGAGGCATGGCGGCAGTATGCCCGATCCGCCGCCCGCCGCGCTGCGGCCACGAGGGGCGTCGGTCTCCGCGGCTCCTCACCCGGTCCGGCTCAGGTCGGGGGTGTCGTCTCCGGCTGCACGTACTCGCCAACGACGGGCGCCGCCAGGCCGATGCCGACAGCCAGCGCCACCGTCGCGATTCCGCCCGAGACCACGGACACGGTCGCACCGACCGCGGCCGACGCGAACGCCGACGCCACGAGCCCGGCTTCCAGCTCGCCCAGCTGCGGGCCGCCCATGAAGAAGATCATGTTCACCGAGGTCATGCGCCCCCGCAGCGCGTCCGGCGTGAGCATCTGGCGCAGCGTCTGCCGGATCACGGTGGAGACGAGGTCGGCGAGCCCGGAGCAGGCGAGCGCGAGGAAGGTCAGCCAGAAGCTGCGGGACAGGCCGTACGCGACGGTGGCGCCGCCGTACGCCGCCACCGACCAGAGCAGGATCCGGCCCTGGCGCGGCGGCAGGTGGCGCACGGAGGCGTAGAACGAGCCGGTCAGGGCGCCGATCGCGGGCGCCGCCACCAGCCAGCCGTAGCCCGCCGGTCCCGCGTGCAGGACCTGGTCGGCGAAGATCGGCAGCAGCGAGAGCGAGCCGGCGAAGAAGGTCGCCACGAAGTCGAGGCCCGTGGTCCAGACCATGATCGGCGTGCGGAACACGAACGACAGGCCCTCGCCCAGCGCGCGCAGCGGCGGGCCGGCCGGCTTCTCCGCGGAGGCGACCGCGCCCGAGGTGCGCATCAGCAGCAGCGACACGAGCACGCCCACGAACGAGGCGGCGTTGAGGAAGTAGATGAGCGCCAGCGGCGCGTCCGCCGTGGCGGGTGTTCCGGCGGGCGCCTGCAGCCCGCCACCGGGCAGCCCACCGCCCGCGATGATCAGCCCCGCAAGCGCGGGCCCGCCGATGAACGCGGCGTGGAACATGGTCAGGTTGAGCGACAGCGCCGCCGGCAGCTCGCCGGCCGGCACCAGGCGCGGGACGAGCGCCTGGCGCGCCGGGTTGTCGAAGGCGGAGGCGGCCGCGAGCAGCGCGTTCGCGCCGTAGAGCACGGCCAGCGTCTCCCGGTCGGCCAGCGTGAACGTGGCGAGCGCCAGAGAGCCGAGCAGCATGGTCGCCTGCGCCAGGAACATCACGCGCCGGCGGTCGAAGCGGTCCGCGCTGACCCCGCCGAACAGGGAGAACAGGATGATCGGCACCACGCGCGTGAGGCCGAGCGCGCCCAGTGCGAGCGGCGAGCGGGTCAGCAGGTAGACGTGCCAGTGCAGGGCCACCGTCTGCATCTGCGAGCCCGTCTGCGACGCGAGCTGCGACAGCCACAGCAGGCGGAAGTCGCGGTGCCGCAGCACCCGGTACGGCCGGGGGCTCAAAAACGAAACACCCCGAAGCGGCTCTCGGGTATGGGCGCGTTGAGCGCGGCGCCGATCCCGAGCCCGAGCACCGTGCGCGTGTCGGCCGGCGGGATGATCCCGTCGTCCCACAGCCGGGCGGTCGAGTAGTAGGGGCTGCCCTCCTGCTCGTACTTGGCGAGGATCGGCGCTCGCACCGCCTCGACCTCCTCGTCGCTCAGCGGCCGGCCCTGGCGGGCGCGCTGCTCCTGCTTCACCTGCGCGAGCACGGAGGCCGCCTGCTCGCCGCCCATCACGCTGATGCGCGCGTTCGGCCACATCCACAGCTGGCGCGGCTGGTACGCGCGGCCGCACATGCCGTAGTTGCCCGCGCCGAAGCTGCCGCCGATCACGACCGTGAACTTGGGCACCTCGGCGTTCGCCACGGCGTGCACCATCTTCGCCCCGTCCTTGGCGATGCCTCGTGCTTCGTACTCGCGGCCGACGATGAAGCCGGTGATGTTCTGCAGGAACACCAGCGGAACGCGGCGCTGGCAGCAGATCGTGATGAAGTGCGTGGCCTTGAGCGCGCTCTCGGAGAACAGCACGCCGTTGTTCGCCAGGATCCCGACCGGGTAGCCCATCAGGCGGGCGAAGCCCGTGACCAGCGTGGACCCGTAAAGGGCCTTGAACTCCGAGAAGCGGCTGCCGTCGACCAGGCGCGCGATCACCTCGCGCACGTCGTAGGCGCGGCGCACGCTGGCCGGCACGACCCCGCCGAGCTCGACGGGGTCGTAGAGCGGCTCCTCGGGCTGCTCGACGTCCCACGGCGCCTGCTTGCGCTCCGTCAGCCCCCCGACGATCTCGCGGGCGCGCGCGAGCGCCTCCTCCTCGTCGAGCGCGTAGTGGTCGGCGACGCCGCTGGTGCGGGCGTGCACGTCGGCCCCGCCCAGCTCCTCGGCGCTCACTTCCTCGCCGGTCGCCGCTTTCACCAGCGGCGGCCCGCCCAGGAAGATCGTGCCGCGGCCCTTCACGATCACCGTCTCGTCGCTCATCGCCGGCACGTAGGCACCGCCGGCGGTGCACGAGCCGAGCACGACGCTCAGCTGCGGGATCGCGGCCGCGCTCATGCGCGCCTGGTTGTAGAAGATGCGGCCGAAGTGGTCGCGGTCCGGGAAGACCTCGGCCTGCAGCGGCAGGAAGGCCCCGCCGGAGTCGACCAGGTACAGGCACGGCAGCCGGTTCTCGAGCGCGATCTCCTGCGCCCGCAGGTGCTTCTTCACCGTGACCGGGAAGTAGGTGCCGCCCTTGACGGTCGCGTCGTTGGCCACCAGCATCAGCTCGCGGCCGCGCACCCTGCCGATGCCGCACACGATGCCGGCCGCCGGTGCCTGGCCGTCGTACAGCTCGAAGCCGGCGAGCGCGCCGATCTCGAGGAAGGGCGTGCCCTGGTCGAGCAGGCGCTCGATCCGCTCGCGCACCGGCAGCTTGCCCTGCTCGCGGTGCCGGCGCAGCGCGTCCTCGCCCCCGCCCTCGCGCGCCGCCGCCAGCCGCTCGCGCAGCTGCGCGACCAGGGCGTCCATGTGCGTGGCGTTGGCACGGAACTCGGCCGACGCCGTGTCGACGTGCGACTCCAGGACCGACATGGGATGGACGAGTCTACATCGCCCCGGCGCCCGTCAGTCGCCGAGGCAGATCCCGAGCTCGCGTGCCGTCAGGATCGTGTCGCAGTCGAGCGGCACGCACTTCAGGCGCTCGGTCGCCTCCGCGAGCGGCACGTAGCGCACGCGCGGCGGGTCGAGCGCGACCATCACGCCCGTCCTGCCCGCCGCCAGCGCGCGCACCGCCGCGGCGCCGAAGCGCAGCGAGAGCAGGCGGTCGAAGGTGGTCGGGGTGCCGCCGCGCAGCAGGTGCCCCAGCACCACGCTGCGCGTGTCCCGCCCCGTGAGCGAGCGGATCTCCGCCGCCACCCGCTCGCCCGCCCCGCCCAGCCGCTCCGCCGAGCCGACCTTCTTCTCGACCACCGAGTAGCCGGCGCCCTTCGCCCGCGTGCCCTCCGCGACCACCACGATCGCGAAGTTGCTGCCGTCGGAGAAGCGCTCGGCGATCTTCTCGGCGACCCGCTCCAGGTCGTAGGGGATCTCCGGCAGCAGGATCACGTCCGCCGTCCCCGAGACCCCCGAGTTGAGGGCGATCCAGCCGGCGTAGCGGCCCATCACCTCCACCACCATCACCCGCCGGTGGGCGGCCGCGGTCGAGTGCAGCCGGTCGATGCACTCGGTGGCGAAGGAGACCGCCGAGTCGAAGCCGAACGTGATCACGGTGCGGCTGAGGTCGTTGTCGATCGTCTTCGGCACGCCGACGATGCGCACGCCCTTCCCGTGGAGGGCGTTCGCGATCGTGAGCGAGCCGTCGCCCCCGACCGCGACGACCGCGTCGATCCCGTTCGCGGCGAAGGCCCGCACCAGCTCGTCGCTGCGGTCCAGCTCCACGAGCTTGCCGTCCTTCTCGGCGGGGAAGCGCAGCGGGTTGCCCGCGTTGGTGGTGCCGATGATCGTGCCGCCCAGGTGCGTGATGCCCCGCACCTTCTCCGGCGTCAGCGTGATCAGGCCGCCGTCGCGGTACTGGTCGGGCAGCATCACGCCGTTGTAGCCGTCCCGGATCCCGACCACGTCCCAGCCGCGGTTGTGCGCGGAGAGCACCACCGCGCGGATCACCGCGTTCAGGCCCGGCGCGTCGCCGCCCCCGGTGCTGATGGCGATGCGGCGGATCGCGGAGCGGCCGGCTCTCGGCATCGGTGGCCTCCTAGTCCAGGTTCAGCTCCGGCGCCTTCTTGAACACGGCGAAGCCCAGCAGGCAGCCCACGGCGAGGTACGCGTACGAGTCGACGAAGGCCGCCAGCAGCCGGCCGGCCAGCGGGATGAGCGAGAGCACTGCGGCGGCTATCCCGGCGACCAGCACGATCCCCGTGTAGACGACCATCGCGCTCCAGTAGGTGCTGCCCATGCGCCGGATCGCGTCGAGCCCCGCGAGCGGGTTGAGCGTCGCCACGAAGCTGCGGGAGATCGCCGCCGCCACCAGCGCGATCGGCGAGTAGACGAGCTTCCACAGCAGGGCCAGCACGAACGCGACGATCGCCCAGCCGGGCACCAGCGGCGGTTCCACGAAGGCCGCACCCGCGTCGCCGGGCTGACCGGTCTCGCCCTCCTCTCCCTCGGCGGCCTCCGCGCCGCCGGCCTCGGAGTCGTTCTCGAGCAGCGCGGCGACGTTCGGGGGGAGCGTGGGCGAGGGCGAGGGCGACTCGCGAGGGACCGCCGCCGCCAGGCGGCCGGCGCCGACCGAGGCGGCGACGTCGTGCCAGGTGTACAGGAACCCCAGCGCGATGAGCGGGCCCGTGCTGATCAGGAGGGCCGCGAGGCCCGCACGCACGGGCTGGATTAGGTCCGTCCAGTCGCTCAGGTTCGGCATGAAGCCGGAGAAGTTGCCGCTCGAGACGCGGTTGATCGCGCTGAAAGCGTACGCGTAGAGCAGCCCCTGCGACACGATCATGCCGACCCCGCTGCCGAAGGCCGCCAGCGACGCCGCCAGCGCGAAGACGCCGACGAACACCGCCAGCAGCACGAAGGCGACCTTGTCCGTGAAGGGGTAGGCGAACACGGTCCCCAGCTCCTCGGACAGCGGGCGCGCGCGGCGGCGGGCGAGCGCCTCCTTGCGCTCCTGCTCGGCGGCGGGGACGCACAGCGCGTCGCACTGCGGACAGATCGCGGCCGTGCCCTGCCGCTTCACGCACTCGCCGCACAGGCCCCGCCCGCACTGCGTGCACACGCCTTCCGAGGCGACCGAGGCGTGGTTCGCGCAGCGGCGCCAGCCCCGTGGGTTCGGGCGGCTGCCGCGGGGCCGGGCCGAGGCCGGGGCCGTGGCGGCTCCGGCGGCGAGCGAGGTGGCGCTCGTCGACGCGCTGCCGGCCGGCGCGGCGCCAGGCGGGGGGAAGCCACGGGCGGCGCACCTGCGGGCGGCGGCGCGGCTGTCGATGCCGGTGGCGGCGCGGGCGAGAGAGCCGGCGCTGGCGCGGCCGGCGCGATCTGGGCCTCGGCGACCGGGAACACCGCACCGCAGCCGCCGCAGCGCGCGCGCAGGTTCGGCGTGCCCGACTTCTCGGGCGGGATACGGATGCGCCGTCGACACCCCGGGCAAAGAACGGTCACGGCCGCCTCCTGGCCCCGGGATTATAGGCGCGCCGCGCGCTCGAACGGCGCGCGCTCAGAGGATCGTGCGCTTCTCGAAGGTCCGCGCCCCGAGCCACCCGAACAACGCGAGGTAGCCGGCCAGTCCCGCCAGCAGCAGCGGCGCCGGCATGTGCTGGGCCCCGGGGGTGACCGCGACGCGCATGGCCTCGCTGATGAAGGTCAGCGGGTTGATCAGGAACAGGTACCGGAACGGCCCGATCGCCGAGAGCCCGGCGAACGGGTAGTAGGCGCAGCCGAACAGCATCATCGGCCCGAGCACCACCGCGAAGAGCAGGCCGCTGAAGCGGGGCTGCACGCGGGTGCCCAGCGTGAGGCCGAACGCGGCCGACAGCAGGCCGCTGACGACCGCCAGCGGCAAGAGCCGCGCCCACGCCGGCCACACGTCGACGTGGCCGACCCCGTGCATCAGCAGCATCATCGCCGGCAGCGCCACCAGCCCCGCGACGAAGGCGTGGATCGCCCCCGCCACGATCCGCTCGAGCGCCACCCAGCGCACCGAGATCGGCGCCAGCAGCCGCTCGTCCACCTCGCGGCTGCCCGAGAGGTCCTGCACCAGCGGGATCAGCACGCCCTGGACGCCCGCCATCAGCATGGTGATCGCCATCAGGCCGGGCGCCATCACGGCGCCGAAGCCCGCGGCCACCAGCCCCAGCCTGGGCATGATGTTGCCGAACACCAGGATCACCAGGATCGGCTGGGTCAGCGTCGACAGCAGCAGCGGTCCCGCGTGCCGGGTGGTGACGAGCAGGTCGCGCCGCAGCAGGGCGAGGAAGGCGGTCATTCGCGCAGCTCCCGCCCGGTCAGGTGGATGTAGACGTCCTCCAGGCTGGGCTGGGCCAGGCTGACGTGGTGCAGGTACGCCCCGCCGTCGCGCACCGTGTGCAGCACGCGGTCGAGCAGGCCGTCCGCCGGGTCCACGAACAGCCGCAGCCGCTCGAGCGCGTCCGCGCCCTGCCCGCCGTCCTGCACGGCCTCGATGTTCAGGACGCCCGGCAGCGAGCGCAGGAGCGGGGCGATCGGCTGCGCCGCGCGCACCCAGAGGTCGAGCACCTGGGCGCCCGGCAGCGAGCGCTTGAGCGCCGCCGGCGTGTCCAGCGTGAGGATGCGGCCGTGGTCGACGATCGCCAGGCGGCCGCACAGCCGGTCGGCCTCCTCCATGTAGTGCGTGGTGAGGATGAAGGTCGTGCCGCGCTCGTGCAGCGAGCGCAGCGTCTCCCACAGCAGGCGCCGCGCCTGCGGGTCGAGGCCCGTCGTCGGCTCGTCGAGCAGCAGCACCTTGGGGTCGTGCATCAGGGCGCGGGCGATCATGACCCGCTGCTGCTGGCCGCCGGAGAGCTCCGTGGGCCTGGCGTTCGCCTTGTCCGCGACCTGCAGCTCGCGCAGCAGGCGGTCGGCGCGCGCCTCGCGCTCGGCCGCGGCCAGGCCGAAGTAGCGGCCGTGCCAGGTCAGCACCTCGCGCACGCGCAGGTCGCGGTCGAGGTTGCGGGTCTGCGGGACGACGGCGATGCGCCTCTTCGCCTCCCGCGTGTCGCGTGCGACGTCCACGCCGTCGACGAGGATGCGGCCCGAGGTCGGCCGCACGAGCGTGCTGATGCAGCCGAGCGTCGTGCTCTTGCCGGCGCCGTTCGGCCCCAGCAGGCCGAAGAACTCGCCCCGCTCGACGCTGAACGACACGCCGCGCACCGCCTCGACCGGGGGCGTCTTGCGCGAGCCCGGATAGGTCTTCACCAGGTTCTCGACGACGAGGATGCTCATGCGGGGATGGTCGATCCTAGCACGCCGTCGGTCTCGCACCCGCCGAGGGAGCGGACGAGCGACTGCGGGTCGGCCGCACGCGCTCCGGGTGAACGGCGCTCACGCCGTGGCGAGCGTCGCGGGCACGAGCCGTCCGTCCCGGACGACCACCCGCCCGTCCTTCACGACGGCGCGGATCGCCTGCACGCCGACGCGCACCAGGTCGAGCAGCCGCTCCGAACGCAGCAGCACCAGGTCGGCGCGCTTGCCGGGCTCGAGCGACCCCAGCTCGTCGTACAGGTCGAGCGAGAAGGCCGCGTTGACGGTCACCGCCGTGAGCGCCTCCTCGAGGGCCATGCCCATGCCGAAGCAGCCGATCGCCATCGCGAACGGCAGCGACGGCGACAGGCCGCCGCCGGGGTTCACGTCCGAGGCGAGCGCCACGGGCACGCCCGCCTCGACCAGCGCGCGCGCCGGCGCGAAGCGGCCGAGCCGCAGGTAGAAGGCCGCGGCGGGCAGCAGCGTGGCGACGCACGAGGCCTCGGCCAGCGCCCTCATCCCCGCCTCGGAGACGAACACCAGGTGGTCGGCGGAGCGCGCCCGCAGCTCGCCCGCCAGCCGCGCGCCGCCGGTCGTCGGCCAGCTCGTCCGCGTGCAGCCGCAGCTTCAGCCCGTGCCGGCGCGCGGCGGCCAGGATGCGCCGGCTCTCGTCCACGTCGAAGACGCCGCGCTCGCAGAAGACGTCGGCAAAGACGGCCAGCCGGCGCCGGGCCACCTCCGGGATCATCTCGTCCACCAGCAGCTCGACGTAGCGTGCGCGCTCGGCGCGGTGCTCCCGCGGGACCTCGTGGGCGCCGAGGAAGGTCGGGACGACGGTGACGGGGTGTCGCGCACGCCGCCAGCCGGATCGCCTCCAGCGAGCGGAGCTCGGCTCCCGGTCTCGAGGCCGTAGCCGCTCTTGACCTCGGCAGTGGTCGTGCCGCACAGCAGCATCTCGTCGAGCCGCGAGCCGACGAGCGCGGCCAGCTCCTCGACCGGCGCCGCGCGCGTGGCGTCGACCGTGCGCACGATGCCGCCGCCCGCGGCCGCGATCTCCTGCGTAGCTCGCGCCGGCCAGGCGCTGCCGGATCTCGTCGTCGCGGTCGCCCGCGAACGCCAGGTGCGTGTGGGCGTCGACGAAGCCGGGCACGACCGCCGCGCCGGCCGCGTCGAGCAACACGCCGCCCGGGGCGAGCGAGACGGCAGCCGTCGAACTCGCGGTCGTCGCCCACCCAGGCGATGCCGCCGCCTGCGGCGGCGAGCGCGGCGTGCTCGCGCAGCCCCAGCTCGCGCATGCCGGCGAGCGTGCGCGGCGCCTGTCCGGCGAGCGTCGCCAGGAGGCCGATCCGGCGCACGGCGAAGTCGGCGGCGATCACGACGGGAGCCGCCCCCGCGCCGCGGCGGCGCTCGACCCCGGCCACCGCCACCAGCTTGTCGCGCCCCGCCTCCCCGCGCACGACACGCACCGCCGAGGGCGCGACGCCGAGCGCCTTGCCCAGCAGCCGGGCCAGCGCCTGGTTGGCGCGGCCCTCCAGCGGCGGCGCCGTCAGCCGCACGACGAGAGCGCCCTCGCGCTCGCCGAGAAGGCCGTCGCGCGAGGCACGCGGCTGGACCCGCACGCGCAGCCTCAGCCCGTCGGGCGTGTCGCGCAGGTCGAGCGGCATGCTACTGGCCCGGCCGCCTCCTCGCGCCGCTTGAGGAAGCGCAGGTTGTCCTCCAGCTCGGCCTCCTCCTGCAGGTCGAGCAGGTGCGTGAGGCGGGTGATCAGGGCCCGGATGTCCGTGCGCAGCGCCGTGCGGTGCGCCCGCAGCTCGAGGATGCCGCGCTCCACGTCGTGAGCGCGCGACCTGCGCCAGCTCGAGCAGCCGGTCGCCCTGCATCTCGGCCTGCTTGACCACGGTCTCGGCCTCCTTGCGCGCGGTCTCGCGGATGTCCTCGGAGGCCTTCTGCGCGGTGAGCAGGGTGTTCTTGAGGATCGTCTCGCGCTCGCGGTGCTCGTTGACGATCCGCTCCACGTGGCGCATCTGCTGCTCGAGCTGGTCCCGCTCGCGCTGCAGCCCGGCCACCTCCTCGGCCACGACGGCCAGGAAGGCACGCACCTCGTCGGGGTCGAAGCCCGCGGAAGCGCACGTCGAACACCTGCCGCTGGATGTCCATCGGCGAGATCTTCATGGCGGCCCTCCCTCAGCCCTGCACGCCCGCGCCCAGCGACTGCAGGCGCATCACGGTGGCGTAGTCGGCCAGCGACTGCACGAGCCCGTAGCGGGCGAAGATCACGAGCCCGAACAGCACGAGAAAGGCGATGTCGAGGGGGAAGTAGCGCAGGCTCGCCGGCAGGCGCCGGCGGATGAAGCGCACGGGCGGCTCCGTCAGCGCGTAGAGGAAGCGCACGATCGGATTGCGCGGGTCGGCGCTGACCCAGGAGATGACCGCGCGCGCGATCAGGATCCAGAGGTAGACGAAGAGCGCGTTGTCGAGCACGGCCGCGAGCCCGATCAGGACGTTGGCCAGCATCAGCACGGGTCAGCTCCCTCCTTGCGCTCCTGCGCGCCGCGCGGGCGCCCGGCGGGCGGGATCAAGCCGCGGCCTCCCGCTCGCCGAAGATCGCGGTCCCGACCCTGACCATCGTAGCGCCCTCGGCGATCGCCACCTCGAAGTCGTGGCTCATGCCCATCGACAGCTCGCGCCCGGCGACGAGGCCCGCGGCCGTGGCCTGCTCCAGCAGGGCACGCAGCCTGCCGGAAGTACGGCCGGCTGCGCTCCGGCTCGTCGGACCACGGGGGCAGCAGCATCAGGCCGTCGACGCGGATGCCGGCGCTGCCGCGCAGCGCCTCGAGCGTGGCCATCAGCGACGGCTCGGGCAGGCCGAACTTGGTCTGCTCGCCCGCCAGGTCGACCTGGACGAGCGCCCGCGCCACGCGTCCCGCCTCCTCGGCCGCGCGGGCCAGGCGCTGCGCGAGCTCGAGCGAGTCGAGCGAGTGCACCGTGTCGAAGAGCGCGGCCGCGCGCCGGGCCTTGTTCGACTGCAGGTGGCCCACCAGGTGCCAGCGCAGCCCGCGGCGGCCGAGGTCGCTCAAGGACTGGATCTTGGGCTCGGCCTCCTGGACGCGGTTCTCGCCGAAATCGCGCACGCCGGCCGCGAAGGCGGCTCGCACGGCGTCGGCCGGGCAGGTCTTGCTGACGGCGACGAGGGTGATCGACTCCGGCGGCGCGCGCCGCGCGCTCCGCCGCCCGGGCGATGCGCTCCCGGACGGCGGCCACGCGATCCGCGATCACTTCTTCTTCTTCAGCGCGGCCAGGATGCCCTGGGCGGCCGCGACCTGCTGCGCGTTGCCCGGGTTGAGGGCGAGGTACTTCTCGTAGACCGTCGCCGCGTCGTCGGTGCGGCCCAGGTTCAGCAGCTGGCTGCCCAGCCAGTAGAAGGCGTCGGCCATCGTGGGGTCAGCGGCGGTCGCGGCCTCGAAGGCCTTCACCGCGTCCTCCGTCTTGCCGCCCTGCATCAGCATCAGCCCGCGGCTGTACTGCGACTTGGCGTCGGCCGGGTTCGCGGCCGCGGCCTGGTCCATGATGGCCATCGCCTTGTCGGCCTGCCCCATGGACTGGTACAGGCGGGCGAGCGACGTGGTGGCGTCCGTGAAGCCCGGCCGCAGCTCGAGGGCCTTCTGGAAGGCGGCTTCGGCGGCGGCGTTGTCCTTCTTCGTCGCGTAGATCGAGCCCAGGTTGAGGTAGGCCTCCGGCACGTCGGGGTTCGTCTCGAGGATCGCCTTGTACGCGGCCAGCGCCTCGTCCAGCTTGCCGGCGCTCTGCAGTTCGACCGCGGCGCCGAAGGCCTTGCGCAGCTGGTCGACCTCGCCGCCCGGCGCGTTGGCGGCCTGCTTGGCCGTCTGCAGCTTGAAGTCGGGGACGGCCGTCGGGTCCCCGAGGCCGATGCGGTAATGGTCGACGATCCCGCTCTGGTAGCCTTCCTTGCTCGCGGTGAAGCGGTAGGGGCCCGGCTGCATGCCGACCTGCATCCACTCGCCCTTCTTGTTCGTCCGCGTCTCGAACTTGCGGTTGATGCCGCCCTGGAACTCGACCAGGACCGTCGCCTCGGCGATCGGCTTGCCGTCCGCGTCGAGCACCTTGCCCCGGGCCGTGCCCGTCTGGGCCCGCGCCGGGGAGGCCAGGAGGGCGAGGCCGAGCAGCAGCCCGGCGGCAGCGAGTGCACGCTTCATGATGGTGTCCTCCACAGTGGCCCTAGTTTCTCACCAAGCCGTTTCGTAGGGAATCGGGTCGGCCACCCCCGCCTGCCGGAAGCCCGCGAGCCGCAGGCGGCAGGACTCGCAGCGGCCGCAGGCCCGCCCGCCCGACTGATAGCAGGACCAGGTCTTCTCGAAGGGGACCCGCAGGGAGACGCCTGGTCCGCACGATCTCGGCCTTCGACAGGCGGATCACCGGCGTGACGATCGCGCAGGTCCGTCTCCGGGCGCGTGCCGAGCCGGATCGCCTCCTCGAAGGCGCGGTAGAACTCCGGCCGGCAGTCGGGGTAGCCCGAGGAGTCCTCCCAGACGGCCCCCACGAAGAGGACGCGCGCGCCGAGCACCTCGGCCCAGGAGACGGCCGCCGCCAGCAGGTGCGCGTTGCGGAACGGGCACGTAGGAGGTCGGGACGACGCCCTCGACGGGCTCGCCCTCGCGCACCGGGAGCGCCGGGTCGGTCAGGCTGCTGCCGCCGATCTGGCGCAGGTCGGAGAAGTCGACGACCAGCCGCGCCTCGGCGGCGAAGTGGTCGGCGAGGGCGTGGAAGCAGCGAAGCTCCCGCGCCTCGGTGCGCTGGCCGTAGTTGGCGTGCAGGAAGGCGAGGCGGTGCTCGCGCGCGGCGAGCGCGGCGGTCACGGCGGAGTCCATGCCGCCGCTCACGCAGACGACGGCCAGCGCGCGTTCGCCCACCGCCTCACACCCCCCTCGTCACGCCCGGCCACAGGTACTTGTGCAGCTGCACCTGCAGCCGCACGGGCAGGCCGTCGTCGAGGATCCAGCGGCCGAGCGCTCCGGGGTCGAGCCGGCCGTGCACCGGCGAGAAGAGCACGGTGCAGCGCTCGACGAGCGCCCGCCCGCGCACGAGCTCGCGCGACCACTCGTAGTCCACGCGGCCGTCGATCACGAACTTCAGCCTCGTCCTGCGTCCGCAGCCGGTCGAGGTTCGACCAGTCCATGCGCGCGCTCTCGCCCGAGCCGGGCGTCTTCACGTCCAGGACGACGACCGCGCGGGGGTCGAGCGGCTCGAGCGCTCACGTGGCCCGAGGTCTCGACCATGACCTCCCAGCCCCGTCGAGCAGCCGCGTGACGAGCGGGAACGCGGCCGGCTGGGCGAGCGGCTCGCCGCCGGTCAGGCAGACGAGCCGCGTCGGGAAGCGCCCAAGCTCGGCGAGCAGCTCGTCCTCGCTGCGCCTCTTGCCCTCGTGGAAGGCGTAGGCGGTGTCGCACCAGACGCAGCGCAGCGGGCAACCCGTCAGCCGCACGAAGACGCAGGGCCGGCCGGCGCGCGTGCCCTCGCCCTGGATCGAGAGGAAGACCTCGTTGACGGTCAGCACGGCGCGCTCCGCCCGGCGGCGCGCCTCATTCGGAGTAGGTCGCGCTGCAGCCGGGGGCCTCCCAGACCCGCACGCGCCGCAGGCGCTCGCCCTCCTCGCCCAGCGCCTTGCGCACCTCGACGAAGAAGTAGCGGGCCACCGCCTCCGCCGAGGGGCTCTGGCCGGCGAAGTCGCGGGTGGCGTCGTGATGTCGCGCGTAGTGGAAGCGCCGGGCGACCTCGGCCACCGCTTCCTTGAGGTGCTCGAAGTCGACCACGACGCCCAGCCGGTCGAGCGTCTCGCCCGCCGCGACCACCTCGACGCGCCAGTCGTGCCCGTGGTTGCGGCTCGATGCGGCCGGCCGCCGTCGTGCAGCAGGTGGGTGGCGCAGAACGTCGTCTCGTACGCGACCTCGAACAAGGGGGCCTCCTCGAGCATGTTGCCGCCAGCGCCCGGGCGTGTCCAGCGCGGCGGCGGCGCTCAGCCCCAGAGGCCCGTGACGCGCGCGATCCGGCCGTCGGGCGACAGCTCGAAGACGTTCGTGCCCTTGCCGCGCGCGGCGCCGTCCGGGCCCTTGACGACCCAGTCCACGAGCGCGACGCCCTGGCACTGGCGGGCCTCGCCCGCGCGCTCGAGCACCACGCCCGGCATGAAGCGCTGCGCCGCGGCGACGTGGGCGTCGAGGTCGTCGAGGCCGTCGGTGCAGGAGTACGGGTCGCGGAAGGCGAGCGCCGGGTCGGCGATCGCCTCGAGCTCCGCGCGCCGACTGGGCGGCGTCCGTCTCGCTCCACAGCGCGAAGAAGCGGTCCGCCAGCGCCGCGGCGCCGGCGTGCGCCTCCCGCGCGACGACGTTGGCGAACAGCGCGAGCTGGTAGCGCCAGCCCTGGACGTGCTCGTCGCGCGCCTCGGCCGATGGGCAGCTCGTGCCGGAGCCGGACGAGCGTCCCGCGAGCGCGTCTCCTCGAGCGTGATCGTGACCCGCGAGCCGCCGATCGGGATCGGCTGGCCGCTCGCGAAGCCGTAGGTGAAGACGACCCGCTCGACCGGCTCGATCTCGAGCACCTCGCCCCCGGCCACGACGTCGTTCGGGAAGCGGATCCGTACGGCGCCGCCCGGGCGCGGGTCGATCGTCGAGCCCGCGCCCCACCAGGCCGCGAAGCGCTCGCGAGTCGGTGAAGTAGCGGAAGACCGTCTCCCGCCGCGCGGCGATCGTGACGGTGCGCTCGAGCACGTAGTCCAGTCCGCTCATCGCTTCATCCCCCCCCGGCGGCGCGGCCGCCGCCGCCCGCCCGACCCGTCTTCCCCCCGCCTGCCGCGACCTGCTGGCGCCACGACGCGCGCCTCCTCGGCCTCGGCCTGCGCCTTGAGCGGCGCCCAGCGCCTCGTCCCACATCGACTCGAGCCACGCCGCGCAGCGGCGCCAGGCCCTCCGGGCCGCGACGCGTAGAGCCGGCTGCGTCCCTCGCGCCGGACGCTGACGAGGCCCGCCTGCTCGAGGACACCCAGGTGCTGCGACACCGCGCCGAACGTCACGTCGCCGCAGCGCGCGGTGGATCTCGCCCGCGCTGCGCTCGCGGCGGCGCAGATGGCGCAGGATCTCGCGCCGCCTCGGGGCGCGCCGAGGGCGTGCAGCAGCCGGTCCACGGCATTATTTTAGTGCTCACTAAAATATTGTCAAGCGCGGCCGGGGCCGGAGGCCCGGCAGCGCCGCCGGGTATGATTGCGGCCCGTGACCCCGGGGCCTGCGGACGCACCCACCGACCTGCGCCGCGGGGCGCTGTTCATGGTCGCCTCGGCGCGTGCTGTTCGCGTCGATGGCGGCCTCGGTGCGGGTCGCCTCGCGCGAGCTGCCGAACGCGCCGCTCGTGTTCTTCCGGCACTTCATCATGCTGGTGTTCCTGCTGCCGTGGCTGTGGCGGCAGGGGCGCCACGCGCTCGACACGGACGACTTCCCGGGGCACCTCGTGCGCGGGCTGGCCGGCGTCTCGGCGGTCGCCTGCTACTTCTACGCGATCGCGCGGCTGCGGCTGGCCGACGCGGTGCTGCTCAACCAGTCGATGCCGCTCTTCATCCCGCTCGTCGAGCGCGCCTGGCTCGGCGAGCGGATCCCGCGGCGGCTGTGGGGCGTGCTGGCGCTGGGCTTCGCCGGCCTGCTGCTGATCCTGCGCCCGGGCACGGGCGTCTTCGAGCCGGCGGCGCTCGTCGGGCGTCGCCTCGGCGGTGCTCGCCTCGATCTCCCAGGTCGGCATCCGCCGCCTCACGCGCACCGAGCCCGTGACGCGGATCGTCTTCTACTTCGGCCTGGTCGCCTCGGTCGTGGCGCTGCCGCCGGCGCTCTGGTGGTGGCGCACGCCGTCGGCCGACGACCTGGGCGGTGCTGCTGCTGATGGGCGTCTTCGCCACCGTCGGGCAGCTGACGCTGACGCGCGCCTACGTCTACGCGCTCGGCCGCCCGCGTCGGCCCGTTCCTCTACGCGGGCCCGGTCTTCGCGGGGCTGCTCGACTGGCTGATCTGGGGGCACCTGCCGGACGCGCTGTTCGTGGTCGGCGCGGCGGTCGTGATCGCGGCCGCGACGCTCGCGCTGCGGCTGCGGGCGGAGCGACCGGCGCGCGCCGCCGCAACGACCCCGGCCTGAATCGCGGGCGACACCGCTGCCGGCTGAGCCGGCGCCGGCCGGCCGAGGGCGCGACGGCCTTCGCCCGTGGTGGGCCCTCCGACGTCTTGCGCGCCACGGCCGCGGCGGTGCGCGCAGATCCGAAATGCCTGTGGGCTGTGGGTCGTGACCCCAATAGAATGCCGACGCCATGCAGAGGAGAGGCCACAAGGTGATCGGCGGGAAGGGCCGCCTGGGAAGGCGCGAGATGCTGAGGGTCTCGGCGGCCGCGCTGGGGGCGGCGGCGATTCCCTCGGGCGTCTCCCTGGCCAGGGGCGAAGGTTCGTCCGAACCTCGGCCGGGAACCGCGCCGACGTCGCGAGGACCGGGAGCGGGCCCCTCGTTTCCGGCGCTCTTCGAGAAGACGGAGTGGGATCGTCGCGGTTCCTGGAGCGCGTCGTGGGTGGGATGCGCCGAGGAGCCGCCGCCGCCGCTGGTCGCGGCCTTCCGCCTGCGCTTCGACTGGCCGTCGCCCGCGACCGTACGGCTCCGCGTCAGCGCCGACGAGCGGTACGAGCTCTTCCTCGACGGCCGGCGCATCGGCCGCGGCAGCGAGCGCGGGAGCCTCGAGCACTGGTTCTACGACAGCCTCGAGGTCGTCCTCGCCGCGGGGGCCCACGTGCTCGTCGCCCGCGTCTTCTCGCTCGGCCCGCTCGCGCCGCTCGCGCAGTTCCACGTGCGTCCGGCGTTCCTGCTGGCGGCGGAGGGAGAAGGGGCGAAGCGCCTCGACACGGGCGTGGCGCCGTGGGAGGCACGACTCCTGCCGGGCTACGCCTTCGAGCCGCCGCTCTACGTCTGGGGCCTCAGGGCACCGGTCACGGTGGACGGCGCCACGTTCGGGTGGGGCTTCGAGCGCGGCGAGGGTGACGGCTGGCGTCCGGTCGTCGCCCACGAGCGGGCCTCGAGCGCGCTCGCCGCCTACGGCATCGCGCCGTCGCGCTACCTGCAGGCGGGCACGCTCCCGTCCATGATCGACCGGCCGTGGACGCGCGCCCGCGTGCGCCACGTGGCGAACGCGCCGTCGCTCGACACGCTGCCGATACCCGTGCGGGCCGCCGACCACCTCGAGCACGAGGCGGAGCCCTGGCAGGAGCTGCTCCTCGGCCGCGCGCCGCTCCGCCTGCCGGCGAACACGCTCCGCCGCGTGATCGTCGACCTCGAGGACTACGTCTGCGCGTATCCCGAGCTGGTCACGTCGGGAGGGAAAGGGAGCCTCGTGCGCCTGCAGTTCGCCGAGGCGCTGCGCGAGGAGCCCGACAAGTGGAAGTTCGCGAAGGGCGACCGCGACGCGATCGAGGGCCGCTACTTCCTGGGGATGGGCGACAGCTTCCGTCCCGACGGCGGAGCGGAGCGCCGCTTCGACACGCTGTGGTTCAGCAGCGGCCGGTATCTCGAGATCGTCGTCCGGACCGCCGCCGAGCCGCTGAGGCTCGAGCGCTCGAGCCTCCGCGAGACGCGCTACCCGCTCGAGCTCGAGAGCCGCTTCGACGCCGCCGACCCGGAGCTCGTGGCACTCCAGCCGCTGCTCGTGCGCGGCATGCAGATGTGCGCGCACGAGACCTACTTCGACTGCCCCTACTTCGAGCAGATGCAGTACGTCGCCGACGCCCGCGTCGAGGCGCTGGTCCAGTACGTGATGACGCGCGACGACCGCCTGCCCCGCAAGGCGCTCTACCTGATCGACGCCTCGCGTCACGCGTCCGGCCTGACCGAGTCGCGCTACCCGGTGCGCGAGCCGCAGTTCATCCCCTGGTTCTCGCTGGTCTGGATCGGCGCCGTCCACGACTACGCGCGCTGGCGCGACGACGCCGGCTTCGTGCGCGCCCTCCTGCCCGGCGTGCGCGGGGTGCTCGAGGCGTTCCTGGCCCGCCGCAGCGGCGACGGGCTGGTGCGGACGCCGGAGGGCTGGAACGACAGCGAGGGCACGAGGGAGCGGCCGATCAGCGGGCTCACGCACTGGCTGCTCGTCTGGACGCTGCGCCTCGCGGCGGAGCTGGAGGACGGCTTCGGCGAGCCCGAGCCGGCCGGCCGCTGGCGCCGGATCGCGGCCGAGCTCGCCCGCGCCAGCGACGAGGCGTTCTGGAACGAGACGACCGGCCTGTACGCCGACGTCCCCGGCGGGACCGAGTGCAGCGAGCTCGTGCAGTGCCTCGCGTTGCTGGGCGGAGGTCTGGCGCCCGCACGCGGGGAGCGCGTGGCCGAGACGCTGCTGCGCGGCGGGGCGGGGGACCCGGTCTCCGTCCACACCACTCACTACCTCTTCGAGGCTTGTCGGCTCCTCGGCCGGCCCCAGGTCATCTTCGAGCGGCTCGGCTCCTGGAAGGCGCTCCGACGACTGGGCCTCAAGACGCCCGTCGAGAGCGCCGAGCCCACGCGCTCGGACTGCCACGCGTGGGGCTCCCACCCGCTCTTCCACTTCTTCGCCACCCTGCTCGGCATCCGGCCCGCGGGCTGGGGCTTTCGCGAGGTCGAGATCGCACCCCAGCTCGGCCCGCTCGCGCACGCGTCGGGCCGCCTCGTCCATCCCTCGGGCGGCGAGATCGTGGTCGAGCTCGAGCAGGCAGCCGGCGCGCTGCACGGTCGTGTCGTGCTGCCGCCCACGGTCACGGGCACTCTGCGCCTGGCCGCGGGCGCCCGGCCCCTGGCCTCGGGCGAGACGCTCTTCTGACGGGCGCTGGGCCGCCGAGCGCCGCCGAGTCTCAGTCCGCTATCTCCCGCCTCCGTTCGCAGCGCCGCGGTCGAAGATCTCCCGCGTGCTCACGAGGCTGTCGATCAAGGTCAGGGCGCGGCAGACGTCCCAGAACTGGTCGACCGACAGCCGGTATCCCACGACCTGATCGAGGAGGATCGTCACGCGCGGGTCTCCCATCGGGAGCCAACCGTGCGGCGGCACGTTCACGTCGAGCGGTGTGGCGCAGCGGAACTCGACCCCGGCGGCGACGACACGCCTGACGGCCTCAGGTGTGCTGGTGGACTCGAGGGGCTCGGTCATGCGCATTCTCCTGCGTCGGTCTGCGCCCCGCCAGCAGCGCCTGACGGGCGGCGACGGCGTTCGCGAACTGCCCGGAGTCGCGTCCCTAGAACCGGTAGCCGACCGAGGCGCCGATCGAGAAGCCGCGCGTCTGGTAGAGCCCGTCGTAGCCGTACTGGCTCAGCCCGCCCGTGCTGCGGTCGCGGTAGAGCAGCAGCCGGCCGACGACGTCCAGCCTCAGGTTCTCGTACTTGTACGACCCGCCGAGCGTGAAGCCGTGGCGGTCCTCGTCCTGCAGGAACGGCGACAGCGTCGCCGTGGGCTGCGGGCTGTGGTCGTAGCTGTACCCGCCGCGCAGCTCCCAGCGCTCGCCGATCAGGCGCTCGACACCGAGCGCCCCGCGCCAGGTGCTCTGGTAGTCCTGCGGCAGCGTCGAGTCGTAGGCCGGCGTGCTGGGAAAGCCCAGTGCGACGGCGTCGAAGCTCGACCAGAAGGTCCACACCAGGTCGGCCTCGAAGGTCCAGTAGCGGCGCTTGAGCGCGACGCCGCCGGACAGGCTGGCCGGGTAGCTGAAGCGGACCGTCGCCAGCTGGTCCTTGGGCAGCGCCGACGCGACGGCTTCGTCGACCGCGCTGTCGCCGGTCGTGATCTGGAGGAAGCGCGCCTGCGCGTCGTGGTCGATCGTCACCTTGCTGCGGTAGGCGAGCCCGACCGAGAGGCTCTCCGAGGGGCTGGCGAGCAGCCCCACGTTCCAGCCGACGCCCGTGGACGTGCTGCCCTCGAGCGTCATCTGCGCGACGTCCGTCGGCACCGGGAACGGGTTCGGCGTCGCTGTCATGCGCTTCTGCTGCTTGAACGTCGACAGGCGCACGTCGACGCCGAACCCGACCGAGAGCCGGTCGGCGAGGCGGAACGCGAGCGTCGGGTTGACCGACCAGGAGCGGATGCTGCAGTCGAAGCAGACGAAGCGGCCGCTGAACAGGCTGGGGTTCGTCCACTCGCTGCGGAAGCCGAACGGCTCGTAGACGCCGACACCGAGCACGGTGTGGCCGGCGATCGACCGCGAGTAGTAGACCGCGGGCAGCAGGCCGAGGCCGCGGCTCGAGGTCTCGACCGTGCCGACGGGCGGGGCGGGGCCCTCGCCCGTGAAGTCGGTCGTCAGACCCCCGAGCTGGCCGCCCACGTAGAGGTGCTGGCCCTTCAGGAAGGCGAGGCCGGCCGCGTTGTAGTAGATCGCCGACGCGTCGGTCGCCTGGGCCACGTACGCTCCGGAGAAGCCGGCCGCCCGGGCGCCCTGGCTCTCGAGGGCGAAGCCCGAGGCGCGACCGGGGGCTGGGATGGCGATCAGCGGCAGCGCGAAGAGCGCCCGCAGCATGCGGCCGGGAGACAGCAGCATCAGGTGGGACCTCCTTGATTAGTTGTGTGTCCGGCCGGCGGACACACACCCAGTGTACCAAACCACCGGATATTGGATATGTGGCGAGGATCACCCCAATACGTTGCAGCGCCCGGCGACCCTGTGGGGCTGCGCGGCTCAGCCCCCGGCCATGAACCGGGCGACGTCCTCGGGGTCGTGGACGAGGCGGGCGGGCGGCAGGCTGTCGAGGAAGCGGCGGCCGTATCCCCTGCGCAGCAGCCGGCTGTCGAGGACGGCCAGGATGCCGCGGTCCTTGGACGTGCGGATCAGCCGGCCGAGCCCCTGCTTCAGCATCAGCACCGCCACCGGCACCTGGTACTCGCCGAACGGGTTCCCTCCTCGGTGGCGCAGCCGCTCGATGCGCGCGGAGACGACCGGGTCGCCCGGGGAGGCGAAGGGCAGCTTGTCGACGATCACGCAGGAGAGCTGCTCGCCGGCCACGTCGACGCCCTGCCAGAACGACGCCGTCGCCAGCAGCACGGCGTGGCGTGTCTGGCGGAAGGTCTCGAGCAGCTGCTGCTTGGGCGCCTCGCCCTGCATCAGCAGCGGGAACTCGACGCGGCCCGCCACGCGCTCGGCCACCGCGTTCATGTTCGCGTACGAGGTGAACAGCACGAACGCGCGGCCGTGCGACAGCTCGAGCAGGCGCACGATCTCGTCCGCCGCGCGGTCGACGAACGCCGCGTCCATCGGCTCGGGCATGCCCGCCGGCACGTAGAGCACCGCCTGCTCCTCGAAGCGGAAGGGCGACGCCAGCATCAGCTCCTCGCTCGGCTCGATGCCCAGGCGGTCCTTGACGTAGCTGAAGCCGCCGTCGACGGCGAGCGTCGCCGAGGTGAGCACCGCGGCGCGCACCTGGTCGAACAGCAGCTCCTTGAGCCGGCCCGACACGTCGATCGGCATCGCGCGCAGGTAGACCCCGCGCCCGCGCGTCTCGCTGAAGTAGACGTGGTCGTCCGTCTCGGCCCGCATCAGGAACGCGAGCTCGTTGCCCAGGGCGCCGGCGCGGGCGGCGAGCGCGCCGAGCGGCTCGGGCCGGTCGGGCACGGCGAGCAGGCGGTGCGCAGCCCCTCCAGCCGCTGCAGCAGGCCGGTCGCCTCCTCGAGCAGCGGCTCGTCGATCCAGCCCGGCCCCAGGCGGCCCGTGCGCCCGCGCGCGAGGCGGCCGAAGAAGCGGTCGGCGCGCAGCCGCAGCCCGTCGGCCTCCGCGCGCACCTCGCGGCCGTCGAGCTGGCACGCCTTGAGCTCGCGCTCGACGTCGTGGCACAGGTCCTCGACGCGGTGCGAGGAGACCACGACGCCGAAGTACTGTGTCGCCACGTCCTCGATCAGGTGCGCCTCGTCCAGGATCACGGTGTCGTACTCGGGGATCACCTGGCCGTAGCTGCCGTCCTTGACCGCCAGGTCGGCGCACAGCAAATGGTGGTTCACGACCACGATGTCGGCCTCGAGCGCGCGCTGGCGCATCCGGGTCACGAAGCACGACTCGAAGAGCGAGCACGACTGCCCGATGCAGTTCTCGGAGGCGGCCGAGACCTCGTGCCAGAACTCCACCGTGTCGGGCAGGTCCTCGATCTCGGCACGGTCGCCGGTGGGCGTGCGGGGGGCCCAGTCCTCGACCGCGCGGAACAGCGGCAGCTCCTCGAGCCTGCGGAAGCTGCCGGCCTTCGAGAAGGACGACAGCCGCAGCAGGCACAGGTAGTTCGCGCGGCCCTTCATCACGGCGACGTTCAGCTCGCGGCCCAGGGCCTGCGCCAGGATCGGGATGTCCTTCGCGACCAGCTGCTCCTGCAGGTTCTTGGTGCCGGTCGAGATCACCACCCTGCGCCCCAGCTCGACCGCCGGCAGCAGGTAGGCGAGCGTCTTGCCGGTGCCGGTGCCGGCCTCGGCCAGCAGCAGGCCGCCGGCGTCGAGCACGTCGGCCACCGCCTCGGACAGCTTGCGCTGCGCCGGCCGCTCCTCGTAGCCGGGCAGCACGCGCGCGAGCGGGCCGCGTCTCGAGAAGAACGTCGCAGCCGTCGTCACCGGGCCATCTTAGCAAGCCGCGTGGGACGGCCCGGGTCCGCGCCCTCGTCGCGTTTGCAGGAGCCGGGCACGTGCAGCAGGGACCCCGCACGGATCGAACGATCGAGGCGACGTGGTGCATCCGGCTCAGGCCGCCGCGCGCAGGTGCAGCTTCTGACACAACTGTGACGAAGCGGCCGAGGTGCGGGTGCTACAAGCGTGTAATGGACTTCGCGAGCTTCCCCCGCCACCCGAAGGGCTCGCGCGCCCGCGTGCTGCTCAGCAGCGTCTTCGGCCCCTACGCGCAGGACGACGAGTACGGCAGCCGGGCCATCAACCCGATGGAGCTGTACCACAACCAGGTGACGCGCGTGCAGGGCGCCGTTCTCGCTGCGCATGTTCCACCGCTCCTGGGGCCTGATGCTGATCCAGGCGAACATCGAGGCGCCCTGCGACGCTGCTCGACTTCCCCACGCTCGAGCGCTTCGATCGAGGAGCTCCGCACGGTGCCGCTACGACATGATCGGCATCAGCGCGATCCTGCCGAACGTCGGCAAGGTGAAGCAGATGTGCGAGCTGATCCGCCAGCACCAGCCGCAGGCCACGATCGTCGTCGGCGGGCACATCGCCAACCGTGCCCGGCCTGGCCGAGCTGATCGACGCCGACCACATCGTCCGCGGCGAGGGCGTCGCCTGGTTCCGCGCGCTTCCTCGGCGAGCCGGCCGACGCGCCGATCCGCCACCCGCTGATCCTGTCGGCCTTCGACGCCCGCACGATGGGCGTGCCGTTCGGACGCGGCACGCGGCGACGACGGCCGCGACGCGTGATCCCCTCGGTCGGCTGCCCGCTGGGCTGCAACTTCTGCTCGACCTCGGCGATGTTCGGCGGCAAGGGCCAGCTTCGTCAACTTCTACGAGGACGGCGACGAGCTGTTCGAGGTCATGCGCGGGATCGAGCGCGAGCTGAGCGTGCGCTCGTTCTTCGTGATGGACGAGAACTTCCTGCTGCACCGGAAGCGCGCGCTGCGCCTGCTGGAGCTGATGCAGGAGCACGACAAGGCCTGGGCGCTCTACGTCTTCAGCTCGGCCAACGCGCTGCGGCTCTACAGCGACGAGCAGCTGGTGCGGCCTGGGCATCTCCTGGGTCTGGCTCGGGCTCGAGGGCGAGGACAGCGCAGTACAAGAAGCTCGACGGCACCGACACCCGGGCGCTGGTCATGCGCCTGCAGGCGCACGGCATCCGCGTGCTCGGCTCGAGCGATCATCGGCCTGCTCGAGCACGACGCCCGACAACATCGACCGGGCGATCGACTACGCCGTCGCGCTACGACACCGAGTTCCACCAGTTCATGCTCTACACGCCCGTGCCCGGGACGCCGCTGTACGCCGAGCACCAGGCGAAGGGCACGCTGCTGTCGAGCGACGAGATGCCGGACGCCGACGTGCACGGCCAGCTCCGCTTCAACTTCCGCCACCCGCGGATCCAGCACGGCGAGGAGACCGAGTACCTGCTGCGCGCCTTCCGCCGCGACTTCGAGCGTGAACGGGCCCGAGCGTCGACGCGCATCGCGCGCACGCTGCTGCGCGGCTGGCTGACGCTGCGCCGCCACCCCGACCGCGCGCGTGCGCGAGCGCGTGGCGCTTCGAGACGAAGGACCTGTGGTCGCACTACGCGGCGCGCTCTGGGCCTCCGAGCGCTGGTTCGCCGGCCGGCCCGCGCTCGTGGCGCGGCTGCGCGCGATGCGCCGCGGGATCGAGCGCGCGTTCGGCTGGAAGGCGCGGATCGCGGCCCGCATCGTCGGGCCGGTCGTCTGCTCGCGCTCTGGCTCGAGGACCGCCGCCTGCGCAGGGGCGTGACCTACGAGCCGCGGAGCTTCTACGACGTCAACCCCGCGGCGGCGGCGCGGCCGGAGCTGGTCGCGCGCGGCGCCGCGGCCTGCCGCTGGGTCGAGCCGTCTGCGGTCGAGGCTGCCCCCGCCGAAGCCGTCGCCTGAGCCGTCCGCTTCCGCTCGAGCGGCCGGCTCAGCTGCGAATCCGGCCCTCGAGGTCCTTCGCCGCGAACGGCCCGGGTGCCTTGATCAGCTCGCGCGCGGCGTCCACCTGGCCCCAGACGTTCCACAGCAGGACGCCGCGCACGCGGCCGTCCTCCACGTAGTAGACGACACCCTCGCGGAACGGCTCCTTCCAGTCGGCGACCGCCTGCAGCCGGGCGTCGATCCGGCCGACCGCCTCGTAGCCCATGTCGAAGAGGTCGGAGTAGAAGAACGGCAGGTGCGTGTACGGCGTCTCGTCTCCGGCCATGGAGAGGCCCGCCGCACGGCCCATGGTGAGGGCCGCGTCCTCGTGCTCGACACGCAGGCGGCTGCCGAGCGCGGGTGAGAAGACGTTCGCGACGTCCCCCGCGGCGTGCACGTCCGGGTGCGTGGTGCGCAGCCGCTCGTCGACGCTGATCCCGTCGCCCGTCGCGAGGGCCGCCGCGGCGGCCAGCTCGACGTCCGGCACGATGCCGAGCCCGGCGACCACGGCCGCCGCCTCGATCTGGCGGCCCGAGCGCGTCGTCACGCGGGCGCGCCCGCGCTCGCTCCCGATGGACGAGACCGCGTCGCCGGTCAGCACCTCGACGCCGCGGGCGCGGTAGGCGTCCGTCACGAACGCCGACAATCGGGGCCCGAACGGGCGGGCGCAGACGCCGTCCTCCGGGAAGACCATGACGGGCCGCGCGCCGACGGTGGCCAGCGCCGCGGCGACCTCGGACCCGATGAATCCCCCGCCGACCACCACGACGGGCTGCCCCTGCCCGGCCAGGCCCCGCAGGCGCTCGTAGTCGGCGTACGTCCGGAAGTAGATGACCTCGCCGCCGGCTTCCGGCAGCCTGCGCGGCCGGCCGCCGGTCGCGAGCAGCGCCTTCTCGAACTCGTAGACCTCGCCGCGGTCGTCGCTGGCGCGGTGCTTTCCCGGCTCGAGGCCCACGATGCGCCGACCGAGGTGCAGCGTCACGCCGAGCTTGTCGGTCCCCCGCCAGATCGTCTCGGCCGCCTCGCCCTTCCACAGGCCCTTCGACAGGGGCGGCCGCGCGTAGGGGGCGCTCGGCTCCTCGCCGACGAGACCGATCGAGCCCTGCGCGTCGCGCTCGCGGATCCCGCGCGCGGCCGCGTCGGCGGCCATTCCGCCGCCGATGATCAGGTACCGGTACCGGGGCATGCTCACCTCCCGACGCGCGCGAGGAACTCCCGCTGCCGACGCTCGTCCGTGAACGCCCCGCGGACGGCGCTGGTGGTCGTGCGCGCGCCCGCCTTGCGGACATCGCGCATCTCCATGCAGAAGTGACGGGCCTCGAGCACGACCATGACACCGGCGGGCGCGAGCCGCAAGTCGAGGAAGCCGGCGACCTGCTCCGTCAGCTGCTCCTGGACCTGCGGCCGGCGCAGCGGCGTGGTCCGGCCGCAAGGCCATGTGGGCTTCTTGTTTTTTGATTGCCCCCTTGACATCTTTCGGAGGGGCCTTGGCGCTGCGACCCTGACGCAGTTCAGAGACGCGTTCTGACGCACGTAATCGACACACAGCGACGTCGGTAGCCGGCGACACTTCGCGAAGCCCTGTCGTGTGATGGCACACGACAGGCGCGATCCTGCGCAGTCGTGAACGCTCTGCCTATATTGCAGTCATGGAACAGCAGCACGTGGAACAGGGGCGCGTCGAGCCCCGGCGAACCTTGCAGTCGCTCTCGGACGACGAGCTGCTGCACCGCCTCGGCGACCTCCTCCGCCAATCGCGGCGTACTGAGGCCGATCTCGTCGCTCACATCGCCGAGGTGGACGAGCGGCGGCTCTACGCTCGCTTCGCGTCGCCCTCGATGTTCGCCTACTGCACCGAGGTGCTCCACCTCTCCGAGGCCGAGGCCTACCTGCGCATCGCCGCGGCACGGGCCTCGCGCGAGCACCCGATCCTGCTCGCGATGCTGGCGCACGGGCGGCTGCACCTGAGCGGGGTCGCCAAGCTGGCGCCGCACCTGACCTCGGAGAATCGGGATGCGGTCCTGGCGCAGGCCGCCGGCAAGTCCAAGCGCGACATCGAGGAGCTCGTCGCGGAGCTCGCGCCGCGCCCCGATGCCCCGGCGCTGATTCGGAGACTCCCGCAACACCCGAGGCCGGCGAGCCCGCCCGTTGCGCCCCCGGTCGGCGAACTCCGCCCCGACGCAGTTGCCGCCACTCCCCTCGCCCCCGAAGGGGCCGCCATCGTGGAGCCGACCGCACCGGCCCGCTACAGAGTCCAGTTCACCGCGAGCGCCGAATTCCGAGACAAGCTCGAGCGCCTGCAGGCCCTGATGCGTTCGGCGGTGCCAGACGGCGACCTTGCGGCGATCATCGAGGACGCGATCACGGAGAAGCTGCAGCGGCTGGAGGCGCGGCGCTTCGGCCTGGCGAGAAAGCCGCGTACCGCGCCGCTCGAAGGAAGAGAGCTTGCCCAAGGGCGCGAAGACGCAGCGTGGCCCTCCTCACGCCACATCCCGGCGGCGATCCGGCGCGCGGTGCGTGAGCGCGACGGCAATCGCTGCCGGTACGTAGACGAAGAAGGCCGACGGTGCACGGCGCGCGACCGGCTCGAGTTTCACCACCGCCAGCCATACGGCCACGGTGGTGGGCACACGATCGCAAACGTCTCCCTGGTGTGTCGTGCCCACAACGGTTACCTGGCTGAAACCGACTACGGCCGAAGAGGCGTAAGAAGTTCGCCCGCACGCCCGGCGAAGAAGGAGCTGTCGGCTCCAGTGGCGCCCACCCCTTGAGGGCCGCCGTCGAACGGAGGGCCGCCGTCGGCTTCGGACCAGACTCCACCGCCGAGGCATCGCGCGTCGGATGGAGCCTGGCGCGCCCGCCGCGTTTCAGGCCTTCGCGAGCGCCTTCTCGTACCGCGCGAGGCGCTGCGCGTAGAGCGGGAAGCGGTCGCACAGCTTCCGCACCTCGCGCTTGACGTCGGCGAGCTCGGTCTCGTTGTCGACGGCCTGGAGCGCGCGCGAGATGAGCTTCGCCGATCTGCTGCATCTCGGCTTCCTTCATGCCGCGCGTCGTGAGCGCCGGCGTGCCGATGCGGATGCCGGAGGCGACCATCGGCGAGTTGGTGTCGAAGGGGATCGTGTTCTTGTTGACCGTGATCCCCGCCTTGTCGAGCGTCTTCTCGGCCACCTTGCCGGTGATGCCCTTGGCGAAGACGTCGACCAGCATCAGGTGGTTGTCGGTGCCGCCGCTGACCAGCCGCCAGCCCTCGCCGGCGAGCGCCGGCCGCGAGCGCCGCCGCGTTCGCGACGATCTGCTTCTGGTAGGCCTTGAAGTCCGGCCGCCTGCGCCTCCTTGAGGGCCACGGCCTTGCCGGCGATCACGTGCATCAGCGGGCCGCCCTGGACGCCCGGGAAGACCGCCTTGTCGAGGTCCTTGGCCCAGGCCTCCTTGCACAGGATCATCCCGCCGCGCGGTCCGCGCAGCGTCTTGTGCGTGGTGGTCGTCACGAACTCGCAGTGCGGCACCGGGCTCGGGTGCAGGCCCGCCGCGACCAGGCCGGCGATGTGCGCGATGTCCGCCATCACCACCGCGCCGCAGGCGTCGGCCGCGCGCCGCACCGCCTCGAAGTCGATCGTGCGCGGGTAGGCCGAGGCGCCGACCACGATCACCTGCGGCTCCTTCTCCTGCGCCAGGCGCTCGATCTCCTCGTAGTCGATCCGCTCGTCCTCCTTGCGCACGCCGTAGGCGACGACGCTTGAAGTACTTGCCGGAGAAGTTGAGCGGGTGGCCGTGCGTGAGGTGGCCGCCGTGCGAGAGGTTCATGCCCAGGATCGTGTCGCCCGGCTTGCAGCACGGTCATGTAGACGGCGGTGTTGGCCTGCGCGCCCGAGTGCGGCTGCACGTTGGCGTGCTCGGCGCCGAAGATCTGCTTGGCGCGCGCGATCGCGAGGCTCTCGGCCACGTCCACGAACTCGCAGCCGCCGTAGTAGCGCGCGGCCGGGGTAGCCCTCGGCGTACTTGTTGGTGAGCACCGAGCCCATCGCCTCGAGCACCGCCTCGGAGACGAAGTTCTCGGAGGCGATCATCTCGAGCTGGTTGCCCTGCCGCTGCGTCTCGTTGCGGACGGCCTCGGCGACCTCGGGATCGATGCGGGCCAGGTTCTCCATGCTCACTTCACCTCGTCGAGGGCGGTGGGTGCTGCGCGCCGGGTTCGATCAACGCGACGCGCCGAGCGTGGCGCCCGCCTTCGAAGGCCGTGTCGAGCCAGACGTCGAGGATGCGCCGAGCGCCAGCTCGTGGTCCAGGCTGCGGCCGCCGAGCGCCAGGACGTTCGCGTCGTTGTGCGCGCGCGACAGGCGCGCCGTGTCTCAGGTCGTAGGCGACGGCGGCGCGCACGCCCGCGTGGCGGTTCGCGGCCATCGAGACCCCGAGCCCCGTGCCGCAGATGACGACGCCGCGCGCGAAGCGGCCGTCGGCGACGGCCTCGGCCAGCTCGTGGGCGATCTTCGGGTAGTCGACGAACTGCTCGGATGCGATGCCGACGTCCTCGACGGCGAAGCCCCGCGCCTCGAGGTGCGCCTTCACCTTCTGTTTGAGCGCGAAACCGGCGTGGTCGGAACCGACGATGATCGCCTCGGGCATGAGAGCGTCGCGTTCCTCGCGAAGAAAGGGCGTGTGCGCGAGTATATCGCGCCCCTTGCCGTCTCCCGAGCGGGCCATCCGGCCCATTGACGAAAGGCGGTCGTTCGTTGGAGCTTGACCTGGTGAGGGGTTTCCGCCGTCAGGTCGCGTTCGCTCTCGGCGCCTGGCTCGGGCTCGCGCCCGGCGCGACGCCGCAAGTGCCATCTCCCGCGGCGGACCAGCCGCCGGTGTTCGGCTCGGCCGTCGAGCTGGTGCGGCTCGACGTGCTCGTGCTCGACAAGGACGACCGACCGGTCACCGGCCTGACGCCGGCCGACTTCGAGGTGATGGAAGGCGGCCGGCCGCAGGCGGTCACGAGCTTCGAGCCGGTCGTCGTCCGAGGCGCGCGACCGCAGCCTGCCGACGAGCCTGCGCGGCTCTGGCTGCGCACCTGCGCGCGCCGTCCGAGGGCCGCTGCGTGCTGCTGTTCGTCGACGACGTCCACCTCTCGCCTCCGGTCGCCGAGCGCGTGCGCTGCGTCACTGCGCAGGTTCCTGGAGAACGACGTGCGCGAGGGCGACTGGGTGACGCTGGTGGCGCCCTTGCAGCAGCTGTGGTGGACCGCGCGCAGCGCCTGGGAGTACGGCAGCTCGACGCGGTCGTCGCGCAGGTCAAGGGGCACGGCAGCGGCGACTCCTTCGGCGGACTGGGCCCGGGTGCGCTCGCTGGAGTACGGACAGATGGGCACGGGCGGCGAGTCGGCCGCGGTCGACCGGCGCCGGCAGCGGGACCTCGGCGCGGGCCGGCCAGTTCGCGGTGGTGGGCGACCCGAACGCGCCGGTCCGGCAGGAGCAGGCGATCGCACTGGTGCAGCGGCGGACTGGCATGACGCTCGGGGGCCTGCAGCAGGCCCTCGAGTCGCTGGTCAAGCAGCGCGGCCACAAGTCGCTCGTGATGATCTCCGAGGGCTTCCTGCTGCTGCCGAGAATGCCGGGGTACGAGGAGGCGATCGACACCGCCCGGCGCGCCGACGTGGCCATCCACTTCGTCGACCCCCGGGGCGTGCAGACCGGGAGCGGGACGGCGCTCGCCACGACGCTCAGCGACATCGAGGGCATCGCGCGAGTGACCGGCGGGACCGTGTTCTCGGGCAACGAGCCGGAGATCGGCCTGCGCCGCGTGGTCTCCGAGTCGGACGCCTACTACCTGCTCGGCTACGAGCCGACGCAGACCGGGCCCGGAGAGCGCAAGGTCGAGGTGCGCGTGCAGCGCGAGGGCCTGACCGTCCGCGCACGCATCCGCTACTTCGTGGCCGCGACGCCGCAGCCGCAGCCGGGGAAGCCGGGAAGAAGAAGCCGCGCAGGCGGTCGAGAAGAGCCCCGCGCTGGCCGCGATCCGCTCGCTGGCGGACACGACCGACCTGTCGCTGCGCGTCTCGACGCTCTTCTTCGAGCCCAACCACCAGGGCGAGGTCGCCACCATGCTCGCGACCGAGGTCGTCCCGCCGCCGGGCAAGGCCGGCGAGCGCCTGTTCAAGCTCGTCTCCGAGGCGCGCGCTCGTGGCGGCGGGCCGCCGGTGCGCGACGAGTTCGAGGGCTCACCGAGAGTCACTCCCGGCGTGCCCGTGGTCCTGGCGCGCCAGTGGAGCCTGGCGCCCGGCGTGTGGCAGGTGCGGCTGTTCGTCGAGGACACGGTCACGAAGCGCATCGGCACGCTCGTCCACACGTTCGAGGTGCCCGACGCGAAGGCCTTCCGGATGTCGACGCCGATCCTGACGGCCGAGATCGAGGACCCGAACGGCAAGCGGAAGCCGAAGGTCGCTCTGGCGCGCACGTTCCGCAGCGGGACGATCGTCTACTGCCAGTACAACGTGTACGGGGCGCCGGCCGCCGGCCGCCACGACTGGGTGCCGCACGTCTTCGGCTCGTGGGCGCTGCGCCGCGGCGAGGAGATCGTGCGCGAGGCGCCGCCCACTGTCATCCAGCCGGCGCCGGACGGCCGCGTCACGCGCACGCTCGGGATCAGCCTCCAGGGCGCGCCCAGCGGCGAGTACGCGCTCGTGCTCACGGCACGCGACGAGAAGACCGGCGAGAGCGTGACGCGCACCGAGCCGCTCACCGTCGCTCCCTGAGGCACGCGCCGGGCGCCGGGGGCGCCGCCGTGCTATGACTGGCGCCGCAATTTCAGGGAGGTGCCGATGGCTGGGGTGTCCCTGCCGCGCGCGGCGACGACGGTCTGGGTGCTGGCCCGCCCGGACGACGCAGGCCTGCATCTGCTCGACCCGCCGCCTGCGGGCGTGCGCTTCGTGATCGGCTGGGAGCCGGAGGCCTTCGACGGCGCGCCGGCGCCCGACGCGCTCGTCGACTGCTGGGCCGGCCCCACCCGCCTGTCGGCCCTGCTGCGGCGCGCGCCCGCGCTGCGCTGGGTGCACTCGCGGTCGGCCGGCCTCGATCGCGTGCTCGTCCCGGAGCTCGTCGCCAGCCCCGCCGTGCTGACGAACGGCCGTGGCGTCTTCAGCCCGGCGCTGGCCGAGTTCGCCCTGGCGGCGCTGCTGTTCTTCGCCAAGGACCTGCGCCGGCTGGTCGAGTCGCAGCGCCAGGGCCGCTGGGACCCGTTCGAGATGCGGGCGCTCGCGGGGCGCACGCTCGGCATCGTCGGCTTCGGCGACATCGGGCGCGCGGTGGCGGAGCGCGCGCGCCCGCTCGGCATGCGCGTGCTGGCCCTGCGCCGGCGGCCGGAGCTGTCGCACCAGGACCCGCTGGCGGACGAGCTGCTGACGGCCGATCGCCTGTTGGAGCTGACGAGCCGGTCGGACGACGTCGTGGTCGCGGCGCCGCTGACGCCGCACACGGTCGGGCTCGTGGGGCGCGAGGCGATCGCGGCGATGAAGCCGACGGCCGTGCTCGTGAACGTCGGCCGCGGCCCGACGGTCGACGAGGCGGCCCTCGTCGACGCGCTCGCGGAGGGCCGGATCCGGGGCGCGGCGCTCGACGTGTTCGAGACCGAGCCCCTGCCGCCCGGCCACCGGCTGTGGGCGCTGCCGAACGTGCTCGTCTCGCCGCACTGCGCCGACCACGTCCCGGGCTGGGTTGAGGCCGCGATGCGCGCGTTTCTCGACAACCTCGGGCGCTTCCGCCGCGGCGAGCCGCTCCAGAACGTGATCGACAAAGAGCGCGGCTACTGAGCCCGCACCCTGCCGCGGGCGCGGGGTATGCTGGACGGCCCATGGACATCGAGGGGCCGGTCGTCGTCAGCCGCAAGGGCCAGGCGCGCATCGAGCGCGGTCACCCGTGGGTCTTCCGCAGCGACGTCGTGCGCGACGGCGGGGCCTCGCCGGGCGCGATCGTGCGCGTCGAAGGCGTCCGCCGCGAGCCGCTGGGCTTCGCGCTCTGGTCCTCGCGCTCCGAGATCCGGCTGCGCGTGATCGAGCGCGGCGACACGCTGGTCGAGGGCTTCTGGCGCCGGCGGATCGAGCAGGCGCTCGCCTGGCGCGAGAAGATCGCGGCCGGGGCGGCCGCCTGCCGCCTCGTCCACGGCGAGGGCGACGGGCTGCCCTCGCTGGTGGTCGACCGCTACGGCCGGCAGCTGGTGATCCAGACGCTGTCCCAGGCCACCGAGCGCGCCAAGGGTGAGATCGTCTCCGCCCTGGTGCAGCTGGTCGACCCCGAGGGGATCGTGGAGCGGAACGACCCGCGCGTGCGCGCGCTCGAGGGGCTGGAGCCCGTGGTGTCCGTGCTCTACGGCGAGCTGCCCGAGACGGTCGAGGTGGTCGAGGGCGACGTCTGCTTCGGCGTGGACCTGCGCCGTGGGCAGAAGACCGGTCTCTTCCTCGACCAGCGCGAGAACCACCTCGCCGCGCAACGCTACGCGCACGGCCGCGCGCTCGACTGCTTCAGCTACGACGGCGGCTTCGCGCTGCAGGTCGCGCGCCAGTGCGACAGCGTGCTGGCCGTGGACCTCTCGGCCGAGTCGCTCGAGCGCGTGGCCGCCAACGCGGTCCGCAACTCGATCGCCAACGTGGCGACGAAGAATGCGAACGTCTTCGACCTGCTGCGGGCGCTCGACGACGCCGGGGAGCGCTTCGACACGGTGGTGCTCGACCCGCCCGCCTTCGCCAAGAGCAAGAGCGCGGTCGAGAAGGCCGAGCGCGGCTACAAGGAGATCAACCTGCGCGCGCTGCGGGTGCTGAAGCCGGGCGGCTGCCTGGTGACCTGCTCCTGCTCCTACCACGTGCACGAGGACCACTTCGAGGCGATCCTCGCCGAGGCGGCCGTCGACGCCGAGGCCACGGTCACCGTGCTCGAGAAGCGGCGCCAGGCCCGCGACCACCCCGTCCTGCTCGGGGTGCCCGAGACGCACTACCTCAAGTGCCTGGTGCTGCGGAAGCTGGCCTGAGGCGCCGCTTCGTCCCTACCCGCGCCGGCGGTCCTCGGCGAGCGCCTTGAGCGCGGCGTGTCGGTACATGTCGGAGAAGGTCGGGTAGTTGTAGAGCAGCTCCGCGATGTCGGTGGCGCTCGCGCCGTAGCGCAGGAAGGCCTCGGCGACGTGCACGATCTCGCTCGCTCCGCTGCCGACGATGTGCGCCCCCAGCAGGCGCAGCGACGGCCGCTCAAACAGCAGCTTCAGCAGGCCGCCCGTGGCGCCACTGATCTGCCCGCGCGGGTTCTTGTCGTAGTTCGCCCGCCCGGCCACGTAGTCCGCGCCCCGCTCGACGAGCGACTCCTCGGTGGCGCCGACGTAGGCCAGCTCGGGGATTGAGTAGACGGCGAACGGCAGCACCTCGGTGCGGCCCTTCGGGCCCGGGATCGAGAAGGCGTGGCGCATCGCCTGCCGGCCCTGCTCCATCGAGGTGCTGGCGAGCGCCGGGAAGCCGATCACGTCGCCCACCGCGTAGATGTGCGGGTGCACGGTCTGGTAGTTCTCGTTCACCTCCAGCAGGCCGTACTTGCCGGGCTTGATGCCGAGCGTCCCAAGCCCGATGTCCGAGGTGTTCCCGTCGCGGCCCACGCAGTAGAGCAGCACGTCCGACTCCAGGCTGCGGCCGGACCGGGTCTCGCAGACGACGCGCGGCGGCGTCGCGTTCACGCGCTGCACGCGGGCGTAACGGTCGTCGTGGCAGGTGGCGACGCCGAGCGCGCCCAGCTCCGCCTCCAGGGCGCCCACGATCTCGCGGTCGAGGAACGGCAGCAGCCGGTCGCGCGTGTCCACGAGCGTCACGGCGATGCCGAGGGCCGCGAAGATGCTCGCGTACTCGATGCCGACGACGCCCGCTCCGAGCACCGTCATCGTCCTCGGCATGCGCGGCAGCTGCAGGATGGTCTCGCTGTCGAAGACCGTCTCGCCGTCGAACGGCACGTCGTCCGGCCGGTTCGGCCGCGAGCCGGTCGCGATCACGAAGAAGTCGGCCGTCAGCGTGCGCGTCTCGGCCCCGCCCGGCGGCGTGACCGCCACCGCGTGCGGCCCGGCGAAGCGGGCGTGCCCGCCCACCACCTCGACCGCGTAGCGGCCGAGCGACTGGTTGATCAGCTCCAGCTCGCGCTGCACGACCGCGCGCTCGCGCTGCATGAAGTCCGGGACCGTCAGCTCCGGCCCGACCTCGTAGCGGATGCCGTGCAGGCGCAGGCGCGTCAGCTGGTAGAAGAAGAGAGCGCTCTCGCGCAGCGTCTTCGACGGGATCGTGCCCCAGTTGACGCGGTTGCCCCCGACCACGTGCGCGCGTTCCACGACCGCCACGCGCCTGCCGGCGCGCGCGGCCTGGATCGCCGCCCGCTCGCCGCCCGGCCCGCAGCCCAGCACCACGACGTCGTAGCGCGCCATTGCGCGCCCATTGTAGCGGCTGGGGTAGACTCCTCGGCTCATGCACGAGCCCTTCGCTCCGGCGGCGGCCTGGGCGCTGCCGTTCGCCGGCATGCTGCTCGCGATCGCGGTCCTGCCGCTGGCGGCGCCGCGCTTCTGGGAGTCGAACCTGCGCAAGCTGGCGGTCGCGGCGGCGCTCGCGCTGCCGGTGCTCGCGCTCTACCTGCGCGCACGGCCCGAGGCGCTTCTCGACGCGGCCGGGCGAGTACGTCTCGTTCATCGTGCTGCTGGGCGGGCTGTTCGTGATCTCGGGCGGCATCCTGCTGGAGGGAGACCTGGAGGCGACGCCGCGCACGAACGCGGCGTTCCTGGCGACGGGCGCGCTGCTCGCCTCGCTGATCGGCACCACCGGCGCCTCGATGCTGCTCATCCGGCCGCTGCTGCAGACCAACCGCGAGCGGCGCCACGTCGCGCACACGGTCGTGTTCTTCATCTTCCTGGTGTCGAACGTGGGCGGCTGCCTGACGCCGCTCGGCGACCCGCCGCTCTTCCTCGGCTACCTGCAGGGCGTGCCGTTCCTGTGGACGCTGCGGCTTGGCTGCCGTGGGCCTTCACGGTCGCGATCCTGCTGGGCGTCTACCTCGCGTGGGACCGCCGCGCCCACGCGCGTGAGAGCCGCGAGGACCTGCGCCGGGACTTCTACGAGGTGCGCCCGCTGCGGCTCGCCGGGAAGCACAACCTCGGCCTGCTGGGCGGCGTCCTGCTGGCCGTGGCCCTCCTGCCGGCCCCCTGGCGCGAGGCGGCGATCGTGGCCCTGGCCTGCGTGTCTTTCGCCTGGACGCAGCCGGAGCTGCGGCGGGCGAACCGCTTCACCTTCCACCCGATCCTGGAGGTGGCGGCCCTCTTCGCGGGGATCTTCGTGACGATGCTGCCGGCGCTCGACCTGCTGCGCGCGCGAGGGGCCGGGCTGGGCGTGCGCGAGCCGTGGCAGTTCTTCTGGGCCACCGGGGCGCTGTCGTCCTTCCTCGACAACGCGCCGACCTACCTCACGTTCCTGGCGCTCGGCCAGGGGCTCGGCCAGACGCCCGAGGTCGTCGGCGTTCCGCACGCGATCCTCGCGGCGATCAGCCTGGGCGCCGTCTTCATGGGCGCGAACACCTACATCGGCAACGGGCCGAACTTCATGGTCCGCTCGATCGCCGAGGAGCGCGGGGTGCGGATGCCGAGCTTCGTCGGCTACATGCTCTACAGCGGGGCGGTGCTGATCCCGGTCTTCCTGCTGGTCACGCTGGTGTTCTTCCGCTGAGCGCCGGCCCTCCGCTTCCCGGTCCGCCCGCGCGGCGCACCAGCTCGAGCTCGCGCTGCTCGTGCTGGCCCAGGGCCTTCACGAACAGCGCGACGTCGGCGCGCAGCGCGTCCGCGTCGGCGCCGCTCGCCGTGCGGGCCCACTCGCACAGGTGGCGCAGGAGCGCGGCCAGCCGGAAGTGGTCGTCCACCAGCTGGCCGAGGGACAGCCGGAACTCGGAGGCGCACACGCCGAGCGCGTCGTAGAGGCCTCCCGGCTTCTCCTCGTCGTCGAAGTGCGCCGCCAGTCGCTCGTGCAACGAGGCGAGGCCCGCGCTCATCTCCGCCAGGTCGCCCGCGAGGGCGAGCCGGTCGATCCGCTCGTGCAGCCGCCGGTGGTCCTCCTGGAGCTCCTGCGCGGCCTGCTGGAGCGTCGCGGTCAGCGGCATGCCGTCCTCCTCACCTCGCCCGACACCATCTCGGCGACCAGGTCGAGGTAGGCGGTGTCGACCTCGTGCTGCTGCTCGGCCGCTTGGCCGCGGGCCCCGTCCGGCAGCTCGGCCTGCGGTGTCACGAGCTGGAGGCCATAGCCCATCGCCGCGAGCTCGCGCTGGAAGCGCGCGATCGTCGCCTCGTCCTTGGGCCCGCGCCGGTCGAACCAGGGCGAGCCGTCGTACGCGAGCCGTTTCCCCGGGTGGACCTCGTGGACACCTTCGGCGAACCGGCGCGCCTCCGCCAGATCGGGCGTCCTGGCCTCGCACCACAGCACGTCTGCGTACGGCGCGTAGGCACAGGCACGGGAGACCGCGCACTCGATCCCCCCGCGCAGCCGGAAGAAGCCCTCCGTCGTCCGCGCCGCCTCGAGCAGGAACTCGCGGTCGCGCGGGTCGGCGTCGGAGGCGAGCAGCTCCGCGCCACGGGCATCCGTCCGCGCCACGAGCACGGTCGGCACGCCCGTCACGTCCGCGGCCAGCCGTGCGGCGACCAGCGTGCGGACGAAGTCGCCCGTGGACAGGAGGACCTTGCCGCGCGGGCGCCCGCGCTTCGTCTCCGGGGCCAGCTGGTCCTCGAAGTGCACGGCCGCGGCGCCGGCTTCGATCGTCGCCTTCATCGCCTCGAAGGCGTCGAGCGGACCGCCGAAGCCGGCTTCGGCGCCCGCCACGATCGGCACGAACCAGTCGCACGTGACACGGCCCTCGGCATGCTCGAGCTGGTCGGCGCGCTGCAGCGCGCCGTTGATCCGGCGCACGGCGTCCGGCACGCCGTCGGCCGGGTGGGCGCCCTCGCCGGCGGCGGTGACGTGGACCGCCTTCAGCCCGGCCCGCACCGTCTGCACGGCCTGGCCGCCAGTCAGCGCGCCCCGGGCGGCGACGTAGGGCTCGTCCTGGAGGAGCTGCCAGAGGCGGCGCGCGCCGCGGTCGGCGAGAGTGTGCTGGATGCGCACCGAGCCGCGCAGGCGCTCGACGTCGTCGGGCGAGCAGGTGCGCGCGATGCCGGCCCAGCGGCCGGCCGGCACGCCCTGCCGCAGGTCGGCCGGTGGGGGGTTCTGCTCGAAGCGGATCGTCATGGCCTTCAGGCCTTGCGGGCGCGTGCCCGCCGGGTGCGATGGGCTCACTCTCGGTCGCGCCCGTTCGGGCTGTCAATGAGCCGGACGCTTCTCCGGGGCGTCGCGCATCGGCCAGCGTGGTGCGGCCACGGGCGTTGCGAAGAGAGAGCCGTGGGTATATCGGTGATCGACTCAGGTTAGTTGACAATTGCACGCTAATGGCCTATCTTCCTGATTCGAGGTTCTCTCATGCGACTGGACCAGTTCACAGTGAAGGCCCAGGAGGCGATCCTGGCTGCCCAGACCGAGGCGGAGAAGGCCGATCACCCCGAGGTGACTGCCGAGCACCTGCTGAAGGCGCTGCTCGGGCAGGAGGGAGGCGTCGTGCCCTCGGCGCTCGGCAAGCTGGGCTCGAACGCCGGCGCCATCGCCGCCGAGGTCGACCGCTCGCTCGCCTCCCTGCCCCGCACGCAGGGCGCCCAGACGCACATGTCTGCGAAGCTCGACGGCGTCCTGAAGCAGGCGCTGCGCGAGGCCGAGTCGCTGAAGGACCAGTACGTCTCGACCGAGCACCTGCTGCTCGGGCTGCTGGAGTCGAAGACCCCCGCCGCCGAGGTGCTGAAGCAGCAGGGCGCGACGCGTGACGGGCTGCTCCGCGTGCTGAAGGAGATCCGCGGCAACCAGACCGTCAGCGACCCGCACGCCGAGGACCGCTACCAGGCGCTCGAGAAGTACGGCCGCGACCTGACCGAGCTCGCGCGCAAGGGCAAGCTCGACCCGGTGATCGGCCGCGACGAGGAGGTGCGCCGCGTCGTGCAGGTGCTCTCCCGCCGCACCAAGAACAACCCGGTCCTGATCGGCGAGCCGGGCGTCGGCAAGACCGCGATCGTCGAGGGGCTGGCGCAGCGCGTCGTCAAGGGCGACGTCCCCGAGTCGCTGAAGAACAAGCGCGTGATCGCGCTCGACCTGGGCGCGCTGATCGCGGGCGCCAAGTACCGCGGCGAGTTCGAGGACCGCCTCAAGGCCGTGCTCAAGGAGGTCACCGAGTCCGAGGGCGAGATCGTGCTCTTCATCGACGAGCTGCACACGGTGGTCGGCGCGGGCGCGGCCGAGGGGGCGATGGACGCCTCGAACATGCTGAAGCCCATGCTCGCGCGCGGCGAGCTGCGCTGCGTGGGCGCGACCACGCTCAACGAGTACCAGAAGCACATCGAGAAGGACGCCGCGCTCGAGCGGCGTTTCCAGCCCGTCTACGTCGGCGAGCCGAGCGTCGAGGAGACGATCGGCATCCTGCGCGGGCTCAAGGAGCGCTACGAGGTCCACCACGGCGTGCGCATCCAGGACTCGGCGCTGGTGGCGGCGGCCACGCTGTCCAGCCGCTACATCGCCGACCGCTTCCTGCCCGACAAGGCGATCGACCTCGTGGACGAGGCGGCCTCGCGCCTGCGCATCGAGATCGACTCTCTGCCGACCGAGATCGACACCGTCGAGCGGCGCATCGTGCAGCTCGAGATCGAGCGCCAGGCGCTGAAGAAGGAGTCCGACAAGGCGTCCAAGGAGCGGCTGGCGAAGGTGGAGCGCGAGATCGCCGACCTGCAGGAGCAGTCCTCCGGCATGAAGGCCCACTGGCAGCAGGAGAAAGCAGCGATCCAGAAGATCCGCTCCGCCAAGGAGCAGATCGAGCAGGCGCGCTTCCAGATCGACGAGGCCACCCGCAAGGGGGACCTGGGCAAGGCGGCCGAGCTGCGCTACGGCACGCTGCCGGGGCTCGACAAGCAGCTCGCGGCCGAGAACGACAAGCTCAGCCAGCTGCAGTCGCAGCAGCGGATGCTCAAGGAGGAGGTCGACGCCGAGGACGTGGCCGAGGTGGTGGCCAAGTGGACCGGCATCCCCGTCTCGCGCCTGCTCGAGGGCGAGATGCAGAAGCTGCTGCACGTCGAGGAGCGGCTGCGCGAGCGCGTGGTGGGCCAGGACGAGGCGCTGCTGCTGGTGGCCAACGCCGTGCGCCGCGCACGGGCCGGCCTAGGCGACCCGCGCCGGCCGATCGGCTCGTTCCTGTTCATGGGGCCGACCGGCGTCGGCAAGACCGAGCTGGCGCGGGCGCTGGCCGAGTTCCTGTTCAACGACGAGCACGCGCTCGTGCGCCTCGACATGTCCGAGTACATGGAGAAGCACACGGTGGCGCGCCTGATCGGCGCGCCGCCGGGCTACGTCGGCTACGACGAGGGCGGGCAGCTGACCGAGGCCGTGCGCCGCCGGCCGTACGCCGTGATCCTGTTCGACGAGATCGAGAAGGCGCACCCCGACGTGTTCAACGCGCTGCTGCAGGTGCTCGACGACGGCCGGCTCACCGACGGGAAGGGCCGCACGGTCGACTTCCGCAACACGGTCGTGATCATGACCTCGAACGTGGGCTCCGACCTGATCCAGGAGGCCTCGCGCCGCGGGGACGACGACGAGCGGCTGAAGGACAAGCTGATGGACGTGCTGCGGCACACCTTCCGGCCCGAGTTCCTGAACCGCGTCGACGAGACGGTGATCTTCAAGTCGCTCGGCCGGGACGAGATCCAGGCGATCGTCGAGATCCAGCTCAAGGACCTGAAGAAGCGGCTGGCCGAGCGCAAGCTCCAGCTCGAGGTGACGCCGGAGGCGAAGGCGCTGCTGGCCGAGCGCGGCTACGACCCCGTCTTCGGCGCGCGACCGCTCAAGCGCACGATCCAGCGCATGATCGAGAACCCGCTCGCCGTCGAGGTGCTGGCCGGCCGCTTCGGCGAGGGCGACACGATCGTGGTCGAGCCGAGCGAGGGCGAGACCCTGCGCTTCCGCAAGGAGGCCCCGGCCACCGTCGCGAGCTGAGGCGCGTTCCGGCCGCGAGGCTCACGCGGCGTTTCGCCTCACGGCGACATTCTGCGTCCTGCTCAGGCGCCGAGGACCTCGATGCCGTACGAGCGCACGGCCAGAGCGAGATCGCGGTCGTGCGTGGCCATCACGATCGCCTGGTGCATCCGCTCCTGCCAGACCAGCGCGGTCGCGAGGTGCAGCGCGTCGAGAGTGCCGAGAGGCGTCGGGAACGGCTCGGAGGCACGGGCCAGGATCGGACGCTGGAGCAGGACGAGATCGACGGCCTCGAGCCACTCCGCGGTCGTCCGGCGTCGGGACGCGGCCTCCTCCGCCGACAGCGCGCCCTGGAGGCGCAGCCGGTCGATCGTGCGCAGGGATTCCACCGCCAGGAGCTCGCTCGAGACGAGTGTCTCGCAGGATCGGAGCGCGCTCAGGGCACCCGGCTCGCCGAGCACGACGCGCAGCAGCGCGGACGTGTCGAGGTAGGCGATCACCTCGTCGCGCGGTCCCTGAGCAGCACGGCGAGGCTGTCGGTCGGAGTCGGGCAGGGCACCGGCAGCCGAAGGCCGCTCGCCCTGCGCGTCGCCCGCCGCACCTCGAGCGGGGCCTCGGCGTCGACCGGCACGATCCGGGCGATTGGCGTGTCGCGGTCGAGGACCGTGAGCGTGCGCCCGCCCCGCACCTTGCGCAGGTGCCGGCTGAGGTGCGCCTTCAGGTCGGCAATGCCCACCTTGCTCATGACCTGATTATGGTCATGGATGGTCACATCGTCAAGACACGGTGGACATGGCCGCGCTAGTCTCCTCGCGGCGCGCGGCGCCGCAGCTCGTCGAGGAAGTTGAAGACGAAGACGCGCGTCGCCAGCCGGCCCGTCGTCTCCTGCTGCGGGTGGATGAAGGCCACCCGCTCGCCGTCACGCTGCCAGTCGAACGCCGTCGTCCCCGGCGGCAGCTCGCCCCACCGTCCCGGCCTGCCTGCGCGGAAGGAACCGTCGATCACGGAGTACGGCACCACCATGAGCTGGTTGCCCGCGCGATAGAGAAGCTCGGGCTTCGTGCGCGACCAGCGTGGTGACTCGCCCGAGCCGGAGGAGATCTGCCACTTGCTGCCGGGCCCGGGGAAGCTGCGAACGTAGACCTCCCGCGTGCCCGACTCGTTCGAAGAGTAGGCGAGCCAGCGGCCGTCGGGCGAGAACTCCGGATCCTGCTCCTGGAAGGGCGTCGAGAAGAACGGTCTGGGGCTGCCCGGTCGCGGTGACGCCCCGTCGCCTTCGAAGGGCAGGATCATCAGGTCGTATGTGCCGCCCTGCCTCACGGCCGTGAACGCGAAGACCCTCCCGCTCGGGTGCCACGAGCCTTGAGCCTGGCGATCCGGGCTCTTCGTGAGCCGCTGCGGCTCGCCGGCGCCGTCCGATCGCTGCCAGACGATGTTCAACGCGCCGGTGTCGGCCTGCCAGGACGCGTACGCGATGCGCTGCCCGTCCGGCGTCCACGACGGGTCGACGTCGAGGTCGGGGTTGAAGCTCAGCCGCGACAGCGTGTCCCGGTGCAGGTCGAGGACCCAGACGTGGGATCGGCCCTGGCCCTCGATGGTGAGTGCGACGCGATCCGCCTGGGGGGAGAGGCGCAGCCCGGTGTAGGCCGCCGCCTGCGCACGGAGCGGAAAGCGCTTGCCCGACCGGTCCAGCCAGCTCAGGACGCTCGGTGCGCTGATCGTCGGCTCGTAGGCGAGCAGGCCACCCCGCGACGCGCTGAACTGCGCGCCGCCGTTGACGTTCGCGCCAGCGACGCCCTGGATCACGGGAACCGCCGTGCCAGCGAGCGCCAGCCGGTCGATGTCGAAAGGGACGGCGAAGAGCGTCCGGTCGTGCAGGTACACGATGTGCCCGCTCGGAAGGTAACGGCCGTGGGTGGCGCCCTTCACGAGGACGCGACGAGGAGTGCCGCCCGGTCCCTCGACGACGAGCTTGGCCTCGTCGTAGTTGCCCGTCCTCGTGCTCACCGTGTACAGCAGGCCGCGGCCTCCCGGGAGCCCGTCGGGCCAGCGGTGGGTGTGCTCGTCCGCGGCGGCGTCGAGCTTCGTGATCGCCACCGGCGTGCCACCGGCGGCGGGCACCCTGAAGAGCGGGGTTTCGACCCTGGGGGCGAACACGATCGTCCCGTCCTCGAGCCACGTGCCCCCGCGCGGGTCTTCGGCGTCGGCCAGGACCGTCGCCCCACCACCCGAGAGGGCCGCTTTCTTGAGCTTGCCGTTCGCGAAGAATGCGATCCACTCGCCATCGGGCGAGAAAAACGGCCCGTAGCCGCCTTCCGTGCCAGGGACGGGCGAGGCCGTGAGGCTGTCCAGCTGCCGGGTGTAGATGGCGGGCGCAGTTCCGGAGGTGACGAACACGAAGCGGTCGCCCGCCGGTGAGAGCACCACGGCAGGTCCCATCGGTCGATCGGGCGTCCGCAGCGTGGCATCGTCGGTCAGCTCGACGGTCAGGCGGACGGGCGCAACCGTCGGCGTCGCGCCGGTCCAGTGCTTCCAGGCCTGCACGACGACGGCGATCGCGAGGGCGGCCGCGACGGCCCACGGCAGGATGCGAGTCCACGAGGCGACCCGAGGGCGACCCCGATCGGCGGGCTCCGTCGCGCCACCGCGCTCCAGGACGAGCCGAGCCTCGCCGATGTCGCGCAGGCGCTGCTTCGGGTTGCGTTCGAGGCAGCGGCGCAGCAGGCGCTCGACGTCCGGAGGCGTCGACGTCGGCAGTGCCGTCCAGTCGGGCTCGCGCGTGAGAACGGCCGCGAGCACGTCGCTGACGGTCTCGCCGTCGAACAGACGCCTGCCGCTGAGCATCTCGTAGACCACGACACCGAAGGCCCAGACGTCGGCGCGCTTGTCGACAGCCCTGCCCCGCGCCTGCTCCGGTGACATGTACGCCGCGGTGCCGAGGATGAGGCCAGCCGCGGTGCCGGTGTGAGCGAGCGTGGGGGACTGAGAGAGATCGGAGGAAGACGTCGCCCCCGGTCCGTCTCCGCTCCACGCCTTCGCGAGGCCGAAGTCGAGGACCTTGACCTTCCCGTCCGGAGTGACCTTGACGTTCCCGGGCTTGAGGTCGCGGTGGACGATGCCTTTCTCGTGGGCCTCCTCGAGCGCCTCGGCGATCTGGCGGGCGATCGGCGATCGCGTCGTCGAGGGCGACCGGCCCGCGCCTCAGTCGTTCGGCGAGATCCTCGCCCTCGACGAGCTCCATCGCGAGGACATGGGCGGTCGTCCCGTCCCGCAGCGTCGCCTCGTCGAATCCGTAGAGATGCGCGATGCCGGGGTGGTTGAGCGAGGCGAGCAGCTTCGCCTCGCGCTCGAAGCGCGCGAGGCGCTTCGGGTCGGCAGCGAAGGCCGCCGGCAGGAGCTTGATCGCGACCTCCCGCCCGAGCTTCGTGTCGGTCGCGCGGTACACCTCGCCCATCCCCCCGGCGCCGATCGGGGCGACGACCTCGTAGGGGCCCAGCCGGCTGCCGGGTGACAGGCCCAGTGTTGCGGCTCCTTGCTTGTTGTCGGAGGGCGAGAAGACCAGCGTGATTCTACCGGAAGGAGCGCCTCGCTGGCGGACCTGCCGGCCGCGCTACGAGCTCGGCCAGCCGCAGTCCCGGCAGCGGATGCTCGAGGATGCCTATTGCCCGGCCGCGTGCGCCGGCGCGGCGGTCAGCTGGACCTTCACCATCACGCGGTTCGCGACGCCCACGCCCAGGTACACGGGCGGCTCGATCGAGAAATCCGTGAGCGTGAGCGGGAAGGACGCGTCGACCTGCGCCGCGGTGCCCGCCCGGCGGAACTCGACCGTTCCCGAGACCGGCTTCTTCACGCCGTGCAGCAGCAGCGTGCCGCTGAAGCCGCTCTTGCCCTGGAAGTCCGTGCCGGCCGCGTCGCTCACCACGATCTCCGACAGTGCCGCCTTGTCGAAGCCGCGGCCCCTGCCCACCTCGAGGTACTTGTCGCGGAGGTGGTGGTTCCGCAGGTCGATGCCGGTGTCGATGGTCGACAGGTCGAGGGCCAGCTCGCCGGTCAGCGGCAGCGGCTTGCCCGCCCCGGGCGTGAGCGCTCCGCTCAGGGCGGCGCTCGTCGCCTCGAATGCGCCGCCGGGCTTCAGCGGCACGACGATCCGCACCTCGCCGCGCGCGACGTGCCAGGGCGCCTCCGCCGCCTGGCCGACACCGGCCAGCGACAGCGACAGGGCGATCGACGAGGAGACGACGACGATCCCTCGGCATCCGACGGTGGCTCGGGGCACGCGAACCTCTTTCGCTGGACTTTCGAGCATCGTACAGGCTTTGCCCCCGAAAGTCGCGACTCCGGTACGATCCCGGGATGATCAGCGCCCTCGTCCTGCTCGCGGGCACGCTCGGCGCGGGGCCCGTCCAGGTCTGCGCCGGAAACCCGCACTACTTCGCGCGCGGCGGGAAGCCGCTCGTGCTCGTCAGCTCGGATCACCACTACGGCGCCGTCATCGACCGCGACTTCGACTTCGCCGCGTTCCTCGACTTCCTGGCGCAGGGCGGCATGAACCTGACCCGCATCTACCCGGGGGCCATGTTCGAGGTCACCGACAAGTACGTCGCCGGCAACCCGCTGGGCCCGCGCCCCGGCCGCCAGCTGCTGCCCTGGGCGAGCGCCTCGACCACCGGCGCGCACGCGCTGCTGGCGGAGCCGGGCCGGTCGTCGCTGCAGTTCGACCTCGAGCGCTGGAACCCGGACTACTTCGCCCGGCTGAGGGCCTTCGTCGAGCGGGCGCGCGAGCGGGGCATCGTGGTCGAGGTCGCGTTCTTCAACGGCATGTACGCGGACAGCTGGCCGCTGATGCCGCTCTACCACCGGAACAACGTCCAGGGCGTCGGCCGCTACGAGGCCGACGAGTGCGGGCTGTTCACGACGACGGACGAGCGGAACCTCGACGTCGTGCGCTACCAGCAGGCCTACGTCGCGCAGATCGCCAGGGAGCTGAACGGCTACGACAACGTGATCTACGACGTCTGCGACGAGCCCTCGCTCCAGGGCAAGCCGGACGGCAGCATCGTCACCCTGCCGGACAGCTCGGTCGTGCCCTGGCTGCACGCCATGAAGGAAGCTTTTCTGGAGGCCGAACGCCCACTGCCGCACAAGCACCTGCTCGGGCAGACGGTACAGAGTCTCTCGCCCGACCTCTCCGCCGAGCCCTGGTGCGACTGGCTGCCCACCGAGTACGTGCGCGCCGCCCGGGCCGCGCTGGAGAAGGACTACGCCGCCCGCAAGCCGCTCGTGAACGTCGAGTCGGACTACTTCGGCCACGGGCTCGTCAAGCCGTACACCGTCGACGACGTGCGCCTCGAGGGCTGGTGGTTCCTGCTGGGCGGGGGCGCGGGTGTCATCAACCTCAACGGCGAGTACCACCGCGGCCAGGAGCAGGGAGGCCCCGACACGCGCGAGCGGATCGTGCCCCAGCGCAAGCGGCTCCTGGACTTCGTCGCCGGCCTCGACCTCGTGCCCATGCAGCGCTTCGAGGGGATCGCCGGCATTCCGCCGGGCGCGCTCGCCAGCGCGCTCGCCGAGCCGGGCCGGCAGTACGCCGCCTACCTGTTCCACGCCACCGAGGACGGCCAGTGGGGGGCGCACTTCGTGGCCACTCCCGGGGCCTATCGTGACTCCCTGACGCTGCGAGCCGTGCCGGCCGGCCGCTATCGACTGGAGTGGGTCGACCCCGTGAGCGGCGCCGTGGCGCGGGTTCGAACGCTGCGCTGGAAAGGGGGCGATCTCACCCTGACGACGCCGCCCTACGCGATCGACGTCGCGCTGCGGGTGCGGGCGCTGGACCGGCGATAGCATGGTTTCGTGTCCAGCCCGCCCGATCCCCGTGGACGTTTCAGCGGCCTCGCGAGAGGCTACGCGCAGCACCGCCCTTCCTACCCGGACGCGATCGTCGACTGGCTGGTCGAGGCCTCCGGCGTCGGGCCGGGCGCGCTCGTGGCCGACGTGGGATGCGGGACCGGCATCCTGACCCGCCTGCTCGCCGAGCGCGGGCTGCGCGTGGTGGGCATCGACCCGAACGAGGAGATGCTGGCCGAGGCACGCGCCGCGGGCGGCACGGCGGAGTACCGCCGCGCCGAAGCCGCGGCCACCGGCCTCGGCGAGGGGAGCGTCGCGCTCGTGACGGCCGCCCAGGCGTTCCATTGGTTCGACGTGGATGCCGCGCTCGCCGAGTTCCAGCGCGTGCTCGTGGCCGGCGGCCACGCGGCCGCGATCTGGAACCTGCGCGGGGCGGGCCCGCTCATGGACGCCTTCGAGGCCCTGCTGCGACGCTTCAGCAGCGACTACACGGTGCTGGACAGCTGGGAGACGACCCTCGAACGGCTGCGGACCCACCCGCGGGTCGAGTCGCCCCGCCAGCACGAAGCGCCCAACGCGCAGCTCTTCGACCTCGAGGGGCTGCACGGCCGCGCCTGGTCGAGCTCCTACGTCTCGCGCGGGGTGCACGACCGCGAGGGATTCGACGCGGCGCTCGGCGAGCTGTTCGACGCGCACGCACGCTCGGGGCACGTCGAGTTCGCCTACCGGACGGTGGCGCTCCTGTTCCGGATCGCGCCGCCGGAGACGAGCGCCGGATCGACCGGCCGTCGGTAGAATCGCGCATGCCGATCGCCCGCCGGCCGTTCCATCCCGCTGGCTCGAGTAGCGCTCTAGTCGACCGCGGCGATCGTCAGGCGGCGCCGCAGGCGGATGTCCCGGCTCGACGCCCCGACCTCGATCTCGTACTCGCCGGGAAAGACGGCGAAGGCCCGCCGCGCCTCGTCGTAGAACGCGAGGTCGCGCTGCGGCCGCAGCGTGAAGCGCACGCGCCTCCGCTCGCCGGCCGAAAGCCGGATGCGCTCGAAGCCGCGCAGCTCGCGGATCGGGCGCGCGCGGCCCGAGCCCGTGTCGCGCACGTAGAGCTGCACGACCTCGTCGCCCTCGCGCGCGCCGGCGTTCTCCACGTCCAACGAGACCTCGAGCGCCTCCTGCGCGGCGAGCCTCTCGCGCGAGAGCTGCAGGTCCGAGTAGGAGAACCGCGTGTACGAGAGCCCGTGGCCGAACGGATAGAGAGGCTGGCCTCGGAAGTAGCGGTACGTGCGGCCCTCCATGGCGTAGTCGGCGAACGGCGGCAGCTGGCCCACCGACTCGTAGAAGGTCACGGGCAGCCGGCCCGCCGGGTCGACGTCGCCGAACAGGACGTCGGCCAGGGCGCTCCCGCCCTGCTGGCCGGGGTACCAGGCGAGCACGATCGCGGGCAGGTTCTCCTGCGCCCAGCGCACGGCCAGCGCGGAGCCGGTCATCAGCACGAGCACCACCGGCTTGCCCGTGTCGCGCAGCGCCTGCAGCATCCTCGTCTGCACCGCGGGCAGCTCGATGTCCGTGCGGTCCCCGCCGGAGAAGCCCGGGTAGGAGACCCGCATCTCCTCGCCCTCGACCTCGGCCGTCAGGCCGCCGACGAAGACCACCACGTCCGCGGCGCGCGCGGCGCGCAGCGCCTCCTCGAACGGTGTGCCGGACGAGGGCAGGTTCCAGCCCAGCCGCACCTCCGCGTCGCGCTCGGCTTCGAAGTACTCGAGCCTCAGGTCGTAGGCGCGCCCCGCCTCGAGCCGCACCCGGCCGCTCACCGCGCGGGTGACGCTCGTCTCGCTCCAGGCGTCGAGCAGCTTCCGGCCGTCGAGGAACAGCCTCAGGCCGTCGTTGGCCGACGCCGTCAGCTCGTACTCGCCGCTGGTCGGGGGCACGAGGACGCCCGTCCAGCGGATCGAGAACCCGTCGCCCTCGAGCGCGCGCTCCCGAGGCAGCTCGCCACGGGCCACCGGCTCGTCCGTGGGGGCGCCGCGCGCCCAGCGGAAGTCCACCGTCGGGTCCAGCCGCGTGAGCACAGGCTCGCCCGAGAGCTCGCGCCCGCGGAAGTAGGAGCCCGTCAGCCCGTGCTCGGCCGAGCCCTTCGCGGGCCGCAGGTACGCGGCGTCGATCGCGCTCGCCGCGCGCGGGTCCTGCCGGCCCTCGACCAGCTCGACGCCGCGCGCGTAGAGCACCTTCGTGTTCGCGGAGACGGCGGCGCGGATGCCCGCCAGGGCGGTGACGGGGTGTGACGGCGTGCCGTTGTAGTTGCCGAGCAGGCTCACGACGTCGTCGGCGTTCGGCCCGATCACGGCGATCGTGCCCGTGTCCTTGCGCAGCGGCAGCAGGCCGTCGTTCTTCAGCAGCACCATGGACTCCTGTGCCACCCGTCGCGCCAGGCGGTCGTGCTCGGGCGCGTCGTTGACCGCGTAGGGAATGCGCGCGTAGGGCACCATCTCCGGCGGATCGAACATGCCGAGCTTCAGGCGTGCCAGCATCAGCCGGCGCACCGCCACGTCCAGGTCCTGCTCGCGGACGAGACCCAGCTTCACGGCGTCGCCGAGGCTGCGGTACGTGCTGCCGCACTCGAGGTCGCAGCCGCGCTGCAGCGCGAGCGCCGAGGCCTCGGCCGCGGTCGCGACCAGCTTGTGCCGCAGGTAGATGTCGTCGATGGCCCCGCAGTCCGAGACCACGTAGCCGTCGAATCCCCACTGCCGGCGCAGGATCTCGCCCAGCAGGCGCTCGCTGGCCGAGGCCGCCTCGCCGTCGACGCGGTTGTAGGCGCTCATGACCGAGGCCACCCGGCCTTCCTCGACCAGCGCGCGGAACGCGGCCAGGTAGGTCTCGAAGAGGTCGCGCTCGCTCGGGCGGGCGTCGAAGTGGTGGCGCTCCGGCTCGGGGCCGCTGTGGACCGCGTAGTGCTTGGCGGTGGCGATCACCTTGTAGTACTTCGGGTCGTCGCCCTGCAGGCCCTTCACGAACGCGACGCCCAGCCGGCCCGTGAGGTACGGGTCCTCGCCGTAGGTCTCCTGGCCGCGGCCCCAGCGCGGGTCGCGGAAGATGTTGATGTTGGGCGACCAGAAGGTCAGGCCCTGGTAGCGCCCGCGCCGGCCCTCGCGCACGAACTGGTGGTGCTTGGCGCGCGCCTCGTCGCCGATCACCGTGGCCAGCTCGTGCAGCAGCGGCTCGTCGAACGTCGCTGCCAGGCCGATCGCCTGCGGGAACACGGTGGCGACGCCGGCACGCGCCACGCCGTGCAGGCACTCGTTCCACCAGTCGTACTCCGGCACGCCCAGGCGCGAGATCGCCAGCGCACGGTTCATGAGCTGCGAGACCTTCTCCTCGATGCTCATGCGCGAGACGAGGTCCTCCGCCCGCGCCTCGAACGGCAGCGAGGTGTCGAGGTAGCGCGGCGGCGACGGGGGCTCCGCGGTGACCGGGCGGACGAGGGCCGCGCAGGCGAGAAGCGCCGCCGCGAGGCCGGCCGAAGCGAGCGTTGTCCTGGTCATGGGTCCTCCGTGCGCCCCGGTGTTGTAGCACGCGCGGGCGCCGCCTGCGGCGCTTCGACGGCGGGCCGGGCCGGCGGTATCCTCGGGGCGCGATGAGGGTGCTCTTCCTCGGCGGCACCGGGAACATCAGCAGGGCCTGCGTGGACGAGGCCCTGGCCCGCGGCTACGACGTCGGCATCCTGACGCGCGGCCGGCGGCCCGCACCCTCGAGATGCGAGGCGCTCGCCGGAGACCGCGACGACCTGGGCGCCCTGCGGCGCGCGGCGCAGGCCGCGCGCTGGGACGCGGTCGTCGACTTCCTCGGCTACACGCCGGCGCAGGTCGAGCTGGCGCTCGAGGCCTTCGCCGGCCGCACCGACCAGTACGTCTTCATCAGCAGCGCCGCGGTCTACGACAAGCGGGCCGCGCGGCTGCCGATCGGCGAGGACGCTCCGCTCGGCAATCCCTTCTGGGAGTACGCGCGGCAGAAGATCGCCTGCGAAGAGGCCGTGGGGCGGGCGCAGCGCGAGCTGGGCGTGCCGGCCACGATCGTCCGGCCGTCCTACACCTACGGCCCCACCTGGATCCCCTCGGGCTTCGGCGGGCAGGACTACACCGTGGTGGACCGCATGCGGCGCGGCCTGCCGGTGGTCGTGCACGGCGACGGCAGCGCCCTCTGGGTGATGACGCACGCCAGCGACTTCGCCTTCGGCCTGGCCGGGCTGCTCGGCCACCCGGCGGCGATCGGAGAGACGTTCCACGTCACCAGCGACGAGGTGCTCACCTGGGACGCGATCTACGAGACGATCGCCCGCGCCGCCGGCGTCGAGGCCAGGCTGGCGCACGTGCCGAGTGCGCTGATCGCCGCGCTGGCGCCGGAGCGCGGGCCGAGCCTGCTGGGCGACAAGGCCCACAGCAGCGTCTTCGACAACGCGAAGCTGCGGCGGCTGGTCCCGGGGTTCGCCGCGCGCGTGACGTTCGCCGAGGGCATCGCCCGCTCGATCGCCTGGTTCGACGCCGACCCGGCGCGCCGCGCGGTGAGCGCCGCCGCCAACGCCGACATCGAGCGCGTGCTCGCGGCCTGGCAGCGCGCCTGGGACGGGCTGCCCGGGGACCTGCCGCGCTAGCGGCCCGGCGGGCGCGGCTGGCTCAGCGGGCGCGGCGGGCGGCGATCCGTGCCTCGGCGGAAGCCCAGCCCGCGTCGAGCGGCAGGCCGGGAGCGTCGACGTCGATGAACAGCGGCGCGTGGTCGGAGGGGACCGGCTTGCCCTTGCGCGCCTCCCGGTCGATCTCGGCCGACAGCACGCGCGCGCCGAGCGGCGCGGTCACCAGCAGGTGGTCGATGCGCATGCCCTGGTTCATGTGGAACGCGCCGCCGCGGTAGTCCCACCACGTGTAGCGGCCGGTCTCGGGATGGCGCAGTCGGTAGGCGTCGACGAGCCCCCACCGGCACAGGCGCGCGAAGGCCTCGCGCTCGGCAGGCGTCACGTGGGTCGAGCCGCGAAACGCGGCGGGATCCCAGAGGTCCGCGTCCGCGGGAGCGACGTTCAGGTCGCCGCCGAGCACGAGCGGCGCGTCCGCGCGGGCGGCCTGCGCCAGCCAGCGCTCCAGCCTCCCGAACCAGGCCAGCTTGGCGTCGTAGAAGGACGAGCCGACGGCGCGCCCGTTGGGCGCGTAGACGCTGACGGCCAAGAGGCCACAGCAGCGCGCCGCGATCATGCGCGCCTCGGCCTGCGGCTCGTCGTCGCCCGTCTCCTCCGCCGCAGGCCGGGGCAGCGGCTCGCCGAAGTTGACCACGACGTCCTCGAGGCCGCAGCGGCTCGCGATCGCGACGCCGTTCCAGCGGCCCTCCCCGTGGTGGGCCAGCTCGTAGCCGGCATCGCGAAAGGCGGCTGCCGGCGCCTCCGCGTCGGCGAGCTTCGTCTCCTGCAGCAGCAGCACGTCGGGACGCGCCCGCTCCAGCCACCAGCGCACCTTGTCGAGCCGTGCCTTCAGCGAGTTGACGTTCCAGGTCGCGATCCGCACGAGACGAGCTTAGGGCCTGGGGATCGCCGAGTCGATCGAATCTGCAGCGAAATGAGGCGCTCAGCCTCCCCTTGCATGCCCCTGATCCGCGTGCTATACACTGAACCAGATGGTTCAGTATATCCGGACCGGCTTCGATGCCTCGTTCGCCGCGCTCTCGGACGCCACCCGACGCGGCGTCCTGGAGCAACTCGGGCGTGCAGACGCTTCGATCACGGACCTTGCCGGGAAGTTCCGCATGACCCTGACGGGCATGAAGAAGCACGTCGGCGTCTTGGAGCAGGCGGGGCTCGTCACCACGGAGAAGGTCGGGCGCGTGCGGACCTGCAAGCTCGGCCTGCGCCGACTGGAGGAAGAGGCGGCATGGATCGAGAGGTATCGCCAGCTCTGGGACGCACGCTTCGACGAGCTGGACAAGGTTGTTGAGAAGCTGAAACGGAAGGAGAAGGTCGATGGACGCAAGAAGAGAGACTGAGCCTACCCCCTTGAAGAACCGCACCACGGTGGAACGGAAGTCCGAGCGTGAGCTGGTCGTTACGCGAACCTTCAACGGCCCGGCGCGCATGGTGTTCGAGGCGTGGACCAAGCCCGAGCTGTTCAAGCAGTGGTGGGTACCGAAGTCCTTCGGCCTGTCCCTGCTTTCCTGCGAGATGGATGTTCGTGTCGGGGGCGGGTACCGTCTCGTGTTCAGCGCTGCCCCGAAGCCCATGGAGTTCTTCGGTAGGTACCTCGAGGTGACACCGCACTCGCGCCTCGTCTGGACCAACGAAGAAGGTGGCGACAGCGGGCAGGTCACCACGGTGACGTTCGAGGAAAGAGGCGGCAAGACGCTGCTGGTACTGCACGACCTCTATCCCTCGAAGGAAGCTCTCGACGGCTCCGGGAGTACTGGTGGGATGGGTGAGTCGTTCGAGCAACTCGACGAGCTTCTCGCCGCCCTGGGCACGAGCGTGGGACGGTCATGAAGTCTCGGCGGCGGCCGGGCCCCGGGAGGGTCCGCCGCAGCGTGGCGAGGCCGGTCGCGATACCATCACAGCGACAGGAGGCACCTTGGGAACGGCTGGCTCTTCGGGAACAGCTGGCTCCGCCCCCACCCGGCGGTTCACCGACTCGCTCGAACGCGCCGCCACCGTGATCGGGCCCGGGACGCACGTGCGCGGCGACATCGTGACCAACGACCCGGTCGAGATCCGGGGCACCGTGGAGGGCGACTGCCGCGTGGGCGCACACTGCATCGTGCGCGAGGGAGCGCGCGTGCTGGGAAACATCGACGCGACCACGCTGGTCGTCGCAGGCGAGGTCGAGGCGGGCACGCTCACCGCCGAGAAGGTCGAGATCCGGGCCTCGGCCTTGGTGCGCGCCACGATCAAGGCGCGCACGGTCGCGATCGCGGACGGCGCCCTCTACGAGGGCGACGTGCAGATGCTCGACGCGGCGGCCGCGCCCACGCTGTTCCAGGAGCGGCGGTCGGGCGACGAGGAGCGCTCCTGACCGGCTACCAGCTCGACGGCCTGTAGTCCTTGAAGAACCTGCCGTAGGCGTGGACACCGCTGTTGAGGCCGCCGAGGTACGGGTCGAGCACGCGGGCCGCGCCGTCGACCACGTCGAGCGGCGGCTGGAAGCCGAGCTCGTCGCGCTTGCGCGCGGCGTGGACGAAGGGGTCCTCGTCGGTGATCCAGCCGGTGTCGACCGCGTTCACGTGGATGCCGTCGCGCACGTAGTCGCGGGCCGAGGTGAGCGTCAGCATGTTGAGGGCGGCCTTCGCCATGTTCGTGTGCGGGTGGCGATCGGTCTTCGGGCCGCGCGAGAAGACGCCCTCCATGGCCGAGACGTTCACGACGTGCTTGTCGCGGCCGGGCGCGCGCACCAGCAGCGGCTTCAGGCGGCTGCACAGGATGAACGGGGCCACCGCGTTCACCAGCTGGACCTCGACCATCTCGGGCGTCTCGACCTCGGCCAGCGTGAGCCGCCAGGAGTTCAGCGCCCGCAGGTCCACCTGCTGCTGGTCGGCGTCGAGCGCGCCGCCGGGAAACAGGTCCTCGCGGCGCGCGCCCTCGTCGAAGCCGAAGCGCAGCTGCGACAGCCGGGCCGAGCGGCGCAGCCCGAGACCCGCCCCGCCCCCGCGCCAGGCCACGAGGCCGCCCATCTCCTCGCCCGCGGCGTCGGCCGTCGGGAGAGACGCGCCCTCCAGCAGGCGCACGGTGTCGTGGTGGGCCTGTACGAGCGGCCTCAGCGCTGCCGGCAGCTCCTCGAGCGCCAGTTCCTCGAACGCGAGCAGGTGCTCGTAGAAGCCCGGCGGCCGCCGGACGGTCTGGCAGGCGTTGTTGACGAGCAGGTCCAGGCGCTCGAGCGAGCGCCCAAGCTGGCTGCACAGGATCTCGACGCTCGGCGAGTGGCGCAGGTCGAGGCCGTGCAGTCGCAGCCGCCCGCCCCAGTCGGCGAAGTCGGGCTCCGCCGCGTAGCGGCGGGCGGCGTCGTGGGGGAAGCGGGTGGTGGCGACGACCGTGGCGCCGGCACGCAGCAGCTTGAGCGCGGCTTGGTAGCCGATCTTCACGCGGGCGCCGGTGACGAGGGCCACGCGCCCGTGAAGGTCGGCGGTCTGGAAGCGCTTCTCGTAGTTGAAGGCGGCGCACTGCGGGCACAGCGCGTCGTAGAAGGCGTGCAGCCGCCGGTACTCCGCCTTGCAGACGTAGCACGAGCGCGGCTTCCGGAGCTCGCGGGGCTGCTCGGGGACGGCGGGACCGGCGGGCAGCAGCCGCGGCGGCGGGACGAACACGCTCGACTCGCGCGCTTCGCGGATGCCCGTCCCGGCCACCAGCGCACGGTCGTGCGCCTCCCGCCTCTGCCGCTGCGCCCTGCGCAGGGGCCTGACCAGCCGCCGCTTCTGCTCGGCCTCGGGGTGGACGGTCCGCCCGGCGGCGATCAGCAGCCGCCGGCGCTCCTCGTCCGGCAGCTGGGCCAGCAGCGAGCGGTCGCCCGCGACGGCCTCGAGCACCTCGCGCGCCCGGCGCAACGCTTCCGGGCCCGGCGCGTGGGCCGGGGGCGTGCCGGCGGTCGATCGGCCGTCGTGAGGCATCCGCACAGTGTAGACGGGTTCGCCGCGACGAGAGCTCCTGTAGCGACTCGCTGGGCGCCACTGTAGCCCGATACCGATGTGTCAGGGGACTTGACAGTCAACCAGACAGGTCGGGCACCCGCTTCGCGAACTTCAGTCTCATTTCTCCCTTCGAATCAGCGTCTTGGCAGGTACCCACTAGTTCCAGGTATGGGCGGTATGCGGCTTGCAAGATGTGCAAACAGAGGTACCCGGGAGGACTCGATGAAGACACGGATGGCTGCTCTCACGATCGCCGGTCTGTCCCTGCTCCTCGGCATGAGTGCCGGCTCAGCCGAGGCGACCGTGGTGACCTCGTTACCCGGAGGCACGGTCATCTCGATGCCGGCCCTCGAGTACTTCGGTCCCGGTCCCCAGACGTTTGGACCTGGGATCACGTGGTCCTCGACCAACGCCACCGTCCAGAGCGGCTCCGTCTTCGGCTACACGGGCGTCTACAGCTTTCTTTCGAACGGATCCTGGAACGGCGCGTTGGGGCCCATGGCCGGCCTGAACGACAGCTCGCACTACTATGACATCGCCCCGGACACGATGACTTTCGCCTTCAGCAGCCCGGTGTACGGCGTCGGCGGCTTCATGAACTACGTCCCCGACTTCGGAGACACGACGGTGATCGCCGTCTATGACTCCAGCTTCAGTTTGCTGGAGAGTGCGACGCTCACGTTCAGCACGGGCGGAGGCGACAACACCGGCATGTTCCTCGCCTTCCAGGAAAGCAGTCCCATCAGCTACTTCACACTGACGGACGGCTACGTCGGAATCACGAACCTGACGACGCTCGATTCCGCGCCGGTGCCGGAGCCGGGTACTCTCCTGCTCCTTGGCGCTGGGGTCCTCAGCCTGGTGGCGCGGAGGCGCCACAGCTAGGATCGACGCCGTCCCCCTTCCGTCGGACGACACCGCCCCCCAGGTCTCGGGAGGCTGACGGAGCCATACGAGGCAACGCGGCTCCTGTGCCAAAATGCGGTCGGACGCGCGCGCCGCCTCGCGGCTCGGGCGGTCCGCCGTTCCGCATTGCTGGAGGAGCACGCCCTTGGTTTCGAGAAGAGACATCCTGACCGTCGGGCTCGTCGCGGCAGCACTTTCCGGCTGCGGCGGCGGCAGCCGAGCGACGAGCCCCGACACCACAACGCCTACGCCGGCGGCGACCGCGGCCCCGACGCCCACGCCGACGCCGCAGTCGACGGTGCCGGCCGCCTGCCAGTTGAAGGCCCCCACGATCGACTGCTCGACCCACAACTTCAAGGCGCAGGAGCTGGCTCCGGCGCTGCAGGCCGCCCTGGACACGGCGATGTCGACCGCGGGCGTCATGTACGCGGAGTACGCGAACCGGGTCTACGACCTGCCCCGCTTCCGCTCGATCGTCGTCGACACGCTGGCCGCGGGCGGCGTGTGCGGCGCCTGGGACTACGGCAACATCGCCGGTGACGAGATCTACGTCCGCTCGGCGGACGGCTGCGCGGTCGAGCAGTACGACCTGTTGAGCGGCGATGGCGGGGTGCGCCCGGCCAACAAGACCTCGAACGTGTGGCAGGCCGACTGGGGCACGCCGGTGCCGGGCCCCAAGCCGGCTTTCCCGCGCGACGGCGACCTCAGCTGTACGCTGCCCGGGGACCGCTCGACCTTCTGCTTCACGATCAAGGGCACGCCGGGCGCGTTCGGGGCCGACGCCTACGCCGCGGTCGCCGGCGTGATGAACGAGAGCCCACAGCTGTTCGACTCCCACGACCGCGCGACCGGGCAGGTCGACTTCCTGCCCGACGTCATGCGGCCCCCGGCCTGGCACATCAACGACGTCGGCGCCTACCTCGCGGCGGTGGTGCAGAAGCTGCACGCGCGCGGATACTGCGCCTACGTGGAGCAGGGCGACATCCTCAAGGTGAAGTCGCTCGCGAAGGGCAACCTGTTCCACGAGGAGTTCGACATCGTCCAGAGCCCGGAAGCCGGCGGCGAGTACGTCAGCTTCGCCGTGAAAGACCGCTGCCACGACGCCGGCTTCTAGACGACGTGTGCGCCGCCGCGAGCCGGGGCCGGGGAAGCAGCCCTGCGCCTCCGCCAGCTCCGCCTCAGGTGCTAGCATCGGGAGCGTGGCACTCGCGCGCCGGCGCCCGGAGACCCCCGATCGGAGGGCGGCAGCCGGGCCGGTCCCCAGGCTCCGTGGCAGTCTCTCCCCCTGTGCCGCGAAGCTGGAGCGGCTGCCCTGGCCGGCCGGCCTGTCGTTCCGGGCGTACGGCGCCAAGATCGGGGTGCGCGTCTCGGACCCGGCCGCCCTGGCGGAGGTCGAGAAGCGGCTGCCGACCGGCGCCGTCCGCACGAGCGACGCCGTCGTCGACCACCTCGTCTCGTACGTCGTGGGTGGCGAGGACCCCGGAGGGCGCGTGCGCCGCTTCCACCTGCTTTACGCCGCGGCGCACCGCTTCTCGAGGACTCTCTACGCCAACGAAACGCTGAGCGCGCTCGAGCACCACCTCGAGCTGGCCGTGGCCGAGATGGCGTCCGGCCGCCTGTTCGTGCACGCCGGTGTCGTGGGCTGGAAAGGCCGGGCGATCCTGATCCCCGGAAAGAGCCACTCGGGCAAGACCAGCCTGGTCGCGGCGCTGCTCGCCGCGGGGGCGGACTACCTCTCGGACGAGTTCGCGGTGGTCGACCGGCACGGCCGCGTGCACCCGTACCCACGGCCGCTGGTGCTGCGCGCGGGCCACCCCGGTGGCGTGCCGACGAGCGCGCGCCGCCTGGGCGCCCGAACGGTAGAAGCACCCCTGCGCGTGGGGCTCGTGGCCGTGACCCGCTACGAGAGCGGCGGGCGCTGGCGCCCGCGCCCGCTCACGCCCGCGAGGGCGGTCTTGGAGCTGCTCGCTCACAGCGTGACGGTGCGCAAGCGCCCGGAGCAGGCCATGGCCGCGCTCGAGCGCGTCGCCCTCTCTGCCCGCGCGCTCAAGAGCGCGCGCGGAGAGGCGAGCGAGACGGCCGCTCGCCTGATCGAGAGCCTGGAAGGAGGCGGAGCGTGAGCACGACACGGACGGGCGACGCCGCACGCCGGCCGAAGGCCCTGAGCAAGGACCTGATCGTGCGCGAGGTCGGTGGCGAGACCCTGGTCTACGACACGCGCCGGCACAAGATGCACTGCCTGGGCCCGCTCGTGGCACGGGTCTGGCGCGCCTGCACGGGCCGCCGCACGGTCGCGCAGGTCGCCGAGTCCGTCTCCAGCGGGCAGGGACGGGCCGCCGACGCGGCCGCCGTCGAGCTGGCGCTGCTGCGCCTGCGCCGGGCGCGCCTCGTCGCTCGGGACGGGCCGCCCGCCGCGAACCTCGCCCGGCGCGAGCTCCTGCAGCGCACGGCCGGCCTCGCCGGCCTCACCTTGCTGACGCTCGGGGCGCCCACGGTGCTCCAGGCCGCCACCTGCATCACGCGCGATGAGTGCCGAAAGCTCCCCAACCGCGACTGCAAGAATCTGCCGTGCTGCGACGCGCCAGGGGCCGGCGCCAGGTGCGTCAAACAAGGCAACGGCCCGAACTGCGACTGCCGATAGCTGAGCCGCGCCTGTGCCCGGCTCCCTGTCAGGGACTTCGGGGCATGCAGTCGCTAGTCACCGGCGGGTATATTAGGCTGCGAGTCCACCGTGGAACTGAAGCCGCGTGACCGCATCGTCCAGCTGAAGATCCTCTACTACGGCCCCGCGGTCGGCGGAAAGACGACCAACCTCCAGGCCCTCCACGCCTCGGCACAGGCCCGCCACCGCGGCGAGTTCATCGCGGTGAACTCGCAGCAGGAACGCACGATCCTGTTCGACCTGCTGCCGCTGCGCGGCGTGGGCTTCCACGGCTTCGACGTCCGCTTCCAGCTCGTGGCGGTGCCGGGGCAGGCGCCCTACGCCGCCACCCGGCGGCTGGTGACGCGGGGGGCCGACGCCGTGGTGTTCGTGGCGAACTCCGCCCGCGACCGCCTGCAGGAGAACGTGACGAGCCTCCAGGAGATGAACGGGAACCTGACGGCGAACGGAATCGACCCGGCGACGATCCCCCTCGTGTTCCAGTACAACAAGCGCGACCTGCCCGATATTCTCTCGGTCGATGATCTCTCGGCCTCGATCAACGGCCGGCAGGTCCCCGCGATCGAGGCGGTGGCGGTCCGTGGCGAGGGTGTGCTCGAGACGCTGGCGTCGGTCCTCGAGCACATGATGGAGTACCTGGCGACGCGGTACCGCAGCCTGGCGCTCGAGCCCGGGGAGACGGTCCAGACCTGGACCTGGGGCGCGGTGCAGCAGGTCTTCGGCCGGACCTCGCTCGCGGGGACGGTCGTGCGCGCCGGCGGCGACGGCGCCGAGGCCGGACAGCGCTGGGTGCAGGTGAGGGTCCCACAGCTGCCCAAGGATGCGAGCGAAGGGGCCACCGACAAGGGCATCGTGGACTCGTACGTCCAGGCCTCGATGCAGCTCAGCCAGGCGCTCGACCAGATGCGGGAGGAGCGCGACGAGGCCCGCCGCCGCGTCCAGGAGATGAACCTGACGCTGCGGGCGATCGAGGAGCTAGGGGAGGGCCAGACCTCGGAGGAGGCGCTGCGGGCCACTCTCGCCCACCTGGTGGAGGGGGCCTCCTGCGGGCGTGGCACCCTGCTGGGCCAGCGGGCCGACCGTCGGCTGTACATGGCCGCCGCGGTCGGGATGGACAGGGAACCGTTCCTGTCGAGCCGCGAGGCCTTCGACATCGCCCGCCGGCGTTTCTTCCCGCTCAAGAACCCGCAACTGGTGAACCCGGACACGTCGCCGGACGTGGGGCGGCTCCTGTCGGCGCTCACACCGCCGGCCAGGGCGCTGGTGGTCGTTCCCGTCCGCAGCGGTTTCGGGCTGCACGCCCTGGTGTTGTTCTACTTCGGCGCGATGGACCCCTTGCCCTCGCCCGCCGTGCTGGGGCACCTCGCTCTGATGGCGCGCGCGCTCGGGGCGTGGTTCGTGGTGCAGCGGAGCCGGTCGTTCGAGGCGAGCGCCGAGGCGGCGCGCCGCGCGCTGCCCGAGATCGAGCAGGTGACGATGCTGGCGAGCGACCTGGTGCGCAAGGCCGTCCGGGACCCTGTGAGGGCGCGGGTTCACCTCGAGAGCGCGGCGCGCACGCTCGAGGGCGTGTCGATGCTCGCGAACCAGCTTCAAGTGCAGGCTCGCCCCCGCAAGGACGGCTGACCCCGTCTATTGGTGGTCGTAGCGGCGTGGCAGGATCGGGGGCTGGCCGTTGAAGACGATACCGTGGACGCGGTCCTCCTTGAGCCGGCTCAGGGCCCGCTCGGCCGCCTCCCGCGAGGCGCGCCGCGCGCGGACGACGAGCAGAAAGCCGTCGAGCAGGTCCTGGATGGCCACGGCGTCGGCCACGGGGTCGAGGGGCGGGCAGTCCACGACGATGAAGCCGTAGGAGAGCTGGCAAGCGCCGATCAGGGACGCCATGCGCTGCGAGCCGAGCAGCTCGGGGCGCGGCAGGCGCTCGAGCCCCGCGGAGATGACGGCGAAGCCCGGAGGCGCGACGGTCCGCACGGGGATGCTCGCCGACTGTCCCGACAGCCACTCGGCCACCCCGCTGGTGCGAGGCAGGCCCAGGTAGCGCTCGATGCAGGGTTGGCGCAGGTCGGCCTCCAGGAGCACGACCCGGTGCGAGGAGGCGCGGGCGAGTGCCGCGGCAAGGCCGATCGCAACCGTGGTCTTGCCCTCCTTGGGCCCGGCGCTCACGATGCCGATGGTCGTGAAGTGGCTGGTCCCGAGCGCCGCGGCCTTCGAGGCGAGGAAACGGAACTCCTCTGCCAGGTAGTGCCCGCTGCCCAGGGTGGCCTGTTGCAGGGCTGGTCCGCTGGCCGTCTGCGGGGGGCTCTCGACGAAGCGGACGCCGCTCGGGTCGCTCACGGCCGCTGCCCGGAGCGGCCCGCCGGCCGCGTGGAGGGCGCTGCGCGAGCGCGGGGTATCGTGTCGTCGGCGTCGTGACGTTGCCCGATCGGCCCGTCCGTCGGGAGGGCCGCGAGCCGTCGCTGTTCCCTGGGCTTCACGTGGGGGATCAAGGCCAGGACGGGCAGGTTGAGCGCGGCCGAGGCTTCGTCCGCCTCCTTGAACGTCGGATCCAGGTGGTCGACGACGACCGCCAGCCCCAGGCCGAGGAGAAGCCCCGCAAGTGCTCCGGCGAGGGCGAACAGCCTTCGGTTCGGAAAGCTGGGCTGCACGGGAAGGTAGGCGGGATCGATCACCCGGAACTGCTGCCCCTTGTAGCGCTGCTCGAGGTGCGACGCCATCTCGGCTTCGAGCTTCTTGGAGAGAAGCTGCGAGTAGTTGTCGCTCAGCTTCTGGTAGTCGCGCGTGAGCCCCACGATCTCCTGCTCGCGCTCCGGGGCGGCCTCGACGCGGGCCTGGAAGGCGGCGATGCGCTTGTCCACCTCGGCCAGGCGCGCCTTCAGGTCCTGCACCTCGAGCCGCGCCTGCTCGACGCGCCGCTGCGCGGCCTCCGCCGCGGGGTCGATCCGGGGGGCGCTCGGCGCGGCGCTGGAGGCCGCCGACTCGAGTGCGGCGATGCGTGAGACGAGGGCCTTCACGTCGGGGTGCTTGTCCGTGTACCGGGTCCGCAGCTGGGCGAGTTGCGCCCGCAGGACGGTCAGCGGGTCGGGCGAGGCCGCCTCGTCGGGCGCCTTCGCGTTGCCGCTCTCCAGCAGGAGCTGCGCGTCCATGGCCTTGCGCAGGTTGTCCGCATAGCTCTGCTGCTCGAGCTGCAGGCGCTGGAGCGTGGCGAGGTTCGCCTGCGTCTGCTCGGGGAGCTGGCCCATGTGCCGCTGCTTGTACTCCGTCAGCGCCGTCTCCTTCTCCTCGAGCCGCTGGCGGGCCTCGTGCATCTGCGAGTCGATGAACTGGTAGGCCTCGGAGACCTGGCGCTCGCGGGCGCCTGCCACCTCCTCCATGAAGAGCGTGGTGAGCCGGTCCGCCACCAGCATGGCCATCTTCGGATCGCGGTGCTCGAACTCGATGCCGAACGCGTCGTTGCCCCTCACCGACACGGTCGTGGCCGAGCGCATCCGCTCGATGGTGTTGATGAGCGGCTCCTTGCCCAGGGTGCCGTAGGGGTCGAGCTCGCGGGCCACCGTCTCGAGGCGGGTTCGGCTCTGCACCTCCTGCCGCAGCGTCTGCAGGCGGCGCGCGACCCTCTCGGTCACCATCTGCGGGATGAAGTTGGCCGGCACCTGCTCGGGGGCCACGAGGATGAGCGTCGAGGAGCTGTACCGCGGAGGAAAGAGGTAGCTCAGGCCCCAGGCTCCGAGCGGAAGGAGCACGAGGGGTACGAGGACCAGCCACGGCCGCCGTAGCGGCGCCTCGGCGAACTTCCGCAGCTCACGGACCGAGTAGGGTTGATCCGGCTCAACAGCGGGGCCACGGGCTGATCTCGATGCCACGGGTGTCGGGCTCCCCTATCTCCAGCTCACCCCGTACGACAACGAAGCGGTCGCTCGGCTGCCCTCGACGGCCCTGAAGCCCTCAATCTCGTTGCGTTCCCAGTAGTAGTGGGCGGCGAAACCCAGGTCTCGCGTGATCCCCCAGTCGAATCCCGTCGTGGCGACGTGCGAACGGATACGGTAGGTGTCTTGCGCGGGGTCGCGGCGGTAGCCGAAATGGTAGCCCGCGGTCAGGCTCAGCCGGCGAGCGGGCGTGTAACCCAGGGTCGCGGAGGCGACATCGGCGATCATCTGCCGACCGTAGCCGAACGCCAGGCCGAAGTTGCGGCTGTAGCGGAGGGCGAGCGAGGCCTTCCGCCCGCTCACGGTCAACCCCGCGCTCCCCGCGGGATAGAACTGACCGACGTTCTCCAGGTAGGCGACCCCACCGGCGAGATCGAAGCTCACGTGCTCTCTCCCGTGCCGGCCGCCGAGGAGCGCCTGGTGCGCGCGCGTGTTGTTGCCGCTCCACCAGCTCGACGTGTACCCGTAGCTCAGGTAGGCCGCGCTGTGCTTGCCGAGGTGGCGCGCCAGCTCGGCCGAGCCATTGAGCTGCTCGCCCCCGATCAGGGCGCCGTTGTCGTAGCGCCTCCGGGTGAACGCACCCTCGAGGCCGATCTGCCAGCGCTGCGTGAAACCGTGGGTGAGGCCAACCCTCGTCGAGGCGGTGTCGATCCCGCTCGTCGGGAGAGGCAGGCCCTCGAGGTCGAGCGAGCGGAGCTGCCGCGTGTTCGAGTGGTCGTAGGTCTGGCCGAACCGGACCTGCGTCCGCCGCGAGGGGGCCCAGCCGAGGCCAAGCTGGCCACCGTACGTGGCCTGGTTGAAGCCGTCGATCTGCGGGTAGTAGATCGTGCCGCCGTAGCCGCTCAGCGAGAACGACCCACGGCGATAGGTCTGTTGAAGGCTCAGCGAGGCGCGGCCGCTCGTGCTCCAGGTGGCCGGCTCGGCCGCCGCGAGGAAGCGGGCGTTCTCGTACCAGGTCCCGTCCGCGGTGACCTGGAACCGCCACCGGGGCGCGGGAGCGGAAGCGGCGGTGGGCGCCGGCTCCTCCTGAGCCACGGCCGACGCGGGCGCCAGCACGGCGATCCCCGCGGTGACGATGCAGCTCATCGGGTCGCGCCGCGGGATCATCAGGGCACCACGATCACGTCGCCGGGCATCAGGGGGACGTCCTGCGCCAGGTTCTGGCCCTGGGCGAGCGCCTTGTAGTTGACCGCCAGCGTGATCTTCAGGGTCCGCACGCGCCCGTCGGTGACGGTGAGACCCTGGCGGAGAATCTTGATCTCGTCCGTCTTGGCGTATTCCTGGAAACCGCCGGCGAGTGCGAGCGCCTGCATCACGGTCGTCTGGCCGACCAGCGGGAACTCCCCCGCCTTGTGCACCTGTCCGACGACGAAGAAGCGCAGGGCACTCGAGGAGACGAGCGTGACCGTGACGACGGGCGAAGTCACGAGCTGGGCCAGTTGGTCGCCGAGCTCGGCGGCCAGCGCCCGTGGCGTCTTGCCAACCGCGGAGACCTCGCCGAGGAGAGGCACCGTCAGGAACCCGTCGGTGCGCACGCGGACCTCGCGACTGAGGTCCGGCTCTTTCCACACGAGCACCTGGAGCACGTCCCCGGGTGCGATGCGGTACTCGGGCGCCAGCGAGCTGGGGTCGTAGACGGGTGGGCCCTGCTTGCCCGAGCCCTGCGTCGCCGCCTGCGGGGCCGGGGAGGCCGGGCGCGTCGGGGGCGCGGCAGGGCGTGTGGCGGGCGCTTGGGCGGCCGACGAGGGAGACGACATCGACAGAATCAGCCAAGCGAAGGAAGTACCGAGCATTGACCCCATGTTTCGTCGAAATCGAGAGGGAAGTATGTGACCGGGATCTGCCACTCTGTCACCCGGATCCCACAGAAGGTACATTGTACGTCGCTGGCGAATCATCGTGTCAAATGTCGAACGCACAGAGACTTGACGAGGTTACGCAGGCACAATGCGGTGAAGGGACCCCCGGCATGACCGCCAAGCCCAAGCTCCTGGTAGTGGACGACGACGAGGACCTTCGGACGCAGATGCGCTGGGCCCTGGCCGACGAGTTCGAGGTCGTCCTCGCCGGCGACCGCGTGGAGGCGCTCGACAGCGCGCGCAACGAGCGGCCGCTGATCGTGACCCTCGACCTCGGGCTGCCCCCGCACCCGGGCGGCGTCGAGGAGGGCTTCGCGACGCTCGACGAGCTGCAGGCTCTCGACCCGGCGGTCAAGGTCATCGTGATCACGGGCCGCGAGGACCGCGCGCACGCCCTGCGCGCGGTGGAGAGGGGCGCCTACGACTACTTCGTCAAGCCCATCGACGTCGACGAGCTGAAGGTGGTCCTCCGCCGTGGGCTGCGCCTCCAGGCCCTCGAGACCGAGAACCGCGAGCTGCGGCAGCACGCGGGCCCCGGGGGCTTCGCGGGCATGATCGGGACGAGCGCGGCCATGCAGGAGGTCTTCGCCGCCCTGCGCAAGGTGGCGACAGTGGACGCGCCCGTGCTGCTCACCGGCGAGAGCGGGACCGGCAAGGAGCTGGCCGCCCGGGCGATCCACAGGCTGGGTGCACGCAGCGCGGGCCCCTTCGTCCCCATCAACTGCGCGGCCATCCCCGAGACGCTCCTCGAGAGCGAGCTGTTCGGCCACGAGAAGGGCGCCTTCACCGGCGCCCACGCCCAGCGCCCGGGGCGCATCGAGTCGGCCCACCGCGGCACGCTCTTCCTCGACGAGATCGGCGAGCTGCCGACGTCGCTGCAGGTCAAGCTCCTCCGCTTCCTGCAGGACCGGCGCGTGGAGCGGCTCGGGGGCCGCGGCTCGCTCGCGGTGGATGCCCGGGTGATCACCGCCACGAACTCCGACCTTTCGCAGCTGCTCGCCGAAGGACGCTTCCGCGAGGACCTCTACTACCGGATCGGCGTGGTGACGATCCCGCTGCCGCCGCTGCGCGAGCGCGAGGACGACGTGGTGCTGATCGCGGACGCGCTGCTGCACGGCTTCGCCGCCGAGGCGGGGCGGAAGATCAGCGGCTTCTCCAAGGACGCGCTGGCCGCGATGCGCGCCCACGCCTGGCCGGGCAATGTGCGCGAGCTCGAGAACCGCGTGCGCCGCGCGGCGGTCATGGCGGAGGGCAGCCGCCTCAGCGCGACCGACCTCGAGCTGGCCGACGCGGGAGCCTCGCCCCGCCAGGGCCTGCGGGAGCTGCGGGCCGGGCTCGAGCGAGAGACGATCCGCGCCGCCCTCAAGAGGAACCGCGGCAACATCTCGCAGACCGCGGCCGAGCTCGGCATCAGCCGCCCGACCCTCTACGGCCTGCTCACGAAGTTCGGGATCGAGCGGCCGTAGGTCGGCGGCGGCGCCGGCGTACGCCGGCAAGACCCAGCACGCGTATTCTGTAGTGTTGTGGTGTAGGAGGATGGCGCAAGGGCACGCGCCCTCGGACGATCCCGTCACCGAGGCGCGCCGCCAGTCGCTGCTCGTGAGTGGACGGGCATCCGAGAAGGACGCCCTTCGGTTCATCGAAGGCGCCGCCGACGTGCGGGGCTGGCGTTGAAGCTGCGAGCGTGACGATCTGCCCCGTTACCTCCGAATGCGTGGACGCTCCCCTGCAACGCGGCCCATCTCAGAACACCTCGACCTTCGCGGAGTGCCCGGGCGCCGAGGACAGCCTCCTGTCGCAGGTCACCAGCGGAGCGGGAAGAACCTCCGCCAGCGCCAGGTAGACCGCATCGTAGGCCGTGACGTTCAGCCGAAGCTGCCAGATGCGGGGCAGCAGCAGGTCGTGCGCGTAGCGATGGACGGGAAACTCGGACAGGTCCGTCAGTGCCTCGCGGCCTCGCTGCGGCGTGAGGTCCCCGGCTGCGGCGTAGCGCCTCAGGACCTGAGCCACCTCGACGTCGAGCAGATGGGGAGCGTGGAGCGACTGGCCGCGCGAGAGCAGGCGCTCCTCGATCCGGGCGCCCCTCCTGGTGCGCAGAAGGACCTCGATCATCGCCGACGCATCGAGCGCGATCACCGAGCCTCCCGCTCCGCCCGCACCGCCCTGGCCGGGGAGACGCCCGGCGTCACCGGCGTCCGCTCGGCGAGGCGCTGCCGGAGCTCGCTCAGGGACGGACGGTCAGCCGCGCGCCGTGCCTCCGCGATGAGGTACTCGGACAGCGACATGCCCTCCAGGGCGGCCCGGGCCTTCAGCTTGCGGTGTAGCGCGTCGGGCACGTTTCGCAGCTGGATCATCTTGGACATGTCAGGCCTGAGCTACTTCCCTGCCGGCAGCGCCGCCAGCGCCGCTCTTGCTTCCGCCGCCCCGGGGTGCGTGGCCGAGAGCTGCAGGCTCTTCTCGAGCGACGCGCGAGCCTCGGCGTTCTTGTCGAGCTTCGCCTGCGCCATGCCGAGGTGGTAGACGACCTCGGCGTTCGTCGGGAGCTTCTCGGCCGCTTCCCGCAGCAGCGCTTCCGCCCGCGGGTAGGCCCCCTGCTTGTAGAGCACCCAGCCGAGCGTGTCGGCGATCTGCGGATCGCCCGGCGCCGCCTCGTAGGCCGAGGACGCGAGCAGCTGCGCCCGCGGCAGGTCCTTGCCCTCCTCCGCGATCATCCACGCCAGGTTGTTCGCGGCCGGCGCGAAGCGGGGGTTCGTCTTGAGCAGCTTCTCGTAGCCTTCCTTCGCCTTCGCCTGGTCGCCCCCCATGTGCTGGGCGATCGACCACAGCATGAGGGCCACCGGCTGCTCGGGGTTCTGCGCCAGGGCCTTGTCCAGCTCGCCGATCGCGCGCTGGTACTCCTTCGCGTTCCCGTAGAGCTGCCCGAGGGCGACGTAGGGGCCGGTGAGGTTGGGGTTGATCTCGAGGGCCTTGCGGTACGCCTGCTCCGCCCGCTGCGTGTCGCCGCCCAGTTGGCTCACCCGGCCGAGGAGGAACTGCAGCTCCGCCGAGCGGGGCGCGAGCAGCGCCTGTCTCTCGACGCGCGCCCGGGCCGCCGCGGGGTCCTTGTCCTGAATGCTCATGGCGGCGAGCTGCTCGAGCGGCTCGCCGTACCCGGGCGCCATGGCGAGCGCCTTCTCGAACTGCTGCCGCGCCTCCGCAGAACGGCCTTGCGCGCGAAGAGCCAGGCCCAGGAGGAAGGGGCCTCGAGGGCTCGCGGGTGCGAGCTCGGCCGCCTTGCCGAAGGACGTGTACGCGCTGGCGGGATCCCGAAGCCGGATCTGCGCCCGGCCGAGCGCCTCCCAGGCCCGCGGGTCGTTGGGCTGCTTCTCCAGGTAGGCCTTGAGGCCGGCGACCGCGCCGACCGTGTCGCCCGTCCGCACCTGCAGCTCGGCGAGGAGGAGCACCGCGTCCCCCATCGTCGGCGCGCGGACCACGGCGTCCTTCGCCGCCTGGAGCGCCAGGGCGGGATTGCCAGCGGCCACCTGGGCCACCGCCAGCGCGTGAAACGCCAGGGCGTTCGCGGGCTGGGCCTTCGTCGCGCGGATGGCCGCATCGACCGCCTTCGTGGCCTCCCGCTTCACGAGGTGGATCCGGGACTGGATGATCAGAGCGGCCGCGTTGTCCGGGCTCGCCTTCAGGACGTGGTCGATCTGCTGCTGGGCCTCGTCCGGCTTGCCCTGGGCGAAGGCGAGCTCGCCGAGGCGCAGCCACGCCGGGAAGGCGTCGGGCGCCTGTGTCGTGATGTTGGTGAGCACGGCCTTGGCGTCGTCCACCCGCCGCGTCAGCAGGTAGAAATCGGCGAGCTGCAGTCGTGCGTAGGAGCCGGGCGCGGCGAGGTCGGCAGCCGCCTTGAACTCTTTCTCCGCCGCGGCGACGTCGCCCTTGCCGAGGTGGAGCCGCGCGAGAGCGAGGTGCGCGTCGGGAGAGTCGGGCTTGGAGCTGACCGCGCCCTTGAACTCCTGCTCCGCCCGGGGCAGGTCCTTGTTCCGGGCGTAGAGGACGCCCAAGGCCCGGCCCACCCGGTCCGGGTCTCCGAGCTGGGCCCGCTTCGACTCGATCCGGCCGATCGCGTCCTTGACCTGCTCGGGCGTCTCCGCGGCCTCGGCGAGCAGCAGGTACGCCTCGAGGTTCATCGGCTCCTTCGCGAGCACGGCCTCGGCCTGCTCGCGGGCCTTGTCGGGCGCGCGGCCCATCAGGTAGATCGTGCCGAGCTTCACGCGGGCGGCGACGTCGTCGGGGTTGCTGTCGGAGTAGCGCCGCAGCGGCGGGAAGGCCTCGCCGAGCTGCCCGTTCTCGTAGTAGGCGTACGCCAGCTTCTTGACGACGGCCATGTCCTGCGGGTTGAAGCGCAGGGCGTTGCGGTACTCGATCGTGGCTTCCTTGTACTTCTTCTCGGAGTGGTAACGCTCCGCAGCCTTCAGGTGCCGGGACTTGCGGAAGTCCTTCACCATGCCGCAGCCCGAGACGGCGAACGCCGCCAGCAGCACCACCGCCCATGCCGAACGCTTCATGGCTCGCTCTCCTTGACCGCTGCTGCAGACTGCCCCACCGGCGTCCCCGGGGCAACAGCGGGCAGCTCCACGACCACCCGAGTCCCTCGTCCCGGCTCGCTCTCCACGCGCAGCGTGCCACGGTACGACTCGACGATGCGCTTCGACTCGTAGAGGCCGATCCCGAAGCCGCCCGGCTCCTGCGACTGGAACGGCTGGAAGAGGTTCCGCAGGCGCTCCGGGGGGATCCCCGGCCCCTCGTCGCTCACCTCGAGGCGCACTTTCCCCTCCGCGACGGAGAGGCGAAGTCGCACGGCCGGCCCTCCCCCACGCGGCTCACCTCGCTCGGCGGCCTTCTTCGCGTTCAGCACCAGGTTCAGCACCACCTGCTGAAGCTGCTCGGAGACCGCGACCACGTGCCTGGCCTGCCCGGGGGCCGGAACCAGCTCCGCCCCGAAGTCGGGACCGAGCGATCGCACCGTGCCCTCGACCAGCTCGGCGAAATCCAGCTCCACCACCCTCCCGTGAGCGGTCGAGCGGCGCGACAGCTGCGCGAGCAGCTCCCCCATCTGCTCCGCGGTCCGCCCCACGGTCTGCATCGCCTGCTCTCGGAACTCGGGGTCCTCGCCGTGCTTCGAGGCGTTCTGGGCCACGAGCGACAGCCGTGCCGTCAGGTTCTTGAAGTCGTGGAGGTAGAAGGCGGTGAAACGGTTGAGGGCGTCCAGCTCCGCCGCCGATTGACGGTCTTCGGCCATGCGCGCGTGGGCCAGAAGCACCCCCGCGTGGTGGGCGATCGCGCGGAGAAGGTCGAGGTCGTCGGTGTCGTAGCCTCCCGCCGTCTCGCCCGCGGTCGGCCCCGCACTGAGCGCGACGAAGCCGAGCAGCTCGCCTGCCCCTCGGAGCGGCACCGCCAGTGCGGCCCGGCTCACCTCGACGAACGTCTCTGCGCCCTTCAGGGCCGGCCCGTCGAGCACCGCTGGCTCGTCGACCTTCGCCAGTGCGGCGATGACCGGGTGGTCGACGCCGAGCGGCGGGTGTGGCGCCTCGAGGTTCATGGTGCGCACCTGGTGGAAGCGCTCGTCCGCCTCGTAGCGCATCCAGACGGAGAGACGACCCGCGCCGAAGGTCCGGGCCAGCAGGTCGATCAGCCGATCGAGGATCGCGTCCGCCGACTCCGCCGCACGGAACGTGTCGGTCACCTCGAGCCACTTCGTCCGGTAGTCGTAGCGCGAGCGCAGGAAGTGGCGCGAGACGAAGTGGCGGAAGCGGGCCCGCAGGGCGCGCGAGGACACCCCGACCACGAGGGCGACGGTCAGCAGGAAGATGGTGAGCTCGGCGGCCCCCACGCTGAGCGACCGGCCCGACAGCCGCAGCAGCTCGCCCACGAGGCCCACACCGAGGAGGTAGAGGCCCACGCCCAGCAAGGTGAACGAGCTGTAGACCATCTGCGCCGAGACGGTCACTCGCTCGAGCGCCCGGGCGAGTCGAACGCGCACGAGCCCCAGGGCGACGAGCGACACGGCCACGAGCGTGACCAGCCCCCCGACCACCGCGTGACGCGGGAACCACGCCCCGACGAGGAGCGTCTGCGCGCAGACGTAGATCTTGAACCCGGCGAGGGCGCCCAGCCCCAGGAGAACGAACTTGATCCGGAAGCGGAAGGGCTCGGGGCTCGCCCGCAGCACCGACTCGAACTGCGCCAGGGCGAGGACGAGACCGAGGAGCAGCACTGCGTAGAGCACCCGCCCAAGGGGTCCAAGGACGACGACCGCGGGCGCCCCTCCCGTCTCGTCGAGCCCGGCGTAAGCCCCGAAGAACGCCCCTGCCATTCCGACGAACCCGACGACGCCGGCGAGAACGGCCCGTCGGTTGGCTCCCGGGTCCGCCTCCCCGCTCGAGCGGCCGATGAGAGCCGCCCCGACGAGGAAGAGCGCGGCCATGCGCAGGAACTCTGCGGCCAGACCCGCCCGGCGGAAGCCGAGCGCTTCGGTGGGAAGGAGGAGCAGCGCGGCCGCGGCTCCCTCGATCGCCGCAGTCAGCAGCAGCGCCACGGCCACCAGGCGATGGAACGGCTCGGCCCAGGGTCGGACGAGGATCCAGGTCCCGAGGACCGCGGCCGCGAGCGCCGCCGCGAAAGGCAGCAACCAGGCGCTCTCGGCCAGTCCCTCCATCGTGGTGTGGAGAGTCTATCCCGGCAGGTGAAGGAGAAGCGGTTCCCAGGCGACCCGGAGGAACTCGACGGCGTGCCGGTAGGCCTCCTCCTCGCTCCCCACGACCGGTGTCGAGATGCGCACGAGCGCGCCGTCGCTGCGGTTGCGGGTCATCGCGTCCCAGACCAGGTAGCCCTTGGCCGCGTACTCGGAAGCCACCACCCGGCCCCGCTCCTGGTACCAGTAAAGGATCAGCTGCCGCTCGAAACCCTTCTCGACCACCACGCGGTTGATCTCCGTGCCCGGCGCCCCCGGCACGGCGCCCCTCACCGTCCCCGAGGAATCGAACTGCCAGCCGCCGCCAGGCAGGCAGTTCCTGGGCGAGTGGTAGTTGGCGCCGGTTCTCTGGCTCGCGTAGTAGGCCACGTACAGCCACACCGGCGCCGCCGCCTGCCTGGTCCGCCCGTCGAGGATGCCGGCGGCCGACGACGCCTCCGCCGGTGGGACGTAGGCGCGTAGCACGTAGTCGCTCGGGTTCAGGATCTCGAGCGCGCGCTCCTCGATCTCGAGGTCCTGCCCCCGCCAGCCCTGGAGCGACAGCGGGAACTCCGCGAACGGCTTGCGAATGAGCGTCGGCTCGGCTCCCGACCGCGCCGCCAGCAGGGCCCACGTCGCTCCCATGAGAACGAGCGCCACCGCGAAGGGCCAGGGCGCCACGCCGTGCGCCGTCACGCCAAGGGCGTCCGCCTGACCGTCGCCCGTGGCGTCCGCCGTCTTGCGCTCCTCCCGCACCCTGGTCAGCACGGCTCCGCACCCCAGCAGCAGCGCGAACGCCACCACGAACACCATCCACCCCGCGAAGCCGTGGTAGAAGCCCTGCGCCATCTCGCTGCCCCAGTAGTGCGCAAGAAAGCCCGTGCCCGCCACGCGGAACGCGTTGGCCGCGATCGCGATCGGGACCGAGAGCAGCACCAGCGCCCACTTCTTCCAGGCGAGCCTCTGCGTGAAGTAGCCGTACACGGCCCCCAAGGCGAGCAGCGCCTGCAGGGAGCGGATCCCGCTGCACGCCTCCGCCACCTCGAGCGTCGTCTGCGCGAGGACGATCACGTTCCCCTCGCGCAGCACGGGTATCCCGGCCGCCTGCATGCAGAAGGTGGCCGTCCGGGCCGCGAAGAGCTGCAGCGGAAACGCCACCGCGTTCATCACGACGGCGGGCAGCGGCACCATGAAGATCAGGAAGGCAATGGAAAAGGCCAACGCCCGCAGGAACGCGGTACCCAGGAAGAGCCACACGAGCCCCGCGACCACCACGATGAACGAAGCGCGCTGCAGGAACAGGTCCGCTCCCACCGAGCCCACGAGCAGCATCAGGAGGCCCACGGACAGGAGCCCCGCTCCCCGCAGGCCGGGCTTCACGGGCAGCGACTTGAGGCGCTCACGGCCGTCCCAAACGAAGTAGAGCGCCAGCGGCAGGATCAGGAACCCGTGCGTGTAGTCGTCGTCGCTGGCCCACTGGCGGACGAGACGGGGGACGACACTCCAGTACAGTGCGACGATGGCACCGGCCAGTGCGACCAGGCAACCGAGTGTCGCCAGGGGCGGCATCCCACGCGCCTTCGCATTGGAGGAAGGCTCGACGCGGCTCGTCAACTCACTCGCCCTCGGTCATGGCCCGGGTACACGCTGCGCGGAGGAAGATCCGTACCCTAGCACACCCCGAGAAGTGAGGCCTCCTGCCGGCGACTGCTGCTACTGGCGACGGCGGCGGCGCAGCACGAGCCCCGTGAGGCCGCTTGCGACGAGCAGGAGCGTACCCGGCTCGGGCACAGTGTCAGGCAGGGTGTCGAAGTCCGGGCCGAAGAAGCCGCCAGCGGTCACATTGCCCGTGTTCGTCGGGAACACCAACACCGAGCTGACGGTCCATCGATCCCGCAAGTACGTGATGGCGGGGTCGGTCGTGAAGCCGTGGGGCCCAGGTGTAGTCCTCGCTACCCGTCACCGGGGCGATACGGAACGTCTGCCCCGCTGCGAGCAGAGTCGGCGCCACCGGTACGTAGCGGAACCAGCCCACGAGCGGCGATCCCGGCACCACGGTTCCCGAAACCAGCGGGGTGCCCCCAGAGTCGAGGATCCCCACGTCGTGGCTCTGGGTCAGGTCATTCTGCTGATCGTCGTAGAAGCCGAGAGACCCCCCGACCACGTGCCGATACGCTGTACGATGTCATGGCTCCTGGCGGTGTTCCGCGCCGGCTGCTCCACGGCAACCAGGGACCAGGGACCCCCAGATGCGGATCGCACGACGACTGGCAGCGGCGGGCAGCGAGTTGTGGGAGCTGCTCGGGACGGGCGACACCCCGGGTGCGATCCGATTCCTCGCTAGACGCTTGTGGTCAACCGGGGAAATGGTGCTGTTTGAGCGGAGCATCGCGCCAGAGACAATCGCGCTCCCCAAAGAGATCCGCATTCGCAGGATCACCCCCAAAGAAGGCGCCGGCATGCGGCCGCAGCTGGAAGCCGCGGGCGCGCGCGCGGAGTTCTCAAACTTCCTGCGCGGCGCGGACGCCTACATCATCTATGCTGGTGAGGAACCCGTCGGAAGCGGCTGGAGCATCGCCCTCCCGGCTAAGCTCGCGCGGCTCGGCTATGCCGATTCGACGAGGTATCTGGGAGGGTTCATCGTCCGGCACGAACTCCGGGGCCGGGGATTATACCCTCTGCTGCTCCGGTACATGTGTGCCGAACTCGCTGCGGACTATAGCCGCGCGGTGCTAGAAACTGCGACGACGAATCGGTCCTCTCAACGAGGAGCGTCGAAAGCGGGCTTCCGGCGCCGGGGGCTGCTCCGGACGACGTTGCTGCTGGGGCAGCCTCTCCGGGTCACCCTCGAGGAGGCGTCCGGGGAGCAGGAACCCGTGGGCACCGTTGCGCCTTCATGAGGCATCTGCGGCGTCGAGGACCCTCCGGGACTTCAGGAATCTCAGCAGCCGCCACCTGAGCCCGGTTCGCTCCAGCAACTTCAGCGTGAGGCGCCGGGTTCCCTGATACCACACTGATAGCCGTGCCACCAGCCGCCAACGGAGCGATCGCCGAACGAGCAGGATCGATCGAGTTGTCGTTACGTGGTTTCCCCATTCGCGCTTCCATTCGGCGTCGCCCTCCCCGAACTCCATGCACCTCGGCGTATCCTGCTCGTACAGACGCTCGAGGATTCGGAAGAGCAGGACAATGCCGGGGGAATACTTGCCCAGCGTGGCGTCGAATCCCGTCCGCTCATGCGTATAGACGCGATCCGTCTGGTAGCCCAGCACGAACGCGGCGGGCCGCTGACCGGCCAGCAGCAGGAAGCTCCGCAGCCACCCGGCGGCGGCGGCGGCACGGTGCTCCTCGATTTCAAAGCCATGCCCAAGCAATCGTGCCTGCCAGGAATTGTTCATCAGCGTGTTGATCATCCCGGCGTACGGGATCCAATCGGAGGGTCGGCGTATCTCGACCAGGAGGGTCGGGCCCACTTCCTGGAACAGCTTCCGCTCCCTGCCTAGGAGCTTCTTGAGACTGCTCCCCGACCGGAGAGCCTTTAATTCTGCGAAAGTGGCCGGGAGCAGGAGCCGGTGATGAGGCATCAGGGGGCTCCGGCCGTGCATGGTCCAGGGCACACCACCCAGGCAGCTTCGCTCGAGGCCTTCCAGTCGATCCCGGTCGACGTGATCGAGCACCAGAACGTCCAGGTCTGTCACCGCCTCGAAGATCGCGCGCCACAGGTTGGCCAGATGATCAAAGCCGAACCGCGTCGCGATCACATCGCCGCCGCAGACCCGTCCCGTCATGACTCTGCCGTTGAAGGCGGGCAGTCCCCACAAACCCCCAATGGTGGCCTCACGGAACAGGAGCGGAACGACGGCCTGCGGAGTTCCGGCCTCGTCGTACACTGCGACGATCATGGGCGGATACCTTGAACCCTCCGCGGCCAATTCGAACCACTCGGGCGTCGAGGTGAGGCCGGCCCAGGGATCCTGCGCGAGCAGCTGGGCGCGCCAGAACGCCAGGACCTCAGGGGGCGTTTCCGGCAGAGAACTCAGGCCTACCTTCGTCGGACAGTTCGCTCCGTCTGGAGATCTGGCCGCGCTCTGCCCCGTGCCTCGACTGCAGGAGTTTGACTTCATTCCGCCAAGTCGGTAGCTATGTCGGCGATGAGTGGAAAAGTCAATCGGAAAGAGACCCGAGTTCTCGCAGCATGAACCCGACGAACGTCTACCTGACGATCGACACCGAGTGCACCGAAGAGCGACTCCTTCGCGGACGGATCCGGCCTCCCCTCGGGTACGAGCTGATGATGTGGGGTCGATTTCGCAACCAGCGCCGGCCGCTCGGGATCGAGTGGATCATCGGCGAGTTGGCCCGCTATCGCATGGCAGCGACCTTCTTCGTCGAAGCACTGTGCGCCGACGTCTTCGGGCATGGTGGCCTCGCCGAAGTCTGCTCCTATCTGCTTGCGTGTGGCCAGGACGTGCAGCTGCACCTCCATCCGAATCTCCGGCGCCCGGCGTGGAGAGCCACCGGCGGGCAGCCGCTGTGCGACAACATTGGCGAGTACCCGATCGAGGAGCAGACGGCCCTGCTCAGGGATGGCCTCGCCCATCTCGAAAGATGCGGTGTGCCGCCGGACACCATCCTCGGGTTTCGAGCCGGGAACTATGGGGCCGCCAATTCGACGTGGGAAGCGATGCGCAGAATCGGGATCGTCGTCGACAGCAGCCTCAATCTCCGCTATCTGGGAAAGGATTGCAGCATCGAATGGCCTAACCCCGAAATCGATCTCTTCCAGCCTGTCCCGGGTGTTTGGGAGCTGCCAGTCGCCAATTTCCGGGAGGGTGGCGCATTCCGCCATCTCGAGATCACCGCGGTCTCCGCTGCGGAGATGGCGGCCGCCCTCCTCCAAGCCCAGCGGAACGGCGTTCGACATGTGACCATCGTGGCTCACCCAGCGGAGTTCTTTGTCATCGATTCGGCCGATCGCAAACGGGGCCGGCCGAATCGCATCAACATGGGCAGGTTCCGGAAGCTCCTCCAGTTTCTGGCGATCAACCGCGACGCCTTCGCCGTGCACACGGTGGGCCAGTTGGGCCGGGCGATAAAATTGGGAGTGATCGATGCCTCTGTCACACGTCCACCCGTGGCACTCGGATCGAGGCCCCTCAGGACCCTCCGGATGCTCACCCAGGTTGTCAAGAGGATCGACAACAGGTTCGGTCTGGCCTGAGGTACGTGCAGGAGCAGCTCTGGCAGGCAGGCATGGACCTGACGGTCGGGGCGCATCGACGATGGCTCTGCAAGCAAGCGCCCTGCTCGTTAGACAACCGCGACCGCTGCGAAGTTGTAGCTCAAAGCCCGAAATGCGGCGGCCGGCGCCGGCAACCTGCTGAGGTGGCGGAGAAAGGGATTCGAACCCTCCTGCGAACGGGCTACGCCTACGCGTCATTGTCAGTCGTCGACTCAAGCTCCCTCACGAGGGCAGCCGTCTGACCGCTTCCTCATAGGTCCATCGGTATCGCCGGACAAGACCGGACCACTGCCGTTCGGCCACCACGAACTCGCGAGCTGCTCGGCCGAGCCCCTGTCGGAACCCTGTATCGTCGAGTAACCTGATACAGACCTGCGCAAGGGCGCTCTCGTCGCCGGCAGCAAACGTCAGCCCAGTTTCGCCGTCGCGAACCAGCTCCTTCATCGGCGGGAGGTCGCTGACTGCCACGGCCTTCCCCATCGCCATCGCCTCAAGAGGCTTGAGGGGGGTCGTCAGCGACGTCGTGCGCGTCAGGATTCGCGGGTAAACCACGCAGTCGGCGATCGAGTAGAGGTCCGCGACCTCCTCATGAGGAACGCGTCCCGTCATCGTCACATGCTCGGCCAGGCCAAGCTCCGAAACGACGCGGCCCAGCAGCTCCTCCTGCGTTCCACGAATGGTGGCACCGCGGTAGGCGAGGCTGGCCGAGCCACCCACGATCGCCAGATGAGCGTCGGGCAGTCGTGCGAGGACGCGCTGAATCGACCGCACGAGCAGCTCGAGCCCCTCGTAGGGCTGGAAGGTCCCGACGTAGAGGATCACGCGCTTGCCGGCGAGCTCGTACTTTCGCCGGGCCTCTTCCGACGGGGGACGAGGCGTGAAGGCCTCCGTGTCAACGCCGTTCGCCACAACGTGGACCTTCCCGGTCCCACTGAGGCGCCCTCTGAGCTCCGTCTCCAGAGCCTCGCAGATCGTGACCACCGCGTCGGCCCTCGAAAGGACGTACGTCTCGCCGCGGCGCGCGAGCTGGTACTGAAGAGAGCGGCGGCCGAAGCGGCCGCGGTCCACGAGGGCGTTCTCCCAGAGGTCGCGGATCTCGTAGACGAAGGGGAGGTGGTGACGGCGCGCGACCTGGAGCGCCGGCAGGCCAACGAGCACCGGCGAGTGGGCGTGCACGATGTCAGGCCGCCATTCCCTGACGGCCGCATCGACCTCCCGCGCGAGCCGCCGGACCAGCTGCCACTCCCTCCACAGCGGCCACTGCTTGCCGTCGTAGCTGGGCGTCCGCCGGTGCTCGACGCCGTCGATCACCTCGCGCATGGCCTCGCCGTTCGGATGCTGGGCCGAGGTCACCACCAGGAGATCGTGGCCGTCGCGTTTCTGGAGGCGAATGATCTGGCCGCTGCGGATGCTGTAGCCGCAGATGAGGGGCAACGAGTTGTGGAGGACGTGGAGGATCCGCATCGCGTCGCCCTTGGTTACACTCGGTGTCGGCGTGCTGTCAACTGCGTGCCGCTGCCTTTATCGCTCGGACGGTCCAGCACTTAGCGCCCTAAGGAGCCTCTGCCGCTTGGCATCCGCCGTTGCCTCGCATCAACTCACGGACGTCGCTGGTGGGCGAGTGGTCAATAGGCCGCTCCTATGCTTGAACAACTCTGTAGAATCGGCGTCATCAGGAGGCCTGAGCGCTGGGTCGCCAGGACCGTGAATCATGGGAAACAGCGGCCAGGCAAGCGCCGCCAGGCGGCGGGCTCTACGTCCGCTCCAACTCAAGCTAGACGCGCGTCTGCAGATGAACGGTGGCGTGTTGGTTGCTGTCTTCATCCTCGGTCTCTCTGCACGGCTACTCTGGAACATTGCCTTCCGGAACATACCCTTCGTGGCGGACGCCGCCGATTACGCCACTGAAGCCAGTGCTCTCGTGACGGGCGGCCTGCCTCACACGCCATGGTATTGGCCCCCGGGTATGGTGTTCCTCTTGGGTGCCGTCTTTGCAGTGATCGGACCCGGTGTGCTTGCAGCCCGGCTCCTCACGATCCTGCTTGGTCTCGGGAGCATCGTTCTTGCCATCCATCTAGCGACGCGAATGTCGCAACAGCCCAGCGCAGCGGCGGCAACTGGCATGATCGCAGCCCTCTACGGTCCTGCGGTTATGCTCTCGGGACAACCATTCTCGCAGCACCTTGCCGCCTTGTCTCTGCTCGGCCTCTGCGTTTGCGTCCTTCAGGTGCTCGAGACGGGATCCTGGAAGTGGGCCGGCCTTGCGGGGCTGGCATTCGGCGTCGGGTGTCTAGCCCGGCCCTCGATGTTGGCCCTCGCTCCGATCGCCCTCTCATTCGTGCTCCCATGCGGACCATCCAGCGAAAGACGATGGCGGCAAGTAGCGAACGCTGTTGTGTTCATTTGTGCTGCCGCAGCAACGCTCCTCCCGGTCCTCAGATTCAACGAGGCGCGCGGGGGCGGATGGGTGTTGTCGACCAACAACGAGAGGAACTTCTTCCTCGGTAACAACCCGTACACGCCTGACTACAAGACGAGCCATCTCGCTTCACGGTCACTCGAGGAATTGGACGCAGAGACCCGTCGGTACCTCAAGAACGTGTATGACCGAACAAACACGCGAGATGTGATGAGGACGGAGGCCTGGCGGTTCATCAGAGAACATCCATGGCGAACGCTCAAGCGGACCATCTACCGTACGCTGGCCTTCTGGGGCTTCGACCACCAGGCATCCCGTGAACACGCACGGCATGCCGGATGGGGCACTACGGGGTTGGCGGCTCTTCTTGCGTACGAGGCTGGCTCGTATCTCGCAGTTGCAGTGTTGGTGCTGTTCGGCCTTCTCTGCTGCCGAGACACGATACGGAAACCCGTCCTGAAGGTAACACTCGCCTTGGTGATCATGTACCAGATCCCCTATTCGGTGGCATTCTCGGCGGGTACCTACCACTTCCCCGTCATCTATCTCCTGATGCCGGTTGCGGGCGCCGCGGTCGCGTGGATATCGGCGGTTGGCCCGCGTGTGGCGGCGGCGCGAGCATGGGCAAAGCCGAGTCTCGCGGTTGCCCTCATCGTCTTCGCTCTGGTGCAGGCGCAATACGCGTACCACCTGCTCGAGCGGGCAGCCTCGTAGCGATGCGACGGACATGACTCCTGGGTTCTCTCGACAGGCAGTCGTCTTGGCAGTGCTGGGTGTCGGTCTGATCGGCGTACTGGTAGGCCTGGATCAACGGGCGCCCGCAGGGCGGCGGCTGATCAAGATCAGCGGGGTAGACACTGTTGGCTACTTCGCGACGGCTCATTCCTTGCTCTTCGACCGCGACTTCGACCTGCGCAACCAATACGGTGTCTTGCGTCCGGTGGCAAGCCCTCTAAACCGAACTCGTCCCGAAACGGGCTTGCCGGGCAGTCCCTGGCCCATCGGCACGTCGCTGTTGCTTGTTCCGTTCCTCGCACTGGGGACGGCTGTCGACTTCGCGACCGGCGCTACTCCTGACGGGTATGGGACGGGAGCCGTCACAGCGTACTTCATCGGCTTCCCCGCGTTCGTGGTTGGCGGGATGATCGCCGTCCTGAAGCTATTGCACATCCTTGGGCGGGAACTGGACGAGGAGCCGCAGGCTGCTCCGTGGCTTCCGCTTGTTGTCGTCCTGCTTTTGCTTCCTGGAACGACGCTTGGCTACTACTGCTTCTCTCCGATCTCCCATGCCGCCGGGTTCATGTCGGTCTCCGCGTTCCTGTTGTTCTTCTCGAACGTCAAGACCGCTCAGGGCAGTAGGAGCTGGGCCCTCCTCGGTCTTGCTGGCGGCGTCATGGTGCTGTGCCGCTGGCAGAACGGTCTCTACCTTGCGGGTCCCTTTCTGGGAGATGCCTTCTGCGGCCGCCGCCCCTGGACGCGGGCCTACTGGTGCACGCGGGCGAGTTTCGTGTTGGCTGCAGCCGTTACCTTCGTGCCTCAGATGGTGCAGTGGGCCGTCATCTACGGACACCCGCTCGTGAACCCACAAGGCGAGGATTTTCTCCAGTTCCCACCGCAGTTCGTGCCCCAGGTCCTCTTTTCCTCGTTGCACGGCTGGTACTCCTGGACGCCCCTGACGCTTATCGGCACGCTGGGTCTCCTATGGGGCAGTGCTCGAGCCTTCGCCACGGTCTTCCCCTGGACCTTCGTGCTCGCTTCGGAGGTCGCCGTGGTCGGCTCGATCCCCAGCAACTGGTTCATGGGCGAGGGCTTCGGTATTCGCGGGTTGACGTGTTCACTGCCCGTGGTGGCAATCGGCCTGTACATCGTTCTGCGATTGGCACGAGGCTGGGCCGCGGGCCTGGTTCGTGCGGGAGTGGCCATTTCCGTGGTCTGGAGTGCGCTATTCGCAGTGCAGTACAGGCTGGATTTGCTCCCAAAGGCAGACTACCTGACCCCTGCCGAGATGTTCACGGACAAAGCCCTCATCCTCAGGGCCAGAGAGCGCCACCGCGAGAACGTCGCCACGGCACGCCTTCTCGAAGAAGGCAAGGTCGAAACAGCGTTCGTTCGTGCAAACGCCACTCTCACAAGGCTCGGCGAGAGCCGAGAAGGCCTCAAGACGTTGATGGCGGTGCAGGAGGCACGAGGAGACCTCGCCGGCCTGGCCGCCGCCCGTCGGCAACTCGACGACCTCCTGCGGCGGCGCCTGCCGTAGGCACACTCACCCGTGGTAGGCCCTCGCTGTCGCCCAGACCAAGACGATACTGACCGCCTCGAACGCAAGCGTCCGGATCCACCAAGTGCGTGGCACCGGTGCCTTTTCCCCGTCCTCTTCCGCCAATCCGCAGAGGGCTGCAGGCAGCGACAGGAGAACGAAGAGCATCGGACTGGCCGTCCGCGACAGGAAGAGGGCTCCGAACAGAAACGCAAGAAGCGACAACCGTAGAGCCCCGGCCCAGCGCACCCAGAATCGGTCTTTCGCCGATGCCCCGAGCGCGCTGAGGCGACTCAGGCTTACGACCATTAGGCCCAACCAGAGGAAGTAGCCGACGAGGCCTGTCTCGGCAAAGCACTGCACGTACGAGTTGTGCGCCACGTGCGGGTGGTGGTCGATAAAGAAGCCGCTGCCGACTCCCCAGATGGGCGATCCCTTGAGCATCAGAAGGCCCGCCGACCAGGCTTCGAGCCGCGTCTCCGCCGAGGCGTCGGCCTTGGCGTAGCCGAAGAGCGCGATGAATGCGGGCCCAGCGGCCAGCAGCGCCGCCAGGGTGGCTGGGTGCCGCGTCCTTCGCTTCAAGCGATGGAGGAGAGCCACCGCAAGCAGGAGTCCGAGGGACACAAGTGCGCCTCGCGACCGAGTCAACAGGATTCCCCAGAACACCCCGGCGATGGGTACTAGCACCATCCCTGCGTTCCAGATAGGGGATCGCCCACGCCACAGCAGCGCGATCAGCGGGATGATCGAGGCGAGGGCCTGGGCCAAGTCGTTGGGATCATGGAGAAACCCGAGGCCCCGTATGCGCTTTACCAGGAGCCTCGGAGCGCCGCTTTCACCCGAGTCCTCATCGGGTGCGGCTGTCGACTCATCGGCCGAATCCACAAACGTATCGATGGAGCCTCGGGCCGCAGTCTCGAGGAAGAACGGCGATTCCTCCACCCCGGAGTAGTAGGCCCGCGTCGCCTGGGCCAAGACGAGGAGAAGCGAAACACACGCCGTCCCGACCAAGATCGAAAGGCGTTTTCTCGTGGACACGTTGAGCATCACGAGGACGAGCGTGAAGAAGGAGATGTTCAGCCCCCAGAAAGCCGTTGCGGCCCCACCGAGCCAGCGGACAGCGGCAGCGACGGAGAAAGCGGACCAAGCCAGGAAGGCGACGCCGAGTGGAAGCTCGGGTCCTCGGAGGTTCGGCCGGTTCCCCATCGCGAGTGACAGCAGAGTGCCCAGGAGCGCGAGACTGCCCAACACGTCCATGATTCCGTAGGCGGCCCAGTCCGGGTGGAGCTCTTGCGGCCGGATGAAGAGCATGACGACATAAAGCAGCGTCAGCGCGAAGCCCATCGCCGTCCAAGACTCTACCCCAAGGGCCATGAGGCTGGTACACAGGCTTCAGTTGCCCGGACCTGGCCGCCGCTCGTCGTCAACCTAAGGTCCGGAGCCTCAGTTCGTGATCGAGGATTCTGTTCCGTCCCCGGGCGTGGAGAGCCCTTGTCGGTCGGGGTGTCGTTCTTTGCGGCGAGGCAGCCCGGCGCACCGAGGAGGGAGGAAGATCGCCGAGTCGGGTGGTGAGTAACGATGACTCCACGCCTGCCACCGTCAATGGCGGACAGCGGCCGCCATCAACACGGCAAGACGTTTCATTCGACCGAGAGGCGCTGAGCTCACGAACCCGCCGAATGGCAACGGCCACAGCACAATGGACTCAAGTAGCCGTGGTATCGCGGTGCGTGGGTTGCGATCTACAGCCGCCCACCGATAGAGCGTATGAGACCGCCAGACACGGGTTCCAATGGGGCCGAGCAGGCTCCTGTATCTCTCCACGACCCGAAGCATGTTGGACTTGTCTCGGTCCAGACTCGATCGTGAGATCGATCCCTCAACGAGCACCGCCGTCGCCAGAGGTCGCGATAGCAGGTAGGCGGGATTCCGAGAGACGAGCCTAACCCACAGATCGCGATCATGGCAGGACATGAGGTTGGGGTCGAATCGATCCCGATCCAGGAGCTGCCTTCGCGCCACGACGGTCGATGTCCAGGTCATTGTCGCCAGCCTGAATGCCCTCGCACCGTCGAGTCTCAGGATTCGGTCGTACCACTCCTTCGGGCCTGCGCGCACTGGAACATCTACCCGCGGCCGCCCGGGAAGCTCTTCAAAGAACGCACCCGCGACAAGCCCAACCTCAGGATGCCGACCGAACACCTGCAGCTGGCAAGCGAGTTTGTCCGGCTCCCAGTAGTCATCTGCGTCCAAGAAGGCAACGTAGTCGCCGGTTGCCTGTTCGACACCTGAGTTGCGGGCGCTCGCGGCGCCACGGTTCGGCCTGCGGAGGAGCGTCACGCTCTGCCGGTAGGTTCGCTCGACCACCGCGGCCTGTTCGTCGGGACTTCCGTCATCGACGACGATGATCTCGGCGGGGGCGTGAGTCTGCGCTAACGCACTGTCGACCGCTCGCCGTATGGTCGCAGCGGACCGATAGGCCGGGACGATGACGCTGACGCGCGCAGAGTGGCCTTGAGATGGGAGATGCCTGCTCACCGGGCACTTAGTTTCTCATAGAGGGCAGCGGCGGGCGCCTGATGTGGCTTCGTGGCTTATCGGCGTGTTCCGCGAGGCGGGCACTCTCACTTCGGCGCGACGCGAATGCACGATTCGATGATCGTCGAAAGACGTTCAAGGCTACGGCCGACGGAAAAGTTCTCTTCTACTCGAATTCGAGCGGCTGCACCAAGTCGGCCAGCGAGGGGGGGATCCTCTACGATCCTGGCCATCGCTCTGGCCATGCTCGCGGAGTCTCCCTCGGAGACTAGCAGGCCCGTTTCGCCTTCGATCACAACGTCAGGGATCCCGCCGTGCCTGGTGGAGACGACAGGCAGGCCGGCTGCGCCGGCTTCGAGAACGGCAACGGGTGTCCCCTCGGTATCGCCGGAAGCAGCCTCCACGGAGTGCTGTACGAAACAGCGCGCCCTCAGCATCTCCTGCTGGACGACGGAGTGGGGTTGCAGGCCGAGCATGGTGACTGCTTCGCCCAAACCGAGCTGCTGGATGAGAGCCTGGCATTCGCCAAGGAGAGGTCCGTCTCCGATCATCCGGAGTCGCGCTTCGGGATGCGCACGATGTGCTGAAGCGAAGGCTTGAAGCGTCAACAGGGGACCCTTCTTTTCGACCAGTCTGCCGACCGCGAGAAAGACCGGGGGCGCTGATGCGGGGTCCGCCCCTCCGAACCTGGCGCAGTCGATGCCACAAGGGTTGTAGTGGACCTTCGCGGCCGGCGCACCGAGCGAGACCAACCTCTTTTCCATGGCACGCGAGACTGCGATGATGGCGCCGGCGTACGCAAACAGGTGACGGTACGCTTCTGCATACCGCTCGAGCAGTGTCTTGACCGACGCATCGTAGCCGTGGAAGTGGACAACGAGCGGCACGCTCGCCCTTCGGCAGGCTTTGAGGACCATCAGGCCACTTGGCCCGTACTCCGCCAGGACAGCCGCCGCACGGCACTTTCGAAAGGCCTGGGCGTAAGCTCCGGCAACCACCCGGTCGGGACTATGACCTAGCAGCTCTCGGCCGGCTCTGTAGAGTAGCCGCCGAGGCAGCGAGAGCGCGGGCCTCGACCCGACTTTCGGCATCCAACCATGAAGAAAGACTACCCTTCCCGGAAGTCGCTCGATATGGTCGCGAATGAAAGTCTCGGATGGCGCTGGAGTTGCCTCTGCAACGATACAGACAGTTGACGAAGACGAAGAAGCACCTGGTATCGGTGACTTCGGGAGCGGTTCCAGCCTGCCCATTATCACTTGGTCGCCGCGGCAGTGGTGGGGGTACTGCCAGGCCCAACGGCGGGCTTATGCGCCCATACAAGGTAGACCGACGAGTCGTGCCTGAATCTTCCGGCGCTCCGGCTGTCGATGGCGCGAATCACTGTTTGGATGACCCAGGCATAGGCGGGCCGCATCGCTCTCGGCAATCGTCCCAGCGTCGAGTCCTGCCAGAGTTGGAGTGCAGTTGCCTCTGGGCCAAGGACGCTGTGGATCTCGTTAGTCTGGAAGCCGACCTGCTCAACTTCCCGCCGAAGCCCTTCGGCCGTCCATCTCCAGTAGTCGATAGGATCCGGATGGTAGCGCCAGACACCGTGAGTCGAGAGGACGAGCGACCCTCCGGGCCTCAGTACGCGAAAGGCCTCCCGCAGGTACTCGCCTGGGCTCGAGACATGCTCGAGGACCTGTGACGACAAGACGCAATCGAAGCTGGCGTCCGGTGACGGAACGTGCCCCCCCTCGTCAATTACGAGTTCGGCGTGCTCGTTGCCTGGAAGGTCGGCAGGGACATACCGGCTGAACCGCAGGTTGAGCAGGGCCTCGTAGGGCCGGTTGCCACAGCCGAAATCGAGGGCCCGTTGCCCGCTAGGGAGCGCGTGGATCACGCGCTCGACCTTGCGGGAGAGTGATACCAGGACCCAATAGCAGCGGTCGGAGCGCCGCGGCTGCAGCCGGTCGCCTCGATCTTGGGCAACATAGGAGCCTTCAGTGGTCACGGCACCCGACTCCCACGAGAGAGGCGGTGCTCGAGCTGCCGTCGCTTCCAGGAACGCAGGAGCTGAGTCACGCGCGTAGAGCGACAAAGCAGTCGCCAGGCGAGGCGCCACCGGCTGGACCTCGAAACGCCCTTGAGTGAAATCTGGTCGCCTTCCGCAATTGGCCGTTCGCGCTCTGCTCCTCGTTCGAGGATCGCGTGCAAATAGTCGTTCGTCCGCCAGACGGAGATCGAGTTGAAGTAGGTGAGGGATGCTCCGACATCCCGAGCAAGGCTCATCAGGTCGGCCAGCGTGATCGTCTCATCGACGACCTGCAGCCCCTGGCCTTGCTCACGAAGCGCGTCCTGATGGGCCGGGCTCGGCAGCGTGAGGACGATGCACCCCCCCGGGCCGAGGAGGCGGCTGAGTTGGCCGTGAAGGCCCGGCCGAGCGTCGACGGGTATGTGCTCGTACACGTCGGGGAGGACGATCACGTCATACTCGCCTTGAATCGTCTCGCTGGTGATATCGAGTTTGCGGTAAGACACTCTCGGATGCGCGAAGAGGGCTTGGGCCATCCTCACGTTCTCGCTGCTGATGTCGATCGCGGTCACCGTGGCGCGACGTGCCACGTCTGCAACGTGCATTGCGACCTGGCCGGAGCCGAAGCCAATCACCAGAACGGCCCGCGTGTTGGCGGGAATCGCGTTCGACAGAAGGGCGAGCTGACGCCTCACCCGCTCGTTGCCCTCGACGATGTCTCCCAGAAAGCGGCCTGAAAACTCATCGTAGAAGGCCTCGATGCGGGGTGTCGTCGATTGGTCGTTGGCCATTCTCGATTCTGAGTTCGCGTCGGTAGCCGACGGCACCCTCAACGCGAACCCAAGAGTGCACGTCCCGTGACCCAGATGTCACCCAGCGCGCGGCGACCACGAGCAGATGAATAAAGCACGCCGTACGTCACGAAGAGAGTACACCCAAAGCAAACGAGCAGCCCCGGCAGCGCCCCTGTGCGAAGCCACCATTGGCGCAGCGCCGCGAGCACGACCAGGACCGACATGGCAGCCCACGCCGCTGGCGCTGCCGTACGGTACAGATCCATCGCTCGGACCGGACCCTGGCGACCGACAAACCAGGCCAGAAGTGGCGTGACGACGACGAGCGACACGCCTGAATAGGCCGTGGCCACGCCAGCCGCTCCCCATGGCAGGCCCACGACGATGGCGACCACCAGCAGCGTGCTGCCCACCAGCCCCCATTGCAGGAGTTGGCGGGTTCTGCCCTGGCTGACGAAGAGCCAGCCTGCGGTATTCGCCACCGGCTGAACGAGCGCCGACACGCCGAGAATGGCGAACAGCCGGCTCGCCTCTGTCCACTGAGGCCCGAGAACCAGGCGCACCAGCCAGTCCGAAGTGGCGATCAGGAACGCCGTACCGGGCATCGTGAGAATGGTGATCTTCTCGAGCATCCTCAGATAGGCCCGCCGATACCGCTCCGGGTCGTCCGCGACCCTGCTGAGCGAAGGGACCGCAACCGCTCCGATCGGATTGTTGATTTGCCGCAGTGGCAGGAGAAGGAGGGTGTATGCCTTCGAGTACAGTCCCAGTTGTTGCGCCCCCCATGCCTTGCCGATGAGGAGGTTGTCGATGTTCCGCGCCACATAGTTCACGATCGAGAAGCCGGTCAGGTTGCCGCCGAAGGCCAACATCGATCGGACGTCCTGGTTTCGGCGCGGAAGGCCAGGGCGCCAGCCGGATCCCAGCCACACCCCCACGCAGAAGCTCAGAGCTTCGGTCAAGCGACCGGCGACGAGCGCCCAGTATCGGGCGCCAAACCAGGCGAGGAGGATGGTCGCCAGGAGTCCTGCCGACAGGGAGCCGATCTCGGCCATGGCTAGAACGACGAAGCGCATCTGCCGTCGAAGCAAGGCCGCATGCTGCACGGCCGCGGCACTGATCGGGAATCCCACGGCATACGCTACCGTAAGGGACGCGAGAGACGCCGTACCGTAGAACCATTCCACTGCCGGGGCCAGGGCGACCACCACGCACATGATGAGAATGCCGAATCCCACGTTGATCCAAAACAGAGTGCTGATCTGCCCGTGGCTGATGTTTTGCCGCTGCACCGTTGCCTCGGACAGACCCATGTCACGGAAGATCGAGATGAATCCGAGCAGCACGGTGACCATCGCCACGAGGCCGTAGTCGGCTGGGGTGAGGAGACGCGCGAGGATAACCGTGCCGACGCTGCTGAGCAGGAACTGCATGCCCTGCGACGTCACCGTCAAGGCACCGCTCCTTGCAGTGCGGATGGCTAGGCCGTTGCGAGCAACCTGCGCCAGCGGGTCTGCGTTCGTCTCGTCGCTCCGCTCAGGCATTCGGCTGAGCCTGGACTGGCGCAGAAGCCCGCAGCGCCCCCAGTATCACCCGCGAATTCTCAGACCAGCTGAATCCCCGGACAAGAGCCGAGAGGGAGTCCTCGCGCCATTCGCGGCCGAGCACGGCCGTGAGTGCTGCGGCCAGAGTGGAAGGCTCCGCGGCGGGGACGAGGGCTCCGGCCACGTCGCCAGGATGCACCTCGGGCACACCGCCGACGGCCGTGGCGACCACGGGCCGCCCGGAGGCGAGAGCCTCGAGCACCACGTTTGGCACCCCCTCCTCCAGGCTGGGGAGCGCCAGGACGTCACTCGCGGACATCCACAGCGCCACCCGGGGGTGCGTCTCGCGCCCGGCGAACCGGACAGTGGACTCGATGGCGAGCCTGCGCGCCTGAGACCGCAGGTAACCCTCGAGCGGGCCGTCTCCCACGATCACGAGCTCGAGCGTTGGCCCCGCGCTCGTCGATGCGATGCGAAACGCCTCGAGAAGGTCGGAGAGTCCCTTGACCGGCACGAGGTTCCCGACGAAGAGGACTCGACGTTGTCCAGGATCCACGCCGATCTCGATACTGGCGGCGTTCCGCGATCGTGGGTGGAACGTCCCCCTGTCGACTCCGTTGTAGTCCAAGTGGATGCGCGAGGCATCGAGCCCGCCTTCCGTCAGCGTGTCCCGTATCCGGGCGCTTTTGGCGAAGACGCAGACTGCGCGGCGGAGCGAGGCGAGCATAGCCCGCCTCCTCAACGGCATCTGGAACGAGACGTTTACATCGGACCCGATCGCCGAAACGGCGAGCGGCAGGCCGACCCGCAGCGCGACCCAGTCCGCCCCAACCGCATCCGGAAACGCGAAGCTCACCCAGAGGAAATCCGGGTTGAATGCGCGCGCAGCTGAGCGACACGCGCCCATTGCGCTCCAGCCGTAGAGACGGCCGTTCAGGCTTCCCCGCCACAGCGGCACGTATGGCGCGCGCCGGTGCAGGACGCGGAAGCCTTCGATCGTCTCGACGGGTGGAGGAAAGGGCGGATGGGCCGTTGATCGACCATGGGGTCCGGGGAACCACGGACGCGGAGCGACCACCGTCGCGTCGAGACCCGCCTCCCGCAGCGCCATGAGCTGATCCAGGTTGAATCGGCCTCGGCCGGGCTCGACGCTGCTCGGGAAGAGATTGGAGACGAAGAGCGCTCTTTCGGCCTTCAAGGCTGACGGCCCTCCCGCAGCGCTTCCACAGCCCGCCACATCTCCCACGCTGTCACGTAGCGCAACTGCGTTCCCGATCCTATGCACGCGTGCCGGAGCCCCTCGAACAGCCGATCGAGGTCCCCGCCGAGCAGGGCGGCCGCGTTGTGCTCCTGCGCACCGTGAGCGAAGAGCTTGATGAAGGAGTGCTCACCGATGCGAGGCGCCACCGACAGCCAGAGTCGGATGCGTTCGAGGGTGGGGCGCGCGTAGGAAGCCAGCTCTCCCGTGTCGACGCGGGGCTTCCAGCGGCCTTCCGGGCGCCACAGCACGCCCAGCGGGCCCGGGATGAGGGTCAGATCGCCGACGGCGGGGGTCCCTCTTTGGACAGGGATGCCCGTGGCATAGGATCGCGGCCGTTGGGGGTCGTCCGTCACCCTGAAGATCGTGTTCACGAGCCCGCCCTGCGAGGGGTCAGGCGCGGCGGGCATCGTGAAGTCCGCATAGCAGCCCAGGTCGCGGAGCAGCGAAATCTCGTCGTTCACCCCGCACCAGCGCCCGTCGGGACGGCCGTTGTCGAGGGCCCAGTTGCCGTGGATGAAGCCGAAGGCCAGACGGCCTTCGTGCCTCCGCAGCAGTCCGTGCCGGGCATGCAAGGCTTGCGTGAAGCGCGAGACTTTCTCGACGAACGACGGCCCGTTGTCACCGTCGTGGTGAAGATGCACCTCGACGTCGGCAATACCCAAGCGTGCCATCTCGGCCAGCGGCTCGAGCAGCTCCGGGCGGTACTCCTCTTCGGGGTAGAAGAAGCCGTACTGCGGAGGCCGTCCCGTTGAGTCCTGGTGGTGGGCGGCGATCTCTGGCCAGGCCTGCCGCCAGGACGTCACCCGCTCGGTGGCGACCGTCTCGGATGGCCTCTTCCAGAGAGGTTCGAAGTGATCTGCCATCGTCACCCAGACGGTTCGGGGCGGTCGTTCGCCACGACGGCGCGCGCGGCTCTCGATGTAGCCGGGCAACCAGAGATGTGCATTGCGAGTCGCCCGGCGGACAAGGCTGGTCATGACGATGGGGCAGGATAGCGCAGGATCTTCCCTTCCCGAAGGCGCTCCAGTGGCGCGCCAGCCGCACGCCCCCGAGCTGCAACGCAGTCCCCCTGTTTGAGCATCCGTTCATGGAGCGCCCGCAATAGTGGCGTCGCTGAGCGTGGCGCCCTGGGTGTAAAGGGCGCTGTCCACCAGCAGCGGGTAGCTCGGTGTCTTCACCGAGGTGTAGAAGACGGTACCGTTGCGGGAGTAGGTCACGACCCCGCCGATCACCGCGACACGCAGCTTGTCGCCAGTGACAAAGCTCCCAAACGTCCCCTTCGACGCTAGGTTCTCGTAGACGCGTAGCTCCCCTTGGGCCAGGTACATCGCAAAGTCGATGTCCTCGTAGGAAGCGTTCGTGTTCCCCTTGGAGAGACCAATCATCCGGTATGTGCTCGTCTCGGAAGCCGTGAGCTCCACGTAGCCGTCGCCCGAGACGATCTGCTGGGTGGAGATGGCTCCCGCGTTGCCCCACGCGCTCGTCGCCGTCTTCGTCAGCGAGTTGCCCGAGACGCTGACACCCACCACCGACGTCCACACCACGGGCTCCGCGTCCTGGCGGAGCCGTGTCGTCGTTCGTGATCGTGCCGACCCCCTGACCGTCCGCGATCGTCGCGCCCGACGGGTTGCACGAGGTCGACGACGAACGTCTCGTCCGGCTCCACGGTCGTGTCGCCGTTCACGATGACGCTGATGGTCTGGGTGGTCTGGCCCGGCGTGAAGGTGAGAGTGCCGGCCGCCGCCACGTAGTCGCTCCCCGCACCGGCGGTGCCGTCTGCGGTGGCGAAGCCGACGGTTACGGGCAGCGCTCGCGACGCGGACAAGGGTCACGCTGAAGACGGCGTTGGTCGTCCCGCCGTTGCCCTCGACGACGCTGACGTCGCTGATCGAGAGCTCGACCGGAGGAGGCATCGAGAGCTGGCCGGCGACCACGAGCGCGAAGGGCTGTGGCCCCTGCGGCACGTTGTAGCCCCGCACGGTGATCGTCCAGTTGCCGGCGGCAGGGGACTGCACGTAGACGTTCTCCACGTTGTTGGTGCTGTCGCGGAGGCCGCTGTTCGCGACCGACCAGCCCCGCGCGCCGAAGACGTTGCCGCTTGTAGAAGACGCCGCCCGGGCCCGAGACCTCGAGGTCGAGGTCGTTCACCAGCATCTTCGTGGCGGAGGTGGTGCCGGGGTAGTCCGACCACACGAGCGTCACCTTCAGGGGCGTCCCCGCCGCGACGTCGTAGGTGAAGCTCAGGGTGCCGCCCGTCGAGAGGCCCGCGCCCTCGTCCACGAACTCCCGCGAGCCGTCCATCGCCGCCGCCAGGTTCACCCGGCCCCAGCCCTCGTAGACGTTCGGGATGGGGAGGGCGTTGTTGTTGACGCCGTCGTTGTTCTCGTCGAGGAGGTCCACGGCGGAGTTGATGAGCGTGGCCTTGACGAGGGCCGCGCTCGCCGAGTGGCCGTGGGTCTTCTGGTAGTAGTCGCGCACGACCGCCGCTCCGCCCGCCACGAGCGGGTTCGACATCGAGGTGCCGCCCAGGTACTTGTAGCTCGGCGTTCAGGGGGTAGCCCCAGCCGTCGTACTGGTAGAGGCTCGTCTGCGGGTTGGGCGAGGGGTCGTAGCCCGGCGGTAGAGGTCGGAGTAGCCGGAGAGCACCCAGGTCCCGGGAGCCACCACGTCGGGCTTGATCCGGCCGTCGTCGGTCGGCGCCGCGGCTGCTGAAGGCGGCCATCTGCTCGGCGTTGCCGGCGCTCGGGTCGCTCTTGAGCGGGCTCGGCCGGGAAGTTGAACGGCCAGGCCTCCCGTAGGTGAAGATCGCGTTCTGGCCGCCCTGGCTGGCGCAGATCGCGTCCTTGGTGGCGTCGCAGGCGTAGTCGCTCGCCCGGTCGTTCTCGCTCGCGCCGACGGCTGATCACGTTCTTGGCGGTGGCGGGTGAGCCGATCGAGTCGCGCGTCGACCCCGCCGTTGCGCGTCCGCGTCGACGCCCGCGTTGCCCGCCGAGAAGGTGATCGTCACGTCCCGGTGGCTCCAGACGAAGTCGTCGAGGTTCGACGCTGTCCGCGGTGTACTGGCCCGCCGCGTCGCTGCCCCAGGAGTTCGAGTGCACGCGCGCGCCGGCGTTGTAGGCCTGCTGGAAGAGCGTCCGCAGGTCGGTGGGGATCCCGACGAGGTAGTAGCCGTCGGGGTACCGTAGAGAGCTGGCAGAGCTGCGAGATGGTGGCGTAGTTCTCGACCGCCTGGAAGACGAGGTTCGCGCCCGGCGCCGTGCCCTTGCCCTTGCCGCTGAGCGTCGCCACCGCCGAGGACCGACGAGGACGTGTGCGTGCCGTGGCCCGCTGTCGACGTCGCGCGCGCCGTCGTCCGTGATCGTCTGATAGCAGGTGCCGTCGGCGCCCCCGGCCAGTTGAAGATGGTGGCGATGCGGCCGGCCGGGATGTCCGCGTGGGCGGTGGCCGCCGTCCCGCCGCCGAGGCCGGTGTCGGCCACGGCCACGGTCTGGGTCGAGCCGTCGTAGCCGGCGTTGTTGGCCGATCGCGCGGCCCCCATGATCACGCCCCCGCCGTGGTCGTTGTGCTTCTTCCGCAGCTCGAAGTCCTCGATCCAGGCCACGTCTCGACGGCCGGCCAGGGCCTCGAAGCGCCTCGGCCGACGCGGAGACGACGAGCGTGCGCCCCTCCGGCCGCGACCCTTGCGCCCGACGGCACCGATCGTCGCGGCCGCGAGCGGCTCCGTCGCTGCCCGGCTCGAGGCGCACGATGTAGAGCCGCTCGCCGCCGCGCTTCAGGCGCGGGCTCAGCTTGTAGGCGGGGTGGAAGAGGCCCACCCAGCGCACGCTCGGCAGCCGGCGGACCGCCGCGCCTGCGCCGGGCGTCATCCGCACCTTGAACGCGAAGTCGGGGATGTACTCGAGCAGCTCGCCGCCCGGCCGCCGACGGCGGCCTTCCAGGCGTCCTCGACCGGGCCCGCGAACTGGACGATGTAGGTTCCGCGCTCGTCGGCCCCGAGCGCCCGGTGCCGCAGCCCTGGGCGAGAGCGGGCTCTCCTCGGAGGGCTCGAACGTCGCCGCCTTCAGTCGGATGAGCGGCCCGGTCGGTTCGCTCGGTGGATTCCCGAAACGGGGAGTCCCAGCCCAAGAGCCCCGAGGACGATCGCCAGGAAAAGGGCTACCTTGCGCATCCATCACCCCCAGAGGCTTCGGTCCGGTCGCTTGGTTGATCGAGCAGGAGGAGACGGCATTCTTCTGCCCGGTCGGCGGAACGGGTGTGTCCCAGGTCACATAGGGCACATTTGCGGCTTGCGCGTGGCCGCCCGCGGTTTGCGGGGGCGACCTCCTCGGCTCGACGCGGGTATCTCCCGATGACGCGCCGTTGAGGGTGGCCCCCTTGGTGTAAGGGCCAGGTGTCGACCAGCAGCGGATAGCCGGTGGTCTCAGTCGAGGTGTAGAAGACCGTCCCGTTGCGGGAGTACTTCACGACTCCGCCGATCACCGCGACGCGCAGCATGTCGCCAGTGACGAAGGTGCCGAACGTGCCCTTCGATGCTAGGTTCTCGTAGACGCGTGCTGCCCTCGGCCAGGTCCATCCCAAAGTCGATGTCCGTCGTACGAGGCGTTCGTGTTCCCCTTGGAGAGGCCGATCATGCGGTATGTGGTCGTCTCCGAGGCCGTGAACTCCACGTAGCCGTCACCCGAGCCGATCTGCTGGGAGGAGACCGCCCCGCAGTTGCCCCACCGGTCGTCGTCGTCTTCGTCAGTGAGTTGCCCGAGACCGTCACCCCCACCGCCGAGGTCCACACCACCGGCTCGCTGCTCGGCGGGGGCGGAGGCGGATGACGGAGGTGCCCGCCCCTCCGATCACCGCGCCCGAGAGCGTGGCTCCCTGGGTCGAGGGCACAGTCCACCAGCAACGGGTAGCTCGGTGTCTTGTCGAGGTGTCGAGGCCCTACCGTTGCGGGAGTAGCGTCGCGACCCCGCCCGACCACCGGACCACGCAGCGTGTCGCCGTGACTCAAGCTCCCAAACGTGCCCCTTCGACGCTACGGTTCTGGTGGCGCGCATCTGCCCTTCGAGCCAAATACAGCGCAAAGTC
>CAWHRC010000005.1:0-39776 GCA_963831755.1 uncultured Acidobacteriota bacterium
CTCGGAGAGAATTCGCTTCAAGGCGCGCCGGCCGATGTCGGCGGCTACCCCCTGGCGACACAGTGTGGAGAAATCCCGAGACATCCTCCGGCGAGGAAGCCACCAGGACCTCCCTGCCCGGTTCCAGAAAGGTCTCGATCCCTTCCCATTGGTCCGTGACGAGGCAGGCACCCGCTCCCGCAGCTTCGAAGACTCGGGTCGGAGGGCTGAACCCGTAGTCGGCCATCGACTGCCTGTTGACGTTCAGCACCAGTCGGGCGCTGCAGTTGAGCTGGTTGTGCAGCGCGGTCCCCACGTGACCCAGGTAGCGGACGTTTGGGGGCAGGGGCACATCTCCCCATCCCTCGCCTCCCAGCAAGGAAGGAATAGTCCGGGGCAGGCTGAGGCCACATCCAGAAAGTACGAACGGACGCGCGATTCCCGGTCGGGCAGCCGGTTGCCCACAAAGAGCAGATCGCATCGGTAGGCCTGGTTCTTCGGCACAGGGTGGTGGGTCTCAGAATCGAGGGCGTTGTATACCAGCTCCACCGCTTGTGGCCCCGAGACCTCGGTATCCTGCTTCCACTCTTGGCCCGCCGCCATAGGTGAGAATGGCATCGTACGTGGGCACGAGCTCCCGGAAGCACCCATGCGGGCTCATGGGTCAGCTCTCTCCAGGGTGAAGGGGCGCGTCCACGTCCCAGATAGGCGACGAGGTTGCTCTCTGTTCGTCGCCGAAAGCACCGCCCGATCCAGATAGTCGTCGTATCGCCCGACACCGCTGCACTTCACGACAAGATCCGACCCGCGCGCCCGCTCCAGCTCCCGGTCCAGGTCTGCCAAGATCGTCGCACACCACGACTTCGGCGTACTCGGGGTCTTCCACCAGGTCTCGGTGCTGCTGCCGTGTCGTAGATGTCCTGCTCGACGAAGACAGGCCGGTGGCCCCGCCGGTAGAGGGCGCCGACAGATCCCCCGGTAGTAGGTGGCAGCGCCGTTCCAGTAGGCTGAGACGATGCTGGATCCGAAGAAGGTGATGCGCATGCGAGCTCCACTGAGCCAGCGAGCCGTCAGTTTCCAGCTGTCGGCTCGCAGTTGGCGCCTTCGAAAGCTGGTCGATGATCTCGACGAGTTCCTCGGCCCGGTGCCGGCAGGTGTGACTGCTCAAGAACGGTCTGCCGTCCGTGGGACCCAATGGCAGTCCCTGGCATCGGCGTCGGTGGCCAGCCATCGAAGCGTCTCGGCCATTTGCGCCGGGGTGTCAACGGCCAGATAGTCGGCGCCCTCCTCGAAGAGCCCCGAGTCGTCTCTCCACCCGGCGCTGACCAGCGGCACTCCGCACGCCAGAGCCTCGAAGACCCGTATGGTGGGTGTGCCGTGCAGCTCCTCGACGTATTCCTTGCGCGGGATGTGGACCGTGACTTTGCTGACGGCGTAGGCCTCCGGCACCAGGTAGTTGGGCAGCCAGCCCCCCCAGGCGATGCCCCCCTGGCGGAGAGCGGCGAGCACCTCGCGCGGATACCGAACTCCGAAAAGGGCGAAGCCCAGGTCCGGAAGCGCGCCGGCTGGGCTCGATGAAGTAGCGCCAGGTAGCCTGGTTCCGATCGTCGTCGCCCCAGTTGCCGACGAAGACGACGTCGCAGCTCTTGAACCGGACGAGAGGCCGGAAGAGGTCGGCGTCGGCGCCCTCGTGAAACACCACCACCCGCGGGCCCGCGGGTCGTGGCTGCGGTAGATTTCGGCGATGCTGGGGCCGTACGCCAGCACGGCGGAGTAGGAGTCAAGCCCCATCTGTGCCACGCGCCACGGCTCGGTCAGGGACCGGTGGTGGGTGTCGTGAAACAGAGAAATCACGCCCCGGCGGGCGGCCACTTCGCCGATGGCTCTTCACCAGGTCCGGGGGGTTCCACTCGTGGACGAGGCAGACATCTACTTCGGCCAGGAGGTCGGACAGCCAGTCGTAGAGGTGAGCGCGACCGTCCAGCACGAAGTCGCGCAGGTCGATGGAGGGGAAGCGGCGATGGAACTCCTCGAGCGGCCCCGTTCCGTGGTCCGCGATCAGGTTGACTCGGGACCAGTTGGCCTCTTCTTCGAAGCATATCACCTGGTGGCCCATCGCCTGGAGACTGCGAACCAGCCCCCGGAGGAAGTGGGCGTTCCCGTGATTCCAGTCCGAGACTATGGAATGACAGAAGAGCGCGATGCGGAGCGATGAGCCTTCGGCCATCAACGGTCTGCTTTCACCATCAATAGTGTCTTCGATTGTAGGACATCGGTCACCCCGCCGTCAGGAATCGCCAGGGTCGAGGAGATCGTGCCGTCCCTTCGTCAGCGACCAGTGGTGCATACGTACGACGGCGAGCCCGCGAGGCCAAGAACTTCCTGATAGAGGGCAAGGTAGTCGTCGGCCATCCTCTCGGCAGTGAACTGATCCAGGGCTCGCTGGCGGGCCGCCACCCCAAGCCGCCGCAGCGGGCCGGGTCGGCAAGGAAGGCCGATAGGTGCTCGCGCAGGCTCCGGCGGATCGTCTCGATGGTAGAAGAGTGCGGCATCTCCCCACAACTCTCGAAAGGTCGGGATATCGTTGGCCATTAGGGCGCACCCGCAGAAAGCCGCCTCCAGCGCCGCCAACCCGAAGGGCTCATAGGTCGAGGTGGCCAGGTAGAATTGCGCCGAGGCCATCTCGGACCGGACAATTTGCCACGCGCAGGGCGCCAGAATAGCGAAGGTTGGACCCGACGGCAGGACAGAGCACGCTCCCCCGAGGGCCCCGGTTGGGCCAATAAGGCGCAGCTCCAGGGGAAGCCCTCGCACCCCGATCGCGGCGACGTCCGCTCTCTTCGACTCGTCCCAGAGCCGGCCGGCCGAAAGGGCAATTGGCTTCTTTGACTGCCGTTGATAATGATCCGACCACAGACCCGTTGTGGATGACTCGACGACGCACGCCGGTAGAGTCGCTCTAGCGTTTCGGCCCCGCATCGGGTGGGAGAGACGGCTGACCGTCGCCCTCCTCAGCCCCTCCACTACTAGGCTGTTATAGGCAAATAGGGCCGGGTCGCGTTGCACGAGCGCTGGAACATCCTGGAGGGGCCGGAGAGATACGATCCAACTGAGGATGTCGCTGTGAGCGACCACGACTTTCGGCACGGAGGTCGCAGCCGGCCGAAGCAGTACTGGTTGCTGTGCAAGACGTCGGGTCTCCAACTTTCCGTCAACGTCTCCACCGCCAGTAGACTCCGGACTACATCCGCCGCACTGTCAGGCCATCCACTCCAGTTTCACCGGGAGCGATACCAGTTCGACGCGTCCGCCCTTGATGGATTGCCTCGTCGAGATCTCGCCGGCACGGTTCTCCGAAGGCACACCATCATGATCTGGCAAGCCGTGTCGCTCCACCAATCCTCGGGCCAAGGGCGAGGCTGTACTGCCACAACGCCTCCCACCGCAGTCGGTCGTAAGGAGTATGCGCATCACCGTGCCCTCGCTCGGATCCACGCCTCATCGTCCAACGGGCCTATCAGCCTTTCGTGAAGGTCACTACCTGGATAAGAGGAAGAGAGTGAACGGGATCTGAGACCCACACCCCGCGCACTGATGGCCCGTCTGGCGCCACTCTTCGGTCTGCTGGAAGTTCCGGGCCGGCCTCCCTCGGCTCGACCAGATCGGCTTGGACCCAGGGGATTCTTTCCTTGGCGTGCACCATCAACTCCAATATCCGGTCCGCTCCGAGCTGAGTACCCTTTGCCGAGAGACGCCTGGATCCTCTTGAGCGGTGACTCAATTCCGAACTCGACGCTGACGCATCCTGCCTCCGCCAGGCGCTCGAGTCGTTGTTCATCCCACAGGTCCACCCTTGTTTGACAGCCGAAGGTGACGAGTTCGTTCCGCGGCCAGGGCACTCAGCAGCGCGTCGCTCTTTCCCAGGCCGAAGACCTCGTCGATAAAGTAGACGTAGTCGACGCCGCGGGCGCGGAGACGGCGCAGTTCCGCCAGTACTCGGTCCAGGGCTCGCTCGCGGTATCGGCGTCGAAAGAATCGCCGATTGCAGAAGACGCACCCGTACGGGCAGCCGCGGCTGAACTCCACTTCGGCGCCCCTGCCATCGCCCCAGAAGACGTGGTGCCGGTGAGCGCGCAGTTCAAGGGGATAACCGGAGAAATCCGAGGGAGGGCAGGAGAGAAAGGTCCGCCCAGGCCACCTGCCCTGGGCCCGTGGTTACGGGAACGCCAGCTAGCACCGTGGCTGGCCCAGGTCTTCCGAAGGCAAGGCTAACAAGTTCCTGTTCCGGTTCGCCCCTTATCACTGCTTGACAGCCCACTGCCTTCAGGGCGTAGGCGGGGGTCGCCGAACCGTGGGGGCCAACCGCGACTACGGGGGCGACGCGCTGGAGAGACGCGCAAGCGGCCGTGGGGATGTCCAGTTCTGGTGGCGGGCACCTCCAGAAGAGATAGCCAGGGGCGGTGGTCAGCACGATCAGATCCGGGCGTAGTGCCTCGACCTTCCTGCTTGTCGCGGCCAGGGATAGGCTTCGAGGTGGGCGTCCACGACTGTGGAAGCGAAACCGGACTCCTCGAGCAGGGCCTCCGCGTAGAGCAACTCCAGAGGAATGTGAGGTTCCCTGCAACCCCAGAATCGCGAGCCTTCGAACTCCCACGGTGGGTTGACTAAGGCAATCTCGCGGACAGGCCGATCGAACATGGGTGCGCCTCTTCGATCGATTTCAGCGCTGACGGCCGGCGGACATCAAGACGCGCAGGCGCCGCTTGTACTTCTCTTCCTCTTCCTGGAGGAGGCGCCGGACATCCTCCTCGTCGGTTCCGTGTACGGCGTAGTGCAGCGCCCCTAACCGAAACGCGAGATACGCCGCCCGGTAGAAGTTGAGCATGGTCGCAGCGAGACGGTCGCCAGTACCATTTCTCCAGAGGGCAAGCAATCGGGAGATATCGTCATCATCCATCGCCCACTCTTCGCACGATCCCGCCAAGTCCCAAAGAATGCTCTGCTCGGCAACCAGTGTGTGGTCGTAGAAGTGATCGGAGGCGTCTGCCTTCACGAGTCGCGGCCGGCCATTGGACTCCACCAGTAGCCACTCGTGAGGCTGAGGTCTGCCGTCAATCCGGACCAGGGGAAGAGCGTCAATCGCCTCTTTCCGGCCTCGCCACGACTCGACGAAGTCGCTGGCATCGAGATCCAAGGAGCCCCTGGCATTAGTCACGATCAGTTCCGCCAACCGGCTGAAGCGAGGTGACTTCGGAGAACGAAATTGCTCCAATAGGAAGGCGTAGTATTCGACCATTCTGGCCAGGAGCTCGGGCGATAGGTCCGCCACCGTTAGCGGGCGGGCTTGCAGGAAGGGATGCAAAAGAAACCCGTAGGCGAGTCCCAAGACCGGGGGAGCGAATCCCGCCTCGGCGAGCGCGGTGGCTCGCTCAAGCTTCTCCCTGCCGTAGTGGCCGAGTCCTGCGTACTTGGCCAGCACCGTCCGCGAAGGGAAACGAAGAAGGAGCTTGGTGCGTTCGGTGGCGCGTTGCACTACCGGCCAAGTTCGGGGGAAGGAAAGCACCGATCCCGCCAGCGCCCGTACGAGAGGTCGGCGACGAGGGGCTCTGACCTGGACCCCGGGCGGCCCTCTGGGTTTCCACTGGCATCCATGGCATGTCGCATGAAAGGGAGAAGGGAGCGCCATCCGTCGAACGCGTTCTCGGCGGTGGTATGAGTAGACCCGCAGGCCAGACCAGCGGGCACAGGGCGCCCTCCGGAGCGTATATGCTCGGTTTCCCTTGCCAGGCCGATAGCACCCAAATCCGATCATCGTCAATGCCCAACCTGTTGAGGGCCGAGCAGGCCGCCAGCAAAGAGGAGCAGGTGAGGCCTGGCCCCTCGTCTACCAGGACGAACCCGCCACCGTTCTGGGCGCTGGCCTCCAGCCTCCGCAGAAGGAGTGGAGCAATCTCCACTTGCCGGGCGAAGGGGTGGCCCCGGGGACGCAAGGTCTCCACCTGAACCGGCCACCCCTGCTCCGCCAGTACCCCGGCGACCATTGTAGCCAGGGAAGTACCGATGCTTCGGATCCCAAGGACGGTCCAAGAAGGGCGAGATCTGGGCCCGACCGAGTACCTCTGGATGCTCGAGAAGTACATCTCAGGGTAAAGGGTGTAGAAGGCATAGCCTTCCGGCACGCGGCAGTCAGCAGTTCCGGAAGCCGCGCGGAAGCCAGGTCAGCAACCGCGCCAGCCGCGCGTCCGAGCAGGTCAGCCAAGGAGTGGCCGTCTTCCCGAGACCTGACCACCCTGGCCTCTGCTCCGTGCCCTTCAAGCGGGACAGAATGGCCGGTCACCAACTTCGAGGACCGGAAGAGGCATCTACCCACTAGGACGCCGGCGGCGGCCAGCCGATCGGTTTCGGGCGTCGCGTCGTCACTCTCGGGGCACAGAGAGATCAGCGATGGCCTGGTGCAACTCCCCGAGACTGATGGCCGCTCCGGCAAGATCCGCGTGAGTGTCGACGGCAACCAGGTTGGCAGCCTCTGGCTGTGCCCTATACGCACGGCCGATTCCTTCCAGCGCGTCCCTGATCTCTCCCTCGGTCCGCGGGCAAATTAAGGGCACGCTCCCGGTCAGCGAAGTAGAGCACCTAGCTCGCATACCTCCTGGCGACTTCCCAGCAGAAGTAGGCGTACTCTCCCACGTCCTGCGGTGGGCTGGTGTGGTTGGGGACGATGCCCCGGCTGGGGGGGGTGAAGCAGAGGGTGACCGTCAGATCGAACTTGCTCAGTTTGCTCATCATCTTGTCGTACCAGAGCGGGGCATCGGGACGGTGCCAGTCTGCCCAACTGATGCCGGTCCTGAGGAACTTGACCCCCAGGCGAGGAAGCCACCGGCAGATCCAGTTCCACCATGTCGTCATCCTCGAAGTCCACCCATTGACAGATGCCCATCTCGGGCGGAAAATGGCCGAGGGCTTGTTTGGGCGTGCCGTCGCTGCGAAGCAGCCCGAAGTAGAAGTGCCGGTAGTAGGCGCTGCCCTCGCTCTCCTTGTGGCGGGTGACAGCGACCCTGTGTCCCGGTAGATCGATCAGGGAGTACCAGTGGATCCTGGGAACCAGGGACAGCAACAACTCCGAGGTGCGCTTAAGTCCGAAGAGTTGGACCTCCTCCGCGCCGAAGCTGGAGGCACCGACCTCGGTGACCCAGATTGGCTTCCTCGCGGCCGTCCCCATTTCCTGCACCTTCTCAGGCCATTCGTCGATCTGCCAGAGGTTCCAGTCCAGAGGGAATCCGTGGAGGGCAATCACGTCCATGGCGTCGGCGACGCCGTGCCTGCGCATCAGGTCGGCGAAGGCCGGATCCAGGGGAGAGAGCCCCCCAAGAAGTTGGGTCACCCCGGGAGCCTCGCTTCTGACCTCCCGGGAAGCGTACAGCACCATTTGGGCGAAGGTGCTCCACTCTGGATCCAGGGTGTAGTCCCAATGGGAAAGGTTATTCGGCTCATTCCAGAACTGGATGGCCTCGATCAAGGGCGTCTCCTGAAGTTGGTTAATCCCGAAGGCGAAACGGAAACCCTGGGGGCGAATCCTGACTTCTTCTTACCTCGGGTAGCAAGGGGCATGCCACAACGGCCGGCCGGTAGGGGCACTTCAGACATGCGGGAAATCGGACCACCATGCAGGTTTGGTCGCTAAGCAGCGGGAGCAGCGGAAACTGCTACTTGGTTCGCGACGAGAATACGTTGCTTCTGATGGACGCTGGCTTGAGCACGAGAAGGGTGGCGCACGAGCTCACCCGTCTGGGTGCTCAACATGCCGGAGGTGACCGCTATTCTGGTAAGTCACGAGCACTCGGATCACTGGTCCTCAGCTGCCGCCCTCGCTCGGCTCTCCGGGGCGCCTATCGTTGTGCAGTGCTGGCACCTGGCGGGCTGGGGCTTGTCGCCGATCCTCCGTTAAGCACGAACCCCTAATTGCCGGCCGGACGACGAGGATTGGGTCAATAGAGGTAGAGGCGTTTCCCATCCCTCATGATGCCGCTCAGCCGCTTGGATTCCAGCTGAAGTCGAAGCGCGGCTCGCTGTGCCTTGCCACGGATATGGGGACAATCTCGAGGGAGGTGTTAGAGCGAGCACTGGCTTCAGACCTCGTCATCCTTGAATCAAACCATGACGTTGAAATGGTCGTGCGTGGGCCTTACCCCGCGCCGCTGAAGGCGCGGATCTTGGGCGGTCTTGGACATTTATCCAACGATGACGCCGGAAAGGCGGTTGTGCGACTGTCAATGGGCAGGCCGAGCCAGGTCTGGTTGGCCCACCTGAGCCGTACAAACAACTCGCCGGGAGTGGCCCTTTCAACGGTGCAAGCAGAAATTCGACGGTCAGGGGACAAGGGCCTTCGGGTGGATGTAGCTTTGCGCGACCGCAGAAGCCTATTCTGGGATTTCGAGGCCAGTCAGGGAACGGAACAGTTGCGACTGTTCTAGCTTACTCAGTCTTGGGGCCAGCTTCCGATTCGAAGTTTTCCGCCGGCAAATGTATCTGAACCTCGCAAATTATGTTACACTCCGAGCTCAGCGCGCTTCCGTAACCGTTTTTCGACCACCACGTTAAGATTGGAGCGCGTGCGTCGGTCCTAGTGGCTTCGCTCCCCCAAAGATGGCGACAGGCTTGGCGGGTGAAGCTTCTTACGGGCCCTTCTCCATAGTTCCGCCTGGGGCGATTGGACTTGCTTTTGGATAAAGCGCCGGTTATTGGTGGCGACGGAACCGCCGCTCGCACGCGAAAGCTGCTCCTCGCAGGATTCCTGATCCTTTTGCTCGCCCTATTCTTCGGTGGCAGTCTATATGCGGGGGCTCTGTTCATTTTCGCAGTCGGAAACGTAGAGGATAGGGTCGAACCGTTGAGGGAGACGGTGACTGGGGCGGAGGCCAATTCCGTGGAAGGCGCGCCGTCGCAGGAGGCCGCCACAATCCCAAGCAAAGAGCCTTCAGATTCCCGCTTCGCGTTTCTTCTCATGGGCTACGGCGGCGCTGGCCACGATGGGGCGTATTTGACCGACTCCATGATGGTGGTGATCGCCGATCCTGTCCGCAAGACCCTCGCCATGCTCTCGCTGCCAAGGGACGCTTGGGCCCCCCTGGTTTTCAGCGATAAGACTACCGTTTACAATAAGCTCAATACAGCCTACGCCTTCGCCCTGGACGCGAGGCTCTACCCTGATCGCCTCGCGCGATACAAGGGCGGTCAGGGTGCAGGAACCTTCGCTATGGATACCGTTTCCCGACTCCTTGGAATACCCGTGTCATATTACGTGGCCTTGGACTTTGCTGGCTTCCGCGAGATGATCGACGCCGTGGGGGGCGTGGACGTTTTCGTTCCAGTTGCTTTCAGGGCCAGCTATCCGGCCAACGATGACTCGTCCATCGATCCCAGCTGGACAATCGTTAGCTTCGCCAAAGGGCAGCAGCACATGGGAGGGGAGAGGGCCATCCAGTATGCCAGGGCCCGGGAAGTGCTCGACAACTACGCGGAAGGGAGCGACTTCGCGCGGTCGCGGCGACAGCGGCTGATCATGGAGGCGTTCGAGGCCAAGCTCTTCCAGCCTGAGGGCCTAGCGCGGATGCCTCAACTACTTGGGGTCGCTGCGGGCCACTTAGACACCAATTACAATGTTCCGACCGCTGTGCAAACTGCTCAGATGGCGATGGAATGGAAGGACGTGCGGTTCTACCAGGCGGCTTTGACCAACGAGAACTACTTGACTGAGGCGACTGGCCTCGGCGGGGCCTACATCCTCGTGCCGAGGACCCCGGATTTCTCCTGGTCTCAGGTGTGGGCCCTGACTCGCCGTCTGTGGCAGGATCCGGAACTCGGGGCGGCATTGGCTAACACGGAGATCGTGGTCGAGAACAACGCTGGCGCAGCCGGGGTCGCAGGTATGTTGGGCACGGTTCTCAGCCGGCTTGGATACCGGGTTGGGACTCCCGCTGGCGGGGGCCGCCAAGTCTGGTTCCGAGATTGTGGACCGGACTGACGGGGCCGGCGAGGTCTTAGCTCGAGCCCTCACTAAAGACCTTGGAGTACCTCTCGCGTACTCCAAGGCGGAGAGTGGTCAGGGCAGCGCTGGGATCTTGCTGAGGGTAGGAAGCACGGACGCTGGTCTTGCCGAACCTCGAGATCAAGCCCGACGCCTCGGCCCCGTCGAGCTCGGTGGGTATCGCGAAAGCTGGTGGCTGGTCCCCGGAGGCTCCGCCAACCCCGACCCCGACGGAATCACCTGTTGCACAGGAGACTCCCGTCGCAACCATTGATGACGGGCAGGGCGCCCCGTCGGGCCGCCCGGAAGAGCAGAGCGCGCTGGGGGCGGCCTTCCCCCGGGCCAGGCCAATTGCCTCCAACGAGTCCGGGATGGCCGTCGAAGTGCGCGGTGGTGAAGTACGGCGAGTCCGGGTCCAGCACCATCGCCTGCTTGTCGTCCTCCGACGCCACCCAGAACACGATGACGTCGTCGTACCGCTCACGCGTCACCGGGTCGACCGCGTCCGGGCGCGCGGATTCGCGGAAGAAGACGAACGACTTGCCCCCGACCTGGTAGACGGCGTTCTCCGTGCCGGGCCAGCGCCGCACGTGCGGGGTGCCGGCCGCGATGCGGTGGACGTCCTCGACCGTGGCCCTGCGCGCCATCTCCGGAGCGTACGACGCGATCCACCGACGTGTCGTCGAGCTGCGGTGAGGTCGTCCAGCCCTCGCGTTGACCTACGCTGACCAGCGTGGCTGCTGACCCCGACCTCGACGGCATCTTCGACGGACTCCCCGACGGTGTGGTGATCGCCGATGCCGACGGAGTGGTGCGGACGGTCAACGCGCAGGCACGCAAGCTGCTCGGCGAGAGCGTGGAGGTCGGCCGGCCGCTCTCGGCGGCGATGGCCCTCCAGGACCAGGAGAGCTGCGACTGGTATGCCACCAACAAGCCCTACGAGGGGCTGCCCAGCCGCGTCGGGCTGACCGAGGGCGTGGTTCACCACCGACGGCACCGAGGTCCTCGTCACCGGCCGGATCAACCGGGTGCGGCGGTTCGGACCCGTGGACAGCGTGGCGGTGGTGATCCGCTCCGGCCGCGGTCGGGCCCGTCTCGACCGCGACCGCTCCGACCTGGTGGCGACGGTCGCCCACGAGCTGCGCTCACCGCTCACAGGCGTCAAGGGGTTCGTCGGCACGCTGCTGAGCAAGTGGGAGCGGCTCAACGACGAGCAGAAGAAGCTGATGCTCACCACGGTGCACTCCGACTCCGAGCGGCTCTCGCGGTTGATCACCGAGCTGCTCGACGTGGCCAGGATCGACACGGTTGGTCGCCGCTCTATCCCCGCGAGGTGGACACCATGACGCTGGTCGAGCGGTGCGTCGAGTCGGTCCGGGCGGGCACGACCCGCACCATCGAGTCGTCGTACGCCGAACCGGTGCCGCACGTCTTCGCCGACCCCGACAAGCTCTCCCAGGTCGTGACCAACGTCGTCGACAACGCTATCCGGCACGGTGAGGGCACCGTGCGCGTGCAGGTCGAGGAGATCACCGATTTTTGCGTTTCTTGACTTCCACTCGTTTATTTCTTTTATTAAAAGAGGAAGTCTTAATGGTGGAGTAATCATTGCCAGATTTTGATCGTAATAACGATGACAATATTGGTCCGAAACCGAATAAACGGTCGGAGGATGATGTACGCCGCTTCCGCGAATCGCTGAGGAATGGCGGTAAAGACATCAATAATCCGGAGGCATTGGAAGAAATCATCCAATTCTATTTTGAGCATGAAAAGTTTGAAGAGGCATTGACATATGCCGAACGGCTTCTCTCGTTTGAACCGTTTAATGCAGAAGCATGGCAGCGGAAGGGAATGATCCTCAACAATCTCTTTCGGTACAACGAAGCACTTGAATGTTTTGATAAGGCATTGGGTTTAAATCCTACAGACCCCGAAGCGTATATCAACAGAGGCATTACATTGGACAATCTGAATCGAATTACAGAATCGATGGCTTCATTTGATAAAGCCCTCGAACTCGATTCGTCCCATGAAGACGCCTTGCTGCATAAAGGTATCACACTTGAAAAACTTGAGCGTTTTGTTGAAGCTGAATCTATATTCCATCACATTCTTCAGATCGATCCGGAACATATCGATGCTTGGTACCAACTCGGTTATTGTTACGATTACCTCGATAAGCCTGCTGAGTCCATCCGTTGCTATAATGAACACCTCAACCGCGACCCATTTAATTATAATGCCTGGTATAACAAAGGTATCGTTCATAACAGAGTCGGCCAATTTACCAAAGCCATCGAGAGTTATGAATATTCTCTTGCAATCAAGGAAGACTTCTCTGCAGCTTGGTTCAACATGGGTAATGCGTATGCAAATCTGGGACGTCTCCAGGATGCAATTCGCTGCTTTAAAACAACATTGACCTATGAATCAAAAGATGTTGCAGCCCTGCATAATCTCGGAAATGCATACGAAGAATTGAACGATTTCCACGAGGCACTTGCCTGTTATTCATCTGCTATTGAAATCGACAGCCAACACCATGAATCCTTTTTCGGCATCGGATGCTGTCACTGATGCATTGGGACGCACTGAACAAGCATATTCGGGATATAAGAAAGCGCTGGACATTCATCCGGATAACGCAGAATATTGGTACGCCTGCGGTGATGCGCTTTACAATCTTGGAAGAATCGATGAATGTATCGAGTGTTACCGTAAGGTTATCACGTTGGATCCAAAGGACTCCGAAATTTGGTTCGACCTCGGCGATACATTGGGTGAGAAAGGAATTCTTTCCCGAGGCATTATCATCTCTTCAAGAATGCACGAAACTTGATCCAAAGTTTGCACCTGCCTATTTTAGCCGCGGAAAAGTGTTATATCGATGAATTTAAAGGAGGAGGCATCCAACGAGTTTTTCATTGCTTTCAATCTGGTGCCTGAATTAAAAAAAGAATTTGAACAATTATTCCCGAATCTTACCACAGATAGGTTGTTTGCACATCTCTTTAAGAAATAATTGTATCCTCTTTCCATCGCAGCTAATTTCTATGGTTTTTAATTTTCGATCCATTCAGGATAAACGACAATGAAGCACTATGCAGTTATTGGCCATCCCATCGGACATTCCCTTTCCCTCTGATGCACAATACGGCATTCCAATTACTCCATTTGGATTGTCAATATGAAGCTCTTGATATCGCACCGGCCTCTTTGAAACAAGCCGTTGATCGATTCAGAGAACTGAAATGGGGCGGGTTCAACGTAACCGTTCCGCATAAAGAAGCGATAATCCCTCTCATAGATGAAGTCGTTCCGGAAGCACTCGCAGTTGGCGCTGTAAACACTGTCGTGAATCGAAATAGTAAGTTAATTGGATATAATACAGACATTATCGGTGTTGAAAGATCACTTCCGCGTCTAACGAGAAAAAATTGAGGGAACAATGTGCACAATTCTGGGTTCTGGCGGTGCGGCTCGATCAGTGGCCTTTGTACTTCCTCAAAATATCAAACCTCAGTCGATTACGTTTTCAGTTCAATTTCCCGAACAAGCTCATGCGATTATTAAAAGCCTGGGCAGCACCAATATCCATTTCAATGTTATCCAATCGATGAATGACGGCACTTGAAACTGTAATCAAAAACTCTACGCTCATTGTTAATGCAACCACGGTTGGAATGTCCCACATGTCCCGAATTCCCCGCTTCCGGACCAACATTGGCTGTCAAATAAGCATATTATCTTCGATCTTATTTATCGACCATTAACTACTCGACTGCAAAGCGATGACAAGCTGCTGGTGCAAAAACAATTGACGGTTTGGGGATGTTTATTCATCAAGGAGCGGCTGCTTTTCAATTATGGACCGGAATGGAAATGCCTTTGGACGAAGTGCGGCATGTGCTTGAAATGAAGCTGACTTCAGACATTAATTCGGCGAAAACCTGATAATTTGGGAAAAAGGCAGTAGATTTATTATTAATGATTTGTATATCAAATTTATTGTAGATTTTTTTCCTTAAAAACGTTGACTCTCCGGCTCTTTTTCCTTATTTTATAATGTTAATTTATAATTGATCTCAGTATCGAGGAAAACAATGTACGCAGTCGTAGAAATTGCGGGGAACGCAAGTGAAGGTTTCGCCTTCAGACAAAGTATTTGTACCGAAAATTTCATCGGAAATCGGTTCAAAAATAAAATTTGAGTCCTGTTAACCGCTGGTGGCTGCCACGGTCATCTCGGTTCTCGGGCTCCCTTCGCTCGTCACATGGGCCCAGAGCACGAGGAGCCAAGAGCCTACGATCCTGGACCGCGAGCAGGCCGCACTCATACGGTCGCTGGCGCTGGTCTGCGGCGAAGGAGAGACGGGTCTGGGCCCGCCGCCTAGGAGCGATGAACCCTCGTACTCACCCGGAAGCGAATCGGAGCTCCTCCTCCTTGCAGGCTGCCGTGTGCCACTCGCCGGACCTTTTGCCAGTCAGTTTATCTCGCAGGACGAATGGAAGCGACGCCAAATGGACGTGCGCCGGTTCTGGAAGGCATGGCGCAAGGGGTGGCTTCGGACCGACATTCTCGATCGTTATGGTGTCCACCATGTCGTGGAAAGGGTTGGAGGAGGGCTCCGGCCCCTATCGGGTCTCCGGCCGATCTTCGCTGGCGTCAACTATGTCGCGTACTCCGTGTCGGACCTCGAAGCTTCTTCGCAGGGGACTTGACTGCGGCGGGGCGGGGCGGCGGGGCGGGGCCACCCGCCTGCAGCCCCTAGAACCGGACGCCCAAAGCCTAGGCTGGTGCACTCGACCATTGATGCCTTCCGTCCACCCGCCTCAACGAGTGCGGGCCTTCGGGTCGAGCGGCAGGTGGATCCTGCGCCACGCGCCACCCGCACGCCGGCGGTAGACCTTCCGGCGCGCGATCTGCGTCGCAACCTTGAGCCAGGCCCGCAAAGGTCCCTCGGAGTCGTACGCGATCACATCCGGTGACGTCCGGACGCAGGCCTCAAAGACCCGCTCGTAGAAGTAGGCGGTGTCGTATAGGTCGTAGCGGCGGTCGCGATAGCGACCGTCGGGGGCAGGACTTCGGCGTCGCGAGGGACGGATGCCGAGGAGTTCCAGCAATGCCGCAGGAGAAGAGGGTGTTGGCCATGGGGTCCAGGACACACCGCGGCCCGCCCGCGCTCACGGACCTGCAGGATCTCGTGGGAGTCGATGCGGTCGCGCCGCGGCCGCACTCGTGGTCGCGCGCCAGGAGCGTGACGTACTCGACTTCCCAGCCGTACGCCCTCAGTAGCCGGCCGAGCGTCACGGCGTAGCCCAGGCAAAGGCTCTTCGCGACGCCAGCACCCGTCTTCGGCTCGGTCTCGGCGCTCGGGAGGTCGGCCGGTTGGACTCGCTCGTAGAGCCAGTCCATCACCCGGACGACGTCACGGTGCGCGGCCCGGGTGCGTCGCCCGGCTGGGCTGCCCGCTCCCGCTTCCAGGCGTGACGTACATCATGCGGTTCTCCGACGGCGGGTACGGCGGCATGCCGAGCGCGCGGTAGGTGTCGAGCTCATGGATCGAGACGTCCTCGAAGCCCGCGTTCTCCAGGCGCAGGCGCACTTCGCCGGGGAGCGTCTTCCAGGTGTGGTTGTCGCAGGCCCGGTTCGGGTTCCGCCGTCCGGGGGCAGGGCGGCCACGAGCGTTCCGTTCGGGCGCAGGACACGGAAGACCTCGCGCAGGGTCAGCTCGACGTCGAAGGCGTGCTCGATCGTGTTGTCGGCGTAGACGACGTCGAAGGTAGCGTCTGCGAAAGGAGAGGGAGAGAAGTCCTCCTGGCGGAAGTCGAGGTTGGCGAGCCGGTAGCGCTCCCTGGCCTTCTCGATGAAGGGCTGCCCGACGTCGACTCCGGTGACCCGCATCCACGGATGCATCCGGGCGATGCGCTCCGACCAGTAGCCGGAGCCGCACCCCAGGTCGAGAAGCGCGTCGCAGTCCCAGCGGATCAGCTCCTGGAGCCGGTGGGACTGGGCCGCGTTCCGCTCTTCTCCCATGACGGCGCCGAACTCGCGCTGCACCTGGTAGCGGGCCTCGTCATCCCGGTTCGCGCGCACCGACCGCGCAGGTCTTCGCGCGCGCGCGCCGCCATCTCCGACAGAGGTCAGGAATTCGAACCTCGGGTCGGCGCGCAGCTCCCGCAGGTCTCTTCCGATCGCGTCGAAGTCGTGCTCCCCCTTGGTGTGGCCGATCATCACGAAGTAGTCGTGGCCCGTGAGCTCCTCGCGGGGTACTCGGTCAGCCAGCCGGCCATCGCTGCGGGAAGCACCGTGTTGACGGTCTTGCGGAAGGGCCTTCAGCCAGGCGTAGAGCGGTGCCCGCCAAGCCCTTGATCGTCCGGAGCCGCCTCAGGCGACTCGGTCGTCCGTCGGTTCTCGCTGTCGCTCCAGGTAGCCCAGTAGGTGGGTGGCGATCAGCGGAGCCTTCGCAGCCGTCAAGGAACCAGCGCTGGCCCGGCCGTGGCGTGAAGATCGGCAGCTCGACGAGCCCGGTCTCCGACGGCGCCGCCTTGAGCTGGGGATCGTACGGACTCGCGAAGTAGGGGTTGTGGTCGGAGTAGGCAAAGCGGTAGTCATAGCCGCGCTCCTCGAACGGCCGCCCGCGTAACACCGAGCTGTCGCAGCTGATCCCGTCTGGCGCCAGAGCGGCGCGTGCAGGCGCCGGAAGGGCTGCGCCTGATAGGCTCCCGCACGGAAGCACGTCACCCGATAGTCGGGCTTCTCCGGGCGCAAGGATCTGCTCGAGCAGCGTCCTCGCACTTCCGCGACGAGCTCGCCGAGATCGCCCGGGTAGTCGTCGGCCTTCGGCCTTCGACCAGTCCCAGATCCAGCTGCTCGCCCTCGCGGCGGGCCCCAAGCGACAGGCAGCCAGTTCGGATGGCAGGTGGAGCTGCACGTCGTGGCCACGGCGCACGGCCTCGCGCCACTGCTCCTCCATCGCGTGCGCCGTGGCGGGCTGCGTTCTCGAGCAGCCAGAAGTACTCCCCGAGCTCGGCCATCAGGGTCAGCTTGACGCCGGCGTCGGCCGCCACGGTCGAGCAGTTGCCGGCAAGGCCCGAAGACATCCGCTTCCCAGTCGATCGCCTCGCCCGCGCGGGACCGGGTGCCAGGTCTCGTAGTCCACGGTGATCGCGGCCGAGGCGCCGGCGGCTCGACCGCGAAGATCGCGTGTTGGCTGGGCAGCGTCTGCTCGTGCAGGATGCGGAAGTGGCGCCGAAGGAGGCGCCGGAGCTCGGCGGGTTCGAGGTACTGCCCGCCCGGGCACCACGCCGCCACGAGCGCAAGCCCGCCCGGCTTCAGGTGGTCATGGATCCACGCAAGGGAGCGCCGTTCTTCCCGCCCTCGTCGAGATAGCAGATGACGTCGCTGTACAGGATCGCGTCGAACTGCGTGCCCGGGTCGAGCACTTCGTCGAGGCGGTCGGCCGAGCCCTTGCCGGAACTCGATGTGCGGAAAGCGCTCTCGCCCCCTGGCGATCGCGACCTCGCTGAGCTCGACCCCAGTCAGCATGTCGAAGCTCCGCCCAAACCGATTGAGGACGGCGCCCTGGCCGCAGCCGATGTCGAGCATCGATCCGGACGCCCGCTTGTAGCGGTTCACCACTTCGACGTACAGGTCGTAGCGCCCGAGCGTCGCGTCTCCGATGCTCCAGGGGTCGGCCTCGTCTTTGTAGAGCTGGTCGAAGTCGCGCTGAACTTGGACCCCACCGCGTCGCTTCAACGCGTAGGCCGAGGTTCAGGACGAGGATCACGAAGTAGGCGCCGAGCGAGGCCGTCGCGGCTCCCTCGATGCCGTAGGCAGGAATCAGCCACAGGTTCGACGTGACGTTCGTGACCAGGCCGATCCACCACACGTGTACTGCGAACCACGGGAAACCGATCGCCGTGGTGAAGGTCGTCACGATGGTGTTGAGGCCGTAGAAGAGCATCGCCACGCACAGGATCTGCGCTGCGGCGACCGCGGGCAGGAACGCAGGGCCGTAGAGTAGTGCGATGATTGGGCGCGCCACGAGGATCGTGACCGCGATCAGCGGGACGAGCGCCGCGAGCGCCCCGATCGCCACCTTGCGGGTGAGTGCTCCATTTCTCGTGGCTGTCCGCGACGCTCGCGAGGCGCGGGAACAAGTATGGCCCCGATCGTAGCTGGGAGCAGGTACAGCATGTCCGCGAGCCCCGCAGCGATCGAGTAGTGCCCGGCGCTGCGGGCGCCCAGAAAATGCCGCACGAGCAGGAGATCCGAGCGAAGCGTCAGGAATGCGAAGAACGCGGCGAGATACACCTTGAGTCCGAAACCGAGGTGCTCGCGCAGCAGCACGAGCGAGACGCCGACCGCGTGGCGCACGCGGGGCTGCAGGACGAGACCGCACCAGAGTGCCCCGACGGCGAAGAGGAGCAGGTTCACCGAGAAGACGCTCTCGGGTGTGACCCGATGCAGAAGGAACAGGGCGACGACCAAGACGAGAGTCAAGATCCGTGTGCCGAGGTCGGTCAGGTTGTACTTGCGGATCTCCTGGATGCCGAGCAGCAGGTTCTGCAGCAGCAGCTGCAAGAGGCCCAGAGGGACGGACGCGAGAGCCAGCAACAGCAGCAGGCCCTGGATTGGCGCGAGCTGGGGCCAGGCGAGCAGGAAGGTGTATGCGGCCAGCGAGAAGGCGGCCCCGAGCCCGAGGGCGACGAGCAGCGTGTTTCCCAGCAGGACGCCCAGCAGGCCCCGATCCCTCGAGACGAAGTAGGTGTTCGAGGTGGCGAGACCGAGGTTGCCGAACTGCACGCCGATCGCACTTACCGCGACCGCGATTGCGAACTCGCCGCGGCCCTCCGGGCCCAGGAGGCGCGCCACGACTACCGAGGTCACGAGCCCAACGACGATCCCCACGATCCTTGTGGCGTAGGTCTCGGCCACCTTCTGAACGAAGTCGGAGCCGGCGAATCGCTCGGCCAGGGCTCTCGCCCGGCGCCAAAGATCGCCCGTGTGGCTGAAGACGGCGGATCAAGAAGCAGGAACCTCTAGGGACAAACAACTATGGTACCAGCCGCGCGTCGTCGGACCGTCGATGGTATGGTCGGAGTGTGGGGCGTCCGCCGCGACAGGAAGGGCAGGCGTTGGGGGCACGCGACGCCAAGCGGGAGACGCAGAAGCAGTGGACTGCCGATCCTTGCGGGGCGCGGACTGCGCCTGGAGCACGAAGCGGGCACGCCGGAGTTCTACCGCAAGGTCGAGCACGAGCGCTACGAGGTCTACGCTCCCTGGATGCGACAGGCGATCGGCTTCTCGTCGCACGCAGGGCACGAGGTCCTGGAGATCGGTCCCGGCCTCGGCACGGACCATGCCCAGTTCGCACGGGCAGGCGCTCACATGTACGCGCTCGATCTCACCGCCCGCCACCTGCAGCTCACCCGCAAGCGCTTCGAGATGGAGGGGCTCGTCACCCGGTTGGTGCGGGGTGACGCCGAGTCGCTTCCGTTCGCCGACGACCGCTTCGACGTCGTCTACAGCTACGGGGTGCTGCACCACACGCCGGACACGGCCGGAGCCGTGAACGAGATCCACCGGGTGCTCCGCCCGGGCGGGCTGGCGATCGTAGGCCTCTACCACAGGCACTCCGCGTTCCACTGGATCTACACGGTGCTCTGGCGCGGGATCCGCCTCGGGGAGCTGCAGCGCAAGAGCTACCGCCGCCTGCTCGCGGATATCGAGTACCGCTCGCCGGGGTCCGACGCGGTGCCGCTCGTGAAGGTCTTCAGCCGTCGAGAGTGCCGACGTCTGTTCGAAGGCTTCGCAGAGATGACGGTCAGGGCGGACCAGATCGAGTGGTCGCACCTCGTTCCCTTCGCCGGACCGGGTCGCGGGCCTTCCCGCCGCGTGCTCGAGACGATCGCTCGCCACTGGGGTTGGTATCTGACGGTCTTCGCGCGGAAGTAGTCGCGCTCAACTCTGGGCGGAGGCCGCCACCGCCGTCTCCGCGCACCACGTGGCCTGCAGGCCGTCCTCGGCGGTCACGCCGAGCGGCGCCTCGCCGCGCAGCGCGCGGTGGAAGTTCTCGAGCTGCTCCTTCTGGCCCTTCTCGATCGTGCGGGTCTTGACGCCCTCCTTCGTCGAGGCCGTGGACCTCGAGGCTCCGGTAGTCGTCGAGCACGAAGCTCGCGCCGCCCGCGAGCACCTCGATGCGCTCCTTGCCGAGCCCCGGCGCGCCGCCGCCCGCGTAGACGAGCGTGCCGATCGAGCCGTCGCGCGAACTCGATCGCGACCACCGCCTCGTCGCGGCGCCTTGCCGGGCGGCGACACCGAGCGCACGCGCACGGGCTCGGCGCCGGCCAGGAAGCGCAGCATGTCGAAGAAGTGCACGCCCTCGCCGAGCAGGCGGCCGCCGCCCTCGACCGGGTCGAGCAGCCAGTGCTCGGGCGGCAGCGCGCCGGCGTTGACGCGGTAGAGGAGCGTCTTCGGCGCGGCGATCGGCCGCAGCAGCTCCTTCAGTCGCGCCGCGTGCGGCGAGAAGCGGCGGTTGAAGCCGACGGTGAGCAGCGTGCCGCGCGTGCGACGGCCTCGACCAGCTCGCGGCCGTCGGCGACCGTCATCGTCATCGGCTTCTCGACGAACACGGCCTTGCCGGCCTCGACCGCGGCCTTCGCGATCGGGATAGTGCAGGTCGTGGCGCGTCGCCACGTAGACGACGTCGACGGACGGGTCGGCGATCAGCTCGCGGTAGTCGGTCGTGCCCTTCGCGAAGCCGTCGTTCTCGACGGCCGCGCGGACGGTGAGCCCGCTGCGCGCGCAGGCCGCGGCGAGGCGGAAGCCGGCGTGCTCCTTGAGCAGCGGCAGCAGCATGGCCCGGAAGTACGCGCCGTAGCCGACGACGCCGACGCCGAAGCGCGCCGGCCGGCGGCCGGCGGCCGCCGCGCGGCGCGAGACGTAGACGCGCGACGCGGCGCGCGGCCGCGCGTCGAGCTGGTAGTCGAGCAGGATGCCGATCGGCCGGTTCTCGGAGGCGAGCGAGGCGTAGGCGCGCGGAGGCGTCCTCGACCGGGTGCGTGGCGTCGATCAGCGGCTTCACGCTGAGCCCGCCGCTGGCGATCAGCCGCAGCACCTCCTCGAGGTTGCGCCCCTCCGTCCAGCGCACGTAGCCGAACGGGTAGTCCTGGCCCTTCTCCTCGTACGCCGGGTCGTAGCGGCCCGGGCCGTAGGAGGTCGAGATCAGGAAGTCGATCTCCTTCTTGTAGATCTTGTCGCGCTGGATGCGGATCGGCACGTCGCCGACGAGCACGACCCGGCCCTTGCGGCGCGTGGCCTCGAAGGCCTTGTTCAGCAGGCCCGGGTCGCCGCCCGCGGCGGTGACGATCACCGCGTCCGCGCCGCGGCCCGTCGGTGCGCTCCAGCACGCCGGCCACGAAGTCGCGCTCGGTGACGGTGAAGCCCTGGTCGAGGCCGAGCGCCGTCGCCCGCTCGACGCGGTCGGGCCGCACGTCGACGCCGATCGCCACGGCGCCGGCGGAGCGCAGCATCTGCACGGTGATCTGGCCGAGCAGGCCGAGGCCGAGCACCGCGACGCGGTCGCCGAGGCCGATCTCCGCGCGCCGCACGCCCTGCAGCGCGATCGCGCCGAGCGTGCCGAAGGCGGCCTCCTCGAACGAGACGCCGTCCGGGATGCGCGCCACCAGGTTGCGCGGCACGACGTTGACGCCGGCGTGGTTCGCGTAGCCGGCGCCGGCGCAGGCCACGCGGTCGCCGACGTGCAGGTCCGCTGACGCCCTCGCCGACCTCGGCCACGACGCCGGCGCACGGAGTAGCCGCTCGGCATCTCGGTCGAGATGCGCGTGCGCACCAGCTCGGCCGTGCTCTTGAGGCCGTGGCTCGCCACGCGGTCGACGACCTTCTTGACGAGCGCGGGGTTGCGGAGCGCCTTGATGACGATGTTCTCGCGGCGGCCCGCCGCTGCCGATCGAGGCCCCCTCGGTCCCGGCGCTGATCAGCGAGTGGCTGGTGCGCACGAGCACGGTCCCGGGCCGCACGACGGGCTCCGGGACCTCGACGACCCGGACCTCTCCCCCGCTGATGGCCACCTGAAGCACGTTGATCTCCTGGACCGGGTCGAGACCGGAGAGAGGGCGGAGCCCGCTCGCTGTGCTGGGCCCGACCGGGTCCATTCTGCCATAACCCCTGCGGCTTCTTCGGACGTGCAGACGTGACAGGCCTTGCGCCCGAGGGCCCTGTCGCCCGGTGCGTGCATAATGGTGCCACCGCGCCATGTTGCTGCCCCACCTCGAGTACCACTTGCGGCCGCTGCCGGGCTTCACGCGGATCCAACCGTGGCTGGAGGCCGTTGCGCTCCGCAGCTGGCAGCGGACACGACGCCCGCCCCCTCCGCGCAGCGTCAAGGCGGCGGCCATCCGACAGCACGCCAGCGCCACGCGAAGGGTCTTCGTGGAATCCGGCACGTTCTTCGGAGACATGGTGATGGCGGTCCGGTCGGGGTTCGATCGCCTATTCTCGATCGAGCTGTTCGGTTGCCGTCGCGCCCAGCCGCGCTTCGCCGCGGACGGGGCGTGACGCATCCTACTCGGCGACAGCCGTGCCTACTCGGTCCGCTTCGCGCTCGCTGGGGACCCCGGCGGTCATCTGGCTCGACGGGCACTACTCCGGCTGGCTCACTGCGTGCGGGGAGACGGACACTCCGTGCGGCGCGAGATCGAGGCCGCCCTCGACTCGGGGAGCGCAGGACGACGTGCTCCTCATCGACGATGCCCGCCTCTTCGGCGTGCACCCGGCCTACCCGTCGGTCGAGGACATCGCTGCCCTCGTGCGTTCGCGCCGGCTGGGATGGGCGCTTCGGCTCGAGGACGACATCTTGAGGGTGTCAGCCGACTGAGTCGTGTCCCGCTCCAGACAACACGAACGCTTGCGGCTGTCACGTACCAGGAGGTCGGTCTGGTGGTCCGCGAGCCCTCGCTGGGGTAACACCGGTCAGAACACGAAGCGCCGAAGACGGTAGGCCTTCACCTCACCCCTGTGTCCCGGCGGCAGTTCGAGCCACGAAGCCGCGCGAACCTCCGACAACCTGTCGTGCCCCCTGCAGGTAAGGGTCACAAGGCGTCTGTCGATTAGTAGCTTAGCACCGGCTCCGTTCAAACACCGTACGGCGTAGCATCCGAGTGACCCTTGAATGGGCAAAGGAACCTCGCGATAGTAACGCAGGATCGATGGCCCACCCTCGGGCGTTGGGGGCTGTTCCCCAAACGGGGAGACAAAGAGAAGCGGGTAGTCTATGTAGTAGGACTTCAGGAGGGGGATACTGTCAGCGGTCAGAGGGATGAACGAGACGGCATGCCAATCTTCTCGGCGGACGGCATCCGTCACGTCCGCTGCCGTCGCCCAGTCTCCGTCACGCCGTCGCCTCACGGCAACCGCGAATGTGGGATCCAGGAGCATCCACGTTCCACGGCTTGGCCGGTAGAGCTCAACGAGCGTGTGACAGTCATAGAGATTCCCCAACAGACATGAGTTGAATGGCCTGGAGGGCAGGGGATTGTCCTGTTCCGAGAGTGCCTGTAGCAGCGCGTAGGCGTACTCGACGCAGCTGGGTCGGGAAACCCGAAAGCGTCGTGCGACCTGCTCGAGGATGGTTCGCGGCCAAGGCACATCATCTCCAGCCATTTCCCGCACAGCGGCCGTCGCAGCCAGGGCCGCCTGGACGGCCGCATTCTCCTGCGGAGTGCCGGTCTTCACCTGGAAGTCGCGGTGCGTCTCGAGGGTGCGGTCCGGGTAGATGGTCGTGAGTGTCGCGAAGAGCACGCGACTGGGAGGCAAGCCGGCAACGAACCTTCGTGTTACGCCTATCTGGCCGGTGTCGTACAAATCTGATTCGGCCGGTGCAGAACCAATGCGCAGCCGATAGGCGCTCGCCAAAGGAACGGCGGACCAAACAAATGGTCGGCTGAGATTCACTGTCTGATGGGGCCGTGGGTAGGTTAATCGAGCGGGTCTCTGCCCGACTCCCAAAGCGAAGTCAGCGTCACGACTACGCCACCTACTCCCGAGACGTGTGCTGATGCGGGCAAGGAGCCTGCGGCCAATGGGAAGTCCGTCCACCTGCATCCGAGTCTGCCTTCCGGCCGACAGACGCACCACGTCGGGCCGGCCCGGCTTCGTTCCGACTGCAATCATGTACTCGTCCGCACCGGGTACGGGCGTCCATTCAAACGCACGGCGTGAATCAACATTGGCGGAGCCGGGTTGGGGATAGACCCACTCAGCCACCAGAGGCGACACCAGAAAGCTAAGATCCGCCTGTGTCCGGACGGCGGCGCGGCGCGCGAAGACCCGAGCATAGAGGGTTTGACCGCTCGGCAACTCGTCGACGCGGTAGTCTGTCTGTCGCATCCAACCCGACCTAAGTAAGTCGTGTGCGCCAGGGCGGGTGCCAATGCTCAGTCGGTAGGCCTCTGCTCCGGGCACGACACTCCACGAGAACAAGACCGGCTGCGACGCCACACCCTCCCCCGGGGCGGGTGAGAGCCAGCGCGGGACCCCATCAACTGGAACGTGTCTCCACCCGCGCGCCGGCGTAAGCGCGACGACGACAGCACTCCCCACCGAAAGGATGGTCAGGAGCAGTTGCCGCAAGAATCTAGACTATTCGATTGGCCCTCCAGGCAACAAGAGAGTCCTCTTCCCTTCGGCCGGCGTTCCCGACGGTTCTCCGTCGCCACTTCGGGTGGGCGACCGTGGACAGGTAGCTCTCGGACCCCTCATTACCGTGTGCTGGACACAGCGGCGGAGCCCATCGATACTGAATGTCCGTATCACCGTCGGAGGAACGACACCCCATGTGCGGCATCGTCGGCTGGCTCTCGACCTCGGCGGCACAGCCCGTCGACCCGCAGGTCCTCGCCCGCATGCGGGACACCATGGTGCACCGCGGGCCGGACGGGGACGGCCTGTGGCTGTCGCCGCAGCGCGAGGTCGGCCTGGCGTTCCGCCGGCTGGCGATCGTCGACCTCTCGGCGACCGCGAACCAGCCGATGACGAACGAGGACGGCACGCGTCCAGGTGGTCTTCAACGGCGAGATCTACAACCACCTCGCGCTGCGCAAGGAGCTGATCGAGAAGGGTCACCGCTTCCGCACCGACCACTCCGACACCGAGGTGATCGTCCACGGCTACGAGGAGTGGGGCGCGGGGGTCGTCGAGCGGATCCACGGGATGTTCGCGATCGGGATCTGGGACGCGCACGAGCGCCGGCTCTTCCTCGCCCGCGACCGGATCGGGATCAAGCCGCTCTACTTCGGCTGGACGGCGCAGGCCTTCGTGTTCGCCTCCGAGATCAAGGCGCTGCTGCCGCACCCGGAGCTGCGCGCCGACGTCGAGCCGACCTCGGTCTACCACTACCTGTCGTTCCTGACCACGCCGGCTCCGCTCACGATGTTCCGGGGCGTCTACAAGATGCCGGCCGGCTGCCGCGCCGTTCGTGGCACCCGACGGCACCATGAAGGCGGAGACCTACTGGGACGCGCTGCCCGGCCGCGGCGAGGACCTCCCGGAGCTGCGACGGCTCTCCGGCGCGCGCCCTGCGCGACTTCGCCGTGCGGCGCGTCCGCGAGCTCTTCAGCGCGGCCGTCGAGAAGCGGCTGATGTCGGACGTGCCCTTCGGGGTGCTGCTGTCGGGCGGCATCGACTCCTCGGCCAACGTCGCGGTGATGTCGCAGCTCATGGACCGGCCGGTGCGCACGTTCACGGTCGGCTTCTCCGACCACGAGCACCTGAACGAGCTCGAGTGGGCCCGCCGCGTCGCGCGCGAGTTCAAGACCGATCACCACGAGATCCTGGTGGACGAGAAGGCGATGAGCGAGTACCTGCCGTCGCTCGTCTACTCGCAGGACGAGCCGATCGCCGACTGGGTCTGCATCCCGCTCTACTTCGTCTCGAAGCTGGTGCGCGACAGCGGCACGATCGTGGTGCAGGTCGGCGAGGGCAGCGACGAGCAGTTCTGCGGCTACACCTCGTACATGCGCTACCTCGGGATGTACCGGCGCTTCTGGCGGCCGTTCGCGCGCCTGCCGCGGGCGGCGAGGGGCACGCCGCCGCGGTCGCCCGCGCGCCTGACAGGCCTCGTGGACACGCAGGACACCTACCTGGACCTCGTCGATCGGGCCGGCCGCGGGCGCGAGCCCTTCTGGAGCGGCGCCACCGTCTTCTCGGAGACGCGCAAGGCCCGTCTGGTCGACCGCGAGCGCCTCGAGCCGCTGTCGGTGCCCGGCTGCGATGCGCGGCTCGGGCCTGCTGCCGCGAGGCCTTCGACCGGCCCGACAGCTACGAGATCGTGCGCTCGTTCTTCGACCGCATCGATGCCGCTGCGCCCGGCAGCGACGTGCTCACGCGCATGATCTACTCCGAGTTCAAGCTGCGCCTGCCCGAGCTGCTGCTGATGCGGGTGGACAAGATCGGCATGTCGGTCTCGATCGAGCCGCGCGTGCCCTTCCTCGACCACCTGCTGGTCGAGCTGACGATGAACCTGCCGATGGAGGCGAAGGTCCACGGCGACGTCCCGAAGTCGCTGCTGAAGCAGTCCGTGCGCGGTCTGCTGCCCGACGACGTGATCGACCGGCCGAAGATGGGCTTCGGCGCGCCGATGCTGCAGTGGCTGCGCGGCAGGTTCGGCGAGTCGGTGCGTGCCGAGCTGCAGGCCACGCGGTTCTTCGAGCGCTTTCCGGCGAAGCGGCAGGCCGTCCTCGACATGCTCGATCGTCACCGCGCCGGCAGCGCCGAGTTCTCGCTCTACGTGTGGACGATCTACAACGCGGTCGCCTGGTACGACTACTGGGTGGACAAGTCGCGTGAGGTGAGGGTGGCCTGAGGACGGTGCTGTCCCGGGGTCAGGCGTAGTCCAGCAGCGCGTCGGTGATCCGCTCTGACGCCCGACCGTCCCACAGCGCGGGGCAGCGGCAGCGGCCGGCCCGACTGGCGGACCCGGATCGCGTCGTCGAGGTCGGCGGCCAGACGCGCCAGCGTCGTCAGGCGGTTCGAGCCCTCGCTGATCGTCACCGGCCGCTCGGTGTTCGGCCGCAGCGTGAGGCAGGGCACGCGCAGGAAGGTGGTCTCCTCCTGCAGGCCGCCCGAGTCCGTCAGCACGCAGGCTGCCTGCTCCGCGAGGCCGATGCTGTCGAGGTAGCCGACCGGCTCGACGAGCTTCACGCCGCTGTCCGGAGCCGAGCGCCGCCAGCAGCCCGAACTCCTCGAGCCGCAGCCGCGTGCGCGGATGGACCGGGAAGACGACCGGCACGCGCTGCGCCACGCTGCTGAGGCAGCCGACGATCGCGCCCAGCGATTCGCGGGTGTCCACGTTCGACGGCCGGTGAAGGGTCACGTAGACGTAACGGCGCGGCTCGACGCCGAGCCGCTGCGGCGCCTGGCGGGCGCGGGCCTTGTCGAGGTTCCTCGACAGCGTGTCGATCATCACGTTGCCGACCAGGCGGATGCGCTCGGCGGGAATGCCCTCGCGCCGGAGGTTCTCGTCCGCGTCGGGCTCGGCGTCAGCAGCAGGTCGGCGAGCGCGTCGGTGACCAGGCGGTTGATCTCCTCGGGCATCGTGCGGTCGAACGAGCGCAGGCCGGCCTCGACGTGGGCGACCCGGACGCCGAGCTTCGCCGCGACCAGGGTGCAGGCCATCGTCGAGTTCACGTCGCCCACCACCACGAGCCAGTCGGGCGCGAAGGCCTGCAGCACCGGCTCGAAGCGCAGCATCACCTGCGCGGTCTGGGCCGCGTGGCTGCCCGAGCCGACCTCGAGGTTCTCGTCGGGCGGCGGCGATCTCCAGCTCGTCGAAGAACACCTGCGACATGCCCTCGTCGTAGTGCTGACCCGTGTGCACCAGGCGCTGCTCGAACAGGCCGTGCCGCGCGGCCATCGCGCGCATCACGGGCGCGACCTTCATGAAGTTCGGGCGGGCGCCGACGACGTGCAGGACCTTGAGCGGGCGGGTGGAGGTCTGTGGCAAGCGGGATCCGGGACAAGAAGAGCGCGCGAAGGACCGCGATTATAGCCCTGCGGCTCGCTCCGCGCGCCTACGGCGCGCCGGCGGCGGTCACTCGCTCGAGGACCGCGAGGTAGCGCTCGGCCAGCGCCTGCCGGTCGAAGTGCGCGGCCACGTAGGGCCGGCCGCTACCGGCCAGCCGTGCACACAGCACCGGGTCGGCCGCGAGCTGCCGCGCGGCGGCGGCGATCGCCTCGACGTCCTCCGGCGGCACGACCAGGGCCGCCCCGGACTCGCTCAGGATCTCCGCGGACTCGCCCTCCAGGGAGGCCAGGACGGGCCGGCCGCAGGCCAGGATCTCGAACATCTTCGAGGGGATGAAGGCCCGGAAGAGCGGGACCGCCCGCAGCGGCACGAGGCACACGTCGGCGCTGCGGTAGAGCGCCGGGACCTCCTCGCGGGGGACCGCCGGCTGGAACGAGACGTTGTCGAGTGCCAGGGCGCGGGCCTGCTCGACGAGCGCGTCCTTCTCGGCACCCTCGCCGACGAACAGGAAGCGGATGCGCGGCTCGTCGCGCAGACGCGCGGCGACGTCGAGCAGGCGCCCGAGGGCGTGGCTGATCCCGTGGGCGCCGCAGTACAGGAAGACGAACTTGTCGCCGAGACCGAGCCTGGCGCGGAGCGACCCGTCCGCGGGACCTGGCTGAAACGCAGCCAGGTCGACGCCGTTCGGGACCACGTGCAGCCTGTCGCGCGCGATCCCGCGCCGCGCGATGTCGTCGGCGAAGGCGCGCGTCACGGTCACGACGGCGGCGCTGCGCCGGTACAGGAACAGCTCCAGGCGCTCCAGGCACCAGATGGCGGCGCGGTTCCGGATCACGCCGAGGTCCACGAAGATCGCGGGCCAGAGGTCGCGCACCTCGAGCACGAACGGGACGCCCAGCCGCCGCGAGACGACGAAGGCCGCGACGGCGGCGAACAGGGTGGGCGACGAGGCGAGCACCACCTCGGCGTCGCGCACGTGGGGCGTCGCCTGCAGGACGGCCTGCAGCATGAAGTAGAGATGGCCGAGCGTCTTCCTGACGAAGCCGCGGTTCGGAGTCGCGTAGGTGCGGCAGCGCACGATCCGCAGGCCGTCCTTCGTCTCGATCTGGAAGGACCGTCCGCGGTAGGCCTCGGGCACGACGCCGGTCGGGTGGTTGGGGAAGTTGGTCACCACCGAGACCTCGTGTCCGCGGGCCACCCACGCCCGGCCGAGCTCGAGCAGGCGCGCGCTCGGGGCCCCGAGCTCGGGCCAGAAGTAGTGCGTGAAGAGCGCGATCCTCACGCTGCGCCCCCGCCGCGCCGGGCGCGGCGAGCCACCTCGGCGGCCCGCCACGTCCGCACCCGCCGCATCGATCGCGACGTCGACGCCGCGGGGCGCCAGCGCATAGCCGAACTCGGGCGCCGCACCCTTGCGCAGGGCCAGCACCGCGCAGGGCAGCCGTTCGCCGAAGCGCGGTGCGTACTCGCCCGGCTCGAGCGTCAGCTCGCCGCCGAAGGCGCGCAGGACCAGCTCCGTCCCGTCGATCTCGACCGAGGCCCGCTGCGGCGATTCCAGGCCGACGCGCGCGCCGGGAGCGAAGCGCACGCGCGACACGGCTGCGTGCGGGACGCGTCGACTCGACCGTGTCCCAGACGAGCAGCGTCCGCGGCGCCGCGAGCTCGATCTCGCGGTGGTGGACGGGCCGCCCATTCAAGCCTGCCGGTAGCCGTCGTGCCAGCCCGCGACGTGCAGGCCGTCGGCGGTCACCTCGGCCGCCACGTCGCGCGGCCGGCCGCGCCGACCCACGCGAAACGCGCCGAAGAACTCGCACTGGTCTTCGCCGGCGATCTCGACGGTGTTGTGGGCGCGCGTCGATCGGACCCAGTCACGCTCGGGCCCGGCCTCGTAGGTCGAGGTGCCGCCGTCCACCACGACGCGGCGGCCGTCGAGGCTCAGCTCGTAGGAGAACATGTCGCCGTGGCCGTGGCCCGGCAGGTAGTCGGGGCCGATCGGGCCCGCGTCCACGATCAGCGCGTCACCGGCCGCCGTGCCGACGTGTAGTAGCCGGTGTCGGCGAACGTCCCGCGTCCGGTGGCGGGCGGCTTCAGGCCGAGGCGCGCGGCGTAGTCGAGCAGTGCCGCGGGCGGTGGGGCGATCTCGAAGGCCGCGTCGTTGAACAGGGCGATCTGGCCATCCGGATGCCGCATCGCCGCGACGAAGCGCAGCAGGTCGGGAAGCCGCTCGAGCACGAGCCTGCCGCTGCGAGTCGGTCTCGGGCAGCACGTTCACGAGGTCCAGCAGGCCGCCCGTCGAGCTGCGCGTGGTACATCGGCGAGCGCTCGAAGTGCCCGCCGTCGGGCAGGAACTGCTCGGCGCAGCTCCCGTTCGCAGCGAGCGCCTCCGACCCAGGCGTCCCAGCGCGCGACCACGGTCGGCCCGCGGAAGCAGGCGGCGAGGAAGCTCAGCGTGAGCGCGTTCTCGAGCAGGTGGTTGCCGCGCAGGTGGTGCTCGAGCGTGTCGGCCAGGCACTCGCCCTGCCCCTCGATCGACGCGAGCACCCGCGCGCGGTCGGCGGCCGAGAGCTCGCCCGGAGCCGCGCCGAAGAGCCACTGCACCCAGTGCCGCAGCCGCAGGCTGATCGGGTAGGCAGCCAGCCCGGGTCGGCGGGCGCGCGGCGGGCAGCGCTCGATCCAGTCGAGCACGAGGCGGCTCTGCTCGGACGGCGGCAGCGCGTGGAGGAAGGCGAAGTAGTGGAGGTTGAACTGCCACAGGAGCGGCGCTTCGACGTCCCAGCGCGGCGGGTCGCCGATCTCGAGCGTGCGGCCGACCGCGCGTGAAGCGTCCGTCCGCCAGCCGTGTGCGCGGCGTCGTGCCCCAGAAAGGGCGCCGTCGCCCGACCCACCCACTCGAGCGCGCCGGTACCGTGCGCGTAGCGTCGCGGCCTCCACCTTCGGGGCCCCACCCGCTGTCGGAGGTTGCGGGTGGCCTGCCGCGGGCCGAGGTGGTAGATCGCGGCCGCGTAGCGCGTGAGCCAGGACATCCGGGGCGACGAGTATCGTTCCGCGGGACGAGGGGACGCAAGCCTGCCGGTGTAAGTGCCCAGTCGAGTGCAGGCGGGTCTCGGCATGCCCGGCCACCTGCTGCTGCTGGCGAGCGGCGAACCTGACAGCGAGGTGTGCTGCCGACGGCCCATGGTAGGCTTCGCGGCGGATGTTCGCCGACCTTCTCGCTGCCGCATGGGCCTGTCCGCAACCCGGGCTATCGATCGGCAGGCCGTGACGAACTCCTGGGGGCGTCTCAAGCTCTCGTGCCCTCGATGCCGGAGGCTCGCTCCGCGGCAACGTCCGAGGCGTGGACCTGCTCGGCATGTGCTTCGAAGCTACCCCGTCCGTCGGGGATCCTGCGACTCACCGTGGGTCGCGAGGGCGCACCCGGCTACGACCCGCACTTCTTCCGCACGTTCCGCGAGGTGGAGGGCCGTCACTTCTGGTTCGTCTCGCGCCGCGCAGGTCATCTGGACGCCATTCGGCGAACGGTACCGGATGTGGGCGAGCGGAGCCTCTTCGACATCGGTTGCGGCACCGGAGGACTGCTGAGCTTCCTGGCGTCGAACGGCGTCTCCGTCGCCGGCGCCTGCGACGCCTACCCGGAGAGCCTCCAGCTCGTGCGAGGGTCGACTGGACGTGCCCCTGATCCTTGTGGACGAAGGCCGCTTGCCACCCCTTCGGCGCGGGCACGAGATGCTGTCCATGTTCGACGTCCTCGAGCACGTGGACGACGATCTCGGCATGTTGCGCTTCCTGTGGTCGGCGCTCGTGCCCGGCGGCGTCGTCGTCCTCACGGTGCCGGCGCACCCCTTCCTGTACGACGAGATGGACGAGATCGCGCACCACAGACGGCGGTACACGCGGCGCAATCTGCGCGAGCGGCTGGTCGAGGCGGGATTCGAGGTGCGGCTCCTGACACACTTCTTGTCGCCGCTCGTGCCGTTGCTGGCGGTGGTGAGGGCGGGCGGACGGCTCCTTCCCCACCGGGCGACGGTCCGCCGTCAGAAGGAGTTCCAGGTCATACCCGGCTTGAACGGCGTCATGAGTGGGAGTGCTTGCAGCCGAGCGCTCGCTCTTGCGGGTGATGTCGCTGCCTTTCGGCACGTCGCTCGTCGCGGTCGCGGCACGCCCGCGATCAAGCTAAGACCCGATCCACCTTCTCGGCTCGTGCCGAGCGGCTTCACTTCGGAGCAGGGCTGAGAGTGCAGCGTGACTGCCCGCGCCTAGGCGCTCCGTGTAGTCCCTGTGGCTGCAGGCCTTGACCGGGGGCGGGACGTACCGAGCCTGAGCCCGGGGGCTGCGGAACAGGCGCACGCGTCTCGGCTGGCGTCGTTTCCTCGCGTAGCGTCCCGTCGAACGGAGAGGGCAGCAGTATACTGCCCGCCGACCGAATGAACGGCCGAGTCTCCTCGCGACGGTTGTGGGCCTTTGCCTTCGTGGGCCTGCTCGCAGCCATCCTGGCCAGCGTCCTCGCCGCACAGAGCGCGGCGGTGTCCATCCGCTCGCCCCTCGTCGCACGGCCCTCGCGCGGGCCGCTCGTGGCCGTGCCCCTCGAGCCGCACACGACAGCCGACGGCTCGCATGCGCGGGCGATCACGCTGTCGACCGACAGGCTGGGCGAGATCCTCGCGCACGAGGAGCTGTGGTTGTTTCCCTCGTCCTCGCCTCCCGGCGCGCGGCTCGTGCGCGGCGAGCTGGCCGTCTTGGGTACGCCCTGTCGATTCGCTGCAGGGTCCGGGGGGACGCTCGTCGAGGACGAGCCGCTGGTTCTCCGGCGCCTGCCCGAGTGCTCGATGGTCCCCACGAGGAGCGCGTCGATCGAGCTCGTCGTCGAGTCAGAGGGCCGGGCTGCGCTCGGCCTGTGGGCGTACCGCCCGCGGACGGCCGAATCGGAAGCTGGCCCCATCAGGATCGGGCCGCCGGAGTCGGATGGTGGCGAGTCTGCGCTCAGCGTCCGCGGCTTCCTGGTCGACCACCCGCCCACGGCGCCGCGCATCGCTCTGCTGTCCGCCATGTGGCGCCTGTCGAACAGCCCGCGCTGGCTGTGGCTGGCGGTGGCCGCAGCCTTCGGCCTGGCCTTCGCCGGCTGCAGCGTGTTTCCGACGGGCACGGCCGGGACGGCGCGGCGGCCGTCCGCGCGGCTCATCCTCTCGTCCGCCGTGGGTGCTGCGCTGCTTGCGCTCGCCCTGGCGGGGCTGTACGCCGTGCTCACGCCGCCGCTGTGCGGCCCCGACGAGCCGTACCACCTCCTGGGCTTCGCGGACCTCGTTGGCGACGCGCAGCTCGCCGACGAGACGGTGGCCTGGATGGGCCAGACGCACCTGTTGCGGATCCGCTATCACCCCGACGAGCGCTTCCGCACGGTCGACGTAGACGTCCCCTTCGTCGCGGACGACTCGCAGCTCAAGCCCACGGAGGTCGAGATGCGCAGCGCCGTGCTCGCGAAGCTGTGGCGCGCGCTCGGACCCGTGCTGCGCGGCCGGGGCGCCCCGCGGACCCTGCTGGCGATCCGGCTCTGCAACGCGCTGCTCTTCGCGGCGACCGTCGGCCTGGCCACGGCGCTGGCCGCGGGCTGTGCGGCCGCAGCCTTCCCTCAGTGGCTCTGCTTCCCGTTCCTGTTCGTTCCTTCCCTGCCCTTCTTCGCGATGCACGTCTCGGAGACCGCGGTGCTGTGCTCGATCTACGTGCTGCTCGCGACGAGCCTCGCGGTGCTGTTCCTCGACGGCCCCGCCGCTCACTGGGCCGGTCTGCCGCTCGGCCTCGCGACCGGCCTGATGCTGGCCGGCGGGCGCTCGCCGTGGCCGCTCGCTGCGATCGTGGCAGCGGCGCTCGTGACACGGGTCGTGCTGGGATCCAGCGTTCCCTCGAAGGCGCTCCGTGCGGCCGCTCTCTTCTGGTCGGGGTTCGCATTCGGCGCAGGCGCGTTCTTCCTCGTGTTGAACGACGCCTTCACGCATATGGTCCGCGTCTACGCACGCTTCGTTCCCGCGGCCCTGCGCCCGCTGGTGGAATGGCGGGGCGCCCCGCTGCTGGGAGTGGGTGTCTTGGCGCTTGCGGCGCTGCTTGAAGTTGCCCTGGGACCGCAGCGGCCGCGGGCTGCGGCCTTCCTGCGGGCGCCGGTGGCGGTCCTGGCGCGCTGGGGTGCCCTCGCGTTGGCCGCGTGGGTCGTCCTGTCGCTCCTCGGCTCGCTCTTCCTCCCGTATCCGCAGCTGCCGCTCGAGCCGAGGCACCCGCTGACGACGAACGAACGGTTGCTGGACGTGCTCGCGACGATGGGCACGCTGTTCAGGCTGCGCGACCCGAACTTCCTCCTCTCCACGTCGTTCTGGGTCGGCTTCGGCTGGCTCGACGCGATCCCGGGACCGCTGTTCCAGGCATTGCTCGTGGCGCTGACGGCCGTGCCGACCGTCGGGCTGCTCCTGGCCTTGAGCCGCCCCCCTCAGGTCCGGCGATTCCTGTGGCTCGTCGCGTTGGGCCTGGGTGGCGTGGCCTCGCTCGTGCTGTACACCCTCGTCACGCAGGAGCTTCCGATGGCACTCCAGGGGCGCTACCTCATCGGCTGGTACCTGGTGTTCCTCACGGTCGCCGGCTGCTGGCTCACCGGGATGGCGCCGACGCAGCAGAGGACCGCGCCGTTCCTCCGGCCGGCAGTGCTGCTGGTCGTCGCCGGAAGCATCCACGTCTACTGCCTCAGCTTCATCCTCCGGCGCTATTTCTGATCGGCCGGCGGCCGAGGCAGCGACAGGTAGGCGGCTGCCTGGTCACGGTGGACGAGCGCCACGAAGTAGAGGTAGTCGGCCTCGGGATCGCTGCCCGACTCGTGCGACGGCAGCTCGAGCCGGTGCTCTCCTGCACCGATCTCCGAGGTGCAGACGGCCCAGTTCGCCCTGCGGCGGCAGCCGTCGAGGGTGCGGCCGTCGAGGCTGATCACCGGTGCGCGATCGGCGAGCCGGCGGCCACCCAGGACCAGGACGTGCGGGCCCGACCGCTCGACCGCGAGCCGGATGGAGAGTGTGCCCGCGCTCGAGGCCGCCGAGACGACGCGAGCGAGACCGGGCAGGCTCGCCGTCTCCGTGCGCACGAGCGCGCTCGCCTTGTTCTGTGCCAGCACGGGCCAGCCGTACTGGACGGACGCTCGCTCGAGGAACGCCGAGAACGGCTTGCCGGGGCCACCGGCCAGGCCGATGCCATACACCGGCAGGATGGTCGTCTTCAGCCGCGGGTCGCGGATCTCGACGAGCGATGGATCGGGGTCGAGGTCTTCCTCGCACGCGTGTCGGCCGAAGGGGTAGTCGTCGTTCGGGTAGCCCGGGAAGAGGAAGCAGAACAGGCCGATGCGGTTGTAGTAGCGCTCGCGCCAGAGGACGTGCCGGTAGTCCGGGAACGAAGGCCGGCACGCGCGAGTAGTTCATCAGCATCGTGGCCTGGACGAGGCCGCGCGGGTAGGTGAGCTCCACGGGCGCCAGGATGCGCAGCCCGGTTCCCTCGTGCGGCCGTGTCTCGTCCCGAACGGCCTGGAGAAACGCCGCGCGCTCGGGCTCGGCCGAACGGATCCTGACGTGGGTCCGCGAGCCGGCGGCGAAACCCGCCACGTCCCAGGCACACACGGCCGCGAGCCACAGGCCGAGCGCCGACGCGCGCGATGGGCGGGCCGTGGCGCAGGGCCAGCGCCGCCAGGATCGCCAGCGGGAAGATCAGATCGATCGTGAAGCGATACGGGTGGTTGTACCAGTGCCAGTACTGGTTCAGCGCCAGAAAGCCGGTGGCGACGAGAAGGGCCGACAGCCAGACGAGCACGTCCCGCTCGCGGTATCGGAGCAGGGCCACGACCGCCGACACGAGGTACGCGGCGAAGAAGAGCAGGCAGCCCGTGAGCCCGACCGCCATCATCTGCACCGAGGCCCACGCGTCCTGCACGAGGGCGAGCTCGCGGGTGTGGCGAGCGAGCTCCAGGAGGTACGGCAGCGCCACGACACCGGCGGCCGCGTAGCTCCAGAGGTAGAAGCGCTTGTGGGGATCGACGAGGAACGTCGCGCCGAGCGCCACCGCGCCCAGCGCGACGACGTGCGCGAACGAGAGCCGTGGCATGCGTCGCGACCAGGGCGACGAAGACGGCCGCCGTGAGGCCCAGGCCGAGCCAGCCAGGCAACGAATCGGCGATCCCGCGGCCGCTCGACAGCGTTCGCCAGGACGAGGTAGGCGAGCTGTGCGGCCGCGGCGTTGACGAACGTGAGCGTGTGCGAGTGGAAGAGGAGCGCCCAGCAGGACTCCCGAAGCGATCGCCAGGCCCGCGCTCGAGCGCCGGTACGCGAGGTGCGTCAGGCAGAGGCAGGGAAGGAACAGCAACCAGCCGAGGCTCTGGGCCGTGCCCAGCGAGAGCACCTGAAACGGGACGTGCAGGACCGTGTCGAGGGGCAGCCCCGAGACCGGGTCGAGCCGGTCGAAGAACGTCGAGTTGCCGCCCAGGGAGATGAGCAGGCTTGCCCAGAGGGCGGCCCAGCGGTCGCGCAGCAACGGCTGCCAGAACGGCGTAGTTCGACAGCAGGAAGAGCGACTCCAAGCAGCGGGCCGTAGATCACCGCCTGGACCGTGATGGCCGGCGAGCCCGCTCCAGCTCCGCGATCAGGTTGATCAGCGAATCGGAGAGGTAGTAGATGTAGACGGGGAAGTCGCCGGACGAGCCGTCGCTGAGGTAGTGGTGCGGCGGCAGCACCCACCACTTGCCGTAGGTGGTGAGCGAGGTCCCCTCGGGGTGGTCGAGCCAGATCGGCCAGTCGAGGCCTCGGCGGGCCACGTCCGGCAGGGCCGGGCTCAGGTAGAGGACAGCGCCACCAGCGCGGCGCAGACGAGGGCGGCGATCGTGGGTGCCGATGGACGCTTCATCTCGAGGACCTCGTCGCCGATGCGACGCGCCGCCGCTGGTAGCAGCTTGCCGCCTCGCGGCCGATTCCCCTATGTTCGCGCGGTGGAGACGACCCTCGAGACACGAGCGCGGCAGGCCGCGCGTCACGGTCGTCTTCCTGCTCTACCGCTCGGCCGGCGTCGTCCCGTCGCTCGTCGAGGCGCTCGTCGCGGCAGTCACACCCGTCGTTCGAGCGCCAGGCCGACTGGCTCGAGGCGCTCTTCATGGACGACGGCTCGGGCGACGGGACGGCCGAGGCCGTCGAGCGACGCCCTGGCCGGCGCGGGGAACCCGCCGCACTGGCGCCTGGTCGCCAACCCTCGCAACCTCGGCCTCGCCGGGACGCTCAACGAGGCGCTCGCGCGTGCCCGTGCGCCGTTCGTCCTGACCTGCCACCTCGACTGCCGCTTCGGCAGCGAGCGCTACGTCGCGTCGCTGCTCGAACTGATCGAGCGTCACCCGCGGGCGGCGGCGATCACCGGCAAGCCGGCCGTACCCGGCCGCGGCGAGCTGCCGTTCGCCGAGAAGCTGAACGTGATCGCGAACCTGATGGACGTGCTGCCGGACGACTGCGAGCGAGGAGCTCGTGCCCGTCGGGTTCGCCGAGGGACGCTGCGACGTGTTCCGGGTCGAGGCGCTGCGGGCGGTCGGCGGCTACGACACGCACCTGCGCGTGTCCGGCGAGGACCAGGTGCTGGCCGCGAAGCTGCGGCGCGCGGGCTGGGAGATCTGGCAGGCGCCGCGTCTCGTCTACTACCTCTCGGTCTCCGGGGAGCAGGACAGCGTCGCGAAGCTCGTGCGGCACCAGCGGCTGTTCGGCCGCACGGACCCCTACATCCTGTTCGCGGTGCCCGGCAGCCACGACGGACTGATCGGCACGCGAGCGGGCAGGAACCGGCGCCGGCGCGCGCTGCTGCGCGCCTCGCAGGTGGCGGCCTGCGGAGTCTACGCGCTGGCCGTCGTCTCGCTCGTTCTCGCCTGGCCGCGTCTGGCCCTGGGCGAGCGCCCTCGCTGGCCCTCGTCGCCGCGCGCGTCTTGCTGTTCCGGAGGCACGCGCGGGCCGTGCGCCTGCGGCCGTCGCGAGGTCGCCCGCCTGGCGCTCGTGCAGCCGCTCCTGGACGTGGCCTTCACCGAGGGGCTGATCGAGGGCTTCTGGTATCTGGCGCGCGGCGCGCGCGCGGGCCCGATCGACTAACGCTGGCTCTCGCCTGCAGCCGGATCGAAGCGGCCCACCTTCTCCTTCACGAAGTACAGCGGCCGCTTCTTGCTCTCCTCGTAGATGCGGCCGACGTACTGGCCGATCAGGCCGAGCGACAGCAGCTGGACGCCGCCGAGGAAGAGCATCAGCGCGACCACCGTCGCCCAGCCGCGCTCCATCGACTCGGGGTAGAGCAGACGGTCGATCACCACGCGCGCGGCCTGGATCAGGCCGGCGACCGAGACGACGAGGCCGATCGCCGTCATCCAGCGCAGCGGCAGGCTCGAGAAGGAGGTGATCGCGTCCCACGCGAGGCGCGTCGACTTCCAGACCGGGTACTTGGTCCGGCCCGCGTGGCGCGGCTCGCGGTCGTAGTGGATCGCGCACTGCGAGAAGCCGACCCAGCAGGTCAGCCCGCGCACGAAGCGGTGCAGCTCGCGCACCTGCTTCAGCGCGTCGATCACCTTGCGGTCGACCAGCCGGAAGTCGCCCGAGTCGAGCGGCACGTCGAAGCTCGCCATGCGCCGGAAGGTCTTGTAGAAGGCGGCGGCCAGGAAGCGCTTGGCGAGCGTCTCGCCCCGCCGGTGCTGGCGCACCGCGTAGACGACCTCGTGGCCCTCGCGCCAGCTTCGCGAGCAGCTGCGGGATCGCCTCCGGCGGGTCCTGCAGGTCGGCGTCGATGATCACGACCGCGTCGCCGTCGGCGTGGTCCATGCCGGCGGTGATCGCGAGCTGGTGGCCGAAGTTGCGCGACAGCCGCAGCAGCTTGACCCGCGGGTCGCGCGCCGCGCAGCTCGGCGGCCCAGCGGGCGCGAGCCGTCGCTGCTGCCGTCGTCCACGAAGAGCAGCTCGAAGGACTCCGGCTCCCCCTCCAGCGCACGGACGAGGCGCTCGTAGAGCGCGGGGAGGTTCTCCTCCTCGTTCAGGAACGGGACGACGACGACGACCTTCCGAGCCCGCTGGCCCATCGGGCGGTAGTTTGCCTCCAACTCCTGCGTCTGGCGAGTCGACCCGGCTGGGAGGCTCGTATGACTCAGCGCCGGGGCGGTCGACGACGTCCGCTCGAGCTCGCATAGCCGGAAGCGCAGCGAGCCATTGCGGATGGGCTCGCAGCGGGGCGTCGGCTGCAGCCCCAGCCGGGCCGCGCGCCGGTCGCAGTCGGCGCGGGAGAACTCGAAGTTGGACAGCAGCAGGATCGGACCGCGGTGGGTGGCGACGGCCTGCGCAACCAGCGGGTCCCATGCCGCGGGCGCCCGGAAGCGGTCCACGGCGGTGAGGTTCACGAAGCGCGCATCCTCGCGGAACGATGGAACGGCAAAGCCGCTCGGCTGGCCGACCATCAGGACCAGGCTGTCCGGCTGCAGACCAAACGGTGGTACCGGAAGCGCCAGCCAGGGCGTCTGCCAGGGACGGCGTCCCCAGGACTCGACGCGCGTCGTCGCGACGATCGCAAGCGCCGTCGCGGCGGCTGCCACCAGCCTCCTCCTCGTGGACAGAAGACCGGTAGCAGAAGGAGCAACAGCAGCGGGGCCGTGAACTCCAGCAGCGCCGCGTAGCGGTAGGTGTAGAACGCGAGCGCCCAGAGGAGATAGGAAA